>NZ_CP060490.1:0-1411861 GCF_014334055.1 Oscillibacter hominis
AGGAGTACCATGCACCAGCGTATAGAGCACGATACCATGGGAGAGGTCCTGGTGGACGCCGACCGCCATTGGGGCGCCCAGACCCAGCGCAGCCTGGAGAACTTCCGCATCGGCACGGAGAAGATGCCCCGGGAGATTCTGACCGCGTTCGCGGCACTGAAGGAGGCCTGCGCCCGGGCCAACGCCGACTTTGGAAAGCTGAGTCGCCGGCAGGCGGATGCCATCGGGGCAGTGTGTGAGAAGCTGCGCGGGGGAGAGTATGAGGAGGAGTTCCCCCTTTCGGTCTGGCAGACCGGCAGCGGCACCCAGACCAATATGAACGTCAACGAGGTGATCGCCCACCTGGCCGCCGAGCAGGGGGTGGAACTCCACCCCAACGACCACGTGAACGCCTCCCAGAGCTCCAACGACACCTTCCCCTCGGCGCTGCACATTGCGTCGGCGCTGGCGGTGGTGGAGCAGGTGTTGCCGGCGGCCGGGAGGCTGGAGGAGACCTTTGCCCGGCTGGAGCGGGAAAATGGGGATGTGATCCGCATTGGCCGCACCCATTTGCAGGATGCCACGCCCCTGCGCTTTTCCCAGGAGATCTCCGGCTGGCGGGAACTGGTGGCGGCGCCCTGCCGGATGCTGAGGGCCGCCCTGCCGGAGCTCTGCGCCCTGGCCATCGGGGGCACGGCAGTGGGCACGGGGCTCAACGCGCCCAAGGGCTTCGACCGGGCGGTGTGCCGGGAGCTGAGCGGCCTGACCGGCGTGGAGTTCGTGCCGGATGAAAATAAGTTCCACGCCCTCACCAGCAAAGACGCCCTGACCTTTGCCCACGGCGCCCTGAAGGCCCTGGCGGCCAACCTGATGAAGATTGCCAACGACATCCGCTGGGAATCCAGCGGCCCCCGCTGCGGCATGGGGGAGATCCACATCCCGGAGAACGAGCCCGGTTCCTCCATCATGCCCGGCAAGGTGAATCCCACCCAGTGCGAGGCCGTGACCATGGTGGCGGTACAGGTCATGGGCAACGACGCGGCCATCGGCTTTGCCGCCTCCCAGGGCAATTTCCAGCTGAACGTTTTTTTGCCCGTGTGCGCCTATAACTTCCTCCAATCCGCCCGGCTGCTGGCCGACTGTATGGACTCCTTCCGCAAAAACTGTGTGGAGGGGATCACCGCCGACCGGGAGCAGATGGCTTACAACCTGAACAACTCCCTGATGCTGGTCACCTGCCTGACGCCGGAGATCGGCTATGAACAGGCGGCCCAGTGCGCCAAGAAGGCGCTGCGGGAGGGGATTACGCTGAAAGAGGCGGTGGTGTCCTTGGGACTACTCAGTGCCGAGGAATTTGACGAGGCCGTACGGCCGGAAAAGATGGTGTGATATGTTGGGACTGCGGCCGTATCAGATCGGCGACGCCGCCTATGTGGCCGGATGGGTGAGGGACCGGCGAACGCTGCTCCTGTGGTCGGGCCGGAGGTTTGCGGATGAGGAGCTTCCACTGAAGCCGGAGCGGTTCCACGGCCAGTACCTGGCACGGGCGGCGGAGCCGCTGTGGCCCATGACCGCCTTCGACGAGACCGGGACCCCGGTGGGCCATTTGAATCTGCGCTGGCCGGACGCCTCCGACCGGAGGACCGTGCGCATTGGGTTTGTCATTGTGGACGATGCCCTGCGCGGGCGGGGCGTGGGCCGGGAGATGGTGTCCATGGCCTGCCGCTACGCGCTGGACTATCTCAGGGCGGAGCGGGTGACGCTTGGGGTGTTCGCGGACAACCCTGCGGCCCTCCGCTGCTATGAGTCCATCGGATTTGAGCGGGTCGGCGAGAGCGAGTATCCCATTGGGGAGGAGCGCCTCCCGGGGATTGAACTGGAATTGAGAACATGAGAAAGGAAAGCCGCCGAAGGCGGCGGGTGATGAAATGGACTATGGGAGAGAATCACTGAAGAAGCACTATGAGTGGAAGGGGAAGCTGGAGGTAGCGCCGCGGGCGGCGGTGGACAGCCGGGAGGCGCTGTCGCTGGCCTATACGCCTGGGGTGGCGGCGCCCTGTTTGGAGATAGAGAAGGACGTGGAGAAGAGTTATGAGCTGACCCGGCGGTGGAACACGGTGGCCGTGGTCACGGACGGGTCAGCCGTGCTGGGGCTGGGCGACATCGGGCCGGAGGCGGGCATGCCGGTGATGGAGGGCAAGTGCGTCCTCTTCAAGGCCTTTGGTGGCGTGGACGCCATCCCGCTGTGCATCAGGAGCCAGAAGGTGGAGGAGATCGTCAACACGGTGGCGCTGCTTGCCGGCTCCTTCGGCGGCGTGAACCTGGAGGACATCTCCGCGCCCCGGTGCTTTGAGATCGAGGAAAAGCTGAAGGAGCGCTGCGACATCCCCATCTTCCACGACGACCAGCACGGCACCGCGGTGATCACGCTGGCGGGCCTGAGCAACGCGCTGAAGGTGGTGGGGAAGAAGAAGGAGTCGGTCCGGGTGGTCATCAACGGCGCCGGCGCGGCCGCGGTCTCCATCGCGCGGCTGCTGCTCAGCGCTGGCTATGGGGACATTACCCTCTGCGACCGACGCGGTGCGATCTATGAGGGCCGGGAGCAGGGGATGAACTGGATCAAGGAGGAGGTGTCCCGCCACACCAACCGGTCAAGGCGCGCCGGCTCCCTTGCGGAGACGCTGGCGGGGGCGGACGTGTTCATCGGCGTGTCCGCGCCGGGCATGGTCACACGGGAGATGGTGCGGACGATGAACCGGGACGCCATCGTGTTTGCCTGCGCCAACCCCACGCCGGAGATTTATCCCGACGAGGCCAAGGCCGGGGGCGCGGCGGTGACGGCCACCGGGCGCAGCGACTACCCCAACCAGATCAACAATGTGCTGGCGTTCCCGGGCATCTTCCGGGGTGCGCTGGACGCACGGGCCAGCGACATCAACGACGCAATGAAGATCGCGGCGGCCACCGCCCTGGCCGGCCTCATCGAGGAGGACCGGCTCTGCGCCGACTATATCATCCCCGCCGCCTTTGACCCCCGGGTCAAGGGGGCTGTGGCGGCCGCCGTGGCCCAGGCCGCCCGCGACTCCGGCGTGGCAAGGATTTAATCAGAGAAATCGTGAAAGATTTATACAATTGCGTTTGAACTGCGCCCGCTGTTCCCCGCTGGAGTTCCTTGGCGTTTGCCCCTGCATAAAAATGAATTAGATGAACTATACAGAAAAGAGTGCATATCGATTGGAGATATGCACTCTTTTCTATGATCAGCGTAAAAATATGCAAAATTATCCAGTCAAGCCCCAAAACATTGTGCAAATTGCGTATTGCATATTTATACATTACAGACGTATAATTCAAACATCATCAAACACGGAACAAAAACGGAGGCAATTGATATGAGCAAGAAAGAGATCAAAAAGATCGTCCTGGCCTATTCCGGCGGCCTGGATACTTCCATTATCATTCCCTGGCTGAAGGAAAACTACAACAATCCTGAGATCATCGCCGTGGCGGCCGACGTGGGCCAGGGCGACGAGCTGGAGGGCCTGGAGGAGAAGGCCATCAAGACCGGCGCCTCCAAGCTGTACATCGCGGACCTGGTGGACGAGATGGTGGACGACGTCATCATCCCCTCCCTGAAGATGGGCGCCAGCTATGAGCAGTATCTCTTGGGCACCGCCTTTGCCCGCCCCATCATCGGCAAGAAGCTGGTGGAGATCGCCAAGCAGGAGAACGCCGACGCCATTGCCCACGGCTGCACCGGAAAGGGCAACGACCAGGTCCGTTTCGAACTGGCCATCAAGCGCTTCGCGCCGGAGATGACCATCATCGCCCCCTGGAGAACCTGGGACATCAAGAGCCGTGACGAGGAGATCGACTACGCCGAGGCCCACAACGTCCCCCTGAAGATCAACCGCGAGACCAACTATTCCAAGGACAAGAACCTGTGGCACCTGAGCCACGAGGGCCTGGACCTGGAGGACCCCGCCAACGAGCCCCAGTATGAGAAGAAGGGCTTTTTGGAGATGGGCGTCAGCCCCGTCGACGCGCCCGACCAGCCCACCTATGTGACCATTGATTTTGAAAAGGGCGCGCCCGTTGCCCTGGATGGCCAGAAGATGAAGGGCAGCGACATCATCCGCAAGCTGAACCAGCTGGGCGGCGAGAACGGCATCGGCCTTCTGGACATCGTGGAGAACCGTCTGGTGGGCATGAAGGACCGCGGTGTCTATGAGACACCGGGCGGCACCATCCTCTATCACGCCCATCAGGCGCTGGAGATGATCACCGTGGACAAGGACACCGCCCACATGAAGACCAAGCTGGCCGTGGATTTCGCGGACCTCATTTACAACGGCAAGTGGTTCAGCCCCCTGCGGGAGGCCCTGAGCGCCTTTGCTGACAAGACCCAGGAGTATGTGACCGGCTCCGTGAAGCTGAAGCTTTACAAGGGCAACATCATCAATGCCGGCATCACTTCTCCTCACAGCCTCTACTCCGAGCAGCTGGTGACCTTCGGCGAGAGCGACTACGACCAGGGCCAGGCAACCGGCTTCATCAACCTCTGGGGTCTGCCCGACACGGTCCAGGCGCTGCGGGAGCAGGGCAAGCTGTAAAAAACGCCTCTTCGCGCGGAGTATCCGCAATTCAAACCACTGCTCGAAAACGGCGGGACGGCCTCCCGCCGTTTTCCCAGTTAAGGAGAACCGATATGAAACTTTGGTCCGGCCGGTTCGGCAAGGAGACCAACGAGTTGGTCAACGATTTCAACGCATCCATTCAATTTGACTCCCGGCTCTACCGGGAGGACATCCAGGGCAGTTTGGCCCACGCCAAGATGTTGGGAGACTGCGGCGTCATCTCCAAAGAGGACGTGGCCGCCATCACCGCGGGGCTTCAGTCCATCTTAGAGGACATTGAGCAGGGCAGGGTGGAGTTTACCGCCGACAACGAGGACATCCACATGAATGTGGAGGCCCTGCTGACAAAGCGCATCGGCGACGCGGGCAAACGGCTCCACACCGCCCGCAGCCGCAACGACCAGGTGGCGGTGGACTTCCGCATGTACGTCCGCCGGGAGATTCCGGTGATGGTACGGCAGGTGCTGGAGCTCCAGAGCGTGCTGTGCCGCCAGGCTAAGCATCACCAGGCCACGGTGATGCCCGGCTACACCCACCTCCAGCGGGCCCAGCCCATCTCCTTTGCCCAGCATCTGATGGCCTACGCCAACATGCTCTGCCGGGATGTGACGCGGCTGGAGGACTGCGCAAAGCGGCTCAACGAATGCCCGTTGGGCTCCGGCGCCCTGGCGGGCACCACCTATCCCATCGACCGGTGGGAGACGGCCCGGGAGCTGGGGTTTGACGCGCCCATGTCCAACTCCCTGGACGGCGTCAGCGACCGGGACTACGCCCTGGAGCTGCTGAGCGCCCTGTCCATCCTGATGATGCATCTCAGCCGCTTCTCCGAGGAGGTGATCCTCTGGTGCAGCTGGGAATTCAAGTTCATTGAGCTGGACGACGCCTACGCCACCGGCTCCTCCATCATGCCCCAGAAGAAGAACCCGGACGTGGCGGAGCTGGTCCGGGGCAAGACCGGCCGCGTCTACGGCGACCTGATGGGCCTTCTGACGGTGATGAAGGGCATCCCACTGGCCTACAACAAGGACATGCAGGAGGACAAGGAGCCGGTGTTCGACGCCATCGACACGGTGGAAATGTGCGTCCCGGTGTTTGCCGCCATGCTGGACACCATGCGGGTGATTCCGGAGAACATGCGCGCCGCCGCCGGCCACGGCTTCATCAACGCCACCGACTGCGCCGATTACCTCACCAAAAAGGGGATGCCCTTCCGGGACGCCTATACCGTCACCGGCCGTCTGGTGGCCTACTGCGGCCAAAGCGGGAAGACCCTGGAGCAGCTGACCCTGGAGGAACTGCGTCAGGTGTCCGGGCTGTTTGAGGACGACGTGTACCAGGCCCTGAGCCTGGAGGCCTGCATGGGCCAGAGAAGCAGCTACGGCGGCCCCGCCGTCAGCGAGACCAGCCGCCAGATCGCAGCGGTGGAGGAGTTCATCGCAGCACGCCAATAGAGAAAGAGGGAGACCATGACACAAAAACACTTTTTAAAGCTTTTGGACTTTACTCCAGCTGAAATCCAGGAGTTTTTGGATACCGCCGCAGAGCTGAAGGCCAAAAAGAAGGCTGGCGTTCCCCACCGTATGCTGGAGGGGAAGAACGTGGCGCTGATCTTTGAGAAGACCTCCACCCGCACCCGCTGCGCCTTTGAGGTGGCGGCCCAGGACCTGGGCATGGGCAGCACCTATCTGGGGCCCACCGGCTCCCAGATCGGCGTGAAGGAGTCCATGGCCGACACTGCCCGGGTATTGGGCCGTATGTTCGACGGCATCGAGTACCGCGGCTTTGAGCAGTCCAAGGTGGAGGAACTGGCCCAGTACGCCGGTGTGCCGGTGTTCAACGGCCTGACCAACGAGTTCCACCCCACCCAGATCCTGGCGGACTTTTTGACCATCCAGGAGCACTTTGGCAAGCTCCGGGGCATCAAGCTGGTGTACATGGGCGACGCCAGGTACAACATGGGCAATTCCCTGATGGTGGGCTGCGCCAAGATGGGGATGCACTTTGTGGCCTGCGCGCCCAAAAAGTACTTTCCGGACCAGGCGCTGATCGACACCTGCCAGGCTGTAGCGTCCCAGACCGGTGCCAAGCTGGAGTTCGTGGAGGACCCCATGGAGGCCACCAGGGGCGCACATGTGATCTACACCGACGTGTGGGTCTCCATGGGAGAGCCGGTGGAGGTCTGGGCGGAGCGCATCGCCGACCTGGGGCCCTACCAGGTGACCCAGGTCCTCATGGACAACGCCGGGCCCCAGTGCCGGTTCATGCACTGCCTGCCCGCTTACCACGACCACAAGACCACGGTTGGCCGGGAGATGGGGGAGAAGTTCGGCCGGGACGCCATGGAGGTCACCGACGAGGTCTTTGAGTCCCCTGCCTCCATTGTCTTTGACGAGGCGGAAAACCGCATGCACACCATCAAGGCCGTCATGGCCCTGCTGATGAAATGACTCTGTGAGGGGCCAGCCCTCCGTTTTTGATGAGGGAACCGGCTGCCGCTTACGCGGCAGCCGGTTCCATTTTTGCAGGGTTCAGGCGCAGAAGACGATGCGCACAGCGGCCTGCTCTTTTGCGTAAACGATTGGCTCTTGTGAGAATCACCATAGAATGAAAAAAGAATTGTGCGATTGAGAGAAAACGACGGATTTCAATTGACAAGAAAACGTCCAATTTGGTATGGTTATACAACAAAAGGAACTGGAAACGTTTCCGGTAACGTTACCAACGGTGGTGAGGCAAATGACAATCAAAGACATTGCCGCGCTGTGCGGCGTGTCCGTCAGCACGGTATCCCGGGTGCTGAACAACCATCCGGACGTCAGCGCGCAGGTGCGCTCCCGGGTGATGGAGGTGGTCCAGGCCAACCACTACATCCCAAGCAACAGTGCAAGGGATTTGGTGCGCACCCGCTCGGACGCCATTGGGCTGGTGGTCCGGGGCACGGCCAACCCCTTTTTCGCAGAGGTTCTCAAGACCATGGAGGCCAAAGTCACCGAGGCGGGGTACACCATGGTGCTCCACCAGATCGGCACCTGCGGCGACGAGCTCCAGGCCGGGGCCATGCTGGAGCGGGACAAAAAGCTGCGGGGCCTGCTGCTTTTGGGCGGGCGGTCCGACTACACGAAAGACGATGTGGCCGCGCTGAATGTACCCTTTGTCTGCTGCACCTACGACAACAGCTATGGGACGTTAGGGGAGGAGGAGTACTCCTCCGTGTCCATTGACGATGAGCAGGAGGCCTGCCGGGCGGTGAAAAGCTTGATCGGGAAAGGGCACCGGCGGATCGCCGCTCTCATTTCGGCCCGGAATGACCGCTCCATCAGCGAGCTGCGCTATGGCGGCTACCGCCGGGCGCTTAAGGAGGCGGGCATTGCGCTGGACGAGACGCTGGTGGAGGAGACGGGCAGCTTCCAGATGCCGGAGGCCTATGAGGCCATGGAGCGCCTGCTTCGAAGAACCGGAGAGTTCACGGCCCTCTTTGCTATTTCCGACGCCATGGCCGTGGCTGCCATCAAGGCCCTGGATGACGCGGGGCGCCGGGTGCCGGAGGACTGCTCCGTCATGGCCATCGACGGCATCACCATGTCGGCCTACACCCTGCCGACCCTCAGCACGCTCATCCAGCCAGCAGATCAGATTGCCGCCGAAGCGGTGCGCATCTTGGTGGACCGGATCGAGGGCCGTGCCGCCGGCCGTCACGTGCAGGTGGACACGATTCTGCGCCCCGGGCGTTCTGTTTGTGTCAAGCAGGAATAAAATTGGTTTTTACATCGCAAGATGTGAAAATAGAAAAAAGAAAATGAGGAGATGTCCCTATGAAAAGAATGTTCACTCTCTTGCTGGCATTGGCCCTGTGTGCTTCTTTGCTGGCTGGCTGCGGCAATTCCGGCGGCAGTTCCAGCGGCTCCGGCAGCGGTTCCGGTTCCAGCTCCGGCGCGGCCTCGGGCGGCGAGGTCTACTACCTGAACTTCAAGCCTGAGCAGGATGGAGACTGGAAGGCCCTGGCGAAGGCCTACACCGAGGAGACCGGCGTGCCTGTCACCGTGGTAACCGCAGCCTCCGGTGACTATGAGACCACGCTGATGGCCGAGATGGGCAAGTCCGAGGCGCCCACCCTCTTCCAGGTCAACGGCCCCGTGGGTCTGAAGAACTGGCAGGATTACTGCTATGACCTGTCCGACACGGCCATCTACGGCGAGCTGACCAGTGACGACTTTGCCCTCAAGGGCGAGGACGGCAGCGGCGTTTACGGCATTGCCTATGTCATCGAGACCTACGGCATCATCTGCAACAAGGCCCTGCTGGAGCAGGCTGGCTACTCCGTGGAGGACATCACCAATTTTGAGTCTTTGAAGAAGGTGGCTGAGGACATCACCGCCCGCAAGGGTGAGCTGGGCTTCTCCGCCTTCACCTCCGCCGGCATGGACGGCAGCTCCGACTGGCGTTTCAAGACACACCTGGCCAACCTGCCCATCTACTATGAGTATGAGAACGAGGGCATCCACGCTGAAGCCATCCAGGGCACCTACCTGGACAACTACAAGGCCATTTGGGACCTCTATATCAACAATGCCACCTGCGCCCCCAGTGAGCTCTCCGCCAAGACCGGCGACGACGCGGTGGCTGAGTTTGTGGGCGGCCAGGCCGTGTTCTATCAGAACGGCACCTGGGCCTACAACGACGTGAAGGACCTGGGCGATGAGAACCTGGATATGCTGCCCATCTATATCGGCGTGGACGGCGAGGAGGACCAGGGCCTTTGCACCGGCTCCGAGAACTACTGGTGCGTCAATAAGGATGCCGCCCCTGAGGACATCCAGGCCACGCTGGACTTCCTCTACTGGGTGGTGACCTCTGAGACCGGAACCACCAGCCTGGCCGACGACATGGGCTTCGTCTGCCCCTTCAAGTCCGCCAAGCCCTCCGCCAACTATCTGGTGGGCATTGCCGATCAGTATATCGCCGACGGCAAGAAGTCCGTGGACTGGTGCTTCCCCACCATGCCTTCTGAGGAGTGGAAGAACGGCGTCGGCAGCGCCCTGACCGCCTATGCCGCCGGAACCGGCACCTGGGACGCTGTGGTGACCGCCTTTGTGGACGGCTGGGCTTCTGAATACCAGCTGGCCAACGGCTAAGTACGGATTCCATGGGGGAGCGGTTTTCGCTCCCCCATTTTCCCCTGCCGCTTGGTGAAGCGGCGCAAAATCTCCGCAACCGGAGGGAGAAGCATGGAAAAAGCATTAAAGAGATACTTCCCGATTTTTGTCCTGCCCACGCTGGCCGCTTTTATTGTGGGGTTCATCGTCCCATTCGGCCAGGGGCTCTACCTGTCCTTCTGCAAGTTCACCACCGTCAACAACGCCTCGTGGGTGGGCTGGGGCAACTATGAAAAGGCCCTGACGGACGCCACCTTTTCCCACGCCTTCTGGTTCACCGTGGGCTTTGCCGTGGTTGCCACCGTGCTCATCAACGTGCTGGCCTTTCTGATCGCCCTGGTGCTGACCCGGAACATCCGGGGCACCAACCTCTTCCGCACGGTGTTTTTCATGCCGAACCTCATCGGCGGCATTGTGCTTGGCTATATCTGGCAGATCCTGCTCAACGGCGTGCTGAGCCAGCTGGCCCAACCCCTACTGGCGCTGAACTCCACCGCGGGCTACTGGGGGCTCATCCTCCTCATGTGCTGGCAGCAGATCGGCTATATGATGATCATCTATATCGCCGGGCTCCAGAATGTGCCGCCGGAGCTGATGGAGGCGGCCTCCATTGACGGCGCCACGCCCTGGCAGACGCTGTGGCGGGTGAAGCTGCCCATGGTCATGCCCTCCGTCACCATCTGTCTCTTTCTGACCATCACCAACTCCTTCAAGCTCTTTGACCAGAACCTGTCCCTCACCGCCGGCGAACCCGCCCACGCCACGGAGATGCTGGCGCTGAACATCTACTATACCTTCTACTCCCGCTCCGGCCCCATGTGGAAGGGCATCGGCCAGGCCAAGGCCGTGATTTTCTTCATCCTGGTGGTGGCCATCGCCCTGATCCAGCTTCGGGCCACCCGATCCAAGGAGGTGCAGCAATGACAAAGAGAAAAGGGTCCCTCTGGACGCTTCTTTTTACGGTGTTAGGCGCACTGTACCTGTATCCCATCATCATGGTGGTGCTCAACTCCTTCAAGGAGGAGACGGCCATCACCACCGCCGGAGCCTTTGAATTGCCCACGGCGGAGACCTTTGCCGGCCTCTCCAACTATGTCAATGCCATCGCCTCCAAGGGCTTTTTGCAGAGTTTTGGCTACAGCCTGTTCATCACCGTGTCCTCCGTGGCACTGATCCTGCTGTGCTGCTCCATGTGTGCCTGGTATATCACGCGGGTGAAGAGCCTCCTTTCCAAGGTGCTCTATTACCTGTGCGTCTTCTCCATGGTGGTGCCCTTCCAGATGGTGATGTTCACCCTCTCCTCCGTGGCGGATAAGCTGCACATCAACCTGCTGTTTTTCGATCTGCGCTTCAATACGCCCTGGACCATTTGCTTCATCTATCTGGGCTTCGGCGCGGGTCTGGCGGTATTCATGTTCTCCGGCTTCATGAAGTCCATCCCCCTGGAGATTGAGGAGGCGGCCATGATCGACGGCTGCAATCCCATCCAGACCTATTTCCACATTGTGTTCCCCATCCTGCGGCCCACCATGATTTCCGTGGGCGTGCTGGAGACCATGTGGGTATGGAACGACTACCTGCTGCCCACGCTGGTGCTGGACATCAAGAAATACCGCACCATCCCCATGCTGATCCAGTATTTCCGTGGCAGCTACGGCCGAGTGGAGATGGGCCCCATGATGGCCTCAATCGTGCTGACCATCATCCCGGTGGTCATTGTCTACCTGCTGGGCCAGAAGCATATCATCAAGGGCGTCGTGGCCGGCGCGGTGAAAGGATGAGCGGGATGGAAGAACCGATTCAGCGGCGCTGCGGCGTATTGCTGCCCATTTCCGCCCTGCCGTCCCCCTATGGTATCGGCACGCTGGGCCGGGCGGCCTACGAGTTCGCGGATCAGCTGAAGGCGGCGGGCCAGAGCTGCTGGCAGCTGCTGCCCGTGGGCCCCACCAGCTATGGAGACTCGCCGTATCAGAGCTTCTCCACCTACGCGGGCAACCCCTACTTCATCGACCTGGATATGCTTTGTGAAGAGGGACTTCTGGAGCGGCGGGAGGTGGAGTCCGTGGACTGGGGCGGCCGGCCGGACCGGGTGGACTATGCCGCCGTCTACGCCCACCGCTTTGACCTTCTGGCCAAGGCAGCGGAGCGGGGCTGGGAACGAGACTGCCGGGCAGTGGAATCCTTTGTGGAGGAGAACCGCCGGTGGCTGCCGGACTACGCGCTGTTTATGGCGGTGAAGCGCCACTTCGGCATGTCCGCCTGGACCGAGTGGGAAGAGGAGGACATCCGGCTCCACCGGAGCGAGGCGGTGGAGCGCTACCGCCGCCTCTTGTGGGAGGACGTGCGGCTCTTCACCTATGCCCAGTTCCTGTTTTTCCGCCAGTGGAACCGGCTCAGGGACTATGTCCACGGCCTTGGGCTGCAGGTCATCGGGGATCTGCCCATCTACGTGGCCATGGACTCCGCGGACGTCTGGGCGGAGCCAGAGTGGTTCCAACTGGATGAACACAACCGGCCCACGGCGGTGGCCGGCGTGCCCCCGGATTACTTCAGCGCCGAGGGGCAGCTGTGGGGCAACCCCCTTTACGATTGGGACGCCATGAAACAGGATGGCTTCGGCTGGTGGATCCGGCGGATGGAAGGGGCGGCCCGCCTCTTTGACGTGGTGCGCATCGACCATTTCCGGGGCCTGGAGAGCTATTGGGCAGTTCCGGCGGACGCCGTGACCGCCAAGGAGGGCCGATGGGTCAAAGGGCCGGGCATGGACCTGGTCGGGGTGCTCACCGGATGGTTCCCCCAGCTGAAGATCATCGCCGAGGACCTGGGCTTCCTGACACCGGAAGTCCATCGGCTGCTTCAGGACTCCGGATTGCCCGGGATGAAGGTGCTGGAGTTTGCTTTCGACTCCCGGGAGCCCTCCAACTACCTGCCCCACACCTATGTGCCCCACTGCGTCTGCTATGTGGGGACTCACGACAACGCCCCCGTGATGGCTTGGCGGGAAGAGGCGGAGGCGGACGATGTGGCCTATGCCAAGGAGTACCTTGGCCTCAATGAGGAGGAGGGCTTCGTCTGGGGCATTCTCCGCGGCGGGCTGGGCAGTGTGGCGGAATTGTTTGTGGCACAGATGCAGGACTACCTGGAGCTGGGCGCCGAGTCCAGAATGAACACACCGGGGGTCTTGGGCGGCAATTGGCAGTGGCGATTGTTGCCCGGCCAGTTCACCGATGGGCTGGCAAGGAAAATGGCCCGATACGCACGCATGTACGGCCGCGGCCCGATCGAGCCTGGCCAAGAGAAATAATCGAAATGGGAAGGGCAGCTCCTCTTTGAGGAGCTGCTCTTTTGTTTCCTGCTTTGGATACGATACAAATGGGCGCGCGCACGGCGGGGAAGGGGACAGCCGCTTTGGCCGGGGAGGGGCAGGGCGCATACACTGTATGGGGAGCCTTCCCCATTTCTCCCAGTTTGACTGGGTGCAAAGGAGCGAACCATTTGATGAATATTTATCGACAAGATAGATGCGACGAATCCTGCTGTATGCCTCCCTGCCCGCCGCAGCCGTCCTGCCCGCCGCCCTGCCCGCCTCAGCCCTGCTGCCCGATTCCGGGCCGCCCGGGTCCCACGGGTCCGACCGGACCAACAGGAAGCAGAGGCCCGACCGGCCCCACGGGTCCGACAGGCATCACCGGCCTTACCGGTTTCACAGGCGCAACAGGCCCGACTGGGCCCACTGGTGCCACCGGCGCCACCGGCCTTTCAGGCGCGACGGGCGCAACAGGCCCGACCGGGCCCACTGGCGCTACGGGCACTACCGGCCTTTCAGGCGCTACTGGCGCAACAGGCCCGACTGGGCCCACTGGCGCCACGGGCACTACCGGCTTTTCAGGTGCGACGGGTGCAACAGGCCCGACCGGCCCCACCGGTGCAACGGGCCCGACTGGCCCGACCGGGCCCACTGGTGCTACCGGGGCAACGGGTGCTACCGGCGCCACCGGTGTAGAAGGTGAGGCGGATACGGTTACTGTCCGCTACACCTATACGGGTGAGCCGGGGACGCCTGCCTCTGTGGTGGATGTGAGCGGATATCCCAACCATATTCTTGATTTTACCATTCCAAGAGGTGCCACCGGCGCTACCGGAGTCACGGGTGCCACTGGCGTTGCCGGAGATGCCGGTCCTACCGGCCCCACCGGCCCCACCGGCCCCACCGGCCCGACCGGACCTACAGGGCCCACCGGCGCCACCGGCCTTACTGGTTACACCGGAGCTACCGGCTCCACGGGTGCAACCGGCGTTGCCGGCCCGACGGGCGCCACCGGCCCCACCGGAGCCACCGGTGCCACCGGCCTCACTGGATTTACCGGCGCCACCGGAGCTACAGGTGCTACGGGCATTGCCGGCCCCGCTGGTCCGACCGGGCCAACTGGCCCCACGGGTCTTGCAGGAGTTACCGGCGTCACCGGCGCTACCGGAGTCACGGGTGCAACCGGCGCTACCGGCGTCACCGGCGCTACCGGCGTCACCGGCGCTACCGGCGCCACTGGGCCCACCGGCGCAACTGGGGTGGGCGTCACCGGCCCCACCGGCGCCACTGGGGTGGGCGTCACCGGCCCCACCGGCGCAACTGGCCCCACCGGCCCCCAAGGGCCTGCCGGTCACGGCTGCTGCCATGTGTGCTGCGCCTATGTGACCCACTACACGTGTGCAAAGGCGCTGACCGCCATCGACGGCACCAGAGGCAGGGTGGATCACAACATCCCGCTTCCGCATTGTGCATCCTCCATTGCGGTCAATTCCAAAACCGGCTACGCATATGTCAATGGTTTCCAGGATGATGTCGTTATGGTGCTGGATATGGCGACGGATGAAGTGGTTGCATCGGTCTCTATGAGTTCCCCGAGTCATCTGGCTGTCAATCCCAATACGAACAGGGTGTATATTCCCAACAAGCAGCGGGACGCGGTTTCTGTGCTGGACGGAGTGACAAACCGGGTGATGGGGACGGTTGCACTGCCGGCTGGCAGCATACCCATGAAAGCGGCCGTCAATCCTTCTACCAATAGAATCTATTGCATCGGCAAGCAGAATCTCTATGTGATCGACGGCCGGACGAATACGCTGGTCGATACGGTCTCCATTTCCTGTCCTACCGATCTTGCTGTCAACCCCTGTACCAACATGGTTTATGTCACGGCCGCCAATAGCATGCTGTACGCAGTCGAGGGGGCCTGCAACAGGGTTACCGACACGTTGGCTGACGCATTTTGCGGAGTGCCTCTTGCCCTGGCGGTGGATCCGGATACAAACACGATCTATGTGACGACAAGTGTTCACTTTGGCCTGTACCGCATCAGCGGCAATACCCTCCAGGTGCTCGATGTGCAGTCCCTGGCGGCGGAAGCGCGGGATTTAGCGGTTGATTGCTGTTCGGGACTTTTGTATATTGTCCTGGAGCATGCGGAAAAGGTGCTCCTCTATGATATGAGATGCGGAGTAGTCACGCGGATCATTCCGGTTGACTGCCCCTACGCCGTCGCAGCATTCGCAATGCAGGATTAAAGAGAGACAGACTTCCAGGGACAGGCGGGGCTTCCCCGCCTGTCCTTTCCAAAGTCTGGCCCAAAGAGGAAGGAGTCGCTATGATTACCATCAGCCTTTGCATGATCGTAAAGAATGAAGAGAATACCCTGCCCCGCTGCCTGGACTCTGTCGGAGATGCAGTGGACGAGATCGTGGTGGTGGATACGGGCAGCACCGACCGTACCAAAGAGAGGGCCCGGCAGTATACGGACCGGGTCTACGAATTTCCCTGGCGGGATGACTTTGCCGCCGCGCGGAACTTTGCCTTTGACATGGGGCAGATGGACTACCTTATGTGGCTCGACGGCGACGATGTGCTGCAGCCGGAGGACCGAATGGCGCTGATGCAGCTGAAGAAGGATCTGGAGCCGGACACGGACGTGGTGATGCTGCCCTATCACACGGCTTTTGACGCGTCCGGACGGCCCACCTTTTCCTACTACCGGGAGCGCCTTATCCGCCGGGGGGCGAAGCTGCGCTGGGAGGGGGCGGTCCACGAGGCCATTGCCCCGGCGGGAAAGGTCGTCTATGGGGAGGCCGCCGTCACCCACCGCAAGACCGGGCCCGGGGATCCAGACCGGAATCTCCGCATCTTGGAGGGCTTGATGGCAAAAGGGGAGAAGCTCACGCCCCGGGAGCGCTTTTACTATGGCCGGGAACTGACCTATCACCAGAGGGACCGGGAGGCCATCCGGGTGCTGAAAGAATTCCTGGAGAGCGGGGACGGCTGGGTGGAGAACAACATCCAGGCCAGCCGGGACCTTGCGGGATGCTATGAGCGGCTTGGGGAGCAGGAACTCCGGTTTCAAGCGCTGGCCTGCGGCCTGCGCTTTGGCCCGCCACGGGCGGAGAGCTGCTGTGAGTTGGGGCGGTTTTTCCTGGAGAGGGAGGAGTGGCCCAGCGCCGCCTACTGGTACGAGCGGGCCTTGGAGTGCCCAATGGAGGAGCACGGCGGCGGCTTTACCACCCCGGAGTGCTACGGCTATGTGCCCGCGCTGCAGCTTTGCGTATGCTGCTACCGAATGGGCGAGGTCGCACGGGCGGAGGCCTACAATGAGATGGCCTGCGGCATCAAGCCAGACAGTGAGCCCTGCCGGTATAACAGGGCCTTTTTTGACCGGTTGAAGGGAAGAGAACCTTCCGCCATGTAAAAAAAGACAGCTCCGGATAGGAGCTGTCTTTTCCATAGCCGCTTTCAGCCGCTTACACCGTTTTTCCGGCTTTTTTCGCTGCATTGTGACGGATGGGCTTCCACTCCACCCGGCGCACAAGGGCCACCAGGGAGATGGGGACATAGGTCAGCATGAAGAGGGGGAACGTGAAGAGATAGACAATCTTCTGCACCGGCTTGGCCTTAATGGCATTCCATTCGCTGAGAACCGTGAGGCCGCCGCACAGCAGCATGCCCAAATAGAAGTTCCCCAGCAGGAAGACCACTGTGTGAACCACCTCCTGAATGACCCAGCGGGTCAGGAAGTGGGGCAGGGATAAAGAGGCGGCGACGATGACTCCATTGAAGAGAATGAGGCCCACATTGAGCAGCATGGCCGGTGCAATGGTCATCAGCATGTCATAGCAGGAAAATCCGCGGCGCCCGCCGTAAAAGATTCCCCGCAGCAGCGCCCAGCCGTACTTTGCGTCCACCTGATAAAATCCCTTGGACCAGCGCAGCCGCTGATCCCAGGACTGGCGCATGGTGACGGGCTGCTCATCATAGACCATGGCGCGGCCGCAGTAGCCGATCCGGAGGCCGCGGGCGGCGCAGTCCACAGAGAACTGGATATCCTCCGTCAGCAGGTGGAAGGGCCAGCCCTTGTTTTCCCGGATCAGGCGGTCGGAGACCAAAAAGCCGGTGCCGGAGATGGCGCAGTTCAGCCCAAGGGCACAGCGGACGGCGTTGAGGAACCGGGCCTCCCGCAAGAACCAGATGGAGTATCCGGCGGAAATCCAACAGCTGCCGAAGTTCTTGGAATTGCGGTAACTGGTGAGAGCGTCGTATTTGCCGGAATCAAAGGTGCGGTTCATCTCCACCACAAAATCAGGGTCCACCAGATTGTCGGCGTCAAAGACAAAGTAGCCGTCGTAGTCCCGCCGCTCCCGGCACAGCCGGGCAAAAAACCAGTCCAGGGCATATCCCTTGCCCACCTCCGTGCGGTTGGAGCGCCGGTATACGATGGCGCCGGCAGCCTCGGCCACCTCGGCGGTGCGGTCTGTGCAGTTGTCAGCCACTATGTAGATGTCCAGCAGCTCCGATGGATAGTGCTGGGCCTTCAGGCTGGCGATCAGATCGCCGATCACATTTTCCTCGTTCCGGGCGGAGACCACCGCCGCGTATTTATGGAGCCTTGCCTGGGGGCGGGCCTCTTTTCGCCGGCGCAGCCACAGGCCGATCAGGGTATACACGGCCTGATAGGCGTAGACAATCCCCAAAAAGAAAATGATCGACTCATTCAGGTGTCTTACGAAACGCAGCATTCTTATAAATTCCTTTCTTCCAATCAGCGCTCTTCCATCCCCACAAATCGGATTTATTATAGGCCGATCTGTGAAATAATCAAGGCACATTGTGACGAAAATGATATAATATGAGTGCTGCAATTGTGCAATTATGACAAAACCCCCGCCGCCAGTAGAGCTGACGGCGGGGGTTCGTTTGATTATCCCAAGAGGTTCAGGAAGATGGTGATGATGCTTACATTGAAAAAGTCGATAAACAGGCTGCCCACCAGGGGAACCACAAAGTAAGCCTGGGGAGCAGGGCCGTACTTGTCCGTGACCGCCTGCATATTGGCCATGGCATTGGCCGTGGCGCCCATGCCAAAGCCGCAGAAGGCGGTGGTCATCACGGAGGATTCATAGTCCCGTCCCAGCAGGTTAAAGACCACAAAGTAGGCATAGATGGCCATGAGCACGGTCTGGGCCAGCAGAATGACGATCATGGGCAGCGCCAGCTCCGCCAGTTCCCAAAGCCGCAGCCCCATGAGAGCAAAGGACAGGAACAGGGAGAGGCATACGCTGCCGGTGATGGAGATTTCCTCATGGGGCATGTAGCCGCCGGTCGCGTCCCAAATGTTTCGCAGGATGGCGGCGGCCAGCATGGCACCGATGTAGGAGGGGAAGGTCATGAACTGATCCAAAAAGCCGGAGATCAGGGTGCCTGCGCCGGAGGCGATCCCCAGGAAAATGGCGGCCGCGGTGAACTTTTGGGTAGAGGTGAGGGCGGCGTGGCGGGTGTCCACACCCACGCCCTCCACTTCAGGCAGGTCCCCGGCGGATTCGATGTCCGCAGCGGTGGAGTGGAGATTGTTCTGGGCAATGCGGCGCCGGGCCAGAGGGCCGCCCAGCATGCTGCCTGAGAGCAGTCCGTAGGTGGCGGAAGCAATGGCCACCGTCTTGGCACCCACGACGCCCATTTTATCCAGCATGTCGCCCATGGAACCGGCGGTGCCGTGGCCGCCCACCATGGGGATGGAGCCCATGCACAGCCCCAGCCGGGAGTCCAGGTCGAAGGCCGTGGCCAGCCCCACGCCCAAAAGGTTTTGAAGCACCACCATCACAATGGCGATGCCCAGGAAGATGAAGACCTGTTTGCCGCCCCGTTTGAGCAGGCGGAATGAGGCGGTGAAGCCCACGCTGGTGAAGAAAATGGTCATAAAGAAATCCTGAAGCGTGGAGTCAAATACGACCTCTAACACGCCGGTGTTGCGCAGCAGCAGGTGGAGCAGCGCATAGATCAGGCCGCCCACCACCGGGGCGGGGATGCAGTATTTGCCCAGCAGGGGGACTTTCCGGATGAGAAAGCTGCCAAGGGTGTAGACCAGCGCGGCGATGGCCAGTCCCTGGAACAGGTTCAATTCAACAGTGAGCAATGGAGTACCTCCTTCGAGATCAGTCAGCCCGCGGACAGCGGGCCGTTGGCCGGAAAAAACATCCACCGTAAGGCCTTTGGCCGCGTGCTGCTCAAGTGCTCTGGTGGCCAGCCGGTGATTCCATGTGCGCGCGTGGATATCAGGATACAAAAACACACAAAACCTACAATAAATTAGCATGTTTTCACAAAAAAGTCAATGCATTTGTGAGAAATACTTATGGTTTCCGGACCAGACGAAAGGGCAGCCCCGGATGCCCGGAGCTGCCTCAGTTGCTTTCCGTATAGGAGTCCACCGGCCGCCACTTGAGGGCGGAGCCATTGCCGCAGAGGGTGGTTTTGACCGCATTGTCCAGCGCTTCCACACTGGAGAAGGTGATGGAGGCATCCGCCGGGCGCTTGCCGTCATAGCCGTAGGAGCGGTACCAGATCCCATCCACGGGATTGTAGAGCAGCGGCACGCTCCAGCGGCCGTTGACGACGCCATCCGTCTTTTGACGGGCAAAGAGCCAGATGTAGTCAAGGCGGTCCTCCGCGTTCTTTCCGGCCTCGGAGTAATAGGGCTCGATCTGATACTCCACCCCATCCACCGTCAGCGTGGGCCACTTGTTCCCGTTGGCCTCATAAAAATGGGTGCGCAGGGAGTCGTTGCGGTTGATCTCATTGGAGGGGACGCCCTCGGGGTTCAGAATGAAGTCCCGGAAGTCCTGAATGAGCCCCTGGCTCACCGCACTTTCCCCACCGCTGCCGCCGCCGTGGATGGAGCAGCTGACGCGGATTGTGTCTCCCACCTCCACGGTGACCGTACCGCCGGCCGGACAGATGGCCCCAAGGGAGTCCCTGATTCCGTCCGCCTGCTCCTGGGTCAGGCCGTCGATCACCTGGGCATACCGCAGCTGGCCCAGCAGGGTCTGGCGGTTGGTCTGACAGACGGCCTCCTTGGCCTGGTCGGACCGGGAGGCAAATGTGGGGATGGCAATGGCTGCCAAAACGGCAATAATGGCCACAACGATCAACATTTCCATCAGGGTAAAGCCGGCCCTGCCATCACGCTTTCTCCAAAACCGATGGGATACCTCCATCTCATCACCCCTTCCACGCGATTGAATGCCGTTTTTGTCATTATATCAGGAAGCGGCGGCGGGGTCAATTCAAATCGGGAGGCGGTCAGGGAAGGCTGCAGTCCGCCTGGCCGCCGCAGAGCATCTTGAGCCCGTGGGCCAGGGCGGGCAGCACAGCGCCTAAGTTTTCCCGGACGGCCTTGGGGCTGCCGGGCAGATTGACGATCAGCGTGCCGCCCCGGATGCCCGCCTGGGCCCGGGACAGCATGGCGTTGGGAGTGATCTGCATGGAGGCAAGGCGCATGGCCTCCGGGATGCCGGGGCACAGCCTTTCGCACACGGCCGCGGTGGCCTCGGGAGTCACGTCCCGGGGCGAAAAGCCGGTGCCGCCGGTGGTGAGCAGCAGCTGTACCTGGCCGCTGTCGCAGAGCTTGCGCAGGGCGGATTCGATCTGGGGCTGTTCGTCGGGCACCAGGCCCACGGAAGCCACGGCGTAGCCCGCTTCCTCCAGTATGGATCGGACCAAGGGGCCGGATAGGTCGGGGCGCTCGCCACGAAAGCCCCGGTCGCTGACCGTCAGCACGGCGGCGGTAAACATGAGACATTCCTCCTCATCGAAGTGTGAGCACGTGCTCCGGGGCGATGGAGACCCAGAGAAGGTCCCCGGCGGATAAGAGGCCTTTTTCCGCCTCCATGTGCAGCATCGGGCCCTCCGGCGCCGCGGAGAGGGGACGCAGGGTCAAAAGATCGGAAAAGGCCTCCGGGGCCGACTGCACCACCCGGCAGGCAAAGGCGTTTTCCATGCCTTCCCGGGACAGGCGCAGATGCTGCATCCGCAGCCCCAGGGCGGTTGTCTCCTGCGCTGCCGGCGCGGCACAGCGCAGGGAGATGCCCCACAGGGGGATTTGAACCTCCGTCCCCCGTGGGACGGCCCCCACCAGGTTTTCGCAGCCGGAGAGCCGGGCGGCGGAGACGGAGATGGGGTCGGCAAATAAATCCTCCATGGACCGTACGCCGGAGGCGGTTCCCGACTCCATGATGCAGACCTGGCGGCAGCTGCGGCAGGCCTCCCCCTGGTCGTGGGTCACCCAGACCGAAGGGGCGCAAAAGGCGTCCAGGGCGCAGCGTAGCTCCTCCTCCAGCTGACGGCGGAGGTAGAGGTCCAGGGCGGAGAGGGGTTCGTCCAGCAAAATGGCCTCCGGCTCCGAGGCCAGGATGCGGGCCAGGGCCGTGCGCTGCTGCTGGCCGCCGGAGATCTGGCGGGGCCGGTGCTCCGCCACGTCCTCAAGGTGGAAGCGGCGCAGCAGCTCCGCCGCCCGCTCTGCCCGCCGGCCCTTCTCTGCGGCCACGGCGATGTTCTGCCGCACCGTCATGTTGGGGAAGAGGGCGTACTGCTGAAAGAGATATCCCACCTTCCGCCTCTGAGGCGGGAGATCGATGTGTCTGGCGCTGTCAAAAAGGGTTCTGCCGTTCAGAACGATCTTCCCCTGGTCCGGCCGGAGGATTCCGGCGATGCAGCGCAGCGTGACGCTTTTGCCGCAGCCCGACGCGCCCAGCAGGGCAAGCGGCGAGTCCCCGGTTTCAAACCGGGCCTGGAGCTGGAAATCCCCCAGGCGCTTTTGGATGTCTACGCTCAGCATGTCACCGCCCTCCCTTCCGGCCCTGCCGGTCCCGGGACTCCAGCAGGTTGATGGCCAGCAGGAACACGGCGGAGATGGCGATATTCACCAGCACCCAGCGCAGGGCCGAGGCATCGTCGTTGGTGCGCCAGAACTGATAGACGGTGGTGGAGATGGTGGCGGTGCGGCCCGGGGTGTAGCCGGCGATCATGGAGGTGGCGCCGTATTCCCCCAACGCCCGGGCAAAGGCCAGCACCATGCCCGCCAGGATGCCCTGGCGGCAGCAGGGCATCCGGATGCGCCAGAAGATATAGGTGTTGGAGAGGCCCAGCGTCCGCCCGGCGTCGGAGAGGGTGGTGTCGAAGCCCTCGAAAGCGCCCCGGGCAGTGCGGTACATCAGCGGAAAGGAGACCGCCACCGTGGCAAAGACGGCGGACCACCAGGTCATCACCAGCCTGGTGCCGAAGGTTTCCAGCACCCAGGCACCGAACGGCCGCCGGGGCCCTAACAGCAACAGCAGCAGCCAGCCCACCACCGTGGGCGGCAGCACCAGGGGCAGCGTGAGAAGCACGTCCAGCGTGCCCTTCACCAGCCGGGGGAGCCTTGCGATGTAGTAGGCGGAAGATAGCCCTAAGAGAAAAACCACCGCCGTGGAGAGGGCGGCAATCCGCAGCGAGTTATAAAGTGGAAACCAGTCCAAAGGGGTGTCACCTCCGCAGTGATTTGGTTAGTCAGCCTTGCTGTCCGGCTTTCCTCCCACAAGAGAGCAGATTACTGCATCATTGTAAAACCCACGTGTTCGAAGACCTGGGCGCAGGGTTCGGCCTGCAGGTAGTCCAAAAACGCTTTTGCCGCATCGCTGTGGGAGCTGCCCTTCAGCACGGCCGCGGGATAGACCACCTGGCCGCACATCTCCGGCGTGGCCTCGTCCACCACCTCCAGGCCGGCGGAAAAGGCGTCGGTGGCATAGATGATGCCGCAGTCCACGGCGTTCTCCGCCACCTGGGTGGTGACCTCCTTCACGTTGGAGCCGTAGGTCAGCACCTGGGCGCTGTTCAGGGCGGCCTCGTCCAGGCCGTAGTAATCAAAGAGTTTCAGCGTGTACTGGCCCACCGGCACGTCGCTGTTGCCCATGGCCAGCAGGATGTCTCCGCTTTTGAGCAGCTCCGGCAGCTCATCAAAGCTCTCAATGCCCTTGGGGTTGCCCTCGGGCACGGTTAGGGTCACCTTGTTTTCCAGAAGGTCAATGCGGGTGGACGGGTCGATCAAGTCCAGGCCGTCGGGATTCTTCTCCGCGTCATTCTGCAAGGAGCCGTCTAACGCATTCATCTGGGCGGGGGAGGCGGAGAGGAAGAGGTCGCAGTCGGCCCCCTCCCTGATCTGCTTGAGCAGCGTGCCGGAGGAGTCGTAATTGGTGAGGATGGTGACGTTGGGCGCCTCCTCCCTGTAGAGCTGGATGATCTGGTCAAGGGTTTCAGTCAGGGAGGCTGCGGCAAATATGGTGAGTTTCACCTCCTCGGGTTGGGAGGAGGCACCGGCGCTTCCGGAGGAGCCGGCGGCCCCTCCGCCGCATGCGGCAAGAGAGAGGACAAGGGACAGGACAAGGAGCAGTAATATCCGCTTTTTCATGAAAAATCTTCCCTTCTAAGGAATGTGGATCAGGTAAACTGGGGAAAGATTCGCGGTACTCATATAAGGATAACGAGCCGGGAAGCAGGGCGCCGGAAGACCGGCGCCTCATTTGCCGAAGGGGCAGTTGGGCCAGCGGCAGGGCTTGCAGCCCAGGCACAGCCCTCCGTTGCCCAGGGCTACGATGTCCGCCCGGGTCACGCTGACGCCCGCCGCCACCCGGGGCAGGATCAGGTCAAAGACCGTGGCGCCGGCATACATGACGCAGCCGGGCAGGCCCATCACCGGAAGGCCGTCGTCGTAATAGCCCAGCAGGAACATGGCGCCCGGCAGCACCGGCGCGCCGTAGGTGACGATCCGTGCGCCGGAGGCGCGGATGGCGCCCGGCGTGTTGTCGTCCGGGTCCACGCTCATGCCGCCGGTGCAAAGCAGCAGGTCGATGTCCAGTGAGCGCATCTCGGCGATGGCCCCGGCCACCTGGTCCACCCCGTCGCCGGAGTTGACTTGGGCCACGGTTTCGATGCCGTAGGCCCTGAGCTTTTCCACCACCACGGGGGTGAACCGGTCCTCAATCAGGCCCTTTTTCACCTCGCTGCCAGTGGTGACCACAGCGGCCCGCTTCAGCTTGTAGGGCAGCAGCTCCAGCAAAGGGGTGCCGCCCGCGGCCGCCTCGGCGGCGCGGAGTGTTTCCTCAGCAATCACCAGGGGGATCACCCGGGTGCCGCAGAGCTTGTCGCCCCTGCGGACTGGCGTGTTGCCGTGACGGGTGGCCACCATGATTTCCTCCACGCTGTTGACATCATTCAGCCTTCGTTCATCCACCCGGAAGAGGCCGTCGTACGCGGCGGTGAGCTCGATCTTGCCCTCCTTCACCTCCGAGGGGATCATGCCCTCCCCGCGGCACAGGGCGGCCAGGCGCTCCGCCGCGTCGTTTTCGTGGACCATGCCCGGCGTCATCTCCCAGACGTACAGATGCTCCTTGCCCATGGAGAGGAGCACGGGGATGTCCTCCTCTGTCACCACGTGGCCCTTGCGGAACCGGGCATCCTTGTATTGGCCGGGGATGATCTGGGTCAGGTCATGGCACAGGACGTGGCCCACGGCCTTGCTGGTTTCAATCCGTTTCATATCCGTCCTCCAACCGCTCGATGATGTCGCCGGGGCGGACCGTGCCCTCCCGGCGGACGATGGCAAAGATGCCCTCCGTGGGCATGACGCATTTTCCCGCCGCCTTCTTGATGGCACAGTCGCCGTGGCACTCCTTGCCGATCTGGGTCACCTCCACCACCGTCTCCCCAATGCGCAGGCAGGTGCCCACCGGCAGGGTCTTGAGGCAGATGCCCCTGGTGTTGATGTTCTCGGCAAAGGCGCCCGGGGCCAGGTCCAGGCCCGGGCGGCGCATGGTGTCCACGCTCTCCTCCGTTAGGAGGCTGATCTGCCGGTGCCAGTCTCCGGCGTGGGCGTCGCCCACAATGCCGTGGCGCAGCTTCAGCTGAATTTCGGGGACCGGGTGCTTCTGCTCCCCCTTGCGAAGGCTGATGTTGACGGAAACCACCTGGGCCATGCTCATTCCTCCTCCTGTGCGCAGTAGTCCCCGCTTTTGCCCCCGGCCTTGCGCAGCAGGCGGATGGGACCGATGACCATGTCTTTCTGCATAGCCTTGCACATATCATAAATCGTCAGCGCGGCCGCCGAGACCGCGGTCAGCGCCTCCATCTCCACGCCGGTGACGCCATCGCAGGAGACGTCGGAGCGGATCACCACCCGGCAGGGGGATTCCTCCAGTGAAAAGGACAAATCCACGCCGGTGAGGGCAAGGGGGTGGCACATGGGGATCAGCTCCCAGCAGCGCTTGGCGGCCATGATCCCCGCCACCTGGGCCACGGCCAGTACATCGCCCTTTTTCACCGTGCCGGAGCGGATGCGCTCCAGCACCTCCGGGCTGACCGCCACCGCTCCGGCGGCGGATGCGGTCCGGTGGGTGACCTCCTTGCCGGTCACATCCACCATTCGGGAGCGGCCCTGGCCGTTGAAATGAGTCAAGTCTGACATTGCTATCCTCCAATCTCATTCATGCATCGGGGCGTTTCGCTGCCGTCCTCCGTCAGGTGATGGCGCTCCGGCTTGGAGGCAATGCCCCGGCGGATGGCCTCGCGGAGTGCCTCGCCGTGAAGCCCCCGCAGTTTGAGCTCCTGCCGGGAGTGGAGGCAGGCCTTCAGCCTCCCGTCGGCGGTGATGCGGATGCGGTCACAGCTGCTGCAGAACCGGTGGCTCATGGGCTCGATGAGGCCCACCGTACCGGCCCAGCCGGGCACCTGGAACCGCCGGGCCACCCCTGAGTCCTTCAGCGGGACCAGGCCGCTGAAACGGCGCAGCACCTCGTCGGCGGAGAGGAAACGGGAGCGCTCCCAGCCGGCGCAGGGGCCCATGGGCATCAGCTCGATGAACCGGACCTCCCAGGGATGGGTGCGGGTCAGCTCAATGAAGTCGGGGATTTCATCGTCGTTGACGCCGCCCATCAGCACCACGTTCAGCTTCAGGCGGGAAAACCCAGCCTCCTCCGCGGCCTGAATCCCATCCAGCACCTGTCCAAGGGAGCCCAGGCGGGTAATCTCCTGAAACCGCTGGGGCCGCAGGGTGTCCAGCGAGAGGTTCAGCCGGTCCGCGCCCGCGCGGCGCAAAGGCCCTGCCAGCTGGGGGAGGAGGCTCCCATTGGTGGTCAGGCACAGCTCCTCCAGGCCGTTCAGCTCTGAGAGCCCCTGGCAGATGTCCACAATCCCGCGCCTCACAAGGGGCTCGCCGCCGGTGAGGCGGATTTTCCGGATGCCGCAGGCGACTGCGGCATCGCCGATCTCCACGCATTCCTCCACGGAGAGGATTTCGCTGTGAGGCCGCTTTTCCACGCCTTCCGGAGCCATGCAGTACTGGCAGCGGTAGTTGCACAGGTCTGTCACCGACAGCCTGAGATACCGGATGTCCCGCATATGTCCGTCCTTCATTGAAATCTCCTCCTCCCACACGTTATTTTTTAAAAAGTATAACCCGCCAAAGCGGGAAAGTCAAGAAATTCACCGGCTGCGGGGCAACCGTCTGGAAGGATTTGGTTTATACAAAAATTTCGGAAAAATTGTTATAACTTTGTTTCAACTTTTTAACGCATTTTGTCGTCTTTTGTTGTAGAATAGAAAATAAGATCAAAAGAAGGGGAATCACATGGCGGGAAAGAGGAGACACTATTACAAAAGAACAAAACGCTGGAGCATCCCAGCTGTTATCTGCATCTTGCTTTTGACAGCGGTGCTGACCACGTTGGTGCAGGGAAGCGTGGCCCCGGCGGATCAGACACAGCATCCAAACGCCGAGGGCACCACGCCCCAGCCCTGGGCACAGAAGCGGGCCAAGCGGATTGTTGCCATTGGAAAGCGGCAGCAGTCGAAGGAGAACGGCTCCGTGCAGCCGGAGACGCCGCGGGAGGAGACACCGCAGCCGGAGGAGAAGACTTGCGTGGTGGCGGAGAGCGCGGCCGTGGAGGACACCTATTTCTCCGACGCCATTTTCATCGGAAACTCCCGCACGGAAGGGTTTATGCTTTACTCCGGGCTGAAGGGCAGCCAGTCCCTGACCACGGTGGGCCTGACGGTCAGCGAGGCGTTCAACAAGAAGACCATCACCGTGGGCGGGAAAAAGATGACGATGATGGACGCGCTGGCCACCAAGCAGTTTGCCAAAATCTACATCATGCTGGGCATGAATGAATTGGGCTGGGTCTATCCGGAGCAGTATCAGAAGCAGTACGGCGAGATCATCGACCGCGTCCGGGAAATCAACCCCGATGCGCTGATCTATATCCAGTCCATCCTGCCGGTGAGCAAGGCAAAGGACGAGGAAGGCACCTATATCAACAACGAGCGGATCCGCATGTACAACGGCCTCCTGCTGGAGCTGGCGGAGGAGAAGGACGTGGCCTACGTCAACGTGGCGGAGGCGGTGTCCGACGAGGAGGGAAATCTTCCTCCGGAGGCATCCTTTGACGGGGAGCACTTGGTGCCAGAGTACTGTAAGGTCTGGCTCTCCTATTTAAAAACACATACGATTGAGGGATTGGAAACATGAAACGAACAGCAGCCCTGCTGGGCGCGGTGATGCTGCTGCTGAGCGCCTGCGGCACGCAGCAGATCACCCTGGACATCCAGGCCACGGCTGACGAGCTGGCCCAGAGCGATCTCTTTGGCGGCGACATCTTTGCCATTGACAGCGACATTGCAGCGACCATGTATCCGGATTTGCCGGAGGGAACCTCCGCAGCGGTCTATGCCAGCAGCGGCGCCTCGGCGGATGAGGTGGCGGTATTTGAATCCAAGGATGAGGATGGGGCCAAAACGGTCCTGAAACAGGTCCAACAGCGCTTTTCCGACCGCCGGGAGAGCTACGCGGACTATATGCCCGACGAGGCGGAGAAGCTGAAGGACGCCGTGGTCCGGCAGTCGGGCGTATACGTGATCGCGGTGGTCTGCGCAGATGCCGACAGCGCCAATGAGCAGGTGGATGGATACTTGAAATAGAGACCTTGAAAAAGAGACAGCCGCCCTTTTAGGGCGGCTGTCTTTGCGGCTTTTTTTCTGACGCGAGGTACAGGGCAGGGGAGCGGGGGCCGCGGCCTGATGGGAAAAAGGCCTACAGCTCGGCAAGATCCGGAGTCTCGTCAATGAACTCTGCCTCCACTCCCAGGTTGCGGAAATAGGGGCACAGCGACATCAGGGCGAACTTCTCTGTGGAGTAGTGGGTGCCGCCCAACAGGGTGACATGGTGCTCCCTGGCCGCCTCATGGATGGCTTGGCTCCATTCCACGGTGGGGGCGGTGACGCCGGTCACCAGGACGTTAATCCGGTTTTCCCTTAGGAATCGGTAAGCGTCCGTGCTTCTGGAGATACCGGCCATGACGGCGAATTTGCCGTCGGTCAGCGTGTTGCTGCCATAGGAGTAACGGCTGACCCGGTGGCCCACCGTGGCGGCAAAGCGGTGCTCCAGCTCGTCCACGGTTTCAAATCCGGACTGGCAAAGCGCGCCCAAAAGAGCGCCGTTTTGAGGATACCAGGTGTCATAGGGGTTGGTGCCCATGGCGCGGGCCAGCGTGTTGCCGGGAGAGTAGGGGCCCGCCACATCAAGGGGGATGTGGAAGGAGAAAAAGCTGACCTGCTGCGCCTTCATCCGGTCCAGCAGCTCCTGGGGCACCATGCCATAGCCCTCCTGCAGGCTGGGCATAGGCGGCCGGGGATGGTGGCAGAACAGCATCACATGTTCCTCGCCGCGGGAGAGGATGTTCTCAATGACAGCGGGATTGGCAAAGGTTGCGGTGTAGACTTTGGAGATGTAGTCCGTGTTGTGCTCCTGTACGCCGATCTTGTCAAAAATGTCCGTGCACCGGTCCGGTTTGAACTGCTCAGTGAGGCGGTCGTATAGAAACTCCGCAGGAACCAGGTTTGGTTTTGCCATACTATTCACTCCCTTATTGAATTTATGAGTTATTATAGCATATACAATAAAAAAATCAAATATTATTTCATTGACATTAAAAATGTGATGCGCTATGATAGAATCCATAAGAGTTCAGAAGCCAATAAATGAGGTGATTCCCATCAATATACAAGTCGAAACAGAACAGCTGATGGAAGATTGGAAGCGGCTGCATCAGATTCCGGAAATTGGATTTCATGAATATCAGACCTCGGGGTATCTGCGGTCCAGGCTGGAGTCACTGGGGTTTGAAGTCCGTTCCATTGCCGGGACGGGCCTGCTGGCTGCCCTGCACGGGTCGGAGCCGGGACTGTCCATCGGGCTGCGGGCGGATATGGACGCCCTGGAATTCAACAACGAAGACGGCAGCAAAACCCTGTGCCATGCCTGCGGGCATGACGCCCACTGCGCCATGGTGCTGGCGGCGGGAGCCCAGGTGGCCAGACAGGGGATCCGCAGGGGAACGCTGTATCTGCTGTTTCAGCCGGCGGAGGAGACGATCTGCGGCGCCAGCGCCGTTGTCCGGGACGGGGGCCTGCCCCATCTGGACGGGCTGCTGGGCATGCACTTGCGGCCAAAATCCGAACTGCCCCTGGGCCAGGCCACGGCGCAGCTGATGCACCAGGCCACCATCCCTATGACGGTCACGTTTTACGGAAAGGCGGCCCACGGCGCCCGGCCCTTTGAGGGCGTCAATGCGCTGTCGGCGGCAGCGGAGACCATTGTCCAGGTGGACCGCTTGAAAATCCATACCGATCAGAGCTGGTCCGCAAAGGCCACCAATGCCCATTGCTTCGACAACATGCACAACGTGATCCCCGAGCGATGCAGCGTGACCTTTGACCTGCGCGCCCAAAGCAACGCCCTGGGGGACCAGCTGACCCAAGCGGTGCTGGAATGTGCCAATCAAAGCGGGGAAAAGGTAGGCTGCCGCGTGAGTTGTGATAAAGTCCATGGTTATGCGGCGGAGTACGACCCCGGGCTGGTGACGGTCTGCGAGGAGGCCATCCGGGAAGTGTTGGGCGATGTTGCGCCGCCGGTGCACACCTTGGGCAGCGAGGATTTTCATGCCTACCATATGGAGGGGGGAATCCCCGTGGCCTATATGGGCCTGGGGGCGGACCTGGTTCCCGGGCTTCACAGCCGGGACATGCGCTTTAACCCGGATTGCCTTCCCGTTGGCGTTCAAATCCTCTGCCGCTGTGTCGGCAGACTGCTGGAACTGAAGTGATCTCCTCTCTCTGACTCATATGGGAAAAGCGGGTGCCGGATGGATGCCGGCACCCGCTTTTCCCGCGCAAAAAATGCGGCTCCACTGCAGTGGAGCCGCATTTTATCCTGTATTGCTTCAAAAACCGTGTCACACAAGCCAGTGCTCCGCGCTGGGGCAGGTCTCCGTAAGCACGCTGTGCAGACGGGAGAGGTTCTCGCTGAAGGCGGAATAGCGTTCCTTGCTGTCGGAGACATAGATGGAGGCCAGCAGGTTGATGAGAGAGATGGGCGCGGTCATGGAGTTGAGGAAAATGGCGTTTTTGGTGACGCTGGTCAGCACCACATCCGCAAACTGTGCGCCGGCAGCGGAGACGTTGTCGGAAAAACAGAGGATTTTGACGTCCTGGACGTCGTGGAGGTGGCGGGCCAGCGCGATGGGGAACTGGGTATAGGGCGCGTAGGAGAAGAGAATCAGCAGGTCGTCCGGCTGGAGCAGCGCCAGGTGGTACAAAAGGTCGGGAATGCTCTTTCCCCCTAAGTTGACCACATCCACGCCGAGGCGCTGGAACCGCTCGGCAAACACGTTGGAGACAATGGCTGCGTAGTCGTAGGCCAAAAGATAAATCCGGTCCGCGTTTTTCAGCAGTGACAGGGCCTTGGCAAAATCCGCCTCGCTGACATGGGCAAAGGTCTGCTTCAGCGCCTTGATCTCAGATTCGGCGATGGCGGCGCTCACATTGCTTTTCCCGTCATCCTTTAAGATGGCAGTCTTAATCTTCTCGTTGGGCGACATCCACTGGGTAATGTAGCTTTGCAGCTTGCTGCGCATGTCCAGAAAGCCGGAACAGCCGATCTGCCGGGAGAAGCTGAGGATGGTGGCCTCCGTGGTGCCGGTGGCGGCGGAGAGCTGTTTTAAGGTGAAAAAGCAGCTGGTGTCTGGATGCTGGAGCAGATAGTCCGCAATCCTTCGCTGGGTGCGGCTGAGGGATTCATAGGAGGCTTGAATGACGGAGAGGATATTTGTGTTGTTGTTCATCACTTTAATACCAATACCATAAATTTTGTAAAAGGATTTTGACCAATCATAGCATAATAGAGGAGAAGATGCAAGAAATTTTGTGATTTTCACACAAATAAATAAAAAATTATAAACAATTTTAGCGTATTTACTGGAATTTTAAATTAAAGCAAACAAGAGCATATGCTATATTTTTAAATAAAATTAAAGTAAATAATTGACTTTTAAAGAAGGATCGGGTATGATGCAAATAGAAGCTGCTGCTTCGAATCAGGAATAAGGAGTGAGAAAAATGAAGGATCGCTTCAACACGATCTGGGGAGCAATTTTCACAGGGCTATTTGTCCTGATCATGCTCCCGCTTCCCTGCTTTGTCAACGAGTCGTACATCCCGGGGCCCTTTGGCGTACCCAACTACATCTATGGGTGGCTTGCTGTGGGAGTCACCACCGTGATCTTGATTCTGATTTGGACCAGGATGGCGCTGAAAAGGCCTGAATATCACGAATTCGATGAGAAGGAGGACAAATAAATGCCTGAAGTAGCAGTCAATCCCGTGCCGTTTTTTGTGGTCATCGGCCTCTATATAGTGCTGATGGCGGGCATCGGCATCTATGCGACCCGGCATACCAACACCATGCAGGATTATTTCGTCCTCAGCGGCAAGGCCGGGTTCATTGTCAGCGGCATTGCCTACGCGACCACCCAGTACAGCATGGGCACCTTCCTGGGCACGCCCGGCACGATTTACGGCATCGGCTATGCCGGCATGGGCATCAATGTCCCCGGCGTCGCCTTCTCTCTGGTGATTCCCGCGATTTTCATCGGCCGCAGGCTGGTCACCCTGGGCCATCGGGAAGGCTTTTTGACCCTGTCCGACTATCTCTCCGACCGCTATGAGAACAAAAAGATGAGCGGCGTGCTGGGCGTCATGATGCTCTGCTTCCTGATTCCCATGATGGGTGCGCAGATTCTGGGTGCCGGCATTTTGGTCAATGTGTTCACCGGCCTTCCCAACTGGGTCGGCATCGTGGGCATGGGCGTCATCGTCATCGGCTACTGCATGACCGGAGGCATGCGCGGCGCCATGATGACCGATGTGGTCCAGGGCGTTCTGATGTTCGGCGCGGCCATTGCCGCGTTTGTGATCTGCCTGGTGATGGGCGGCGGCATGAGCAGCCTCAATGAAAGCCTGGCCAAGATCGGCGAATCCTTTATGACCTTCCCCGGTGCCAACGGCGCCATGCCCTGGGGCTACTACGTTTCCAACATTCTGCTCTGGTCCTTCTTCACCATGGGCCAGCCCCAGCTGTTCACCAAGTTTTTTGCCATGAAGGATCACAAGACCATGTTCCGCTCCGTGATCCTGGCCACTGTGGGCATGATGCTGACGTGCACCATGTGCTCCTGGGCCGGTGTGCTGGGCTATCCGCTCATCGGTGAGCTGAGCAACCACGATTACATCATCCCCGTCATCATCCAGCGCGGACTGCCCCCTGTTGTGGCCTCCGTGTTCATTGCCGGCATCGCCGCCGCCGGTATGTCCACCATCGACGGCGTTCTGATCACTGCCACCTCCGCCGCCACCCGCGACATCTATCAGAAATTCATCAACCCCAAGGCCAGCGACGAGTTCATCATGAAGATCTCCAGGTATGTGACCATTGTGATCGGCGTCATTGTCATCATTTTCGGCTGCGCCCAGCCCGGCAGCATTTTTATCATCAACACCTTTGCCTTTGCGGGCATGGCCATGTTCATCGTGCCGGTGTTGTTCGGCATGTATTGGAAAAAGGCCACCTGCCCGGCCGCAATCGCGTCCATTGTCAGCGGCGTGGTCACGCTGATCGCCTGCACCAAGGTGCCTGCGCTCAAGGCCATGATCCACGGCTTCCACGCTGTGGTGCCCGCCGCCGTGGTGGCAGCGATTGTGATGTTTGTGGTCAGCCTGGCCACGCAGAAGTATGCTGCCTCGGAGGAGACCCTGAAGCGGCATATGCTCGTCAAGTGAGGACGGATTGATATGTTTCTGGAACGAATGACCACTGCGCAGGCGGAAGCCGCGCTGAAAAGAGACCCCATTGCCGTCCTCCCTCTGGGCAGCACAGAGCAGCATGGGCCCCAGTGCGCCCTGGGCACCGACTTCCTGGTCCCAAGAAACCTGGCCGAACGGGTGGAGGCCATGGAGGGCATGGAGAATGTGGTGGTCCTGCCCACCATTCCCTTTGGCGTGTGCGACTATCACATGAGCTTTTCCGGAACCATCAACATCGGCTACGAGGGCCTTTACATGCTGCTGAGCAAGGTGACGAAGGCCATGATGCAGCACGGGGTGCGCCGCTTTGCGGTCATCAACGGCCACGGGGGCAACACGCCGGCCATTGACCAGGCGGCGCTGGAGGTGTACCGGGCCGGAGGCATTCTGGCCAGCATCGACTGGTGGAGCGTGGTGGGCCAGATCGACCAGCGCTTTGCCAACGGGGGCCACGGGGACATCCTGGAGACCTCCGCCATGATGGCGGTGGACGAGCGCTGTGTGGATTTGAGCCTGTGCAGGGACATGAACCCGGGGCAGCCCACGGAGGAAATTTCCGCGAAGTACATCCAGGCCATTCACTTTCGGGGCGGCACAATCCGTCTGGCCCGTGACACGAGAGAGCTTGCGCCCAGCGGATGGTTTGGCCCCGGCGATCCCCGAGGCTCCACCCGGGCCCACGGCGAGGCAATGCTGGAGGTCTGCGCGGAGTATATCCGTGACTTTTTGGTGGAATTCCGCAAACTTCTGTAAAAATCCATGTGCGGGATGTGCAGGGAAGCCGGGTTCAGCCGGCTTCCCTGCACTGTCGAGTGTGCCTGCACGATGAGGTGAAAGCATGTATTTGGAATTTAAAATCGGCACGTCTCGGCAGGGCGTTGAGGTGGATGAAAAAAACCTCATGGGAGTGCTGGAGCCCAACAAGCTGCCGCCGGGGCCCTGCGGGGAGGAGGCGGTCAAAAACGCGCTGGCCGCGCCCATTGGGGCCCGGCCCCTCCGGCAGATCGTGCACAAGGGGGAGACAGTGGCCATTGTCACCAGCGACATCACCCGTCCCATGCCCACCCATGCGGTGATGCCCGCACTGCTGGACGAGCTTTACGCGGGCGGCGTGGCGCCGGAGGACATCACGCTGGTGTTTGCCCTGGGAAGCCACCGCGGCCATTCGGAGGAGGAAAAGCGGCATCTTGCCGGTGAGCGGGCCTGGGCGGAGATCCACTGTGTGGACCTGGATGCGGCGGACTGCGTCGACATCGGGACGACCTCCCGGGGAACCCCGGTGGACATCGACCGGCGGGTGGCCCGGGCCGATCGCCGCATCTGTCTGGGGAACATTGAGTACCACTATTTTGCCGGATACTCCGGAGGCGCGAAGGCGATTATGCCCGGCGTATCCACCCGGGCGGCCATCCAGGCCAACCACAGCGCCATGGTGCTGCCGGAGGCCCGGGCGGGCCGCCTGGAGGGCAATCCCGTGCGGGAGGATATCGAAGAGGCGGCGTCCATGGTGGGCGTTGACTTCATCCTGAATGTGGTGCTTGATCCCCGCAAGCAGATTTTGCGGGCCTTTGCCGGCGATGTGACGGCGGCCCACCGGGCGGGCTGTGCTTTTTTGGACACCCTCTACCAAAAGAAAATCCCCCAAAAGGCGGATATTGTTTTGGTCTCTCAGGGCGGAGCGCCCAAGGACCTGAACCTATATCAGACACAGAAGGCGCTGGACAACGCCGCCCAAGCAGTGCGGGATGGCGGAGTCATTGTTTTGATCGGCTCGTGCAAAGAGGGCCTGGGGGAGGAGACCTTTGCCCAGTGGATGGAGTCCGCGCCCACGGCCCGCTCCCTGATTGAGCGGATTCAAAAGGAATTCCGGCTGGGAGGGCACAAGGCAGCGGCCATCGCCATGGTGCTGGAAAAGGCAGAGGTCTACCTGGTCTCCGAGCTGGAGGATCAGCAGGTGGAGCAGCTTTTTTTAAAGCCATTCCACACAGTGGCGGAGGCCTATCGGGCGGCACTGGCACGGTGCGGGACGGAGGCGGCGGTGCTGGCCATGCCCTATGGCGGCTCCACACTGCCCCGGGTAGAGAAACCGCTTTTGTAAAAGGAGAATCGAAATGGACTATGGGAGAGAATCACTGAAGAAGCACTATGAGTGGAAGGGGAAGCTGGAGGTAGCGCCGCGGGCGGCGGTGGACAGCCGGGAGGCGCTGTCGCTGGCCTATACGCCTGGGGTGGCGGCGCCCTGTTTGGAGATAGAGAAGGACGTGGAGAAGAGTTATGAGCTGACCCGGCGGTGGAACACGGTGGCCGTGGTCACGGACGGGTCAGCCGTGCTGGGGCTGGGCGACATCGGGCCGGAGGCGGGCATGCCGGTGATGGAGGGCAAGTGCGTCCTCTTCAAGGCCTTTGGGGGCGTGGACGCCATCCCACTGTGCATCAGGAGCCAGGAGGTGGAGGAGATCGTCAACACGGTGGCGCTGCTCGCCGGCTCCTTCGGCGGCGTGAACCTGGAGGACATCTCCGCGCCCCGGTGCTTTGAGATCGAGAAAAAGCTGAAGGAGCGCTGCGACATCCCCATCTTCCACGACGACCAGCACGGCACCGCGGTGATCACGCTGGCGGGCCTGAGCAACGCGCTGAAGGTGGTGGGGAAGAAGAAGGAGTCGGTCCGGGTGGTCATCAACGGCGCCGGCGCGGCCGCGGTCTCCATCGCGCGGCTGCTGCTCAGCGCTGGCTATGGGGACATTACCCTCTGCGACCGGCGCGGTGCGATCTATGAGGGCCGGGAGCAGGGGATGAACTGGATCAAGGAGGAGGTGTCCCGCCACACCAACCGGTCAAGGCGCGCCGGCTCCCTTGCGGAGACGCTGGCAGGGGCGGACGTGTTCATCGGCGTGTCCGCGCCGGGCATGGTCACACGGGAGATGGTGCGGACGATGAACCGGGACGCCATCGTGTTTGCCTGCGCCAACCCCACGCCGGAGATTTATCCCGACGAGGCCAAGGCCGGGGGCGCGGCGGTGACGGCCACCGGGCGCAGCGACTACCCCAACCAGATCAACAATGTGCTGGCGTTCCCGGGCATCTTCCGGGGTGCGCTGGACGCACGGGCCAGCGACATCAACGACGCAATGAAGATCGCGGCGGCCACCGCCCTGGCCGGCCTCATCGAGGAGGACCGGCTCTGCGCCGACTATATCATCCCCGCCGCCTTTGACCCCCGGGTCAAGGGGGCTGTGGCGGCTGCCGTGGCCCAGGCCGCCCGCGATTCCGGCGTGGCAAGGATATGAGTCTTTGACCGTAAGCGGACAGAGTGGAATTTGGGGCGCTTTGATGGCGATTCCGTCGGAGAGTGAGACTAAAATAAGAGGATGCCTGGAACCATCTGGTTCCAGGCATCCTTTGACAATAATTTGAAACGATCAGCGCTTGGAGAACTGAGGCGCGCGGCGGGCGGCTTTGAGGCCGTACTTCTTGCGCTCCTTCATACGGGGGTCGCGGGTCAGGAAACCGGCCTTCTTCAGGATGGGGCGGTATTCCTCGTTGGCCAGCAGCAGGGCCCGGGCAATGCCGTGGCGCAGGGCGCCGGCCTGGCCGGAAACGCCGCCGCCGGTGACGGTTGCCACGATGTCCATTTTACCCACGTTGTCGGTGGCGGCCAGAGGCTGACGGACCACCATCTTCAGGGTGTCCAGGCCGAAATACTCCTCGATGTCACGGCCGTTGATGGTGATGGAGCCGGTGCCGTTGGGGAACAGATGGACGCGTGCGACAGAAGACTTTCTGCGGCCGGTACCATACAGATAAGGCTTTTTAGACTGATACATGACTTACTCCTCCTTATTCTACGGTCCAAACCTCAGGCTTCTGGGCCTGCTGTTCGTAATTTTCGTCGGCGTAGATGCGCAGGCGCTTCAGGGAATCCTTGGTCACGGTGTTGCGGGGCATCATACCGCGGATGGCGACGCGCATGGCGGTCTCGGGCTTGTCCTGCATCAGGATGCGGTAGGGGGTCTCCTTGAGGCCGCCCACCCAGCCGGAGTGGGTGCGGTAGATCTTCTGGGTCATCTTCTTGCCGGTCAGAACGGCCTTGCCCGCGTTGATGATGATCACGCAGTCGCCGCAGTCGGCATGGGGGGTGTAGGTGGGTTTATTCTTGCCGCGCAGCAGATCGGCGGCAGCCACAGCGGTCTTGCCCAGGGGCTTGCCGGCAGCGTCCAGAATGTACCACTTGCGCTCAATGTTGGCCTTGTTTGCCATAAAAGTGGACATGGTTCTTCCTCCTGTATCTTGTAGTCGAGATCGGACTTTACAAATCAAAGGCTCCGGGGTTAAAATCGGAGCAAGATTAGTTATAGCACATGGGATTTGGACTGTCAACAAGAAATTGATTTAGCATTACGAAATCTCATAAAATCTCTCGTTATCTCTCCATATCTATCGTTTTCTCGCTTTGCAATTTTAAATTTTTTGTCAAAGAAAATGCGGGCGCTGAGCGCCCGCGGGAACCCTTGTATGTAAATGGACTATAAAACCCACTGAAGGGCCAGCAGCAGAACCAGGCCCGGAAGGCCCAGCACCCCCACCGCCAGGGCGTTCCAGAGGTTCAGCCCCAGGGCCAGCCCGGTGACGGCGGAGGTCAGATTGACAAGATAGAGCGCGGCGAAGCCCAACAGGGTGTTGACCAGGAGCTTGAGCGCCAGACGCAGCGGGGCCCGGAACAGACGGAGCAGGGCCAGGGCAAGGAAGAAGCAGAGGAAGCCCAACAGGACCTTTTGCGTCATATCCATTTTGCCGCCCCCTCTGTACGCGCGGCGGCCGCGGCCGCGGGGCGCTGTTCCTTGATGACGCGGATCAGGTAATTGTAGCGGGCCTTGAGGGCGTTGATCTGATAAATGCAGGACTCCACCAACTCAGGGTCCACGACCATGTCAAACTGGCGGTAAGCAAGGGCCAGGTCCAGCTGTGTTTCATTGAGCTCCGAGCGCAGTTGGTTGAGCCGGGCGTCTTCTGGTGTGCGGGCGGACTTTTTTCCCACGATCCATCCCTCCTGTTGTATCAGTGTACGGAGAGTTTGGACAATTATTCCAATTTTTATGCGCGGGAGTGAAATTGAATGGAACGAGAAGCGTTTATGCGCCAGGCCCTTGCCCTGGCCCGGGAGGCGGCGGAGGCGGGCGAGGTGCCGGTGGGCTGCGTCGTGGTCCGGGAGGGCGAGATCGTGGGCCGGGGCCGCAACCGCCGAGAGGAAAAGCAGTCCGCGGCCTCCCACGCAGAAATGGAGGCCATTGCCCAGGCCAACGAGGCGCTGGGCTCCTGGCGGCTGGACGGGTGCGAGCTGTATGTGACGCTGGAGCCATGCCCTATGTGCGCCGGCGCGATCCTCAACGCCCGGATCGCCCATGTCTGGTACGGCGCCCGGGACGAGTCCTTCGGCGCCTGCGGCGGGGTGACCAATCTCTTTATGGAGGAATTTCCCAACCGGCCGGCCCTGACCGGCGGGCTGCTGGCGGAGGAGTGCCGGAAGTTGCTGTCGGAGTTTTTCCGGTCCCTTCGCCGCTGAATAAGGAAGAAATTCCGCTCCCCAAAGGCGGCTTGGATCCGGGGGAAACAAGAAATTTTTCAGATTGGGAAGATTTAAGACTTTTGTAACAATTGAGGCTATTTTCCTTAACAAGGGTCCTGTATCTTAATACTTGCAAGAGACAAAACTTCTTTTCATCCAATCTTCCAAAAAATAGAGAACGGGACCGGTTTTGGCCGGTCCCGTTCTCTATTTGCAGTTTCCTTGAAGCTTCGCCGTGCGCCGGGGGGAACGCCTCAGTCCAGTGCCACAGAGGGCGCCGCCCGGTTTAAAATCACCTTGGCTGCAACGGTGCCGCCCAGGGCACTCACCGCATCCCGGGAAAGCTCCTCCAGGGCGCGGGCCATGTCGTCGTGGCGGCTGGCGTCCATGTACTCCATGACCACGATCACATGGCGGCTCTGCTCCGTCACCATGGTGCGCTGGCCGTCCCGCCAGTTCCAGCAGCGGCAGACGGCGCCTTTGTTGTCCAAATAGCAGACCTCGCCGGGAAGGGTGGGATCGTTTTCCTCCTCCCCCAAGGCCAGAAAGTCGTCTCCGCCGGAGGTGACGGTGAGGCGGAGGCTGCCGTCAAAGGCGTCCACATCCTCGGCCCCGCAGGGGAAGCCGTAGGTCAGCGACACGGTGTTATAAAGATCCACCAGTGGGTTGATGGGCCCCACGCCCTTGCCCTTGTCCACCCGGCGCAGCAGCGCCTCAATGGAGGAGCGCACGCCCTTTTTGGTTTTGAAGCGGCTGTAGGCCTGGCGCCACGCGGCCACCGCCGGGCACTGGCTGAGCACCGGCTCTGTGATCCACTTCCTGGCCGTCTCGTTGGCCTCGGCCAACCGGGCGGCCAGCTGGGGCTCCTCGCAGGAATTGTCAATGTCCCGCAGCACCAGCACACCGATTTCGCTGTCCGGGAACAAAGACCAAAAGGGCGTTTCAATGATAAATTCAGACATCTGTGGAATCCTCCTCATGATTGGTGAAATGGCTCAGGCGGCGTCCGGGAGGGGTGAAGCCCTCCGGACGGCAGAGCATTAGAATAGACAGCGACAGCAGGGCTCCGGAAGCAAAGAACAGCGCCTGGGGCATCGCGCCCGTGCAGTCGGCCAGGGCGGTCAGGCAAACGATCACAGCAAGGGCCGCGCACAGGGCCAGCTGCCGGATCTGGGCGCAGACAAAGGCAAAGGCGGAAAGCTTATAGAAGGTGAGAAGCAGCGCCGCCAGGGCCAAAATTTCCACATAGTAGCGCTCCAGCACCGGGTTGACGGAATAGCTGCGATAATTTAGAATCAGTTGAATGACATAGTATCCCACCGGAACCAACAGCAGGTTTCGGGGGATATCCACCTGACGGATGCAGCCGGAGATCACGAAAAAGAGCGCCGCGGCGCAGAGCACGGTCAGGATGCCGGGAACCATGGCGGCGGGATTGGAATTGGGGTCGCGCAAAACGGCCGCCACAGTCCATACGCCGGAGGCGGCCAGCAGGAAGTCTCCCACCATCAGCATCGTGGGCACCAGGTCGCCGCAGGTGGCAAAGCGGGTGCAGAACCGGCAGGGCGCGCGGTCCTTCGGCGTGGAGCGCAGCAGGAGAAAAACGGCCGCGGCGGCCAGCGCGAAAAGGAGAAGCAGGGGCCAGAACGGCCCATTCCTCGGCAGGCCGGTGCCCGGCTCATAGCCGGTGCGGTTGTGGTAAGACCGGAGGAAAAAGCCGCAGATGCCGCAAAGCAATGCCGTCAGCGTGAGGGCGGGTTTTTGGTTCATATAAATCCTCCCCTATGGGACCCCATTCAAATTGAGAATCAGTATAGCACTTTGCCCCGCATTTGTCCACCGATCATCTTTTGGACCGGCGGTGAATAGAAATAGAGAAGCTGAATCGAACAGGCCCTCTTCAGACGGCGGAGCCTTCGCGTCAAGAGCGCCTTGCCGAATGTGAAACCAGCCGGCGGCCGATGAATCCTTCATTTAGAAAGGGACAAGCCGTCGGAGCACCAGAAAGGATACGCTATGAGACAGAATTTGATTGCTTCGGTGGTCCTCATCGCACTGCTGTTCACCATACCGGTTTTATTCCTGCGCCCGGAAAAGGAACCGGAGGAGCAGGACGAGGCGGAGGTCTTTCCGCAGGTGGAGCCGGGGGAGATGGACGCCGCCTCCACGCTGCGGGTGAAGCAGGGGGACACGGTGACGGAGATGAGCCTGGGGGCCTACCTCCAGGGCGTGGTCCGGGCGGAGATGCCGGCTTCCTTTGAGATAGAGGCGCTGAAGGCCCAGACGGTGGCCGCCCGCACTTACACGCTTTATAAGATCAGGACCGGGGGAAACCACGCCGACGCTGACATCTGCACCGACTCCAAGTGCTGTCAGGCCTGGATTTCCCGGGAGGCCGCCGCAGACAACTGGGGCCGGTCCGCCTCGGCCAACGAATATAAGATCGACACGGCTGTGGCGGAGACGGACGGCATGACCATGCTCTACGACGGGAGCCCCATCCTTGCGGTGTTCCACTCCTCCTCGGCGGGGCGGACCCGGAATTCGGAGGATGTGTGGAGCAGTGAGCTCCCCTATCTGCGCGCGGTGGACAGCATGGAGGAGGGGGACGGGATTCCCAACTACTACAGCCGCGTGGAATTCACACCTGAAAAATTCAAGGAGCTCTTTTTGGCAAAGCACCCGGAGGCCCGGCTCACGGGGGACGCCTCCGGCTGGCTCACCAATTTCGTGATGGACAACCTCAGCGTGAAGACGGTGGATGTGGGCGGCGTCACCGTCCGGGGCACGGAGCTGCGCAGCATCCTCTCGCTGCGCTCCGCCGCCTTTGAAGTATCGGCGGCGGATGGGAAGCTGGTCTTTTATGTGACCGGGTTCGGCCACGGCGTGGGGATGAGCCAGTACGGGGCCAATCAGATGGCAAAGGCGGGCAGCACCTATCTGGAGATCCTCACCCATTACTACACCGGCGTGTCGGTGGAGCCCTACGCGCTGGGGTAGCGCTTTACAAAGCAGGATGGATTGTGTAAAATAGTGCTGAAACAGAAAAGATTGCCGGAAAGGGGGCGGATTTGTGAAAAAAAGGATCGGGGCGCTGATTCTGGCACTGGCGCTGTGCCTTCCGCTTGTGACGGTCTCCGCGGCGGATACGGTCTACTTCACCTCCATGAACGATTCGCTCATGGGCCTTTCCGACTCCACCATGCCCTATTGGTCCGGCGGCTACCTGTATGTGCCCGCCTCCAGCTTCAACGGCCGGGACATCAATGTCTACTATTCCCGCAGCGCCGACAAACAGACCCTCATCCTCTACTCCGGCAAGCGGGCGCTGAGCTTTGACTTAGGGCAGGACGAAACCTACGACAGCTATGGCAACATCTATGCCGAGCGGGCCCAGCTGCGGGGCGGCACCCCCTATGTGCCGGTGGCCCGGGTGGCCTCCTTTTTCGACCTCACCTATACCAACACCAAGGTGGATCACGGCTACCTGGTCCGCGTCCGGGACAATCACGCCATGCTGGATGACCGGGAGTTCATTGAGGCCGCCGGGGCGCTGATGGACAGCCGCTACAATGAATACAAAAAGGCGGGCACGCCTTCCACCCCCGTGGTGCCTGAGCCGCCTGCACAGGACCCCGCGCCGAACCAGACCGGGGAGGACGACCCCGGAGCCGTGGGCAACAGGCTCTACCTCTGCTTTTATGTGACGGATGTGCCTTCGGCGGAGCAGCTTGCTTCCGTTTTGGGCGCCAACCAGGCTCTGGCCACTTTTTATATCCAGGAGTCGCTGCTTCCCTCCGCCGGGGATTTGGCGCGCCGCCTGACGGCCTCCGGATTTTCCGTGGGATTGGCGGCGGACGGCTCAAACGGCGCGGAGGAGGCCTTGGAGCGGCTGAGAGAGGGCAATGAGCTGTTGTTTCGCGCCTGCGGGATGAAGACCCGGCTGGCCCTGGTGCCGGGCGCCTCCGCCCAGACGGTGGAGCGCCTGGGCGGGGAGGGCTTCCTGGTGCTCCAGAGCCGGGTGGAGTACACGTCCCTCACCTCCTCGGCCAGAGCGTCCACGCTCCAGCGCCGGATCGGCAGCCGCGGCGGCAATGTCACGGTCTACTTGGGCAGCCAGGCCACAGCCGCTGGGCTGGGGGCCTTCCTCTCCCTGGCCAGGGGTCAGGAGGACCGGCTGCTTGCCATGACGGAAACCACCTGATGGATTTACAAAATGTTCAACAACCTTGGAAAAAAACGGGTATAATCATACTGTTCAGCTGAATTCAGCCCGTTTGGCAGAACGGGTCTAAATAAATGGAGGGAAAGCCATGGGACGCAACATATTGGTGGTGGAGGACGATCCCAATATTTCCGACCTCATACGCATGTATCTGGTGAAAGAGGGATTTGACGTGCGGATCGCCGGCGACGGCGGCCGGGCGCTGGAAGAGTTTGCCAAGGGAGTGCCGGACCTGATCCTTCTGGATATCATGCTGCCGGTGATGGACGGGTGGGCGGTCTGCGCCAAGATCCGGGAGACCTCCAAGGTGCCCATCATCATGCTCACCGCGAAAAGCGAGGTCTTTGACAAGATCCACGGCCTGGAGATGGGTGCGGACGACTATATCATCAAGCCCTTTGAGATGAAGGAGCTGATCGCCCGGATCAACGCGGTGCTGCGCCGCACTGAAATCCCGGACGACACGAAAAAGCGTTTGGTATTTGATAAGCTGATCATCAACCTGGACTCCTATGAGCTGATCGTGGACGGGAAAAAGGTGGATACGCCGCCCAAGGAACTGGAGCTTCTTTACCATCTGGCCGCCACCCCCAACCGGGTCTACACCCGCAACCAGCTGCTGGACGAGGTGTGGGGCTTTGACTATTTCGGCGACAGCCGCACCGTGGACGTGCACATCAAGCGCCTGCGGGAAAAGGTGGAGAACGTCTCCGACCAGTGGGCGCTCAAGACGGTGTGGGGCGTGGGATACAAGTTTGAGCTGACCGGCGGCAAGCAGCAGTAGGCCGCGCGCGGCAATTTACAAGCGGAGGAGATCCGGTAGAGGATGGGAAAGCAGAAAAACAGAGCGGGCCAGGGCCTGTACTGGCGGCAGTTCCGGCTGACCGCCGGCATGGTGCTGCTGACGCTGTTCCTGTTGGGCGCGTCTTTTTTCGCACTGAGCTACAACTATGCCAGGGATGAAAAGAGCGCGGACCTCCAGGCCAAGGCCCAGACGGTGGCGGAGCTGTCGGCAGATTACCTGGAATCCAATGTGGAGACCCAGGGCGAGGCGCTGCAGCAGCTGGCCACCTTTGCCGCCTCCGTCTCCGACGCAAACTTCCTGATCTGCAACGTCCGGGGCGAGGCGCTGCTGACCACTGACAGCTCTTTAGACGGGAAGACCGTGACATTGCCCGCCGACATGGCCCAGCGCGTCCTGACCGACGGGCAGTATACGGGGCGCAGCACCATCAACGGGACCTACGAAAAGTCCCGCATGGTCATCGCCGTGCCCGCCGCCTCCCGCCTCACCGGCGAGACGGTGGGGATTGTGCTGGCCGTTACCGACGCTGCTGCGGTCAACGGCATGTGGCGCAACTTCATCGGGCTGTTCTTCATGACCTCCATGGTGGTGCTGATGATTGCCTTTGTGACTTCCTCCGTCACCACCATGCAGCAGATCAAGCCCATTCAGGACATGGTCCGGGCAACCCGCCAGTATGCGGAGGGGAACTTTGACATCCGCATGGAGGATTACGGCCGAACCGACGAGATCGGAGAGCTGGCCACCTCCTTCAACGCCATGGCCGAATCGCTGCAGCAGACGGAGCGGCAGCGGCGTGAGTTCATTGCCAACATCTCCCACGAACTCAAGACGCCCATGACCACCATCGCCGGCTACACCGACGGCATCCTGGATGGCACCATCCCGCCGGAGAACGAGCGTCAGTACCTCCAGATCATCTCCGACGAGAGCCGGCGGCTGAGCCGCCTCGTGCGGCGTATGTTAGATGTGTCCCAGCTTCAGTCCATGGACCCCCTGCGGCCCGGGGAGCACTTCGATATCTGTGAAAGTGCCAGGCGGGTGCTGATCTCGATGGAGCGGAAGATCACGGACAAGGGGCTGGACGTGGATGCGGACATCCCCGAGGAGCCCATTTTGGTGCTGGGTGACAACGACCTGATCACCCAGGTGATCTACAACCTTTTGGAAAACGCCACCAAGTTTGCCCGCCCCGGCACCAATTTGTACCTTGGGGTGAAGCTGCAGGATGCCAAGGCCCGGGTGACGGTGCAAAACTTAGGAGATACCATCCCGGCGGAGGAGCTGCCGCTGCTGTTCGAGCGGTTCCACAAGAGCGACAAGTCCCGCAGCGAGGATAAGGACGGCGTGGGGCTGGGTCTCTATATTGTCAAGACGATTCTGGAACAGCACAGGGAGAAGATCAATGTCACCAGCGAGAATGGAGTCACCACGTTTTCCTTCTCGCTGAATGCTGAGTAAGGGGCCGACATGGAGAATGAATTCAATCAGGTCCCAGCCTCCGGCCTGGCGGATGCGGGACCGCTGACGACAGGGCGGGGCGGCGCCGGGCCCTCCGGCCGGGAAAGGGAGTGGGACCCCCGGGAGGTAGTGGAGTACTACGTGCCGGGTCCCGCCGAAGAGGTGGTGGAGCGGTACGTCAGCGGCTACACGCTGCCCCAATACCGGAAGCAGCCCATCCGCCGCCGCCGCGGCAAGAGGGGCTTTTTGATTTTTCTTGGCTGCATCGCGGCGCTGGCCGGGATGACGGCGGTCTATTATCTGATACCGGATCAGGTCTTTTCGGAGCGCCCCGGGTTCATTTATGAAACGCCCTCCAAGGAGATCACCATGGACACTTATCCCACCGGGGGCGACGTGCGGCTGACGCTGCGGGCCTTCACCGGGGAAGCGCTCAGCGCCCAGGAGATCTACAGGAAGGTAAATCCCTCCGTGGTGACGGTCATGGTGCAGCTGGAGGACGGCATCGGCGTCGGGACTGGCGTGATCTTCACCTCCGACGGATATATCCTCACCAACTACCATGTGGTGGAGGGGGGCAGCCACTGCACCGTGGCGCTGGACTACGGCCGGGTCATCGAGGCCAAATACGTGGCCGGGGACGCGGACAACGACCTGGCCGTGCTGAAGGCCGACGCGGAGGGGCTGAATGCGGCGGAGTTCGGCGATTCCAACGCCCTCATGGTGGGTGACCCGGTCTACGCCATCGGGAACCCACTGGGCGTGGAGCTGCGTGGCACGCTGACCGACGGGATCGTCTCAGCCATCAACCGGGACGTACAGGTCCAGGGCCGGACGCTGACGCTGATTCAGACCAACGCGGCGCTGAACAGCGGCAATTCCGGCGGCCCGCTGATCAACTGCTACGGCCAGGTGGTGGGCATCAACACCATTAAAATGAGCACCAACTACAAGACCACCATCGAAGGCCTTGGCTTTGCCCTGCCCACCAGCGTCATCACATACATGGTCAACGACCTCATCCAGCATGGGGAAATCCACTCCGAGCCCACCTTAGGCATCACTGTGCAGCCGCTGGCCACGCTGCTGCCGGACGGCAACCAGGGCATCGAGGTGGAGGAGGTGTACCAAGGCACCGGCGCCCATCAGGCGGGCGTGCGCCCCGGAGACGTCATTGTGGAGGCGGAGGGGGAGAGCGTATCCACCAGTGCGGACCTGCTGCGCATCCGCCGGGGGATTCTGGCGGGTGAGAGCATGGAGCTGCTCATCTGGCGGGACGGGGAGTATCTGACGCTCTCCGTGGTGCTGACCGCAGAGTGACAAAAAAGAGCCGGACAATATGTCCGGCTCTTTTTCTATTTGCGGCTCTGATTCACGGACGCGGGTGGCGGCCTGTGCACATCGGGCCAAAAGGCGGATATGGCGCGTCACTGCCTGCCGGAGCGGTACAAAAAGCAGCGCTCTTCGTGGGAGTTGATCACGCCGATGGCCTGCAGGTACGAATAGACGATTGTGGTGCCCACAAACTTCATGCCCCGTTTGCGCAGTTCGCCCGAGACCTGGTCCGAGAGGCCTGAGCTGGATTTTCCGGTCTCATAGAGGATACGGCCCTTTGTAAAGTGCCAGATGTAGCTGGAAAATGAGCCGTATTCCAGCCCAATGGCCCGGAACACCCTTGCGTTGGTGATGGCGGCCCGGATTTTCAACTGGTTTCGGATGATGCCCGGGTTGGACAGCAGCCGCTGCACGTCCGCCTCCCCATAGCCGCAGACCCTGTCCAAATCAAACCGGTCAAAGGCCTGGCGGAACGACTCCCGCTTGTTCAGCACGCATTCCCAGGACAGCCCGGCCTGGAAGTTCTCCAGGAGAAGAAGCTCAAATAACGCGTGGTCGTCGCGGGTGGGTATGCCCCATTCCCTGTCGTGGTAGTCGATGTACGCCTGGTTGGTCAGGTTGCACCAGCCGCACCTGCAAACGTTCGGTTGATCCATTCATGTGCCCCCTTTGGTATTGGGGTCATCGTACCACACCCTGGGGCCCGGATCAAGGCCGCAGGAAAGTATCCCCACCTTGGCAGACGGGCCAAAGTCTGCTATAGTTAAAAAGTAGCTTTGTTCCGTGCGTGGCCTGCGGGCAGGTTTGACAGCCCGCGGCTCAAGGTGCCACAAACTGGAACCGTTTCAGCAGTCGAGAATGGACTTTAAAAAGGGGGAAACCATGCGCTCATTTTTTCTGCGGTACCAAAAGCTCCACGTGTGGCTGCTTGCGCTGGTAGCGTTTTTTACGGCCTTTGCCGTAAGCCGGGGAAACCGGGCGCTGATGAACGCCGTGGCGGAGCACGTCACTGCCCCGGTGAAGTGCGCCCTGGGCCGCATGTGGGGGCTGGTGCCCTTTTCCGGCATGGAGCTGCTGGTGGCGGCGCTGCTCCTGTTCATCGTGGCCTACCTGATCCTCTGGGCCCGGGCCGTGATCCGCTCCCGGCCCCGACGCCGGGCGGTGTACAGCGGCTTTTTGGGGGCGCTGTGCACGGGGCTGACCATCTATGCCGTCTGCTGCCTCCTCTGGGGAGTGAACTACTACACCGACAGCTTTCAGGACAAATCCGGCATCCGGGAGCAGCCGGTTGCCATAGAGGACTTGTACCATGTGACCCAATATTTTGCCGACCGCCTGACGGAGACCTCGGATTTGGTGGAGCGAGACGAAAGCGGGGTGTTCGCCGTGCCCCGGGATGCTATCTTTGAAGGCAGCACCTCAGTCTACGACGCGGTGGAGCAGCAGTTTCCCTTCCTCAAATTCCCGGACCAGGCGCCCAAGCGGGTGCTGTTTTCCAAGGTCATGAGTGCCATGGACTTCACAGGGGTGTTCTGCCCCTTTACCGGGGAGTCCAATCTGAATGTGGACAGCCCGGCTTGCCTTCTGCCCTCCACCATTGCCCACGAGCTGGCCCATCAGCGGGGGATTGCCTCGGAGCAGGAGTGTAACTTCCTCGCTGTGCTGGCCTCTACCTCCTGCGGCAGCGATGTCTACGCCTATTCCGGGTGGCTTTTGGGCTATATCCACCTGGGAAACGCATTATACCAGGCCGACGAGACGCTGTGGCGCTCCGTGTGGGAGACGCTGCCGGAGGGGGCACGGGCGGACCTGGCGTTCAACAACGCCTACTGGGCCAGCTTTGAAGGACCGGCATCCCGGGCCAGCCAGAAGGTTTACGATGGCTTCCTCAAGGGCTACGGTGAGGCGGCGGGCATCAAGAGCTACGGCACGGTGGTGGACCTGCTGGTGGTATACTATCAGGATTTTACATAAGTGTTGCAAAAACCATCAGTAAAGTTGGCTTTTTGCGGTATACTAAGTCCAGTTAGTAATCCACGCATAATAGGAAAAAAGGAGAATGACTTATGAAGTTTTATGTCTGTGCCCACTGCGGCAATATCATTACCTATGAGCACTCCGCCGGAGTTCCCGTGTTCTGCTGCGGAGAGGAGATGAAGGAACTGGTGCCCGGCTCTGTGGAGGCCGCGGTGGAAAAGCACCTGCCGGTCATCGAGACCGACGGCAGCACAGTCACGGTGAAGGTGGGCTCCGTGGAGCACCCCATGCTGGAGGAGCACCACATTGAGTTCATCGTCCTGGAGACCAAAGAGGGCAGCCAGCGCAAGGAGCTGAAGCCCGGCGTGAAGCCGGTGGCCAAGTTTGCCCTCGCCGATGGAGACAGCGTGGTGGCGGCCTATGAGTACTGCAACCTCCACGGCCTGTGGAAGACGGAGGCCTGAGGCGGAAAGAGCGATTCAATCAATGGGGAGGTCCGGAAGTGGGAATCCGCGTGGCAGTCATCAGATGTCCTGGCGGCCCTCCAGGGCCCGCATCAGCGTGGCGTCGTCGGCGAACTCCAGGTGTCCGCCCACGGGGATGCCGTAGGCCAGGCGGGTGACCCGCACGTCAAAGGGCTTGAGCAGCCGGGCCACGTACATGGCCGTGGTCTCGCCCTCCGTGTCGGGATTGGTGGCCATGATGACCTCCTGTACGCCGCCCCGTGCGACGCGGTCCACCAGGGCCTTGATCTGCAGGTCGTCGGGCCCCACGTGATTCATGGGGGAGATGACACCGTGGAGCACGTGGTAGTGGCCGTTGAACTCCCGGGAGCGCTCTATGGCGGTCACGTCCCGGGGGTCCGCCACCACGCAGATAAGGGAGCTGTCCCGCTTGGGCGAGGAGCAGATGGGGCACAGGCCCCCGGCAGTGAAGTTGCAGCACTCGGGACAGAGCGTCACGCTCTTTTTGGCGTCCACAATGGCGTCGGCAAAGGCCTGGGCCTCAGACTGGGGCAGGCTCAGGATAAAAAAGGCCAGCCGCTGGGCGGACTTGCCGCCGATCCCCGGCAGCCGGGCAAACTGTTCCACCAACTTTTCAAGGGGTGCGGGAAGATATTCCATGGGAGAACCGCTCCTTTTTTCAGATTAGCCGAGGTCCATGGCGAACAGGGCCGCCGCGCCGCCGGTGTGGACGAAGACGATGTTCTCCGCACCGCCGAAAAACCCCTCGTGCAGCAGCCGGAGCATACCGGCGTAGGCCTTGCCCGTGTAGACCGGATCCAGCAGGATGCCCTCGGACCGGGCCAGGTCCAAAATGGCCGGCGTATCCTCCGGATTGGGGACGGCATATCCGGAGCCAAAGTGATAGCGCATGGAAAAGGGGCCCAGGTTGGGCTCTGCGCCGATCAATGCTGCCGCGTCCCGGGCAAGATAGGGGACGATCTCCTCAAAGGGGTCGTTGTCCACGCCCACGCCCAGCACCGGAGTGCCATTTAAATAGAGGGCGCTGCCCAGGAGCAGGCCGGCGGTGGTGCCGCCGGAACCGGTGGCGCTGACGATGTGGTCCAGCCGTACACCTGCGGCCGCGGACTGCTCCGCCATTTCCCGCACGCACTGGGCGTATCCAAGAGAGCCCAAAGGCGTGGAGCCGCCCACGGGAATCTCATAGCATTTGTGGCCCTGGGCCTCCAGCTCTGAGGCCATGCGGGCGGTCTCCGCGTACACGTCGTCATAGCTGTCCGTATCCACGAAATGGACTTGGGCGCCGAAGATGTCGTCCAGCACCAGGTTGCCCAGATGTCCGCTGACGCCCCGCTTTTTCAGCACCAATACGGCCCGCATACCCAGCCGGGCTGCGCAGGCGGCGGTCAGCATGGCGTGGTTGGACTGGGCGCCTCCGGCGGTAAAGACCACGTCGCAGCCCCGCGCCTTTGCGTCGGCCAGGAGGTATTCCAGCTTGCGCACCTTATTGCCGCCCAGCGCCACGCCGCACAGGTCGTCCCGCTTGATCCAGAGGTTGACGCCCTCCTTGCGGCTGACGGCCTCCAGCTTATAGAAAGGGGTGGGGTAGACGCCCAAGGGGATACGGGGAAATTGTTGTAAGTCTTTCATCATGACTCCATTCTCTCATTCGCCCCGCAGCGCGCGGATGCGTCCGGGGATGTCCTCTGCCTTATACACGGCGCTGCCGGCCACCAATACGTTGGCTCCGGCCTCAATGCAGGTGCGGCAGGTGTCCACGCCCACGCCGCCGTCCACCTCCAACTCGCAATCCGGGTTGTGGCGGTCGATCAGCCGGCGGATGGCACGTACCTTATCCATCTGGTCGGCCATGAAGCTCTGCCCGCCAAAGCCGGGCTCCACCGTCATCACCAAAATAAGCTCCACTTCCTTTAAATAGGGAAGCACCGCCTCCGCGGGGGTCTTGGGCTTGAGCACCACGCCGGAGCGCTTGCCCTTGGCGTGGATTTTTGCGATGGCGCCGTGAAGGTTTTCCTCGGAGTCGGACTCCACATGCACCGTCACCAGGTCGGCGCCCGCGTCGCAGAAGCGCTCCACATAGCGGATGGGCTCCACAATCATGAGATGGACGTCCAGGGGCAGGGCGGTGACCGGCCGGATGCACTGGACCACCGGGATACCGATGGAGATGTTGGGGACAAAGAGGCCGTCCATCACGTCCACATGGACGTAATCGGCTGTTTCAATCCGGCGGATCTCCCGCTCCAAATTTGCAAAGTCGGCGGAGAGGATGGAAGGAGCAATTTTCACCATAACATTACACCACATTTCCTGATAAATGAACGCAAATCAAAAGGACCGGCTGTTGGCGGCCGTGGCCCCGGAGGCCCCCGGCGCATAGGATACACTAAGCGGCGCGCCGCCTGAAGCCTCAGCCCGCGCCTTGCCAGCCCCCCGGTCGGCCGCAGCCGCTTTTTTAGATAGGAAGCCGGCAGGGAAACCTGCCGGCTTCCAGTGCAATTGTCTATACTATAGCAAACTCATATCACAAACGCAAGGCGAAAAAAGGATCGCTGTTGCAAATGCATCTTTACATATTAGAATATTATGATATTTTAATATCATAGAATTTGAATAAAAACAGCGGCCTTGAGAACGCTAATTTACGGCTGCGGGCCGCAGAGGCTCAGAGGTTAACCACCACAAAAAGGGGAGCGGTAAAGCATGGAATCAGAATACAAAAAGCGCTCGGAACTGCTGAAGGCACTGAGCCATCCCGTCCGGCTCCGCATCGTCCACGGCCTGTTGAAAACAGGGTGCCACAATGTCACCTGCATGGAGGAGAAGACGGGCATGTCCCAGTCCTGCATCTCCCAGCATTTACAGAAGCTGCGCCTGGCTGGGGCCGTGACCGCCCGGAGGACGGGCAACGAGGTATACTACAGCGTGTCGTCGCCGGTGGTAGCGGGCGTGGTGGCGGCGCTTTTTGAAGAGGAGGCGTCAAATTATGTTCTATGAAGTGGCGGTCATCGGCGCGGGGCCTGCGGGCCTTTCCGCAGCCGTCAACGCCCGGCTGCGGGGCAAAAGCGTGGCCGTGGTGGGAAACAATCCGGAGGAGAACCCGCTCTGGAAGGCCCCAAAAGTGGACAATTACCTGGGCATGCCGGAAAAGACCGGCCGGGAGCTGCTGGAGGAGTTCACCGTCCACGCGGAGCGCTCGGGCACCCAGCTGATCCGGGGGAAGGTCCTCAATGTGGGGACCGACACGGAGCGGTGGTATCTGGGCGTTGGCACCGACGTCCTGGAGGCCGGTGCCGTGGTCCTGGCGGCAGGCGTGGCCCGGGGCCGGAAGTTTGAAGGAGAAGAGCGGTTTGTGGGCGCCGGCGTCAGCTACTGCGCCACCTGCGACGGGATGCTGTACCGGGGGAAGCGGGCCGCCGTGCTGGGCTTTACCGCGGACGCGGAGCAGGAGGCGGAGCACTTACGCAGCATTGGCGTGGATACGCTGTTTTTCCCACGGCCCCGGCAGTGTGAGCTCCAGGGGGAACATAAGGTGGAGTCCATCCGCGTGGACGGCGCCGAGTACGCGGTGGACGGCGTGTTCATCCTGCGGCCCACGGTGGCGCCGGCGGATTTGATCCCGGGCCTTGAGACGGCTGGCGGATTTGTCACCGTGAACCAAGCCATGGCCACCAACCTGCCGGGCTTGTTTGCGGCGGGGGACTGCACGGGCCTTCCCCTTCAGCTGGCACGGGCTGTGGGCCAGGGGCTGGTGGCGGGACAGAGCGCCGCCGCCTACTGGGATAAGATCGCAAAGTCACAAGCAAGTGAGTCAAAATAAATTAAGGAATAAAAGGAGATCAAACGTATGGCATTGAAGCATTTGACGACGGCCACCTTTGACGCGGCCATTTCCAACGAGCCCCTTGCAGTGGTGGATTTCTGGGCCACCTGGTGCGGCCCCTGCCGCATGCTGGCCCCCACGGTGGAGAAGCTGGCCCAGCAGTATGACGGCAAGGCGCTGGTGGGCAAGGTGGACGTGGACGCGGAGCCGGAGCTGGCCCAGCGCTACGGCATCATGAGCATCCCCACGGTCATCTTCTTTAAAAACGGACAGGAAGTGGACCGGAAGGTGGGCGTGCAGCCCCTGAACGCCTTTGCGGGCGTGGTGGACCGAAACCTGTGAGAAAAAGCCTCCGCCAAAAGGCGGAGGCTTTTTTTGCCCTGAATTTGAATCTGCTTGTATTTTTCAGCGGTACCCGGTAAAATGTCATAGTGAATACAGGTGCGAAGCCTGAAATCAGGTTTGATTGTGAGGGAAGCGTATGGAGATTTACACTGTCAATGCGTTTGCAAAGCGTTCCGGCGGTGGGAACGGCGCCGGAGTGGTACCCGACGCCTCGGGACTGACGGAGGAACAGATGCAGTCCATTGCAAAACTGCTGGGCTTCAGCGAGACTGCCTTTGTGGCACCCTCCGCCCAGGCGGAATTGCGCCTGCGGTTTTTCACCCCGGCCGGCGAGGTGCCGCTGTGCGGCCATGCCACCATCGGAACCTTTTCTGTCTTGGGTGCCATCGGCAAGCTGGCCCCCGGGGAGTACACCCAGGAGACCGGGGCGGGGTGCCTGCGGGTGCGGCTGGAGGAGGACGGCACCGTGCTGATGGAGCAGTCCAAACCCATCTTTTCCGGCCCGGCGGATCGGGAGGCCATCGCCCGCTCCCTGGGCGGCAGCGCGGAGGAATTGCTGAACCCGGAGCTGGGCGTGGAGATCGTCTCCACCGGACTGCGGGACATTTTGGTGCCGGTGCGGAGCCGGGAGGCCCTGTGGCGCATCCAGCCGGATTTTGAGCAGGTGTCCCGCCTGAGCCGGGACTATGACGTGGTGGGCTACCATCTCTTTACGGAGGAGACCCTGGGCCGGGCCGCAGCTCACTGCCGGAACCTGGCTCCGCTGTACGGCATTCCGGAGGAGGCGGCCACCGGCACCTCCACAGGGGCGCTGTGCTGCTATCTCTTCCGCCGGGGGCGGATCGGGGCAGGGGAGCTCACGGCCTTTGAACAGGGCTATTCCATGGACCGGCCCTCGGAAATCCTGGCCCGCGTGGAGGCCAGGGGAGAGGAAATCCAGGAGGTCTGGGTAGGCGGCCGTGCCTTAGACATCGAAAAGCGGGAGCTTTGAGCACCAGGCGGCGGATTTGACTGTCCCGTTCGGGTAAAGATACAGCCGCCAAAAGAAGGAGATGCATATGGACCTGACAAAACTCTTGGGAGCGCAGATCGGCTCCCTCTCCATCGGGAGGCTGATTTCCGGTATTGTCACAGCCCTTGTCTGCCTGGTTGCCGTCCGGGTGTTGGGCAAGCTGGCCAAAAAGCTGTTGGGGCGGACCCGGCTGGACGAGCGGATCCGCAGGTACGTGCTGAGCGCGGTGCGGGTGGTGCTGTGGATCGTCACCATCATCATTGTGATGGAATCCCTGGACATCCCGTCCACCTCCCTGGTGGCGCTGCTGTCCGTCACCTCCCTGGCCTTTTCCCTGGCGGCGGAAAACGTGCTGTCCAACATGGCGGGCGGGCTGGTGATCCTGGTGAATAAGCCTTTTAACCTGGGGGACTTCATTGAGGCCTCCGGCGTCTCCGGCACCGTGGCGGAGATCACCCTGAACTACACCAAGTTAGACACCATAGACGGCCGGCGGGTGCTGATGCCCAACAAGGAGCTTTCCGCCAGCCGGCTGACCAACTTTACAGTGCTGGGCCGGAGGCGGGCCGAGCACAGGGTGACCGCCTCTTACGAAGACCGGCCGGAGACGGTGTGTGAAGCCCTGCTGAAGGCCGCCGCCATGACAGGGCATGTGCTGAAGGAGCCCGCGCCGTCGGCCCAGATTGAGAGCTACGGAGACAGCTCCATCGAATATAGCCTGCGCTGCTGGGCGGAGACGGAGCACTACTGGGCTATGTATTATGACCTGCTCTCAAACATCAAGCGGGCCTTTGACGACGCCGGGGTCACCATGACATACAATCATTTGAATGTCCACCTGATGCGGGAGGGCGAATGAGGGAAAAGCGGAAAGGGAACAATCCCTTTCCGCTTTTTTACATCTCCTGTTCGTATTTGCAGCGGTAGTAAATCCCCCACCCGTGGACCAGCAGGTAGGCAAAGACAAGGATCAGCACCGCGGTGAGCTCCACCCCCATCAGTGCAAAGGACACCATCACCGCCCCAAAGACATAGGTCATGAGGTCATAGGCCTTTGCCTTGGCGCGGGTTTCGATCGCGATGTTGCGCTCATCTCTGCGGTCGATCTCCAGCTGCCGCGCGGCCTCCGGGGCATTTTTCAAAGCCCGGCGGGAAATCAGCTCTCCCATGCCGTGCCCAAACGTGCCGCAGCCCACCCCGATGCAGACGTAGGGCAGTGCGCGCATGATGTGCTCCGGATGGTCCAGGCGCCGGATCAGCAGTACGCCCGTGCCCAGCAGCAATACGCCGGCAAGCACCAGCACATAGTCCAGATGATTCTTCTTCATGGACGCTCCTCCTCATAAATGAAAATCTCTTCAATCTGCAACCCAAAATAGCGGGCGATTTTAAAGGCCAGGGTGATGGAGGGGTTGTACCGTCCGTTTTCAAGCGAGCCAATCGTCTGCCGTGAGACCTCCAGGGCGGCGGCCAGGTCCTCCTGGCGAATGCCCCGCTGCTTTCGGATCTGTTCCAGGCGGTTCTTCAATGCCATCCTCCTTCCTGATCTAATGGAAAATAAACTTTCCATCTACAAGATAACATGGCAAAGGGGAAATGTCAAGTATACTTTCCATAATGCCGCAAAAAATATGAGCGGAGAGATAGGCCCGGGATGAGCCCTATCCGCATCCCTGCGTCCATAGAACAGCAGTTTCCCGGGAATTCTCCCGGGAAACTGTTCAGCACCAATCTCAGCCCGCTTTGTCCGCGGCGATCAGGAGCTTCAGCGCCTCCACGCCCACCCGGACGGCGGCGGTTGTGTCTGTGCTCATGTCCTGATCCAGCCCTGCGGCCTCCCGCTCCTGGTTCCAGATCACGTGGAAGCACGCCCCGCAGCGCACACCCAACGCCGCGGCCACCACGAAGAGGGCGGCGGACTCCATCTCGCTGGCCTTCACGCCCAGCCGCTTCCAGGACTCCCACTTTTGCAGCAGCTCATAGGAGACCGGGGACTTGTCCGGGCTGTGTTGGCCGTAGAAGCTGTCCTTGCTTTGCACCACCCCTGAGTGGACCCGCTTGCCCATGGCCTTGGATGCCTGAATCAGGGCGCCGGCCACGGAGAAATCGGAGACTGCGGGGAACTCGATGGGAGCGTACTCCCGGCTGGTGTGCTCAAAGCGGATGGCCCCTGTGGCCACCACGATGTCGCCGGATCGGACGTCCAGGTCGATGCCCCCGCAGGTGCCCACCCGGATAAAGGTGTCCGCGCCGCAGTTGTGCAGTTCCTCCATGGCGATGGCGGCGGAAGGCCCTCCGATCCCCGTGGAGCAGACCGACACCGGCTCTCCAAGCAGCGTCCCCGTGTAGGTGACAAACTCCCGGTTCTGATCGATTTTTGTCCCGCCGTCAAACAGCGCCGCAATGGAGGCGCAGCGTCCCGGGTCACCCGGCAGGATGCAGTAGCGGCCCACGTCTCCGGGCGCGCAGTCAATGTGAAATTGCTTTTCCAGTGCTTGCATAGTCCTCGCCTCCGTTTTTATGATAGCTTCAATATAGCACATTCCTGGGTCCGCTTCAACGAATCCGGCCATTTTATAAAAAGGGCTTGACTCTCACACGGTGTAAGGCCCCATACTGACATCGAGCTCAAGAAAACACAGATCTGTGGGAGGATTTGACCATGCTGAAGATCGGCGAATTTTCCAGGCTGTCCCGCATCAGCATCCGCATGCTCCGCCACTATGATGAGATGGGGCTGCTGACGCCGGACCATGTGGATGAGCAGACCGGCTACCGGTACTATCAGGAGCGGCAGCTGACGGATGCAGGGCGCATCATCTCGCTGCGGGACATGGGCATCGGCGTCCAGGCCATCGCGGAGGCAATCGCCGGGGACGAAGCCGCTCTGGAACGGGTGCTGCGCTTCCGGAGGACGCAGCTGCTGAGCCAGAGCCAGGCAATCGACGAGCAGCTCACCCGCCTGGAAAGCGCCCTGAGGCGAATTGGAAAGGATGTATTTGAAATGAACTATGAAGTCACCTGCAAGACGCTGCCCCAGCGGTATGTGGCCAGTGTACGGGATGTGCTGCCCTCCTACTATGAAGAGGGAAGGCTGTGGCACACGCTGATGAAGGAGACGGCGCCCCTCCGCCTCCAGGTGGCGGAACCCTGCTGCACCTTGGGCATTTACCATGATACCGACTACCGGGAGCGGGACGTGGACGTGGAGGTCCAGATGTCCGTAAAGGGTACCTATGAGGATACGGAGCATGTGAAGTTCAAGACCGTGCCGCCCATCCTGATGGCCTCCGCCACCTATACGGGCAGCTACGAAAAGGTGAACGAGGTGAACGCCGCGGTGGCCGCCTGGGTGCGGGACAACGGCTATGAATTCGACGGGCTCTCCTTCTGCATCTACCATGTGAGCCCCCATGAGACCCAGAACCCGGACGAGCTGGTCACAGAGGTGTGCTATCCGGTTCGGAAGAAGGCGGAGCGGCATTAAACGGGAAAGGCGCGGCGTATCCATGGATACGCCGCGCCTTTTGCAGAGCGATTAATAGTTGGTGGCTTTGATCTGGAAATACGCCTGGGGATGCTTGCAGACGGGGCAGACCTGGGGAGCGGACTCGCCGATCTCCACATGGCCGCAGTTGCGGCAGAACCACATGACCTTTTCGCCCTTTTTGAAGACCTCTCCGTTCTTGAGGTTCTCCAACAGCTTCAGATAGCGGTCCTCGTGGGTCTTCTCAATCTTGGCCACGCCCTCAAACTGAGCGGCCAGCGCCAAAAAGCCCTCTTCTTCAGCGGTCTTGGCCATGTCCTTGTACATCTCGTCCCATTCCCAGTGCTCGCCGTCGGCGGCGTTCTGCAGGTTCTGGGCGGTGTCGCCCAGGGCGCCCAAGGCCTTGAACCACAGCTTGGCGTGCTCCTTCTCGTTGTCGGCGGTCTCCTGGAAAATGGCCGCAATCTGCTCATAGCCCTCTTTTTTTGCCGCGCTGGCAAAATAGGTATACTTGTTTCTTGCCTCGGACTCGCCGGAAAATGCCTTGCGCAGGTTGGCCTCTGTTTTGCTGCCCTTCAACTCCATAATCAAATGCTCCTTTCAATGTTCTGTTCTATGCGCAGAGTGCGGGTATCCGCTCCTCGTCACAACACTGTATTCTTTCCACCACAGCCGGAACAAATACCAAGAAACGTCAAACTGTGGCCCTTTACCTGACAGCCCCAACGCTCCGCCTCCCGGTCCAGCACCGGGTCGTAGGGCACGGGCAGGTCCAGCACCCGTCCGCAGGCGGTGCAGCAAAAGTGGGTGTGGGGCGCCACTGTGGCGTCGAACCGGTCCGCGCTGCCGCAGTCCAGCCGGCTCAGCCGCCCCTCCTCGGCCAGCTGGTTCAGGTTTCGGTACACCGTACCCAGGCTCAGCTGCGGAAGCTCTGTCTTCAGCTGATTGTAAATCATTTCCGCAGAAGGGTGCTCACAGGAGGCGGCCACGGCTTCGTAAATGCGTTCCCGCCGGACAGAATACCTCTGCGGACGCATAGCAATTCCTCCTTAAATAATAATTATTATCATTAATGTATAGTATAGGGGGTAAAACTGGAAAAAGCAAGGGGGAATTTGTAAAATTTTCCGATCTAAATTTGTATAAGTTGCAAATACTAACTTGCGGGTAAATCCACCCGTGTTTTAAAATAAGGAGGAAGAATGATGAAAAGCAAAATCCTGCCCCTGGTCTTTGCGGCTGTGATGATGGTTTCCATGACAGCCTGCGGAACTACGAATAATGCAGACAACCCCAATGCCGGACAGGGCTCCGGTTCCACCAGCGTTGGTGACAACTCCGCCAACGGCGGCACCGACGACGGCACCACCGGCAATGAAAGCGGATCCAACGGCGGCGTCCTTGGCAACGAGGGCACCGGCAGCCAAAGTGGCGCCCTTGACAACAACGGCACTGTGAACGGCACCGGCGGCGGCAATGCCTCCGGCAGCGCCGGCTCGGCCAGCGGCGCCTCCGCCCAGCGCGGCGGCCAGCCCATTGTGCGCTCCGCCACCTATGAGCAGATGCTGCACAATGCCCGGATTCACGATACCGACGGCGACCTGACTGACGGTGAAAACGCAGTGACCCCCGGAATCGTTCACTAAAAAGAGGAAAACCGCCTGTGGAAATTCTCCACGGGCGGTTTTTCAATATTTATATGAGAGGCAGGGAGTATACGGTTTCTGCAATCTGGACCTCATCCTCCGTCAGACCCCGCACGATCAGCAGCCGGCAGGTGCCGCTTTTTTCCCTGTGGCCGCCCCGCTCCAGGGCATGTCCGCAGACAGCTACCGACGCCATAGACAAAAGCACCAGACAAATACATAAAATGACCCGAACTCTCATAAAGTGAGCGCCTCCTTGCCGCATTCCAACTGTGTCAACTATATTAGTACAGTCAGTACAGAAAATCAAGAGGCAAACGGTCACAATTCAGTAACAAAAAAGAGCGGGAATTGTTCCCGCTCTTTCCCTCACAAAATCAAAAGCACCACATACCCCGCGTAAAGAAGCAGCATAAGCGCGCCCTGGGCACGGTAGAACCGGCCGGTGAACAGCGGGGGCAGGATGGCGGTGACCACCAGCAAAAGGCAGGCCGGCAGGTCCAGGAGCACTGTCTGCGGAGAGATGGCAAGGCGCCCGCCGGAGATGAGGGAGCAGACGGGGAGGATCATGGTCAAATCGATCACATTGGCGCCGATGATATTGCCGATGGACATGGAGGACTCCCGCTTGACAATGGCGGAGACCGTGGTAACCAGCTCCGGCAGCGAGGTGCCGACGGCCACCATGGTGACGCCGATGATGCTGGCGGGCACGCCCAAAAAGACAGCGATGGCGCTTCCTTCGTTGATGAGCAGTTCAGAGCCCACGATGATGCCCACCACGCCCAAGATGAACTTGCAGGTCATGATGAAGACGCGGCGGCGGGAGATATCCCGGCGGCTGTGTGGGTCCCGCTGGCTGATGCTTTGCTTGGCGTCCCGGATATTGGCCCAGACAAAGGCGGAAAAAATCACCAAAAGCCCCATGGAGGGCAGCAGGGGCAGTTCTCCGCCCCGACACAGGGCCAGCAGCAGGGCCGCGGCCGCAGCCATCAGGATGGCTTTTAAACTGAATTGCCCGCGCTTGACGGCCGAGGGGATGCAGACCACGGAAAGGCCCATAATCAGCCCGATGTTGGCAGTGACTGAGCCAACGGCGTTGCCCACCGCCAAGTCCACCTCACCTTGCAGCACACCCATGACGGAGACCATCAGCTCCGGCAGCGTGGTGGCCAGGGAGACCACGGTGGCGCCGATGATGAACTGGGGGATACCCGAGATCTCCGCCATCCAGACGGCGGCGTCCACAAAGTAGTCTCCGCCCTTGACGATCAGCAAAAGCCCCAGTAAAAATAGGGCCGCGGTGACCAATCCTTCCATACAATCCCCCATTTTAATCGGACCGGCAGACGCTGCCGAATGTCCGGTATTCAGCGGCAAAAGCGGGACGAGCGTCCCGCAAAGCGGCTCCATTATAGGACGGAGTGCTGGCAGTGTCAATCGAAATCAGGCGCTTTTGGTTATTTCCTCTTTTTGGGTTTTGCCCAGCCCTTTTTCCGCTTCAGCGGCTTCTGGGGCTGCTGGGCGGAAGAGGCCGCTTTGATCCCGCCCCGAGGCATGTCCTTTGCTTCACCCCGCCGTGGGTCGGTGGTGCCTGGCTTCCCCTGCCGCTTGCGCGGATCGGATATGCCCCGGTTTGGCCCGCTTCTTCCCGTGTCAGCCTGCCGGGGGCTGGCCTCCCCCTGCCGTGGGGTGGACGCACCGCGCCTCCCCTTGTCCCGGCGCTGGCCGCCGCCGGCCTCTGCGGCCGGGCTGCGTCCGCCGTGCAGAGGACGGATCAGGCACTGGGGGCCGTAGCCGATGAGGTCCTCACGTCCGGCTTTGTGGAGCGCCTCCACCACCAGCCGGCGCATCTCCGGCTTGCGCCACTGGAGCAGTGCCCGCTGAAGCGCCTTGTCGTGGGGGTCGGTGGCGACATAGACCGGCTGCATGGTCCGCGGGTCGATGCCCGTATAATACATGCAGGTGGAGAGGGTGCCCGGCGTGGGATAGAAGTCCTGTACCTGCTCCGGCTGGTGCCCGGTGGAGTGAAGGAATTCCGCCAGCTCCACCGCGTCGCTGAGGGTGCAGCCGGGGTGGGAGGACATGAGGTAGGGCACCAGGTACTGTTCCCGGCCCTCTTTGCGGTTGAATGTCTGATACTTGTCCCAAAAGGACTCGAATACGTCGAAATGTGGCTTTCCCATGTAGTCCAGCACATGGGCCACGCAGTGCTCGGGAGCCACCTTCAGCTGGCCGCTGATGTGGTGGTTCACCAGTTCCCGGAAAAACTCGTCGTTGCGGCCCGCCAGCAGATAGTCATAGCGGATGCCGGAGCGGACAAAGACTTTCTTCACGCCCGGGATGGCCCGCAGCTCCTGCAGGAGCTTTGTGTAGTCCGAGTGGTCGGGGTCGATGTTGCGGCAGGGCGTGGGGGCCAGGCAGCTGCGGTTCTTGCACATGCCCCGCTTGAGCTGTTCCTGGCAGGAGGGGTGGCGGAAGTTGGCCGAGGGGCCGCCCACGTCGTGGATATAGCCCTTGAACTTGGGGTCGTGGGTCATCTCCGTCACCTCGCGGATGCAGCTTTCATGGCTGCGGGAGGTGATCATGCGGCCCTGGTGAAAGGCCAGGGAGCAGAAGTTGCACCCGCCGAAGCAGCCCCGGTTGTGGGTGACGGAGAAGCGCACCTCCTCGATGGCGGGTACGCCGCCGTCCTGATCGTACATGGGGTGGACCTCCCGGACATAGGGGAGTTCCGCCACCGCGTCCAGCTCCTTTGTGGAAAGGGGCGCGGAGGGGGGATTGACGATGAGCCACTTGGCGCCGTGGCGCTGGAGAATGGCTCTGCCGCGGACGGGGTCGTGCTCATCGTATTCCACTTTGGTGGCCTGGGCGTAAGACCTCTTGTCGGCACATACCTCCTCATAGGAGGCGCAGGTGGTTTTGGAGAAGGGGCAGGGGGCGGGGGAGTCCGCGGCATAGGCCGTTCCCCGCACGTCGGTGATCTCCTCCACCGGCGTGCCTGCGGCGAGGCGCCCGGCAATCTCCCGGGTGGCCCGCTCCCCCATGCCGTAGACCATAAGATCTGCCTGGGCGTCAAAGAGGATGGAGCGGCGGACCTTGTCGTCCCAATAGTCGTAGTGGGCAAACCTGCGCAGCGAGGCCTCCAGGCCGCCGATGACCACCGGCAGGCCGGGAAAGGCCTCCCGGCAGCGGTTGGCGTAGACAATGGTGGGCCGGTCGGGCCGCAGGCCCATCTTTCCACCGGGGCTGTACTGATCCCGGCTGCGGCGCTTCTTGGCCGCCGTGTAGTGGGCCACCATGGAGTCGATGTTGCCTCCGCCGATGAACGCGCCCCACCGGGGGCGGCCCATCCGCTGGAAGGCCGCTGCGCTGTGCCAGTCCGGCTGGCTCAGGATGGCAACCCGGTAGCCCTCCGCCTCCAGTACCCGGGCAATGATGGTGGTGCCGAAGCTGGGATGATCCACATAGGCGTCGGCTGTGACCACCAAGAAGTCATATCCGTCCCAGCCCCGATCCCGCATCTCCTGGCGGGAGACTGGCAAAAATTCACCCATAGTCCGATTCCTTTCCACATGTTCCAGTAATTTCGATTCCTGTTCGTATATTAATTGCCAAATAATACAAAATACAATCAAATATCCAGTAAACGGATGTCTTTTTCCAAAATGTCGCGTCCATCCTCCGTGGAGCCGGTGCTTTGGAAACCGTAACGGGTGAAGAAACGATAGGCCTGCTGGGCCTGCGGGCTCAGGGCGATGCGCAGCGTGTGGCGCTGCAGGGGGCGGTAGAACTTCACCGCCTGGCCCAGCAGCTGGATTCCGTATCCCTGGCAGCGGTACTCCGGCGTCATGTAGTAGAAGCTGATCCAGCCGTGGTTTTGATCAGCCTCCTTCTCCGGGTTCAGCTCCAGGCAGCCCACCGGGGTGCCCTCCAAACTGGCAATCAGGCAAGGCCGTTCACTTGCCTCCCGCAGCAGTACGTCGCCGTCAAAATCCCCGGGCATGGAGGTCAGCTTCCAGATGTCGCATCCGCAGCGATGGAGGAATTCCCCCTGCGAGGCAAGGTCCAAATCGCTGAAGGCAAGGCCCGGCTCGATGCCGTTGGGCCGTTTCCACCAGGTCTGTCCGGCGAAAGTGGAGATATTTTTCACATGGGAGTTGTCATCCCGGAAAACCACCTTGATGTGACCGTCCTCCGCCTCCAATAAGGATACGGCGGTGTTGTCCCCGTGGGAGGTTTGGCCTAACTGCTCCAGCGTAAGCCCCTGGAGCGTGCCCAACAGGATGCGCAGCGCCATGCCGTGGGAAAAGACGGCCACGGTCTCATTGGGGTGGGCGGCGATAATCTCCCGCACGGCCCGGAGCATCCGGTCCCGGACCTCAGCCACAGTCTCGGCGCCCTCCACGTGCCAGCGCTCCATATGTTTGGTAAAATTGAGCATCTGCTCCGGCTCTTCCCGGCCGATCTCGCCCCAGGACATCTGCTCCCAGCGGCCGATTCCCACCTCCCGCAGATCCTTCCGCTTGTTAAGGGGCAAGTGCCTCGGCACATAGACGGCGGTGGCGGTGATGCAGGTGCGGCGCAGGTCGCTGGAGTAGACCGCGTCCACGTGGATGTCCTGGAAACGCTGGCGCAGCGCCTCGATCTGCTGGTACCCCCGGTCGGTGATCATGCTGTCGTACTGCCCGTGGGCGATTCGGTACAAATTTCCCTCCGCCTCGGCATGGCGGACCAGATATAGCTTTGTCATGTGGATTCCTCTCAACTCATCAAAATGTCATTGTTTTTATTATATATGGTATCGCCCCATTTCGCAAATAGAAAACAGGAAAGGCATTTCCCTTTCCTGTTGTGAAATATCTGGAAAAACCATCAGATTGTTCCATGCAGTGTGCGGGGAATCCGGGGAAAACCGGGCATACTATTCCCGTGCAGTAAAGGAGTGGATGAATGATGAACACCACCGCATTTTGGTGTGGTATGGGTACCGGCATTGTGGCCGGCGCCGCTGTCGCTATGATGGCGGGTTCCAGGCAGCAGTCCATGAAGACACCGGTGGGGAAAGCCATGCAGAAGGCCGGCGCCGCCATGGACCATGCCATGGACAGTTTCATCACCGCGATGGAGAAGTAAAGAACGGGAGGGCAAACGCCCTCCCGTCGTCTTTGGGGGCCGCTGAGGCCCCGTGGGGAAGATTCTGAAAAAAGTGCCGATTTTGTATTGACTTCAGAAAAATTTTTGGTATAATTATTTCTGCTGCATCGAGCGCAAAGCCGTGGAGAGATGGCTGAGCTGGTCGAAGGCGCACGATTGGAAATCGTGTAGACCCTTAAAAGGTCTCAAGGGTTCGAATCCCTTTCTCTCCGCCACGTCGGAGCAAACGGTTTGTCGTTTGCTCCGACTTTTTTTAAAAGTCGGAGCACGTTCAATTTGTTGCGCCACTGTTTCGCGCTGAACCCGCTGCGCTGGGATTCGCTACAAGAAGATGGAAGTGCGGCGTCCATAGGAAAACCCAGTCGCATCGGAGCACATTGCGCTCTGGAAAACCGGTCTTCGGACCGGTCCTTTTTTTGCCTGTCCCGAGGCTGCTCTGCCCCGGACCGATACATGGGGGTTCGATATCGCCTTTGCCGCATGGAAGCAATACCGCAAGCGCGGTCGCGCTTGCGGTGAGTTTTTGTATCGGGTTTCTTGACTTGACAGCATTCCTCTGTGGAAAGAAGTCGAAGGCTGTGATAAACTGTATGCAATTCATCTGAACAGGAAGGGGGATGCCATATGGCACAGCCGAGAAGTTGGCTGGAGGAAGTCATCGACGCGCTCCACGAGTTGGGGGATCAGGCGCACTACAATAAGATTTTTCAAAGGATTCAGGATCGTGGGATTATGAATTTTGAAGAGAATAAAACTTGGACGGCTGCCGTAAGAAGTACCATAGAGCGCTCTTCCAGCGATTCAAAAGCATTTACCGGGAAAGAGGATATCTTCTATTCCGCGCAGGGAAAAGGCAAAGGGGTCTGGGGTATCCGGGAGCCATACAGGCCCAGGGAAAACCGACCGATGACCAAAGACGTCCTGGACAAAAAATACAGGATTGACGAGCATCGGGCAAAAGCTCTCTCCGATGCGCAGCTGAAGAAAAAGGCGCTCTCCAAAGAGACAAAACATCCGAAGAGCCGGATTGCCAGTACCAATACATATGAGCGGAATGCTTTCGTCTCGGAATATGCCAAACGCAGGGCTAAGGGCGTCTGTCAGCTCTGTGCCAAGGAGGCCCCCTTTATGGACAAGGCCGGGTCGCCCTATCTGGAGACCCACCATGTGGTATGGCTTTCAAAGGGCGGCGGCGATACGATCGACAACACGGTGGCTCTTTGCCCCAACTGCCACAGGAAGATGCACGTCCTGAACCGGAAGGAGGATCGGGAGGCGCTATTGTCGGCGGCCAAATCCGGCGAATCGCATCCGCATGTGCGGCGCCTTGTTACCTGACTGAAAAATAGAGAAAAAACCAGGTTGTTTTCTACAAGTTTATGCAAGTTTTCCGCAAGAAAAGAGTTCCCTTTTCTCTATTTTATCGTATAATGAATTCGTATGCGATTTAAATGGGATGCAAAACGGATGTCCCGGAACAAATGAGAACGCGAGGAGAGTACATGGATATTTTCTCTATTTTTTCCCTTTGTGGAGGTCTGGCGTTTTTCCTGTACGGAATGAACACCATGTCCAACAGCCTGGAAAAAATGGCCGGCGGCCGGCTGGAGCGCACCTTGAAGCAGATGACCTCCAACCCATTGAAAAGCCTGCTTTTGGGTGCGGGCATCACCATTGCCATCCAGTCCTCATCCGCCATGACGGTCATGCTGGTGGGCCTGGTCAACTCCGGCGTTATGGAGCTGGGGCAGACCATCGGCGTCATCATGGGTTCCAACATTGGAACCACGCTGACGGCGTGGATTTTGTCCCTGACCGGAATCCAGAGTGAAAACGTGCTGGTGGAGATGCTCAAGCCGGAGAATTTCTCTCCCCTGATTGCCCTGGCCGGCGTGATTTTGCTCATGTCCTCCAAAAAGCAGCGGCATCGGGACATCGGCCGGATCATGCTGGGCTTTGCCGTGCTGATGTACGGGATGGACCTGATGAAAAACGCGGTCAGCCCCCTGGCGGATATGCCGGAGTTTGCCGGCATCCTGACGGCATTCCGCAACCCGCTGGTGGGCGTATTGGTGGGCGCGGTCTTCACCGGCATCATCCAGAGTTCCGCGGCCTCCGTGGGTATTTTGCAGGCCCTGGCCCTGACCGGCAGCATCTCTTACGGCATGGCCATCCCCATCATCATGGGCCAGAACATCGGCACCTGCGTCACCGCACTGCTCTCCTCCATTGGTGTCAACCGCAACGCCCGGCGCGTGGCGGCTGTTCATATCTCCTTCAACGTGATCGGCACGGTGGTGTGCCTTGCTCTCTTTTATATTGCCCACGGCATCTTCCAGTTCCAATTTGTGGACGCGCCCATCGACGCCGTGGGCGTGGCCTTCTGCCACACGGTATTCAACGTGGCGACGACGGCCATGCTGCTGCCGTTTGCCCGCCAATTGGAAAAGCTGGCCACTGTCCTCGTGCGCAGCGAGTCCGGCACCGATACGGTGGCGTTCCTGGATCCGCTGCTGATCCGCACACCTGCCGTTGCCGTGGCGGAGTGCGGCAACCTGGCCATCCAAATGGGTGAGCTGGCCCGGGACAATGTCCTGATGGCAATCGACCAGCTCTCCGATTACCAGAGCGCCCGGGACTCCACGATTACGGAGAACGAGGACAAGCTGGATATCTATGAGGACCGGTTGGGCGGCTACCTGGTGGAGGCGTCCCGAAAGGGCATCTCCGCCGCCGACGGCCGTTCCGCCTCCAAGCTCCTCCACTCCATCGGGGATTTCGAGCGCATCGGCGACCACTCCCTCAACATCATGGAGGCGGGCAGGGAGCTCCATGAAAAGCAGCTCTCTTTCTCCGATGAAGCCAACGCGGAGCTGAAGGTACTCACCGACGCCCTGATTGAGATTCTCAACCTGACCGTCAGGGCCTTTGAGACCAGCGACTGCGCCATGGCCTCCACGGTGGAGCCTCTGGAAGAGGTGATCGACCAGTTGATCGAGGAGATCCGGATGCGCCACATCAACCGCCTCCAGCGGGGGAAATGCACCATTCAGCTGGGATTTGTGCTCAACGACCTGCTGACCAATTATGAGCGCATCTCCGACCACTGCTCCAACCTGGCCATCTGTGTGCTGGAGACGGAGCAGACCGGCCTCAATCCCCATGCCTATCTCCACGATGTCAAGACCGGCGAGGAATTCACCACCAACGTCCAAAGCTACCTGACCAAATACAAGCTGCCGGAGCTCCCGGCCGCGCACTGAGTAAAAAAGGAGGCCGCGGCCTCCTTTTTTGCATGCATAATACGAATGAATATTCAATAGATATGCATTTGAATAGCACGAATCGGGGAAAAATATAAGAAAAATTCTGAAATTTATATAGTATGTCACTGGACCCATCGAGATCAATGCAAATATTTATGCATCTTTTTCTGGCAAACTATTGACTTTGCCACCTTGGAATGCTATCCTTAGTTTTGCTCCTGAAAGAAAGCGTTCCGAGAAGGACGCTTCCTTTTTTAGGCGCATAAATCTAAGTTTTAAAGAAGGAAGATTGAAATGAAAAAGTTTCTTGCAGTTATGGTAGCTGTGCTGACGGTCTTGTCTCTGGCCGCCTGCGGCAACAGCGGCAGCGGTTCCGCCTCCGGCAGCGGCTCCGCCAGCGCCGGCGGTTCCGCCTCCGGCAGCGGTTCCTCCTCCGGCGAGGCCTCCTTCACCACTGTGGAGTCCGGCAAGCTGATCATGTCCACCAACGCGGCCTTCCCTCCCTATGAGATGACCGACGACAGCGGTAAGGTCATCGGCATCGACCCGGAGATCGCCGGCGCCATTGCCGAGAAGCTGGGCTTGGAGCTGGTCATTGAAGACATGGAGTTTGACGCCGCCCAGGTGGCTGTCCAGCAGGGCAAGAGCGACATCTGCATGGCCGGCCTGACCGTGGATGAAGACCGCCTTGCCGTCATGGACTTCTCCGATTCCTATGCCACCGGCATCCAGGTCATCATTGTAAAAGAGGGCTCCGATGTGACCCTGGACAACTTGGGCGATCAGCTCATCGGCACCCAGCGCGGCACCACCGGCGAAACCTACTGCACCGACGACTACGGCTCCGACCATGTGGTGCCCTATGACAACGGCATCACCGCGGTCCAGGCCCTGGTGAACGGCCAGGTGGACTGTGTGGTCATCGACAACGCTCCTGCCCAGGAGTTTGTGAAGGCCAACGCCGGGCTGACCATCCTGGATACCGCCTATACCAACGAGGATTACGCCATCGGCTTTGCCAAGGGCAACACCGCTCTGGTGGAGGCTGTCAACGGCGCGCTGGCTGAGCTCACCGAGGACGGCACCGTCCAGGCTATCCTTGACAAGTATATCGCCGCGGAATAATCGATACCTAAAAAAGGGCGGCGGAACGCCGCCCTTTTTCCCATCCCACCAAGGAAAGGAGCCGCCCCATGGAGCAACTCTTCTTGCAGTATTCCGCCATTGCGAACGCGGACCTCACCGCTTGGCAGGACTTCTTTTTGAAGTTTTATCGGGCTTTTTTGCTGGAGGACCGGTGGCAGCAGTACATAACCGGAGTGGGCACCACCCTGCTGGCCACCGCCCTGGCCCTGCTCCTGGGCGTGGCGCTGGGGCTGTTGGTGGCGGTGATCCGCACCGCCCACGACCAGCAGCGTCCCGGCCACCACAACCCGGTGCTGGGGCTGTTCAACGCTGTGGCCAAGGTGTATGTCACGGTAATCCGGGGCACCCCCATGATGCTTCAGCTGATGATCTGGATGTTCGTGGTCTTCACCTGGAGCCGCAACGCCACTGCTGTGGGCGTGTTCGGCCTGGGCATCAACTCCGGCGCCTATGTCTCTGAAATCATCCGGGGCGGTCTGATGGCTGTGGACGGCGGTCAGTCGGAGGCCAGCCGCTCCTTGGGATTGAACTATTTTGACACCATGCGCTTTGTGGTCGTCCCCCAGGCCGTAAAGGCCATTCTCCCCTCCCTGGGCAATGAGTTCATCATGCTGCTGAAGGATACCTCGCTGCTCACCGTCATTGGCGGCAAGGAGCTGCTCTATGCCGCCCGGGGCATCGCCAACCGCAATTACGAGCAGATGTTCCCCCTCTTCGGGGCGGCCGCCATATATCTCGTGCTGGTGATGATCTTCACCTACCTGTTGGGCAAGCTGGAAAGGAGGCTGCGTCAAAGTGATCGACGTTAAACACCTCTCCAAATCCTTTGGGGACCACTTGGTGCTGGATGACATCTCCGAGCACATCGCACCCGGTGAAAAAGTGGTGATCATCGGCCCCTCCGGGTCTGGAAAGTCTACCTTCCTGCGGTGTTTGAACCTGTTGGAGACCCCTACCGCCGGCACCATCACCTTCGACGGCAAGGAGATTACGGACCCCAAGGTCAACATCGACGCGGTGCGCCGTCAGATGGGCATGGTGTTCCAGCATTTTAACCTCTTCCCCAATATGACCATCCGGAAAAACATCACCCTGGCCCCGGTCCGCACCGGCCTGATGAAGCCGGAGGAGGCGGATGCCGAGGCAGTGAAGCTGCTGGGGCGGGTGGGGCTGACGGATAAGGCCGACGCCTATCCAAACCAGCTCTCCGGCGGGCAGAAGCAGCGCATCGCCATTGTCCGGGCCATGGCCATGAAGCCCAAGCTCATGCTCTTTGACGAACCCACCTCGGCCCTGGACCCGGAAATGGTGGGCGAGGTGCTGGAAGTCATGAAGCAGCTGGCCAGGGAGGGCATGACCATGGTGGTGGTGACCCATGAGATGGGCTTTGCCCGCGAGGTGGGCAGCCGGGTCCTGTTTATGGACGAGGGCCGCATTGTGGAGCAGAATGAGCCCCGCCAGCTGTTCGACCACCCTGAGAGCGAAAGGCTTCAGGGCTTTTTGGCCAAAGTGTTATAAGGCTTCGCGTTCCTGCCTGCGATTTGAATTCCCCTCCGCGTAACAGCGTGAGGGGAGTTTTTCTCCTCTTGATAGAAAAATATAATTCCAATTTTGTTGTTCAAGAGAAGAAAATGTTATATACTGACTGTAGTGTGGAATGGCGGAATACAGTGCGCAGCAGGAGGATGAAACCTTGGACAAACGGGAGCTGGAACACTTCATCGCCATTGCGGAGGAGGAAAACATCTCCAAAGCGGCGAAAAAGCTGAACATCGCGCAGCCGCACCTGAGCCGGCAGCTGCGGCAGTTGGAAGAGGAACTGGGCGTGGATCTCTTTGAGCGGAGGAAGAAGAAGCTGTACCTGACCGACGCGGGCCGGTACCTTCTGAACCGGGGCTATGAGATCACCCGCCTCATGGACCAGACGGTGGGGGAGATGCGCCAGATCAGAAACGCCACCAGGGGGACGCTCAGCATCGGCATGCTGGAGTCGGTCTCCGTTTCCTTTTTACCGGGGTGGATTGCGGAGTACCGGGGCGAGAACCCGGAAATCATGCTCCACACCTGGAGCGCCGGAACCTCGGCGGAGCTGTTGGAGCGGCTGAACAAGGGCCTTTTGGAAATCGCCTTTGTCAAGGAGCCGGTCTCCATGGCCCTCTACCAGCATGTGGTCTTGGACGCGGAACCCTGGGTGGTGCTGTTCCCAAGGAGCAGCTCCCTGGCGGAGCAGACCGGGCCGGTAACCCAGGCGGAGCTGGCGGACCTTCCGCTGCTGCTTCCGGCCAACAACCTCCAGACAGGCGATATCATCCGCTGGCTCAACGCCTGGGGGATATCCCCCTGGCTCTCCGCCACCTGGACCACCCTGACCAGTGCCATTTTCCTCATGAAGGCGGCGCAGGGCGTGGTGATCTGCCCCATATCGGGAATCCAGCTGATCGATCAGGATACCTTCGGCTACCGTGAAATCCAATTTGGCAAAGAGGACTATAGGTGGGTCATGGTGTGGAACAAGTTCGACTCCTGCACCCCCAACATGGAGAAATTCATCAACCTGGTGCGCCGGAAGGCCAAACAGGGACAGCAATCGGAGGCAGCCGACACATGATCGGCTGCCTCCTGATATGATGGCCCTGTGCCGTGCGTCAACGCGGCTCCTTTTCGTTGACGGCGATCCAGAGTTCGCAGGTGTAGTTGGGGTCCTGCACTTCAGCGGAAGGGTAGACCTCCAACTCGATCCCGCTGCCATAGGCATAGTTGCTCTGGGGGAAAAACTCTGTGCAGATCTTCCGGTAGGTCTCTATGAACGCGTCGGGCATCCTGCCCCTGCACGGAAAGACCGCATAGGTGTGGGCGGGGATGTCCACAATGTCCAGCCCCTCGGCGCCGGAGGGGACGCCGCTGTACTCCGCACCGATACCGTAGGGGAATCCGGACTCCGCCATCTCGTTGGAGAAGCAGACCCCAAGAATGCCGCCGAAGCTGTCAAACCGGCCGCACCTGCAGAGTTCCTGGATGGTGCCGTCGGTTCGGCACTGGGCCCAGAAGGGCGCGATATCCTCCGCGGCGGTTTCTCCCTGGGGCTTTGCGACCTGCTTTTTCCTGCAGATGATTTGAAACGGGCCTTTTTTCTCAATCCTGTAATCCATGGTGCTGCCTCCTGATAGAATTAATTTTACGGACAGCCTGGAAAAGGATTTTACGGTCCCTCCCCGCCGGGCGTCGGTGGGGGAGATGCCGTGGAACCGCAGGAACGCGCGGGAGAAGCTCTCCGGGGTGTCGTAGCCGTATTTGAGGGCGATATCGACGACCTTGCCGCCGGTGCGTGTCAGCTCTTCCGCCGAAAGAGCAAGGCGGCGCATCCGGATATAGTCGCCAAGTGAAAACCCACAGAGCATGCTGAACATCCTCTGGAAGTGGAATGTGGAGGAGCAGGCCTCTCTTGCCGCCGCCTCGTAGTCAACTTTCTCCGTCAGATGCGCCTCGACGTAGTCCAGCGCCCGCTGTATTCCTGTAATCCAATCCATGTTCCAAGTCCCTCCATATGCATGATTCTATCAGCTCTGCCGGGGTTGCTCTTGACTTTTTGTGCGCAGTGGTGATGGGCAATTTCTTATCCTACCAGAAATGCCGGCAGGGTTCCACCCTGTGATGGATTGCAGGGTATGCCATATCTTTTCTCTTGGAGCGAAAAAATCCCCGAAGGCAAAGGGTTTCGGGTTACAAGGAAGTATTATTTTCCGATTAGGCGGTATAGCCCCATTCAAGGGCTATGCCGTCTTTTCCTGTTTAGTGGCTTCTTTTTGTTCCGTCTGCGGGTCAGTCGGCAAATGGATTTCTCCAACAAAGTTAAAGACAATATCCACTTTCTGAAAACGCTTGCCGTCTATTTTCTCCGGCGCATGGACAACGATTTTCTTGATAAATTCATTGACGATTGTAGGCGTTAATTCTGTTATCCCTACATACTTGCGAATAATGGCGGCGAAGCTGTCAAAGTCGTTTTTGTCCTGCTCGTAAGTATCGACTTCTTTCTGTTCAGCGTTTACCTTTTCCGTCAATTCCCGTTGTTCTGCTTCGTATTCTGCGGACAGTTTCAAAAACCGCTCATGGCTGATTGTGCCGTTTATATCGTCCTCATAAATCCGTTTGAAAATCCGGTCAAGTTCTGCAATCCGTTTCTTTGCCTGTCCGACCTCACGCCGCTTGCGCTTCATCTCTTTTTCTGTTTCATCAAACCGCTGTTGGCGTATCAAATCCATAAAAGCGGTTATATCGTCAAAGAACAGTGCAGTTACGGCAAATATTCTCTGCCGGACAATCTGCTGTAATGTTTCCTCTCTGATGAAGTGTGCGGTACAATCTCCCGTATTGCTTTTGTATCTTGCACAGCGGTAATGGTCTTGTGAGCCATTAAAACTCTTGCAAGTGGCAAAATGTAGTTTACTTCCGCAGTCGGCACAGAACACCAAGCCGGAGAACATTCCCTGTCGCTCTGCTTTTGTGGGGCGGCGTTTATTTGCCCTCAATTCCTGTACCCGTTCAAAGACAGCTTCTTCCACAATCGCTTCATGGGTATCGCGGAAAATCGCCTGTTGTTCCTTTGTGGTAGGAATACGCTTTTTCAGCTTGTGGGATTTTGAATAGCTTTTGAAGTTTACAGTATGTCCGCAGTAATCCATACGCTCTAAAACCCCAACAATCGTGCTTTCATTCCAACTATACGGATTTTCCGGAAGCACCTTGCCTTTTTGCTTTGCATAGTGGGCTTTGGTAGTAAGTATTTTGTCAGCCGTCAGAATTTTTGCTATCTGCATAGGTCCTTTACCGGCAACACATAAATCAAAAATTCGCTTTACCACAGTGGCGGCTTCTTCGTCCACAATCCATTTTTTCCTGTCGGCTGGGTCAACTTTGTAGCCATAAGGTGGCTTTGTCAGATGTTCTCCTGCCATGCCTTGCGCTTTCTTGATTGCCCGTACCTTTTTGCTTGTGTCCTTTGCGTAAAAATCATTGAATAAGTTGCGGAACGGGGTAAAATCGTTATCGCCTTTGGCACTGTCTACGCCGTCATTGATAGCGATATAGCGTACATCACGCTCTACAAAAAAGATTTCCGTATAGTAACCGACTTTCAGATAGTCACGCCCCAAGCGGGACATATCTTTGACTATGACTGTTCCCACGTTTCCGGCTTCAATCTCTGCTATCATGCGGTTAAAATTCGGGCGGTCAAAGGTTACGCCGGAAACACCGTCATCAATGAAAAATACCGGATTAGAAAAGCCGTTGTCGGTAGCGTATTTGGATAATAACGCTTTCTGATTGACGATACTGTTGCTGTCCCCGTCCAATGCGTCCTCTTGACTTAAACGGGCGTATAATGCTGTTATCTGTTCGGGCATATATGTATTTGTTGTCATGTGTTCATTCCTCCTGTAATGAACGCCCGACAAACAGGTTGCTATCTTCATTATAGCGGACTTCTCTTTCTTTGTCAGTAGGCGTTTTGACGGATTCCGCTTTTATGAGCCGCTTCATCTTGTCATAGAGCAGCTCCGAACCACCGCAAGAGGTGGACACCTCATAGAATGTGCCGCCGATTTTATAAGTGACTGTTTCATGTGTGGGATTGCGCTTTTGTGACATAAATCCGCTGTTTTCAATATCATGTTCCATTTCCATTCCTTTCCCGTCCTTTCGTAGTTTGCCTAAGTGAAAACTGAATAGCAAGCATATGATTAGCGCCTATTAGGAAAACACACTGTCAAAGGGGTTTGTAGCGGGGGTTAGCCCGCTACTGCGGTATCTTCCGTAGTGTTGATTTCAATGTACTCGGCAATCTTGCGGAGCTCGTCAGCAAATTTGAATTTCACGCTGATATTGCCGTTTTCATAGACCTTGATATAATCCACAAGTTCAACCAAGATTTCACGGTTGAGGGCTTCAATGTTCTGATATTTCATAAAGGCTACCAGTGCAGGATGCTCGTTGTCCACACCGTTTGCCAGTTCTGCGCGTTCAGCGTTCAGCCGGGTAAGCACTGCGGAAATATCAGAAATCTGCCGTTCATAGTCGGCCTTCATATCCCGGTATTCCTGCTGGGTGATTTCACCGTCTTTCCAGTCCTGATAAAGAGACTGCTTGTAGCGTGTTATCTTTGTCAGTTCCCGCTCTTTTGCAGCTATCAGATCGTCCAGTCGGTAAGACTGGCTTTTTTTGATTGGAGCGGAATTGATCTGTGTGACGATTTCCGAGTAGGAAACAGCCAAATGCACCTGATGCTGTACGGCGAACAGAACAGCAGCCTCCAGCCGCTCATGCTTGATTGAGTGCATGGTGCAGGCCGTCCGGGAACGGTTCTTGTAGGTTGAGCAAGAATAATATACATTGTTGTTCTTGCCAACGCATCGGGTAATGGCCCGCCCGCAATCGGCACATTTCAGAAAGCCGCTGAATAAATGTACCTCACGGCCTTTCGGGGAAGTACGGGTATCACGCTGTAAGAGAGCCTGTACCTTGTCGAAAGTTTCATAGTCGATAATGGCCTCATGCGTTCCAGCCACTTCCACCCATTCCTCGCGGGGAACAGCTTCAATCTGGTGTACCTTGTAGCTTTTCACCCGGCTCCGGCCTTGGGCTAAATCCCCGGTGTAGGTCGGATTGGTAAGAATGGAGTGGATCATGCGGGCTCCCCACATAGGATCGTCATACCCTCTTGTCGAAACAGGCAAGCCCTTTTGTACCTTGTAAGCCGAGGGGCTCGGTACGCCGTGTTCGTTCAGGTACAGCGCGATAGCACGTTTTGATGACCCTTGAATAAGCATTGTGAAAATGAGTTTGACATTTTCAGCAGCATCGGGATCAACAATCAGCCTGTGCTTGTCCTTTGGGTGCTTTACATAGCCGTAAGGAGCAAATGCTCCGATATACTGGCCGTTGCGCCGCTTGTAGTCAAATACCTGCCGGATCTTTTTGGAAGTCTGATAGCAGTAATTATCGTTCATCACGTTTGTAATGGGAACGATGATATTTGAAACGCTGTCGGGGTTCTTGTAGCTGTCCACATTCTCAGCAAGGCTGATAAAGCGAACACCCATTTGAACAAACAGGTTATCGATCAAACTTCCGGCATCGCTATAATTTCGTGCGAAGCGGGACAGGTCTTTTACTATAACGCAGTTGATTTTACCACTCATGACATCCGCCAAGAGCCGTTGAAAATCTTCACGGTTGGCGTCCGTTCCAGTATGACCATCATCCACATATTCCGTGATGCTTTCAAACTCGTCAATGTTTCGTCGGTAAAAATCGTTCAGTAGGTCACGCTGGTTCTTTACGCTGTTGCTATCGTCTTTTCCTTTTTTCAAATCTTCCTTTGAAAGCCGGATATAGATGCCCAGCCGCCAGCGGCGGATTGTGTAAGAGGGAGAGAAACTCTGCTGATACCCTCTGTTTTTTGCTCGTGCCATTGTTCCTCCTTCCCTATCACATTACACTTATATTATAACTCTGTCCGGGGAGGACAACAAGGATGCCTCCACTTCGGGACACTTTGTCTCGAAGAAGCAAAACGAGCTGTAGCCGAAGTTACAGCCCGCTTCTTTGCCGCAGCAGGAAATCTGTCAGCTTATCTTGGAGAGATGGCCCGCTTTCAGCAAATTCAATTTTCACGCCAACGCCACCGATGCAAAAGCAGTATGGATTTTTGACAGTCTGCAAAAATCGAGAGATGCGCTCCTTTCGGGAAAGCGCATTGTCAAAGGTCATACCGCTCACATCAGGCAGGGACTCGGCAGCCACCGCGCCAATGTCAACGCTTCTCATTTGTTCAAGTTCCTGTGTAGTTAATTTCACGGTAAACCTCCTTCGCAGATTGATAGAACGCCCCCCGCTGTTTGGTGGGGAAACGCAACAGGCCAGCACCACCGGGATGCTGGCCTGTTGCCTTACTCCACCTTGGGACACTTTGTCTCGAGGTTTATTATAGTTTTTGAATATTAGAGAGCGCCGTACATATTTACTTGGCCTGTCCAAAGACAATCGTTATTTTCTGTGCGGCGCTCTCAACGCAAGTAAAGCGACAAGCCCGGAGGAACAGGCAGCCAACCTGTTCAGCGCCGGATCATGGACTTGGGATGACCGGGCCCATTTACAGTGTTGGTGTTGTTCGTTCAATCTCTTTTAGGAGATGTCACCGCGCACCCACTGTCTGGCTCCCCGTACTTACTCAGGGCTGCCGTTATTCCCTTGCGTTAGGAAGAAAACCTCCTCTCATAAACCGAGACATTTTTTCATCAATTCCAAGTGGGTTAAGATGAAAAAATCAAAAAGTTTTTTTCATGCGTTCAAGGCCACGCTTGATCGACTGGCGAATAGACTCCTCATGTACGCCCTCGGCCTCGGCAATTTCCTTAATCGACTTGCCAAGAATGATATGCGCGTCAATTCTGCGGCCTTGGATCTCCGGCAGAGAATTGAGAGCGTTCCACAGACGAAGAAAGGTTTCCATTCGTTCAAGGAGCTCCTGCGGGGTCGGCTCATGCAGGCAAGCGGAATATTCAATCCCGTCATCGCAGTCCAGAGAATACTGTGCCTTGTGCCGGGAGAGCCGCCGCTGATAGGCCATCTCATAGCGGGCATCGGCCTTGAATACCTCGGCCACCTCGTCAGAAACTTCGATAAGCTGATCCTGCGTGTACCAATAATAAATATCTTTCAAATTGATAGTAGTCATCGTAAAATCCTCCATTTCAGTTTGTTCGGGGTTGGTCGGAAACGAAATGGAGTAACGGCGGAGAACGGCACCGCACCTCGGGACACTTTGTCTCGAAGTCTGGAAAGCAAAATGCGCCTGCGCGACACAAGGCCGCACAAGCGCACGAAAATATATTATCGGTTATGTACTGTTTAATTTCACTTTCAAAGCCGGACTGCTCCAATGGAGGGGCTACGCTTTTTTTAGCTGGTGCAGATCATGGATGCTGCGAAAAAGAGAAAAGGACACGGCAAAATAACCTCCCATCGGCTACCGTGTCCCCGCAAGTCGTCATTGGTTTGTGTAAACGCAAAGAAACGGCGGCTCTGATTTCTCAAAACCGCCGTTAGGGTAATAACTTAAAATAGGCGCGCAAAATCACCTGCCCCAACCAACGGTTTTTTTCTTTCCCCGTAGTCGGGGCAGGTTCATACGCTATCTAATTATTCTTTCGTGACTAATTCTTTCAGCCGTTCATAGGTTTCTGCGCTAATATCATGTTCAATCCGGCAGGCATCAGCCTCCGCCGTTTCAGGATCAACGCCTATAGATATAAGTTGCTTCGTTAAAAAACAATGGCGCTCGTAGATTTTTTCAGCCACCTCCTGGCCAAGATCGGTCAGGTGTAGATAATGGTTTTCGTCTGTTGTCAAAAAGCCGCCCTCTCGTAAAGTTCCTACTGCGTAACAAACGCTGGGTTTTGAAACCTCCATGTACCGAGCAACATCCACGGAACGCACCATACCGAGCTTCTTTTGAAGTATAAGCACGGCCTCCAAATAATCCTCTCCGGCAGTATGAAGTTTCATAGGCAGCTCCTTTCGTCATTAAGCAAGACTCCAGCCAGCCGCACTCTTTCGGATATTGACAAAATCCTGATAGATACCAGGCTGTTTCAAAAGTTCCTCATGGGTTCCTTGCTGTGCAATCTGGCCGTTGTCTATAACTAAAATCTGATCGGCGTTCTGGATGGTATTTAGGCGGTGAGCGATTACAAGCAGGGTCTTTCCCTTCACCAATTCGGAAATAGCCTCCTGAATATAGCTTTCATTGTCCGTATCTACACTTGCGGTAGCTTCATCCAAAATGACAATAGGCGCGTCTTTCAGAATACAGCGGGCAATCGAAATACGCTGTTTTTCGCCGCCAGAAAGTGTTGCACCGCCCTCACCAACCACCGTTTGGAATCCGTCGGGCAAAGCCATAATGAAATCATAGCAGCGGGCTTTTCTGGCAGCCTCATAGACTTCTTCTTCCGTGGCATCCGGCTTTCCCATGATGATATTGTTGTAAATGGTGTCCTGAAACAGATACACGCGCTGGAATACCATGCTGATCTGATCCATCAATTCCGACAGAGGTACATTGCGAATATCCACGCCCCTTATCGTCACATTGCCGGATTTTACATCCCAAAGTCGCGCCAGCAAGTTTGCAATGGTGGACTTACCGCTACCGGACGGTCCAACCAGCGCTGTCATAGAATTTTTCTTCATGGCAAAACCGATATGATGCAGAACCTCTTTATCCTGATAAGCAAATGTAACATCGTTGAACAGGACTTCCGGCTGTCCCGGCTGTGCCTGAGCCGGAATATGCTGCTTTCCGTTGTCGGAAAGTTCCGGTTCATCCAATACCGCTTCAATACGATCAAGGGCAGCGTTCATAACGGTTAGTCTGGATGCTTCTCCATAGAGAGCCTTCAACGGGCCAAAAAGATCAAATACAAATAGTAGAACACCCAACACATAAGCCAAAGAAAGCGCACCGCTCTGTTCCAACACAATAGACAGGCCGAAAATTGCCGCAATACCAATACCGTAAAGGATATTCAGCCCCATTGTCCACGGGGTCATTTTTCGTTCAAAGTCAAGCGATGTATTTCTGGAACGCTTGAAATTGCCGGACAGTTCTTCGGATTTTTCTCCAAGCAGGTTATAGCTCTTAATAACACCAATGCCCTCCACAAAAGACAGCACCGCATCGGTAAGCCGTTCACTCTGCTCCTGACGGCCTGCTGCTTCTCGTAGGGAAACTTTGTTCATTCCCTTAGATACCAGCCATGCCAAAATAGTAACTATCGCAGCGATCAAGCCAAGCTGCCAATTCAGATAAAACATGAACGCCAGCAAAACCAGCGAGGACAGCAGATAGCTCATCATGTTTCCCAGCGTACTCATAGCGACTTCTTCAATGAACACCATGTCGGTACTGAGGACAGAACTGATCTTGCCAATATTGCCGGAAGTGAAATATCCCATCGGAAGTTTCCGCAGATGGCCGCCCAATTCGATACGCTTGTCAGCGAACATCAAATATCCCGCTGCACTTTGCAGGCTGTCACTAAGATAATGGACGAGCATCTGAACCAGCACAATAGCGGCAAGGCCAAGTCCCACATAAAGGCAAGTCTGCCCGGTAATGGTCTTGTTTGCAAATCCACTCAAAACCACAAAGGCCAGAAAAATCGGCATTTTGGACAGAATGGATTCCAGAAACGCACAAACAAATGCGCCCTGAATACGGCTCTTATAACGGCCGGAAAGTTTCAATATTCTTGAAAACAAAGCAAACATTTATTTTCCCTCCTTTGCAGTGTGTACTTTCCACTCGGCGCTGTCTTGTGCCGCTTTCCACAACTTTTGATATTCAGGGCAGGACTGGATCAGCTCTTGATGTCTGCCCGTTGCAACCAGTTTTCCGTGATCCATAACACAAATCTGATCTGCGTTCATAATGGCTGGTAATTTGTGTGCAATAACCACAAGGGTCTTACCTTTTACAAGCTCTGCAATGGCGGCCTCCATCTTTTCTTCGTTTTCAGGATCGGCATAGGCAGTTGCCTCGTCAAGCACCACAATAGGAGCATCCTTTAAGATTGCCCTTGCCAGAGAAATACGCTGGCGCTGACCGCCGGAGAGCATTTTTCCTGCATCACCAGCCATCGAATGAATACCCTGCGGAAGTTTCTCAAGGAACTCCATACACTGAGCTTTCTTTGCGGCCTCCACCACTTCTTCATCCGTTGCGTTCAGCCGACCAAGCCGAATGTTTTCGAGCAGAGAGGTATTGAACAGGTATTGATCCTGTGCCACATAGGAGATACGGCTGTTGAGTGCTTCAAGACTCATATCGCATAGTTTCTGCCCACCGATGGAAATACTGCCTTTCTGTGGGTCATAATAGTGAATCAGCAGTTTCGCTAATGTACTCTTGCCGGAGCCAGATTCACCAACAAGGGCTGTTTTCTGTCCAGCTTTTGCCGTAAAGGAAATGTCATGGAGAACTTCATCCTCAATTACAACAGGCTTTCCATCCGGGCCGGGCTGTGTGGTCTGATAAGCGAAAGAAACATGGTCATAAGTAATGGTGTCATCTTTCCCGTGGAACGCATCTTCTGTCTGCTGGAGCTCCGGCGCATCCAACACCTGCTCCAATGCAGAAATTTTATAGTTAAGCTGGGGCATGGTAGGCAGGAAACCGAGAGATTTCAGCAGCGGCATACCAATACTTAAAGAAAGACACAGTACCAAGATCAAATTAGGCAGAGTAGACCAGCCAGAGAGAACGAACCATGCGCCAACAGGCAAAGTCAGAATAATGGTGCATGGAAGCAGACTGCTGTAAATTGCCATCCACGGCCACGCCGCCTTGTACCACGCCAGAGTATAGTCCCGATAATCTGATACATCTTTGCGGAACCGCTCATAGGAATCTGCGTCCTTATTGAATACCTTAACAACTTCCATACCGTTAATGTACTCAATAATGGTATTGTTCATCTTTTGTCCGGCCATGTAGTAAGGCCCCATTTTCTTCATGCCAACGGAATACATCGTCATCATGGCAATCAGACTGATCGGAATGGATGCCAGCGACAGAAGCGCCAGTTTCCAATCCACAAAGAACATTGCCACATAAACCGCAATAGGGATCATCAGGTTTGCAATTCCCTCCGGCATGGAGTGAGCCAGCAAAACTTCCAGACTGTCTACATCATCCACGAACAGCTTTTTGACTGTGCCGGTGCCTTTATCCTGAATGACACCGAGGGGCAGCTTTTCAAACCGTTTTTGAAGTGCCGTCCGCAGACGGAGCAGCGTGTCGTAAGCGGCTTTGTGAGAAAGATTCAGTCCCCAGCCATAGAAAAGGGCTTGCAGAACCAGACACGCCAAGACAAGAACCACACGCAAAATGATAAAGGATGCTTCAATAGATTCACCCATGACCAGCGGCGCGATCACCTGATAAGCCAGCACAAAGGGCAAGACACCCATCAGGACGCTGACCAGCACGATGGCCGTTGCTGCATAAAGCCCCTTCTTATGAGGCCCTGCATACTCAAATACTTTTTGAAACATAATTCCAACCTCCTATCAGGTAAAATATTTTTCGGACAGCGTTTTCAAAATTTCTGGTGAAAGCCTTTGATTTTGAATAGCCCCGTCATCATCCAACTGAACCACCTCCGTACAGGTACGGACAATAAACTCAAAATCGTGGGACACCACAAACACGATCACACCAGAGCTTGAAAGCTGTTCGATCAGTTTGCTGACACGCACCATAGAATCATAGTCCAAACCACTGGTAGGCTCGTCAAAGTAGATTACCGGGCTGCCCTTTACGATTGCCGCACCGATAGTAACCCGTTGCTTTTGACCTCCTGAAAGGGATGCCGGATGCCGTTCCCGGTAATCTGATAGTTCCAGTGCTTTCAGTGTTTCATCCACTTTTTCTTTGCAATCGTCCCTCATTCCAAGGGATAGTTCTTCCTCCACGCTGCTGGCAAAAAGCTGATAATCCGTATCTTGCATGACAAGATAGGAAAGTGACCGCCGCTGGCGTGGTGTAAGTTTTTTTCCGTCAAAGCAGACCTCGCCGCGCTGCTGCTTTAGCAAACCCGTTAAAATAGATAAGAGGGTTGTTTTTCCAGCCCCGTTATGGCCCAGAATACCGATCACATCTCCTGCATGAGCTTCAAAGCTGACATTTTGAAAAATATCCGGCCCCTTCTTGTAGGCAAAGCCTAAATTGTGAACATTCAGCCGATGTGTCTCATCCTTTGTGTGCGGCCTTTCCTGATAATGTTCTGCATCGCGTTCCGGGTATGCTGTCCGCAGACCATAAGAAATTCGTGTTTCTTCGGGCAAAGAGCAAAACTGTTCCCCTGTGAACTCATGCTCAATTTTTCCGTTCTGAATCAAAAAGGCTCTATCAATCAGATCGCGCAAATAATAAAAACGATGCTCTACCACAAAAATTGTGTATCCAGCGTGTTTCAGTTTTCCCATAATTTCTGCCAACCGTTTGGTAGCGGCATAGTCCAGATTTGCCGATGGTTCATCAAAAATATATACTTTTGGCCCCAGTGCATAGACAGAACCGATTGCGATCTGTTGCTTCTCCCCGCTGGATAATGCAAAGATACTTCTGTTCAAGTAGTTTACCAATTCCAACTCTTTCGCCGCTTTTGCAATGCGATCAATCGTTTCCTCGCGGGGTAGTCCGAGATTTTCGCAGCCGAAAGCCAGTTCCCGCGTGGTATCCGTCATAAAGAATTGAGAGCGTGGGTCTTGGAATACCGTTCCAACCTGTCCGGCTAATTCAGACGGCTTCATTTCCAGCAGCGAATGACCATCCATGAGCAGATCGCCTTGGATTTCTCCGGGATAAAAGTGCGGAATCAGACCGTTGAGTGAGCGGATCAGGGTTGTTTTGCCGCAGCCGCTTCGCCCTGTCAGAAGAATGAACTCACCCGTCTGTACGGTCATATCAATTCCACGGAGGGTGAAGTCTTTGCTTTCTTCATAACGAAAGCTAAAATTCAGAAATGAGATCATCGTCATACCCTCCACAAAATGATTTCCCCGATTTTAGTCTGATCGATAAAAAGCAAACCGACCAAAAAGAGGATACCAAACAGCGATACCACGATTTCCGGCCACGAAAAACGGATTGGCCGCAGCGCGTATCGTTTGCACTCCAACTCCAGACCGCGTGTTGTGCCGGATGCTGCCAGTTCATCAGTGACTTTCAAGCACCGCATCAGCAGAGGTATCAAAATATATTCTATGGTTGCTAACGGATGGGATACCCGTTTCCACACGGTATCACTGATACCGCGAATATCCATCGTGCTTCGGATTTGTCGGTATTCAATCCGTAAAGTAGGGATATAGCGGAACATAACAACAAGGGGGATTGTGACTGCCTGGGGCAGCCGCATCCGTTGAAGTGCCACCATTAAGTCATCCATGTATGTAGTTCGCAATATCCAAAGTCCCATCATCATGATAGGGATCAATTTTAAGACCGTCACGCCGAACACGCTCATAATCACACTTAAAACCGGAACTTGGACATAACGGAGCAGGGCATTGAGATAAGCAACAATAATATAGGTCACTATCATTTTGACAGCCCATTTTCCACCGTTACCCAAGGCAATAAACAGCCCATAAACCAGCATGAGCGCGAGACTGACAACTTCTCCGGCCAGAAAATAACTGACAAAACCAATGCAGACCAAAAGAAGTATCTTGCAGCGTGGGTCGAGGAGCGCAGAGCCATGTAGGGGCTGGCGCTCAATTATTTGTTTAATTTGTGCTTCTTCCATTCAAATGTCTCCCTATAAAAATCAAAGCGCGGGACGGTTCTCAGCCCCACGCTCTGAAGTCAGGCAGCCCGCTTGCCTGTATTGCCTGATAAAGTTTCAGGGGGCTGATCCTGTTATTTTACTGAAACAAGTCCAGCTTTGATAAAGTGTTTTTTCAATGCTTTCTGACCGATAAAGCCACCAATCAGACCGCCCACCAATCCGGCAGCAACAATGACTACCAGCATGGGAACGGAAGTAATGCTCAACATTCCCTGAATGTACTCCGGGGCAATATTGTTTTTCTCCATTGCTCCGACAAATGCGCTTTGAAGAAATTTGATGGGGCAGATAGCACTAAAAGCGAAGATAGCACTGAACAGTGCATAGGCTGCCATCATGGACTTCATTGTGATTTCATTCCGGCTCATAACCAGAAAATCGCAAATGATACCGCCAATTACCAAGCCGATAGGAATAAACCAGAAAGCACCAACCAGCAGGAACAGGATGGCCTGAATTGCGGCGCAAATGGTAAACACGCCTTTCTTCGGAACCTTAGCCAGCAGGAGCATCATAACGATGCCATTCGGGATCGCAACAACGGACGGATAAAATACGTTTGTCACCGGGCCAGCCACGCTCATAATGGTGCTGATAACCATGCAGATAATCCACATGAGGGCCGTTAAAACACCGATGAGAATAAAATCTTTCGCATTTAGCTTTTGTTTCATACTCTTATTCCTCCTCACTTTATTTGGAAAATAAAAAATGCGATGTGGTTAATGTTCTCTAACCACATCGCAAATTGTACCAATTTCCGTTGTTACATCCAACCCAAACCCGATTTCATTCTACCCAAAATCGGTATTTTTTAGGTTTAGCCAATCGTATTTTCATCTTTATAGTTCTTAGGTATTACTCCATATTTCTTTTTGAACGCAGCCGCAAAATTGCTTGGTTTTGAATATCCAACCAGCGTTGCAATCTGGCTTACGTTCAAGTCGCTTTCCAAAAGTAGCCCGGCTGCCTTTTCCAGTCTTTGATCTATGATATATGCGTGAACAGATGTCCCAAATAAAGAATTAAATCCCTTTGTCAGTTTGGAAACACTGATATTTACCTTTTTCGCCAGTTCCTCACAACTTGGTGCAAAAGCAAGCTGGCTGTCGATGATCCGTTTTGCTTCAGTAATCGAGTCCCTGTCACTTTTAGAAATACTGATATAGCTTGATGAAAGAATACTAAGTTCCAATACTTCACTCAAATACACGGACAGCAATTCAAAAACCTTACTTTCCAGAAATAAATACCCTAAACCGCCCCGGTATTGCGTAAAATCTTTTACCTCCGCAAAAATGTGCTCCATATACGGGGTAATGTTCACTTTTGAAATGCCAGTCAATAACTTCTTCTCATAAGCATCTATCTCACTATCTTCAAAGTAGTCATTCAAGATTTTGTGAAAATAGGGCATGGGAATTTTTATATTTTTGAAAAGGAAGTCTGTTTTCCCGGAATAACACAGATATTCCATCTTACCATGTCCTCGATAAATACAAGATTCGCCTTTCTGTATGCTGACACTTTGACGTGCATCTGCAATATTCCACGATACGCCATCATTGAAGCAAAATAAAAGTTGAATATAATCTTCGCAGCTTACACCCTGCACATTCATATCAGAAAAATAGTTCATTTTCCAGTCTGATACAACAGCTCCTTGCTTTGTAACAACCTGTGAAATCTGGCCTGTTCCCATATCAGCCGGAATATCTATTGTCACTGTCTGCGGAGAGTTGGAGAGCAGATCATGGTACAGCTTCGTCATGTATTGGTTTGTCATCGTGCGCCCTCCTTTCTGGGTTAGCCAAGGCTAAGCATATAATACTTTATATTTTGATGGCAGTCAAGGTAGGGTCGCCAATTGCTAAAGTGAAATTAAATAGTCAGTAGTATGAAATAGATAGTCGTTCAAATAATATCACATGAAATGTAAAATCATATCAGGTGATGTTATGAAGATAGAACGAGATGAAAGACGCTTTGATTTTCACGATATAGGGCTCGCCATCAAGCGTGCAAGAGAAGCCAGCGGCATGACACAGGAGCAACTGGCCTATATTGTTGACCGCGCTCCGCGTACCATTATGTATAATGAAAATGATGGTCAGCATCCAAGCTTCAACACCTTTTATCAGATGGTCACAATGTTTGATATATCGGTGGATCAATACTTTTACCCGTCCCAGAATAGCGGGAGCGAGTGCAGGAAGCGGATTGATGCCATGTTGAACGCCTTGGACGAAAGAGAATTGAAAATCGTTGAAGCTACAATCCAAGCGATGAAAGCATCGAAAGAAACGGAGGAAACGTAAAAGAAAGCGTAACCTCCGTTTTTTGCGCCATGTTGCGGGTTGCGCGTTTTGGCAAGCAATTCGGGTGTGGCCACACTCCGAAATTTTTGCAGGGCGCAGGGCCCGCAAAAATGCTTGTTGGGGAGCTCCCCAAACCCGCTGTACTTCGGGACAAATTGTCCCAAAGTCCCGGTGCGCTGCACCGTAGTCTGCGGCCCGTCACTATCGTTCCTGTGCCTTATTCTCACGCTCGTCCGTTATGCCGAGCAGATGATCAATGTTCGCTTTTATTGCCACGGCCTCCCGCATTTGCCGCTGGGCATCCCGGTATTCTGCATAAAGCTCTTTCTTTTGTCCCGCCAGCTCACGGCGGGATTTTTTTAGTGCTTCAATCTTAGGGAGCTTTGCGCCGTTCAGTATGGTGTTCATGGTATCCTTTGCCGCCCGGTAAGTGGCAAGCTCCATTTCATGCTGGGCCAGATACTTTTTGCTGTACCGCGCAGCCTTGTACCCATCGAACACCGGGCGGGTCTTGGCATAGTCCACCGTGGCAGCCATCAGCTCCGAGGTTTTGGAAAGGGCCTCCTCCGTTGTGCGGAGCTCGTCAGACAGCTTGTGAAAGTGATCCACAGCAGCCTCGGTGCGGGCCGTCAGCGCCGCATAGTCTGTCAGATGATGCTCCTGCAAATACTGGAGCGCGGCAGCCATATGTTTTAGGTTGTAGACCTTGGCCCATCGTTCATAGGCCGGGCCTTTGCCCTGGGCCATACGCTCTTGAATGTCGATGATAAGATTAACTCGCCGTGGCGGAACCGTGGGCTCCTCTGGTAGTTCAGGGAGCGGACGTTCCCCAGCAATTACCGCCTTGATGTCCTCCGGGTCAAATCCGGCTCCCAGTGTAGAAGCCCGGAGCCGGGTCGGTTTTTCCTGTCCGGGCGCAAGGAATGAGATGACACCGCCGCGCCCCTGTTTTACGGCAAAGCCGGACTCCTCCATGAGACGAAGAAAGTCGGCAAAGTCCGTGGGCTTTTTCTCCAAAGCGGCGAGAACAGCCAGCTGCACCCGCCGCTTGGCAGAGGGCGGCTTTTCCCCGATCCACTGGCCATAGTGAAGAAAGCGGCCCTTGCTGTGCTGGCGCGGGTTTTGGATAACCGACAGCTCATGTTCGATGCACACGCGGTCAGAAAGCCGCCGCAGGGCAAAGGACGAACCAATGAAATTATGAAATTTCCGGGAGCGGTCAAAGGCCGTTGCATTGAAATAAATGTGATTGTGAATATGGGCCTTGTCGGTATGCGTGCAGACGAAGAACTGATACTTTCCCTTTGTCCAGCGCATCGCCGTTTCATAACCGATACGGTTTGCTTCTTCCGCCGTAACCTCCCTGGGCAGAAACGCCTGCCGGATCTGAAAGAACAGTGCCCCGCGAGATACGGCCCGGCCTGTCTCTGCAAGGTATTGACTTTTTACCAGAAGAAACTCGGCGGGAGCCGTGTTCGGATCGCAGAGATAGGAAGATACGGCTCCCAGCTTTTCTGGGTTCAGGCCATAGGTGAAACGATCCTCCATCGTTTGAATTGCACTTTTTCCTGCCGCTGTTTTATAAGGGCGGATGTAGGTGGTCGCCGTAGAAATCCCTCCTTCCGGCAAACAGTATTTTTACTTTGGGACACTTTGTCCCGAAGTAGGAAAAACCGGGGAGCGGTATCAACCACTCCCCGGACGGGTCAGAGCTCTACCAGCGCGGAGAGCTGTTTCAAGAGATCAGACAGCGGCCCCCATAAGGCGGCATAGTCTCGCTGCAAGGTCGCAAGTTCTTCGGGATAAATTGCGCCGTAAGTGTTGGCTTGAATTGCCACTTGGTTCAGATTGTTGGAGCATCGCCGCTGGAGCGAAACCAGCTCACGAACAGGCGAAAGGTCAACATGAAGCACATACCCACTCAGGGCCATTTTTCGCATATAGGCTCCCATGTTACGGATGCCAGCCTCCGCCATACGTTCTTGAATCAGGGCCTGCTCCGCCTCCGACACCATCACATGAAGATGGATCGGACGGCGGCGCTTCTTTGTCATCGCTCCTCACGCTCCCGGCTGCGGCAGGCACGGGGCGGCTCCTTTACCTTATCCAGCGGCTTTTCCTGTTCGTCTGCCGAAATGGGGTGCGGCAAATGAAATTCACGGTGCAGGCGCAGCGCCTCCAGTACAGACAATTTCTGTTCATGTTTCTTTTCCATATACGCTCCTCCTTATCTATCGCCACGGTCGGGCTGCCTGCGCTGGGGAGCCGGAGCCTCCGGGCCGCGATCTGCCTCCGCCAACTTTGCCGCGTTTTTCATCTGCTCGGCAATCGGACGGAGCCTGTCGGGATTATCAGGCGCAGGCCGCAGTTCATAGTCGGATGCCTGCTTTTCCGTCAGCGGACGGGTGTAGGTAAGATAACCCCAAGCCAAGAACGAGCCATTTTCCACCGGGACGCGCTGATCGTAATTGAAAATTTCATCCGGCTTGTTATAGGGCGGCTTCGGAAATGTCCCGATGTCCACAGGCCGCTGGGTCGAATAATACTTGTAAAGGCCGGGAGCCTCGGTCTGCCTGAGCCCCACGTTATAAATACGCTGATAGTCCTGCACCCGGTCTGTGAAATCCTGTTCCATCGCGGTGCGGTCATTTCCATAGTGACCCCATTCGTACTGCCGCTGGCCGTCCTTGTCATCATAGCAGGCCCATGTGACATAGCGGGATGGCGCGGTGGGATGTTCGCCCAATGCAAATCCCCGTCCATTTTCCAGCATGACCGCCTTCAAAATAGCATAACCTTGATTTTTGTCCATAGTACACCTCCCATCATCGAGACATTTCTTTGTTTTCTCTTTTCGCAAACGGCTGGAGCTGATAGGGGCTTGTACCGTCCTCGGGCCGCAGAAAGTCTATCCGGGCTGCAGCACGGATGGCGTTCTGGTTAAGCTGCCGCTGCCATGCCCCTTGGCTGGGAGCCCACTTAAAGCCGTTGCTTTTCAGTTCCTGCCTCTGATCGGCATCGGGCTTTTCCTCGAAAATGAGCTGCAAACGGTTTTCAGCCTCGTTGGTTTTTGCCTCGCCTCCGGGGAATGTCCAGCCTGCAAACTCGGAGCGGTTGCTCAGTTCCTCAATGCGCTGGCGCACACGGCGGATGTTGGCGTTGTTGTTGGAAAGCAGATAGGCGGGATACGGCTTGCTTTTGTCCAAGTGCCATGACTGCGCCATATCTGCTTTGAGCTTTTCTGCCTGCTCCGGCGTAAGCTCCGGGCAGCCATCCAGCGTTTTGTGTTTCCGAAAATACGCATTGATCGCCTTCATGGTGGCCTGCTGGGACTCCAGCCCCTCCAGCTTTTTTGTCAGCTTTTCCACGGCCAGATCATCGTCTGCGCTGATCCCGCCCATACCAACAGAGCGGATTTTCTCAAGCAGCTTTGAAATCTCCGCATACTCTCCATAGTTGCGATCCCGGGCGGCGTTCTGCTTGTGCTTTTTTGCCACAGGGAAATTACCGCCCCCGGAGATCAGAATAGAGGGCACCCGGGCATCAATCACATTGCATTCATTCAGATTTTCAGCAAGTTTCCGGGCATAGCGATCCACCAGCGCGTCAATCTTATCATGGTACATGGGATCGACACGCGCTTTCTGGCGTTCCGCCGCTGCATACGCTTCATCGACCATTGCCCGGTAGCCCGCCGTAGCGGAGCCCGGCTGATAGTCGGAAAAGCTGTTCATATCCTTTGCCCGCTTTGCGGCTTCTTCATTGATCGGATAATATTTCGGCATAGTACCTCCTTCCACAAAAGCCGGAACTTTGGGACAAATTGTCCCAAAGCCCCGGCAGCTAAAATGTTGACAGCATCTCACGGAAACAGGGCCAGACATAGAAACATACACCTCCCGCAGAAAAGGGCCTTAAAAAGCCTTGTCATAAGCGGGTTTAGGCTGGCCTAATTGTCAACACATCAGCCCCGTTTTTTCCGCATATATTCCCGCTGCTGTCTGCGGTGTGCCGCCTTTGCACAGGCCGCCGAACAATAGGTTTGCCGTCCATCAGGAGCCACGGCTCTGCCACATACCGGGCAAGCCTTGAAATCCGGCCTTGGCCCCTCTGTCAGCAACGCAGCCTCCAGCGCCGGATCAAGGGGCAGAACTGCCTCGCGGAAGTAGCGGCAATAAGCCCCCGTCCAGCATTTCCCAAACATATAGCACTCGCAATCCAGCGGCAGGCAGCCGCAGTCCCGGTCATAGTTGGCACACCATTTTGACACCAGCCTGCGGATTGCCGCTTTTTCTGTCCGGGTCAGTTCTCGGCCCACAGCATCACCTCCCGTTGCCCGGTGGTTTGAGCTGCTCCCGGTAGCAGAACACGCAGCCGATCCCGCGCCAGTAAGGGCAGCCGTCACAACGGGAGCCCTTCGGCGGCAGGCTGGGCGGCACACCCTTAAAGTAGCTTTTTTCTTTCATAAATCCCTCATAGGGGTTGTTGGTAAATCTCATTCATTATCCTCGCTTTCGGTATCGTCCTCGTCCCAAGGCGGCCCATCGTCCTCGGGATCGTCATAATCAGCCAGTTCCTCACTGTAATCCTCTTCGGGTACAGCAGCTTTTTCATGCTTCGGGCGGTAGATTTTCAAGTACCAGCCTGCACCGCCGCCCAGAACAGCCACTGCCAAAATCAGCAGAAGCGTCCCGGTATTACTTTTCTGCTGGGGCTCGGGTTCCGGCTCCTCCGCAGGTTCCGTCACCGGAGCGGGTTCGGGAGCTGTGCCAGCACACTCGGTCATGTTGACCGCGCAGACCGCGCAATCCGTATGGATGGCTCCGGGCGCACATTTTTCTGTGCAGGAGCAGGCCGGAAGTTCTCCGCCAGCGGCCTCCAGTGCCGCCAGCAGATCGGCTTCATCCACCATGTTCAAAAAGTAGGTGTGATACTGTTCGCCGTCCTCGTCCACAGGCTTGTCATAGTCAATGACAATGTAAAAGGTGTTGCCGCCGCTGGTTTCCACCGTGATGAACTGTTTGTTGGTTGCAGCATCGTAGAGCAGATCGCGGGTCACAAGGTTTCCATCCTCCGAAAAGCCCTCGCCCGGGGTAATGGTAGGCGCTGGCTCCGGGGCCGGAGTTTCTTCCACAACAGGCGGTTCCTCATTCCCACCGTCCGAATAGGCATAGGCCGGGATTGCAAAGCCGCATAAAAGAACGGCGGAACAAAGCCCCGCCGCCAACATACGAAAGTGTTTCATATTCAGTTTTCCTCCTTTTCTTCTTCGGACTTCGGGACACTTTGTCCCAAAGTACCTCCGTCCTTCAGCTTTTCAAACAGCAGCGGGAGCTCCGTAAGGGAAATGCTCATACCGCGCACAATGTCCACGATCTCGCTGTTTTCCGCCTCCAGCTTTTTCTGCTCCAGCTCCTTGAGCCGGGCCTGCTGTTCACTGATTTTGGCCTTGACCTTATCAATCTCGGCCTGAATTTTCATGCTTTTGGTAGTTGCCATTTCAAAACCTCCTGTCACGGTAAACGCCCGTAGGCGTAAAAATGAGATTGCCAGTAGCTTGTATTCAAATTTGCGTAGCCGATGGGATCTCCGCAATGCAGCATTTTCCCGTCGCCGACATAAATCCCGCAATGGCTCACACCCGGCGTGTCATAGGTGCCTTTGAAGAACACCAGATCACCGGGTTTGGGAGAACTGGTCGGCGTACAGATGTTATAGAGCCCCTGGGCTCCCAGCCTGCCCACATTCCAGCCGGAGTGATTGATAACCCACGAAACGTACCCCGAGCAATCAAAGGAAGTGGCGGGAGAACTGCCGCCCCACACATAGGGATAGCCGATGTATTTCTGCGCTTCGGCAAGCATCGCGGCAAAGGTTTCATCGTCCAGATATTCTCCGGGCACTTCGTAATCACCGGGTTTCCCGGTAATATACTTGTTCACATAGGGAGAATCTGGGAACAGATCGGGGCGGTTTCCCAGCGTTGCCATATAGATGGCATACCGTGAAAGCTGCTCCTCGCTCATGACATATACGGGCACATGGGATAAATCAAAGTTCTCCAGCGTGACCGTACAGATGTAATAGTCGTAAGGCACCTGATAGGTGTCCGTATGGGAGTTGCCGTCCGCGTCCGTCCATGTGTCGGTTTCCGTGCGATACCGGGTTTCCACCACTACATCCTCCGTGAGAATGTACTGGCGGTCAAACAGCATTTGCAGCGTTCCCTGTACTTCGTCTATTGTCCATTGCCCCTCATGGAGCGCACACAAAAGAGAAAGCAGCACATAGGGGTCATGTTCGATTTCGTCCAGATCGAAGTGGTATTCGTCATAGTCATGGGTGCTTTCATAGGTGTCCAGATAATGCTGCAAATCATCTTCCAGCGCACAGTAGGCAGCTTCGGCGGCCAGCATATCCCGATCCTCGCAAGGATAGGTGCTGGCCCCTAATGCACCGGCCCCGGCGTTCCCCAGCATAAGCATGGTAGAGGAACAGGACTGCATAGCAAACAGGAGTAACACACAGAGCACCGCAACCACGGCACCTGCGGGATGACTTTTGACAAATTCCACTGCCCGGGCGGTCAGGTGTTCTGTGGCTGTGGCAGTTTTCCCAGCCGCAGCCGCGCCCTGCTTTGCAGCCTCCTTTGCCTGCTTGCGGTATTGCCTGCGAAGCCGTTGCTTTTGCCAGTAGCGGGTAAGGGCATTTTTCGTCAGCTCCGGGTGCTCCTGTGCGGCGGTGTGAAAATGGTAGTCCGCCGTGTACTTGGTATAGCGGGCCTCGGCCTTGCGTACCACTTTTGCCGGATGTTCCCGGACTTTACGGCGCACAAAGCGGGAGCCGTGCCGCAGCGCGGTTTCTCCCACAAGCTCAGAACGGTGTGCGCCTTCTGTGCCGACATTTTCCTGTTCCACTTCAAAAATCTTGCCATGCACGAAGCTGTGAACGGAACCACTGGCAACACGGCCTATGCGTTTTACCGGGCCGGGCTTTTTCGGCGGCTTTTGTTTTGCCAGCTTCTCCCGGGCCTGTTCCAGCTTTTCGCCTTGGGACTCCATACGGAGCTTTGCCGCCGCAGCCTGTTCCTGCTGGCTCTTTTTGCGGAACTTGGACTTTGGGACACTTTGTCCCGAAGTGTCGGAAGCCTCCGGCCCGGGCTGTTCCCCGTCAGGGGCGTGGGCGGTCTGCGACCAAGCCTCCTCCTTGGTCTTATTCGTTTTTCGTTTCATTCTTCATATCCTCCGGGCGGGTAGTCAGCAGGTCATAGATTTCTCCGCGAGGGAACCGATCCACAAACGGAATGGTTACATTTCCATAGAACAACAGCCCCTCGCCGGAATTGCTGTGTGTGATATAGGAAAGCTGATGCTCGGAAATACCGAGCTGTTTTGCCAGAATGGTACGGTCACTCTGCGCCTGCGAAAGCAGAATCATAAAATCCGTGTTGTCCAGAATGTTCTCGATTTCCCGGCTGGCCAAAAGGTCTTTGACGTTCTGCGTCAAAGCAGACGGCACACATCCTTTTTTACGCAGCATTTTCCAGACTGCCACAAAGTAGCTGGCTGTCAGCGGATCGCGGAGCAGGATATGAAACTCGTCAAAGTAGCACCAAGTTGCCGCACCCTCGTGGAAGTTCTGATCCACCGCCTGCGAAACAAACTCATTTGTGATGTGCATTGCAATCTTTCTAAGGTTTTCGCCCATGTTTTTCAGAACGATGCACACCACACGGCTGTCCGTCTTGACGTTGGTAGGATGGTTAAAGAGATTGAGGGAGCCTGTGCAATAAAGCTCTAAGGCAGTTGCCACGCGCCGGGCTTCGGGCTCCGGCTGGCGTAAGAGCTCTTCGTACAAATCCTGCAACAGCGGTGTTTTTGCAGTTTCCAGTCCGAGCGCCTGTTCCCGGTACACCAAACGCACACAGCGGTCAATGACCGTCTTTTCAATGGGCTGCAAGCCTTCCTTGCCGCCGACCACCAGCTCGCACAGGGACAAAAGAAAATCCGCCTTCATGGAAAGCGGGCTTTCTCCGGCGGCCATATTGAGCTCCACATCCATCGGATTGAGGTGGTGCGGGCTGTCCGGGGCAATCTCGATCACCTGGCCGCCCAGCCTTCGCACCAGCGGAGCGTATTCGCCCATCGGGTCAACCACGATGATCCGATCCTGCGGGATGGTGAGAAACACATTCAAGAGCTCACGCTTTGCAGCAAAGCTCTTGCCGGAGCCCGTAGAACCCAAATACATCCCGTTTGCCGACTTCAGCTTTTTGCGGTCAGCCATGATGACATTGTGAGAAAGTGCGTTCATGCCATAGTAGAGGGCCTGCCCCGCCATGCGGAGCTCCCTTGTCATAAAGGGGATAAAGATGGCTGTGGAGCTGGTTGTCATACCGCGCTGGATTTCTACCTCGTTGTAACCAAGGGCCAGCGAAGAAACAAATCCCTGTTCCTGTTGCCAGTCCAGACGGCGCAGAGCGCAGTTGTATTTCTGCGCGATGCCGCCCACGGTAAACACATCGTTTTCCAGCCGCTGGCGAGTAGGGGCAAGGTTTACCACCGTAAAGGTCAGCAGAAACATTCGTTCATTGCGGGATTGCAAATCAGCCAAAAGCTCCGCTGCGTCCTTGCTGAATGTGATCAGGTCAGGGGGAAGAATATCCGGGTCATAGCCGGAGCGCACAGCCTTTCTCTGTTCCTCTACTTTCATTTTTCCGATGTCCGAGATTTTCCCCTTGATGGTCTTGATTGCCTTGAGCTGATCCACGGTCTGAATGTGCATGGTCACAGTCATTTCTGCATCCAGCTCCAAGATTTCCGCCAGCAGCTTATCCGAAAGCTCTGATGCCATAATCTGCAAGTAGGACACCGCGCCCCAATACTGGCCGATACGGAATGTTCGGGACTGGCGGAAGTCGAGACTGTCCGGGGCAATAAAGTCTTTTGTGCCGAGCCCGGTCTGCGGGATGTCTTTCCACGAAAAGCGGAACGCCTCGCGGCTCCCCGGATGCATCTGGCTATGAAGCAGCGCAAGGCGGGCCCGCCCGTCCATAGGCTCCGAGGGAACGCCCAGCCGCTTAAAGTTTCCCATGACATCAGCCTCCACACGCTCCAGACGGGGCCGTGCCTCCGCAATCCCCTCGGCGGGTATGCCAAAGGTGATGTATTTTGAGCGTTCAATGCCGTTATTGCTTTTGGCAATCTGATTTTTCAGCATCCCGGTAAACTCGTCCCGGACGCTGTTATAGTTGTCATCCGCTTTCGGGATATTGACCTGATAGCGGCTGCGGGAATGGGAACGACGGTTGATAAAGGAAAGCTGGAACGGCAGCGAACTGTCAAAGTAGTTGAGAAATGAACTCCATCCGCTGAATATGGCAGTCTGATCCTCGGTGGATGCCACGGAGTAATTGATGTCCTCATATTCCACAGTTTTTGTATAGAGCCCACCCGGGAGCTTGCACACACCGTCCGGGTGCATGGACAGATACGGGATTGTCTGTTGGGCAGACAGGGTCGCCCGGCCTTTACCCTTGGCGGCGGCTCCGTTTTTCTTCTTTGTGTTTTTCAATCACATCCTCCTTTCCAGCGCCCGGCCCGGCAAAGGGCGCATAAATGTTTTCGGTTCGGTAGGCCCTGATCCCCGGCCTTAGAAACTTGGCCCGGATGATGTTTCGCACAACCTTTTCAAAGGGCAAGCCGTCCTTTTCATACATGGCCAGCAGGAACGCCGGGAGCATAATTCCCAGCATGAGAAACATCGCCCCGGTATTGCCGAGGGTGCCACGGGTCAGCAGATAGGCCGGAATCCCCACTGCGCCCGCGCTGCCGAAGCAGGCAAGCTGGCGTTTGGTGAGGTTGAAAGCCATCTTTGTTTTGATTTTGGATAAATCGTTTGGTACGTTTACATAGGGCATAGATCACACTCCTTTCTGTACTTCGGGACAATGTGTCCCAAAGTCCGGGATGGTTGGTGTTACTTCATTTCCCCATACAGCCCAGCCGGGCGGGGTCTGCCTGGCAAAGAGCTCCACGCGGGGCAGATCGCCCATCAGGGAAATGATTTTGGCGCGGGCCTCGTCCGGCTTTTTGCTATGGGCTTCAATCGGGGAAATGATGAATTGATGAATGTTGGCAGCCTGCCGCTTTGGGTGGCCCTTGGTTGCCAGCAGGCAGATTTCTGCATTGCCCCTTGTCCAGAAGCCAAGGCCGTAAAACCAGCTATCCGCCTTCTTGTTCTTTTTCAGCCAGACGAAAGCAACGGATTTATAGGTGAAGCCCCAAGCCTCGATCAGCCGGAGCGCCTCCGGGAGCTGCGGGAAAGTGGCCCATAAAAAGAGTGCGCTGTCCGGGGCTGCAAGATCAGCCACAGGCAACGCACATAACTCCTCAATGCTCATAGTGGGATAATGGTTTTCCGCCGCGCCCTGTACTTTCTTAGCCGAGTAGCGCCAAGGGGGATCGGCGTAAATGATAGAATACTGCTGGATAATTACACTCCTTTCTCGCCAGAACTTTTTACTGCCTGCGCCGCACGGATGCGCTCACTGGCGGCGGCATAAAAGGACGGGGCCGTTTCAAAGCATACAAAGCGACGTTCTGTGTTGATAGCTGCAATCGCGGTTGTGCCGGAGCCAACGCAAATGTCCGCGACCAGTTCTCCGGGATGGGTATAGGTGCGGATCAGATACTCGCAGAGCTCCACGGGCTTCTGCGTGGGGTGGATGCCGCCGGACACCGTAGGCACAAATAGTACATTTCCGGGATAGCGGCGGCCATCGTTGGGCTCCGATCCCTGCCGTTCAAATTTTCCATAGTTGGAGCTTGTACCGCTTCGGGAATGTACGCGGGCATAAGGCTTGCCATAAGTAAACTGCGGATTGTAGACCGGGGACTTCTGGTAAAACACCAAGATATTCTCGGACTTTTTCAGTGGAGCCCGGTTTGCATTGAGAAAGCCCGTTCCGCGCTCCTTGTACCAAATCCACTCATAGCGGAGCATGGCGAGGTTGGATGCGCCCAGCACCTTGTCAAAGGGGCACTGTGCGAAAAACAGCACTGCGCCATTCGGCTTGACCGCCCATTTCACCGCCTCCCACAGCTCCGGGAGCGGCAGGGGCACATCCCAATAATTCCGGGTTGTGCCGTAGGGCGGATCAGTCAGCAGCATATCCACGCTATGTTTTGGCAAAGAACGCAGGCCCTCGATGCCGTCCATGAGAAACAAGCCCTCCTTCGGGACACTTTGTCCCAAAGTGCGGCTATCGGTCATTGCGGGCCTCCTTTGCTTTGGCAGGTGCAGGCCGGGCGGCATTTTCTTTTCCAGCTTGTTTCGCGGCCTCGGCCATCTGCTCCTTGATCGGGGCAGGCCGTACCGCCTGGGCCCGTGCAACAAGCTGTTCCACCGCCGCATGATACGCCTCCACACCAGCCGCATTGATCCGCTCCTGTGTGGCGCGGTCAGGAATCCGAACCGTAGCCCGGTATCCCGTCCGGCTGGCAGGATCGGGTTTAGAGGGAGCGCCGAGGAAAATCCCGTTTTTCCCGTCCACAACCTTAAAATCGTCGATGACCACACCGCCAAAATTGACGCTGGCGAAGCCGATCAGTTTTCCCTGCGGCTCAATCGGGCGGACAGATACCGTGATCGGAACAACCGCCTCCTGCAAGACAGCATCTGTCCGCATTTTTACTGCCTCATCAATGCTAACGCCCTTGACTTCCGCAAGCTCCGCGATGGGAGCATCAAACAGCCAGCGCCGTTCCTCCGCAGCAATCTGCTCCGGGGTCAGCAATACATCGTCTTTCTTACTCAGATAAAATTCCTCCTTTCCGCTTGCCGGAGCAGGCTGGGTGGGGTCGTCCATCAACTCTTTTCTTTGCAGGACGGCCTCTGTTTCCGCCATAAAGCGGTAAGCGTCTGCCTCAGTAAACTCCTCCGGCGTTTTTCCATTCCATAAGCGCGTTCCGTCTGCCCCGTATCTTCTCGGCATAAGCACCACCTCCTGTTAATGAGCGCCAAAGATACGCTGGGCAATGCTCCCGGTCTTAAAGAGCATGAAGCAAAGCAGAACCGTGTAGCCCACAGTTCCCCAAATCGCCCCAATGGGATCGCCGCCTGTTGCGATGCCTTGAATGAGCACTGCGTAAATTGCAACACATACAAGGATCAGCAGCCCTTGAAAGCCCACGGCAAACAGGGACTTGATGTAGTTCTGCCCGGTGCCGCCAAGCTCCCGGTTGGAAAGCGTAGCAACGGGGATGGGGGCCAGACTGGTCAGCAGATAGATTTCCAGCATCCTGCCATACACCAAAACGAAAATGATAATTCCCATCGCCTTCATTGTGAAGCCAATGAGCGCAGACTGCAGCCACAGCCCCAAAAGCGGCCCCAAGTCCATCGCCTCCAGCGAGGTTTCCAGTTCAGCAAGCATATCCGCCGAAACATCGGTAGAGCCTTGAATGAGCCCGCCTGCCTGCGCGATGACGCTCTGCGAGACATCGAACACGGCCATAACGATATTGAATGTGTTTGACAGGATCAGGATTGCACAGGCTGTTTTGAACATCCATTTATAGAGGTTCGCAACGTCAACCTCGTGCATATTGTTCTTTTCCAAAAGCATCTGTATGAGCTCATAAGTGGCAACAAAGGTCAGCACCATTCCGGCAATCGGCAGGATCACCGTTTCGGAAAGCTGTCGGATCAGGGAGAAAACCCCGGCGTGCCACGCCGCCGGGGTAGTCCCTACCTGTGCCGCAATCTCTCCGACTTGGGTATTGACAGTATCAAAAAGACCTTCGAGGTTCCCCATGATCCCGCCAATCAGAAGCTCTTTGAGCCAGTTTGTGAGCCAGTCGGTGAGAAAATCCATAAGCGCCTACCTTAAAACAGGCCAGACAGCAGAGGGATCAGTGTGGTGCCAATGACGATGATGCCGCCGCCCGCCATGAGCTGCTTCATGCCCTGGGACTTGGAGCCCGGGTTATCCGAGCCGTAGCCCTCCAGCAGATTAACCACGCCCCACACGCCAAGGCCAGCACCGAGAGCAATAACGAGGGTCTGTAAAGTGTCGATTGCAGATGAGAAAAATGCCATATAAGCCTCCATTTCTCCGGGATTTTCCCGGTAACAAAAAAGCCGCCCTTGCAGGCGGCAGGTTACAAACTTCGGGACACTTTGTCTCGAAGCGTTTATGCAAAGGCGTCTGGATCGTCGATGTCATCATAGTTGAGGATGTCCTCGTCCTCTTCCGTGAGTGCATCGTCCGGCACAGTCACCTCATACATCGTACACGCCTCGTTCAGACCGGGCCGCCTGCGGCGGTTAATGAGCCTGTCGAGGTCAAAAGCGTTTTTCTGTTTATCGGCCTCCGCCGTATAGCGGTAGTTCGGATGCCGTTTCAGATCATACTTGGGAGAGAAGAACGGGGGCAGGCCCCGAAGCTGCAAAATACATTTATCTCCCGGCATGGTTGCAAGTTCGGCTGGGGTCATCAGTTCCCGGCCCAGCCGCTGGGTATTTTGACTGTAGCTTTCCGACTGACCACGGGAGCGGCTGTCGGTCTGCATACTGATTGTGGCTTTTCCCAGCCAGTTCTCGGATATTTCCTTGATGGTGCTGGCTTCGCGGCCACCAAGGAACACCACGCTGTCCATGTTGCCGAGGATTGTCTCGGCGTGCTTATCGTAAATGGCCTTGCATTGTGCCAACTGCTGATACAACAAGCACAAACTCACCTCACGGGAGCGGATGACCGCGACCAGCTTTTCGAGCTGGGGCACCTGTCCCGTGTTGGCTGCCTCGTCCCACAGCACCCGTACATGGTGCGGCAGGCGGCCACCGTGAACATTGTCCGCCCGTTCACACAGGAGGTTGAACATCTGCGAAAATGCAAGCGCCACTAAAAAGTTGTAGGTCTGCGTTGTATCGGAAATGATGAAGAATACCGCCGTTTTCCGATCTCCGATGCGGTCAAGCTCCAATTCGTCATAGGCCATGACTTCACGAAGCTGCGGGATGTCAAAGGGAGCCAGTCGCGCACCGCAGGAAATCAAAATGCTTTTTGCCGTCTTGCCGCTGGCCAATTTGTACTTTTTATACTGTTTGACCGCGAAGCAATCCGGCTTACGCTTTTCGAGCCCGGCAAACATATAGTCCACCGCGTTCATAAAATCCTCGTCATCCTCCTTGACCTCCATGCCGGAAATCATATCCACAAGGGTATTCATGTTCCGATCCGCGGCAGGCCCCTCGAAAATGATGTAGGCAATCAGGGCGCAGTACAAAAGCGTTTCCGATTTTGTCCAGAATGGATCACCTTCCTTGCCTTCGCCCTTGGTGTTGGAAATCAGAGCATCCACGAATTTCAGAATATCGGCCTCGTTGCGGATATACGCCAGCGGGTTATAGTGCATGGATTTTGAAAAATCTATGCTGTTGAATACCTTGATTTTGTACCCGCGTTTTTGCAGGAAACCCCCGACCTGTCCCAGCACACCACCTTTCGGATCGACCACCACATAAGAGGAATGAGCCTGTAAAAGCTGGGGCGTGAGCCAGAAGCGGGTTTTGCCGGAGCCGGACGAGCCGATAATGCAGCAATTCAGGTTTCGGGCATTTGCGGGAATTTTCGGACGGGTGTTCATCGTGAGAAACTCTGTCCCGGTCAAAATCACGTTGTTTTCAAACTTCGGATCGACAAACGGTTTGATGTCTTTTTCCGTTCCCCACCGGGCGCTGCCGTATTCTGCATCCCGCCGAAACTTCTTAGCGTTCTTGCTTTTGAAATAGATCAGCAGCCGGAAACCAACTGCGCCTACAATACCAACAAGCCAATCCAGCGGAGCAAGACTGGGTGCAAAGTCAGCAAAGGCCGGGCCAATCGTCTGGCCCAGCCCGATGAGCTTATGTGCAAAATCGTTCCCCGCCGCCAGCCGGTAGGCCGTTCCCAGCTTGAGGCACGCCCACAGGATGAATAGATAGGGAATGTTCGGAATGAGATATTTTCTGATCTTATCTGTCCTCATGGGCCACCTCCTTTGCACGTTCTTTCTGCTTCGGCTTTTCTTTGGAAAGCTGATCTGCCGACTGTTGCAGTTGTTCCCGGATGGGAACACGGTTCGATTTTGCTTTGCTTAACACCTTCCGGGAATACTCAGAAAAGCAGGCGGTCATTGCGTCTGCCTGTCCAGCCTTGAAAAACAGCAGGTATTTGTCCGGCCCGGTTTTATAGAACGCATAGTCTACATTCCATTTCCGGGCCACGCGGTCAAAGGACTTGGCATCCCCGGATAGCTCAATGCTGTTGGTGGCTGTACCGTGGGCCATGAGCTTTCGCACACTTTGTTTTCCATGCGGTACTTGCCGCCCACGGTATGCCTTGCGGATCTTCCGGCCCACCATGCCCAGCACATACGCCAGTCCCCGCGCCGTCAGCTTGGTTGTTTTTACGGATATGGCTATCGTGCGCCGGGAAATATCTTCATCAATCAGTTACACCGCCTCCTTCCTTGGGACAATTTGTCTCGAAGTGCCATCACCGATCCCCACGGTCTTTTTTCTGCATTTGACGGTAGCCCTCCAAAGAAGAACCGTCTATGATTTCCTGATAAGCGGCCATTTGCTCCCGGATAGAGAGCTTCGGGAAAGAGAACACCTTATGCTCCTTGGGAATATCCTGCAAGCCGTGATACACTTCCACGAAATGATCGCTTTCTTTGACAACATAGCCGCCCGGGGCAAAATGGCCGTTTTCGTGGATGCAGGCATCCCGGCCATACGCCTCATAATCGAAATACGGTTTTACCTGATCCGGCACATCCAACATTTCCAGATCGTCCACATAAATACGCCCCAGCGTTTCCTCATCGGATACGCCGGGGTAAAAGCCGTAACAGTCCAGATTTTGTGTCAGATTGATGATGTCCCGCACCGAAGAACAGTGATCGCCGCTGTCGAGGACGGCCTCCAGTGTTTCCAGCTCCGATGAGGTAAGCTCGGAAAGCAGGCAGGCCAGATGATTAAGCTCGTCCAGATTTTCATACTCGCTCAAATGGTCATAGAGCCCCAGCACATCCCCATCGAAAGAGGTAATAAAAATTTCCTGATAGCGGACGCCATCCACGCCGATCCGTTTCAAGAGAGCCTCCACCTCCTGGGCGGTTGTGGGAAATTTCAGTGTTTCACCCACAAGCTGGCCCTCGCTGTACTTTCCGGCGTTGGTAACGTAGGCTTCAAACAGGGTCGCCATCAGCGACGGCCCTGCCCCTTGACGGTCAGGATACCCTCAAGGGTTGTTGCCGTAATTCCCAGCCGCTGGGCCACGGCAATATCATTTTTCATGGATTCGGTCATACTGTGCCCGCAGACAACCAGCACATGAGAACGGCGGAGCAGGTCACGGCTCATGTCGATGCCGCTTTTATGCTCCTCGGGAACAGCATCGTTGAGAAACAGGGGCAAGTACAAAGGCGGACAAATAGGAGAAAAGCCTGCCTCATACACGGTGCGGCAATACTGCGCCGCCAGTTCTGCGTTTTCACTATCGCCGCCGAGCCATGCAGCGGTGATATAAGCAAGGGGTCGTTTCATCGTTCATACCTCCGATATTTTAATAAGAAAGTTCAACCCAAACCCCACGCCCTTTCCCAGTCTTGGGAAAGGGGGCGGCTCTGGAGGATATACCCCCGCCGCTTGCCGGGGAAATAGCACAGCCGGGGCAGACCGTCAAGGGCGAGCCGCCGAAAACGGCGGTGCGCTGCACCCTTGACGGCCCACTCCCGGCTGTACTAAAAAACAGGCGGCGACGGGGGATATATACCACCAGAGCCTCTGCGCGAGGGCGGGGCCCTCGGGACAAAGTGTCTCGAAGTTGTTACTTGTCAAGTTCCTGCTTTTTCGGGGCTTTTGCCAGCTCCGGCGGCTGTTTTTCTTTCCAGTCATCCAGCAGGGACATAATCTGTTCTTTCATTTTGGCGGGAGTGACCTCCTTGCCAAAATACTTTTCCAGTTCCGCAGTAGAAATAATCACGCCTCGATCCTCCTTTTTCTGTTCTGATAAGATACCGTCAATGACATCGCCGTTAAGCTTGCCTTCCTTATCCAGCTCCCGAAGCCGTTTAGCCTGGGCCAGCGAGGGCGAAGCCTGCTCCCCGTCAATGGAAACAGCAATAAGCCTCTGATTTTTCGGTTTGATGTAGGAAAGCTCCACGGCAGGCATGAAGCCCATCTTTTTATCGTCTACCTTATCCAGAAGCTCCGGCACAAGGGAGTTGAGCCGCAAGTAGCGCATGACCTTTTTATAGTTCATATCATGCGCCTCGCCCACAATCTCAACCGAGCGTTTTCCGACATCGCCTTCCGCAACGCCTTTCAGCCGCCCGCCCTGATGCTTGATGTCCTCAACTTCGAGTTCCAGCAGCGCGGCCAATTCGCTGGGGAGCATCCCGTCACGCTGCTTGTTGCTGTCCTTCATGGCCTGAACCGCTTCGTGGTCGGTCATTTCACGGACGATAAAGGGCATTTCCTCCAGCCCCGCCAGTTCACTGCCGTGGGTACGGCGATGGCCCGCTACAATTTCATAGCCGTTTCCATCTTTTTCCGGGCGGGCAAGACCGGGAACCATTACACCGTTTACGCGGATAGAAGCAACGATTTCCTGCATCTTTGCATCGTCCCGTACCTTAAAGGGGTGCGGACGGAATGTGTGAAACGGATGAACCTCGGAAAGTTTCAGATAAACCAGCTTGCCTTCCTCAACCGGGCGGGGCGGTGTGGTCGGCTCGGGAGTTGTCTGTTCCGCAGTAGCAGTTTCCTTCGGTGACGTATCCTGTGTGGGCTTTACGGGCTCCTTGGCATCCGGGGCCTTTCCGTCACTTCGGGACACTTTGTCTCGTTTGGACGGCTTGGGCTTGTCAGGGGCCGTCTTATCCGCCTTGGGTGGGCGGCCCTTGCGGGCCCCAGCCGATTTCTCCGCTTTCTGATTTTCAGTCGCAGCCTTTTCCGCTTTCGGCGGACGGCCACGGCGCGGCTTTTTCGGTTCCTCCGTATTGGCGGGCTGCGGTGTTTCTCCGGGGGCTGCCGCCTCTGGCGTTTCGGGGGGGTCCGACTTTTCGACTTCGGCGCGGGCGTTCTGCCTCTTTTCCGCCATAAGTTCATTGATTTTGTCAAAGGACACAACCACATCGCCGGACTCAGGTATGGCAGGCCCGGTCTGTTCCTGCTGGGGCTCAGACGCTGCGGCCTGTTCGGGTGTGGTGATAGGCTCGGCGGCCTCCGGGGAAATATTCTCCGCAGGGCCAGTATTCAGTTTTTCATCGGCCATTTACAATCCTCCTTTTCGTTAAAGTTGCACAAATTTGAACGCTAAAATTTTGTAGTTATTTTTGTGCCTCCTTTCCGTCTATCCACGCAAAAAAGCCGCCCGTTTTTCATACCGGACGGCTTTTTGCGTAATGTGATAGATCAAATATTATTTTTTCTGGTTTGTAGGCTCCGAAAAGCCTTGTATTTACAGTGTTCCTAATAGGAAGTAATCATAGGAAAGGGGTACCCTTTCCGTAAAATCGTCCGTTTTCTGTCTGCCGACAGCGGGCGATTTTTGCTTGTTGGGAAGTTTCCCAAACCCTCTGATTTTCCTCTCACTACCTACAACACCACACAGCGCGATTTTGACGAAGATTTGAGAGAGTTTTTCAAAAATGTTTGAGATTTCCCGTTTCACTTCCTACTACGGACAAAACTGCAAAATGCCAAATGAAAATAGAAATTTACAAAAAAATTGCAGCACAGGCAGCTGCAATTTATAAATATATCTTTTACTGTTCTTTGGTTGCTTGCAGGCAAAATGCAGGGGGCAAGGCTGCTTCTGTTCCGGCTTGAATGGCAACCTCATAGTAAGCGATTTTCTTGCGTGTTACTTCTAAAGCCTGTTCCAAGTCTGAAATCTTTTCTTTAAGAACTTTCTCCTGTTTCAAAAAAATTTTGTAACGCTCCTCTAATGTGCTTTCTCCTTTATATGCAAGGGCAAGATAATTTTGCATATCCTTTATCTTCAAACCTGCCTTTTTAAAAGCATCTATAATTTTCAACATTTCAATATCGCCCTCAGAAAATATACGGTACCCCGATTCTTTGCGCCCCAATCCGGGCAACAATCCCATTTTGTCATAATAGCGCAATGTGGGGATGGATAAATTCATCATCTCGGAAACTTCTTTAATTGTGTAGTTCATATAGCGACCTCATTTCTTTTACATCATTAAAATCAAAATATGCCTTGACTGTAAAGTTTACTTTAGTCTTATACTGATTATAGTCCAAAAGGAACTAAAATTCAACGGGAGGAAATGGATATGCAGAGAACTGTTTTGATTACAGGATGTTCCACAGGTTTAGGCAATGTTACCGCTAAAAAGTTTGCGAAAGAGGGGTGGAATGTAATCGCCACGATGCGTAAACCAAATGATAGCCTTGAAAAAGAATTTCCCAAGCAGATAAAAGTTGCTGCGCTCGATGTTACAAAACCTCAAACCATTCGCAGCGCTATTGATGAAGGTATCAAGCACTTTGGAACAATCAATGCTGTTATTAACAATGCCGGATATGGCTTCGGAGCAATTTTTGAGGCTACACCCATAGAGGATATTCGCGCCATTTTTGAAACCAATGTATTTGGCGTTATCAATGTGCTTCAAGCAATCATTCCGTATTTTCGTGAACAGGGCGGCGGTACGATTGTAAATGTTAGTTCTTCGATAGGAATTGTGGCCGCACCATTGCGAGCCGCTTACGCTTCTACAAAATTTGCGGTTGAGGGATTGACGGAATCTTTGTTTTATGAATTAGAATCACAGAATATTTTAGTCAGGCTTGTCGAGCCGGGATTTATGACTACCACAAATTTTATGACAAGTCCTGCCGCGCAGCACGCTGACAATGAAATTCCTGTACCGCCGAGTTACAAACCATATCAAAGCCTCTTTATGACCGTACAGGACGCCCCTCCATCTGGGGTTGCAGATGTAAATAAAGTTGCAGAGCAAATATATACAGCAGCTTGTGATAAAAGTGATAAACTCCGTTATCCTGCCGGTCCGGACGCTGAAATGCTTATAGGTATTCGCTGGTCTAAGACTGATGTTGATTATATGAATGAAATGTATCATTTCATGGGGCATTCAAACTGGAGAAACCTTGTTCGGGATAAAAAATAGAATAGGAATGGGTGGAAAAGACATGGTGGTATCTTATGAAGTTATTACCATGTCTTTTTTCTATATCATTGACACTTCTCAATCATCAAAAAAAGCCTGTTCCATTCAACGGAATATTCCGGCTGTCAGTATGAATACACACATCAATATATATGCTTAAATAATTCATATTACCAAACGCCTATGTGGTTTTGCGACCACATAGGCGTTTGCTGTAATAGCCCCCTACTGGGAAGAAAGGGGGTGAGTTTGATGATTTATTCGGAAGAATACAAGGAGCATATCGAGTACACTTTTGCTGCTTTTTGCAAGGTTGTTCTCCACAATGCGGCTATGAGTGCATACCGTGATTTCGGACGGAAACAGAAACGGGAAGTATCGCTTGAATACTTAATATCCGAAACGCCACTTGAACCATTCACAACGGATACTTATTTTGAGCAGTACGACCAACCGACTGTCTTTGTTGTAAAAGGGCAGGAGTTTGTTGTCGCAAGTAAGCGGTTAGCCGACGCACTATTGAAATTGACCGAGCAAAGACGCAATGTTTTATTTTTGTACTTTTTCTTCGGTTATACCGACGCTCAAATCGGAAAAAAGTATGGAAGAAGCAGAAGTACAGCGAATTACTGGAAATTAGTAGCATTAAAACAGTTACGAAAAGAAATGGAGAGATTAGAACATGAGGAACAAGAAACTGATACCCTTTGAAGTCATTGAAAAGGCAGTCTCTGGAGAGCCGGAAGCCGTAAACGCAGTTTTACAGCATTACAGCCCGCGCATTAAGTATCTGTCCAAATACCGTGGACATATCAATGACGATATTCAAGACCGTTTGAAAGCACAGCTTATCAAAGCTATCCTGCAATTCCGTTTTGACAGGTAGCGAGTAGCAAAGCCAGAGAAAGCCGTCAAGGATAAACTTCGCGCTTCGCGTCCTTGACGGTTTTCCCTGTCCTTGCTATGTAGCAGCCAAGAGCGCAATCGGATAGACCGCTTGCGCTCCCTATGAATTATGGAATTTATTAACGGATAATCACTTTTGTATTTCCGCTTCCTTTCGCTTCCGTTCCGGCAGCGTATGGGTAGAGGAAGCAATGAGGGACGGAAAGGAATGGAATAGATAATTGATTAAATCCGTAATTCTTTAATCTTTACTTTATATATCTTTATTTAATTGCGTTGGATTTTCCGACGTCGGACTATCCGATGTCGGAAAATCCAATATCGGGTAATCCAATATCGGGTAATCCAATATCGGAAGCTGAAACTATCACAAGTTTTGTTCCATGCAAACAGTTACATGAATTGTCATAGTAATGTTACGCAGTAGAGGGCGAAATAGCCTTGATTTAAGCGGCTTACAGACACGAAAACATCAAGGGTAAGGGATTTATACCTTTTCCCTCAAAAACGGGGTTCTACTGCGTAACAATGCAGAGATAGAAAAACAGAGAGCAACCACTTTTGAAAGTGATTAACTCTCTGTTTCTGTTTGCAATCCTGTTTGTCAGCGTTAGTGATAATTTGTTGTAAATACTTCCTTATCACTGTAAAACTAAAGCATTCGGGGATTTTTCGGAGGCCGCCCCTGAGAGATAAGGAGCGTGAGGAAAAAGAGATCAGTATGCCACGATTTCGACAGGATGCTGGAACCGCTCAATGCTGCAGAACTCCTCTGAGACGCAGGTTATCTTTCCATCCAGGATCAGCTCCGCCAGTGCCTGGCCGCCGATGGGGCCGTGCATGAAGGAGCAGCCCAGGCCCGCAAAGAAGCGGTTGGAGCCGATCTGGGAAATGATGGGCTCCCGGTCCGGTGTCACATCGTAGAAGCCGGAGAAGTGGCGGACGATGTTGACGTTTGCAAAGGAGGGGAAGGCCCGCACCAGGTTCCAGGCGTCGATCTGGGCATAGGCCTGGCTGGTGGTCATATCATAGGTGGGACGGTCGTCCGTGGCGAACTGGGCATGGCCCCAGCCAAAGATGACGCCGCCGTTGACGGTGGTCTGGGTCAGCCAGAAGTCATTGTACTTGGGGGACTTCAGGTTCAAAAGGGGATTGATGGAGCCCGGCTCCACCGGCTCGGTGACCATGACCTCCTCCACATAGGGGACCACGGGGATTTTTTCACCCACCATGTCACCGATCAGGCAGCTCCAGGAACCGGAGGTGACGATCAAATTGGCGGCGGTAATCTGACCCTTGTTGGTTTCCAGCAGCCAGTCCCCGCCCGGCAGCAGCTTGGCGCCTAAGAGCTGGGTGTACTGCATGTACTCCACGCCGAGGCGCCGGCCGCCGATCATGTAGGCGCAGAGGGTGCCGAAGGGATCGGCCTTGCCGTCGGTGGGGCAGTAGGTGGCGGCGATGACACCGTCCGTGTTGAACAGGGGGACGATCTCCTTGAGCTCCTGGGCGGAGATCACCTGGGTGGGGACGTCCAGGGAGCGGTGCATGGCGGCAAAGCCCTTGTAACGGTCGATCCAGTCCTCATCATAGAGGGCGTAGGCGTATCCGCTCTGGACGAAGCCGCAGTCGTGGCCCAGCTCCTCGGTGAGGCCGCACCAGAGCTTCACAGCCTCCCGGCCCATGACCACACGCTCCGGACGGCCGTACTGCTGGCGGATGCCGGAGCCGTTACGGCCGGAGGAGCCGTAGCCGATGTACTTCTGCTCTAACAGCACCACGTTTTTTGCGCCTTTTTTCGCCAGGTTATATGCGGTGGACATCCCCATGACGCCGCCGCCCACCACAACGTATTCCGCAGTCTTCACTTGGACACCTCCTCTTTGAATGCCAGCAGCTTTGCCGGCATGTTGGAAATGGGAGGCCGGACGGTGGGGAAGCCGATCTGGTCGATGGGCTTTCCGGTTTCCTCCTGTAAAATCCGCTGGACCATGCTGATGCAGACCCGGCCCTGGCAGGGCCCCATCCCCAGGTGGAGATAGCGGCGCAGGAGTTCCAGCTCGTCAAACCCATCGTGGATGGCGTCCCGCACGTCCTGCTCCGTGATGTCGTGGCAGCGGCAGATGATTACGTCTTTCGAATCCATATTCAACTCCTTTCTCGGCATCAGGCAAAGGAGATGTCGCGGGCCTCGGCGGCCATGGCGGCATCGACCTCGAACGTGACCGTGGGAGTGTCTCCGATGGACTTCTCCCGGGAGATGGTGCGCAGCACGGTGCCTTTGCAGAGCTTCCTGCCCTCGCGGTCCAGCACGTCCACGGTGTCGCCGGGGGCGGGGAAGGGGAGAAACTCATAGGGGATGGTGATTTCGGCCCTGTCGCCGCTGAGGCGCATCATATAGATGGCAAGGCCGGGGCAGATCTGAACGCACATGCCGCAGCCTCGGCATTTTTCATAGTCAATGACCGGGATGTCCTCCACGGAGGCGGTGGTGATGGCGCCGAATTTGCAGACCGTGCTGCACGGGTTGCAGGCAATGCAGTCCGGGCACTCCACAATGGCCACGGCGTGCGGGCCGCTCAGCGCATCAAGCGGGGGAAGCGTGCAGTTACTCATGGATGCTCACCTTCTCCAATCCTTTCAAAATGATGGCGCCTTTCTTACCGGCGCTGCGGAACTCATGGCCCACGGCGATGAGTTCCTCCTGGCGCGCTTTTGCCGCATTGGTGCCATAGCCCAGGGCAATGGCGGCCTGGAGTCCGGCCAGCTCGCCGTCGATCATGGCGGTGGTGGCCTCGCCGATGCCGGAGCAGTCTCCGGCGGTGAGGATGTCGCCCTTGCTGGTCTCCATCCAGCGGTTGCGCATGGGCACAAAGCCGCACAGCTCACGGGCATAGGCCACATCGCACTTGCCCTGGCTGCAGGGGCGGTAGTTGGGCTGCAGGCCCACGGCCAACGCCACCGTGTCCACCTCAAGGGTCTGCTCGGTGCCGGGGATGGGCTGGAACTTCTCATCCACTTTGGCAATGGTGGCGGAGCTGACCCGGTCGGTTCCTTCGACGGCAACCACGGAGTGGGAGGTGAGGACGGGAATGCCGCGGCGGCGGATCTTGTTGGCATGGACGGTGAAGCCGCCGATCTGGGGCGCCGCCTCCACCACCGCGGCCACCTCGATGCCCGCCTGGAGCAGCTGGTAGGCCAGGATCAGTCCCACGTTGCCCGCACCCACCACCAGCACCCGCTTGCCGATCCTGATGCCGTGGACGTTGACGATGGTTTGGATGGCGCCCGCGCCGTACACGCCGGGCAGGTCGTTTTTGGGCACGCCCAGCATGACCTCGTTGGCGCCGCAGGCCACCACGGTCTTTTTACAGGCGATGTTGTAGAGCTTGGTGCCGTGGCCTGCGTTGACCTGGAGCAGATGGTCCTCCAGGAAGCCTGTGACGGTGCTGTTGAGCATGACCTGGATGCGGGGATTTTTCTCCACCCGTTCGATCAGCTCTTTGGCGATATGTACGCCCCGGACTCCGGCATAGTACTCCACGGAGCCGAAAAACTTGTGGGTCTGCTTGACCAGTTGGCCGCCCAGCATGTAGTTCTGGTCCACGATCACCACGCTGGCCCCCAGGTCGGCGGCCGCAAGAGCCGCCTTCAGCCCGGCTGGGCCGCCGCCGATGACGGCTAAATCGGCCTCGATGAGCTGGGGCGTGGGGATGGCGGTTTCCAGATCCCGCAGTTTTGTGTCGCCCACCATGGTGTTGACCACCATGCCGGGTTCTGCCGGGGTGATACAGGTGCGTACGTTGCTGATCCCGTTGACTTCCATGGCGCAGGACGAGCAGTCGCCGATGGCGCAGAAGAGGCCTCTTGGCCGGTTGGAGCGGGTGCTGTCGCGCAGCTTGGAAATCCCGGCCGCGCACAGCGCCGCGGCTACGGTCTCCCCCTCCTTGGCCTCGATTTCCCGGCCGTTGTACAAAAAGGTGAAGGACGGCCGCTGAGCGAAGTCCAGAACGGGGTGTGATTCAATTCGCATTGACACAATCATTTCCTCCGTTGTCCGTTATGATTTGAGATTTGGGATTCTGCCTGCCGGCCGGGTTCGCCGGCAGGCAGCTTGCTCTCAGGTGCTGCTCTGGGTGGGAGACTGAGCGGGAGCGGGTTCCTTGGGAACGCCGGTGGAGATCATCTTGACACCTGTAAACAGCACGACGAGGCCGATACCGATACAGGCCCAGTTGACCCACATGCCGATGCCTACGGAGAGGATCAGGGCTCCGGCGCAGCCCACGATGCCGCCCAGCATGATCCAGGTGTCCTGCTTCAGGCCGCGGATCACCTTGACGTCCTTGCCGTCAAAGCCGGGCAGCAGGTCGCTGGTCTTGTTGCGGATCAGGGAGATGCCCACCACCAGGAGAAGGGAAATGCCCACGCCCCAGAGGATGGGGAGGGTGAGGCCCATGACCTGGGCCACCACAAAGCCGAGGGCTCCGCCGATCTGGCCCACGATCACGGCGTATTCGTCGGACTTTTTCCAGAAGAGGGTGGCCAGCACCGGCGCGCACTCCGCAGAGGCATAGATACTCAGGCCCAGATTCAAAATGGCCACAATGCCCTGGGAGGTCAGCACCCAGATGACGCAGAACACAGCCAGCAGCAGGGTCATCAGGCGGGAAAACTTGATGCTGTTGCCAAGATTTTTCTTCCGAAACAGGGCGGACATGTCGGTGGTGATGGCCACCACGCCGATGTGCAGATAGGAGTCAAAGGTGGAGATGGTGGTGGCCAGCAGCGCGGCGGCAAAGAGGCCCAACAATCCGGACGGCAGAATTTTGCCCAACAGGGTGTACATGACCTGGTCGGAGCTGGTGACCATGTCAGGGGTAACAATGATGGCTGCGGCGATGCCGAAAAAGACCACCAGGCCGGCCCACAGCGTCGTGTACAGGAAGCCGTAGGTGGAGCCGCTGACCGCGGTCCGCTCATCCTTGGAGGTGATGAAGCGGGTCAGGTAAGTGATGTCCACCGTGCAGGAGAGCACACCGGAGATCAGATAGCCCAGCCAGGAGATATCCGGGCGCAGGTCAAAAAACTGGGCCGTGTCCAGCGTGGCCCGGATGTTCTCCGGGGATGCGCCGTTGATGACGCAGAAGATGGGAATGATGATGAAAATGGTGGGGGTCATGACGAACCACTGGAAGGTGTCCGTCCACACCACGGAGGTCAATCCACCGGCCATGGTGCAAAGGAGCACGGCAATGGTGCCGATCACCGCTCCCTGGGCATAGGTGAGGCCGTACTTGCCAAACGCCATTTCCAGCAGGATTCCGATGGCCGCGCACTGGCTGGCCATCAGGGACAGCGCCAGCCACACGCTGGCAAGACAGGTAAAGGGCCTGTTTTTCTGTGAGTGATAGCGGTGATAATAGATGTCGCCCAAGCTGGTGATATGGATGGAGTCGGCGGCTTTTCTCAGCTTTCTGGCAAGGCCCAGCAAAATGGCGACCCAGCCGCCGATGTTGTAGCACTGGCTGGAAAAAAGCACGCCCACGCCTTTGGTCCAGGCGCCGCCCATGTAGCCGATCAGCGAGCCGGAACCTTTCATGGAAGCGCCCTGGGTGGCCATGATGGCCAGCGTGCCGAACTTGTTGCGCCCCAGGTTGAAATCCTCACCGGTTTTGGCCCCCCGGGAACTGAAATAGATGATGGCGGCGAGAACCAGAAAATAAATGGCGATGACGATCATATCCAGTGTGCTGAAATTCAGTGACATATTGCATCCTCACTTTCTGTATGACCACGATAAAATGTGGAGAACCATCGCAAAGGTGGAAACAGATGCAATTACTATTTTCACTTATTTGAATGCAGTTCACTCATCGGAAGAAAAAATAGAGGGATCATCTCGCTTTCCTTTGCAATGTAAATAGGCTGCGCGCCGATGGGGATGGAGTTGCCACGCATGGATCGGATATTACTGATAGAGGTTTTTGAAGACCAGGGTCTTTACCTGGGAGCACTCTTCCAGGGTAATCCTGGCGCCCTCGCGGCCGATGCCCGTCATCTTATAGCCGCCGAACTGCTGGTCAAAGGTGCGCATGTCACTGTTTCCGTTGACGATGCACGCGCCGGCCTGGAGCCGTTTGGCCACATAGAGCATCTCCTGGGGATTGTTGCCGATCACGCCGGAGCTGAGGCCGTAGCAGGTCTGGTTTGCGATCTCCAGCGCCTCGTCCAGCGTGTCGTAGCCGATGACCGTGTACACCGGGGCGAACAGCTCCAGGTCCTTTGCGGTGTCCGCCGTCTTGGGGACGTCCATGACGGTGACATCCACGAACGCACCGCTGCGCCCGCCGCCTAAGAGCAGCTTGCCGCCCTGTTCCACGGTGTGCCGGATGTGTCCGACCGCCTCTTCTGCCTTGGCCACGGAGATGACGGGGCCGACCTCCGTTTCCTCGCTGGCGGGGTCGCCCACCTTTTTGTCCTTGACCGCTGCGATCAGTTTGCGGAGATACTCCTCCTTGAGCGAGTTGGGGACTACGAAGCGCTTGGTGGAGCAGCAGGCCTGGCCCGCGTTGATGAGGCTGCGGCCGGTGACGCTCTCTTCCACGGCGTAGTCCAAATCGCACTCGGGCAGGATGACCAGGGGATCGTTGCCGCCCAACTCCAACTGCACATGGGCCAGATGTTTGGCCGCCTCCTTGGCAATTTCAATCCCCACTTCCGTGCTGCCGGTGAGGCTGACCATGGCCACCCGCGGATCACCGGAGAGCCAGGGCCCGATCTTGGAGCCGCTGCCGGTGACTATCTGGATGGCGTTGGCCGGCACGCCGGCCTCAAGGAACAGCTCCACCATGCGGATCTGGGCCAGAGGCGTCTCCGAGGAGGGCTTCAGGATGACGGAGTTGCCCATCAGAAGGGGGGCCATGGCTTTGTGGGGCACCTGGCTGGCAGGATAGTTGAAGGGCAAAAAGCCCACAAATACGCCCAAGGGCTCCCGAACGGTGGCGATCAGATGGTTTTCCGTGTTGACCCGGTTGGCCACGGGTACGGTTTCGCCGCCTACAAAGCGGGCAGCCTCGATGTACTCCTCAAAAAACTGCTTGGTGTAGAATTCGATCTCCCGTTTGGAGGCCTTGTAGGGCTTGCCGCACTCGCGGATCAGGTAATCCGTCAATTCATCCGCGTTTTCCACCCACAGGTCCACGAAGTTGCGGGCGATTTCGATCCGGCGCCACAGGGGAACTGCCGACCATTCGTGGAAGCCGCGCACCGCGTTGTCCAGCGCGCGGTCCACATCCTCCCGTGTGGCCATGGGAACCGTGTCAATCACCTCCTGAGTGGCGGGATTGATCACATTCATAGTCTTGCCGTCAGAAGAATCCACCTTCTGGCCCCCGATGATCATTTTCATATGTTCTTCCTCCTTTTCGCTTGTCAGGGCTTGCAAGGCCCATGTTAAACAGCTGTTTAAACGAACGCTTGTTTTAAAATATGCAACTTTGTAAAATAAAATATTTGGAAAACATGAATTTCTTATAGAACAGTGCAACTTTTTTCGTGTGTCCAATACTTGTTAGGAAGAGAGGTCATACCTTTTCCGTATGAATAACTGCGAACAGAAAAACGCGCGGGCCCAACTGAATTCGGGCCCGCGCGTTTTTTGATTTGAGACTTGCCGCCTGTTCGGATGGGAAAGTTTTGCCGCGGCGCAATTGCTGAACAAGGTGAGTGGTTCGGCTGTCAGGGAGCGGCCCTCCCCGGCTGTTGGGTGAAGCCCGGCCTGCCATGCAGGAGGCGAGTCTCCCAAAACAGTCTATGCAGCGGCCGCAAAAAAAGCGCCAGCCGCATGCGGCTGGCGCTTTTGGCATTATGACTTTCCATGGATTTTAGTACCGCACTTGGGGCAGGTGATCTCAATCTTCCCCTTCCCTCTGGGAACGCGGCAGATGGTTTTGCAGTTTTTGCAGACAAAATACTTGTGGTCCTTGTCCTGCCTGCGCTCTTTTGCGCTGCGGAGCGAGGACTTCAAGCCAAACCAGAAGGAGCACCACTTGCTGTTTTCCTCCTGGCGTTTGTAGACGTTTTTGGAAAACATGCGAAAAATGGCGATGCACCAGAGCGCCATGCTGAAATAGTAGAGAATGCCGATGCGCAGCAGGCTGGAGAGCAGGCTGGAAATGAGACACATCCACACCAGGGCCAGGTTCAAGTGATCCATGCCGTTGCGGCCATACATGAAGCGGGCAAAACCGGCGCCGATTTTTTGCAGGAATTTCATGTAAAAAGACCCCTTTTCTCAATTGTACTTATTCTACTTGAAAAAAGTTTTACAGTAAACAGCTTTTGGGGTAAATTTACAAATTGGACATTTATTTCGTTCTCCATGGGTGCTATAATCCTCATTGAACAAAACAAAAGAGAAAAAAGGAGTGTCATTTTATGGCAAAAAGGCAGTTCAAGGCAGAGTCCAAGCGGCTGCTGGATCTGATGGTCAACTCAATTTACACCCACAAGGAGATTTTCCTCCGGGAGATCATCTCCAACGCCAGCGACGCCTGCGACAAGCTGTGCTATCGCGGCCTGACCGACGATCAGGTAGGGATGAGCCGGGAAGATTTTCGGATTGAACTGAGTGTGGACCCGGAGGCGCGCACCATCACCGTGTCGGACAACGGCATCGGCATGAACAAGGAGGATTTGGAGAACAATTTGGGCGTCATCGCCTCCTCCGGATCCTTCCAGTTTAAGCAGGAGCTTGGAGAGGGTGCGGCGGACACGGATGTGATCGGCCAGTTCGGCGTGGGCTTCTACTCCGCCTTTATGGTGTCGGACCGCATTACGGTGGTCACCAGGAAGTTTGGCGAGGATGCGGCCTACCGCTGGCAGTCCTCCGGCGCCGACGGCTACACCATCAACGAATGTGAAAAGGAGGGCCACGGCACCGACATCATCATGCACATCAAGCCCGACGCCGAGGAGGAGCAGTACAGCGAATTCCTGGACAGCTACCGCCTCCAGGGCCTGGTGAAAAAGTATTCCGACTATATCCGCTTCCCCATCCGAATGGAGGTATCCAAGAGCCGCCGCAAGGAGGGCTCCCCGGACGACAAGCCGGAGTATGAGACCTACCGGGAGGTGGAGACCCTAAACTCCATGGTGCCCCTGTGGCAGCGCAGCCGCTCCGAGGTGAGTGAGGACGAGTACGCAAAATTCTACCGGGACAAGTTTATGGACTATGCGCCGCCGCTGAAGGTCATCACCGCAGACCTGGAAGGCGCCGTGACCTATAAGGCGCTGCTGTTCATACCCTCAGCCGCTCCCTACGATTTCTACTCCAAAGAGTTTGAAAAGGGGCTGCAGCTCTATTCCAACGGCGTGCTGATTATGGATAAGTGCGCGGACCTGCTGCCGGAACAGTTCCGCTTTGTCCGGGGCGTAGTGGACTCCCCGGACCTGTCGCTGAACATCTCACGGGAGCTTCTCCAGCATGACCGGCAGCTGAAGATCATTGCCCGGTCCCTGGAGAAGAAAATCCGCTCCGAGCTGGAGAAGCTGCTGAAAAACGACCGGGAGGAGTATGAGAAGTTCTTCTCCATCTTTGGCCGCCAGCTGAAATACGGCGTGGTGGCGGACTACGGCGCCAACAAGGAGAGCCTCCAGGATCTGCTGCTGTTCCACTCCTCCACCCAGGAAAAGCCCACCACACTGGCTGAATATGTGGAGCGGATGGGAGAGGGGCAGAAGCTGATCTACTATGCCGCCGGCGAAACGCTGTCCGCCGTGGATAAGCTGCCCCAGACGGAGCTGCTCAAAGAGAAGAACTATGAGATGCTCTATTTTGTGGATGAGGTGGACGAGTTCGCCATCCAGATGATCGGCAAGTATCAGGATAAGGAGTTCCGATCTGTGGTGGATGGCGACCTGGAGCTGGAGGGTGAGGACAAGGAGCAGGAGGATGACTCCGCCCACCGGGAGACCCTTGATTTTGTGAAAGAGGCCCTGGGGGACCAGGTGAAAGAGGTCAAGCTCTCCAAAAAACTCAAATCCCATCCCGTATGCCTCACGGCCGGCCCCGGGCTGAGCTTTGAGATGGAGAAGTATTTTGCCGCCGTCCAGCCGGACCGGCCGCTGAAGGCCGACCGCATTCTGGAGCTCAATGCCGCCCATCCTGCCTTTGAGGCCTTGGAGCGTGCCGCGTCCTCTGATCCGGAACAGGGGAAAAAGTACGCAAGGCTTCTCTTTGACCAGGCTCTGCTCATTGCGGGGCTTCCCCTGGAGGATGCTTCCGCCTATACGGATTTTGTCTGCGAACTGATGAAGTAATTCCTCCCATTTTACTGCGCCTTCCTGTAGGAAGGCGCAGTTTTTTTCCCCATCTGCCAAAATGCGGCAGAGAAAGACGGGCTGTACGGGTACGATAATAGTATCCGGACAGCCCGATTTTGACGGAAATGGGCGAATTTCCTGCGATAAAAATATATGACCATCGAAAAACCTTATAATTTTGTACATTTTTCAATGTGAAGAAAGAAGAACTGCAGCGCACAAACGCACCCTTGCATTTGGATTATTTAATCCATAATAGTGGTCAAGTTGCACAAGAAAACACCGGATAAAACCGGTACATCTTTGCACAGAAGACGGTTTTGCATGTCAAATTATATGGTTGTATAGAAAATGGCGGTTTTACTCCGTAAAATATAAATATTTGGTTGAAAATATCCAAATTGGCAGTATACTGAAATTACAGCCGGCTGAACAACCGGCCGAGACGAGGCAGGGATGCAAGGAGGAGATACTGATGGAAGACAACAGAATCATTGAATGCATGGAGCGGGCGGATTACCTGCTCTCCAACCTGATGGCGGTCAAACCCGGTGAGGAGGTCCTCATCGCCATTGATCCCGAGACCGACATGCGCATGGCCAACGCCATTGCTGCGGCCGCGCTGAAATGCGGTGCGGAGTACAACATCAGCATGATGCCCATCCGTGGAAAGGATAAGGCCACCATTTTCCCGAAGACGCTGGAAAAGGCCATGGAGGAGTGCGACGTATTCGTGGGTATGACCACGGCGTCAGGCGCCGCCATTTACAACAACCGCCTGAAGGAGCTCATCAACGAGAAGAAACTGCGCGAGGTTTCCATCTGCCTGCGCAGCATCGATAACTTCACCCGGGGCGGCGCCCTTGCGGACTATGAGAGGGTACACGCCGACGGCGAGCGGCTCCAGGCCATCTGGCGGGGACATAAGAAGGCGCATATCACCACTCCGGCCGGCACGGATCTGTACATGGAAATGAACGACATGGAGCCCATCATCGAGTGCGGCATTGCCCGCAATCCCGGCGATGCCATGGCCTGGTCCGACGGCGAGGTCTCCCTGGGGCCCGTGATCGGCACCACCCATGGCAAGCTGGTGATCGATGGGCCCATCTGCTACTATGGCTGCCCCGCCACGCCGGTGGAGCTGAGGGTGGAGGGCGGCCGCATTGTGGAGGTGGTCGGCGGCGACGCCAAGATCTGCCGCGAGATCCGCCGCCAGATCAGCGAGGTCCAGGACTCTGACAACATTGCGGAGATCGGCATTGGGCTGAATCCTGCGTGCCTTTTCAACGGGGACTTTGAAGAGGAGAAGAAGGCCCGGGGCACCTGCCACATCGCAATGGGCAACGGCTTCTACTATGGTCAGCCCGCCCGGTCCACGGTGCACATCGACATGGTGCAGTATAACCCCACCATCACCTTTGACGATGTGCCGATCGTGAAGGACGGCCGGATGGTCTGCCTGGGCGAGTAAGAAGCGGAACGCGGATTCACCCTTCCTGAAGGAGGGGATCGGCAGCAGTCCGGATTTACGGAACTGCGGGAAGGGGGCGCCATGCTGGCGGAAAAAATACCGATTTCCCTGTGGATGCTGGGATTCGCATTGATCGGAAGCGGCATCGATTACATCCGGATCAAAAAGATCGACAGAGCGGTCCTCTGCTTTTTTGCCCTTGCCGGGCTTGTGACCGGAGCCGTGTTCCATTGCGCCGGCATGCGGTGGGGGGATCCGGCGGGAATCGCCGGGGCCCTGGCCGCCGTGGTGCTGATCGGGTTCGGGTCCAAACGATTCATCGTGGAGCACATCATTCATCTGGACCGAAAGCCGGTTTCCGATGAGGATCAAAAGTGGTATGAAGACTTTCAAAAGGAGGTTGAGGAAGAGAGATCGGCCATGGGGGCCTGGGAGCCGCGCCGCCCGGGCGCTGGCCTGAGCAGGAAACGGCGGAAAAGGCGGCCATGATGTAAGACTGCTTTGCAGCCTGCGGGCCAAGGTATGTGAATGTCAGTGGAGGTAATGTTCAAAGGAGGGAGTACCGATGAAAAACAGACCCCTTGTCCACCCCTACATCCCAAACTCAGTGGAGGATGTCAGGGAGAGTATGCTGGACACCATTGGAATCAAAAGCATTGAGGAGCTCTATGAGGATATCCCGGAGGAGGTCAGGTTCAAAAAGGAGCTGGACCTGCCCGAGCCCTTCCTTTCCGAGTGCGAGCTCAAGCAGCATGTGGAGAGAATCCTGGCAAAAAACAAGACCTGCGGAGAGAACCTGAGCTTTTTGGGCGGCGGATGCTATCAGCACCATGTGCCCGCGGTGTGCAACGAGATCGCCGGCCGCGGCGAGTTCGTCACCGCCTATGACGCCGGCTACTATGCCGACCAGGGCAAGTATCAGGCCATGTTCGAGTACATGAGCATGATGGCGGAGCTGCTGGACACGGATGTGGTCAGCATCACCTATGACGGCCTGGCAGCGGCCAGCAGCTCATTGCTGATGGCCGCCCGCATCACAGGGCGCAAGGAGGCCCTGATTGCCCGCAGCATCAGCGCTGACAAGCGCTCCCACATGCACAACTTCTGCCGTCCGGCCATGGACCTGAAGGAACTGGCATATGACCGGGAGACCGGGCTTTTGGACCTGGAGGAGTTGAAGTCCCAGCTCACCGGCGAGACCGCCTGCGTGTACTTTGAGTGCCCGTCCTATTTCGGCGTCATCGAGACCCAGGGCGCGGAGATTGCACGCCTGGCCCATGAAAAGGGAGCCCTTGTGGTGGTGGGCGTGAACCCCATCTCCCTGGGCGTGCTTGCAAGCCCCAAATCCTATCAGGCGGACATCCTCTGCGGCGATGTGCAGCCGTTGGGCCTCCACATGAACTATGGCGGCGGCCTGTGCGGCTTTATCTCCACCAGCGACGACGAGTGCTTCCTGATTCAGCACCCCTCTCCTCCGCTGAGCGTGTTCCCGGAGGAAAACGGGGACCTCTATTTTGGAAAGCCCACCAAGCAGTTCAGCTCCTACATCAAGCGTGAGACCTCTCCGGACTTTACCGGCAGCCTCCAGACCCTCTCCAGCATCACCGCAGGCGTTTACCTGGCCACCATGGGCCCCCAGGGCATGTTCGAGATCGGCAAGACCATGATGGAGCGCGCCCGCTACGGCAAACAGCTGATCGGCGAGATTCCCGGCGTGAAGGCGGATGTCTTCTCCGGCCCCATGTTCCACGAATTTGTCGTGGATTTCAACGCCACGGGAAAGAGCGTGAGGGAAATCAACCAAATTCTGTTGGAGCAGGGCGTATTCGGCGGCAAGGACCTGTCCGGGGAGTTCCCCGAATTGGGGCAGTCGGCGCTCTACTGCATCACTGAAGTCCACTGCGCGGCCGACCTCAAACAGCTGGCGGCCGCACTGAAGGAGGCTGTGAAATAAAATGATGCACAATATAAGAATCAATCGGGAGTTTCACGCCGCTTCCTGGCATGAGCCTGTGATCTTCGACCTGTCCTCTCCCGGCGAGCGGGGTATCCTGGTCCCCCGGACGGAGGAGGCGGTGGCCCAGGAGGTGGGCGATGTGCTGGCGGCTTTGCCGGAGGCCGTGGTGCGAAAGGAAGCGCCCCGCCTGCCGGAGTTGTCCCAGCCCCAGGTGATCCGCCACTATATGCGCCTTTCCCAGATGTGCCTGGGCAACGACCTGAACATCGACCTGGGCCAGGGTACCTGCACCATGAAATACAACCCCAAGATCGACGAGGAGCTGGCGAAGTCCCCCAAGGTCACGGAGCTCCATCCCGCCCAGGATGAGTCCACGGTCCAGGGCATGCTGGAGATCGTCCACCGGTCAGAGGAGCTGTTCCACGCCATCTCCGGCATGGACGCATTCTCCTTCCATCCCAGCGGCGGTACGGCCGGCATCTTCACCAATGCCTGTATCATCCGGGCCTACCACGAGTCAAGGGGCGAAGGGGCGCAGCGCGACGAGATCATCACCACTATTTTTTCCCACCCGGCCGACGCCGCCACCCCCAATGTGGCGGGCTTCAAGGTGATCACCCTGTACCCCGATGAGAACGGCTACCCCAGCGTGGAGGCCCTCAAGTCCGTGCTCTCCGAGCGCACGGCGGGCCTGATGATGACCAACCCGGAGGATACGGGCATCTACAATCCCCACATGAAGGAGTTCACAGACCTGGTTCACTCGGTGGGCGGGCTGTGCGCCTACGACCAGGCCAACACCAACGGCATCCTGGGTATCGCCCGGGCCAGGGAAGCGGGCTTCGACCTGTGCCACTTCAACCTGCACAAGACCTTCGCCGCCCCCCACGGCGGCTCCGGCCCCGCCTGCGGCGTCATAGGCGTGAAAAAGGAGCTGGAAAAGTTCCTGCCCGTCCCCGTGGTCACCTTTGACGGGGAGAGCTATGGCCTGGATTACGACCGCCCCGAAAGCATCGGCAAGATCAAGGGCTTTATGGGCAACGTCAACATTGTCCTCAAGTCCTACGCCTGGATTATGAACTTAGGCGCCGAGGGGATCAAAAAGGTGGGAGAGACCGCCACGCTGAACAACAACTACCTGATGACGCTGATCAGCAAAATTGACGGCGTCACCGTCCCCTATTCCGAGGGACACCACCGGGTGGAGCAGGTCCGCTACAGTATGCAGAAGCTGTACGAGGAGACCGGCATCACCAGCGACGACCTTTCCCGGCGGATTGTGGACTACGGCGTCACCGATTTCTATACCAGCCATCATCCCTGGCTGGTGCCCCAGCCCTTTACCCTGGAGCCCTCGGAGACCTATTCCAAGCACGACCTGGATGAGTACGCCGCCATCTTTGAGACACTTTTCCACGAAGCCCGCACCAACCCGGACATCATCCGCACTGCGCCCCACAACAGCACCATTGCCCAGGGGGACGACAGCGGCATGAAGGACGAGAGCAAGTGGGCCTTCACCTGGAAAATGTATCAGAAGAAGGTGGCCAAGACCAGATAGCAATGGAGGAAGGGAAGAAGGTCGGCGTCATCGTCAACCCCCTTGCCGGCATCGGGGGGAGGGTGGGGCTCAAGGGCAGCGACGGCCCTGAAATCCAGCGCCTGGCCTGGGAGCGGGGCGCGGCGCAGGAGTCCCCGCGGCGGGCGCTGACGGCGCTCCAGGCGCTGGCATCCGGAGCGCCAAGGGCACGGGTACTCACCTGTCCCGGCCAGATGGGGCAGAGTGAATGCCTGGGCGCGGGGCTCAGAGCGGAGGTGCTTCCCCTTGCGCTGAGCCATCCCACTACGCCCCGGGATACGGAGGCGGCGGCCCGGGCAATGATGGAAGAGGGCGTGGATTTGCTGCTGTTTGCCGGCGGGGACGGCACGGCCCGCAACATCTATGAGGCCACCGGCGGGAAGGTCCCGGCCATCGGGATTCCCGCCGGGGTCAAAATCCACTCCGCCGTATTTGCCAAAAACCCCCGGAGCGCCGGACGCCTGGCCGCGCAGTTCCTGGAGGGGCGTATCACCGCCCTGCGGGAGTTGGAGGTAATGGACATCGACGAGGAGGCCTACCGCAGCGGCCGTGTCAGCGCAAGGCTCTATGGGTACCTCCCGGTGCCCTTTGCCGAGGAGATGGTGCAAAAGCTCAAGGCCGGCAGCTCCAACGAGCGCTCTGCCCTCAACGCCATCGCCACGGAGATCGTGGAGCACATGGAGCCGGACTGCCTGTATATCCTGGGCGCCGGCACCACCACCCGGTGCGTCACCGACTATTTGGGGCTGGAAAAGACGCTTTTGGGCGTGGATGTCATCCAAAACCGGCGGATCGTGGCCCGGGATGTGGGGGAGGGAGAGCTGCTGCGCCTGATAGAGGGCAAGCGGGCGGAGCTGATCATCACGCCCATCGGCGGCCAGGGCTGCCTCTTTGGACGGGGCAACCAGCAGCTGAGCAGCCGCGTCATCCAGATGGTGGGCCCAGAGCATATCACCGTCATCGCGACCTTGCAGAAAATAGTAGATTTAAACGGTTCGCCCTTTTTTGTCGACCTGGACGATGGGGCGGCCAGCCAGAGACTTTCCGGCCATATCCGTGTCGTCACGGGATACCGCCAGGCGCTGGTCTATCCCGTCCAGGCATAGGCAGACCCAATCAGATAAAGTGTGCTATATGAGGAGGAAAAGAACCATGGCGAAAGAAAAAAAGGCACGAGTTCGACGAGACCCAACCTTGCTGGAATCCACAATCGCAATGCTTGCCATGATGGTGATGGTCTCCTATGTCATCATGGCGGGCAAGGGAGACGCCCAGATGCCCTTCATCGCGGCCACGGCCATCGCGGCAATCATTGCCCTGAGGACCGGAATGACCTGGGCGGAGCTGGAGGCCGGCATTGTCAACACCATCTCCGCGGCCCTTCAGTCCCTCATCGTCATCATGGTCATCGGCATGGTCATCGGCTCCTGGATTCAGGGCGGCGTTGTGCCCGCCATGATCTACTACGGGCTGAAGATCATCAACCCCAAGTTCTTCCTGCTCACCATCAACATCATCTGCATGATCACCGGCCTTTCCACCGGAAGCACCTACACCACTGCCGGGACCATGGGCATCGCGGCCATGGGCATGGGCTCCGTTTTGGGCATTCCTCCGGGAATGACGGCCGGCGCGGTCATCTGCGGCGCCTACTTCGGCGACAAGATGAGCCCCCTGTCCGACACCACCTGCCTGGCCTCCGGCGTCAACAAGGTCAACATCTTTGTCCACGTACGCCACATGGTCTGGACAGTCACCCCGTCCGTACTGTTCTCCTGGGTGATGTTCACCGTCCTGGGCCTCAGATACGCTCCCACCAGTACGCTGGAGATGGGTGCCATCGACGCCATGCTGGACGGCATTGCCGGCAGTTTCCAGCTCTCCCCCTGGCTGCTGCTGCCCATGGCACTGGTGGTCCTGATGATCATCTTCCAGGTCCCCGCGCTGCCCGGCATCTTAGGCGTATCCGTCCTGGGCGCCGTCTGCTCCATTATCCAGGGCCACGGCCTGGCGGATATCATCGACGCGCTTCACTACGGCTACGTGAGCGAGACCGGCATCGAGGCCGTGGACACTCTGCTGACCCGCGGCGGCATGGATTCCATGATGTGGACTGTGTCCTTCATCATCTGCGTGCTGGCCTTTGGCGGAATCATGGATGTGTCCGGCATGCTGCGCACCATCATCAATGCGATTTTGAAGCGCGTGCGGCGTGACGGCACTGTGTACCTGTGCGCGGCGCTGACCTGCCTGCTGCTGAACATCGTGGCCGCCGACAACTATGTGGCCATCGTGATGACTGCCAGAATGTACCGCAGGCCCTTTGCCGAGCGGGGCATGATGATGCAGAACCTCTCCCGGATCTGCGAAGACGTGGGCTCCATCACATCGCCCCTGGTGCCCTGGAACACCTGTGCCATCATCATGACAGGCTTTCTTGGCGTGGGGCCGCTGGTCTACGGGCCCTACTGCTTCCTCAACTGGTCCTGCGGGATTTTCTCCATCATCTACGGCTACACGGGCTTCACCATTGCCCGCAAGGACCCGGATGAACTGCTGAAGGAGATCGACGATCCCGACTTTGTGGAGCCCAAGGAAATCCACACGCCGTGGATCAGCAAGCCGGTCCAGCGCCTGGAAAAGGTATAATAGGATGCCCCGGTGGCGTATCGCCGGATGGGAGCGGTTGGGCGGAGCTGGGATCAGCCGGACTGGCCGCGGGTTGAAACGGGTATAGGAGGAATCATTTATGTTACATGCTATCGTATTTCCCCCCAAGTATATCCAGGGCCAGGGCGCCCTGAAGGAGATCGGCCACTATGTGGAGCAGATTGGCAAGCGGGCCCTTCTGGTAGGGGATGAGATTTCGTTCTCCTTGGGCGCCGATACCATCTGCCGGAGCTTGAGCGATCACGGAGTGGACTGCGTCAAAATGAGGTTTGGCGGAGAGTGCACCCACCGGGAGATTGCCAGGATTGCCGAACAGGCCAAGGAGGAAAACCGGGACACCATCATCGGCCTTGGCGCAGGCAAGGTGGTGGACGCATCCCGGGCGGCCTCCTTCCAGTGCAATTGCAGGTTGGTGGTAGTGCCCACCGCGGTCAGCAGCACCGCTCCCATCTCGTCTTCCTCCGTGGTCTATACGGAGCAGCACACTTTTGATGTGGAGCTGGAATTTCCCGCCAACCCCCACCTGACGCTGGTGGACACGGACCTGATCGTCACCGCGCCCACGGCCCACCTGATGGCGGGCATCGGCGATGCGCTGGCGGCCTGGTACGAGGGCGAGGCATGCGACCACTCCAGGGCCAAGGTGGTGGACGGGGGCGCCCGCACCCATACGATCTCCGTCCTGACCAGGGCATGTAAGGAGACCCTCTTTACATACGGCCTGGAGGCACGCCGCTCCTGCGAGACCAAGGTGGTCACGCCCGCTTTTGAGCGGGTGGTGGAGGCCATTTTGCTGATGGCTGGCCTGAGCTTTGAGGGCCCCTCCTGCGCAGCGGCCCATGCCATCGACACCGGCATGCTGAACACCTTTGAGGAGCTTCAGTCCTTCAAACACGGTGAGATCGTGGCCTTTACCACCCTTGGCGAAATCGTCCTGGGCCAGTATCCGGCGGACGAGGTCAAGAATTATGTGGCGCTGACCAACGCGCTGGGCCTGCCGGTCTGCCTGAGGGACTTCGGCATCGACAAGGCGGACCGCGACCGGCTGATGCTGGCCGCCGAGCGCGCCTGCGGCCGCAAGATCATGTCCAACGAGCCCTTCCAGGCCACACCCGAGCTGATCTACAACGCGATCCTGGCGGCGGATACGCTGGGCGGCTACTACGGCGGAAGAGACTGAGCCAAGTGAAGGAAGCACTCTCTGCAAACAGCATTCAGATAGGCAGCAGAAACCGGACTCCGTAAAAGCGGGGCCCGGTTTCTGCGTTTACAGCACAGGAAAATTCCGGCGCATCCTGTCACAGGATGCGCCGGAACAAACCGCGGGGTTCAGATATACAGATCAAAGGACTTCCAGAGCTGCTCGTTGCGGGCCAGCATTTCGTTGCTGGCCGGCTGGGTGGCCGCGCCGATGGCGTTGAGCAGGGCGGTGATGGTGCTGGCGATGGGGACGATGTTGTCCGAATAGGAGTAAATCTCGCTGTTGGCCAGCAGGGAAACCGTGGCATAGGGGATCAGGGGGGAGGTTTTGGTATCGGTGATGACGATGGTGGGGATCTCCCGCTCCCACACAAACTGCACGACCTTGGTGGTGGCCTTCAGGTACCGGGGCAGGCTGATGGCCAGGAAGACGTCGTTTTTGGTAATGGTGGAGAGGGCGTCCAGCTCCTGGGCGTGGCCGTTGATGATCACCACGTTGTCCCGGATCCATCGGAGCTCCAGGCCCAGGAAGTAGACCAGGGCATAGGAGCTGCGCTGGCCGTACAGAAAGACCCGGTCCGCGTGGGAAAGAAGCTCCACCGCGGACTGGAAGCTGCGTTCATCCAGGCTCATCATGGTCTCCCGGATGCTGTTGATGTTCTGCATCATCACATTGTGCATGATGCTGTTGCTGTCGCTGTTGGTCTCTGTGGTCAGCTCCAGCCGCTGGCTCAGGGATAGCCGGCGCTTGAGGATTTCCTGCAGCTCACGCTGCATCTCCGAATAACCCGAATACCCCAAGGCGGTGGAAAAGCGGATCACACTGGATTCACTGACGCCGCACTGCTGGCTCATCTTTGCGGAGGTCAGGAAGGTGGCTTTTTCGTAATTCTCCAAAATGAAACGCCCGATTTTTTTGTGGGTCTTGCTCAGCTGCGGTGTGTAAAACCGGATGCGATCCAATGGATTTAAGGAGGCCTCATATTCCGGAGGATAAATAGAGTTGTGATTCATAAATTCCTCCCCACAATGGTTCGACAACACATCGTGTTTTTCTTATTTTTTATCTTCATAATAACATAATTGGACGGCTTTGCAAGAGCCGTGGGAAACGAGTTCGAATGCTTTTGATCTCTGAAAAGGAGACGTCAGGCGGGAATACACAGCCAGGAGGCATCCGGTCCGGAGCCGGACAGGCGCGTGCGGCCCCTTGTAAAAAAGGTTGGAGCAAGCGATTTGTCGCTTGCTCCAACCTTGGCACGCCCGAGAGGATTTGAACCTCCGGCCTACCGCTTAGGAGGCGGTCGCTCTATCCAGCTGAGCTACGGGCGCATAGAACTCGATGTTGGGAAAGCAAGCGCAAACTCCAACGAATCGGAAATTTTTTCGTCTGACGGATTTTGACGCAGTTTTCAACAAAGCAATCGAATACTTTGCTACTATAGCATAAAAAGCATGCCATTTCAAGGAAAATCATTGCTTTTGACGCGAAAATGCTGGAATCGGCGAGGTTGACAGAATTTAAACAAATAAGGTATGATACGAAAAAACATATAGAGCGCAAAGGCTTTGCTGCCTGTCGGAGAGAGGACTACCGGAGGATTAGGCAAAGGAGGAGAGAACATGAAGGCGATTATGGTGGATGATCAGCCCTTGATGGTCCGGTTTTTCGAAGCGGCTTGTGCAAATCTGCCTGGAGTGGAGAGTATGGAGGTATTTACCTCTCCACTGGAGGCGCTGGAGTATGCCCGGAGAAACTTTGTGGAACTGGCCTTCCTTGACTTGTCGATGCCGCAGATGTCCGGCTTGGAGTTGGGCGAAAAACTGAAAATATTGAATCCTCATGTGATTCTCATCTACTTGACTGCCTATGACGACTGTGCCATTGAAGCATTGCATCAGCGGGCAGGTTATATTTTATGTAAGCCCTACAACCGGCAGGATGTGTTGGAGATCCTGGAAAAGGCCCTGGGCCAATCTGAGTATCCGGGCAGCCTGGGCAAGAAAGTGATGTTTCGCACCTTTGGCCGGTTTGACATGTACATAGACGGCCAGCTGGTGGTATTTCGCAGCGCAAAAGCCAAAGAGCTTCTGGCGCTGTGCGTCAGCAGGGAGGGCGGCGAGGTTTCCAGCTCCGAGGCCATTGACAAGATCTGGGCCGGCTCCAAAAACCGCAGTTCCACCGCTGCCAACTACCGGATGACCGTCAAGAAACTGAGGGAATTTTTGCAGGAGCTTGGTGTGGAGCGGATTTTTGTCCGGGAGCGGCAGTCCTGCTATATCCGCGCCTCAGAGGTCAGCTGCGACCTCTACGATTTTTGGAGAGGCGACGAGGAAGCGCTTTATCGCTTCCGGGATGAATTCATGTCGGAGTACAGCTGGAGCGAACCGATGATCTTTCAGATGCAGGAGTTTAAGCAGATCAAATTAATGGTGCTCCACCAAAAGGAGTAGTTCCCGTCAAAGTATACAAAAATTTGGTATATTTACGGATGATTTACGCATCGTTTACGCTTGCGCTCGGGTCAATTTACGCCATTTTTACCATCGGCCTGCTATACTCTACCTCGTAAAAGTTTGCCTCATGCCGCATATGAGGAAAGAAGGAGGGCTGAACCATGGGCACTGACTATCTGGTGAAGCGCGTGGCAGAGAGAACAGATTCCAGCCCGGAGCAGGTGGAGAAGATGATGTCCGCGCTGTTTGACACCATTGCTGAAGCGACGCAGACCGAACGGTTTATTCCGCTGGACAGCTGTCTTGGCAGTCTGGTGGTCAAAGAGAAGCAGGACCGCCGGAAAGAGATCACCTTCCGGCCGTCGGGCACGCTGCGCAAGCGGCTGAAAAACGTGGCCGGCAATGCGAAGATCGCAGGGTAAAAGAAGAGGGGATGGCGATCAATCGCCGTCCCCTCTTCTGTGTTTTGGGATACGAAAGCCGTATTTTATCAAACTAACGGAAAAAAGCTGCGATTATTTCCAAAAAGCGGGAATTTACGCTTGAAAAAGTGCGGATAATAGAATATAATATTTCGTCGGTATTGAGGTTCGGACGGACTGCCGCAGGCCGGACGGATCAGCAAGCCATAGAGAAAGGGGCTTCTATTTTGCAGAATAAACATTTGAGAAATATTGCCATCATTGCCCACGTTGACCATGGAAAGACCACCTTGGTGGACGAGATGCTCAAGCAGGGCGGCGCCTACCGGGAAAACCAGGAAATGGTGGACCGGGTGATGGACTCCGGCGACCTGGAGCGGGAGCGGGGCATTACCATTTTGGCTAAGAATACGGCCATTGCGTATCAGGATGTAAAGATCAATGTGGTGGACACCCCGGGCCACGCCGACTTCGGCGGAGAGGTGGAGCGCATCTTGAAGATGGTCAACGGCGTCATCCTGCTGGTGGATGCCGCCGAGGGGCCCATGCCCCAGACCCGTTTCGTGCTCAGCCGCGCCCTGGAGTTGGGCCACCGGGTCATCGTGGTGGTCAATAAGGTGGACCGCCCGGACCAGCGCATCCACGAGGTGGTGGACGAGGTGCTGGAGCTGCTGATGGACCTGGACGCCACTCCCGAGCAGCTGGATTCCCCCATGCTGTTCTGCTCCGGCCGCAATGGCACGGCTTCCTACTCCCCCGACGTGGCTGGCACAGACCTGACGCCTCTTTTTGAGACCATCCTTGAGTATATTCCAGGGCCGGAAGCTGATGTGGACCAGCCCTTCCAGATGCTGGTGTCCTCCATTGACTACAACGACTTTGTGGGGCGGATCGCCATCGGCAGGGTGGAGCGTGGCACCCTGAAGCAGAATCAGGAGATCGCCGTTTGCAACTACCACGACCCGGACGCCCCGGCCAAGAAGGCCAAGGCCGTCTCCATGTACGAGTTCGAGGGCCTGGGCCGCAAGCCCATCACCGAGGCCACCGCCGGCAACATCATCGCCATGAGCGGCATCGGCGACATCACCATCGGCGACACCATCTGCGTACCAAACTGCGTGGAGCCTCTGCCTTTTGTAAAGATCTCCGCCCCCACCCTGGAGATGACCTTCTCCGTCAACGATTCGCCCTTTGCCGGCCGGGAGGGGAAGTACGTCACCTCCCGCCAGATCCGGGACCGGCTGTTCCGGGAGACGCTGAAGGACGTCTCGCTGCGGGTCAGCGAGATCGAGGAATCCACCGACTCCTTCAACGTGGCCGGCCGGGGCGAGATGAGCCTGTCCATCCTCATCGAGACCATGCGCCGTGAAGGCTATGAGTTCCAGGTGTCCCCGCCCCGCGTCCTCTATAAGGAGATCGACGGGAAGACCTGCGAGCCCATTGAGCGCCTGGTGGTGGACGTGCCCTCCGACTATGTGGGCAGCGTCATTGAGAAGCTGGGCTCCCGCAAGGGCGACATGGCGGAGATGACGCCCATTGGCGACCGGATGAAGATCGAGTTCCTGATCCCCGCCCGGGGGCTGTTCGGCTACCGAAACGAGTTCCTCACCGATACCAAGGGCGAGGGCATCATGGCCTCTGTGTTCGACTCCTATGCCCCCTACAAGGGGGATATCCAGCGCAGGGGCACCGGCTCCCTCATCTCCTTTGAGACGGGTGAGTCCATCACCTACGGCCTCTACAACGCCCAGGAGCGCGGCACGCTGTTCATCGGGGCCGGCGTGCCGGTCTACGGCGGCATGGTGGTGGGCCAGTCCCCCAAGTCGGACGACATCACGGTGAACGTCTGCAAGAAGAAGCAGCTGACCAACACCCGGGCCTCTGGTTCCGACGACGCGCTGCGCCTGGTTCCGCCCAAGCAGATGAGCCTGGAGCAGTGCCTGGAGTTCCTGGCGGACGATGAGCTGCTGGAGGTGACGCCCCAGAGCCTGCGGATCCGTAAGCGCATCCTGGATCATGAGAAGCGTATGAAATCCATCCACGGCGGGAAAAAATAATAAGGAGGGCGCGCATCGGTTCCGGTGCGCGCCCTTTATCTTGACATATAATTTATGTAAGCATATAATATGGTTATTAAAACTATATTTCAAGGAGCGGTGAAACGCATGATCAAGCAGCTGCATGACATTCAGGTGCTGGGCGACTCCATTTTGAAGGGGATTCAGGTGGACCCGCAGACTGGAAAGTATATCACAAAGAACGAAATGGACAGTCGCCGGATTGCGCAGGACTATGCGCTGGAGATTGAAAACCACTCCCATTTCGGCTGCACCATCACCAAGGGCGCAAAGCTGCTGGACCGGATGCTGGAGCGGGGGATGGCGTGCGACGCGGTGGTGATGGATTTCGGTGGGAACGACTGCGACTACAAATGGCCTGAGATCGCGGAGAACCCCGACGGCATCCACCTTCCGGCGGTGCCCTTAGGGGAGTTTGTGGATCAGTACCGGAAGGTGATCGGCAAGCTGAAGGAGCGGGGCATCGTGCCCATCCTCACCACACTGCCGCCCTTGGAGCCCCAGCGCTTCTTTGACTGGTGGTGCGGCGGCCTCAATCAGGAAAATGTTCTGCGCTGGATGGGCGGCGTGGTGAATATCTACGCCCACCAAGAGAACTACTCCCGGGCGGTGGAAGATGTGGCCCGGATGGAGCAGGTTCCGCTGGTGGACATCCGGCGGGCATTTTTGCACCACGGACGCATCGGCGATTTGATCTGCGCCGATGGGACCCATCCCAACTCCAAAGGCCAGCAGCTGATCACAGAGGCCTTTGAGGAGTTCGCCGTTCAGTACAGGAAGCGGGAACTGCTGGAAGCGTAAAAGGTAGAAAAAGGCCGTGGACGAAAGTCCACGGCCTTTTCGTATGTTCAGTTTCTGCGAAAGACATGGATGCGAAAGCCCGCCCGGGTGGTCAGCGTGTCCAGCGCCGCCAGGCGCTCCGCGCCGGATTTCGGCGTCTTCCAGTAGTATGGCGTCATCTGGAAGAGGTTGTGAACGTCCTGCCGGCAGGCCAGGGTCATTGTAAAGTCCACCGGCACAATGGAGTCGTAGGTGAAGCCGGGGTAAGGTGTCTCCTTCTCCTCGTTGGGGTAGGGATCGTCGTAGAGCACCTGCTTCATCTCATAGAGGTGATGGGCGGCGGGTACCACGTAGAAAAAGAAGCCGCCGCGGCGCAGGACGCGGGTGAACTCCTCCAGGGCCAGGGGGGAGAAGCAGTCCAGCAGCAGGTCCACGGAGCCGTCCTGCAGCGGCAGATGATAGGAGGAGGCCACGGCAAACTCCACCGCCTTCTCCCGCCGGGCAGCGGAGCGGAGGATGGATTTGGAGATGTCGATGCCCGCCATGACGGGCGCTTTCCCGGCCTGGGCCAGGGCGCGGAAAAGGCCGGAGGTGTAGTAGCCCTCGCCGCAGCCCGCGTCCAGCACCCGGGGGGCATCACCCGTATGGCGAATGGCCAGGCCGCACAGCGCGTCCAGCAGGGGACGGTAGTAGCCCCTGGCCAGGAACTCCCGCCGGGCGGCGGCCATGCCCTTGTCGTCTCCGGGAGCGGCGGAGTGCTTGCGGTTGGCAATCAGCAGGTGGGTATAGCCCTCCCGGGAGATGTCATAGCTGTGGCCCTTGGGACAGCAGTAGGCGGACGGGCCACGGACCAGCAGCTGGCCGCAGACCGGACAGCAGAACAGGCTCATGGCTGGTCCCCTCTTGTGATGTCGTTGATCCACTTCCGGCTCCGCAGCCGCAGCACTCCAAGGGGCATCTTGCTGAAGTTTTCGCTTTGCAGCGAGAGGCATACCACCGGGATGGGCGCGTTCAGGGCCAGGGCCAGCAGGGCGGTCAGGGGGATGGCGAAGCACCACAGGGGCGCAAGGTCGATGACCGAGGCCATCCGGGCGTCACCCCCGGCCCGGAGCAGCCCGGTGATGTTGGAGATGTCAAAGGCCCGCATGGGCATGACCACAATGTAGACAATGCACATGGTGACCGCGATCTCCATGGCGGTCTCGGTGAGCTTGAAGAGCGGGTAGAGCACCGGAATGAAGAAGGTGGGCAGCAATATCCCAAGGGCCACGGCGATCACAACGCCGACGGCGGTGGCCAGGGCCAGCAGGCAGATTCCCAGGCTGTAGACCTCCTCTTTCCCGGCGCCCTCGCCGATGCGCTTGCCCACGATGACAGCGGTGGCGCCGGCCAGGCCGAAGCAGGCCACGGTGGAAAACTTGTCGATGTTGCCCATGATGGCGTAAGCGGCCAAAAACTCCGTGCTGACCGTCATGTGGCCCATGATGGCCGTCAGGACCGTGGTGCCGAGGCCCCAGAGGGCCTCGTTGCAGATGACCGGGGTGGCGTAGTGAAGGAAGCTGTGCAGAATCTCGCCGCCGGGATGGAGCACCCGGGAAAGGCGCAGGGGGATTCTTTTGTTCAAAACGCTGTATACCGCGACGATGAGAAACTCCACCACGCGGGAGGAAAGGGTGGCAATGGCGGCGCCGGTGATCCCCAGGGCAGGGAAGCCCAGCTTGCCGAAAATCAGCAGGTAGTTGAGCCCGGTGTTCACCAGCATGGAGGTGCAGAACACCTTCATGCCGAAGGCGGGGTTTTCGGTGCTGCGCTGCATGGCCACGTAGACGGAGCTGATGCTGTTGAAGATATAGGAGATGCCCACGATGCGGATATAAGGGGTGCCCAATACGATGAGGGATTGGTTGTCGGTAACCAGGTTCAGCACACCTGCCGGGAAGAGCAGCAGCGCGGCCGCCGCCGCGGAGGACAAAATGACGCCCAGGTACAGCGCCACGCCCATGCAGCGGTTGATGTTATCCGCGTCACCCTTGCCCCAGTACTGGCTGACCAACACGGTGAGGCCGCTCATGAGCCCGAAAATGACGACCTGAACCAGGAAGATGGGGGAGTTGGCGGCAGTGACGGCGGCCATCTCCGCATTACCCAGCAGGCCCACCATGAAGGTGTCCACAAAGCCCAGGGAGGTGGTGATCAGGTTTTGCAGGATCAGCGGCAGGGCAAGGGCCCAGACACGGCGGTAAAAGCCTTTTTCACGGCGGAGACTCTGAAACATAGTAGTCCTTTCCAAAGCCTGCCTATCATTGGGCCAGGCTTTTTTACAGCATGGGAAACCGGGTTTCCCGGTGGCGGCGCAGCGCGGCAGCAGCGGCGTCGATCTCCTCGAAGGTGGTCTCCGGTCCAAAGCTGAAGCGCAGCACGCCGGCGGCCACCTTTTTCGGCAAGTTCAGCGCGGAGATCACATGGCTGGGCCGGCCCTTGTGGCAGGCGGAGCCGGCGGAGAGGCAGATGCCCTGGGCGCCCAGATCCTCCACCACGTTCTGGCTGGGGTAGCCCTCCATGGACACGCACAGCACATGGGGCGCGGCCCCATCCCCCACCAGCTGCACGCCGGGGATGGCGGTGAGCTGCTCCTGGGCGTAGCGCCGCAGCCGCGCCATATGGTCCAGCCGCTGGGGAAGCTCCGCCTGCCACAGTTCCACCGCCTTGGCAAACCCGGCGATCTGGGCCGTGGCCTCGGTGCCGGAGCGGAGGCCGCCCTCCTGCCCGCCGCCGGGCAGCAGGGGCCGGGGATTGCGCAGCCGCTGGCCCAGATAGAGAGCGCCAACGCCCTTGGGGCCTCCAATCTTGTGGGCGGAGATGGAGATGAGGTCTGCGCCCAGCTCCGTCAGGGGAAATTCTGTCTTCAGAAAGCCCTGGACCGCGTCTGTGTGGAGCAGGGCGCGGCTCTTGCTGCCGCGGAGCAGCCCGGCCACCTCGGCCACGGGGCACACGGTGCCAAGCTCGTTGTTCACCAGCATCATGGAGACCAGTGCCGTGTCCGGCCGCAGGGCCTGGGCCACCTGTTCCGCCGTGATGATGCCCCGGCGGTTCGGCTGGAGGACGGTGAGCTCATACCCCTCCTGCGCCAGCCGCCGGCAGGGCTCCAGCACGGCGCTGTGCTCTATGGCGGTGGTGATGATGTGCTTGCCCACGTGGCGGTTTTGATGGAGGGCGGCGGAGATGGCCCAGTTGTCGGATTCCGTGCCGCAGGAGGTGAACCGCAGCTGCTCCGGGGCGCAGTCCAAGGCCCGGGCGACGACCTGCCGGCCCCGGGCCACTTCGGCGGCTGCCTGCCGGCCCAGGGGATATTGGGAGCTGGGGTTTCCATACTCCTCCGTCAGCACCCGGTACATCTCGTCGGCCACGGCCCTGGGCACCGGGGTGGTGGCCGCATGATCCAGATAAATCATAAAAACCCTCCTGACATCCATTGGTTGAAAGCGTTCCGCCAGGGGAATCCGGGCCTTTTGGGAGGCTGTTCCGGGTTCGGGTCGCAAAAATTTTGCGCGGCGGTAAAATGCGGCTTGCCCCAGGGGGGAAAGCACAGTATAATAGGATAATTACAGAGGAAACTGGCTGAATGGAAGAAAAAGTGCGGAAAATCTCCACAATTTTTCTATTATAGAGGAGTTTCTTGAAAATAGCAAGGAGAAAGCGTATGAAAGTGGCGATTTACACCTTGGGCTGCAAGGTGAATCAATATGAGACCCAGGCCATGGAACAGGAGCTCCGGCGCCGCGGGCACACGGTGGTGCCCTTTACCGCCGACGCTGACGCCTATGTGGTGAATACCTGTTCGGTGACGGCGGTGAGCGACCAGAAGTCCCGCCAGGTTATCAGCCGTGCCCGGCGGACCCATCCGGAGTCGGTGGTGGCCATTTGCGGCTGCTATTCCCAGACCCACCCGGAGGATGTGCGGGCCCTGCCGGTGGACTTGATCGCCGGGACCGGCGACCGGATGGGCTTTCTTGACCTGCTGGAGCAGGAGATGGAGGACCGCCGTCCACTGGAGTCCCTGGACCGCAGCTTTGATCGCAGGACCTTTGAACTGCTCAGCGCCGGGGGCCTGCCCAACCGGACCCGGGCCATGCTGAAGGTGGAGGACGGCTGCGTCAACTTTTGCTCCTACTGCATCATCCCCTATGCCCGGGGACCGGTCCGGTCCCTGACGCTGGACCACGCGGCCCGGGAGGCGGCCCGGCTGCAAAAAGAGGGCTACCGGGAGATCGTGCTCACCGGCATTGAGATCTCCTCCTGGGGCCAGGACCTGAAAAACGGGGCGAGCCTCATCGACCTCATTGAGACCGTCTGCACGGCGGCGCTGGAGTGCCGCGTCCGGCTGGGAAGCCTGGAGCCCCGCACCATCACGGAGGAGTTCTGCCGCCGCGCCGCCCGCCTTGAGAACCTGTGCCCCCAGTTCCACCTCTCGCTGCAAAGCGGGTGCGACGACACGCTGCGCCGCATGAACCGTAAGTACACCACCGCCCGCTACGCCGAGTCGGCGGAGCTGCTCCGCCGCTTCTTCCGCCGTCCCGCCCTCACCACGGATTTGATCGTGGGCTTCCCGGAGGAGACGGAGGAGGAGTTTGCCCGGACCATAGCGTTTATCCGCAGCTGCGGTTTTGCCCAGATGCACATTTTCCCCTATTCCATCCGGCCCGGCACCCCGGCCGCGGAGCGGCCCCAGGTGAGCGCCCGGGTGAAGGAGGCCAGGGCGGCGGCCGCCGCCGAAGCGGCGGCGGAGATGCACCGTGAGTACCTGGCCGGCTGCGTGGGGGAGCGGTATCCGGTGCTCTTTGAGCAGGAGAAGAATGGGAAATTCGTGGGCCACGCACCCAATTACATGGAGGTGTACTCAAAGGGCTCCGACCTGCACAACAAGGTGCGCATGGTGCGCATCACCGGCGTGGAGGGAGACGGGCTCGCAGGGGAGATCGAGGAATGAAACACTACTTTTTTGCCTACATTTTCCGCATGCGCTTCATTGCCCGCTGGGCGCTGATGCGCAACAGCTTTCCGGAGAACGTGCAGGAGCACAGCCACCAGGTGGCGGTCCTGGCCCACGCACTGGCCACCATCCGCCGGGACGTGTTCCATAAAAAGGCCGACCCCAACGCCTGTGCCACGGCGGCCCTGTTCCACGATGCATCGGAGATTCTGACCGGCGACCTGCCCACGCCGGTGAAATACAACAACCCGGCCATACAGGAGGCCTACAAGGCCCTGGAGGTGGTGGCCCAGGACAAGCTGCTCCAGGGGCTGCCCGAGGAGCTGCGAAGGTCATATACGCCCATCCTCCACGAAGAAGACGAGGAAATCCGCAGGATCGTCAAGGCGGCGGACAAGCTCTCCGCCTATCTCAAGTGTCAGGAGGAGCTCCACGCCGGCAACCAGGAATTTGAGCAGGCGGCGCTGGAGATCATGTCCACCCTCCAGAGCTACCGGATGCCGGAGGTGGCCTGGTTTTTGGAGAAATTTGGGAATACCTTTGGCGTGACTTTGGACGAACTGAGGTAGTGGCGTACCGTGACAAATTGACAGCAGTCATGACAGATATGGCAAAACCGAGGCGCATTTTGTGGAAAGTAGTCTTGATTTTTGTAAAAAAATACCATTTATTAGGGGAGAGGGGTACTGTTGAAAGCACTTGAATGACAGGGAATCTGATGGATTTTTAGCAAATATCAACTTGCATTGTTCCGTTTTGGCACGAATGTTGCTATATCAATCAAAGCAGACCTGTTTGGCTGCAATCTAAGAATAGAGAAAGAGGGCACGAAATGAAACTGAAGCTCAACAAAAAGTATCTGTCATTTTACTATGAGGAGATGGCGGATCAGGTCCTGGATCTGAAGCTGGATCTGAAGAAGACGGCTCTGATGGTAGTGGACATGCAGAAGTTTTTCCTGGCAAAGGATGGAGCGGATGCCAGGGCCTTCAAGGCGGCGGGTCAATGGGAACGGTGGGAACCCTATTTTGACCGCATTGAGCAAGTCACCGTACCCAACAACAAGCGTCTGATCGACTGCTGCCGCAAAAACGGCGTGGAAGTGACCTACGGCCGCATTGCATGCCTGAAGGACGACGGTTCCGATCGCTGCCTGGTGCAGAGCACGGTGGGCTGGAACAACATCCTGCTGCCCATCAGCAACCCCGAGGTGGCCATGATGGACGAAATCGCCCCGGTGGGAGATGAGATTGTGGTCAACAAGACCACTGACTCCGTCAGCCTGGGGACCAACTATTCGGAGCTGATGCGCAACATGGGCATCGACACCATCATTGTCACCGGCGTGGTGACGGACCAGTGTGTGGCAGGCACGGTGCGCGTGCTGGCGGACCACGGCTTCCGGGTGATCTGTGTGGAGGATTGCTGCGCCGCGCCTGATATGGAATTGCACGACATGGAACTGAAGATCATGAACATCGTTTACTGCAATGTGCTGGAGTGCGACGACGTGATTGCCCTGATCGAAGAAGGGGCCAAGGAGAACTGAGGATTGGGACATTGGAAAGGGAGTTGTGGCCCTTATCCAAATAAGTGTGTGCGCGAAAGGAGTAACAAAATATGGGTAATAAACTGAAAAAGGAACTGTCCCTGTCCCAGATCATCGCCATGGCGGCGGGCGGCATGATTGCCGCCTGGATGGTGGAGATCAAGTATTGGTTTGAGATGACCGGCCCCGGCTCTTTGGTCTGCCTGTTTGCCTGCGGCGTGATTCTGCTGCCGCTGTGCCTCATCTATACGGAGATGACGGGCATGCTGCCCTATGCCGGCGGCGAAAACATCTGGACCACCAACGCCTTCAACTGGGATCTGGGCTGGGTGGTAGGATGGTTTTTGTTCCTGCTGTATCTGTCCGCCATGCCCAACGTGACCATCGGCATCTCCACCATGGTGGGATATCTGGTGCCGCTGGATTTCACACAGCTGAAGATTTTGGCCTGTGTGATCATAACCGTCTGGTTCGTTATGGTGAACCTGGAAATCAAGCACCTGGCCAAGGTTCAGAACTTCATGTTCTGGAGCACCCTGGTGATCTCCGTCGGAGCCTCCCTGATCTTCATCTTCAGCGATCAGTGGAAGTTCTCCAACCTGTCCCCCTGGTTCCCCAAGGGAGCCGCCGGCTTCTCCGCGGGCCTTGGGCTGCTGATGTTCAAGTTCATCGGCTTTGACCTGATTCCCCAGCTGGTGGAGGAGTCCAAATTCCCCCGCAAGAAGATCATCTGGGGCTTCATCGGCAGCATGCTGTGTACCTTCCTGGTCTACGGCCTGGCTGTGGTTGCAGTGGGCGGCATCGTGTCCAACGAGTGGATCGCCCAGACGGACATCGTGGATCCCCGGGTGGCCGATATCCTGGGGATGCACTGGCTGGCCCTGGTGATCATCATTATGGGCGCCGTGACCTGCATCACCACGCTCTCCGGCTTCTGGCTGGCCGCTTCCCGCACCATTTTCGGCGCCGCCCAGCAGGGCCAGGTGACCCGGAGGCTGGCAGCCCTCAATAAGCACGGCCAGCCCTGGCTGGCCAACACGGTGGTGTACATCTGCTCTTTGTACTTCTGCCTGATGGCCCCCGATGCGTGGATCAACTACATCTTCACCATCACCGTGGGCGCCGCCGGCGTGGTGTATCTGTGCGTTTCACTGTCCTTCCTGAAGCTGCGCAAGACCCATCCCGAGTGGCCCAGACCCTATAAGTGCAAGGCCGCCTGGTTCATGGGAGTTGAGTCCATCCTCTTCTGCATTTACTGCCTGTACCAGTGTGTCATCGCCATGGACGCCGCTACCTGGGTGGCCCTGGGGGTGTATTTTGCCGTGGGTGCTGTGCTGTACATCTATGCCAAGGTGCGGCAAAAGCGTGACCCGGCCAACTGGACCACCTTCATCCCCTCCCCCGACACAGTGAAGGAAGAGGCGGAATAAGCAATCCTGCAAAAAGGCGCTCCGCCAATTTGGCGGAGCGTCTTTTTGCAGCGGCGGTCACTTGGAGAAGAGCATGGAGGGATTGATCTCCTTCAGGCTGTGGGCGCCGCACATGGCCATGGCGTCCTTCAGCTCGGCAGTGAGCTTATCCACGTACACCTGGACGCCCTCGGCACCGCCGCCGTAGACCATGGTGACAAAGGGGCGGGCGATGAGCACCGCGTCGGCGCCCAGGGCCAGGGCCTTGAATACGTCCATTCCGGTGCGGATGCCGCCGTCCACGAAAATGGTCATCTTTCCACCCACCGCATCGGCGATGGCGGGCAGGACCTCCGCCGTGGCCGGGCACTGATCCAGCACGCGGCCGCCGTGGTTGGACACCACGATGGCGCTGGCACCGGCCTTCAGGGCCTTTTTGGCGCCCTCCACCGTCATGATGCCCTTGAGGATGAAGGGAACTCCCGCGTAGTCCGCAATCTGGCGCAGTTCCTCCACCGTCTTGCTTCCGGCGGGGGGCTGAAGGTTTTTCAGGAAGGGCAGGCCGGCCGCGTCGATGTCCATGGCGATGGCAAAGCAGCCGGAGGATTTGCAGCCGTCCATTTTCTCCCGGATCAGCTCCATGTTCCAGGGCTTTACCGTGGGGATGCCGGCGCCGCCGGCCGCCCGGATGGCCTGTACCGCGCCCTCCATGACGGCGGGATTGGTTCCGTCGCCGGTGAACGCGGCGATGCCCGCTTTGGCGCATGCGGAAACCAGGATGTCGTTGTACTGCAGGTCGTCGTATTTGTCGCCGTAGTGGAGCTGCATGGCGCCCACCGGCGCGGCGAACACAGGCAGGGCAAACCGGTGGCCAAAGAGCTCGTAGGAGGTGTCCACCTCTTTATTCTCGCAGATGGTGTCCATGTTGACACACAGCTCCTGCCACTTCTGGTAGTTGCGGATGAACCCGGTGCCGATGCCCTTGGCACCGGGGCCGGGCATGGTGTTGCGGCAGCCCATGCCGTTGCAGGCAGGGCAGGCCTTACAGTAGGGGCCCATACAGGTGCGGGCGTTTTCCAGCACTTCCTGATACGTCATATGTAAATCTCCTTTCATATGCGGGCAGGTCCGCCCGCTTCCCACTCGCCACGATTGTACTCCAATCCCTGAGAAAAAACAAGCCGCGCTCAGCGCCGCAGGACATCCGGCGACCGGCAGGTGAAAAAGTGCGGCAGACCTTGGAACCTTTCGCTCCGTATGCTACAATACTGCACATAGGGGAAGGACAGGCCGGAAAGGGACTCGTGAAGGCTGCCTATCGACGGACAGTGCTCAGCCGCCCGGTCCGACAAAAAGGATATGCATAGCTGTTGTGCAAAACCACTAAAATCAAACGATGAATGAGATAAAATTGTAGAACTTGCCATACAGAGCGTAAAATCTCTTGACAACAGGCAAAAAGAACCATAGAATTTCATTAAAAGGAACGTAGTTCCAAGGAGCGGAACATGAACAAAGGGAAAAATCAAACGACTACTATCCAGAAGGACTCTGTCCGGGCAGTGGACCGGGCAATTGAAATCCTGCAGGTATTTACATTTGAGGATCCGGAGCATACCCTTGCGCAGATCTGCGCCCAGACCAATCTGCCCAAGACAACGGTGTTCCGCATTTTGGCCACGCTGGAGCAGAACAACTTGATCGTGCAGCATCCGGAGACCGGAAAGTATCGCCTTGGCTATGAGATCATCAAGATGGGCGCCATCGCCCAGGAGAGCAACTCGCTCAAAAGAACCGCCGCAGCGGAGATGGAGGAAATCTCCCGCGTCACGGAGCAGACCTGCAATCTCTATGTCCGCGACGGGTTCGAACGGCTGTGCATCGCGCAGGTCATGGGCGCCCAATATGTCCGGCGCTACTCCTACCTTGGCGCGCGCCACCCGCTTTACTGCGGGGCGGGCAAGCTGCTGCTGGCCTATGCGGGCAAGGAGTTCCAGTCCCGCTTTTTTGAATCCGTCAAGCTGGAGCGCATCACCGAACACACGGTCACGGACCGGGCGCAGTTAGAGCGCGAGCTGGAGCAGATACGCCGAGACGGGTTCTCCGTGACCCGCGGGGAGCGGGACGCCTCCACGGCGATGGTGTCCGTGCCGCTTTTTGATTACACCCAGCATGTTGTGGCCTCCATCACGGTCTCCGGCCCGGTTTACTATTTTGAAGAGCAGAAGGTGGCCAGCTACCTGGAGGAGCTTCAGCGGGCGGCGGGCCGTATCTCCCGGAAATTAGGCTATCGGTGCAGCCAGCCCATCCTAATCGAATAAGAGACAACAAAGGCTTCTGTTGGAAGCTTTTGTTGTTAATCAAAAATTGGAACAAAGTTCCGCTGTATGGAACGTTAGGCTGCGGCGGAGAAGGAGAGGATGAGAGACAGTGGGGTTTACGTTTGCGGAGAAGATCATAGCGGGCCATGCAGGGCATGAGGTTCATGCCAATGACTGTGTTGTGGTGAATGTGGACGTTATGATGGCCAGTGACACCACGGGCCCGATGACGATCCGGGCCTTCCAGGAGATGGGCGGCGTGCGGGTGGCGAAGCCGAAGAAAACGGTGTTTGTCATTGACCACGCAACGCCCTGCCCCAATGAACGCATTGCGGCGCTGCACAGTATGATCCGCCGCTTCTGCGGCGAACAGGGCTGTGTGCTGTACGACCAGAACTGGGGCGTCTGCCACCAGGTCATGCTGGAAAACGATGAGGTGGGGGAGGGCGATCTTGTGCTGGGGGGCGACTCCCACACCTGCTCCTATGGCGCGGTGGGCGCGTTTTCCACAGGCGTCGGCTCCACGGACCTGGGAGCCGCGCTGCTGACCGGAAAGACATGGCTCCGCGTGCCGGAGACAAGCCGCATCGAGCTGACCGGCCATCTGCCAAAGGGTGTCTGTGCCAAGGATGTGACCCTCCGGATGATCGGGGATCTGCGCAGCGACGGCGTCAGCTATGAATCGGTGGAATTTGCCGGAGACGGGTTTGCCCGCTTCACCCAGGATGAGGCCGCCACGGTCTGCAACATGGTCATCGAGATGGGAGGCAAGAACGGCGTCTTCCTCAGCGCGCTGAAAAGGCCCGACCTGATGCCGGACGAGGACGCAGTCTACAAGAGGGTGCTCCGGTACGATGCGGCCGCAGTTGTCCCCATGGTGGCAAGGCCCCACGCGGTAGACAATGTCTGCACGGCCGCAGAAGCGGCGGGCCAGAGGATCGACATGGTCTACATAGGAAGCTGCACCAATGGACGGCTTTCCGATCTGGCGGCTGCGGCGGACATCCTCCGGGGGAAGAAAATTGCGCCGTCGGTCCGCATGACGGTCTGCCCCGCGTCCACAAAGGTGCTGTTAGCGGCCATTGACCGAGGGTATATCCGGGAGTTTCTGGAGGCCGGCGCAACGATCTCCACCCCGGGGTGCAGCCTGTGCGTCGGAACACTGGGCGGCGTGCCTGCCGATGGGGAGGTGGTCCTCTCCACCACAAACCGCAACTTCAAGGGGCGGATGGGGAACAAAAATGCCCTCATCTACCTGGCGTCCCCCGCGACTGCGGCGGCCTCCGCGCTGACGGGCACAATCACAGACCCCAGGGAGGTGATCTGAAGTGAGCAAGGCACTGGTCTATGGAGACAGCATCAATACCGACTTGATTATCGCCGGGAAATACACCAAGACACTGGACTTTAACGACCTGGCCGCCCATTGCATGGAGGACCTGGACCCGGACTTCGGCCGCCGCGTGGAGAAGGGGGACGTCCTGGTAGCCGGCAGCAACTTTGGGTGCGGCTCCTCCCGCGAGCAGGCTCCGATCGCCCTCAAGTATGCGGGAGTAGGTGCGGTGCTGGCAAAATCCTTTGCCCGGATTTTCTACCGCAACGCCATCAATGTGGGGCTTCCCGTCCTGATCTGCGATACCTCCTCCATTCGGGAGGGAGACCTGGTGCGGATCGATATGGAGGAGGGGAAAGTGGTGGTCAACGGCGAACAGGAGCTTGCTTGCCAGGCCCTTTCCCCCATTATGCAGCGCATTTTGGAAAGCGGCGGGCTGGCCTCATATTTGAAGGAAAAAGGTGACTTTGTCCTTTGAATAAAAAAATTGAACTTGGGAGGGAGTAGAAGATGAATCGTACGACTCGGCTCAAAGAGCTGATCCGCGCCCGGGAAATCCTGGTCATGCCGGGCGTCTACGACGCGCTGAGCGCAAAGATTGCGGAAAAGTGCGGCGTAAAGGCGGTGCAGGTCACCGGATACGGCCTGGCGGGCAGCAATTTGGGCCTTCCTGACGTGGGGATTATGACCAAGACGCAGATGGTCGATCTGACCCGCAACATCTGCCGCGCCGTCAGCATCCCCGTGATGGCGGACGGGGACACCGGATTCGGCAATGCAATCAACCTCTATTACGCCGTCAGGGACTTTGAAGCGGCCGGCGCTGCGGGCATCAACCTGGAGGACCAGTTTTTCCCCAAGCGCTGCGGCCACATGGGCGGAAAGCAGATCATCCCCTTTGAAGAGGCGGTAAAAAAGATCGAAGCCGCCGCCGCGGCCCGGACGGACCCGGACTTCGTCATCAACGCCCGCACCGACGCCATCGCGGTCGCGGGAGTCGAGGAGGCGATCCGCCGGGGCAACGCCTTTGCCAAGGCAGGCGCCGATCTTGTCTTTGTGGAGGCACCGACAAACCCGGACGATGTGAAGCGGGTGATCGAATCCATTGAGGCGCCGGTGAGCATCAATATGATCTATGCCAAGGGCTCTAAGACGCCCGCCATCTCCATCCGGCAGCTGGAGGAGTGGGGCGCGGCCCGGGTAAGCGTACCCGTCATGCCCCTCTTTGCGGCCGCCCGGGCGCTGGAGCGGGCCTATACCGCAGTTGCCAAGGACGACGTTGAAGCCATGGACGGTGAAATCTTCGCGTTTCAGGAGTTTACAGATCTGGTCGGCCTGCCGGAGATTCAGGAGCTGGAGCGGCTGTTCCTGGATACGGCCGAGCTGGACGCCCGCTATCACCGCTGAGGCTGCAAAGGCGGCAAATGGAGCTAAAATGCTGGCACTATAAACCCATCATAAATCTGCGAATGATGAAAGGAAGCAAGACTATGAAAAAGTACGATCTCCTGATCAAAAACGGCGCTGTCGTCCTTGCCGACAAGGTGGAAGCGTGCACCATTGCGGTAAAGGACGGCAGGATCGCGGCCCTCAGCACCGTCCCCATTGACGACGGCGAGGCGGCGGAGGTGCTGGACGCCAAGGGGCTCACCGTCATGCCCGGCGCTGTGGACTGCCACACCCACCTCGGCATTTACGCGCCGCTGGATGCGGACACGGCAAGCGAAACCAAGGCGGCGCTGACCGGCGGCGTCACCACAATGATGTCGTATTTCCGCACCGGCGCCCACTACATGAACAAAACCGGCCCCTACCATGAGATCTTCAAGGAGGCGCTGGAGCTCACCTCCGGGAATGCCTACTGCGACTACTGCTTCCACCTGGCTCCCATGGACGATCTGCAGGTGGGGGAGATGGAGTGGCTCGTTGAGCAGGGCGTTGTCACCTTCAAGTATTTCATGTTCTATAAGGGCCTGAACCTGGGCGCCAACTCCACGGTTTCCCCCACCATGTCCGACTGCTACGACCTTGGACACCTCTACAACATCATGGCCGAAGCCGCCCGGCTGAACACCCTGCTCAAACATGAGCCAGTCTCCGTCAGCGTCCACTGCGAGGACGACGAGATCATCAAGAGCTTCATCAAGCGGGTCAACGCGGCGGGACTGAAGGGGCTGCAGGCTTACTGCGAGGCCCGGCCCCCGCTCTCTGAGCGGATTGCCATTTTGAAGGCCGGCAGCGTGGCCAACACAACCGGCGCCAAGCTGAACGTCCTGCACATCACCAGCGCAGAGGCCATGCAGGCCACCCGGGACCTGCTCAAGATCTACCCGGACATCAAGCTCCGCCGGGAGTGCACGCTGCACGCGCTGGGGCTCACCTACGAGATGCTCCAGGGCAATAACTGCGCAAAGGTGAACCCGCCGCTGCGCACTGCCGAGGACAATGCGGCGCTCTGGGAGGCGCTGGAAAAGGGCGAGATCAACTGGGTCGGCTCCGACCACGCCAATACGCCGATCGCCCTGAAGCTCAAGGACGATATGTGGGGTTCCTGCTGCGGCTTTGGCGGCACCTCCCTCATCTATCCGTTCATGATCTCCGAGGGCCACTTCAAGCATGGTCTGTCCCTGCCCCGCATTGCCGAGCTGGTCTCCGCCAACCCGGCCAAGGCCCATGCCGCCTGGCCCAGGAAGGGCAGCATGGAGGTGGGGGCGGACGCGGACTTTGCCCTGATTGACCTGAATTTGGAAAAGACCGTCCACGCCGGCGAGGACTTCTCCGCCCAGGAGTATAACGTGTTTGAGGGCATTTCCCTCAAGGGCTGGCCCGTCATCACCATTCTGCGGGGCCGGAAAGTCTATGAGAACGGTAAGATCGTCGGCGGCGCCACAGGTGAATATGTCAAGCGCCCCTGCTGAGCACCAGCGTTGATGCGGCGCTGCAGTGCAGCTTACAGATCACAAGATTAGGAAGGAGAAAAAAATGAAAAAGTTTCTGCCCCTGATCCTCTCCCTTGCCCTGATTCTCTCCCTTGCAGCCTGTGGGGAGAAGGGGAATGCCTCCGCTCCCGAAAGCGGCGGCAGCGGCGCCCAGACGGCTGCGGGCGACTTTAAGTGGCCCAATATGGTCAAGCTGAGCATAACCGGAAGCGGCACCACCGCTTACGCCGGGACCCTTGCCTGGTCCAATATCCTGGAGGGCACCGGCTATACCAAGGTCCGCCTGCTTCCGGAGGACTCCAACGCCACCAAGTTCCAACGGGTCAGAAACGGAGAGACCCTTATGACCTATGACACCATGGGCGACGTCGCCACACTGATCAATGCCAGGTTCGGCTATGCGACGGAAGACGGAGGCCCCTACCAGGTGCGCTGGGTCTGGCCCGATTTTGCCTCCAACAGCGTCATGTTTGTCCGGGGCGATTCCAAAATTGAAAAGCCCACGGACATCACCAAGGATACCCCCATCGCCTGCACGATCGACTCCGCCATGGAGAACGTGAAGGCATCCCTCGCCGCCGCCGCAGGTGTGGGCGTGGACGAAATGAACTGGATCTACTGCTCCTCCTACGGCGAAATGCCCAAGCTGGTCACCACGGGCGCCGCGGAACTGTGCGCTTATGTCACGCCGACCTCCAGTTCCATCATCGAGGCGTCCGCCGCTCCACAGGGCATCAAGGTGATGGACTTCAACCCCGAGCTCTATCCCGACTGGTGCGAGGCGTTCCAGTCCAAGCAGCCTGTATACAGCTTCAATGAGATCACCTTTGGCAATGAGGCGGCCGTTGGCAAGCATGGCTGGGGCTCTGACGGCGGATGGGTCTCCTCCGCGGACGCGGATCAAGATTTGATTTACAACATGGTCAAATTCTTTGCGGAAAACCAGGAGGAAATTCAGGGTGCATTTGAGACGTATTCCTACTACTGGTCCGTGGACTATGCCCGCGAGGTCATGGACCGGGCCTATGTTCCGATCGCGGAGGGCACCATCCGGTATTTTAAGGAGATCGGCAAGTGGACCGAGGCCGACGACGCCCGCCAGGAATACAACATCAAGCTGATCGATAAGTATGCCGCCGCTTACAGCGAGTGCCTTGACGCGGCCCACGCCGACGGCATGAAAATCGACACCCAGGATCAGGAGTGGCTCGACTACTGGGAGGCGTATAAGGAGAAGTTGGAGCTGCCCCCGGTCGTCATCATGAGCGACGCTGAAATCGCCGAGGCCCTGGCCGCAGGCTTTTAGCTGAAAATCCTGTCAGATAACAAACGGCAACGTGGGCAGAGCGCATGCTTTGCGCTCTGCCCACTGCATCCCTTTAGATCAATTAGGAGGGTTTCTCAATGGATTTGGACGATAAAAAGCTGCAAGAGGAAGAGCTGAGGGATGAAAAGCGGAAGGCTGAGGCGGAGGAAGAGGTCAACAAGGACAACTCCCGCCTTGGGGTCATGCCCCCACTGGTCAGGCACGGGTTTACCATCATCTCCATCATCGGGATTCTCATCGCATGCTACTACATGATGCACCTGCGCTGGTTCGGCGTCATGTCCGCGACCACCTATTACTACACCATTTTCGCGGTCTTTGGCTGCAGCGCCTTTTTGCTGACCCCGGCCACCAAGAAATACGAGCACTACATTCCGTGGTTTGACTATGTGCTGACGCTTTTGGCGCTGGCCATACCGCTGTACTTCGCGGTCCACGGTATGGAGATCAATATGGTGGGCTGGGTCCCCGCCCCCGACAATTTTAAGCTGGCCCTGGCGGTGATCTACTCCTTGATGCTGCTGGAGATGGTCCGCCGCGGCGCCGGTAAGGCATTTTTCTGCATTTGTGTGTTCTTTGGCCTGTACCCCCTGGTCTGCGAACACCTGCCCGGCATGCTGGCCGGCATCGGCTTTGACATCAAGACCCTGTTCAGCTATTACTGCTATGGATCAGAGGGCATCGCAGGCCTGCCCGGCAACATCACCGGCACCATTTTGATCGGTTTTTTGATGTTTGCCAACCTGCTCATCTGCTCCGGCGCGGGCCCGTTTTTCATCGATCTGGCCCAGGCCCTGTGCGGCAAGTACCGGGGTGGCACCGCCAAGGTGGCCGTTTTGACCTCCGCCTTTTTCGGCATGCTCTCCGGTTCCCCCATCTCCAACGTCGTTTCCTCCGGCTCCATCACGATTCCCGCGATGAAGAAGTCCGGCTACGACGCCGTCTATGCCGGCGGAATCGAGGCGGTCGCCGCCACGGGCGGGATCCTGATGCCTCCTGTCATGGGCTCCATTGTCTTTGTGATGGTTGCCATGTCCGGCTTCACCTATGCGCAGGTCATGGTGGCGGCTATTTTCCCGGCCCTGTGCTATTACGGCGGGCTGCTGCTTCAGGTGGACGCCTACGCCGCCAACCGGGGCATGAAGGGACTGAGCGCGGACCAGTGCCCGAAGGTGGGGGAGGTCTTGAAACGGGGCTGGTACGTGATCGTTGTGCTGATCTTCCTGTGCGTAGGGCTGGTGTTCTTCCGCTGGGGCGAAATCACCCCCTACTATGCCTCCGGCCTTCTGATCGTCCTGTCCTGGTTTGACAAGAACCCCAAAAACCGCCTCACGCCCAAAAATCTCTATAAGGCCTGCGCCCTGATCGGCAAGGCCATTACGCAGATCTGCGCGCTGATGCTGCCCTTTACCTTCACCATTGCCGGACTGATCACCACCGGCATGGCAGCTTCCTTTGCAACCAGCATCACCCGCCTCGGCGGTGAAAACATCATTGCCGTGGTGGCGCTGACCATCATCGCCTGCTACCTCATGGGCATGATGGGCATGGACATTGTGGCCTATATGTTCTTCGCCGTCTCGGTGGCTCCCGCCCTGGTGGGCACGGGGCTTGACAAAATGGCGGTCCACCTGTTCCTGATCTACTATCCGCTGCTTGCGGTCATCACCCCGCCGGTCGCCACCGTCGCCTTCGTCGCCTCCTCGGTGGCGGGCGCGCCCGCCATGAAGACCGGCTGGAAAGCGTGTCAGTTGGGCTGCGTGGTCTATTTCCTGCCCCTTTACTTCCTCTATGAGCCCGCCATCCTCCTGCAGGGCGGAAACCTGATGCTGAGCCTGTACCATATGGCTTTTGTGGCGCTGGGCACCTTTGTCCTCGCCAGCGGGCTGGGCGGGTACATGATCAAGTTGGGCAAGATGTACGGCATGCTTGAGCGGCTGCTCTTTTGTCTGGGCGGCATCCTGATCGCCTTCCCGCGGACGGACATCACCCTGATCGGCCTTGCCTTTATGATTGCCGGCTTTGTCCTGCACAGAGTCAGCGCCAAGAGGTCCGCCGGCGGACCCGGCGCGCCTCAGATCATTTCATAACGCTCCCGGTATTGAAAGAAAGAGTAGGTGAACTATGGAAATCAACACCCTGGGGATGAAGCCCCGTGAATCCTGCTGTCCCCATGCCATTATTCAGAACTTCATCAATTTCGATTTTACCGTCTCCAACCTGGAGGCAGCAAAAAAGATGTTCCTGCCCGCGCCGCTTGAGCCAAGGATGGACGAGGATGGGGATGTGATTTTGACCTGCGGATTCGTGGATTCCGCCTTCCCGCCCATGCGGGAGGTGGACGGCGAGATTCCGGATCCCAACGCCACGGAATTCTCCGAGTGCGCGCTGGGCATGTCCTGCACGGTCAACGGAAAGCCCAGCATCATGAACACATGGATCCTCTTGGACCATTACGCCGGGGCGCTGCGCCGGGGCTTCAACCGCAGCGTGATCGACAGCTTTGCCCGCACCCGCAACCACCCCATGCTGGAGGGGGAGGAGCACATCGGCATCGGCAGCAGGATGTTCGCCACCTGCACCAACGACGGCGCCCTGTATGCAAGGGGCTCGTTGCAGGTAAAGGAGGTTCACGACCCCAGCTGGCTGGATGAGCACTTCTTTGACTGGGGCCAGCTCCGCTATCTGCCGGACATGGCACATGGCGACGATGTCAGGCCCCTCATCCACCAGGCGTCGCTCTATCACTTCCCCTCCAAATTCGAGGTGAGCAAGGTGTATTCCGGCGACGGCAAACTGGCCTTTGGCGACACGATGTACGGGCTCTTTCAGGACCTTGGAGAGATCCGGGTCAAGCGCGCGTTCTTTGTGACCTTTGCCTATACCTATGGCAGCGAAGAGTTCCTGTGCGACGCAAAGTGAGGAGGGAAATATGCAGAATTTTCGATATGTGCCCTACGAGCCCATTGTGGGAAACATCCGCAAGGTGGGCGAGACCGTATTCCTGGCCGAACTTGCCGTGAATCCCGCCGAGTTTGCCTCCCGCGTCCCGGAGGGCTTTCAGGTTGTCTCCGACAAGGCTTACGTGGTCATGACGGAGGCGGTGCTGCGGGATGAGAAGAGCAAGGATTACGACTTCATCAACCCCATCTACTCCCAATACTATTCCGCCGGCGTCCTGGTGGAGGCGGAGGCCCGGGGCCACCGGGGCTGGACCTATGCCCTGCGCTATTTCGACAGGGACTGGGCTGTGATGGAGAGCCGCGCCAAGGGCTTTGACGCCTTCTATGCCCACATCCGCACCACCCGCTTCCCTACGGAGATGATCGACTTCTACCACATCCAGGAGGGCAGCCGCCTGAAGGCGGTGGCCACCGACGAGGGCACCAGGCCCATCAGCCTGGGCTTTGATGCGGATCAGATCGTCGGCGGGGTGAATTTTGATTTCCTGTTCACCAACCGCATCGGGCTGCGCAAGGTGGTGCAGCTGGTGGAGGAGCGCAAAGGCGAGAGCGTGTGCGACGACATCACCCGCGAGCTCATCACGAAAACGCGCTACGGAGAGTGCTGGCGGGGCAGAGACGTGCAGCTGATCTTCGACGAAAAGGCGGTCGGCACATTCTCCTATGAGGTGAAGAACGCCTTCTGGTTTATGATGGGGTATCAGGCCGGGGGGATCGAGGTGCTCTGATGCGCGGAGGCTGAGGAGCGGAGAGGATGCAAGAAAGGGAGGAACAACAGATGCCTGAACTGAATACAAAGGTGAACCCGGCACCTGGCGAAAAGTATGTGATGACCCAGAGCCTCATTATGGTTCCGTTCCGGGCGGACCCCCAAAAGCTGCGCTCGCGCATGCTGCCGAAGCCTCTGGAGCCGGTGGGGGACGGCGACATCGGCTGGGTTTTCATGGTGGATACGGCGATGCCCGGGCTGCGGGAGGTGGCCGAAGGCGAGCCGCCCGACCCGGACATGACGGAGTTCCACGAGCTGGCCATCGGCATGCCGGCGATTTACAACGGGTATGAGTTTGGCTACATGTCCCAGGTCTGCCTGGACCGGCAGACCGCCGGACTGCGCCGGGGAATCCTGCGCAACATCACCTATACCCAGATGACGGACATCCAGCCTCTGCTGACGGGACGAAATGCCCTCCAGGCAGGCACGAAGCTCTACGGCATTTCCAACCGCCCCCACGGGGAGCTGGTCGCCAAGGTCTCCATTGAACTGACCGAACCCTACGACTTTGAGAAACTCCCCGTCGGATGCAGGAGATTTGCCCACGCCCGGTATCTGAAAGACCCGGCCAACCACAATGAGCCCTTTATCAAGGATATTCCCCTGTTCGAATTCACCAACGGCCTGGACGGCGTGGACTGCTGGAAGGGCAGAACCACGCTGGAATTCGGCGGTGACTATTACGGAAAATGGAAGGACCTTGGGGAGATTGAACCTCTGGAGGGCTTCTTCTACAACTTTGGCTACTGCTACGGCAGCGACTCGCAGGTTACGCCCGTTGAGGAAAAGGGGGATTGGAAATGGTTTTAAAGGAAGAAAGGACGGCGGCCCGCCGCCATGTGGCGGAAAATATCATCTCCATGCGGCTGAAGATAGACCCCCGGATCGCCGCCCAGTATCTTCCGGCTCCCTTTGAGCCGAACCGGGAAGGCGAACTCACGGTGATGCTTGCCGACTATTACGGCCACGATGAGGACATGGTGGACAAGGCGGAGGCCGCAGCAAAGTTTGTCTATCCCTATTACACCACCATGCAGGAGGGGCTCATCAGCATCCCCTGCAAGTTTGAGGGAAAGCCCGGCAATTACCTTGCCAGGATCTGGCAGGACCGGGACTGGGCCGTACAGCGGGGCCCGATGCTGGGCTACAACACAGAGCTGGCCGAGGTTCACATCAACCGCTTTCCCGGCAGGCTGCGCAAGCTCTACGCGCCCCATGTGGGAAGCAAGATCAAAGGCGTTGTCCGGCAAAACGGAGACAACCTGATCTCAGGGTGGATTGAACTGACGGAGGAGGTCAGCTATCCCGAGGAGGAGTACATGGTCTGCTATGGCCGCCGCCAGATCGAGGATATGCTGGACCCGGAGGGAGAAAAGCTCATTGACGATATCCTGATCGAGTACCACGATTCCGAAATCAAGGGCCAGGTGTTCAAGGGGGTCGGCCATCTGAGGCTTGGCGGGTTTATGAAGGACTGGGACTATGAGATCATCGACGCCTACTACTTTGAGATCGGCTTTTCCACGTCGGGCTGGAGAGTGCTGAAAGATCTGAAACAGCAGCGGGGATAGAGATCGTTCGGGGACGCGGAGGGCAGGCTGCCCTCCGCGCCTTTGCAGACGGCGGACGCCAGAGAAAGGAAAGTCATGAATAAGCAGGGTTCAAACAAGTGGTATTGGATCATAGCGGCCTCTTTGTTTCTGGTGATGATGTTCAACTGCGGCTTGGGGTTCTATAGTCTTTCGCTGTTTGTGACGCCGATCACAAGAAGCTTTGGGATCAGCAGCGGCGACTTTGCAATGCTGTATGTCTTCTACGGAGTCGGCAGCGCGGCCGCCGCGGCCTTTTTCCACAGTCTGCTCAAGCGTTTTGCGCTGAAATCCCTGATCGTGTCCGGCGGCTTGATCAGCGCGGCCGGGTACTTTGTGTTTGCCGGCTCCGACCGCCTCGAGGCCATGTTCTTGGGGGGCGTGCTGATCGGCGCGTCCACGGTCTTTTCCGGTACAGCAGCCGTGCAGATGGCCATCGCCCGCTGGTTTTCCGAGCGGCGCAGCCAGATAACCGGCTTGGTTGCCTCCGCCAGCGGCGTCGGTACGGCGGTGGGAAGCCCCATTGTGGGCTGGATGATCCACGCGCTGGGCTGGCGCGCCGCCTGCGTGGCCATCGGAGCGTTGGTGGCGGTATTTGTCTGTGTCCAGATCGCTTTGCTGTTCCGGGAGGAGCCGGGCTGCGTCGGGCTGGCGCCGTACGGCGAAAGCCAGGGCGCGGTAAAGGGCGAAATGGTTGTGACTCCGGGAGGCGGCTGCCCGCTGAGAGAGGGAATCAAACGGCCGGCCTTCTGGCTGTTTGCCGGCGGCATGAGCGTTGTGGCGGTGGTCTACCAGATGATCTCCCTGTACCAATCGACGATTTTGATTGAACGGGGGGTGCCGGAAGCGGTGGCCGCCGCATGCCTTTCTGTCTTTGCGGTGGTTGACATGTGCAGCAAGGCCAGTGCGGGCATCATCGCCGATCGGTTCGGATTCAGGATAGTGACGCTCTACTGCGCCGGGGCGACGGCGTTGGCGTTCCTCCTGATTCGCGTGGTGGACGGGACGGTGGGCGCGGTCTTGTTTTCGGCGCTGCTGGGCTTTTGGCCGACGATGTGCGTGCTCTACGGAGTCACGGCTTCCATCAGCCTTTTTGGGAAGCGGTATCTCTCCGAGTACATCGGCTTTTCCCAGACGCTGATGTGCTGCTGCTCACTGGTCGGGATGCCTTTGATCAGGACGCTTTATAACGCCGTTGGGTCCTTTGACACAGTGATGAACATCGCCGTCGGATTGCTGGCTGCTTTTGCCGTCATGATGACCCGGATGCTGAGAGAAGCCAATTTTTTCCGGGAGAAAACAGGGGGAAGGGCGCGCCCTGGCGTGGATGAACATGAGGATTTTTTATGACATACGCGCCGATCGGGACCGCACTGTGAACAGGGGAGCTGCGGAGTGAACGCACCGGATAACCCCTGGACGATTGCCTCTGCCTCGGCGTCACATGGGCGGATACCCGGCGGATTCGGACTCAAATGAAGGAATGGTGATATAATCCTGCAACATCTTGGAAGAATTCTCCGTCCAACCTGATACAAAACCTGTTCAAAGGGAGGATGGACTATGAAACGGAAGCTCTTTGCCCTTGCACTGTCCGGCATGATGATTCTGTCGCTGCTCACGGCCTGCGGAAGCTCCGGAGGCTCCACCGCCGCGGCAGGAAACGGAGAGATGAGAGACGATACGCAGATGGAGAGTACGGCGGGCGGCGACATGGCGCCGGCAGCGCTGCAGAGCGTGCAGGAGGATGCCAAGCGCATCTACACCGCCGAGGTTCAGATGGAGACCACGGAGTTTGACTCCGCCGCGTCGTCGATAGCGGAGCTGGCGGAGGAGTTGGGCGGCTGGTTTGAAAACAGCAGCGTCAGCAGCTCCGGTTCCGGTTACCGCTATGGAAGCTACACGGTCCGCGTCCCGGCGGACCAGTACTCCACCTTTCTCTCCCGGGTGGGAACACTGTGCCACGTGACCTACCAGAGCCAGAGCACAGAAGACGTGACAGAGGTCTATTTTGATACCTCCGGACGGCTGAAGACCCAGCAGGTGAAGTTAGAGCGGCTCCAGGAGCTGCTGAGCCGCGCGGAGACCATGGAGGACATCATCACGGTGGAGTCGGCCATTTCCGAGACTGAGGCCCGGATCGAGTCCCTCTCCGGCGAACTGCAGCACTATGATTACCTGGTGGACTACTCCACCGTGTACCTGTCCCTGGACGAGGTGTACCGCCTTTCCAGCGTGGAGGAGCCGGTTACCACCTTGGGCGGACGGCTTGGCACGGCCTTTTCCTCCGGCTGGAAGAACTTTACCGGCTTCCTGGAATCGCTGGCGGTGGCCCTTGCCTACAGCTGGGTGTGGGTGGTGGTGCTCATTGCCGCGGCTGCGGTAGTGCTGCGGCGGCTGCGCAGACGTCGCTGCGGCGCCGGGAGAATCACCGGAAAACCGGAGAAGAAGGATGACAAACCGGAGTAAATCTGCTACCATGGAGAAAATGGAAAAGGAGCGTGAGTCGATGAACATCACCTGGCTGGGCCACGCCTGTTTCCTCCTGGAGCAGGATGGGTTCCTTGCGCTGGTTGACCCTTACCGCGGCGTGGAGGGCTACGGCGATCTCCATGCCAGGGCCCATGCGGTCTACTGCAGCCACGGTCACGACGACCACAGCTACACCGGCGGCGTCACGCTGCTGGGCGGAAAGGCGAACCCCTTCACCGTCCGGGAGATTGAGAGCTTTCATGACGACCGGGGAGGGGCGCTCCGGGGAGCCAACAAAATCCGCTGCTTCACCGCCGGCGGCGTCACCGTGGTGCACCTGGGCGATCTGGGCCATCTGCTGAGTCCGGAGCAGGTGGATGAAATCGGCCCATGCGACGTGCTGCTCCTTCCCGTTGGCGGGGTGTATACCGTGGACGCTCCGGCCGCCAAGGCGGTGGCGGAGCAGATCGCCCCGCGCTGCATTGTGCCCATGCACTACCGCCACGCGCCCTATGGACTCAGCGCGGTGGACGGCGTGGAGCGCTTTGCGGCCCTCTATGGGAAAGAAGAGGTGGAGTGGGCCGGGTCCAACCGCTTTGCCGTCACGGCGGAGCCGCTGCCGCCCGTGCTGGTCCTGCGTTACCGGGCTGAATAATCCGGAATTTTCCACATAAACTGAGGATACGGCGTAAGCCGTATCCTTTTTTTGTGAGGTGTTGGAATGCGGAGGAAACTGATCCGTTGGGAGCTGCTGGGCTTCCTGATCACTGTGGCGGCGGGGACGCTGCTGCATTTTCTGTATGAGTGGAGCGGCGGCAGCAAGGCGGCGGCTGCCTTTTCCGCAGTCAACGAATCCACCTGGGAACATATGAAGCTGCTGTTTATCCCCCTGTTTTTCTTCTCCCTGATCCAGGTGATCTTCCTCTGGAAGACCTACCCCAACCTGCCGGCGGTGCGGGGCCTCTCCACGCTGGTGGGCACGGCGCTGATCCCGGTGCTCTTTTACACCTACACCGGCGTGTGGGGCAAAGACGCGATGTGGGCGGACATCGCCGTCTTTGTGCTCTCTGCTGCGGCTGCCTTTCTTCTGGACTACGCGTTGCTGCGCCGTGGGAGGCTGTCCTCCCCCTTCCTCCAGCTTTTGGGGGTGATCGTACTGTGGGGGCTGCTGTTCGCCTTCATCTTCTTTACCTTCCGCCCGCCGCACCTCGCGGTATTCCAGGATCCGGTGACCCTTCACTATGGCATTGCGAGGCCCTGAAAACCGCCCCTGCGGGCTCTGCCGCAGGGGCGGTTTTTCTTGACCGTGCACCCGGGATGCAGTATAATGACATATTAAGATCGTTTTGAAAATAAGGAGGCCTTGCCATGACCGAGCGCAAACCTGTGGCGCCCTTTTATGCGGCCGCGGTTGTCTTTTTGCTCTATGCGCTGATTTTCCCGCTGTATGCGCCGCTGCACTATGCCATTGCCGCTGCCGCTGCCGCGGCTGTGTTTGCCGTGGCGTCGCTGCTGTGCCGCGGCGGCGCAGTGGGGCAGAGCGAGAAGAAGGAGGAGAAAAAAGCGGAGGAGAAGCCCACCGGCAACCCGGAGCTGGACAAGATGCTCAAAGACGGCAGGCTGGCCATCGCCGAGATGAAGCGCCTGGACGGAAACATCGCCGACGAGGAGATTTCCGCCGACATTGTGCGTCTGGAGCAGGTGTCGGAGAAGATTTTCGATCAGGTCCGCCAGGATCCCAAAAAGCTCCCTCAGATCCGCAAGTTTATGGATTACTACCTGCCCACCACGCTGAAGCTGCTCAACGCCTATGACCGGGCGGCGGGCGTCGGCGTCAGCGGGGAAAACATCAACGCCACGCTGCACAAGGTGGAGGGCATGATGAAGACCATCGTGGCCGCTTTTGAAAAGCAGCTGGACGCCCTCTTCGGCAGCGAGGCCCTGGACATCTCCACCGATATCACCGTGCTGGAGAACATGATGGCCCGGGAGGGGCTGACGGAGAGCCCCCTGAAGGCAGAGTCCGTGCCCAAGGAGGACGGGGACTTCAAACTGGAACTTTAAGCGTCCGGATAGAGGCGCAGGAAAGGACGAACGATATGGATGAGAGCAACAAAATCCCTGAGCTGACGCTGGAGCCCCAGGCGGCCGCGGCTGCCGCCATGCCGGAGCTGACGCTGGACGGGGCCGCGCCCCAGGCCGCCGCCCCGGAGGAACCCAAGAAAGAGGCGCCCCCCGTGGAGATGGACGAACGGCTACTCAGCGAGGAGGAGAAGAAGGCGGTGGAGGAGTTCTCCAAAAAGATCGACATCACCGACTCCAACCTGATCTTACAGTATGGCGCCGCGGCCCAGAAGAATGTGGCCGGCTTTTCGGAAAACGCCCTCAGCTCCGTCCGCAACAAGGACCTGGGCGAGGTGGGCGAGGCCCTCAGCGAGCTGGTGGTGGAGCTGAAGCAGTTCGGCGCCGGCGAGGAGGAGAAAAAGGGCCTTTTCGGCATGTTCAAAAAGAGCAGGGACCGTCTGGAGGTCATGAAAGCCCAGTACTCCAAGGTAGAGACCAACGTGGACAAGATTGCCCGGGAGCTGGAGCAGCATCAGGTGACGCTGATGAAGGACGTGGCCATGTTTGACCAGATGTACGAGCTGAACCTGAAATACTATAAAGAGCTGACCATGTATATCCTGGCCGGCAAGAGGAAGCTGAAGGGCGTACGGGAAAATGAACTGCCCGCGCTGCGTAAGCAGGCGGAGACTTCAGGCGCCCAGGAGGACGCCCAGAAGTACAACGACATGGTCCAGATGTGCGAGCGGTTTGAAAAGAAGCTCCACGACCTGGAGCTGACCCGGATGATCTCCGTCCAGATGGGGCCGCAGACCCGGCTGCTGCAAAATAACGACACGCTGATGGTGGAGAAAATCCAGTCCTCGCTGGTCAATACCATCCCCCTGTGGAAGAGCCAGATGGTGCTGGCCCTGGGCATGGAGCATGCCCGTCAGGCCACCGCCGCCCAGAGCGCTGTCACCAATATGACCAACGAGCTGCTGAAAAAGAACGCGGACCTGCTCAAGACCGGCACCGTGGCGGCCGCCAGGGAGGCGGAGCGCAGCATCGTGGACATCGAGACGCTCCAGCACACCAACGAGCAGCTGATCTCCACGCTGGACGAGGTGCTGAACATCCAGCGCGACGGCGCCGCCAAGCGCCAGGCCGCGGAGGTGGAGCTGAGCAAGATCGAGGGCGAGCTCAAGCAAAAGCTGATGGAGCTGCGGAATTAGACCTGCGTGAAAAGCTCCCGGGCCATGCGGAAGGCGGAGCGGAACATGGCCTCCAGCTCCATGCCCTGGGTCTGGAAGCGGGCCTCCCGGTACTGCTCCAGCAGGTTAAGGGCCTGGGGGTCCAGCATAGCCTCCAGCGCGTCAAGGGCTTCTTCCGCATCGTCTGCCGCCCGCCGGTAGCTACCCGCGCTCAGATAGGGGCAGATGCCGGTGGCAAGGGCCTCGTCATAGAGGAGCTGGAGGGGATCGGTCATGAGGATCACTCCTTAAACATTTTAAATGTATTATAACATACAATATAAATGTATGTCAAGAGGTGGAGTATGCAGATACTGGCACAGCGGCTGAAGGAACTGCGGGAGGGCCGCAGGCTCTATCAAAAAGAGATGGCGGAGTTGCTGGGGCTTTCCCTGCGGGGGTATCAAAGCTATGAGACAGATCAGAGCGAGCCAAAGCTGAAGACCCTGATCGCCCTTGCAGATTATTTTGACGTATCCATCGACTACCTGGTGGGCCGTACGGACGGCAAATGCACCGGGAAGAGCAAGAAGGAATCGAATCTATGAAATTTTTCCAGAAAAGAAGCGTTGCCGCCCTGGTTCTGGTATTGGCGGTGGGACTGGGCTTATTCATCGGTCAGGCAAAAAAGCCGGACACCACCCAGGAGGCCAGCACAAAGATCGTGGGTACCTATACCTACGCCTACGATTACGCCGGCGTGCTCTCCGATGACACTATGGAGCATATCGACGCCATGAACGCCTCCCTCTTTGCCCAGACCGGCGCTCAGATCATGGTGGTCACAGTGGACGATACCGGCGGAGAGGACATCATCGCCTACGGCGAGCGCATGGGCAACCAGTACGGCATCGGCGACAAGGAGCGCAACAACGGCATTGTGCTGGTGCTGGCGCTGAACAACATCTCCCAGGGCGGCCTGGTGGGCGACTATGCCGAGGTGCCGGGGCTGGGGCTCCACAGCTATGAGGACTCCTTAAACAGCATCCTCTATGCCTACATGGAAGACAGCTTTGCCGCCGGAAACTACGACAAGGGCGTTCGGGAGACGGTGGATGCCTTCATGGCGTGGTTTGCCGATTTTTACGATGTGACCGTCAGGGAGAACTATATCCCCGCCGTGCCCCAGACCTTTGAGACGGGCAGCGGGTACTACACCCAGTCCACCGGCTACTTTGCGCCCACGGCTGGACAGCTGATCGGAAATGCGGTGGCTTTGATTGTCATGCTGTTTGTGGTGTGGATGATCCTGGACGCCTTTCGCTGGAGGCGCTATCGCCGGCGGTATATGCGGCCCGGCATGGGGATTCCCACCGTGCTCTATTACCCGGTTTTTTGGGGCCGGCCCAGGCGGCCCCGCCCGCCCCGGCCTCCCCGTCCGCCCCGGGGCCCCGGACCGCGTCCGCCCTCCGGCGGCGGGTTTGGCGGCGGCTCCTTCAACGGCGGACACGGCGGCGCACGGCCCGGCGGTTCCCGCGGCGGCTCCTTTGGCGGAAGCTTCGGCGGCTCCTTTGGCGGAAGCCGTGGCGGGTTCGGCGGTGGCGGGTCCTTTGGCGGTGGCTTCGGTGGTTCCCGCGGCGGCGGGTTTGGCGGAAGCCGCGGCGGTGGCTTTGGCGGCGGAGGCTCCTTTGGAGGCGGACGCGGCGGCCGCCGGTAATCAAAAAAAGCAGGCAGCAATGCTGCCTGCTTTTCTATTTTGCCCTGGGGGGAGCATCAACTCTCCATATGGCGGCCCAGGAAGGCCGCGATGGTCTGGGCCAGCTTGAATTCTGTTTCGCCGGCCACCTCGCCCGGCTCGCCGATGAACAGAACCAGGCCCAGCACGTCGCCCTCCGACAAAATGGGGGCTGCCACGGTGGCACAGAGCTTGTCACTGCTGTCGGAGACGGGGATTCCCCGCTGCCCCTCCGCGTGCTGCCAGATTTTGCGCTCCTCCATGATCTGCTCCAGATCGGCGCTGACAGACTTTCCCATCAGCTCCCGCTTGCCGCCGCCAGCCACAGCGATCACTGTGTCCCGGTCACTGACGGCGCAGATGTGGCCGGTGCTCTTGCTGAGGGTGTCGCAGAATTGGGATGCAAATTCCTCCAGGCCGCCCATCAGGGAATACTTCTTGAAGATGACCTCCCCGTCGCGGCTGGTGTAGATTTCCAGAGGGTCGCCCTCTCTGATACGCATTGTGCGGCGGATTTCCTTGGGGATGACGACTCGTCCAAGGTCGTCAATGCGCCGGACAATTCCTGTGGCTTTCATATATCAAATTCCTCCTGCGGTGCTAATTTTTGTTGACAAAGCTATTATCCGCAGGATTTGGAACGATATGCAAAATTTGAGCTGGGTTTCATTGGTAACAGTCAAAAATCAATCAAAGGCCGGGGCGGGAATCCGGCCGGCTGCGGCGCGGAACTCCTCCAGCAGGTACGAGGTGTAGGGGCTGGGCGGCTCCAGCGTCAGCAGGTACACCACCCGGTCGGGCGGGGGCTGCACCAATTCGAGACAGCGCAGACGCCCCTCCCGCGACGCCCACACCGCGGCGGAGGCAGGGACGATGGCCCAGAGGTCGGAGGAAGCCAGGATGGGCTCCACCAGGCTCATGTTGTCCGCTTCCAGCACATGGCGGTTCAGGCCGAACCAGTACTCATACCAGTGGGTGAATTCGTGGGTCCAGCTCAAAAAAACGCCTTTTTCTGCGGGAAGGTCCGCGGGGCGGACTGGGCCGTCCAGAGTACTTTTCCCTCCGCACAGCAGCACCATGCGCTCCTCCAGGACGGGGATGGCGGAGACCCGCTTGGAGAACATGGTGTTGGCGATGAAGGCCGCGTCCAGCTCGCCCTGCTCCACGGCGCCGTACGCCTCCTGGGAGTGCAGCGTCTTGACGTCCAGTGCGGTGGGAAGGCCCCGCCGGGCAAAGCCTGCATAGACCTCCGGCATGATGGAGCTGCTCAGCGTCTGGGTGGCGGCCACCCGGAAAACGGGGCGGGAGGTGATCCGCAGCGACTCGCTCCAAAGCCGCCGCCAGCTCTCAGCCAGGGGCACGAAGTCCCGCCCCGCGTCCGTGAGTTCAATGCGGCGCTGGCCCTTTCCCCGGATCAGAAGGGTCGCCCCCAACTCCGCCTCCAGGGTTTGAAGCCTGTGGGACAAGGTGGGCTGGGTGAGATGGAGCTGCCGTGCGGCCTCCGTGAGGGACCCGGTGCGGATCACGGCCAAAAACGCCTCAATGGCCTGGATATTCATGCGATAACCCTCCTTTTGATTCCAGCTCTGGAATTGCAGATAATAAATATAGAATTATTCTATATTATAAAGCAAAATAATTCATTTTACAATATATTCCCGCCCGCTTATAATGGAGAAAAACGACGGGCGGTGATTCCGATCCAAAAGATACCGTACAAATGGGTGATCTGCTTGGCCGGGTTGTTGCTGATGCTCTGCAACGGGTTGATCACCAGCGGGTTTTCCGTGTACCTGCCCTACCTCCGGGAGGGATACGGCAGTTCCAACACCCAGATTTCCCTGCTGCTCACCGTCCGGTGCGTGGCCTCGACGGTCTCCATGCTGGCGGTGGAGCGGTACTATCAGAGGGTTTCTCTGCGCCTTGGTTCCACTCTGGCCGTCCTCATGCTGGCCGCCGGGTTCTTCTCCTTTGCCGCGGTCCCCACCTACTGGGGCGGCTGCGTGGGCTTCATCTTGCTGGGTGCGGCCTACGGATTCGGCACCATGGTGCCGGTGTCCCTTCTGATCCGCCGCTGGTTTGATCAGGGGCAGGGCTTTGCCCTGGGGGTCTGCACCACAGGGAGCGGAGTGGCCTCCGTGCTGGTTACTCCTCTGCTGGCCTCCCTCCTGGAGCGGCACAGCGTTTACGCCGTCTTTTTCCTGGAGGGGATCGGAACGGTGGGGATTGCGGCGCTGATCTTTCTCCTGGTGCGCAGTGCTCCCCAACCGGATGGCCGAGAGAACTGCCAGGAAGCGGGGGAGGCGGCCCTGGAAGAAGGGCGCGGGGAAGCCCTTGCCGGGCCCGGATTTTGGTGGATGGCCCTGGCTGTGATGATTTTGGGCAGCGCGGGAGGGAATGGGCCCTCCTACTTTGCCATCCGGTTTCAGGAGAAAGGGTTCAGTCCCACCCTGTCCGCCTACGCCATCTCCACCTATGGCAGCTTGCTGATGATCGGAAAATGCGTCTACGGGCTGCTGACGGACCGCTGGGGCGCCCGGCGCACCAACGCGCTGTTCCTGGTTACCATGGGGGCAGGCATGGCGGTGTGCGCCCTGCTGCCCGCGGGCAGCACATGGATGATGTTCGGCGGCGCTGCCCTGGTGGGGTTCGGCTTCCCGCCCGCCACGGTGGGATTGACGGTCTGGGCCATGGACCTCTCCTCCAAGGAGCAGCAGGAGATCATGATGGAGCGGTTTCAGACCCTGTACGTGGTGGGCAATCTGTTTACCTCCTTCCTGCCTGGGCTTCTTGCGGACTGGTCCGGGAGCTATGCCCTGACCTATGGGATTTACGCCGTGGGTGCTCTGGTGATCCTGGCCATCGTCCAGCGCCAGTACGCGCTCCGGGGAGCGGGGGAGAGAACGCGGGCCTGCTGATGCCCCGAAAGCCGCCTTAGCTGAAAGGGAGGGATGCGTGTTGGAGAACCATTCCTTCAACGCCATAGCCCGCTGCTCTCGTGGGCCGGTTTATCAAGAACCCGGGCATGTTTTGATGGGCCGCGCATATGGTGAAAATAGACAAATTTCTCTGAGAGCCCAAAAAGTGAACCGGAGAAGGTTGACAAAGCGATGGCACAATGCTATGCTCAAAACAGGATACAGATTGTATACAATTGGTGTGAGGTAATTGTTTTGAGCAGAAAAGATGAAGCGTACCGCTATCTGAGAAATGCCATCGTGACCAACCGCTACCCGCAAAACGCGCCGATCTCCGAAATGGCGGTCTCAGAGGAGCTGGGCATGAGCCGGACGCCCATCACCCCCTATGATGTGGAGGAGATTTACGAGTTGCGGGTGCTGTTGGAGGTCTGGGCGCTGGGCAGAAGCTTTTCCCGCATCACACCTGCGGAGCTGGACCACCTGGAGGAGATGTTCCGCCAGGGCTATGAGCGCAGCGACTGGGAACTGCTCCATGAGGCGGACCGGAGCCTGCATGGCCTGATCACGGAGAAGGCGGGGAGCAAGCGGCTGCTGGAGTTTATCAGCGTGCTCAATGCCCAGATCGAGCGGATCCGTTCCGCCAGCGCCCTGGATAAGAACCGCAGCAGCCTTTCCTATGAAGAGCACCTGGAGATCATCCGCTGCATCCGGGCGGGAGACCGGGAGAAGAGCCTGCGCGCATTGCGTGCCCATCTGCGCTCGGTGGCCAACTCCGCCATCGAATCGGCAAAGTACAACGAGGTCAACGGAAAATATTCGTCATAAGAGGTTATGGGTGCAGGGGCACCCATAACTTTGAGAATAAATTGTCGACAACTAAAACTCTAATAGTCGACTAAAATTGGAAAGGATTGTGATGTAATATGAAGGATGTGGTAAAAGCCAGACCCGTGCTCCCCGAGGAGCTGAGACTGGCCCTGGCGGAGCAGGACGTGGCCACCGTGCATGAGGCCATGGGGCGCCGGGGGGCCATGACCCATGAGATCAAGCCGGTGGAGCCAGCCATGCGGATGTGCGGCCGGGCGCTGACAGTGAAGTGCCACCCCGGCGACAACCTGATGCTGATCAAGGCCGTGAGCATGGCCCGGCCGGGGGACGTGGTGGTGGCGGACATGGGGCCCATTGTGGACAACGGCCCCTTCGGCGAGGTGCTGGCCGTGGAGTGCCAGACCAAAAAGGTGGCGGGGCTGGTGGTGACCTGCTCCGTCCGGGACACTGCGGCCATTGCCCATATGGGCTTCCCGGTGTTCTCCGCCGGGGTCAGCGTGTTCGGCACCGCCAAGGCCACCAAGGGAACGATCAACCACCCGGTGGTCTGCGGCGGCGTGACGGTATACCCCGGCGACGTGGTGCTGGGCGACCGGGACGGAGTGGTGGTGATCCCCTTTGACGAGGCGGAGAAGACCCTGGCCGCCGCCAACGCCAGAACGGCCAAGGAGGCCAGGGTGATGGAGCGTCTGCGGGCGGGGGAGTCCCTCTTTGACATCTATGGCTATCAGAAGGTATTCGACGCACTGGGCTGCGAGGAAGAATAAGGAGGAAATTTGAAATGAACGAATTTGACCAGAAGTACCGCGCACGCTTTGAAAAGCTCTCTTCCACCAACGTGTCCGACGCGCTGGACGCGCTGGGCTACAAGGGATCCACCTGCGGCATCCGTCCCATGATCGAGCGGTGGAACAAGATCGTGGGCCCCGCGGTCACCATGCGCATGACCGCCGCCGGCCAGACGCCCCAAAAACACCATCTGGGCATGAACGCCATCGCCTCGGCAAAGCCGGGCGACGTGATCGTCATAGACAACGGCGGGCGCATGGACACCTCCTGCTGGGGCGGCATCCTGGCCAACGCCGCCAAGACCAAGGGCGTGTCGGGCACGGTAATCGACGGCTGCTGCCGGGATTTGGACGACTGTGTGGAGGCGGACTACACCGTCTATGCCCGGGGCGCCGTGGTGTGCACGGCCCGGGGCCGCGTCATTGAGGAGAGCACCAACCAGATGATCCAGTTTGGCGGCGTGCAGGTCCGGCCCGGAGACATCGTCATGGGTGACTCCAGCGGCATTGTGATCGTACCCCAGGAGGCTGTGGAAGAGGTGCTGGCCAAGGCGGAGCAGCTCTATGAAAAGGAGGAGGCCATGGTGGCGGAGATCAAGGCCGGGGCCGATATCTTAGAGGTGGACGCAAAGTACAACTACAACAAAATGCTGCAAAAGTGAGGGAGAAGAGTATGGACAAACTGGTTGAGCGGCTCAGGGCCCTGGACACCACCTGCGTGTCCGACGCACTGGATAAGATGGGCGTACCCTGCGCGCTGTTGGACATCAAGCCTGTGCTCCCGGGCAAGAAGATCTGCGGCCGGGCCTTTACGGTGCACTATGTGCCCTGCGGCCAGGTGAAGGGCACGGTGGGTGACTTTTTGGACGATGTGCAGCCCGGGCAGGTGGTGGTGATCGACAACGCCGGCCGGGACTACTGCACCGTGTGGGGCGACATCATGGCCGTCACCGCCAAGCTCCGTGGCGTCGAGGGCACCGTCATCGACGGCGTGTGCCGGGATATCCCGGCGGTCAGGGAGAGCGGATACCCCATGTTCACCAAGGGCTGGTACATGGCCACCGGAAAGGACCGGGTGGAGGTGGACGCGGTAAACGTCCCCGTTGCCGTCAGCGGCGTTAAGGTCTGCCCCGGCGACATCCTGCTGGGCGATGACACCGGCGTGGTGGCGATCCCCCAGGAGCGGGCGGAGGAGGCCGCGGCCATCGCCGAGGACATCGACCGCAAGGAGGCGGCCATCATCGCATTGGTGAAAGAGGGCAAGTCACTGAAAGAGGCCCGGCAGCTGACCGGATACCATCACCTGCAGACCAAGCCGGCGGAATAAGGAGGACGTCATGACCAGAACAGAACATATCGCGCAATTTGTCTACAACCTGAAGTATGAGGACCTGCCGCCGGAGGTGGTGCTGGCCGCCAAGAACATGATCATGGATGCCCTGTCCGTGGCCGTGGGTACCACCCACGTCTCCCCAAAGGATGCAAGGGCCATCTGGGACACGGTGGAGCATTACGGCGGGGCTCCGGCGGCCACCGCGGTGGTCACCGGAAAAAAGATGCCCGCCCCCTTTGCCGCCATGGCCAACGCCACACTGACCCATGGCCTGGATTTCGACGACACCCACAAGGAGTCTCTCTGCCACACCAGCGCCTCCGTGGTGGCCTCGGCCCTGGCCATTGTGGAGGAGGTGGGCGGCACCGGCAAGGACCTGATCCTGGCGGCGGTGATCGGCTTTGAGATCGCGGTCCGGATCGGCATGAGCGTCATGCCCTCCCACTATGCCCGGGGCTGGCACTCCACCGGCACCCATCCCACCATGGCCATCGCGGCCATGTCTGCCAAGATGCTGGGCTGCGACGAGGACGGTATCATCCGGGCCATCGGGCTGGCCTGCTCCCGGGTGGGCAGCCTGCTGGCCTATCTGGACACCGGCACGGCCGACGGCAACATGAACCCCGGCCAAGCCGCCTTCAACGGGCTGCTCAGCGGCTGGGCTGCCAAGGTGGGAACCACCGCCCATCCCAACGCTCTGGAGCATCCCCACGGCTACTGCCACGTCTACTGCGACGAGGAGCCCAAGCTGGAGAAGCTGGATGAGGGACTGGGCGAGACGTGGGAGATCCTCAACAACCTGCCCAAGATGTATCCGTCCCTGCTGGCCAGCCACTGCGCCATCGAGACCACGCTGCGCATGGTTCACCGGGACAACATCCGGCCCGAATCCATCAAGAAGATCACAGAGCTCACCTACAACACGGTCCGCACCCACTTCTCCAACTACGACCCCGAGAGCACCATGGCCGCCCAGTTCTCCGTGCCCTACTGCATCGCCGTGTCCGCCGCCACCGGTGAGATGGGTCTCAGCTCCGTCACCATGCCCGTCATCAGGAGCCAGGCGGTTCAGGATATGTTGAAAAAGGTGGAGATCGTCTCCACGCCGGAGGTCAACGCCATGTATCCGGAGAAGTTCCCCTGCATCATCACCATTGAGACGGTGGACGGGAAAATCTACAACGATGAGCAGTATTACCCCAAGGGAGACCCCATGCATCCGGCCACCCAGGAGGAGCGGGAGGATAAATTCCGCATGCTGATGCAGTCCACGTTTTCCGCGGAGCACACGGAGAAGGCGCTGGCGGTGTGCAGGGATTTGGAGCATGTGGCCGACGTCCGCGGGTTTGCCCGGGAATTTGTTTGTAAGGAGGACTGAGAGATGGAAGCGTATCAGAATCTGTCCCGCGCCCAGCTGGAGGCGCTGAAAGCCCGTCTGGAGCAGGACCTGGCCGGTTACCGGGCCAGAGGGCTCAGCCTCAATATGGCCCGCGGCAAGCCCAGCGCCGAGCAGTTGGATTTATCCATGGAGATGCTGGACGTGGTCAACTCCAAAAGCGACTGCCATGCCGAAGACGGCGCCGACTGCCGCAACTACTGCGACATCTACGGCATCCCCGAGGCCATCCGCCTCTTTGCCGCGTACATGGGCGTGGAGGAGGATGAGATCGTCATCTGCGGGCAGTCCTCGCTGCAGCTGCTCTACGACGCGCTGTGCCGTGCCATGCTCCAGGGCGTGCTGGGTTCCGACAAGCCCTGGGGAAAATACGAGCACCCCAAGTTCATCTGCCCCGTCCCCGGCTATGACAAGCACTTTGGCTTCTGCAAGTTCGTGGGCCTTGAGATGATCCCCGTGCCCCTGCGCGCCGACGGCCCGGACATGGACCTGGTGGAGAAGCTGGTGGCCGGGGATGAGAGCATCAAAGGCATGTGGTGCATGCCCAAGTTTTCCAACCCCTTCGGCGCCTGCTACAGCGACGAGGTAATTTACCGCCTGGCAAGGATGCAGTGCGCGGCCAAGGACTTCCGCCTCTTCTGGGACAATGCCTACAGCTACCATGTGATCTACAAAGACCACCCGGTGCTGAACATGCTGGACGTGTGCAAGGAGGTGGGCAACCCCGACCGGGTCTTCCTGTTCGGCTCTACCTCCAAGATCACTATGGCCGGCTCCGGCGTCACCTTCATCGCCGCCTCCCGGGCCAACACGGAATTCATCAAAAAGCAGTACGCGGTCCAGACGGTGGGCTGGGATAAGATGAACATGCTGCGCCATGTCCGCTACTTAAAGAGTATGGACAACATCAAGGAGCTGATGAAAAAGCACGCCGCCATCCTGCGTCCCCGCTTTGACGCGGTGCTGGGCACCTTTGACCGGGAACTCACCGGCCTGGGGGTGGGGGACTGGACCCGGCCCGACGGCGGATTTTTCGTCACCTACATGGCCATGCCCGGCTGCGCAAAGCGGATTGTACAGCTATGCGCCGACACGGGCGTGACGCTGACCAACGCCGGCGCCACCCATCCGGGCGGCGTTGACCCGGAGGACTCCTATATCCGCATCGCACCAACCTATCCGCCCTTGGAGGAGCTGAAAGCGGCCATGGAGGTATTCTGCGTGGCCGTGAAGCTGGCCAGCGTGGAAAAGCTCTTGGCGGCATAAGGAGGTACAGGGATGTTTGAAAAGTTAGCCGGCTATGTGAGACGGTACCAGGACAACGTCAGCGTGTACGTGGAAAACCTGCGCACCGGCGCCGTCTATGAAAACAACGCCGACAAGATGATGAAATCCGCCAGCGTGGTAAAGCTCTTTATTCTGTGGGAGTTCTACCGGCGGGTGGCAGCGGGAACCTTGGACCCTCAGGCGCTCTATGCGCTGAAGGACTCCGACCGGGAGGGCACCACGCCCTACCACACCGGCATCCTGCGGGACTTCCACACCGGCATTGAGCTGACGCTGGAGGACATTGTACGGATGAACGTCGTCCTCAGCGACGATACTGCCGCCAACATCCTGCTGCGCATGTTCGGCCTGGAATCCGTGCAGCGGGACATCCAGGAGCTGGGGCTTCGCAGCACCCGGTTTGACCGCATCATGAACGACTACGAGGGTGCCCGCCAGGGAAGGGAGAACTACACCTCCTGCCGGGACGTGGCCGACTTCTACAAGGAGCTGCTGAGCGCCAGGCGGATGCCCAGGGAGCTGTGTGACAAAATGCTGCAAATCCTCACCGAACAGCGCTATACATACGGCCTGCCCGCGCTTTTGGACGAGGACCTGCTCATTGCCCACAAGACCGGCGGGATCACCGAATTCGGCACCATGCACGACCTGGGTATCCTCTATGGCCTGGAGGACAAAAAGCCTCTGCTGATCTGCTGTGTGATGACCCAGTTTGAACCCGACATTCCCCAGTTCCAGCCCTTTGCACTGGACATCATCTCCCGGGTGGCCCAGCTGGCCTATGAGGAGGCCTCCGGCCAGGGAAACTAAAAATAGAGAGGGGAACCATTTATGCCGCTTGAACAGCTTGTAGGCACTGTGGCGGGATTTCTGTACGACAAAATCCTGGCCGTCCTGCTGATCGCAGTGGGGCTTTACTTTACCGTGCGCCTGAAGGGCGTGCAGTTCAATATGTTTGGCGAGGCCATCCGGGTGGTGGGCGAAAAGACAAAGAGCACGGACTCCATCTCCTCGTTCCAGGCGCTGATGGTGTCCACCGCCTCCCGGGTGGGGACGGGGAATATCGTCGGCGTCACCACGGCCATCTGCCTGGGCGGATTTGGCTCCGTGTTCTGGATGTGGCTGATCGCGGTCATCGGCTGCGCTTCCGCCTTTGTGGAGAGCACCCTGGCCCAGATCTATAAAAAACGGAGCGAAGGCGATGACGGCACCAGCCGTGGAGGCCCGGCCTATTACATCCAGCAGGGCCTCCACTCCCGGGGGCTTGGCATCGTGTTCTCCATACTGCTGCTGTGCACCTTCGGCTGCGGGTTTATCATGCTGGCCTCCTATAACCTGGTGGATTCCTTTAAGGTCTACTTTGGCGGCGGGGAGAAGTTCTATGCGGGCCCCGTGCCCATCGTGATCGGCGCGGTCACCGCGCTGCTCTTTGCCCTGTGCATCTTCGGCGGCGGTAAAAAGATAGCGAAGGTCACCGGGGTGATGGTTCCGGTGATGGGCGTTGTATACATCGTGGTGGCACTGGCGATCATCCTGACCCACATCACGCTGATCCCCCAGGTTTTTGCCCGCATTTTCCGGGAGGCGTTCGACTTTACCGCAATCTTCGGCGGCCTGACCGGCTCCTGCCTGATGTACGGCATCAAGCGGGGACTCTTCTCCAATGAGGCGGGCCTTGGCTCGGCCCCCAACGCGGCGGCTGCCGCCGACGTGGCCCATCCGGCAAAGCAGGGCCTGGTGCAGGTGCTGTCCGTTTTTCTGGACACCATCGTCATCTGCTCCGCCACAGCCCTGATGTGCATGTGCTCCGGCATAGAGCCTTCCGCGGAGCTGGCCGGCATTGCCTATGTGCAGGAGGCGGTGGCCGGGACTTTCGGCTACTTCGGCTATCTCTTTGTGACCTTCTCCATGGTGATGTTCGCGTTTTCCACGCTGCTGGGCAACTGTTTTTACGCGGAGCCCAACCTGAAGTTCATCCTTCAGCAGGACCTTTCCAAAGGCGGCCGGATCGCCTTTTATCTCATTGAAACCCTGTTTGTGTTCACTGGTGCTTTTTTGGAGTTCGGCCTGGTGTGGAACCTTGCGGACCTGATGATGGCGGTGATGTCCCTGGTGAACCTGCCGGTCATTGTGGTGCTGGGGAAAAAGGCCTTTGACTGCCTGGACGACTATAAAAAGCAAAAGCGGGAGGGGAAGGAGCCGGTCTTCCGCGCGGAGGACATCGGCATCTCCGGAACGGATTACTGGCAGTAAAAAAATTTTTATATGTCGACAAAAGATATGCAAATTCGATACTATGTGTAGACGGATTGGCACAAAAATACGGCCCGGATTTTGACCGCGCGGCGAAAAAGCAAGCCGTATCCAGCCCGCCGGAGCCATGGCGCACCAGCGGGACCATGTGAAATCGATCAGAAACAGGGAGGGAAAAGCAAATGACGCAGTCCGATCAGCAAGCAAAGAAAGTTGCATTCACCACCACCCTTGGCGCGGCCCTGGTGGCGGCCACCACACAGGTAGGGCCGGGCTTTACCACGCAGTCCGCCCTTTTCAGCGCACAGTACCTGGGTGCCTTCTTCCTCTGCATCATCGCGGCACTGGCGCTGGACATCATCACCCAGGCGAACGTGTACCGCATCCTCTGCTTTACCCGAAAACGCGGCCAGGAGGTGGCAGCGGCCATCCATCCTGTGGTAGGATACCTTTTGACGGCCATTGTGGTATTTGGCATCTGTGTCTTCCAGTTTTCCAACGTCAGCGGCACCGGGCTGGGCATGTCTGCACTGTTCGGCACCAGCACCGCGGTCAGCACCGTGCTGTGCGGCCTGATCGCCATGGCGGTGTTTCTCTCCAGGTCCGCCAACAAGATCATCAATATCCTGGCCCAGGTGCTGGGCGCGGTTTTGATCCTCACAGCGCTGATTCTGGTGTTTATGGCAAAGCCGCCGGTGGGGGAGATCCCATCCCAGATCGCCGGGGCCGACGTCAGTTCCCTGCTGCTGCCCACCATCACCATCCTGGGCAGCGTATGCGGCGGGTACGGCGCCTACATCGGCTCTCACCGCCTGCTGGATTCCGGCGTCAGCGGCGCGGAAAACTACTACCTCTATAAGCGGACCCAGCTCTTGGGCACCACCACGGTCTACGTGCTGCGTGTGCTGCTGGTGCTGGTGACCTTCGGCGCGGTGATGCACGGCGCCACCATCGATATGGCCAATCCCGCCCCCTCTTCCTATCAGGCGGTGGCCGGTATGTTCGGATACAGGCTCTACGGCGCGGTGATCCTGGCCGCGGGAACCACCACCATCCTGGGCGCGGCAGCGATTTTCCTCTCCTTCACCAAGACCCACTTCAAGTGGATCGCTGCCCACGAGCGTCAGAGCGCCATTCTCTTCATCGGCATCTGCACCGTTGTGGACGTGTTTTTGGGCCAGCCGGTGAACCTGTTGGTGGCCGCGGGCTCCATCAACAGCCTTGTGCTCCCCTTCACCATGCTGGTGATGCTGATCGCCTCCCACAGCAAGCGGATCATGGGCGAGGATTATCGCCATCCCGTCTGGATGACCGTGGGCGCGGCAGTGGTCTTTGTGGCCGCGGCCTACCTGAGCACCAAGAATATTCCCAATCTGATCGCCTTGTTCCAATAAAGGCCGTGGGGGAGGCGGCTGCCTCCCCCGATGTAAAGGAGGATAAACTGCTATGATGAAAATTGATCTCAACAGCGACATCGGCGAGAGCTTCGGCGACTATCGGCTGGGCTGCGATGCGGAACTCATCCAATATGTGTCCTCTGTCAATCTGGCCTGCGGCTTCCACGCAGGCGACCCCATGGTTATGGAAAAAAGCGTCAGAATGTGTGCCGAGGCCGGCGTCGCCATCGGCGCACACCCGGGATTTCCCGATCTGATGGGCTTTGGGCGGCGCCAGATGAAACTCTCCTTTGAGGAGGCCAAGACCTACATCAAGTACCAGCTGGGCGCGCTGACGGCCTTCACCTCCTCCTGTGGTTTAAAAATCCAGCACCTGAAGGCCCATGGCGCATTCGGCAACATGGCGCTGAAGGATGAGACGCTGGCCCGGGCCATCTGCACCGCCGTGGCGGAGGTGGACCCCACCATTATTGTGATGAGCCTGCCCGGCTGCTGCGTGGTGAAAGAGGCGCAGAAGATGGGCCTGCGGTTTGCAAACGAGGTCTTTGCCGACCGGGCCTACAACGAGGACTGCACCCTGGTGGCCAGGGGGACGCCCGGCGCCATGATCGAGGACCCGGACCTTGCCACGGAGCGGGTCATCCGCATGATCAAGGAGAAGAAGGTCACTGCCATCACAGGAAAGGACATCGATATCGACTGCCACACGGTCTGCGTCCACGGCGACACGCCTTCGGCCATTGAGATCGTGAAGAAGATGCGCGCCGCCCTGGAGGCGGAGGGCATTGAGATTGCGAACCTCTCCGACCGGTAATTGCGGGACTCCCAAAAGGAGGGATCAGATTGGAAGCCAAATTTTTAACCAACGGCGATGCGGCCATCTCCATCCAGGTGGGCGACCGGATTAGCCTGGAGGTCAGCAAGCGGGTGCGCTCGCTGCTGCGCGCCCTGGAGGCGGAGCCCATCGAGGGGGTGGAGGAGCTGCTGCCCACCTACTGTTCGCTGATGATCCACTATGAGCCGGGGACCATCCGCTATGACGCGCTGGTGGAGCAGTGCCGCCGGCGGGTGGAAGCGCTGCCGGACACGGCGGAGGAGGGCGCGGAGGAGGAGATGGTCTGCGAAATCCCCGTGCTCTACGGCGGTGTGTGCGGCGAGGATTTGCAGGAGGTGGCCGGCTACCACCAGATGAGCGTGCAGCAGGTCATTGACGCCCACACCGCAAAGGACAACTACACCTATATGCTGGGCGCCGCACCGGGCATGGCCTATCTGGGGGCGGAGAACGGGCTGCACATGCCCCGCCGCCAGACCTCCCGCACCCAGGTGGAGCAGGGCGCCGTCATCATCTGGGAAAACCAGACCATCATCATGCCCATCACCTATCCCACTGGGTGGCAGGTCATCGGCAAGACCCCGGTGGAGGTGTTCGACATGGGCGAGCCGGACCCGTTTTTGATGAAAGCGGGGCAGTGGGTTCGCTTCCGCTCCATCGACAGGGCGGAGTATGAGGACATTGCGGCTAAGGTCCGCGCCGGCGCCTATCAGTGCCGCTTTTATCGGAAGGAGGCGGCAAAATGAGCATCCTGGTGGAACAGGGCGGCCTTTTGACCACGGTCCAGGACCGGGGCCGCCGGGGCTGGCAGCAGTATGGCGTGCCTGTGGCCGGAGCCATGGATCAGCAGGCCATGATGCTGGCTAACCTCCTGGTGGACAATGACGAGGGCGAGGCGGTTTTGGAGGCCACCGTCCTGGGCCCCGCGCTGCGCTTTCAGACGGCCAACGTCTTTGCCGTCACCGGCGGAGACCTCTCACCGCAGCTCAATGGGCAGGTGATCCCCATGTACCGGGCCGTGGCGGCCGGGGCCGGGGACAAACTGACCTTCGGCGGGCTGAAAACCGGGTTCCGGGCCTACATCGCCTTTGCCGGCGGGCTGGATGTCCCGCTGGTGATGAACAGCCGCTCCACCCACCTGCGGGGGAAATTCGGCGGCTATGAGGGCCGCAGGCTGATGCCCGGGGACGAGATCGGCTTTGCCGCGCCCCGCCCCACGCTGCCCAATCTCCCGGCGCGCAGATGCGATCCGGAGGAGATACCCGGCGCGGAGCTCTGGCTGCGGGTGATCCGGGGGCCGCAGGACAAGGCGTTTACCCCCAAGGGCCTGGATACCTTTTTCTCCAGCGAGTACACCATCACCAATGAGTGCGACCGCACCGGCGCCAAGTTAGAGGGCAGCGGGATTGAGCATGTGAAAGACGGAAACATCATCTCCGACGGGATTGCGTTTGGCTCGGTGCAGGTGCCCTCCAACGGCCAGCCCATCATCATGCTGGCCGACCGCCTGCCCACCGGAGGCTATACCAAAATCGCCACCGTGATCTCCGTGGACATCCCCAGGCTGGCCCAGAGCAAGCCCGGAACCAAAATCCGGTTCCGGGAGGTCAGCGTACAGCAGGCCCAGGACCTCTATGTCCAGGCCATGGGCCGGCGGCGGGAGCTGGCCCAACGCATCCGCGGCGCCGCCGTGGCAGCAGACGTCCGCCGATTTCTTGTCCGCCTGGAGGGCAGAGAGTACCAGGTGAGCGTGGAACGGTGCGAGTGAGCCCGCGGAAAGAGGAGGCAGTGTTAAGTCTCTGCCGCTTCAATCCCTTATCGGGGCGGCCTAAAGAATCATGACCTTCTCAGCATCTCCTATCTCGCCGGGCAGGGCGGGGCCATTTGGCCCCGCCCTGCCCGGTTCCCTGCTCGTCTGACCATATGCCGTGGCAAAAGACGGCGCCCGGGCAAACCGCTGCCGCAAAGCTTGCAGCAGCGGGCTTTTTTGCAGAAAGAGCCTGTGAGCTGGTGCGGAAATTTCTTTTCATGCTGGGCAAACTGTGATAAAATAACGGAAATCGGCAGGTGAGGGCATATAGTTGGATGCATCAGGGCTTGAACGCATGACTTGGCCGTTCAGGCCTGCGCCTGCCGTTCGGTGGTACTGCGGCCTCACGGCCGCTGTATGGAAAAGAAGTACGCCCTGACGGAAGGAGCGAGGATATGAAAAGCCGGATCGGCAGACAGTGGGAAAACGCCTTTGACCAGCCCCACTTTACAGCCCGTCTCAGCGACGTGGCCAGCGGGGAGCTCTTCCGCGGCGCCGACTGGGCGGCGCTGTTCAGCGGGCTCATGCGCAGGGGAAAGCGGCTGCGGTGCGCCGATGCGGTGGGGCGCTGCCTGCCCCTGCTGGAAAAGATCGCCCCGGAGCCGGAGGAGGGCTGGCTCAGCTGCGCCTACCATGTGGCCTGTCAAATCCAGTTTCCCCACCTGAAGAGTGTATACACCCCGGCTCAGCGGGACGGGGCCGTGTGTCTGCTTCAGGCCATCCAGCTTCTGCTGGGGGAGGAGCGCGCGGCCTTTGACCCCATGTGGGACTTTGCCTTCTGCACGGCCGAGGAGGTTCATCTCAGCGACCGGGCGGAGGAGTACCAGGGCTTTCTGCGGTCCTGGCGGGAGGACTACGTCTATGAACTGATGCGCCTTTCCTGTGAGGCGACCCCTTTTTCCACCCTGCCCCACATCGCAGGGGTGCACCATGTGGCCATGACGGTTTCCCGGGAGCTGGCGGCCGCCGGCGCCCCGGTGGACCCGGCCCTGGTCTCCGCCGCATCGGCCTGCCATGACATCGGCAAGTTTGGCTGCCGGGCGGGGGAGAAGGTGCCCTACCTGCACTACTACTACACCGACGGATGGTGTGTCCGCCGGGGCCTGGCCTCGGTGGGCCACATCGCCGCCAACCACTCCACCTGGGATCTGGAGCTGGAGAACCTCTCCATGGAGTCCCTGTGCCTCATCTATGCCGATTTCCGGGTAAAGGAGGACGGGGCAGGGCGGATGAAGGTCTTCCCTCTGGAGGAGTCCTTCCAGGTGATTTTGAGCAAATTGGACAATGTGGATCAGGCCAAGCGGCTGCGCTACGAGTATGTCTATCTGAAACTCCACGACTTTGAGGACTATATGCGCTCCCTGGGGGTGGACGTGACGCTCCTGGGCCGCCCCACGGAGCCCAGGGCTGCCCGGGACACGGCGCTGATGAGCCCGGACGAGGCGGTGGAGGCGCTGCGGATGATGGCGGTGGAGCACAATCTGCAGCTGATGCACCGCTTTGGCCACGAGCGGCTCTTCGGCAATTTGCTGGAGGCGGCCCGCAGCGAGAAGAGCTGGACCAAGGTCAGGGCCTATCTCAGTATCTTTGAGGAGTATTTCACCTATCTGAACGCCACCCAAAAGACCCAGACCCTGGGGTTCCTCTATGAGCTGCTGATGTTTCCGGAGGGGGACATCCGCCGCCAGGCGGCGGCGCTGATCGGGCGGATCATCGCCCGCTTCAACCTGGGCTACCGCAAGGAGCTTCCGCCGGGAGCCGGCCCCACGGAGGACGAGGAGACCCAGTTTGCCCTCTGGGGCCAGTATTTGCTGATGCTGGTCTCACCGGATCATAAGCTGACGCCCTGGCAGAAAAAGCACATCCGCTACGCGCTGAAAATCGTGGTGGAGCGGGTGCTGGAGGACTGCCGGAGCCAGGACACGGAGAGGTTCATCGCCGAGTTGGTGCAGCTCTATAAAGAGCCGGGGAGGGATGAGGAAGCGGCCTTTGCCCTGCTGGACGCGCTGTACTTTCTGCCCATGGACCTCTGCGGTGACGGGGCGGTGGACACACTGCTGCGCTTCACCGCCGCCCAGCTCCCCCGGGAGAGCCTGACCCTCCGGGCGGCGGCACTGCGCTTTTTGCTCCATGCCGTACAGGGAGGGGTGGACCGGGCCGCCAAAGTGGCTGAGCGCGCCGAGTGCGGCGGAAGCTGGGCGCTGAAGTATCTCCGGGACGCGGCCCTGGGCCACCCGGAGCCCTGCCCGCCGAAGGTGGCAAGCGAGCTCTTCCTGGACAATTTGAAAAGCTCCACGCCGTGGGTGCTCAAGGATGTGAACATCCGCCTTCTGGAGACCCAGGCCAAGGGAGACATGCTCCACATCGCGACCCACTTTTCCAACCTCATCAAGGTCAGCGAGACCATTGTGGTCCGATACTCCGCAGGAGAATCGCTGCTGCGCATTGCCCGGTCACTGAGCTACGACCAGCGCAACGAAGTGGCGGTGGAGCTGACCAAGGGCCTGGAGGTGGGCCAGTACGAGTTCTCCAAATACATCCCTCAGTGCCTGGGGGAGTTCTGCCTGTTCCTGCGGCCCTCGGAGCTGGACGAGACCATCGAGCGGCTGGGCCAGCTGCTCTCCAGCCCCAACGACAGCGTGGTCAGCGCGTCGCTGACCACGGTGGGCGTGGTGCTGGAGCACTATGCGGTCTACCCGGAGCGGTTCCATGAGCCGGAGCGGACGGTGGAGCTGCGCCGGCGGAAGCTGGCGGGGATGCTGCTCAAGGGCCTGGCTTCCTACCGCTCGGCGGTGCGCCAGGAGGCCATGTGGGTCTTTGGCCGGGGCCTTTTCGGCTCTGACGTGCTGTCTGAAGCGGACAAGGAAAAGCTCTTCACCCTGGTGGCCAAAAAGCTGCTCTTTTTGTTCAGCGAGTACCCCGGCGGGGAACTGACCCTCTTCTACCGGGCGGCGGCGCTGTCCCATCTGTACCGCTTTTTGATCCGCCACCAGATCGCGGTGGGCGACTTCCCCTTTGAGCGGCGGAGCAAGGTGGCCTTTTTCCCCGGCACCTTTGACCCCTTCACCCTGTCCCACAAGGGCATTGTCCGGGAGATCCGGGACATGGGGTTTGAGGTGTTTTTGGCGGTGGATGAGTTCTCCTGGTCCAAAAAGACACAGCCCAGCCTGGTCCGGCGGCAGATTGTCGGCCTGTCCGTGGCTGACGAGTTCCACGTGCACCTTTTCCCCCACGACATCCCGGTGAACATCGCCAACCCCCATGACCTGCACCGGCTGCGCCGGCTGTTCGCCGGGCGGGAGCTCTATCTGGCCGTGGGCTCCGACGTGATCGCAGGCGCCTCCTCCTACCGGGCGGAGCCGGTGGAGGATTCGGTCCACTCATTGAACCACATCGTGTTCCGGCGCCAGAGCAGCCTCCACGGCCCCGGCGGCGAGGCGGACCTCTCCCGGCTGACCGGCAAGGTGGTGGAGCTGCAGCTGCCCACCCATCTGGAGGACATCAGCTCCACCCAGATCCGGGAGAACATCGATCTCAACCGGGACATCTCCAACCTCATCGACCCGGCGGTGCAGGAGTTCATCTACCAAAACGGCCTCTATCTGAGGGAGCCCCAGTATAAGCCGCTGATGCATGCCAACCCGCTGCGCTTTGACTATGTGGAGCACCCGGCAAGGGAACTGCTGGAGGAGCTGGCCCAGGCTGTGGAGGCAGAGCCCTACCAGCGGGGCGTCATCTGCCGGGAGCTCTTTGACGACGATGATGCGGTGATGATCCTGCGCATGGGGGCGGAGGAGCGCATCCTGGGTTTTGCGGCGCTGCGGAGCATCCGGGTTGCGGAGCTCTACTCCGCCCTGGGCAGCCGGGAGCAGGCGGATTACATCCGCAACCAGGCTGCGGGCCGGCTGCTGCTGCTCACCGGGCTCTACAAGGCCCAAGGGAGTTTTGATACGGAGCAGCTGCTGCTGACGGAGGTGCTGGCCCGGGCGCTGAACGAGGAGTGCAGCTATGGGCTGTTCTGCCCCCGGGACGGAAGTATGCGCTCGGCCACCATAGAGACCATGCAGCGCCAGGGCTTTGTCCGAACCCCGGACATAGAGGGGGCAAGGCCTGCCATGCTGGTGGATATGCGTTCTCCGGTGGTGCTGCTTCAGAATATGGAGACCGCCATCAAGGCACCGTTTTCCACCAATAAACGGGTGCTGGAGGCGGTGCGCCTGGCCCACAGGCGGCTTCAGACCTCGGTGACGGGGCTGTATCCCGGCACGCTGCTGCTGAGCCTCAACGCCCAGGTGATCCACCACCGCCTGGTGGAGAAGATCACGGCCATCAACGGCGTGAGCGCCGTGCCGGAGACGCCCCGGAAATTGGGGGAGAATATGTGCGTGCCCTTTGGCAAGCTGCTGCGGGGCAGCGCCGTGCCCAACACGGTGACCAAGACCATTCACACGGACAAGGTCTACACCCCGGATTTAAAGAGCATGACCATCGAGGCGTTCCCCTATTACGCGCCCCTGCCCAGCCAGGTGCGCACGGTGAAGTCCTTTGGCCGCCCGGTGATCTTAGTGGATGACCTGCTCCACTCCGGCGACCGCATCCGGGTGCTGGACCCGCTGATCCGGGCGGAACAGCTCCAGATCCGGGAGGTGCTGGTGGGCTTTTTGTCCGGCCGGGGCAGGGACCTGATGGAGACCCGGGGACGCCCGGTGGACTGCGTCTACTTTGTGCCCAATCTGCAGGCCTGGTTTGTGGAGTCCACCCTCTACCCCTTCATCGGCGGCGATACGGTCCGGCGGGAGGGGCGGCCGGGACTGGTGCCCTCCATCAATATGATCCTGCCCTACACCTACCCGGCCTTCCATCAGGCATGTGACCGGCGCGCCACCTTTGAGTTCTCCCGGGTCTGCCTGGAGAATTCCCGGGACATCCTGCTGGCCATTGAGGGCGAGTACCGCTCCCAGTTTGGAAAGAACCTGACCCTTTCCCGGCTCAGCGAGGCGGTGATCCTGCCCCTGTGCCCGGACAAGGGCGGCTGTATGCACTACGACCCGGCCCTGGCCGCGTCTGAATATCTGGAAAACGACCTCGCCCAGCTGATGCGCCTGCGCAAGCTCTTCGACTGACCGGCGCAGAGGGCCGCGCATAGACTGAGCCAAATGAAGAAAAGAGGGATTCCCATGGTGTATTACCGGCAAAATGGAAGCTTTTACTGCGCGTTTGAGGAGGACCTGCCCCTGCCCCGGGTGGAGCCTCCGGAGGAGGGGGTGCCCATGTCGTTTTTGTTCCGCCGCGACCCCCTGAGCTGCCGGGCATCCTTCTCCGTCACCGACCCCAGGCAGCTGTCGGCGGACCAGGGATTGGGCTTTTTGGACCTGAGACGCCTGGGCGCGGCGCCGGAGCTTCCGGGCCCGGCGGCCCGGCGCATAGAGGCCGGAACCTTGCGGGCCGTGAACTTTGACCACCCCCGGTGGCGTTTTGCGGCGGAGGCGGGCCGCGCCGGGAAAAAGCGGCTCCACATCCTGGCTCTTGGCGACGTGGGCAGCACGCTGCTGACCGCCCTGAAGCTGTTGGGCGCCGATGTGCTCTCCACGATCGGCATCTGCGATCTGAACGAAAAGGCCACCAGGCGCTGGGAGTTTGAGATGAACCAGGTGGCCTATCCCTGGGACTACAGCGCCCTGCCGGAGGTGGAGGTGGTGGACCAGGAGCACCTCTTTGACTGTGATGTATTTGTCTTTGTGGCCACCCGGGGGATTCCTCCGGTGGACAGCGGCGTCCAGGATGTGCGCATGGCCCAGTTCGAGGCCAACCGGGGGCTGGTGGAGCACTTTGCCCGCATGGCCCGGGAGGCTAAGTTCCGGGGGCTGTTCGCCGTGGTCTCCGACCCCGTGGACCCCCTGGCCAAGGCCGCACTTCTGGAAAGCAACCGGGGAGAAGACGGCGCCCTGGACGGCCGGGGCCTGCTGCCTGAGCAGGTCCAGGGCTACGGCCTGGGTGTGATGAACGCCCGGGCGGCCTACTATGCCAAAAAAGACCTCCGCTTCGCCTCCTTCCTCACTGAGGGAAGGGCCTTTGGGCCCCATGGGGAGGACCTGGTCATCGCCAACTCCATCGCTGGATACGACGACGCCCTCTCCCGGGAGCTGACCCAGCTGGCGGTAACGGCCAATCTGGAAATGCGCCGGCTGGGCTTCAAGCCCTATGTGGCCCCGGCCCTCTCCTCTGCCGCCCTTTCGCTGCTGCTGACGCTGCGTGGCGAGTGGCACTACGGCTCCGTATATCTGGACGGCGTGTATTTGGGAGTGAAAAACCGTTATACGCCCTTTGGCCAGGAGGTGGAGAGCCTGGAGCTGCCGGAGCAGCTCTTCCAGCGCATTTCGCTGGCGGCGGAGCATTTGAAAGCGGTCATTTGAAGGGAGGCCTCCCTGTTGGAAAAGCTGCTTGTGGTAACGCCCCGGGACGGGGAGAACCCCAGGATGGACGCCGTACTCCGTGCCGTGCTCTCCGGCGTCCCCCATGAGCGGGTGGAGTCAGTAGAGGGGCCGGTGGAGCGCCGGCGCATCCTCTTTGCCATCTCGGTGGGCGGGGATGGGGTGAACCTGGGGTATGCCGCCCTTCTGCGGCGCCTGCGCCGCGGTGACGTCACGCTGGAGGGCTGCGTGGGCGGGCTGATTGTGGACGGGGGAAGCGAGCTCTACACCAAGTCCGCGGCCACGGAGCTGGTTCTTGCCGCCAACCGGGCGGGCTGTGCCTTTGTGGGCCGGCCTCTGGTGGAGGCCACCGGGTCGCTGTCCAATTTCAACGTTCTGGCCCGGTTGGGGAATCTGGATCTCCTGGACGCCTACCGGGAGAGCGCCGGACAGCTGATCGGCCGCATCCTGGCCTTTTCTCCGCCCCGCCGGACCCATCCGGAGCTGCTGACGCTCCATGCCTCCAGTCACAGGACCTCCAACACGTTGGCCCTCTGGGAATCGGTGAAGGAGCGGCTGGGGGAGGAGATGGGGTGGAGGGAGGTGGGCCTTCGAAACGGCTCCGTGGTGGACTGCTCCGGCTGCCCTTACACCATGTGCCTCCACTTCGGGGAGCGCGGCGGCTGCTTTTACGGCGGCGTCATGGTGGAGGAGGTCTATCCCGCATTGCGCCGGGCGGACGCGCTGGTGATGCTCTGCCCCAACTACAATGACGCCCTCTCCGCCAATCTCACCGCCAGCATCAACCGGATGACCGCCTTGTACCGCACCGTGCAGTTTTACGACAAGGCCCTCTATGCCATCGTGGTCTCCGGCTACTCCGGCGGGGACATTGTGGCCAGGCAGCTGATCTCGGCGCTGTGCATGAACAAGTCCTTTTACCTGCCGCCCCGCTTTGCCCTGCTGGAGACGGCCAACGACGCCGGAACCGCGCTGAACCTGCCGGGGATCGGCGGGCGGTTAGACGGATTTGCCAGGGGCATGGCGGCGCAGCTTCTGCCCTGAATGCAAAAAAAGCCAGCGGCTTAATGGCCGCTGGCTTTTGTCAAAATCGCAGAGCGTCGGTCTCCATTCCTCCGGCGGTAATAGGGCGTCCTATTTCCCTGACTGGCTGTGAACGAGCCCCCGCAGATACCAGGTGTCCTCCACCTGGCGCAGCACCAGCGTCAAGGAGAAGGAGACGCTGCCGTCGGTGTCGTTGAAGCAATAGTCCACAAAGGCGCAGTCCGGATAGGCGCCGGACAGATCCTGTTCCCCGCCAAGGGCCAATTTGCCCTCCGTCACCGTATCCGGTGCAAAATAGGCGCCGTCCTCATCCCAGACAAACCGGGCCCAGTAGTCGCTGCCGGTGAGGGAGACGGCTTGATCGTCCAGGCTTCCCCAAGTGTAGAGCTCCTTGTCAGAAAAGAAGGAGGAAAACTCCTCCGCCGTCACGGTGCGGTTGCGCTCGGAGACCGGGAGGCAGGGGGTGAAGGTCAGCCCCTGCTCCGGGTCGATGGAGGGTTTCAGCTCCCCGGGGCTCAGCCGCAGCAGGTCGAAGAGTGAGTCCGCCGCCTCCCGGGCGGTCTGGGGCTCCGGGCTGACGCTGCCGCCGGCGGGGCTGTCCGGAAGGTACTCCTGCATAATGCTGCCATCTAAGGAGACGATGTAGTTGGTCAGGTAGGAGAGGTGGCTGCCGTCCACCAGCCAGGAGACGCGGAAGCTGTAGCAGTCGGCGCCGTCCACGTTCACCATGTTTTCAAAGGCGATGGAAAATATGTTCCCGGTGGCCTCGTCCCGTTCGCCGAAATGCTCCTGCACCTTGGCCAGCGCCTCCTCCTCGGTAAGCACTGCAGCCTCGGAGCCGGGGGAGATCGGAGAGGAGCCGGAGGAGGAAGAACCGCCGGATGGGCCGCTTCGGGCGGCCAGAAGCAGCAGGGCCAATAGCAAAGCGCCAGCCGCTGTCAATACCAAACGCCTCATTCAAACACTCGCTTTCCATCGGAAAATTACAGTAGGGACGGTATCACAAAACAGGGTGCCTGTCAAGGAACAGAGTGTGAACAAAAAATACAGGGCGCTTTTGGAAATGATTGAAACTTTTCGTCCGGCGGAGCCGTCTAACTGTTATTCTGAACTTCTTTTCACCAGGAAGAAGTTGTTACGGATTTGTAAGTTGATTTCATAGGGAAACTGTATTATTATAAATAATACAGTTTCTTACATCGGAAGTGAAAGGACGGAAAAAGACATGGCAGAAGTGATGGATCCCGTTTTGGAAAAAAAGGACGAGGCCCTGGTGCAGCCGGAATCCGCAGCACCTCCCGCCCCCCAGAAGCCCAAGAAGAAAAAGAAGAAGAAAATCATCTCCTGGGTGATCCTGGCCGTGGTCCTTGGTGGTATTGCCTTTGGTATGTATCAATTGCTGGCGCCCAAGGAAGAGGAGGGGCAGGTGATCACGGACATGGTGCAGTACGGCTCCATCACCTCCACCGTGCAGGGCAGCGGCATCACCAAGCCCAAAAACAGCGAGACCATCACCCTGACCACCAGCGGTACTGTGGCGGACGTGTACGTCACCGAGGGCCAGCAGGTCACCGCGGGAACGCCGCTGTTCACCATTGACAGCGAGGCGGCCCGGGAGGCGGTGGAGAAGGCCCGCAAGGACGCCAACGGCTATCAGAAGCAGTTGGACGCCCTCTATAAGGACATCGCCGGGCTGAACCTGACCCCCGCCTATGGCGGCAAGCTCCTGGACGTGGTGAAGCTGAACGCCGGGGACACCATCTCCAAGGACCAGGTGGTGGCCAAGCTGGTGGATGACAGCACGCTGCGCCTGAAGCAGTATTACAGCTATGCCTACGCGGACAGCATCAAGGTGGGCCAGAGCGCCAATGTGTCCGTCCCCGCCCTGATGAGCAGCGGCATCACCGGCACCGTGGATGCCGTACATATGGTGGAGCGAATCAGCGCCGAGGGCTCCAAGCTCTTTGAGGTGGAGGTCACGCTGAAAAACCCGGGGACTCTGACGGCGGACATGGAGGCCTCTGCGGTGATCACCGTGGGCGGCGAGACCGTGTATCCCTATGAGTCCGCAAAACTGGAGTACAACCGCTCCACCGACCTCAAGTCCACGGTCAACGGCACCGTGATCTCCAGCAGCCTCCTGAATTATATGGAAGTGACGCCGGGCCAGGTGCTGGTAAAGATCGACGGCGAGGACAGTGAAAACGAGATATTCTCCCTGGAGCAGTCCCTGGCCACGGCCCAGAAGGATCTGGAGACCGCTCAGAAGAACCTGGCCAACTGCAGCGCCGTGGCGCCCATCGACGGCACGGTCATCGGCCTGGCCATTGCCCCCGGCGATGAGGTGGCGGCCAACACCACCGTGATCTCCATTGCCGATACCACCACTGTCCTCATCGACGCCACGGTGGACGAACGGAACATCTCCTATGTCCAGCAGGGCATGATGGTGGACCTGGACCAGTGGGGCACGCCCTTCACCGGCATGGTGGAGTCGGTCAGCCTCTCCAGCAAGGTGGAAAACGGCGTGGCCTCCTATCCCATGGTCATTTCTGTGGACAATACCGACGGCTCCCTGATGACCGGCAGCAATGTCACCTATTCCCTGATTGCCAGTGAGAACGACAACTGTCTGCTGCTGCCCATCCAGGCGGTGAAGTCCGTGCCCATGGAGGACGGCACCACCGGATCAGTGGTCTTTGTCAAGGCGGACAGCCGGCCTGAAAACGCAATCGATCTCACCGTCCCTGTGGAAGAAGTGCCCGAGGGGTTCTATGCCATACCGGTGGAGACCGGCATCTCCGACAACTACCATGTGGAGATCATCAGCGGCGTGGAAGAGGGCACGGAGGTATTTACAACAGTCCAGAAAGAGAATTCCTGGTATTAAGGGGGACGACATGTTAGCTGAATTGCGCAACGTCTACAAGATATACGGCGAGGGCCTGGAGAGCGAGGTGCGGGCTCTGGACGGCGTGTCGCTTGCCATCGACCGCGGCGAGTTTGTGGCGGTGGTGGGCGCCTCCGGCTCAGGCAAGTCCACCATGATGAACCTCCTGGGCTGTCTGGATGTCCCCACCTACGGCGACTACTTCTTAGACGGCGTGGATGTGAAGGAGCTTACGGACCGGGAGCTGTCCCATATCCGCAACAAGCAGATCGGGTTCATCTTCCAGGGCTTCAACCTGATCCCCGCCCTCACCGCAAAGGAGAATGTGGAGCTTCCGCTGATCTACCAGGGAATCAACGGCGAGCGCCGCCACGACCTGGCTCAGGCGGCGCTGGAGCGGGTGGGCCTGGGAAACCGGGGCGGCCACAAGCCCACTGAGATGTCCGGCGGCCAGCAGCAGCGTGTGGCCATTGCCCGGGCCATCGCCACCAGCCCGCCCATCATCATGGCCGACGAGCCCACGGGCGCCCTGGACTCCAAGACCGGACACGAGGTGCTTGGCTTTTTGCAGCAGCTCAACCGGGAGGGCAGCACCGTCATCCTCATCACCCATGACAACGGCATCGCCGCCACCGCCAAGCGGGTCGTCCGCATCAGCGACGGAAAGATCGTGGACGACCATCTGCAGGAGGTGGACTGGGCATGAATATTACACAGGCCATCAAAATGGCCATCAAATCCATCCTCTCCAACCGTGGCCGCTCCATGCTGACCATGCTGGGCATCATCATCGGCATCGCCTCGGTGATGACCATTGTGTCCACAGTCAACGGCTCCAACCTTGAGATGCAAAAGTACTATGAGAGCCTGGGAACCAACAAGATCAACGTGAGCGCCTACCAGTGGAACAACAAAGACATTTTTGACGAGCTCTACGACTACTGCAACAGCCTTTCGGACTATGTCCTGGGCGTGACGCCCAACGCCTCTTTCGGCGCCACCGTGGTCTATGGCAACAAGAGCAGTGCCAAGATGGGCGGGGGCGGCATGTATTACGGCGGAGGAATGGCTGTTTCCATGGATGGCGGAGGCGGCGGCATGGATAATGTCTATCCGCCCCAGCTGTACTTTGGAAGCGACCAGTACGCCATCTGCAACAATTTCCAGATCGCCCAGGGGCGGGATCTGAGCAAGATCGACATCGATTCCTATGGTCAGGTCTGCGTTTTGGGCGCCCGGGCGGCCCAGACCTTCTTTGACTATGCGGATCCCGTGGGCAAGGAGATCCAGGTCAACGGCAACCCCTTTCTTGTGATCGGGGTCTATGCGGAAAAGGACCCGGACAGCGACTGGTCCATGGACAACATCATTGTCTTCCCCTACACCGCCAGCCGCCTGCTGGCCCCGGACCAGCAGATGAGCGAGTTCGTGGTCAAGGCCGCCAGCAAGGAGGCCACCACCCAGGCCATCAGCCGGATCGACGCCTTCCTGGGCGGCATCATCGACATGAACCAGGGCTGGAAGCAGGTCTACAGCGAGAACCAGTGGCAGGAGAGCAACAACCAGGCCACCATGATGATGTCCCTGGTGCTGGGCGGCATCGCCTTCATCTCCCTGCTGGTGGGCGGCATCGGCATCATGAACATCATGCTGGTCACGGTCACCGAGCGGACCCGTGAAATCGGCATCCGCCGGGCCATTGGCGCCGAGCGGCGCTCCATCGTGACCCAGTTCCTCATCGAGGCGGCCATGATCTGCGGCGTGGGCGGTATCTTAGGCATCATCTTAGGCATCCTCTGCACGCTGATCGCCGGCAAGCTGCTGCTGCACCTGATCCTGTTCCCGCCGGCGTGGATCACGCTGTCCGCGTTCATCCTGTCCGTTGCACTGGGCATTATTTTCGGTATTTATCCCGCCATGAAGGCTTCCCGGCTCCAGCCGGTGGAAGCGCTGCGCGCGGAGTAAAGAAAGAAGTGGTATGAATATGAGAAAGACAAAACGCATTTCCCTCCTGCTGGCGCTGGCCCTGATGGTCTCCTGCCTGACGCCCTTTTCCGCCCTGGCGGCGGAGAACACGTTTTCCGACCTGAACGACCCGGACACGGCCTCCAATGTGGAGGTGCTCCGGATGATGGGCGTGCTGGACGGCTATGCAGACGGCACCTTCCGCCCCAACGCCACGCTGACCCGCGCGCAGTTTTGCAAGATGGCGGTGCTGATGACCAAAAACGGCGCCGACCAGGTGGGCCAGTATAAAAACTACACCATCTTCCCGGACGTGAAGGCCAGCCATTGGGCCTCCGGATACATCAACATGGCTGTCCGCGGGGAGAAGGCCACCGAGGAAACGGCGGCCCGCCCCGGCATCATCGCCGGCTATCCCGACGGCACTTTCCGTCCGGACAGCATTGTCACTTATGGCCAGGCGGTCACCATTTTGATGCGCCTTCTGGGCTATGCGGATAAGGACGTGGGCGCCGTGTGGCCCGACGGCTACCTGAACGCCGCGTCCACCATCGGCCTCACCGACGGGCTGAAGCTCACCGGCTCCGCCTCCATCACCCGGGGTAAGGCGGCCCAGCTCTTTGTGAACCTGCTCAACACCAACATGAAGGACTCCACCTCCACCTACGCCGCCTCCATTGCCAACTCCCTGGTGGCGGACACCGTGCTGCTGTCCTGCTCCGCCACTGCCTCCGACGGCTCCTCCGGAGCCCTGCAGACCTCCGACGGCACCTATAAGCCGGCCCGGAACAGCGGCTCGGGCCTCCTCAACGGCCGAAAGGGCACGGTGCTGCTGGACGCCTCCGGCAAGGCGCTGACCTTTGTGCCTGTCAAGGCCGGCAGCTCGGAGACCTTCAACCTGTCCGTGGCCAAAGCCGGCTACCTCCAGGACAGCTCCGGCCACCGCTATGAGGTCACCGCCAAGACCGTGGCCTACCACAATGGCGAGAAGACCACCTACGGCGAGATGTACACCTACCTGCGGGCGGGAAACTCCGTGACGGTCTACTTCAATGCCGCGGGCACGGCGGAGTACGTCTTCTCCGGCAGCGAGTCCACCACCGATGCAGTGGTGGTGCTGGCCAAGGGCTCCACCAACGGCTTTACCTCCCTGACCGGCGGAAGCACCAACTATAAGCTGAGCAAAAACGGCCTCACGATCACCTCCTCTGACCTGCGCGCCAACGACGTGGCCACCTACAACGCGGCCACCAACACCATCCAGGTCTGCGACACCCGCCTCACCGGCGTCATCGAGAACGTGTACCCCAACTTTGAAGCCCCCACCAGCCTGACGGTGATCGGCCATGAGTTCGAGGTGCTGCCCAGCGCCGGCGAGATGCTGTCCGGCTTTAAGGTGAACGACAGCGTGTCGCTGCTGCTTACCGTGGACAACAAGGTGGCGGGCGCCGTGGCCAATACCGCCGCCACCCGCTCCAACGCCATCGGCATGGTGACCGCCGCCTCCGGAACCTCCGCCACGGTGCAGCTGCTCAGCGGCCTGGAGCTGACCGGAAATACGGATACCAGCGAAAGCTACAACGCCAAGCTCCTGGGCCAGCTGGTGCGGGTGTCCTCCGCCCGCCGGGGGACCATCTCCCTGGCCACCCTCAGCGGCAGCGGCTACAACACCCTGGACATGTCTACCCGCAAATTGGGCAGCGCCGCCCTGGCCGACAACGTGATGGTCTACGAAAAGGCCCACGCCAACGCCCCGGTGCAGCCCATCGTCCTGACCCAGATCGTCCAGAGCAAGATCAACGGCTCCAACATCGCCTTTGCCGAGTATGACTGGGCGGGCCGGGTGAGCCTGCTGATCCTCAACAACGTCACCGGCGACACCTTCACCTACGGCCGGGTGCGGATGGAGGACGACAGCCTCACCGTGAGCTATGACAACGGCAAATCCGTCAGCGCCACCTCGGCCTATAAGTTTGCCGATGGCTCCTTTGCGGGCATCGCCGTCAACTCCGCCGGAAGCCAGGTGGTGGCCGTGATGAGCCTGAAGCAGCTGGACAATGTGCCCAACAACGCGTGGAAGTCCAGCGAGTATGTGACGGTGGACGGTGTGACCTATCCCGTCAGCGAGGATGTGGTCTGCTACAACCGGACCACCGGGAAGTTCCTGACCCTCAGCGCGGCCCGGGCCTTCGCCTCCACAGCGACGCTCTACTACGACCGCACTGTGGATGAGGGCGGAAAGATCCGCGTTGTCGAAGTGCGATGAATTGAATCGAACCTGTGGCGCTGCTGACAGAATTGTCTGTCGGCAGCGCTGCTTTTTGTGACATTCGCTTTCTTGACGCTGCAATGGGGGAAGCCTATAATATAAAGTGTAAATACAAGATGGATTCCTGCCTAAGAGTTGGTAATTTATTCCTTATTTTGGAAAGGATTACCCTGCGCGGGATCCGGAGAGAGGGAACCATATGGAATTGGGAGATCGGACCATCGCCAGGGACTATGAGAGATACGGCGCCCATCCGGAAGAGAGAGACGGACGGGCCGGATGGCGCTTCCGGGTCTGGGCGCCCCAGGCACGCAGCGTTTCCGTGGTGGGAGAATTCAACGGGTGGGATCCCTCGGCAACCCCAATGGAGAGAAAAGACCAGGACTGGGAGGCGTTTGTCCCCGGCCTTGCCCAATACGACACGTACAAATACGCCGTTGTGGGGCAGGGCGGGCAGGAGGTGTGGAAGAGCGACCCCTATGCCTTCCACGCGGAGACCCGCCCCGGCACGGCCAGCAAGCTCTACGACCTCTCCGGCTACCAGTGGAGGGACGGCCGCTGGAAGCCAAGGGAGCTCTACGACCGGCCGCTGAACATCTATGAAGTGCACCTTGGGTCCTGGAGGCGGCGGGAGGACGGGGCGTTTTACGATTACAGGAGCCTGGCGGAGGAGCTGTCCACCTATGTGAGCGGCATGGGCTACACCCATGTGGAGCTGCTGCCAGTGACGGAACACCCTCTGGACGACTCCTGGGGCTATCAGTGCACCGGGTATTTCGCTCCCACGTCCCGGTTCGGCACGCCCCACGACTTCATGTATTTCGTGGACTGCATGCACCGCCGCGGCATCGGCGTCATACTGGATTGGGTGCCCGCCCACTTCTGTAAGGATGAGCAGGGGCTCTATGAGTTTGACGGCAGCTGCTGCTATGAGTACGCCGACCCCAACAAGCGGGAGCACGCGGGATGGGGCACCCGGGTCTTTGACTATGGCAAGCGGGAGGTCCGGGAGTTTCTGCTCTCCTCGGCCGCGTTCTGGCTGCGGGAGTACCACATCGACGGCCTGCGGGTGGACGCGGTGGCCTCCATGCTGTACTTGGACTATGACCGGCCCGACGGAGCATGGACGCCTAACCACTACGGCGGGAAGGAGAACCTGGAAGCCATCGACTTCCTGCGGGATTTGAACCGCACGGCCTTTGCCGTCAACCCCCGCGTACTGATGGTGGCGGAGGAGTCCACCGCCTGGCCCCTCGTCACCTATCCGCCGGAGGAGGGTGGGCTGGGCTTCAACCTGAAGTGGAACATGGGCTGGATGAATGACATGTGCCATTATCTGAAGTTAGACCCCTATTTCCGCCAGCACCATCACAGGGATTTGACCTTTTCCATGATGTATGCCTTTTCTGAGAACTATATCCTCCCCGTGTCCCACGACGAGGTGGTGCACATGAAGGGCTCGCTGGTGGGGAAGATGCCCGGGGACTACCGGACGCAGCTCCAGTGCCTGCGGGGATTTTACGCCTATATGATGGCCCATCCCGGCAAGAAGCTGATGTTTATGGGCGCGGAGCTGGGCCAGTGGCATGAGTGGGACGCGGGCAGCGCTCTGGACTGGTATCTGCTGGATCATACCGAAAACCAGCAGACCCAGCAGTTTTTCCGGGACATGAACCACTTTTACCTCCACCAGAGCCCGCTGTGGGAGGTGGACCGGGACTGGGCCGGATTTGAGTGGCTGGTGGCCGACGACAACCAGAACAATGTGGCCGTGTTCCTGCGCAGGGACAAGGCGGGCAGGGAAGTGGTCTGCGCCGTCAACTTTTCCCCCAATACCTATGAGAACTACCGCTTCGGCGTGAACGACAAAGCGCGCTACAGAGAAATCTTCAACACGGACGACCCCGCCTACGGCGGCAGCGGCGTTTCCAATGAGACGGCGATAGCGGTGGAGCAGGTCCCCTCCCACGGGAAGCCCCAGTCCATTGCCATCCGCATCCCGCCCTTTGGCGCCGTATTCTTCCGGGGAGAGGCCCGCCGTGGAAGCAAACGCAGTTCATCACTCCAGGGTAAGGAAAGGAAAGGGATGGTGTAAAATGAAAAAAGAGTGCATCGCCATGCTGCTGGCAGGCGGACAGGGAAGCCGGCTCTACGTGCTCACCGGGGAGATGGCAAAGCCGGCGGTCCCCTTCGGCGGGAAGTTCCGCATCATTGATTTCCCGCTGTCCAACTGCGCCAACTCAGGAATCGACACGGTGGGCGTCCTGACCCAGTACCGGCCGCTGGAGCTCAATAGCTATATTGGCAACGGCCAGCCCTGGGACCTGGACCACACCGACGGCGGCGTCCACATCCTGCCGCCCTACCAGTCCGCCACCGGCGGGACCTGGTACAAGGGCACCGCCAACGCCATCTACCAGAACATGGGATTCATCGACCTCTATGACCCGGACTACGTGGTGATCCTCTCCGGCGACCACATTTACAAGATGGACTACTCCCTGATGGTCAGACGCCATAAGGAGAGCGGCGCGGCCTGCACCATCTCCGTCATGGAGGTGCCCTGGGACGAGGCGCCCCGCTTCGGCATCATGAACGTGGATGAGTCCGACCGCATCACCGAATTTGAGGAAAAACCCAAAGCGCCCAAGAGCAACCTGGCCTCCATGGGCATCTATGTCTTCTCCTGGCAGACCCTGCGCCGCTATCTCATCGAGGATGAAAGGGATGACGCCTCCAGCAACGACTTCGGCAAGAACATCATCCCCGCCATGCTGAGGGAGGGGGAGAAGATGGCGGCCTACCGCTTCTCCGGCTACTGGAAGGACGTGGGCACCCTGGAGTCCTTGTGGGACGCCAATATGGATATGCTGGCCCGGGACACGGGGCTGGACCTGCTGGACCCCGACTGGCCCATTTATGCCAGGACCACCTCGCTGCCCCCGGCCTTTTTGGGTTCTCAGGTGGAAATTTCCAACAGCGCCATCAGCCGGGGCTGCGACCTTCAGGGCACGGTGAAAAACTCCGTTCTTTCTCCGGATGTAACGGTGGAGGAGGGGGCGGAGGTCTCTTATTCCGTGCTGATGCCCGGGGTCACGGTGGAGCGGGGCGCCGTGGTGCGCTACGCGATCTTGGGTGAAAACTGCCGCATCCGCGCCGGAGCCAAAGTTGGGGACGACCCGGAGCGGGTGGAGCCTGTGAATTGGGGCCTGGCAGTGCTGGGCCCGGGCACGGAGGTGGAGGCGGGCCGGGTGATCGCACCCAAGACCATTTTGGATCGCAGCGGTGAGGAGGTGTCAAGATGAACGGGATGCATGGAATCATATTCTGTTATGAAAAGCGGAACAACCTGCGGGAGCTCAGCGAATTCCGCTCCCCATCCTCCATTCCCTTCGGCGGACGCTACCGGGCGGTGGATTTCGGGCTGTCCAATCTGATCAACGCCGGAGTCACCGACGTGGGAGTGGTGCTCCATGGCCGGTACCAGAGCCTTCTGGACCATCTGGGCACCGGCAAGAATTGGGACCTGAGCCGCAAGCGGGGCGGATTGAAGATTCTCCCGCCCTTTGCCTTTACCCAGCAGTGGGGCGACAGGGCCTTCCGGGGAAAGATGGAGGCGCTGGCCGGCGTCCGCTCTTACCTGGACGAAATCCGCCAGGACTACGTGGTGATGATGGATGGGGACCTGGTGGTGAACCTGCCGTTGGACCGGGTGCTGGAGCACCACATGGCCTCCGGTGCGGACATTACGGTGGTATGCGGCAACGACTGCTTCCAGGTGGACGATGGCACCTATTTCCAGATTGATGACACGGGCCGTGTGATCGACACGGTCTATCACACCAACTGCCCCCGTGGCAACCGCTCCCTGGAGGTCTACGTCATCTCCACCCGGCTGCTCATCGACCTGGTGGACTACTGCGCCAGCCACGACCAGTACAGCCTGCGCCGGGATGTGCTGCAGGCCCAGGGAAGTACGCTGAACATCCGGGCGTTCATCTGGAACGGGTTCGCCGCCCAGATCCGCTCCGTGAAGGAGTATTACGACCGCAGCATGCAGCTGCTTGACCCGGCCATACGGAAGGACCTCTTCTGCCCGGAGCGGCCGATCCGGGCCAAGAGCGGCGACGAAGCCTCCGCCTATATCGACCCCCAGACGGCCTGCCGCAACTCACTGGTGGCGGACGGCTGCTTTGTGGAGGGCACGGTGGAGAATTCCATCCTCTTCCCCGGGGTCACGGTGGAACGGGGGGCGGAGGTGCGCAACTGCGTGCTGTTCAAGGGCGCTGTGGTGCGCCGCGACGCGGTGCTGCACTATGTCATTGCGGATAAGAAAGTGGAGATTCTGGAAGGGCGCCATCTGATGGGCCATGAAACCTACCCCGTGGTGGTATCAAAAGGAGCGATCGTGTGATGACTACGAAAAAAGGAAACGGAGAACTTAGGAAGGCCGCCAAGCCCGCTGAGAAGAATACCGCAAAGAGCAAACCGGCTGGTGCAAAAAAAGCGGTGAAAAAGGGCGCAGATAAAACCACTCGGGAGAGCACTGTTGCCGCCGGGGAGACGATGGACTCTCTATCTGTGAATGAGGCGGCGGGTTTTCCCGCTGCGGCCGAACCGGCTCCAAGGCGCATCTTATATGTGACCAGCGAAGCGGTGCCCTTTTGCAAGACCGGGGGACTGGCCGACGTGGCCGGCTCCCTGCCCCAGGCCCTGGCCGCTGCAGGCAACCAGGTGGCGGTGATCCTGCCGCTGTACCAGAAGGTGAAAGATGCTTTCGGCGACAAATTGGAGTTTATGAAGTACATCTATGTCCGACTGGCATGGCGCAGCCTGTACTGCGGTCTGTTCCGTATGGAGAAGGACGGGGTCACATGGTACTTTGTGGACAACGAGCAGTATTTTAAGCGCCCGGAGCTTTACGGCTACTATGACGACGGCGAGCGGTTTGCCTATTTCTGCCGCGCCGTGGTGGAACTGCTGCCCCATCTGGACTTCTGGCCCCAGGTGATCCACTGCAACGACTGGCAGAGCGCCCTGGTTCCCGTATATTTGAAGGACGACGGCGTTCGGGAGGAAGGGCTCCAGGGGATTCGAACGGTGATTACGGTGCATAATATTGAATACCAGGGCCGCTACGGCAAGGAGACACTGGGGGACCTCTTTGGCCTGAACGCCGGATGGCTCCGGGACGGCACACTGGAGATGGATGGGGACATCAATCTGATCAAAGGCGCCATGCTCTGCGCCGACGCGGTGACCGCCGTGTCTCCAACCTACGCCCAGGAGCTGAAGTTCGCCTATTTTGCCCATGGGCTGGAGAGCATCGTCAGCAATTGCAGCGACAAGCTCTATGGCGTGCTCAACGGGCTGGACATGGAGCGCTACAATCCGGAGGAGGACCGCACCATTGCCGCCACCTACAGCGCGGAGGACCTCTCCGGCAAGGCCCGGGACAAATCGGAGCTGCAGCGGCTGCTGGGGCTGCGGGAGGAGGCGGATACCCCGGTGATCGGCATGGTCTCCCGCCTGGTATCCCACAAGGGTCTGGATTTGGTGCAGCAGTCGTTCCAGGCTCTGATGGAACTGCCGGTCCAGATGGTCCTGGTGGGTAAGGGAGACTATAAGTACGAGGAATTTTTCCGCTGGGCCCAGCAGCACTATCCCGGCCGCATGTGCGCCTACATCGGCTACAACGAGGCCATGAGCATGAACGTCTACGCCGGGGCGGACCTGTTCCTGATGCCCTCCCGCAGCGAGCCCTGCGGGCTGAGCCAGATGATTGCCATGCGCTACGGCACCGTGCCCATCGTCCGGGAGACCGGAGGGCTGAAGGATACGGTCCAGCCCTATGAGGCGTGGCGGGACAGCGGGAATGGCTTCACCTTCGCCAACTACGACGGCGCTGATATGCTCAGCGTCATCAGCCAGGCGGTGGAGCTGTACCGCGGCGACCGGGAAGCCTTCCGCCGGCTTCAGCTGCGCGGCATGACCGGCGATTACAGCTGGCGGCGGAGCGCAGAGGAATACCGGCGCATTTATGACAAAATCCTGGGCTGACCCCCGGGTACAGAAAGGAAACTCAACGTAAATGGCAACTGTGACGAGCAAGACATTGGAGGGAGCGCTGGGAGCCAAGCTGCGCCTGAATTTCGGCAGTACGGTGGAAGAGGCCACCGACGCCCAGATGATGAAGGCCTGCGCCCTGGTGCTGCGGGATATGATGGCGATCCGTGAGGTGGAGACCAAGCAGATGGTCCGCCGGGAGGAAAAGCGCCAGGTGCACTATATGTCCCTGGAATTTCTCATGGGCCGCAGCCTGATGAAAAACGCATACAACCTGGGGCTTCTGCCCCAGCTGCGCCAGGCCCTGGAGAATTTGGGCTTCCGGGCGGCGGACATCTTTGAGCTGGAGCCGGACGCCGCCCTTGGAAACGGCGGCCTGGGCCGCCTGGCCGCCTGCTACCTGGACAGCATGACCACCCTGGAGATTCCGGCCACCGGATACTCCATCTGCTATGAGCTGGGCCTCTTCCGCCAGAAGATCATCGAGGGGCAGCAGGTGGAGCTGCCGGACAACTGGAAGGACCTGGGCGACGCATGGCTGATGCCCAAGCCCCAGGAGACGGAGGAGGTCCACTTCGGCGGGAACATCCGGGAGTTCTGGGCGGACGGGTACCACCATGTGGTCCATGAAAATTACCAGACTGTGCTGGCCATCCCCTGCGACATGGAGATCGCCGGCTACGAGACGCGCCATACCAATACCCTGCGGCTCTGGGACGCCAAATCCCCTTCCCCTGTGGACATGTCCCTTTTCTCCCAGGGCGAGTACCTCAAGGCCACCGAGGCCCACGCCATGGCGGAGGTCATCGCCAAGGTGCTCTACCCGGAGGATAAACACATCGAGGGCAAGTCCCTGCGCTTAAAGCAGCAGTACTTCTTTGTCTCCGCCACGGTGCAGAGCGTGGCCCGCCGCCACCTGGAGACCTACGGCACGCTGAAGAACTTCCATGAGAAAAACGTGTTCCAGGTCAACGACACCCACCCGGCCCTGGTGATCCCGGAGCTGATGCGCCTGCTCATCGACGACGCGGGCCTGAGCTGGGATGAGGCGTGGTACATCACCACCCACTCTGTGGCCTACACCAACCACACAGTGCTCTCCGAGGCCCTGGAGCGCTGGCCCCAGGACCTGATCCAGCGGAACCTGCCCCGGATCTGGCAGGTCCTGGTGGAGATTTCCAACCGCTGGCAGAAGAAGGTAGAGGACTTCTACCACGACAGCACAAAAACCGAGGACATGGCCATTATCTGGGGCGGCCAGGTCCGCATGGCGAACCTTTGCATCGCCGGCGGTATGGCGGTAAACGGAGTCAGCGGCCTCCACTCCGGCATATTGAAAAAAGACCTCTTCCGCAATGCCTACGGCATGGAGCCGTGGAAGTTCCAAAACGTCACCAACGGCATCGACCACCGCCGCTGGCTCTCTGAAATCAACCCCGGATTGGACCGGCTGATCCGGGACCTGGCCGGGGGAGACGAGTATCTGCTCCACCCCACGGCGCTGAGCAGGCTGGATGATTACGCGGACGACGCGGAGGTGCTTCAGCGTCTTTCGGAGATCAAGCGGAAGAACAAGGAGGCCTTTGCCGACTATGCCCGCAGAACTCAGGATGTGGTGCTCAACCCGGACGCCATTTTCGACGTGCAGGTCAAGCGGCTCCACGAGTATAAGCGCCAGCTTCTCAACGCGCTGCACATCATCACCCTGTACCAGCAGCTTCAGGACGATCCCGGCCGGTCCATGCAGCCCCAGACCTTCCTCTTCGGCGCCAAGGCGGCGCCGGGCTATGCGGTGGCCAAGCGGATCATCCACCTCATCAACTCCCTGGCGGACCAGATCAACCACGACCCCATCTGCAAGGATAAGCTCCAGGTGGTGTTTTTGGAAAACTACCGGGTGTCCCTGGCGGAGCAGCTGATCCCCGCCAGTGAGGTCAGCCAGCAGATTTCCACCGCGGGCAAGGAAGCCAGCGGAACCGGCAATATGAAGTTTATGATGAACGGCGCGCTGACGGTGGGGACCCTGGACGGCGCCAACGTGGAGATGCACGACTTGTTGGGCGATGAAAACATGTTCCTCTTCGGCCTTCACGCCGACGAGGTGGCGGAGCTCAAGGCCAGGGGATACCTGCCCCAGCGGCTCTACGCCCGGGACCCCATCCTCCGCCGGGCGCTGGATCAGCTGAAAACCGGATTCCGGGACGGCGTGAGCTATGAGGACCTCTTTGCCCGGCTGGTGACCGGGAGCAACTGCGCGGCAGATGAATATCTGCTGCTGGCGGACTTTGCCGCCTACTGCGCGGCAGAGAAGCGGATGGTGGAAACCTACGCCAATCCGGCGGAGTGGAACCGCATGAGCCTGCACAACATCGCCCGCTCCGGCATGTTTGCCGCGGACCGGGCCGTGGCGGAATACGCCGACCACATCTGGCATGTGGGCCACAGGTGAGTCTTATTCCGCTAAAAACGGATGAAAAGGGCGCGGCGCCGATTGCCGCGCCCTTTTTTGTCCCTTCAAAGCGCCTTTTTGGAGGAAAAGCTGATTTTACTTGCATTTTTGCCAAATATCCGGTATGATCTATCCTGACGGAGTATTTCCGTCACTTTTTTGCAAATCCCCACCATATGCGGGAGAGAATAGAGGATAAAAAGAGGAACAGACTATGGAAATTACACAGGGCGTGCGCTTTGACACTTTGGGCCTGACGCCGGAGATCATGCGCGCCATTGAGAAAAAGGGGATCGAGACGTCCACCCCGGTGCAGGCCGGATGCATCCCGCCCATGCGGGAGTGGAAGGACGTCATCGCCAAGGCCCCTACCGGGACGGGCAAGACCTTTGCCTTCGGCATCCCCATCATCGAGCACATCAACCCGGACAATGAGGAGGTGCAGGCGGTGATCCTGGCCCCCACCCGGGAGCTCGCCATGCAGACCGCTGGGGAGCTGCGGGACCTGGCCGCCTTTCGGCCGGGCGTGCGGATCGTCTGCCTCTACGGCGGGCAGCCCATCGGCAAGCAGATCGATGCGCTGAAGAAAAACCCCCAGATCGTGGTGGCCACGCCGGGGCGGCTGGCCGACCACATGAAGCGCCGCACCGTCCGGGTGGACACAGCCCAGACCGTGGTGCTGGACGAGGCGGACCGGATGCTGGACATGGGCTTTATCCACGATGTGACCAAGCTGCTGGACCGGATGGACAAGCGGCGGAACCTGGGCCTTTTTTCCGCCACCATCTCCCGGGAGGTCATGGACATCGCCTGGGTCTATCAGCGGGACGCGGTGGAGATCGAGGTGCGGCCCGACGAGCAGAACAAGCCGGACATCCTTCAGTTCCGCATGGAGCTGCCCCAGAGCGAAAAGACCGACGCCATTGTGAAGCTCATCGAAAACGGGGAGCTGGAGCGGGTGATGGTCTTCTGCAACACCAAGGGCTCCACGGAGCGGATCACCAAGTTTTTGCAGATGCGGGGCGTGGACGCGGAGTGCATCCACGGCGACATCCCCCAGCGCAAGCGGGAGCAGGTGATGGACCGGTTCCGCAAGGGGGAGCTGCGGGTGTTCGTGGCCACGGATGTGGCCGCCCGGGGCATTGACGTGGACGACGTGGACGCGGTGTTCAACTGCGATGTGCCGGATGAGAACCAGGACTACATCCACCGCATCGGCCGCACGGGCCGGGCCAAGCGCCACGGCGTGGCGGTGACCTTTGTCTCCGACTACCCCTCCAAAATGCGGATGGACGACATTGCCAAGTTTACGAAAAACCAAATCCTCAACGTGCGCTTCAACGAGGACGGCACGCTGGTGGAGGTCGAATAGGTTGAGCGCGGAGCAAGGCTGCTCCGCGCTTTTTGCATCCAGGGCCCAGCAAAATGTAAACAATTCTTAAATTTGTTATGATTTGCCGCTGTTTTGCCGGCCCCGGCTTTACAAATTGGGGCAAAGCAAGTATAATGACGGGTACTTTCCCGGATGAAACAGGTTGTATGGATCAAGAAAAGAGGGATTGTCAGATGAAGAGACGAGTGGTGCTGTGCGCCCTGATGAGCCTGTTGCTGCTGAGTGGATGCGGGGCTGGGCAGGGAAGTGCGTTTTCCCTCAACGCATCCATTGTGGGGCAGGTGGATACCCTGGACCCGGCCATGGCCGTGGGCCAGGCCAACGAGACGGTGGTGCTGCACCTCTATGAGAACCTGATGCGCACGGTCCTGACGCCGTCGGAGGAGACCGAGCTTACCGGCGGCGCGGCAAAGAGCTACGATGAGGAGACCAACCACGACGGGACGGTGACCTATACGTTCCACCTCCATCCGGATGCCAAGTGGTCTGATGGGACGCATGTGACAGCCCAGGACTTTGTCTATGCGTGGCAGCGCCTGGTGGATCCTGCCCAGGGATCTCCCAACCATTCCCTGCTGGAAATGGTGCAGGGCTACCAGGAGGTCCGCGCCGGCGCCGATGTGTCGGAGTTGGGGGTGGAGGCCAAGGACGAGGACACACTGAGCGTGACACTGGGCTACAAATGCCCCTACTTCATCACCGAGGTGTGTACGGCGGCTGCCACCATGCCGGTCCGCCAGGCGTTGGTCCGGGACGGCTGGGGCCAGGACTGGGAGCGCTCCGTTACCAACGGCGCCTATCAGGTGGCTGCTCTCCGGGAGGGAGAGTACCTGGAAATCAAGGCGAACGCGCAGTATCACGAGAACGGCTCCGGCGGGCCGGAGAGCATCAGGTTCTACTTGGCCGACACGGTGGAGGACGCCTATGCCCTGTTCCTGGACAATGCGGTGGACTTTGTAGCGCCCATCCCAAACCAGCGCCTGGCGGAGCGCCTGGAAAATAAGCTGTACGTTCAGCCCCAGGGCCTGTCCACCTATACGGTGCTGATGAACAACGGCAATGAGGCATTTTCAGACCCCCAGGTGCGCAGGGCATTTTCCCTGGCAATCGACCGCTCCGCCCTTGCCGGGCTGGCTGGCCCCGGCGCAGCCGCCGCACGGGGGCTTGTGCCCGGCGGCGTGATGGAGACAAAGGAGGAGAGCTTCCGCTCCTGCGGAGGGGACCTGTTGGGCACGGACCGGGCGTACGGGGACAACTGCAAGGCCGCGCGGGAGAGCCTGGCCCAGGCCGGGTACGCTGACGGCGCGTCTTTCCCGGCCGTGGAATACCTCTATGTGGACGAAGAAGGTGCCGCGGAGGCAGCCCAGGCTTTGGTGCAGATGTGGAAGGAGCAGCTTGGGGTCCAGGTGAGCACGCGGGCGGTTTCCGGCCAGGAGATGGAGAAGGCACTGGCCGACGGGACCTACGCCCTGGCCGCGGTGGAGATCACCTCTCCGGTGGCCGACGCCATGGGGTTTTTGGAGCGCTGGGAAAGCGGCAACGAGCACAATTTTGCCGGTTACAGCAACAGCGCCTTTGACACGCTGATGACGGTGGTGCGCAGCGCCACCGACGAATCGGCCCGGGTGGCCTGCCTGCACGACGCGGAGACGCTGCTGCTGGAGGACGCGGCACTGGCGCCGCTCTACAGCGTGGGCAGCGACGGGGAGTCGCAGTACGGCTTCTCCGGATTTTATCAGGATAGCATGGACCACTGGCACTTGGGCAGTGTGATGCTCACATTGACCTGAAGCGCCGGACAGCGCGGCAGTTGCCAGCGGTAGGGAGAATGGAGGGGAGGCAGCGCCTCCCCTCTTCTGTTTTTAATACGATGAACCGAGCCGGAAAAAGCGGGAACCATGCGTGCTTCTATGAGCTGGACCTCCAATCTGGCGGGTTGTCAAAGGGCTGGGGACCGTATATAATGGACATGACATTTGCCCGGGAGGAGAAGCCTATGTCTGACGTGACCCGATACATAGAAACCCACTCTGAGAACCCTGCTTACAACCTTGCCCTGGAGGAGTATGTACTGACCCATCGCACTGATGGAAACTACCTGATGCTGTGGCAGAATGACAACACCATCGTCATCGGACAGAACCAAAACGCAGAGGCGGAGATCAACCGCGCCTTCGTGGAGAAGCATGGAATCCATGTGGTGCGCCGCACCACCGGCGGCGGCGCGGTCTATCATGACCTGGGGAACCTGAACTACTCCTTCATCACCGACGCGGCGGAGAACGACCGCATGGCCCAGCGCTTTACAGCCCCTGTGGTGCGTGCCCTCCGGGAATTGGGGGTGGAGGCGGAGGCCTCCGGCCGCAACGACATCCTGGCGGAGGGAAAGAAGGTCTCCGGAACCGCCCAGCGGCTCACGGGAGGACGGATTCTCCACCACGGCACGCTGCTCTTTGACGCAAACCCCGGCATGGTGGCCGGTGCCCTGAACGCAGACCCCCTGAAATTCCAGTCCAAAAGCGCCAAGTCCGTCCGCAGCCGGATCGGGAACATCCGGCCCATGCTGAAAAAGGACATGACGCTGAGGGAGTTCTGGGACTACCTGAAGGGCGCCTTGGCCGCCGGGGGGCTGGAGGATGCGGCGCTCACGGAAGAGGAGCTGGCGGAGGTCCGCCGGCTGAAGGAGACAAAGTACGACACCTGGGAATGGAACTTCGGCGCCTCTCCCCGCTATGGGCTGGAAAACCGCCGCAAATGGGACGGCGGCATCCTGGAGGTCCGGCTGGCGGTGGAGCAGGGGCACATTGCCCACGTGGTCTTTTACGGGGATTTTTTGGCCCTGTGTCCTTTGGACGGCCTGCGGCAGGCCCTCTGCGGAGTTCCGTTTCGCCGGGAGGACGTGGCCGCGGTGCTGGACCGGTTCCCCTTAGGGCGCTGCTTTGGAGGAATTGCCCGGGAGGAGATTCTGGATACCATATTTGACCTGCGGAAGATTGAGAAGGAGGAAATGAAATGAGCAATACATCCATTCTTGTGGTGGGCGGCGGCCCCGGCGGCTATGTGGCGGCCATCCGCGCGGCCCAGTTAGGCGCCGACGTGACGCTGATCGAGCGGGAGCACCTGGGGGGGACCTGCCTGAACGTGGGCTGCATCCCCACCAAGTGCCTGCTGCACAGCGCGGAACTCCTCTCCCAGATCCGGGAGCAGGGCGCGGAGATCGGCGTCAGGGTCACCGGGGCGGAGGTCGATTTCCCCCAGGTCATCGCCCACAAGGACGCCGTGTCCAAAAAGCTGACCGGCGGCATCGCCAATCTGCTGAAAAACAACAAGGTGGCCCGGGTGGACGGTACGGCGGAGTTCACCGCCCCCGGGAGGCTGCTGGTGAAAAAGAGCGACGGCACAGAGGAAGAGATGACAGCGGACAAGATCATCCTGGCCACCGGGTCCATCAATGCGGTGCCTCCCATCCCCGGCATCCGGGAGAATGAAAACTGCATCGACTCCACCGGGGCGCTGAGTCTGGATCATTTGCCCGCCAGTATGATCGTCATCGGCGGCGGCGTCATCGGCCTGGAGATCGCCTGCGCCTATGCGGCCTTCGGCACCAAGATCACTGTGGTGGAGATGATGCCCGCCATGCTGCCCATGATGGATGGAGAGCTGACCCGCCTGGGCCAGCGCCATATGCGCAAGATGGGCATTGATTTCCACCTGGAGACCCCGGTGCAGTCCGTGGAGGCCGTGGAGGGCGGCGTGCGGGTCAACTGCAAGGATAAAAAGGGTGAGGACGTCTCCTTTGAGGCGGAGAAGGTGCTGGTGGCGGTGGGCCGCCGGGCCAACACCGAGAGATTGAACCTGGCCGCGGGAGGCATTGAGAACGACCGGGGCCGCATCCTGGTCAACGACCGGATGGAGACCAACGTGCCCGGCGTTTACGCCATCGGCGACTGTGTGTTCGGCCGGGCCCAGCTGGCCCACACCGCTTCCGCCATGGGCGAGGTGGCCGTGGAGAACGCCATGGGTCTGGACGCGGCTTACGATGAGTCCACCAATCCCACCTGTGTCTACATTGAGCCGGAGTGCGCCGGCGTGGGCCTCACCGAGGAACAGGCCAAGGCCCGGGAACTGGATTACATCGTGGGCAAGTTCCCCATGGCCGCCAACGGCAAGGCTCTTATCCTCAACGGCGGCGAGGGACTGGTGAAGATCATTGCCAACCGCTCCGACAATAAGGTGATCGGCATGCACATCATCGGGCCCCGGGCCACGGACCTCATCTCCGAGGGTGCTCTGGCCATCCGCATGGGCGCCACCGTGGACGACATCATCGAGACCATCCACTCCCACCCCACCGTCACCGAAGCGGTGCGGGAGGCGGCGCTGAATGTGGAGAAACGTGCCATCCACAGCCGCAATTGACACCATTTCCGGCTGTTTTCCCAGGGAACAGGAAGAACAATTTCGTCCGAAAACTAATGAAAATTCCGTCAGAATGGAAGCATCCGGGAAAAAATAGATATCAGAAAAAACAAAATCACAAGATACAGCAATTTTTTAGCGCTTCCTTCTATTTACTAACTGCTCTTGTGTGCTATGCTTAGGGTAGCCTAAGAAAGGTATGATCAGCGTTTCCACCCCGAACAGACGGCGCCACGGCGCCGGGGAGGAGACAGGAAAGGGATTTTCAGCATGTATACAATGGGAATCGATGTGGGTTCCACCGCCTCCAAATGCATTGTACTGAAGGATGGGCATGAGATTGTGGGCAAGTCCCTGGTCTCGGTGGGCGCCGGCACCAGCGGCCCGGCCCGTGCCATTCGCGAGGTGTTGGAAAACTGCAATATGAAGCGTGAGGATATGGGCTATGTGCTGGCCACCGGTTATGGCCGCAATTCGCTGGAGGGCATCGCCGACCAGCAGATGAGCGAGCTGAGCTGCCACGCGCGCGGCGCCTATTTCCTCTTTCCGAAGGTGCGTACGGTCATTGATATCGGCGGACAGGACGTGAAAATCCTGGAGATTGAAAACGGCATGATGGTGAACTTTGCCATGAACGACAAGTGCGCCGCCGGAACCGGCCGCTTTTTGGATGTGATGGCCCGGGTGCTGGAGGTGAAGGTGGAGGATTTGGCCCCTCTGGGCGCCCAGTCCACCGTGGAGGTGGGCATCAGCTCCACCTGCACCGTCTTTGCCGAGAGCGAGGTCATCAGCCAGCTGGCCAAGGGCACCGACAAGCGGGATATCATCAACGGCATCCACCGCAGTGTGGCCAGCCGCGTGGTGGGCCTGGCCCACCGCATCGGTGTGCGGGACGAGGTGGTCATGACCGGCGGTGTGGCCCAGAACTACGGTGTGGTCAACGCCCTGCAAAAAGAGCTGGGCCACGAAATCCACACCTCGCCCCTGACCCAGTACAACGGTGCGCTGGGGGCCGCATTGTTTGCCTATCAGCGCTATCAAAAGGAGCAGGAGGCGTGAGCGCCCCCTGCATGAAAATAAGAAAATTATTGAAAAAGAGTAGGGAGGAAAACGATCATGGCAAAAACAGTTAGCCCCGGCGTAGCTGCGCTGCGCAAGGTGGTGGATGACGTTCATGCAGACGCCCGTAAAGCCCATGCGGAGGGTAAGTTGGTAGGCTGGTCCAGTTCCAAGTTCCCCTGTGAGCTGGCGGAGGCCTTTGACCTGAACGTCATGTACCCGGAGAATCAGGCCGCCGGCATCGCCGCCAACCGCGACGGCGAGCTCATGTGCCAGGCCGCCGAGGACCTGGGCTTTGACAACGATATCTGCGGCTACGCCCGCATCTCTTTGGCCTATGCCGCCGGAAAGCGCGCGTCCCGCAAGGTGGACCTGGAGACCGGCGAGTACGTCATCAACCCCAACAGCGGCAAGCCCCTCAAGGACGAGAACGGCAACGTGGTCATCGACCCCGAGACCGGCAAGCCCAAGAAAGACCCCAAGACCATGCAGCCCTATACCGTGCTGGATGACATTTATGAGATCGAGGCGCTGCCTGAGGGCCGGGAGAAGGAGCTGCGCAAGGCGGCCATCAAGCCTTACCGCCAGATGCAGATTCCCCAGCCCGATTTCGTGCTCTGCTGCAACAACATCTGCAACTGCATGACCAAGTGGTATGAAAATATTGCCCGGATGCGCAACATCCCCCTGATCATGATTGACATCCCCTACAACAACACCGTGGATGTACATGATTCCAACGTGGCCTATGTCCGCGCCCAGTTTGACAATGCCATTCACGAGCTGGAGAAGCTGACCGGCAAGAAGTTCGACGAGAAGAAGTTCGAGCAGGCCTGCGCCAACGCCAACCGCACCGCCAGCGCCTGGCTCCGGGTGTGCGACTACTTACAGTACAAGCCCGCTCCCTACAGCGGCTTTGACCTCTTCAACCACATGGCGGATATCGTCACCGCCCGCGGCAAGGTGGAGGCAGCCGAGGCCTTTGAGCTGCTGGAGAAGGATCTGGCCGAGGCGGTCAAGACCGGGAGCACCACCACGCCCTTCCCCGAGAAGTACCGCGTCATGTTCGAGGGCATCCCCTGCTGGCCCAAGCTGCCCAACCTGTTCAAGCCCCTGAAGGCCAACGGCGTCAACGTCACCGCTGTGGTGTACGCACCGGCCTTCGGCTTTGTCTACAACAACATCGACGAGATGGCCCGTGCCTACTACAAGGCCCCCAACAGCGTCTGCATCGAGCAGGGCGTGGATTGGCGCGAGGGCATCTGCCGGGACAACAAGGTGGACGGTGTTCTGGTCCACTACAACCGCTCCTGCAAGCCCTGGTCCGGCTACATGGCCGAGATGCAGCGCCGCTTCACCGCGGACTTGGGTGTGCCCTGCGCCGGTTTTGACGGCGACCAGGCCGACCCCCGCAACTTCAACGAGGCCCAGTACGAGACCCGCGTGCAGGGCCTGGTGGAGGCCATGGAGGCCATGAAAGACAAGAAAGCCAAGGAGGAGAATGCGTGATGAGTATTGATACTTTGGTTCAGGAGTTCAGCCAGATTGCGGCCAACCCCAAGGCCCAGCTGGAAGCCTATAAAAAGCAGGGCAAAAAGTGCATCGGCGTGATGCCCTACTATGCCCCCGAGGAACTGGTGGATGCCGCCGGCATGGTGCCCTTCGGCATGTGGGGCAGCAACGACAAGACCATCAGCCGCGCCAAGGAATACTGCGCCACCTTCTACTGCACCATCGCCCAGCTGGATTTGGAGATGCTGTTAGACGGCACCATGGACCTTTTGGACGGCGTCATCACCCCCACCATCTGCGATACCCTGCGCCCCATGAGCCAGAACATCCGCGTGGCCATGAGCGAGAAGCTGCCCTGCATTTTCCTGGCCCATCCCCAGTACCGCAGGCCCGAGTTCGGCCTGAAGTTCTGCGTGGACCAGTACACCAACGTCCGCACCGAGCTGGAGAAGATTGCCGGCGCGCCCATTGCGGACGAGGCGATCCTCAACTCCATCAAGGTCTATAACAAGAGCCGCGCCGCCCGCCGTGAGTTTGCCAAACTGGCCAACGAGCATTGCGACGTCATCACCCCCACCAAGCGCAGCGCCGTTTTGAAGGCCGCCTGGTTCATGCCCAAGGCGGAGTACACAGAAAAGCTCCAGCAGCTCAACAGCGAGCTGAAGGCCCTGCCCGTGTGCAAGTGGAAGGGCACCAAGGTGGTCACCTCCGGCATCATCTGCGACAACCCCAAGCTGCTGGAAATCTTTGAGGAGAACAACATCGCCATTGCCGCCGACGACGTGGCCCACGAGAGCCGCGCCTTCCGTGTGGACGCTCCCGAGTCCGGCGATCCCATCCTGGCGCTGGCGCATCAGTTTGCCGATCAGGACTATGACGTGCTGCTCTACGACGAGCACTCCAGCGAGAACCGCCGGGGCGAGTTCGTGGCCAACCTGGTCAAAGAGAGCGGGGCCCAGGGCCTGGTGCTGTTCATGCAGCAGTTCTGCGATCCCGAGGAGATGGAGTACCCCTACCTGAAGAAGGCCCTGGACAGCGCCGGCATCCCCCACATCAAGCTGGGCGTGGATCAGCAGATGCGCGATTTCGGCCAGGCCCGGACCGCCATCCAGGCATTTGCCGACGTGATCTCCCTGTAAGTTCAGAGTGTGACCCGGAAACGATAAATTTATATAAGGTGGTATTTTATGAGCACATTCGGTTACTCGATGCCCTCCTATTTTCAGAACATGCCGCAGATCGGCACAGCTCTGAACGCGGTGAATGAGGAGAACGCAAAATCCCTGAAGGATATTGAAAGCGAGCTGGAGGCCAAGTCCGAGGCTGCCCTGAGCGCGGGCCGCTCCGACGAGTCCCTCAACGCCGCCGGCCAGATGACCGCCCGTCAGCGCGTCAAGCTGCTGGTGGACGAGGGCACCTGGTGCCCCCTGAACAGCCTCTACAATCCCGGCGACAACAAGGACGGCAGCACCGGCGTCATCACAGGCCTCGGCAAGATCCACGACAAGTGGGCCGTCATCATCGCCTCTGACAATAAGAAGCTGGCCGGCGCCTGGGTGCCTGGCCAGGCATTGAAGCTGACCCGCGCCACCGACATCGCCAAGCAGCTGCGCATCCCCCTGGTCTACGTCCTCAACTGCTCCGGCGTGAAGCTGGATGAGCAGGAGAAGGTCTACGCCGGCCGTGTGGGCGGCGGCACCCCCTTCTACCGCCATGCCGAGCTGGAGCAGATGGGTATCCCCGTCATCGTCGGCATCTACGGCACCAACCCCGCCGGCGGCGGCTACCACTCCATCAGCCCCACCATCCTGATCGCCCATGAAAAGGCCAACATGGCCGTGGGCGGCGCCGGCATCGTGGGCGGCATGAACCCCAAGGGCTATGTGGATCAGGAGGCCGCCCAGGCCCTGATCGATGCCACCGTCAAGGCCGGTAAGGTGGATCCTCCCGGAGCCGTACATATCCACTTTGGCGAGACCGGCTTCTTCCGCGAGGTCTATGCCGAGGAAGAGGGCGTTTTGGGCGCCATCAAGAAGTACATGGATGCCATCCCCGCCTACAACGAGAACTTCTTCCGCGTGGATGAGCCCAAGCAGCCCGCCCACACCGGTGAAGAGCTGTACTCCCGCGTGCCCCTGAACCAGCGCCGCGCCTACGACGTCCGTGAGGTGCTGGCCTGCCTCTTTGACAACAGCGAGTTTTTGGAGTACAAGAACGGCTACGGCCCCGAGATCGTCTGCGGCCTGGCCAAGGTCAACGGGCTTTTGACCGGCGTCATCACCAACTATCAGGGCCTGATCCCCAACTACCCCGACTACCGTGGTGAGGGTGCCATGGGCGTGGGTGGCAAGCTGTATCGCCAGGGCCTCATCAAGATGAACGAGTTCGTCACCATGTGCGGCCGTGACCGCCTGCCCATTGTGTGGATCCAGGATACCACCGGCATCGACGTGGGCGATCCCGCCGAGAAGGCCGAGCTGCTGGGCCTGGGCCAGTCTCTGATCTACTCCATCGAGAACTCCAAGGTGCCTCAGCTGGAGATCACCCTGCGCAAGGGCACCGCTGCCGCCCACTATGTCATGGGCGGCCCCCAGGGCAACAACACCAACGTGTTCAGCCTGGGTACCGCTGCCACCGAGGTCTACGTCATGCACGGCGAGACCGCTGCGGCCGCCATGTACGCGCGCCGTTTGGTGAAGGATCAGAAGGAGGGCAAGGACCTGGAGCCCACCATCGAAAAGATGAATAAGCTGATCCAGGATTACACCAAGAACTCCCGTCCCGACTTCTGCGCCAAGGTGGGCTTTGTGGATGAGATCGTAAAGCTGGATGAACTGCGCCGCTATATCTGCGCCTTCGTCGGCTCCGCCTATCAGAATCCCCAGTCCATCTGCCCCTTCCACCAGATGATGACGCCCCGCATTCTCCGGGACTGGGATAATCTGAAGAAATAAGCTGAGGTGAGTATATGTCCGGTATAGAGTCACTGGGCGTATCTCTCGTCAGTATGGGTATCGTCTTTACCGGCTTGATCATTCTGATGGTCATTCTAAAACTGTTCCCCCTTGTCTTCCGCGTCAAGGCGGCGCCGGAGCAGGCCGGGAAGACGGATACCGACGACGGTGAGCTGATTGCGATCCTGACGGCCGCGATCTACGCCTTTGAGCAAAAGAGAAAAGCCAACCCCATGGTCCGCAGCGGCGGAGATACCTATCGCGCTGTTGCAACCGACATTGTTGTAACCGATCCTATGGTGCGTGACTGTGTGCACGTGAATCAGGACTAAGGAGAGAATCGAACTATGAGAGCTTATACCATTACTGTCAATGGCAAGACCTATGACGTCGAGGTGGCTGAGAAGGAAGTCGACGGCGGCGTCCAGATCCAGAAAGTGACCCCCGTGGCTGCCGCCCCCAAGGCCGCCGCTCCTGCTCCCGCCGCGGCTCCCGCACCTGCGGCCGCCCCTGCCGCTCCCAAGGCCGCCGCTCCCGCCGGCGGCGCCGGCGTCCTGACCGCCCCCATGGTGGGCAAGGTGCTGAGCATCCCCGTCAAGGAGGGTGACGCGGTGAAGGCCGGCCAGGTGGTGCTGACTTTCGAGGCCATGAAGATGGAGAACGAGGTCATGGCCCCCGCCGCTGGAACCGTGCAGAAGGTTTTTGTCAGCGTCGGCGCCGACCTGGAGGCCGGCCAGCAGCTGGTGCAGATCGGCTGATTACCGCGCTTCTCAATTTCTTTCATAAGCGGCAAGCGCCGCCCCATTCGATTGGGGCGGCGCTTGCCGCTTTTTTCATGCAAAAGGGCGGGAAAAAGATCATCCCGGCCAATTATAAGGCCGGGATGATCGGTGCTTATTTCTTCTTCGGCAGCTTGATGAAGACCTGACCGGGGTCGATCTCCTCGCGGATGACGCGGATGATCTCCTCGCTGGGGCCGTCCATCAACTGGGCACGGGAGACGTCCACCTCGAACCCGGTGTTCTCCTGAACCATCTCAGGGGAGGAGAACGGATAGTAATAGGCCAGGTACATGCGCTTGGTGTCCTCGTCAAACTTCATGATGCCAAGGTCAGTGACCACCATCTGGGGGCCGCGGTTGCCGGGCAGGCCGGCGCGCTCACGTCCGCCGGGGCCGTCCATCCAGCCGCAGCTGGTGATGTAGTCGATCTTATCCATGAAGCGGCGCTTCTGGTGCTGCATCATGATGATGGTGTTGCAGTATGTAGCGATTCCGTTGGCGCCGCCGGAGCCGGTGAACCGGGTCTTGGGGTTGTGGTAGTCGCCGATGCTGGTGGAGTTCACGTTGCCGTAGGGGTCGATCTGGGCGCCGCCGATGAAGGCAATCAGACGGTCTTCGTTGTGGAGCCACTCATTGGCCTCAAAGCCGATGAAGCGGATGTTGGGCCACTGCACGGCGCAGTGGGCCATGAAGCGGTTGTCGCCCACGCTGCGGGGCACTTCGATGGGAGCGCAGTCCATCAGGCCGCTCTCCACGATGGGATGGCAGGAGGGGCAGACCACCCGCTTGGCCAAAGAGGCGCCGATCAGGGGCAGGCCGGTGCCGACAATGACGATCTGGTTCTCCTGGATATTTTTAGCAATGGCGTATGCCTGCATTTCTTGTTTTGTATAATTGCTGTATTCAGACATGATTGATGCCCTCCCTTTACTGAATCTTACCGGCATAACCCAGGCCGGGGACGTTCTTCAGCTTCATCAGCCGGGAACCGCCGATTTTATCCAGCAGTTCGTCGTGATCCTTCGCACTGTACACCCACTTGTTCAGGAAATCCTGGAAGGTCTCAGGGATGGCGGTGCCGTCGGCGGCAGCCTGAGCGGCCTTTCTGGCCTTGACGGCAGCCTCAGCGGCCTTGGCGTCATCGGGGTTCTTGGCAGCGGCCTTCTCCGCCTTGTCCGCGGCCTTGGCCAGCTGGGCCTTGGCGTCCTCGGCATCCTGATACTTGGAGGCCTTGTCATACTCCACCAGGGCGTCGGGGTCGTCGTCATAATAGCCGTAGCACTGGGCGGGCCATGCGCCGTAGGGGGCGTGGACCACGGCGCACACGCACTCGCCGAAGATGCGGGTCAGGGTGGGGTCGCGGCGGATGTACTCGTCGGAGACCAGCTCCTCACAGGTGACGATGGTCTTCTTGGCGGCAATGGCGATGTCCACATCGTGGAACTCGTCGCCCTCGATGATGCAGGTGCCGTCGGGGGAGGCCTTCTGAACGTGGATGATGGCGGTATCCAGCTTGGGCACAGGCACGGCCACAACCTTTTCACCGGGGTTGAAGGGGTTGTCGACCATGACGAACTTGTCGTTGTCCACGGTGTCCAGCTCAGCGCGCTTTTCCTTGCTGATGCCCCAGAACTCCGTCAGGCCGGAGCCCTGCATCAGGCGCACGGGCAGGAAGGGCAGACCCAAAGACGCAGCGTGCAGCTGAAGCATCAGCACGTCCTGGCTGTAGTCTTCATAGGTCAGCTTGCCGGACTCAATGGCCGCGCGGAACCGGCGGGACACGTTGGTGAAGCCGGAGTTGGCGGTGTAGCAGTTGATGTATGCCTTGACACGGCCTTCGCCGATCAGCATATCCCAGTCACCGCCGGCAGGGCCGGCCCAGACAGTGAAGTCCTTCTGGCCCTGGCGGAGAATTTCGTAGACCGCCGCATAGGGCTTGCGGTTCGTGGTGAAACCGCCGAAGCTAATGGTATCGCCGCTGTTGACGTACTTTGCGATTGCTTCGGAAAGTGTGCATACTTTTCCCATAAAAAAGCCTCCAACCATTATTTTCTGTTGCTGTGAGTTCTTTTTTCAGCAAATTCAGACAAACCTCTTGTATTTTCTCATAGACTCAGATACTATAAGAATACCACACAAGCAAAGTTAGTAAATGTCTTGTTGCGCTAAAAAATTAACGTTTCTTGCGTTTTATTTCTTTGTGCAGATAGAAGAGGAAGGAGCAGCGGTATGATGCAATTGCCGGCCTTTTACCTGAAGATGAGCCGGGATGACTCCTGGTATATGGATCGGCCGCATTTTCATGAAAGCGTGGAGTTTCTGCTGCCGGTGTCCAGCGGGGATCAGCTGTTTGTGGAGAATGAGGCGTACCCGCTGCGGCCGACGGTGCTGTTTGTCCTGCCGGATGCCACGCTCCACAAGACGCTGGCCTCAAAGCCCTATAAGCGGTTTGTGCTCCATGTGCCGGTGCAGACCCTGGATTTTTTATCCACCTCCCAGACCAACCTCAGTGAGCGCATCCATAACACCCAGTATATGGTGGAGTTAGGCGACCGGGCGGAGTACTTCCGGGACCTTTTGGGCCAGCTGGAGAAGCGGTGCGAGGCCCACAGTATGGAATTCGGCGCGGACATCGAGGAGCTTTTTTTACTGACCAAGTTTTTGATAGAGGCGCTGAGCCTGGCCAAGCCCCGGAAAAGGGAGCCGGAGCTCCCCAAGCACAGCATGAAGAGCAACTCCCTCCAGATCAGCGCTGTGCTGGACTACCTCCAGGAGCATATGACGGAGAAGCTGACGCTGGATCAGATCGCCTCGGAATTCTATATCAGCAAGTACCACCTGAGCCATTGCTTCAAGGCTGCCACCGGGTTTTCGGTCATGGAATACCTCATCAGCAGCCGGATCCTCAAGGCGCGGCTGCTCCTCCAGGACGGCGTCCGGGTCCAGGCGGCCGGAGAGGCGGTGGGCTTTCAGAGCAACGAGCACTTTATCCGGACCTTTACCTCCATGACCGGGATTTCCCCCAAGCAGTACGCCCGGCAGTTCTCCGAGGGAGACAGACAGTAGAAAGGAACAACGATGAAGAGAACTTGGATCGGGGTGGTTTTGATCCTCGCCCTAATGCTGCCGATACTGTCCTCCGCCGCGCAGGCGTCAGGCGGCGTCCTGCTGGCCCTTGGGGACAGCATTACCACCGGGTATGGGCTTGCCGATGACGCGGAGCAGTGCCGCAGCCTGTCCTTTGCCGCCCGGGCGGCGGAGGAACTGGGCCTTGCCTGGGACAACCGGGCCGTGAACGGCGCAGACACCGCAGACCTGAGGGCGCTGGTGGAGGGCGGAACGATAGATGACGCGGTGGAAAGCGCCGCCGCCATCTCCATTACAATCGGCGGGAACGATTTGGCCAATCTCTTGCTGGAACGGGTGTCGGCCGGCCTGGGCGAATCGGTCTGGGAGGCCCAGACCCGGCTGATGGGCGGGGACGCCCAAGCCATCCAGGTCGCGGCGGCGATCCTGCTCAACTTCATCCGCCCGGAGAACAATGCGGACCGGCAGGCCCTCCAATCGGCGCTGGAGCGCTGCCGGGAGAACCTGTCTGCCGCCGTGGCCGCGCTGCGGGCGAAAAACCCTTGGGCCCCTGTAGTGGTGGCCACTCAGTACCACCCTTATCGGTGGATGGAAGAGGGACTGTTTCTCCAGCTGGCCAGGGAGGCGGGGCTGTGCGTCCAGCGCCTCAACGAGGTGATCCGGAGCATGGACGGCATATGGATTGCCGATGCGTACAGCGCCTTTGATGCATCGGCGGAGCGGTTGTGCAATGCCTCGCTCAGCCCCCTGAACCTGGACTTCCATCCCAATGATGCGGGGCATCAGGTGTTGGCGGAGCAGCTTGTGGCCGTGCTGAGGCCCTTTTCGGACGTGGCGTTTGACGCCTGGTGCGCCGGGGAGGTCCGCTTTGTCAGCGCTCGGGGCTGGATGAACGGCAGGACGGACGGAACCTTTGGACCAGGGGATGCGGTGACCAGGGCCCAGATGGCCGTGGTATTGTGGCGGATGTCGGGCGCACCGGCACCCCGGAACGGGGCGGCGCTTTCCGATCTGCCGGCCTGGTGCGCCGGGGCTGTCTCCTGGGCCATGGAGCAGGGGATTGTCACCGGCTATGAGGACGGCTCTTTCCGGCCGGATCAGAGCCTCACCCGGGAGCAGCTTTCCGCCATGCTGTACCGATGGAAAGGCGGCCCGGAGTTCCGGGGAAACCTGAGTGGCTTTCCGGATGGCGAAGCGGCCTCTCCCTACGCCGTGCCTGCCTTGGGATGGGCCGTGGAAGAGGGAATCCTTCGGGGCGATAAACAGGGGATGCTCCGCCCGGGGGACATGGTCCGGCGGGACCAGCTGGCGGTGATCCTGTTCCGCTGCGCCCAAACGCATGCGGTTCTATAGGAGTGTAAGAGACCTGTGAGCTTTCACAGGTCTCTTTTTGTGGCCATTTGCCTGATCGGATTGGATATCATCGCTTTTGACACTCATATAAACCACTATGAGAGAAAAATCCAATTGGACTTTCCAGGAAAAGGACGGTACAGTCAGTATGGCCCGATACGGCAAAGGATGGAGGGATTTTGTGACGCTGCTGACGCTCAAGGGAATCAGGAAACACTTCGGCCCGATCCAGGCCTTGGACGGCGTGGACGCGGAGATCGTCAGCGGCTGGATCACCGCCATCGTGGGTGACAATGGCTCCGGCAAGTCCACGCTGATCAAAATCCTGTCCGGGAACCTGGAGCCTGACAGCGGAACCATCTGTACCCCGGCGGGCGGCTATCCCCGGCTGAGTATCCGCCAGTCCATCGAACTTGGTATCCGGACCGTGTACCAGGACCTGTCGCTGGACAACTATAAAAACAGCTATGAAAATGTCTTTTTGGGCTGTGAGCCCATGCGCTGCGGCGTGCTGATCGACCGGCGCACCATGCGGCGGGAGACCAGGCGGCTGCTGGACCAGCTGGAAATTCACATCCCGGACCTGGAACTGCCGGTGCGGAACCTCTCCGGCGGCCAGCGGCAGGGGCTGGCCATTGCCCGGGCCCTGCGCACGCCGGGAAAGGTCCTTTTGCTGGACGAGCCCACGGCGGCAATGGGCATCCGGGAATCCCACAACACGCTGGAGCTGCTGCGCCGCCTGCGCAGCCAGGGTATGACCCAGGTGCTGGTCAGCCACAACCTCTACCAGGTGTTTGACGTAGCGGATCGGGTGGTGGTGATGCGAGCGGGGCGCTGCATTGCCGACGTGATGACCGCGTCCTCCAGCCCGGAGGCGATCCACACGATGATTTTGCAGCAGGAGAGCGAAGAGAGATGAAAAAACACTTTGCCCGCCATGCCTCTGTCTGGATTTTAGTGGCCTTCTGCCTGCTTTTGGCAGGATTTTTAAGTTTGCGCACCGGTTCCTTTTTTTCCTCGAAGAACGTGGTCAACATCCTGGAGGCCAACTCCTACCGGATGATTCTGGCCGTCGGCATGACCTTTGTGGTGGCATCGGGGGCCATCGACCTTTCCGTGGGGTCCATCCTGTCCCTCAGCGCCATTGTGATGGCCCAGGCCATGCACGGCGGCTGGAGCGTGGCGCTGTCCGTGGCGGCGGGGCTTATTGTGGGCGGGGCCTTGGGCACCGTCAATGGGACGCTGATCCACCTGACCCGGATCAACGCGCTGATCGTCACCCTGGCCACCTCCTTTCTCTACCGGGGGCTGGCGCTGATGCTGACGCTGGGCGCGCCGGTGACCAAGTTCCCCCAGGCCTTCCGGAGCTTTGGCTACGGGGACCTCTTCGGCATGGAATCCGGCGTGACCATGGCGATTTTGCTGATTGCCGCGGCCTTCCCCCTGATGTACAAAATGCGCTGGGGGCACTACCTGACGGCCCTGGGAGGCAATCCGGAGGCTCTGAAGCGCAGCGGCGTGAGCACGGGCCGATACCGCATCGGCTGCTTTGCCGCCATGGGCGTGCTGGCGGCTTTGGCGGGGGTCATCATCACCGCCCGGCTCAATTCCGCCGAGCCCAACGCGGGGCTGGACATGGAGATGGACGCCATCACGGCGGTCATCATGGGCGGTACGCCCCTCTCCGGCGGCAGTGCGTCCCTGGCGGGCACGGCGGTGGCGGTATTCCTGCTGGGCATGATCCGAAACGGCCTCACGCTGATGAGCGTCTCGTCCTATTATCAGCAGTTCATCACAGGAGCGATCCTGCTGTGCGCAGTGGTGTCGGCGGAGCTGCGCCAGCGGCGGCAGCGGGTCGGCTGAGCAAATGGTTATGAGGGGGTTCCCCTGCATAATAGATTCAATTTTACTTTGGAGGAAACGCATATGAAACGGACATTGACACTCTTGCTGTCCCTTGCAATGGTAGTGGCCCTGCTGGGCGGCTGCGGAAACGGCGGAGCATCCAGCTCCGGCAGCGCATCCGGCTCCGGCAGCGGCTCTGGAAGCGCCGCGTCCGGCAGCCAGGCTCCGTCCGGAGACGACATAGTGAGCCAGCTCTACGACTCCGTGGACCAGGCCCTCTCCGCACAGCTGGGCCAGGTGCCCACCGCCAGCGGTGAGGAGAAGTTCGGCGCGGTCATCATCTCTCTCACGAACCCGTTCTGGGTGACCATGAAGGACTGCTATGAAGCGGCCGCCCAGGAGCTGGGCGTCAGCATCGACGTTCAGACCGGCACCACCGAAGGCGATACCCAGTCCCAGTTGGATGTGCTGATGACCATGGCGGACATGGACTACGACGTGATCCTGGTCTCTCCCATCGACGGCACCAACCTGATCCCCGGCATTGTCAAGTGCAATGAAAACGGCGTCAAGGTCATCAACCTGGGGCCGGGCGTGGACACGGACGCCCTGGCGGAGGCCGGCGGCCACCTGGACGGCAAGATCACCGTCAACTTCAAAGAGCAGGGCCAGACCGTGGCAAATGACATCATTGCCCGTCTTCCCTCCGGCGGCGAGGTCGCCATTTTGCAGGGCCTGACCGGAGCCGGCCAGTCTGAGGGCCGCACCGCGGGAGCCGCGGAAGTGCTGGAAGCAGCCGAAGGCATCGACCTGGTGGCCTCCGTTCCCTGCGACTGGGACGCCACAAAGGCCTATGACGCCACCAAGGACATCCTCACCGAGCACCCGGACCTGAAGGCCATTTTTGCCTGCAACGACGTGATGGCTCTGGCCGCAGTGGAGGCGCTGGGCGCCGAGGGCCGCAGCGATGTGCTGGTGTACGGCGTGGACTTCACCGATGACGCCCGTGCCGCCATGAAGGAGGGCACCATGACCGGCTCCATGTCCTACTCCAGCGTCAAGTACACCGAGGCCGCCCTGAAGATGGCCATTGCCATGGCCCAGGGAACGGAGTACGCCGATCCCATCTACCTGCCCCTGACGCTGGTGAGCGTGGACAACGTAAGCCAGATGGACGACTGGAAATAATGGACTTTCTGGCGGAAACGGCCCTTCTGACCCACGGGCTGCGGTCCATATCCAATGAGGAGCTGCGCTCCGCCTGGACCGTCAGCCGGCCCTGTCTTGCATGGGTGGAGCGTGGAACGCTCCGGGTGGGTACCATGGAGGAATACCTGCCCTTCCGCTCCAGGGGAGAAGAGGTGGGCCGCATCGACTGCGAGCACTTGGAGGATGCCCTGAAAAGCGGCGCCTCCGGAGCGCTGACGGCCTCCGGCACCATGGCCGCGTGCCACCGCTTAGGCGTCTTTCTTGCGGTGAGCTGCGGTATCGGCGGCATTGGGGACATCCGGGGCGAAGAGCTGTGCCCGGACCTTCCGGCGCTGGTGCGCTACCCGGTGGCCCTGCTGGCCACGGCACCCAAGGATATGCTGGATGTGCCCGCCACCTTCGGGTGGCTGTGGCAGCACGGCGTCCACGTGGCGGGAAGTGAGTGCACGGGCTATCTCTTTCACAGCACATGCGTGGCCTTGGACGAGGGCCTTGCCGGCTATGGGACGGCGGAGGCGGTCAGACGCGCTGCGGAGCGCGGCCTTTTGCTGCTCCGGCCCATCCCGGAGGAGGAGCGGATCGCGGACCTCTCCATCCTGCACGCGGCCATCTCCGCCGGAAAACAGGCGGAAGCCCTGGGGAGCTACTATCACCCGGCGGCCAACGGCGAAATCGACCGGCGCACCGGCGGGGAATCCTCCCGGATGCAGCTGAGGTCCTTTCTGGCCAATGTCCAGGCCGCCCTGGAGCTGAACTAAGGAAAAAAGAGACTGCCGGCGAACCGGCAGTCTCTTTTATTACCTTCCGTCCCTCTCCCCGCCCAGCGCGTCGGGGTGACGCCTGATCCACACCATGCGGGTCACATAGAGGATCAGCAGCACGCCCCAGGAGAAGGCCTCGGCGTAGGCGATGATCCTGCTGCCAAAATACACGGCCAGGCCATAGGAGGCCGCGATGCGGACGGCCAGCGACACGATGCCCGCCACGCTGGAGTAGAGCACGTCCCCAAGCCCCTCCAGGAAGCCGCGGACCGCGGTCGCAAGGCCGAAGGCCACATAGAAGCAGGCAATGTGCAGGAAGAAGTCACGCCCGATCTCCGTGGCCTCCCGGCCCACGCCGAACATGGCGATCAGATACCCTCCTGTGGGGATGACCAGGGCGGTCATCCCAAGGGACACAATGGCCATCAGCACTGTGCCCACGGAAAGGATGCTGCGGGTCCGCTGCCTCTCTCCCGCGCCGTAGCTTTGGGCCACGATGGTGGAGATGCCGGACCCAAGGTTGATGATGGGCAGCAGGATGATGGTGTCCACCCGGTACGCCGTGGTGATCGCCGCCACGGTCTGGGTCCCAAAGCCGTTCATAAAGTTCTGGAGCAGCAGGCTGCCGAAGGCGCTGACGCTGGATTGGATCATGGGCGGAATGCCCAGGCGGACGCCCTGTGCCAGCGCCTTGCGGTCCAGTGCCTTCCGGCTGAAGCGAAAACGCAGCAGCGGCTGCTTTTTTATGCTGTAAACCACAAGGAAAGCGGTCATCGCCGCCTGGGAGAGCACGGTCGCGGCAGCGGCTCCGCCGACGCCCCAGCGCAGCAGGAATACGAACAGGATGTCCAGGGCCACATTGACCACAGAGGAGAAGACAATGGCCAGGAAGGGGGCCCTGCTGTTGCCAACGCCACGCAGCGCCGCGGAGTATACGTTGTAGACCGCAAGGAAAGGGATGCCTGAGAGGACAATCCGGAGATAGGAGTCCGCCAGGGCCAGTGTGTCCTGGGTGGTGTGCATCAGACGCAGCAGCGCACTGGATGTGCCGATCCCCACGGCGGCCAGCACCAGGAAGATGGAGCCAAGGAGCAATGAGAAGGTGGAGAGCACCTTGGGGATGAACTCTGTCTGAGCGCTGCCGAATGCCTGGGCAAACAGGATGGAGAGCCCTAAGGTGAAGCCGGTGATGGTCATCAGATAAAAGTTGACCACCGTGCCGGTGGCGCCGATGGCGGCCAGAGCCAGTTCCCCCTCCACATTGCCCACAATGAACGCATCCGCCCAGTTGTAAAGCTGCTGCAGGATGCCGCTGAGGATGAGCGGAAGGCTGAATTGGATCAGCGTGCGGGCAATGGCGCGGTGCTGTCCGGTGTTCCTGATGTCTGATTCTTGCATGGTTCCACCTCACAGATCGTTGCGATGCGGCTGCGCCGGCGATAGGGCCGCCGGGCCTTTAAGGAAACTGCCGTATGCAAGAATTGCCTTGCATACGGCAGCGTTCAATCGCAGTTCATGGATGACAGTATATCAACTTTTGAATGGGAATTCAAGCTGGTGAAGCCATCACAGAGGAAATCAGGCGATGGCTCCGCCGTCCACATGAAGGACCGCGCCAGTGACATAGCTGGCCAGATCGCTGGCCAAGAAGAGGTAGGCGTTGGCCACCTCCTCCGGCTCTCCCATACGCCCCAGGGGGATGGAAGGCAGCAGGCGGTCCACCATGGCCTGGGGAAGGTTTGCCACCATATCCGTCCGGGTGACGCCGGGCGCCACAGCGTTGACGCGGATGTGGTAAGGCCCCAGTTCCCTGGCAAGGGATCTGGTCAGGCCGTTGACTGCGTACTTGGAGGTGGGGTATCCGCAGCCGGCGCTCTGGCCGTTGCGGGTGACCATGGAGCTGGCGTTGAGAATCACACCGCCGCCCTGTTCCCGCATGTAGACGGCCGCCACCTTGGAGCAGTTGAACAGAGCGGTCACATTCAGGCGGATGATCCGCTCAAAGTCCTCTGCCTTGTAGTCAAAGATGCTCTCCCGTGCAGAGATTCCCGCGTTGTTGACCAGAATGTCGATCCTGCCGAAGCGCTCCTTGACCTGGCCGAAGGCCTCCTCCACAGAGGCAAGATCGGATAAGTCCGGATACAGGCCCATGACGGGCGCGTTGGGATGCTCCTCTGCAAGCTTGCTTAGCGCTTTATCCACCGTCTCCTGCCGGGAGGCGAACAGCGCCACGGACGCGCCGTTTTTTAAATAGGTTTCCACCACCGCGTATCCGATCCCGCGGCTGCCGCCGGTGATAATAGCCACTTTCCCATGTAGCATGGAAAGCCCTCCTCGTTTTTTGTGAGTAAGTGTTCTGGACTCAGTATGTCCATCTTAGCAACAGAACATGTGTCTGTCAAATAGAACCGCGGCTGGTGTCGAATGCCGCCGGATATTTTCCCCTTTGCAGCGCAGGGAAAAAGCGGTATACTGAATTTAAAAAAGGAGGGATCGGCAATGCGGATGCAGGGTGCGATTTTTGACTGGAACAGCACGTTCCTTGACGAAACGGGGGTATTGCGCCCGGAGGTGCGGGCGTTTTTGACGCTGATGAAGTTAGAAGACGTGTGGATGTACCTGATTACAGCCCAGCGCCTTGAGACGGTGCGGCGGCTGGATGAGCTGGATCTGACGGATTACTTCCGGGGGATTGTGGCCGCGGATGAGGCCGAGGGCGACAGCGGGGAGCTGTGCTGGAAGGCGGCCCGGCGGATGAAGCTGCCAAAGTCCATGCTGGCGGTTTTCTCCGGCGACCCGGAGGTCCTGCGCTCCGCCAAGGCGGCAAAATTCCGGACTGTCGGGATTTTGGGCCGGGCGGCGGAAGAGGAGGTGCGATCCGCTGCCGACGAGGTGATGGAGGACTTTTCCTCCATGGTGGAGCGCTGAGTGAAAAAAGGAGCAGTGCGCATGCAGCGTGCTGCTCTTTTTTTGTGTCACGGGCGTGCCCTTTGCATAGAATGGTGTATCCAACAGGAGTGCCAACTGTGGTATGCCCCATACGGGGCAGGGAACGGCGGACAGGCCCGGTTTCTGTGGAAAAGTCGGTGAAAAAGGGGTGGGATTGCCAGGAAACGGGGTAGTAGACGATGCGTTTCACAGTTTTCTTGACATGACGGCGGGTCTACAGTACACTAAGCCCGGGAGGTGAGATCAGATGGAAAGAGCAAGGCAGGAACGCTGGGATAGGGCAAACCTGCGCACAGCCTGCACCAAGATGACGGTGGAGGACTACGAGGACTTCCGCATACTGTGCGTCGCGGAGGGAACCACGCCTTACGCCGTGATCCGCGCTCAGATCGCGGCATGGGTGCGCGAGCGGCTCGGCGACGGTTCAGATATAAGCCGCTGAGCCCTGGCGGCCCCTCCTTTTCAGAATCGGGGAGATGGTAGCGCAGCCGTCAAGGGCAAAGCAAGCGCCCCGCCGCCGCTGCGCGTCGGTTATGGCCGCCCCCGCCGCCGTGCGTGGGCTCGCCCCCGCCCGCCGGCGTGCCCGGCCAAACGCTCGGAACTCCGTGCGCCGGTGCGCCCTTGACTGCCGCGCTGGGGAAGGCGCACATTCTGAAAAGGAGGAACCACCATGATCTCAGCTAAGCTCACAAACGAAACCCGCAAGGCCGTCTATCGCCGCGACGGCTACCGCTGCGCCCTCTGCGACTCCACAGCGGGCCTCCAGGTGCACCACGTGGTGCGGCGCTCCCAGGGCGGCACGGACTATCCCCACAACCTGATCACGCTCTGCTGGCGCTGCCACGCCGTGGCCCACGGCACCCGCCTCCCGGAGTATGGAGACCTCCAGGGCGCGGAGGTGTGCCAGGACTGCGTGGAGTACCTGGCGGACTACTACGCCGACGAGGGCTTCCTCTGGTCGCCCTGGGCCAAGGTACAGCCCAGGCTCTACGGGGGGGACTGATGTCTCTCCCTTTTGACCGCCGCCCAAAAGCAAAGGATCGGGAGGCGGTGCGGCCTCACAATGGCAAAGGATCGGAAGGCTCCCCCTTATTGGCATAGAAGCGGTGGCTCCCCCCGCGCCGCCTGCGGGCGGCTTTGCGCTGTGCGCTGCCCCCCCGCAATGCCACATGCCCGGCTCCTGGCTCCGTGGGCCCGCCGGGCATGGGCCTGCGCGCTCCGCCGCGTGGCGGCTGCGCTTGCTCTCGTCGCGCCACCATTTGATGTGGGGGCGCGGTTGCGGCGCTCCTCGGGACGGGGGATGCTGGGATTCCGCCCGCTGCGGCGGGCGGCGGGGAACCTTTGCGTGCCCTTTGCATAGAATGCGGTTGCGGCGCTCCTCGGGACGGGGGATGCTGGGATTCCGCCCGCTGCGGCGGGCGGCGGGGAACCTTTGCGTGCCCTTTGCATAGAATGGTGTATCCAACAGGAGTGTGTTGTTATATGGCTTATTCAGATCGTGAATTATTGGCGCGTCTGATAGAATGCGAGGCGGGAGGAGAGGGTGACACCGGGATGAAGGCGGTGGCGGGCGTGGTGATGAACCGGGTCCATGCCACCGGCGGAGAGTATGCCCGCGTTGGGCAGGGCAGCATCCGCAACATCATTTTTCAGCCGGGACAATTTGTCTGTGCCAGCGAGACGGAGGGCGGGGCGTATAACCCGCAGAATATCTACAATATGCGCCCGCAGCAGATACACTATGACATCGCTGACTGGGCCATTGCAGGAAACCGTCTTCCGGATGTGGCGGAATCCCTGTGGTTTTACAATCCATTCTCTCCCAATTGCCGCCCCCAGTTCCCATCCAATGTGGGATATTTGCAGACGCGCATCGGCGACCATTGCTTTTACAATCCGACAGACGCTTACTACAAGACTTAAGAGGTGTCATTATGTATATGAATTCCAACAGTGCCCCGGGCTACTCCAATGTGGGAACCGGGAATTGGACCCAGGAGATGCGCCGGCTGGAGAATGCCGGTCAGAACGTGGTCCCCTTTACAGCCGGAACCCCGGTTCCCCGCACAGACGCAACCATGCCTATGCGCACTGGGACTGAGCTCGGTATGGCAAACATGGAGACCGGTGCAGCTACCACCGACAACGCGCTTCAGATGAGAAACAACCTGCCCTCTGATGTCGTTGAGGCTCCGGTTTCAAGAGAAGAGGTCTACAAGGGCTCCCTGAAGGCGATGCTGGCCAGAAACGAGGGCAACTATATTGTGGCCACGTTCCTGGTGGGAACTCAGAACATGGTGTCCTGGGAGGGAATCCTCTACGATGTGGGAAACGATTATGTCACAATTTATCAGGAACCCCGGGACCGCTACATCGTCAGCGACATCTATTCGCTGAAGTTCATGGAGTTTTACGATACACAGCGGCGGGACGCCTGCAACGAGCTTTTACAGCAGAGCGGGTGGAGGCAGTCCTGATCCGCTGTCAGCGGGAAAAGCAGCGCGGGATTTGTCCCGCGCTGCTTTTGTGAGTTGGGGTAAAGACGGATTGCAGAAAGAAAAGAACTGTGCTACGATACTCAAATAGAAGAGGGCAGGCTGAGAGAAGCAGCCGTATTTTCTCAAAACAAGGAAGTGAATGACAATGGAGTTTGCAAAACTGGCAAAAGGGCGCTACTCCCTCCGGAAGTTCAGCTCCCGCCCCGTTGAGCAGGAGAAGCTGGATCTTCTGTTGGAGGCCGCCCAAGCCTCTCCCACGGCGAAAAACTTACAGCCCCAGCGCATCTTTGTTCTGCGCAGCCCGTCGGCACTGGAAAAGGCAGGCCGATGCACGCCCTGCCACTTTGGCGCGCCGGTCATTTTGGCGGTGGGCTATGACGCCTCTGCGGCCTGGGTCCGCAGCGACGGGAAAAACCACGGGGAGATCGACGCGGCCATCGCGGCGGCCCACATCATGCTCCAGGCCGCCGACCTGGGCCTGGGCACCACCTATGTGGGGATGTTCGATCCGGTCAAACTGGAGCAGGAGCTTCCCCAGCTCCAGGGCGTGACGGTCATCGCCCTGCTGCCGGTGGGCTATGCGGCGGAAGGGGCGCATCCGGCCCATCTGCACGATCAGCGGAATCCTCTGGAGGATATGGTCACGTATCTATAAAATGAGAACAAACAGGGGCGGCCCGAAAGGGCCGCCCCTGTTTGTTATGACGCGGTGGGATAGAGGAGCCCCTCAATGGAGATGGAGCCGTAGAAGCTCCGCAGCTCTCCGTCCACCAGAATCTGGACGCTGTCCACAGAGTCCAGGGAGCAGAGGGAGTTGACCAGCGCGGTGACGGTGAGGGATTGCTGCTCCGGCGTCTGCGTGCTGTCTGTCAGCAGGGCGGAGGGCAGGTTCAAATAGCAGACGCCCTCCTCCTGCCAGACGGACAGCACGGAGAACTGCTCCGGAAGGGCAGAGGAGAGGCCCTTGCCATGGGGCCCTGACACCAGTGCGTTGATGAGGGACAGGGCCTGAGTATCGCCCTCATAGAGCTCCAGGGTGCGCTGCTCCGGGACGAGGCTGCCGGCGCCGTCCAGGAAGTAAAGGGACACATCAAGGGTCCGGATTACGTCCGCGGTGCTGGAGAGCAGCACGTCGTGGGCAGTGAAGTTCTGGCTGTTGCGATAGGCCAGGGGCTGGCCCTCCACCGTGATGGAGACCACGGTGATCTCCGGCAGCTGGGTCAGAGTCAGCGTGATGCAGTAGTCGGCAATGGTCAGGGCAATGCCGGAGAGGGCGCCATAGGGGGCAGACAGGTCCACGTGGGCGTGCTGGCCGCTGATTTCCAGGCCCAGGAGCTTTGTGCCGGCGGGGATGGGACTGCGCAGAGCCGCGGTGTCCGGCCCCTCCAACAGCACGGTGAGCAGGGCTTCCGCCATCTCCCGGGTGGGGAGGGGGTCGAGCTGAGTCACTGGGATGGTCTCGGCGCTGATTGCGTCGCCGCCTTGCACCATCTCCAGATCCTCCACGGCATAGTAGAGCTGATAGACATCCTCGTCGGAGGGCTGGGACTGCCTGACCGCATAGGCGCAGCCGGTGACCAGAAGCGTCAGGGCACAGAGAAGGCATGCCATTCGTTTTCTCATTCGCCTTGCCTCCCTTCCCCGGCGGCGGGCCAGCGGACGGTGAACACCGTTCCGCCGCCTGAGCGGTTGGCTGCGGCGATGGAGCCACCCCGCCTGCGCACCGTGTCGCTGACAATGGCCAGCCCCAGCCCGGTGCCGCCTGCGGCCCGGGAGCGGGCCTTGTCCACCCGGTAGAAACGTTCAAAAATCCGGGGCAGGTCTTCCTCCGGGATACCGATGCCGTTGTCCTCCACCGCTAAGACCACCTGGTCCGCCTCGTTTCCCAGCCGCAGCTGGACCCAGCCGCCTTCGCTGCTGTACTTGACGGCGTTGTCCAACAGGTTGTAGATCACCTGATGGATCTCGTCTCGGGTGGAGAGGACGAAACAGGGAGAGTCGGGAGCCTGATAGGTCAGGCTGATGTTCTTTTCCGTGGCCACCAGTTCCATCATCCGCATCACCTGCTGCACCACCGGCAGCAGTTCCACCTCCGTGGCAGGGGCAAGCAGGTCGCCGTCCAGCCGGGTCAGCTGCAAAAGGTCCTCGGTGATGCGGCTGAGGCGCTCGGCCTCCCGCTCGATGTCGGCCACAAACTCCCGGGTGGTGTCCGGGTCGATGTCCTCCGTCTGGAGGATGGAGTCCGACAGCAGCCGGATGGCCGCAAGAGGCGTCTTCAGTTCGTGGGAGGCATCGGAGACAAAACGCCGCCGGGCCGTCTCCGTTGTCTGGAGCCGGTCAGTGAGGCTGTTGAACTCCGTGGCGATCTGGGCGATCTCGTCGTGGCCGTGGATTTCGGCTCGGTGGCTGTAGGCGCCTTCCCGGACCTTCCGGATGGCGGAGAGCAGGTCGCTGATCTGACGGGTCAAGGCCCGGGACAAAATGGCCGAGAGGGCCAGCACCAGCAGCCCCACCACCAGGGAGAGGCTGCGCAGGTTGCTCTGAAAGCCCCGCAGGAGGCTGGCCTGCACCGTATCGTACTCATAGGCGTAGACGGAGCCGATGACCTGGTTCTGATAGAGCACGGGGGAGGAGGCCCGGCTGCGGAAGGCGTCGTCGCTGAAGCTGCAATAGAAGGTGTCGTTGCCGTCCAGGGCCTGGACGATCTCTGTGTAAAGGGCATAGGAACCCACGGCACCGCCGGTTTCCCGGGTGTCGTAGAGGACCTTGCCCCTGGCGTCGGTGACCAGGATGCGGGAGATTCCCGTCTCCTCCACCACCGTCATGGCCGTGGTCACATTTTCCTCGGTCAGCCGGTCCAGGCCGCTGAGGGCCGAGACCATCACCGTCACGTTGTTTTGCAGCGTGCTCTGCTTGGATTGGAACACCAGGTTTTCCGAGACGATCAGCGGATAGGTGTTCAGCAGGATCAGCACGGCAATGATGACAAGGATGTAGGACAGGCCGAACTTGTACTGTAAGCTATGCCTTGAAATAGTAGCCCACTCCCCACTTGGTCAGAATATGCTCCGGCTCCGCGGGCACCTTCTCCAATTTCTCCCGGAGCCTGCGGATGTGGACGTCCACCGTCCGGTAGTCCCCCGCGTAGGAATAGCCCCACACCACGTTCATCAGGTTTTCCCGGCTGTAGACCCGGCGGGGGTTGCGCATCAGAAGCTCGATGAGGTCGTACTCCTTGGCGGTGAGGTCCACGGTCCGGCCCTCCCGGACGGCCACACGCTGCTCCGTGTCCAGGGTGATGTCCCCCACGGTCAGCGTGCCGCCGCTGGAGCGCTGGACGCCGGTGCTGCGCCGCAGCAGGGCCCTGACCCGGGCCTTCAGCTCCAGGATGTTGAAGGGCTTGGTGATGTAGTCGTCGGCGCCGCACTCAAAGCCGATGATCTTGTCCGTATCCTCACTTTTGGCGGTGAGCATGATGATGGGCACGTTGGAGAACTCCCGGATGCGCATGCAGGCCTCCAGCCCGTCCACCTCCGGCATCATCACGTCCAGGATGATAAGGTCGAACCGGCCGTCCCGGGCTGTCTCCACCGCCGCCGCGCCGTCATAGGCGCACTCCACCTCATACCCCTCGTTCTCCAGATTGAATTTCATCCCCTTGACCAGGAGCTTTTCATCGTCCACGACCAGTATCCGCAAGATCTTGTCCTCCTTTTTTACACTTCAGCCGCCTCAGGCGGGGCGCTTTCCATATCGGGCGGGAGGCCCCTTCACCCAGCTTGCCCGCACGGTGATCTGATCCTTGATGTCCGCGAAAGTTGCCTCGCCGATGCCGCTGACGTTCATGATCTCCTCAATGGACTGGAACGGGCCGTGTTTCTCCCGGTAGTCGATGATCCGCCGGGCGATGACTTCCCCGATGCCGGGCAGCAGCGTCAACTCGTCCATGTCCCCGGTATTCAGGTTGATGGGCCGAACCTGGGGCGCGGTGGGCTCCGGCGCTGCCTGGGCGGTGGTGATGGTGTAGGTTCCCGCGTCGCGGCGGCTCTGGTCGCTGAAATACATGGCGGTCAGCACCAGAAGAAAAGAGAGGGTGATTGCCAGCAGCGCCCAGTCGGTTTTTATCATCTGTAAATTCCTTCTCACAGTTGAACTCAAGAAAAATATTTGATATACTACTATAAAGTCGAAACTTGGGGGAGACTGCCGTTCGCATCATCGCGGCAGGTCCCATCTGGATTTCAGCATAATGGCCGCTTTGGAGCTATTATAGCATAGATTGTGGGAGTGTACCATGAAAATGAAACGGTTCGCGTCTGTTTTTTTCATACTGGCCCTGGTGCTGAGCCTGGTGGCCGTGCCCCTTGCCGCGCCCGCGGAGGAGGGGGACAGCGCCCCGGTGATGGAGGTCGCGGCCAAGGCTGCGCTGCTGGTGGATGGGGACACCGGAGAGGTCCTCTATGCCAAAAATGAGCACGATGAGCTCTATCCGGCCAGCATCACCAAGGTGATGACGGCCCTGCTGGTGCTGGAGGCGGTGGACAGCGGAAAGCTTTCCATGGACGAGCAGATCACCGTGACCGCCACCGCTCTTGAGGGCCTGGCGGACGACGGCAGCTCCGCCAACATCAAAGAGGGGGAGACCATGAGCGTGGAGAACCTCCTCTACTGTATGCTGGTGGTCTCCGCCAACGAGGCCTGCAACATCCTGGGCGAGCGGGTCAGCGGCAGCGTGGACGCGTTTGTGGAGCGGATGAACCAGCGGGCGGAGGAGCTCGGCTGCGCCAACACCCACTTTGTCAACGCCACGGGCCTCCACGATCCCAAGCACTATACCTCCGCCTGGGACATCTACCTCATCACCAAGGAGGCCATGGGGCATCCGGATTTCATGACCATCTGCAATACCGCCCAGATCACCGTGCCGGCCACCAACCTGTCGGAGGCGCGGGTGCTGCACACCACCAACTACCTGTTGTCCAACTGGCGGGCCATCGGCTACACCTATTCCGCAGCCCGGGGCATCAAGACCGGGTCCACCTCCGACGCCGGCTACTGCCTGGTTTCCTCCGCGGTGGAGGGCAGCCGCTCCCTCATCAGCGTGGTGCTTGGGGCGGAGCGGGTTTCCCTGACCGACGGAAAGACCCAGACCCAGAGCTTTTCCGAGACAAAGCGCCTTTTTGAGTGGGGCTTCAACAACTTCTCCCGCAAGACCATCCTGACCCAGGCCGATATGATCCAGGAGGTGCCTGTGTCGCTGTCCAAGGATGTGAACTATGTGGTGGCCCATCCTGCGTCGGATGTGGAGGCCCTGCTGCCCAACAGCCTGGAGCCGGAGAGCCTGAAACGGAGGGTTACGCTTTACCAGGATACGGTGGAGGCGCCGGTGGAGAAGGGCGATGTGTTGGGGGAGGTCACCCTCAGCTATGAGGACCGCGATTACGCTACGGTGAAGCTGCTGGCCTACGACAGCATCGAGGCGTCCAGGCTGCTGGTTCTCCAGAAGAACGTGAAGGACTTCTTCTCCAAGACCATCGTCAAGGTGATTTTGGTGATCCTGTTGCTGCTGGTCCTCCTGTTGGCGGGCTGGAAGCTGACGGTGGGCCGGCGGCGCTACCGCTACGGCAGAAAAGTGGGCCGGGGCCGCAACTACCGGGGAAGACGAAGATGAGAAAAAGCCGTGGAAGCAATTCCACGGCTTTTTATTTGGACGATGGCCTCAGCGGAGAAAGCGGAAATAGACGAATAAGCCCAGGGGAATCACAATCTGAAGGATTAAAATCAGCGGGATGCCGATGGTAAAGGTCTTGTGCAGCGTCTTGTGGTGAAAGGCCTTCATCCCCAAAAGCGCGCCCAAGCTGCCGCCTAAGGCCGCCAGCAAAAAGAGGGTCTTCTCCGGGACCCGGCGGGTGGATTCATGGGTCTTTTTTCGCTTTGCCTTCCACTTGTCCACGCCGAATATCAGAAAGGCGATCAGGTTGATCGCCAGCAGATAGCCGCTTAGTAGCCCCCAGGGGGAGCCGAGGAAGACAAGGAACGAATCGTTGTGGGCCTCCGGTAAATGGGCAGTTAAGAACAAAGGCATGGGAATCCTCCTCGTGAACTGGATTGGCTTCCAATTTATTCAGTTTATCAGATGACTGCGCCTTTTGCAAGGGCGGCTGATTCTGCCGCCGCTGCCCGGTGGGGATTGCCGTCTGTCCCGCCGGGGAAGCCGATGGTCGGAAAGTGCTGGACGGCGGGGCGGCCGTCCGCTATACTGAGCCCAGAGAGGAGGATGAGCCTTGGAAATTGAGGTAAAAATAGAGCCGGAGCGCTTGGAGGCCAAGGTGGTAATTTATGCTCCGGCCATGACGCCGGAGGTGAAGGCGCTGATCGACAGCCTCCAGCCGGCGGCCATGGACCTGATCCCGGGCTTTCGCGGCAGCGAGGCGTCTTTGCTGAAAATAGACAGCATCCTGCGGCTCTACGGGGAGGACAAGGAGGTCTGCGCCCAGACCGGGGGCGGCGTCTACACGCTGAAAGCGCGGCTCTACGAGCTGGAGCAGCGGCTGCCGGGGCAGTTCGTGCGCATCTCCCACTCGGAGATCGTGAATCTTAGGCAGGTGGCGGGCCTGGATTTGAGCCTGTCCGGCACCATCCGCATGACGCTGGCCGGAGGGACGGTGTGCTACGTCTCCCGGCGGTATGTGAAAAAGATCAAGGAGGCGCTGGGAATATGAAACGTGAGATTTGGACGCGCCTCGCCTTGGGGGCGCTGTACGGCGTTGGGGTGTGGTTCCTCCTCTACAGCGGCGGCGAACCCGCCGGCGCGCTGGTGGAGGCCTGCGGCACCGTGGGCCGGGCACGGGCCGCGCAGGTGACGGCATTCGCCGGCTTTGGCCTCTGCGCCGGGCTGATCTCGCTGCTTTGGAAGCGGGAGACCATGAGCTTTTTGAAAAAGTCCCTCATCAGCTTCCTGATAGTGGGCACCGGCATGGCGCTTTGGACCTGGACGCTCCACGGCTGGGACTGGCAGCATCAGGAGGGCGTCAATCTCTGGATCGGCGGCACGCTGATCCTTTTTGTGATGGATTGGGCCAGGCGGTTTTACGGCTGCCGCCGGGATGTGGACAGCATCCGGGAGAAGCTGAAGCTGACGCCGCCGCCCTCGATGCTGCGGTGGCGGGAGACAATGCCGGATATGGTGCTGATCGCCGCGGTGGAGTTGGTGCTGCCGCCGCTTCTGCGGCTGGTGGACGCCAGGGATTTCCCCGTGCTCACGGGGCTGCTGTATCCGTATCTGGTTCTGCCTGTTGTCTGCTTTTCTTCTGCGCTGAGCCTGGGGAAGCGGTGGGGGATCACGCCGCTGTACCCTGTGGTCTGCGCGGTGCTGACCATCCCCCACATCTTCTGGCTGTATAATTCCAGCGCCCTGTTCCAGGCGGGGGTGGCCGGCGCCGCGGCGCTGCTTGGCAACCTTGTGGGCGCGGCCGTCCGGGCATATCGGAAGCGAAACTCCGCATGATGGAACCAATTGGCCGCCGGGGCCGTCACAATCTCAAAAGGAGGCTGATGGCATGAAACGATTGGTTTGCGCCCTTTTGGGCTTGACACTGTGCATGGGAGTTCTGGCGGCCTGCGGTCCGGGCGATTCCTCTGGAGGGGGAAGCTCTTCCGGCGGCGGGTCCGCCAGCAGCTCCGTCCCGGACGGCAGCAGCTCGGGAGGAAGTGCCGTGGTGGTCTGCCGGATCATTGACGAGGACGACGGCTCTCTTCTTCTGGCGAAGCAGGATGGGGGCAGCGGCGACGTATACCGCTTGGATGCCTCCGGCCTGCCGGTTACGCTGGAGGGCGAGTCCTCCGCCGCCGACGAGATAGAGAGCGGTATGCTGGTGGAGGTCTGCTATGACGGCGGCGTCATGGAGACGTTCCCGGCCCAGTTGGGCTCTGTCACCAGCATCAACGTGCGTTCCGAAGGGTTTGACGATCTGGCGGAGCTGTACCTGGATGTGCTGGAGGACCTCTGGGAGGTGGACAGCGGGCTCAACGAGAACATCACAGAGCTGGGCGTGGACCTCTCCGGTACCCGGCTGAGCGCGGCGGAGCAGTCCGCCGTGGCTTGGGCCTTTGGGGAGGAGCACGGCCTTGCACCCGTCCAGGGCACCTATGAGGAGCTGCTGGAGCAGGGCTATATCACCGGCGAGCCCCTTGAGGGCAGCGACGCCAAATTCTACCAGTGGGCCGACGGCTGCCTCTTCTCCATCAGGGAAAAGGAGAGTAAGGTAGCGTTCAGCCTGCCCACCGTCCAGGAGGGGGAGGATTCGCCGCTGAAGGACTACCATGTCAGCGACACCGTGACGTTCGACGCCCAGAAGTGGCGCAGCGGCACCGGGGCCTATTTCTTCTCGGACTGCACCTCCGTGCGCGGAAGCAGCGGGGAGTGGTCGGACTACCAGGTGGGCGGCGAGGCAATCTCCTGAGGGCGCGTTGACGGAAAAATACGCCGCGGAGTCCGCGACTCGAACGTTCAACGTGTAAAAAGTCCGTTTCCTCTTGTAATATGGGAAAAAATAGGGTACAATACCATATAATTTGCAGCCACAGGCAAAAACAAGAAAAACGGGTGAAAAAGATGAGTTACACGAAAGTAGCGGCCATTTATGCCGACAGCGAAGCCCTGTCCGGCAAGGAGGTCCAGGTGGGCGGCTGGGTCCGCACCATCCGGGACATGAAAACCTTCGGCTTCATTGAGTTGAACGACGGCTCGTGCTTCCGCAACCTGCAGGTGGTATTTGCGGACGGCGAGGTGGCAAATTATAAGGAAATCGCCGGACAGAATGTGGGTGCCGCCCTTGTGGTCACCGGCACTGTGGTGCTGACCCCGGAGGCGAAGCAGCCCCTGGAGCTGCGGGCGTCCTCCGTCCGTGTGGAGGGGACCTCCAGCCCTGAGTACCCGCTGCAGAAAAAGCGCCACAGCGTGGAGTACCTCAGGACCATCCAGCATCTGCGGCCCCGGACCAACCTCTTCTCCGCGGTCTTCCGGGTGCGCAGCGCGGCGGCCTATGCCATCCATGAATTTTTCCAGGAGCGGGGCTTTGTCTATATCCATACGCCCATCATCACCGCCAGCGACTGCGAGGGCGCCGGCGAGATGTTCCGGGTGACCACGCTGGATCTGGAGAACCTGCCCCGCACCGGCGACGGCGCTGTGGACTACGGCGAGGACTTTTTCGGCAAGAGCGCCAACCTGACGGTCTCCGGCCAGCTGAACGCCGAGAACTTTGCCATGGCGTTCGGCGACGTCTACACCTTCGGCCCCACCTTCCGGGCGGAGAACTCCAATACCCAGCGCCACGCCGCTGAGTTCTGGATGATCGAGCCGGAGATGGCCTTCACGGACCTCAAGGGCGACATGGACGTGGCGGAGGCCATGATCAAGCACATCATCCGGCGGGTCATGGAGCGTTGCCCCGACGATATGAACTTTTTCAACAGCTTTGTGGATAAGGGCCTCATTGAGCGGCTGAGCCACGTGGCCTCCTCCGACTTTGCCAGGGTGAGCTACACCGAGGCGGTGGACCTCCTCAAGCAGCACAACGACAAGTTCGACTACAAGGTGGAGTGGGGCTGTGATCTTCAGACGGAGCATGAGCGCTACCTCACCGAGCAGATCTACAAAAAGCCGGTGTTCGTCACCGACTACCCCAAGGAGATCAAGGCCTTCTATATGCGCCTCAACGAGGACGGCAAGACCGTGGCCGCCTCGGACTGCCTGGTGCCCGGCATCGGCGAGATCATCGGCGGCAGCCAGCGCGAGGAGCGGCTGGACGTATTGGAGCGCCGCATCCGGGAGTTGGGCATGAAGCCGGAGGATTATTGGTGGTATCTGGACCTGCGGCGCTACGGCAGCTGCACCCACGCGGGCTTCGGCCTGGGCTTTGAGCGCATGGTGATGTATCTCACCGGCGTCAGCAACATCCGCGACGTGCTGCCCCATCCCCGCACCGTGGGCAACGCCGAATTTTAAAATCAAAAAAGGCAGTGGACGAAAGTCCACTGCCTTTTTTGCGCCATTGGCGCCTTGCTGCTGGCGTGATCACATGTTCCATCCAAAAAACAGTTGACAACCGGTGCTGACAGTGGTATGTTAGTTACACGGTTAATTACTTCACTAATTAACTAAGCTAAGAGGGAGGTGACGCCGTGCAGTTCAACGACGAGCGGCCCATATTCCTTCAGCTGGCGGAACAGCTGGAGGAGGCTATTTTAACGGGCGTCTACGAAGAGGAGACGCCGGTTCCCTCCATCACGGAGTATTCCGTGGCGTATCAAATCAATCCGGCCACAGCGCTGAAGGGAATCAATCTGCTGGTGGACGGAGGGCTTTTGTACAAGAAGCGGGGGGTTGGCATGTTTGTGGCGCCGGGGGCGAGAGAGAAGCTGCGCAGAGTGCGGAGGGAGCGGTTTTACACCGACTATGTAGAGAAGCTGGTCAGTGAGGCCAAACGGTTGGAGATGACCCGGGAGGAGCTGGCCGGATTGATTGAGAGAGGATTTGAAGACAATGGCAATTGAGATCACACATATTACCAAGTCCTTCCGGGAGACGCGGGCGCTGCGCGACGTGTCGCTGACGCTGGAGGGCGGCCATATCTATGGGCTGTTGGGCAACAACGGGGCAGGCAAGTCCACACTGCTGAACATCATCACAGACCGCGTCCGCGCCGACGGGGGAACGGTGCGCATCGACGGCACGGAGAACCGGTCCGACGAGGCGCTGTCCAAGGTCTTCCTGGTGGGGGAGCAGAACTTTTTCCCCGAGGATATGCGGGTGAAAAAGGCGCTGCGGACGGTGGCATCCTTTTACCCGGATTTTGACATGGCCCTGGCGGAGCGCACGGCGGAGCTGTTCGGCCTGAACCTGAAGCAGAAGATCACCTCCCTCTCCACCGGCTATGGCTCCATTTTCCGCATTGTGCTGGGACTGGCGGTGAACACGCCCTATCTGTTCTTTGACGAGCCGGTCCTGGGACTGGACGCCCAGCACAGAGAGCTCTTTTACCGGCTTGTACTGGAGAAGTACGCGGAGCACCCCTGCGCGGTGGTGCTCTCCACCCATCTGATCGCGGAGGCTGCCAATCTGATCGACTACGCGTTCATCATCCGCTCCGGCGCCATTTTGCGCCAGGGTCCCACCGAGGAACTGATGGAGGGCGCCTACACGGTGTCCGGCCCGGCTGCGGCTATGGAGCAATACCTGTCGGGCCGCCATGTGCTGTCCGAAACTGCCCTGGGCGGCCTGAAGACCGCCTGTGTCCAGGGTCAGCCGGATCCCCTGCCCGACGGGCTGGAGATCGGGGGAATGAACCTGCAGGACTACTTCATCAGCCTGATGAAAGAGGAGGACCGGAAATGAAAGCACTGATTCGTTACCGCTACACGGATATGATGAAGGGCGTGGTGGCTTTTTGGGGGGTCATGCTGCTGATCGTGGCAGTGATCGCCTGCATTGAAACGGGCGAAGAGCGGATCAGCTTCAGCGCCTACGGCTTCAGCACGGTCATTATGCTCTTTGTCCTGGGCATCTGCGCCATCCGGGAGGACGTCCGGCTGGCCGCCCAATGCGGCGTGGGCCGACGCTCCGCCTTTTTGGGGAATCTGATCACCCTGCTGACGGTGGCCGGGACCATGGCCGCGGCGGGCGAGGTCTTTGTGGGCACTGCCCAGGTGGTGCTGGGCGGCCGCCCAAATATCTTCCTTTTTGATCTGTACCAGATGCTCTATGTGGGAGCCGACCAGCCGGTGCTGACCATGGGCCAGCACGCCATGAGCATGATCTTTGTCCTGATGCTGGGCCTCTGCGCCGCCGTCTGGGGCAGCTTTTTCTCCCTGCTGTTCTGGCGGCTCAACAAGTTCTGGACTGTGGTGGTGGCCGTGGCCATCCCTGTGCTTGCAAACGGCGTCCCCTATCTGGCGATCTATCTGGCGGGAGAGGAGGCCGTGGCGGAGGCGGGGCTCCGGGCGGTGGGGTTTCTGATGCAGTCCCCCTGGAACTTCATTGCGGTGCTGGCGGCGCTGTCGGCGGCGGGGATCGTGGTGAACTGGCTGCTGCTGCGCCGGGCGGCGGTCAAGGCGGCCAAATAGAAGAAGGCAGTGGACGGAAGTCCACTGCCTTTTTTGTCAATTGCTCCTGGCTGCCAGCCGGAGGATGGCCTCCACGTCGGCGTCGCCCAAGGGGACAAAATGGCCCTCATGGACCTCCCCTTTGAGCCGCTCGTGTTCCATGATCTTCGGGATGTCCTCCTCCCGGGCGCCCAGTTCCCGGAAGTTGGTGGGCATGCCGATGGAGCGGAGAAAGGCCCGGAACCGGGCGATGCCCTCCCGTGCGGTACGCTCCGGGTGGGAGTAGTCCATTTCACAGCCCCAGACCCGGACGGCGAACTGGGCAAAGCGGGCCGGGTCATGGGGCAGGACATACTCCATCCAGGCGGGCATGATGACCGCGAGGCCCGCGCCGTGGGCGCAGTCGTAGACGGCGGAGAGCTCATGCTCGATGCGGTGGCTGGCCCAGTCCTGCTCCCGGCCGACGCCGCAGAGGTTGTTGTGGGCAAGCATCCCCGCCCACATGAGATCGGAGCGGGCGCTGTAGCTCTGAGGATCGGCCATCACCTCACCGGCCGCGTGAAGAACCGCCTTCAAAAGGCCCTCGCACAGCCGGTCCGTGACCTCCACCTCCGGCGTGTTGGTAAAGTAGCGCTCCAGGATGTGGGCCATCATGTCCGTGATGCCGCAGGCAGTCTGGTAGGGGGGCAGGGAACAGGTAAAGCGGGGGTTCAGGATGGAGAACTTGGGCCGCAGCAGGTCATTTCCCGGAAAGGCCCACTTGAGCATCCCCTCGTCCTTTGTGATGACGCAGCTGTTGGATCCCTCGCTGCCGGCTGCGGAGATGGTCAGCACCGTACCCACGGGAAGCGTGGCGCTCAGATGGGCCCTGCCGGTGACAAAGTCCCAGAAGTCCCCGTCATAGGGGACGCCGGCGGCAATGGCCTTGGATGAGTCGATGGTGCTGCCGCCGCCTAAGGCCAGGATGAAGTCCACGCTTTCAGCGCGGCACAGCCGGATGCCCTCGTAGACCAGGCTGGCGCGTGGGTTGGGCTGTACGCCGCCCAGCGAGACAAAGGGGATGTTCCCGGCGGAGAGAGCGGAGGTGACCTTGTCGTATACACCGTTGCGCATCACGGAGCCGCCGCCGTAGTGGATCAGCACCTTTGAGCCGCCGAAGCGGCGGACCAGATCGGCCGCCTGGGACTCGGCCCCGTCGCCGAAGGAGAAGTAGGTGGGGGAGTAAAATGTAAAGTTTTCCATAAATGCTCCTTTTAATAGCCCAGCGTCCGGTCCACCGCGTGGATCAGGGGACGCCCGGTACAGTAGTTTTCAATGTCCTCGCAAAACAGATCCACATTTTTATCGCAGGTCCAGCCCAAGGTCATGTCGCCGGAGATATGGGGCGTCAGCAGCACGTTCCGGGCGGACCACAGGGGGTGGTCTGCGGGGAGGGGCTCCGGCGTCATCACGTCCAATGCCGCCCCGGCGATGCGGCCCGCGTTCAGCGCCTCGATGAGAGCCTCCTGGTCGATGGCGGAGCCGCGGCCCACATTGAGGACAAGGGCATTTTGGGGCAGCAGGGCGATCCGCTCCCGGGAGAGGATGCCCGCGGTCTGGGCCGTGGAAGGCATGGCCATGGCCAGCACCTCCGTCTGGGGCAGCACCTCCTCCAGCCGGGCAGAGGGATAGACCGCGTCGTAGGCGGGCTCTCCGGAGCCGCCGCTGCGGTTGACGCCGACCACTTTTGCCGCGCCCATGGCCTTGACCCGCCGGGCGTAGTTGCTGCCGATGTCACCGGTGCCCAGCACGGTGATGCGGCTGCCTAATATGGAGCGGATGGGCAGCTCCTGGATCCACTCCCTTCGGGCCATGGAGGCCTGATATTCCATGATCCGCCGCATCAGCATCAGCGTCACCATGACCATGTGCTCGGCAATGGTGACGCCGTAGGCGCCGGAGGAGTTGGTCAGCAGGCACTCCTCGTTGGGGAAAATGCCGGGCTGCATATAGGGCTCCACCCCGGCAAAGGAGCAGCAGTACCACTTCAGCTCCGGCGCCTGGCGGAGGAGGTCTGGATAGTGGCTGTAGAGGATTTCACATTGGCCCAGCTGGCCTTCAGCCGCCTCGGGGGTTTCGAAGAAGCGGACGGTGTAGCCGTGCCGCTCCGCTGCGGCGCATACTTTTTCCCTGTGGGCAGCGGTGAGAAAATCATTGACCACACAGATTTCATGCTTCATGTTGGAGTACCTCCCAAATTTGTTCCGCACATTTCATGCCGTCGGCGGCCGCGGATAAGATGCCGCCGGCGTAACCGGCTCCCTCGCCGCAGGGGTACAGGCCCCGGAGGGAGGATTGGTACGTTTCATCCCGCACAATGCGCACCGGAGACGAGCTGCGGCTCTCCACCGCCGTCAAGAGCGCGTCCGGCGCGTCATAGCCCCGGACCTTCCGGCCCAGGAGGGGCAGGGCCTGGGCGATGGCGTCGGCCACAAAGGGCGGCAGGCACCGGCGCAGGTCGGTGTAAGTGACGCCGGGACGGTAGGTGGGCCGCACCGCTCCTGGCCCGGTGGAGGGCCGCCCGGCCAGGAAGTCCTCCACCCGCTGGGCCGGCGCCCGGTAGCAGCCTCCGCCCAGGGCGTAGGCTGCCTCCTCCAAACGGCGCTGGAAGGCGATGCCGGCCAGCGCGTCCCGGCCGCCGCCGTAGTCCTCCGGCGTCACGCTGACCAGCAATCCGCCGTTGATGTTTTCTCCGTCCCGGGCAAATTCGCTCATGCCGTTGGTGACCACCCGGCCCTCCTCCGACGCGGCGGCCACCACCTGGCCTCCGGGGCAGACGCAGAAGGAGTAGACCGCCCTGCCGCTGCTTAGGTGGCAGGAGAGCTTATAGCTGGAGGCGGGAAGGCAGGGGTGGCCGGCGTAGCGCTTGTACTGGGCCGCGTCCATGTCCGACTGGCTGTGCTCGATGCGCACGCCGACAGAGAAGGATTTGGCCTCCAGATGGACCCCCAGGTCCTGCAGCAGGAAAAAGGTGTCCCGGGCGCTGTGGCCGGGGGCCAGCACCACCTGCCGGGCCGGCAGGGAGTAGAGGCCGCCGGGGCCCTCCACGTCCAGGGAGGCAACGGCGCCGTCCCTGCTGTGGATTCCCACCAGGGCGTGGCCAAAGCGGATGTCGCAGCCCGCGTCCAGAAGCGTCCGGCGCATCCCCTGAAGGGCAACGTGTAGTCGGTCCGTGCCCACGTGGGGCTTGGCGTCGATGAGGATGTCCTCCGGTGCGCCCCAGGAGACCAGCTGGCGCAGAATCCAGCGGTGGCGGATGTCCCGTGTGCCGGTGTTGAGCTTTCCATCGGAAAAGGCCCCTGCGCCTCCCTCACCGAACTGGACGTTGGAGCGTGTGTTCAGCTCGCCGGTGGACCAGAAGCGCTCCACGTCCTGCCGGCGCTGCTCCACGCCCTGCCCCTGCTCCAGCAGAATGGGCCTGGCCCCGGCGCGGGCCAGGAGCAATGCGCAAAAAAGGCCCGCCGGCCCGGCGCCCACCACAACCGGCGGTTCCACGGCGCGATCAAGAGGCGCCGGCGGAAGGTAAAGGGGTTCTTCATAGCGGGAGAGGCGGGGATGGCGGCGCAGCACGGCCTCCTCGTCCTGCACCGTTACGGCCACCGAATAGACAAAAAACAACCCGTCCCTTGCGTCGATGGAGCGGCGCAGGACACGCAGCGATTCCACGGCAGGGACATGCAGCTCCCGGGCCGCCTTTTTCCACAGCGCGGACTCCGGCTGGCCTGGGGCAAGCTTCAGCCCTTCTAATTTCAGCAAACGATTCACCAGCTTTCCCTCCGCCCTCGCGGAGAACATCATGTATTCAGACGCCCTGTCCCTATTCAGGGCGTGGAAGTCCACAGCAAGTATATCATAAGATGGAGGCGCTGTCTTCCTTGGGCGCTTTATTTTTTTCAGTGACATGTGCGCCTGCCGCGTGATTGGTTTTCTGTTTCAGTAGTATGCAATTCCAGCAAAATCCAATGGTATTTTGAAAAATGTTCACAGAACGGTTATAATTTGACGCCTGATTTTAAAGTCCATTTAAGATACCCCGGCTATACTGCGCTCAGCAGATGTGAAAAGGAATTCGAAATATTGGAAGAAAAGACCCTCAAGCAAAAATTCAAATAATCCAACAGCATTTTTCATACTTTGGACATAAAGAGCCGATATACTGAGTCCCAATGTGAGGGACTCGTTACACAAGGAGGAATCAGTTATGTATAACGACGAACACAACCTGTACCATTACACTTACCGCAAGGACGGTACCGAACATACCGCAGAAGCCCCCACCGCCGGACCGGCGGTCTACCGCGAACCCTGGGAGGCAAAGCCCGAACGCAAAAAGAAAAGCCGCGCCGGGCTCAAAATCGCGGCGCTGGCCCTGAGCTGTGCCCTGCTGGGCGGCGCCGCCGGCGCGGGCGTGATGTGGGGCGTCAGCCGCGGCGGCGACGAAGTCAATGTCCAGATGAGCACCCGCACCCCGGTGAAGGTCAACAAAGTGTCGGTGGACGGGCAGAAGCTTCTCTCCGACGCAGAGAACTACGCCGCCAACGTCAACAGCGCCGTGTCCATCAACTCCTCTGCCGCCAGCACCAACATCTTTGGTCAGGTGGTGGAGAGCGCATCCTCCGGCAGCGGCTTTATCATCTCCCAGGATGGATACATCGTCACCAACCACCACGTGATCAACGGAGCCACCTCCGTGAAGGTGACGCTGTACTCCGGTGAAACCTACGACGCCACGGTCATCGGCGGCGATGAGGACTACGATATCGCCGTGCTGAAGATCAACGCCACCGGACTGCAGAGCGTTGTTTTGGGCGACAGCGACAGCCTGAATGTGGGCGACCATGTACTGGCCGTGGGCAACCCCTTGGGTGAACTGACCTTCTCCATGAGCGGCGGCATGGTGTCCAGCGTGAACCGCGCCATCAACGTGGATGGCACGCCCTTCAACATGATCCAGACCGACGCCTCCATCAACCCCGGCAACTCCGGCGGCCCGCTGTTCAACGAGTACGGCGAGGTGGTGGGCATCGTCTCCGCCAAATACTCCTCTTACTCCTCCGAGTCGGTGGAGGGCCTGGGCTTTGCGATTCCCATCAACGATGTTTGGGCCATGATCGAGGACATCATGACCAACGGCTATGTGACCAACAAGCCCTATCTGGGCGCCACTGTGGGCACCATGAACGCGGCCATGGCCCAGCAGACCAATCTGACCGAGGGCGTCTACGTCTACTCCGTGGAGCCTGGCGGCGCCGCTGAGAAGGCCGGGCTGCAGGTGGGCGACGTCATCACCGCCATCGACGGCAGGACCATCGCTTCCCTGGAGGACCTGACCGCCGCTAAGAAGGGCTACGCCGCCGGCGACACCACCGCCGTGACGGTGTTCCGGGGCGGAGAGGACATTGAGCTCCAGTTGACCTTTGGCACCCTGCCGGATAATCAGGACAATCAGCACGATGCCACCACCAGCGCCACCCAGGATCAGACCGGCGGCTATCCCGGCGACCTGTTTGACTACTTTTTCGGCTCCCGCCCGGGCAGCGGGACTGCCGCGTAACGCGCACTCCGGCCGTATCCCCGAATGAGCGGTCTCGCGGCAACAGCTGCGAACAGGCAAGCCCGCTCCTTGCCACGGGGCGTACCGGCGGTACACATAGATATGAAAAGGCACACCGTTTTACGGTGTGCCTTTTTTGCGCCTCACTCCTCCGGCAGACGGAAAAGCTCCTCCACCGTGGTGTTCAGCAGCCGGGCCAGGCGCATGGCCAGGCCCAGCGTGGGGTCGTATTTGTTGTTTTCAATGGCGTTGATGGTCTGGCGGGTGACGCCCAGGCGCTCCGCCAGGTCCTCCTGCCGCAGCCCCGCGGCCTTGCGCAGCATCCGGATGCTGTTTTCCATCTCCCTACAGCCTCTGCAGCCACATCAACGCGCCGCCCAGGAGGAGAACGCCGGCCGCAGCCGCAAGATACCCCACAAGGCCACGCCTGCCCTCCTCGTCTCCGACCCGCCATTTCCCGATCTGCACGGCGACAAGGTACAGGAGGTTCTGCAGCACCAGCAGGTACATGGGGCCTGTGAAGTGCCCGGTCCGTGCACGGTCCCACACGCCCCACACCAACAGCACCGCCACGTCGAACGCCCATGCCCACTTCATGGCGGAGAGCTCAATGTGCAGTTGCATTTCATCTGATTTTTTCATAGAGTTTCCTCCCCAAATGTAAAGTATTTTTGACATTTGCAGTGTACCTCCAATTTCAATCAATGTCAACAGTTTTTTACATTTTCTTTTCCTTGCACTTTTCCTGTGCGGATGATACAATAATAAGTCGAAAATACGGCAAAGGAGATTTGCTTCTATGAAATTAGGTATCGTGGGCCTGCCCAACGTGGGCAAGAGCACCCTGTTCAACGCCATCACCAACGCCGGGGCGGAGAGCGCCAACTACCCCTTCTGCACCATTGATCCCAATGTGGGCATGGTGGCGGTGCCCGATGAGCGGCTGGACAAGCTGGCGGAGATGTACCAGCCGGACAAAAAGACCCCGGCGGTCATCGAGTTTGTGGACATCGCGGGCCTTGTGAAGGGCGCCTCCAAGGGCGAGGGCCTGGGCAACAAGTTCCTGGCCAACATCCGGGAGACCGACGCCATCATCCACGTGGTGCGCTGCTTTGACGATGAAAACGTCATCCATGTGGAGGGCACCACGGATCCCCGCCGGGACATCGACATCATCAACATGGAGCTGGTGATGGCGGACCTGGAGATGGTGCAGCGCCGGGTGGACAAGGCGACAAAGGCCATGAAGGGTGACAAGAAGTTTGCCCATGAGGTGGAGCTGTTCACCGCGCTCCAAAAGCACCTGGACGAGGGCAATCTGGCCCGGACCTTCCAGTGCAGCGAGGAGGACAGGGGACTGCTGGCCACATCGGACCTTCTGACGCTCAAGCCTGTGATCTACGCCGCCAACACCGACGAGGAGGGCTTCACCCACCTGGAGGAGAACGGCTATTATCAGCAGGTGCGCTCCATCGCCCAGGCCGAGGGGGCCCAGGTGCTGCCCATCTGCGCCAAGCTGGAGCAGGATATCGCCGAACTGGAGGGCGAGGAGAAGCAGCTCTTTTTGGAGGAGTTAGGGGTGGAGGAGTCCGGCCTGGACCGGCTCATCAAGTGCTCCTACGCCCTGCTGGGCCTGATCTCCTTTTTGACCTACGGCAAGGACGAGTGCCGGGCCTGGACCATCCGCAAGGGCACCAAGGCGCCCCAGGCCGCGGGGAAGATCCACTCCGACATCGAGCGGGGCTTCATCCGGGCGGAGGTCATCGCCTATGACGACATGCTCCAGTGCGGCAGTGTCAACGCGGCCAAGGAAAAGGGCCTGCTGCGCAGCGAGGGCAAGGAGTACGTGGTGCAGGACGGCGATATGATCTACTTCCGCTTCAACGTCTGATGGGCGGCGCTATGGAACAGGGTGACCGGGAACGGCTGGAGCGCTACGACCGGATGTACCGGGACCTGCTGAAGGAGCTGGACGGAATTCTCCGCCAGCAGGAGGAGCTGAAGGCGGCCGGGCGGGTTAAGTCCGTCACCTATCAGCAGCTTTTGGCCAATAAGCTCACCGTGCAGAATCTGATCGGCCGTTTTGAGATATACGGCATTGGGAAATGACGAAAGGCTCCGCTGTCAGCGGAGCCTTTTGAGCCTTTTGAAAAAGCAGGGAGGAGAGAAGCATGACAGAAAGGGAACGGATGATTGCGGGGCTGCCCTACCGGCCCTGGGTGGGCGGCCTTGCGGAGGACCGTTTGGCCTGCAAAGAGGTGATCCACCGCTTCAACCACATGGAGCCCTCCCGGCGGAGTGAGGCCATGGAGCTGCTCAAGGGCCTTTTTGCCCGGGCGGGGGAGCACTTCACGGTGGAGGCGCCCTTCCACTGCGACTACGGGTACAACATCTCTGTGGGCGACTACTTCTTCGCCAACTACAATCTGGTGATTTTGGACATTGCGCCCGTCACCATCGGCAGCCATGTGCTGATGGGGCCCAATGTGGCCCTCTACACCGCCGGACACCCCATCCACCCGGAGAGCCGGAACACCGGCTATGAGTATGGCGCGCCCGTCACCGTGGGGGACAATGCGTGGATCGGCGGGAACACGGTGCTCCTGCCTGGCGCCACCATTGGAGAAGGCGCGGTGATCGGGGCCGGCAGCGTGGTATCAGGGGACATTCCCGCCCGCACCATCGCCGTGGGCAACCCGTGCCGGGTGGTGCGGCAGATCACGGAGGAAGATCGGAGGTACTACCGCCAAGACAGGGAATTTGACGTTCCGCTGGATTGACAAAGGGTCGTCCCATATGGGACGACCCTTTGTCAATAAATTAAAAATAATATTTCATATTGACTTTCATAAAATTAAAGTATATATTTAATATTATGAAAGAGGGGGATGGGGATGGAGCTGCTGCCCGATTGGATGGCGGGCCTGGAGGACGAGGACATGACGTTTATCAAAAAGTTCATCCTCAGCTCGGGGTCCCTGAAGGAGATGGCGTCGCTCTACGGCGTCACCTATCCCACGGTGCGCCTGCGGCTGGACCGGCTGATTCAGAAAATCCGGCTGAGCGAGCAGGCGGAGGAAGAGCCCTATGTGGCCCTGATCAAGCGGCTGGCAGTGGACGACAGGCTGGATTTCGACACAGCCAAGCTGCTGGTGACGGAATACCGCAGGAGGAAGGAGGACGCATAATATGGAAATTGCAGTAAGGACGCTTTGGTTTGGTATCTTGTTTTTCCTTGTGTTCACAGCAGGCGTCATCCTGCTGCAGGTGTTCCTGTCCAGGCGGGAGAGCAGGTGGCTGGGACTGATCCTGCCGGGAGTGAGCTTTTTGTGGTCGCTCATATACCTGCTGAACCTGAGGGCCATGGAAAGTCCGCTCCAGACCGCGCTGATGGCGCTGCTCACAATGCTGCTGAGCAACATACCCACCATTGTCCTGCTGGCCGTCTACTTTGCCTGCCGGGAAAGGCGGCGGAAAAAAGACGCAGTGGAGAAAATGAATATTCAGGACCTGTAACAAAGCCGCCGGGAGTTCCCGGCGGCTTTTGCATCATTTACCGGCCTTGACCAGGGCCATGAACCGCTCTGCGGCGGCGGTGGGGGAAACAGCTTTCAGCGTGCACATGTCCACAGACCGGACCGGGATCTGGAAGTTGGTCTTCAGCAGACGGATGGCGCCGGAGTCCAGCGCGGGCTGCACGAACTCCCGGGTGACGCCGGCCACGCCCAGGCCGATCTGGGCCAGCTTGATGAGCAGGCCCCGGGAACTGAGCTCAATCTCCGGGTGGAGGGACATGCCGTTTTGCAGGAAGAACTGCTCCAAAAACACCCGGGAGCTGGCCTTCCGCTCCAGAAGGATCAGGGGAAAGCGGGCAATTTCCTCCAGGGTGTAGACGTGGTCAAAGTCACAGGGATAGTTGGCCGAGGCCACAAACACCGCGTGGGTATCAAAACAGGGCCAGGTGTTCAGACCCGCCGGGTCGGAGGGGGAGGAGGCGAAGGCGATATCCACCTTGCCGGATTTGAGAAGGCCCAGCACTTTCTGGCTCCGCCCACTGGTGATCTGGAGGCGGATGGCCGGATACTCCTTGTGGAAGGACTCCAGATAGGGCAGCAGAAACCAGCTGGTGACCGTGTCGCTGGCTCCGATGACCAGGTCGCCCATCAAAAGCTCCCGGGTTTGGGAGATCTTGTCCTCGCCGGTCTCCAGGAGGCTGATGGCGCTGCGGACGTACTCATAGAGCAGTTGTCCCTCGCTGGTCAGTGTCACGCCCCGGGGGCTGCGGGAAAAGAGCCGCACCTGCAGCTCGTTCTCCAGCTGCTTCACCGACTGGCTGACCGCGGACTGGGAGATGTAGAGGTTCCGGGCGGCCACGGAAATGTTCCCGGCCTCCGCCACCTCTTTGAATATTCGGTAGAGCTCCAGCTTGACTGACATGGCCGACCTCCTCATGTAAAAATCAAACTTTATTATAAAGGAGCGTGTCGAAAAAGGCAAGGTTTAAACCGGGCCAAAACCTGCCATACTGAATTGCATCAACAAAGGGGGGAAGGCTGTGGGAAGAGCGAGGCTGCACCGCCTGGACGCGCTGCGGGGCCTGTCGGTGGCGCTGATGGTGATTCACCACCTGCTCTACGACCTGGTGCTGCTCTTCGGTGCACCCGGGTGGCTGTTCTGGAACCCGCTGTTTGCGGCGGGGCACTATCTGTTCGCCGGGATTTTTGTGGCGTTGTCCGGCATGTGCTGCCGCTTTTCCAGGAGCAACGGCCGCCGCGGCGCCCGGCTTTTGGCCGTGGCCATGGCCCTCACTGCTGTGACCCGGGCCGCCGGGTTTCCCATCCACTTCGGGATTTTGCATCTGCTGTCCGTGTGCATGCTTCTCTACGCATTGGTGGGAAGATGGACCGACCGCCTGCCGGAGGCGGTTCACACCGGAGCTTTCTTTTTGTCGCTGCTGTGGCTGAAGGCCACCTCGCTGCGCAGCCCCCTGCTCTGGGTGCTGGGCCTTCCCTGGCCCGGAATGGTATCCTATGACTACTTCCCTCTGCTTCCATGGATGTTTTTGTTTTTTGCCGGCGCGCGGCTGGGCGGCTGGGCGCAGCGCTGGCAGTTTGCGCAGCTCCGTCCCACGGCGCTGTCCCGGCTGGGCCGCCAGGCACTTCCGGTGTACCTGCTCCATCAGCCTGTGCTTTTCGCGCTGCTGGTGCCCCTGCGGACGCTGATGGGATGAACTCATAGCCGCGGGCTATTTTTTGCGCGCATCCGCCTGCCCATTCATTTTGATGAAAATAGTTTATTATTTCATAAAATTTGTTTCTATGGTAAAAGTTTACTTCAAAATAGTTTATGAAATTCGCGCAGGAGAGGGGAGGGCGTATTTGGGGAAAATGCACAGGGCAGGAACAAATTTTTGTACAATGTGCGCTTGACAGAGGGGGAGAGGCGTGCTAACATAGGGTGCATTGATAGGAAAAGGCTTGGAAAAGGACGCTGTCCGGGGAAGACGACAGAGAGGGGCCGCAGATGCTGCAAGCGGCCCTCGCCGGAGACGGAACAGCCACCGCCTTGGAGCCGCCCGCTGAACGGGGAAACCCCAGTAAACCGGGACGGGACCTCCCGTTACAGAGGGCACGAGCGGCGCTTTTCAAAAGCGCAAGCAGGGTGGAACCGTGGAATACGTCTTTTGTATCCCACCCCTGAGTTTCAGGGGTGGGATTTTTTATTTGCCTGCCCCGCAGTGCAAAGGAGGAAACTGCAATGTCTGATCTGTACACCTTTGAAAATGAGCAGTACCGGAGAACCTACTGGCACACCTGTTCCCACGTCCTGGCCCAGGCGGTAAAGCGCCTCTGGCCGGAGACCAAGCTGGCCATCGGCCCCAGCATCGACAACGGCTTCTACTATGACCTGGACTCCGAGGAGACCTTCACTCCCGAGGACCTGGAGAAGATCGAGGCGGAGATGCGCAAAATCTGCAAGGAGAAGCTGAAGCTGGAGCGCTTTGAGCTGCCCCGGGAAGAGGCTGTCAAATTCATGGAGGAAAAGGGCGAGCCCTACAAGGTGGAGCTGATCAACGACCTGCCGGAGGACGCGGTCATCAGCTTCTATAAGCAGGGCGACTTCACCGACCTGTGCGCGGGTCCCCATCTGGACTCCACCGGCCGCATCAAGGGCAATGCCATCAAGCTCACCGCCTGCAACGCCGCCTACTGGCGGGGCGACTCTTCCCGCAAGCAGCTCCAGCGCATCTACGGCGTGGCCTTCCCCAAGAAGGAGGAGTTGGACGAGTACCTCAAGCAGCAGGAGGAGGCGCTGAAGCGGGACCACAACAAGATCGGCCGGGAACTGGAGTACTTCACCACCGTGGACGTCATCGGACAGGGCCTGCCCATCCTGCTGCCCAAGGGCGCCCGCACCATCCAGACGCTGCAGCGCTGGGTGGAGGACGAGGAGCAAAAGCGGGGTTATCTTTTGACCAAGACTCCCTATATGGCCAAGCGGGAACTCTATAAGATCTCCGGACACTGGGATCACTACCTGGACGGCATGTTTGTGCTGGGCGACCCCGACGATTACACCAAGGAGTGCTTTGCCCTGCGTCCCATGACCTGCCCCTTCCAGTATCAGGTTTTCCTGAACCGTGGACGCAGCTACCGCGACCTGCCCATGCGTCTGGGGGAGACCTCGACTCTCTTCCGCAACGAGGATTCCGGCGAGATGCACGGCCTCATCCGCGTCCGCCAGTTTACCATTTCCGAGGGCCATCTGGTGCTCCGCCCTGAGCAGCTGGAAGAGGAGTTCAAGGGCTGCCTGGACCTGGCCAAGTACTGCCTGGGCACCGTGGGACTGCTGGACAAGTGCACCTTCCGCTTCTCCCAGTGGGACCCCGCTAACCCCAACAACAAGTATGAGGGCACCGCCGAGCAGTGGGACGAGGCCCAGAGCGTCATGGGCCAGATTTTGGACGATCTGGATGTCCATTACACCGTGGGCATCGATGAGGCCGCCTTCTACGGCCCCAAGCTGGATATTCAGTACAAGAACGTCTTCGGCAAGGAGGACACGCTGGTCACCATCCAGATCGACATGCTGCTGGCCAAGCAGTTTGGCATGGAGTATGTGGATGCGGACGGCCAGAAGAAGACCCCGTATATCATCCACCGCACCAGCCTCGGCTGCTATGAGCGGACGCTGGCCTACCTTTTGGAGGAATACGCCGGCGCTCTGCCCACCTGGATGGCGCCGGAGCAGGTCCGCATCCTGCCCATCACCGACCGTGCCGCTGAGTACAGCGTCAAGCTTCAGAAGGAGCTGTTCAGCCAGGGCTTCCGGGTGGAAGTGGATGAGCGCAATGAAAAAATCGGCAAGAAAATCCGCGAGGCTCAGCTGGAGAAGGTGCCCTATATGCTTGTGGTGGGCGACAAGGAAGTGGAGAACGGCCAGGTGGCTGTCCGCCACCGCGCCGAGGGCGATCTGGGTGTCATGAGCGTTCCCGAGTTTGCCGCACTGCTGAAAAATGTTGTAGATACCAAAGCCAAGAAGTAAAAGAAGATAGAATTTGTGCAAAAAAGCAACTCCGCTTCATAGCGGGGTTGCTTTTTTGCAAAGCGAATAGCAAAACAAACAAAAAATGAATGATACTTTGCAAAAATAATGTGCAAAGTATGCAAAAACAAGGAAAAATGTTATAAATATTGCAAGTTAGTTTGATAAAAAATGCAAAAATATACTAAGCAAAAATTGTGCCAAATTTTTACATATATTAAAATCAGGCGTAGAAAATAAAAAATATGGACAAATATTTCAATGTTTTTGCAATAAATATATCAATAAATAGAAGTGCGGGAGGCGGGCGGAGAATCAAAAAATGCAAATTAAAGAAATGACACTTGCAAAATGGGGCAAAATGGGTTACAATATGCTCCAGGGAAGAACCCGTGCTTCCAAATTTTTTGGGTAAAGGAGAAGTAACATGAAAAAGTTTTTGTCTCTGATCCTGGCGCTGGTCATGGTCGCCTCTTTGCTGGCCGGCTGCGGTAACTCCGGCGGCGGCGGAGGGTCCGGGTCCGGCTCCGGGTCTGCCTCCGGCAGCGGCGCGTCCTCCGGCCCGGTGTCCGGAACCCCCACCTCGCTGTCCATGGCCACCGGCGGCACCTCCGGTACATACTACGGATTCTCCGGTGTTCTGGCGCAGGTGCTCAATGAGAAGCTGGGCGGCGTGCTGGACATCGCCGTGGTGTCCACTGGCGCCTCCAAGGCCAACATCCAGCTGGTGGATGCCGGCGAGAACCAGTTGGCCATCGTGCAGAACGACGTGATGTACTACGCCTACACCGGGACTGACATGTTTGATGGGGAAGAAGCCTGCACCTCCTTCTCTGCCGTGGCATCTTGCTATCCCGAGGAGGTCCAGGTGATCGCCAACTCCTCCATCACCTCCATCGACCAGCTCAAGGGCAAGAAGGTCTCCGTGGGTGACGCGGGCTCCGGCGTGGAGTTCAACGCCCGTCAGATCCTGGCGGCATACGGCCTGAGCTTTGACGACATCACCGTCAACAACCAGTCCTTTGCCGACAGCGCCGACTCCCTGAAAAACGGCACCATCGATGCCGCCTTTGTCACCGCCGGCGCGCCGACCACCGCTGTGACCGAGCTGTCCTCCACTTACTCCTTCAATGTGCTGCCCATCGACGGCGAGCATCTGGCGGCCCTCCAGAAGGACTACGGGTTCTACACCGCAGTCACCATTCCCGGTGGCACCTACAGCTGCGTGGCGGATGACGTGCAGACCGTGGCCGTGATGGCGACCATCGTTGCAAGGAACGACGTGCCTGAGGATGTGATCTATGAGTTCACCAAGGGCCTTTTTGAGTATCAGAGCGACATCGCCGCCGGCCATTCCAAGGGTGAGCTGCTCAATACCGAGACTGCCGTTTCCGGCATTTCCATCCCCTTCCATGCGGGTGCTGAAAAGTACTACAAGGAAGTTGGCGCGATGTAAGTGAGCCGAACGCAGTCACATCAGAAACTGCTTGCAGCCGCGGCGCTTTTAGTCGCCGCGGCTGCAATGCTCCTCCTGTTCGGAAGCCCGGGGTACCATCTGGTCCTCCGAAATTCCCAAACGGGGCAGATTTATGAGGAATACCCCATACGGGAGGGGGACCGCTTCAGCGTGGAGTTTGTCCACTCCGTAAACAAGTCCCCGGTGCGGGATATCTACGAGGTGCGGGACAACACCGACCTCTATGTGGTGGAGACGGATTACTTCGCCTTTGGCGCCGGTGTACAGACGGAGCTCAACCCCGGCGAGACGCTGAGCTATGGCGAGGATGGCTCCATGCAGGTGAAAAACATCAATATCAAGCTGGACCCGCTGACGTATATGGTGGGTACGGTGTCCGATCATATCCTGCGGATTGGAGAGAGGGAAGTCAGCCTGCGGGCGTTGTGCGGGCGCAACAGCAGAGTGACCTTTACGGTACAATGGCGTCCTTTCTGAGGAATTTTAGACAGGAGGTAGGAGAGCCTTGTCAATTTTTAAGAAGAAAGAAGATACCCGGTCGGCCGCCGAACAAGATAGGCCATTGAGCCCGGAGGAGGAACTCCGGGCGGAGGCGGCAGCAGAGGCGGAGGCCCAGGCGGTTTTGGAGAAGTTCGACCGGGAATCCAACGTCCGCATCTGGGAGGGCGTGCCCCGGAGTATTGTGCGCTACCTGATGGTGGCCTTTGCAGTATACAGCGTCCTGATCAATTTGGTGTTCAACTGGGAGACCCGCATTGAGCGCGCCTCCTTCGTGGGAGGGTTGGTCTTTCTGATTTTCCTGATCTTCCCGGCCACCAAAAATGGGAAAAAGAAGCCGAACCACATCCCCTGGTATGATCTCCTGCTGGGCTTTGTGGGCGGCGGTACCTATTTCTATTTTGTCTTAAACTGCCAGGCCATCATCAAGCAGGGCATCAAGTTGGAGAACTATCAGGTGATCTTGGGCGCCATCGGCGTACTCATCACGCTGGAGGCCTGCCGCAGGGCAACGGGCATCCCAATTGTGATCGTGGCCAGCTGCTTCATCCTCTATGCGCTGACCCAGAAGTCGGTGGCCCTGAACATTTACAACCTGTTTTACACGACGGAGGGCGTCATCGGAACTCCCATCCGGGCCTGCTCCACGTTCATTGTCCTCTTCGTAATTTTCGGGGCGTTTTTGGAGAAAACGGGTATCTCCAACTTCTTTATTGAACTGGCCAACTCCGTTGCCGGCAGTTCTTCCGGCGGCCCGGCAAAGGTGGCGGTCATCTCCAGTGCCCTGTGCGGCATGGTGTCCGGCTCCTCCGTGGGCAATACCGTGACTACCGGCGCCGTGACCATCCCGCTGATGAAGAGCAACGGTTATAAGGGCGAATTTGCCGGCGCGGTGGAGGCGGCCGCTTCCACTGGCGGGCAGATCATGCCGCCCATCATGGGCGCAGCCGCCTTTTTGATGGTGGAGTATGCCAACGTGGCCTACGGGTCCATTGCCGTGCGGGCCATCCTGCCAGCGGCGCTGTACTTTACGGGCATTTTTATCACGGTGCATCTGGAGGCTAAGAAGCTGGGCCTGAGGGGGCTGCCCCGGGATCAGCTGCCCAAGTTCGGCAAGCTGATGCTGGCCCAGGGCTACCTGCTGCTGCCCCTTTTGCTGCTGGTGTACCTGATCATCACCCGCACCATGGCTATGGCGGCCGTCCTGGCGACTGTTCTGGCCATTGTTGTCAGCATGTTCCGCAAGGAAACCCGGCTGAATCTGAGCCGCTTCTTGGACGCGCTGGAAAACGGCGCCAAGAGCACCCTGACCGTGGGCATTGCCTGCGCGGTGGCCGGAATCATCGCCTGCGTCATCACCACCACCGGCATCGGCACCAAGCTCATCACCCTGATCGTCAACGCCTCCGGCGGGTATCTGATCGTGGCGCTGCTGCTGACCATGATCACCTGCATCATCCTGGGCATGGGCGTGCCCACCACAGCCAACTATGTCATCATGGCCACCACCTGTGCGCCCATCCTGATCAAAATGGGCGTCCCCACCCTGGCGGCCCATATGTTCGTATTCTATTTCGGCATCGTGGCGGATATCACGCCCCCTGTGGCCCTGGCGGCCTATGCCGGTTCGGCCATCGCAAAATCCAAGCCCATGAAGACGGCGCTGAACGCCTCCAAACTGGCCATCGCCGCATTCATTGTCCCCTATGTCTTTGCGCTCAACCCCGCCATGCTGTTCATCGACACCCATTGGTACGAGGTGGTGCTGATCATCCTGACCTCGCTTCTTGGCATCTTTGGCGTGGCGCTGGGGACGGAGGGCTTCATCTATAAGAAAATACCCTGGCTGCTGCGGGTTGTGTCCATCGTGGGCGGCCTGACGCTGCTCTACCCCGGCGTTGTCACCGACGTCATCGGCCTGGTGCTGGTGGGCGGCATTATCTTCTACCAGCGCATGAGCGCCAAACGAGAGGGCCAGCTTGTCAAGTGACATCTATGAATCAAGGGACCTGCGGAAGATTCCGCAGGTCCCTTTTTTGAAAAATTCTACACCACTTGAAATAGATAGAACTTGAGATAGTTGGTTTCCTCCACGCCCCAGAGGATGGGGTGGTCCCGGCACTGCTGGCGCGCCTCGATCTGCCGCAGCTGTACACCGGCGTCGCGGGCGGCCTGAGCAAGCATTTGGCAAAAGAGCTCCTCAGTGGCGAAGTGGGAACAGGAGCAGGTGGCCAGGTACCCGCCGCGGGGCAGCAGGCGCATTGCCCGGTAGTTGATCTCCTTATAGCCGGCCATGGCGTTGCGAATCGTTTTGCGGCTCTTGGTGAATGCCGGCGGGTCCAGAATGATGAAGTCGTAGAGGCGGGGCTCCAGCCCAGGGAGCAGATCAAAAACATCCGCCGTCCGGAAGTCCATCCGCTCCTCCAGGCCGTTGCGCCGGGCATTCTCCCGGGCCATGGCGATGGCGCTGTCCGAGACATCCACGGCGGTGACATGGGCTGCCCCGCCCTTGGCGGCGTTGAGGGCGAAAGAACCTGTGTGGGTAAAGCAGTCCAGCACCCTGCGTCCTCTGGCCAGCCGCGCGACCGCCGCCCGGTTGTCCTTCTGATCTAAAAAGAAGCCGGTCTTCTGCCCGTTTTCCACGTCCACGGCGTAGCGGATGCCGTTTTCCACGATCTCCGTCACCGGCGACGCAGGAGGCGCTTCACCCTTTAGTGGGTACCAGCCCTTGCTCTGCTTAAGCCCCTCCAACTCCCGGATGGGGACGTCGTTGCGTTCAAAAAGCCCGTCGATCCGCTCCCCGTCCTCCCGCAGGAGCTTAAGGAGCAGGCGGAAGATCAGGTCCTTGCGCAGCTCCATCCCCAAAGACAGCACCTGGACCACCAGGAGGGGACCGAACCGGTCCACCGTCAGCCCTGGGAAGGTGTCTGCCTCTCCAAATATGATGCGGCAGCAGGAGAGGTCCTCCGGCCGCATCACGGCCTTGCGGTAGTCCCAGGCATAGCGCAGCCGCCGCTCCCAAAAGGCTTCATCGAACGTATCGTTGGCGTTGCGGGAGATGAGCCGTACCCGGATTTTGGACCGCTCCGACAAAAAACCGGTGCCCAGATACCGGCCCTTCCGGCTGAGCACATCCACCAGTCCGCCGTTGGGCGCCTCGCCGCTGTGGGAGAGAATCTCTTCGCCATAGACCCAGGGGTGCCCGCCGGTGACGGCGGCCTCCGCCTTGGGACTTACGGTTACGCTGGGAAAGTTCCGTTCTATTTTCAAATCCAATCACCAAACTTCCGCCGCCCGTCCGGCGGCTATTTTTTCGATTTTATCACATAGATAATGGGAATTCCACATAAACATCTGAAAAGAGACTGATATGACGGGAGGAACCTAAGTATGCCAATCATCTACCTGAGCCCATCCACCCAGGAGAGCAACCCCTACATCACCGGCAGCGGCTCGGAGGAGTACAATATGAACCTGCTGGCCGACGCCATGGTGCCTTATCTGCTGTCCAACGGCATCCGGTGGAGCCGGAACACGCCGGATATGACGGCGGCCGAGTCCATCCGCCAGGCCAACAAGGGGTATTACGACTTCTACCTTGCGCTGCACTCCAACGCCTCCGGCCAGGGGGAAGCCAGCCCCGTCCGCGGAGTCATCGCCTTCTACTACCCCGGCAGTGCCGACGGCGAGCGGGCGGCCAACATCTTTGTTGACAACCTGCGCAACATTTATCCCCTGCCTGACAAGGTCCGCGCACAGGCCACCACCACGCTGGGCGAGGTGCGCCAGCCACGGTTCCCTGCAGTGCTCCTTGAACTGGGGTATCACGACAACTGGAGTGACGCCTACTGGATTGAGAACAATATGGATGAGATCGCCCAGAACCTGGTTCTGTCCCTGACGGAGTACTTTGGCCTGCCCTTCATCTATCCCATGGAGCCCCGCAGCGGCACGGTGCGGGTGAACTACGGTACTCTGACACTGCGTAGCTACCCCTCCACTTACGGCACGGTGATTGCCAACATGCCCAACGGAAGCACGGTCACCGTCTACGGCCAATGGCAGGGCTGGTATGTGGTCCACTACGGGGATCTGGTGGGCTATGCCTCCGGAGATTATATCCAGCTGAACTGAAGAGCTTCCAGAGACTTACAGTAAAATTGGGATTTCCCTTGACAGTGAAGGCGGAAACGATTAAAATTAGATAGGATTATTGCTGAAAGATAAAGGGGTATCTTTCAATGGTATCTATCAAAGGGCGCAAGCCTACTGTTCGCATAATTCAAATGATACAAGGAGGAAGAACCAATCGTGATACCGGAAGTGATCATTGGTGTAATCGCGCTGGTGGTCGGTTGTGTGGTTGGCTTCCCTCTCGGCATTCGCTATCGGAAAAACGTCTCTGAAAAGGAAATCTCGAGCGCGGAAGAAGAAGGAAAACGGATCATCAACGAAGCGATCAAGAGCGCGGAGGGCAAAAAGCGGGAAGCTTTGCTGGAAGCGAAAGAGGAGATTTTAAAAAATCGCAGCGAGTATGAGAAGGAAGTAAAAGAGCGCAGAAACGACCTGCAGCGCCAGGAGCACCGGCTTCAGCAGAAAGAGGAGAACCTGGATAAGAAGACCGACGCAATAGAGAAAAAGGAAGAGCTGCTCCAGCAAAAGCACGAGGTGCTGGACAAGGAAAACGAGCAGATTCAAATCATCAAACGCAGTCAGACGGAGATGCTGGAACGCATTTCCGGCTTTACCGCGGAGGAAGCGAAAAAGTACCTGATTGCCCAGGTGGAGACCGAAGTCACGCACGAGGCCGCCATGAAGATCAAGGAGATCGAGACCCGTGCCAAGGACGAAGCGGACCAGAAGGCCCGCGAAATTGTTGCGACTGCGATCCAGCGGTGCGCCGCGGATCATGTGGCCGAGATTACCGTCAGTGTGGTTCCCCTGCCCAATGACGAGATGAAGGGCCGTATCATTGGCCGTGAGGGCCGCAACATCCGCACCATTGAGACGCTGACGGGCGTCGACCTGATTATCGACGATACGCCGGAGGCCATCACGGTCTCCTGCTTTGAGCCGGTCCGCCGGGAGATCGCGCGGCTGGCCTTGGAAAAGTTAATCGCCGACGGGCGCATCCATCCCACGCACATCGAGGAAATGGTGGAAAAGGCCAAGCGGGAAGTGGAGGCCACCATCAAGGCCGAGGGCGAACGGGCCACCTTCGAGACCGGCGTCCGCGGGCTGCATCCGGAACTGGTGAAGATGCTGGGCCGGCTCCACTACCGCACCAGCTACGGCCAGAACGTGCTGCAGCATTCCATCGAGGTATCCCAGCTGGCCGGCCTGATGGCCGCCGAGCTTGGCGCCGACGTCACCGCCGCAAAACGGGCGGGACTGCTCCACGACCTGGGTAAGTCCGTGGACCATGAGATGGAGGGCACCCATGTGGCCCTGGGCGTGGAGTTCGCCCGGAAGTACAGGGAAAAAGAAGAGATCATCCATGCCATCCAGGCCCACCACGGCGATGTGGAGTGCAAGACGCTGGTTGCCTGCCTGGTGCAGGCGGCAGACGCCATCTCCGCTGCCCGGCCCGGTGCCCGGCGCGAGAATCTGGAGAACTACATCAAGCGCCTGGAGCAGTTGGAGGAGATCACCGGAAGCTATCCCGGCGTCGATAAGGCCTATGCCATCCAGGCCGGCCGCGAGGTCCGCGTGATGGTAAAGCCGGAGCAGGTCTCCGAGGACCAGATGGTCATCCTGGCAAGAGACCTTGCCAAAAAGATCGAAAGCGAGATGGAGTACCCCGGCCAGATCAAGGTCCACGTGCTGCGGGAAACCAAAGTGGTGGAGTACGCAAAATAACAAAAAGGAGCGGGACGCAGCTGCGTCCCGCTCCTTTTTCCATTTGTATTTTGTGTACAGCACCCGATGAGGATCGAGAAGGCCAAAGTAAAGTTCAGCCGCCTGTGACGCCGTATGGCAAATGCCTCCATAAAGCTCTCCTGACATAGTGATATGGAGATCGTAACATTTGGGACGGAGGATTGCAAGGTATGGAAAAGGAGAAAGGACCCTGGGAAGAGCTGGCTTGCATTCCTGGCATGGTCTGGGTATAATACAGGGTACGGCCCCTGATTGCAGAGGGCTGTTTTGTAAAAGACCGCTCCCTTGGGAGCTTAGGAAAGAGGAACTGCATGGAGTATCACGTGCTTGCCGTGGGAGATGTGGTGGGGGAGGCCGGCGTCCGCCACCTGAGCCGCCACCTTCGCGCCCTCAAAAAGTGGAAGAAAATCGCTTTCACCGTGGTGAATGGGGAAAATGCCGCCGGCGTGGGGCTGACGCCGGACCAGGCGGACGATCTCTTTGCCGCCGGGGCGGATGTGGTCACTCTGGGCAACCATACCTGGGGCAAGGCGCAGATCGCGCCGTATCTGGAGGACAGCCCTTACCTGCTCCGGCCCGCCAACTACACCGGCCGGGCGCCGGGCAAAGGCGAGGTGATCTGGGATATGGGGGCGGTTACCTTCCGGGTGGTGAACCTGATCGGCCGCTGCGGGTTGGACTTTCACGCGGACAACCCCTTTTTTACCATGGACCGGATTTTAAAAGGGGAGAAAGCCACCTTTACGCTGGTGGATTTCCACGCAGAGGCCACCAGTGAAAAGCTGGCCATGGCCTACTACCTGGACGGGCGGGTTTCGGCGCTGTGGGGGACCCACACCCATGTGCCTACGGCGGATGAGCGTGTCTTCCCAAAGGGAACCGGCTACCTGACGGACCTGGGGATGACAGGGCCGGTGGAGTCGGTGCTGGGCATCCGGCCGGAACAGTCGGTGGAGACCTTTTTGGGCGGCCTGCCCGGCAGGTACCAGGTGGCCTCCGGCGAATGCAAGATGCAGGGCGCCATCTTTACCCTGGACAGTACAACTGGGCTTTGCACCGCGGTGGAGCGGATCGACATCAGATAAAAGAGGGGAAGTTCAATGTCTATTGAAAAAGTGCGCTCTTATATGAAAGAGCGTGGCCTGGAGGGGCGCATCCGGGAGTTCGACGTGTCCAGCGCCACGGTGGAGCTGGCGGCCCTTGCCGTGGGCGTGGAGGGCGCGCGGATCGCCAAGACCCTGAGCTTTAAATTGGGGGACCGGGTGCTGCTGGTGGTGGCGGCCGGGGATGCCAAGGTGGACAACCGCAAATACAAGGATACCTTTGGCGGCAAGGCCACCATGCTGGGCCACGACGAGGCGTCGGAGCGGATCGGGCACGCCGTGGGCGGCGTGTGCCCCTTTGCTCTTCCCGAGGGCGTAGAGGTGTACTTAGATGTCTCCATGAAGCGGTTTGAGACGGTGTTTCCGGCCGCGGGCAGCGACAACTCCGCCATTGAAATGACCTTGGAGGAGATGGAGCGCTACTCCTCCAATTTTGTCAAGTGGGTGGATGTGTGCAAGAACTGGCAGGGGGAGTGAGGATGGTAGGGTTCCTTCACGCGGCGGACTTCCATCTGGACAGCCCCTTTGCCGGCCTTTCACCGGAACGGGCGGCGGAACGCCGTCGGGAGAACAGGGCGCTCTTGGGCCGCATGGCGGAGTACGTGCGGTGCAGCAGCATCGATCTGGTGCTGCTCTCCGGAGACCTCTTTGACAGCGGCAGCGTGTATCAGGAGACCTGGGAACAGCTGTCCCGGGCCTTGGGGGACATGGGCTGCCCTGTGTTCATCGCCCCGGGTAACCACGACTTCTGGAGCCCCTCCAGCCCCTATGCCCGGGGGAGCTGGCCGGACAACGTCCATATTTTTTCCTCCGCCCGGGTGGAAGCAGTGCCGCTCCCGGAGTTGGGTGTTTCGGTCTGCGGCGCGGCCTTCACCGCTCCAGAGCAGACAATGCCGCTCCTGGAGGGCTTCCGGGCGGAGAAGGACGGCCTTGTGCCGCTGATGGTGCTCCACGGGGATTTGGGCGCCGCCGCTTCGCCCTACAACCCCATCTCCCATGAGCAGGTATCCGCGAGCGGCCTTGCTTATCTGGCTTTGGGCCACATCCACCAGCGCAGCGAACCGGTGCGGCTTGGCGCGACCTGGTGCGCCTATCCCGGCTGCCCGGAGGGGCGGGGGTTTGACGAGCTGGGGGAGAAGGGTTTCTACCACGGGACGATAGACGGCGATGACGTTTCGCTCCGGTTTGTCCCTTTTGCCCAACGGCGCTACGAGAGCCTGGAGGTGGATGTATCGGATCAGGAGCCGGCGGCTGCGGTGGAGGCGGTGCTGCCCCCGTCCACGGAGAGGGATTTGTACCGCATTGCGCTCACCGGGGAGACCGATGAGCGGGGCATTGACCTGAGCGCTTTGCAGCAACAGCTGGGCCCGCGCTTTTATGACCTGGAACTTCTGGACCGCACCCGCATCCGGGAGGACGTGTGGGCCCGGGCAGAGGAGGACTCCCTCCGGGGGCTCTTTTTGCGGGAGCTGCGGGAAAAGTGGGACAGGGCCTCCAACGATGAGGAGAGAGAGACGGTGACCCAGGCGGTCCGCTTTGGTCTGGCGGCGCTGGATCACCGGGATTTGGTGTGAGGAGAGAGTATGAAAAAGATTCTGATGATCGGCACCGGGGGCACCATCGCCTCTGAGGTGACGCAGGACGGCTTGGCGCCGGAGCTCACCTCCCAGCAGTTGTTAGAGCACATCCCGGCTATTTCTGAAATTTGCGAGGTGGAGTGCATCCAGCTTATGAATCTGGACAGCACCAACATTACGCCGAACCACTGGCGGCTGATGGCCAGGTGCCTGCGGGACCACTACGCCGCCTACGACGGCTTTGTCATCACCCACGGCACGGACACCATGGCCTACACGGCGGCGGCCTTGAGCTACCTGGTGCAGGGGAGCCCCAAGCCCATCATCCTTACCGGGGCCCAGAGGCCCATCGGGTTTGATTCCACCGATTCCAAGATCAATCTGACGGACAGCTTCCGCTGCGCAACAGAGGACCTGCCGGGCGTGTCCATCGTGTTCAACAACAAGGTGATCCTGGGGACCCGGGCCAGAAAGACCCACTCCAAGAGCTTCCAGGCCTTTTCCAGCATCAACTACCCTCTCCTTGGCGTGCTGCGGGACGGGTGCCTGATGCGTTACATACGCCAGGACTGCGGCGCCGCGCCCATCTTCTACGACCTGCTGGACACGAAGGTAAGCCTTTTGAAGCTGATCCCCGGCACGGACGGGGAACTGCTGAACTATGTGCTCCAGCGCAGCGACGCGGTCATCATTGAGAGCTTCGGCGTGGGGGGCCTGCCGTCCTACGAGGGCACGGATTTTTACAGCAGCGTCTGCGCCGCCATGGAGCAGGGCAAGACCGTGGTGCTGACCACCCAGGTGCAGAACGAGGGCAGCGACCTTCTGGTCTACAACGTGGGCCACAGCTTAAAGGAGCGGCTCGGCGTCCTGGAGGCCTACGACATGACCACGGAGGCCGTGGTGGCAAAGCTCATGTGGATCCTGGGCCAGACCCGGGACCGTCGGGAGATTGAGCGGATGTTCTACATGCCTGTGGCCCACGACATCCTCTGGCGGGCGTAAAACAAAAAAGAGGCAGCGGCTGCAGACCGCTGTCTCTTTTTCTGCCCGCGCCCTGCAGGACGCAGACTGTTTGGCCTGATTTTCACAGATTGAAGGGTGAGAAAATGGCCGAATCTAAAAACAGCAGAGCTGTTTTTATGCCGCAATTCACTTCAGGCGGAAGTAGACGATCTTTCCCGTGTCGTTTTCCTTGGGAGAGTATTTGCGGGATTCAAAGATGCCAAGGGATTCGATGAAGGGGACGAACTTCTTGTATTTGAAGTTGCGCACGTCGAAGTCCGGGAATTTCTTCACCAACAGATCCCGCAGCTGGGAGGAGAAAATCCACCCCTCGTCGTCGGAGTTTTCCTCCGCCAGCTCCCGCAGGGCAAGCTTCACAGCCTCCAGGCTGGAGCCGGAGCGCTCCTCGTCCTTGTCGGCCTTTTTCTTTGCCGTCCGCTTTGCGCCGGGCACCGGGGCCTGGTGCGGCGCCGGGGCGGCGCTGCCGTCCGAGTACAAAAGGTCCAGGTAGGAGAATTTGTTGCAGGCGGAGATGAAGGACTGGGGCGTCTTCTGCTCTCCCATGCCCAGCACGAACATCTCCGACTCCCGCAGCCGGGAGGCCAGGCGGGTGAAGTCACTGTCCGAGGAGACGATGCAAAAGCCGTCCAGCCTGCCCTGGTATAGGAGGTCCATGGCGTCGATGATCAGCGAGGAGTCGGAGGAGTTTTTCCCGCTGACGTTGCTGTACTGCTGGATGGGCTGGATGCAGTTGTCCAGGATGACGTTTTTCCAGCCGCTCATGTTGCTGGAGGTCCAGTTGCCGTAAATCCGCTTATAGATGATGGTGCCCAAGTTGTTGGCCTCGTTGAGGATGATGCTGATATATTTGCTGGCAATGTTCTCCGCGTCGATGAGCAGCGCCAGTTTCCGTTCTTTTTCCATTCCTGATCCCCCGTTTTCCTGTATCCTGTGCTAAAAACGCCGACGCCATACAGTGGTTCCATTAGCTTATCACGCTTTTTCAGCAAAAACAAGGGAAAGGGCCGTTAAGAAGTGGAATTTGGATGGGAAAACTGTCCACCTTCCAACGGAAGGGCCGGAAGGGCGGAAACAGTTGACAATTTACAGGGAAAACGGTACAATTAACGATCAGTGAAATACCACATACTCACAGTTATGCTGGAAAAAGTAAAGGAATTGAGAGCTATGGAGAAAAAACAGGTTGAAGCCATCACCGCCCGGGATGTGGACTTTGCCCAGTGGTTCACGGATGTCGTCAAAAAGGCGGAGCTGATTGATTACAGCAGCGTCAAGGGCATGTTCATCCTGCGGCCTTACGGCTATGCCATCTGGGAGAACATGCAGGCCGTACTGGACGCGGAGTTCAAGAAGCTGGGCCATGAGAACGTGTACATGCCCATGCTGATTCCGGAGTCTCTGCTCCAGAAGGAGAAGGATCATGTGGAGGGGTTTGCCCCCGAGTGCGCCTGGGTCACCTATGGCGGCAGCGAGAAGTTGGAGGAGCGGCTGTGCATCCGCCCTACCTCTGAGACCCTCTTTTGCGAGCACTACGCCAACATCATCCACTCCTACCGGGACCTGCCCAAGCTCTACAACCAGTGGTGCAGCGTGCTGCGCTGGGAGAAGACCAGCCGCCCCTTCCTGCGCCACCGGGAATTCCTCTGGCAGGAGGGCCACACCATGCACGCCACTGCGGAGGAAGCCATGGAGGAGACTGTCCGGATGCTCAACTGCTACGCCGACTTCTGCGAGAACGTGCTGGCCATGCCGGTGGTCCGGGGTGTCAAGACCGAGAAGGAGAAGTTCAAGGGAGCGGAGAAGACTTACACCGTGGAATGTATGATGCACGATAAGAAGGCGCTCCAGGCCGGCACCAGCCACTATTTCGGCGACGGCTTTGCCAAGGCCTTCGGCATCACCTTTACCGACAAAAATAACCAGCAGGCCTATCCCCATCAGACCTCCTGGGGGGTATCCACCCGCCTCATCGGCGGCATCATCATGACCCACGGCGACGACAACGGCCTGATCCTGCCGCCGCGCATCGCCCCCACCCAGGTGATGGTCATACCCGTGGCCCAGCACAAGAGCGGCGTTCTTGAGGCTGCCGGAGCCCTGCGCTCCCGCCTGGCCAATGCCGGCTTCCGGGTGAAGATGGACGAGAGCGAACAGAGCTTTGGCTGGAAGGCCGCCGAGTATGAGATGCGCGGCGTGCCCCTGCGGCTGGAGATCGGCCCCAAGGACATGGAGAAGGGCCAGTGCTGCATCGCCCGCCGGGACACCGGGGAGAAGACCTTTGTGCCCCTGGACCAGGTGGAGGAGACGGTGGGCCGGCTGTTGGACGAGGTCCATCAGAACATGTACGACCGGGCCAAACAGAATCTGGAGGACAACACCTACGAGGCCCAAACCCTGGAGGAAGTCAAGACCATCGTCAACTCCAAGGGCGGCTTTGTGAAAACCAAGTGGTGCGGCGAACTGGCGTGCGAACTGAAGATGAAGGAGGAAGCCGGCGTCTCCTCCCGCTGCATGCCGCTGAGCCAGAGCGGCACCGAGGGCGTCTGCCCCGTGTGCGGCAAGCCCTGCACCACCGATATCTATTGGGGCGTGGCCTATTGATTGTTCCGCGCCGCAAAAACGGGAAGTATTCTGAAAAACGGGAAATTCTCCGTTATAGCAGAAAAAATCCAAAAAAATTTATGAAAAATAGAGAAATCCCCCTTGACAGCAAGGGGGATTTCTTATATTATAGTTAAGCGCGCTGTGTGGGCGGATTCTGTCCAAAACGCGCAAACTGCGATGAACCGGGAGATTGCGGGCGTTTGCCCGGTAACTTCCGGGGAGTATGTCCGAAAATCGGGCGGCTGAGAAGAATCTGTACGTTGCGTAGATCGCTGCGCCAATGAGCAGTACCGGCCGACATGTCTCGCCGGTATTTCTTATGAGTCGGAATGATACGCACGGATAAGCGTATAGAAAAAATGCTTCTCGCCGTACGGCTGAGGGTCAAGTAAAACCGTACGAAATCAGGAGGAATTGAACATGGCAGCACAGAAAGAAATGATCCGCATTCGTCTGAAGGCCTATGACCACCAGGTCATCGACCAGAGCGCAGAGAAGATCGTGGAGACCGCCAAGCGCACCGGCGCCGAGGTGTCCGGCCCCATCCCTCTGCCCACCAAGAAGGAGATCGTCACCATCCTGCGTGCAGTGCACAAGTATAAGGACAGCCGCGAGCAGTTCGAGCGCCGCACCCACAAGAGACTGATCGACATCACCAAGTCCACCCCCAAGACCGTCGAGGCCCTGATGGCCCTTGACCTGCCCGCCGGTGTGGAGATCGAGATCAAGCTGTAAGGCTTCTCTCGTCCTGTTAGTTCGTTTGCTCAACCCATAGCCCGTCAACTTGCGGGACGGGCGGGGTCAAGTCGGCAGAGCAATGAGCCATGCAATACATTATTTAATGTAGCGCTCAACTAAGCCGACCAATAACCTTTAAGGAGGAACATACATGAAAGCAATCATCGGCAAGAAAGTCGGTATGACCCAGATCTTCGATGAAAACGGCCATGTGATCCCGGTTACCGTGATCGAGGCCGGCCCCTGCGTCGTGACGCAGAAGAAGACCGCCGAGAAGGACGGCTACAGCGCTGTCCAGTTGGGTTATGAGGACATTCCCGAGCGCAAGCTCACCAAGCCTGAGATGGGCCACCTGAACAAGGCCGGCGTCGCCCCCAAGAAGCACCTGCAGGAGTTTGACCTGGAGAACGCCGCTGAGCTGAACGTGGGCGATATCGTCAAGGCCGACACGTTCCAGGCCGGCGATTTCGTGGACATCACCGGCACCAGCAAAGGTAAGGGCTACGCCGGCGTCATCAAGCGCTGGAACGCGGGGCGCACCCCCACCACCCACGGCGGCGGCCCCGTTCACCGTCACGCCGGCTCCATGGGCTCCACCACCGATCCCTCCCGTATCTTCAAGGGCAAGATCGGCGCCGGCCACATGGGCGTTGAGCAGGTCACGGTCCAGAACCTGGACATCGTAAAGGTGGATCCGGAGCTGAACATGATCGCTGTCCGCGGCGCCATCCCCGGCCCCAAGGGCGGCCTTGTGACCATCAAGTCCACCGTCAAGACCCACCGCGTCAAGAACGTGGAGAGCGGCATCAGCAACAACCCGCAGAAGGCGTCCGGCCGTAATCCCCAGAAGGCCTCTGCCAAGAACAAGTAAGGAAAGGGGTGCTTAAGAAATGGCTACTATGAAAGTATTGAACATGGCCGGCGCGGAAGTCGGCACTGTTGAGCTGAACGACTCCATCTTCGGCATCGAGCCCAATAAAGCTGTCGTTCACGAAGTTGTGAAAAACCACCTTGCCAACGTAAGACAGGGTACCCAGAGCGCCCTGACCCGGGCCGAGGTCTCCGGCGGCGGCAAGAAGCCCTGGCGCCAGAAGGGCACCGGACACGCCCGCCAGGGCAGCACCCGCGCCCCCCAGTGGACCCACGGCGGCATTGTGTTTGCCCCCAAGCCCCGCAGCTATTCCTATGTCCTGAACAAGAAGGTCAAGCGTCTGGCCCTGAAGTCCGTGCTGTCCGCCAAGGCTGCCGACGGCGAGCTGATCGTGATCGACCGCATTGCGATGGATTCCATTAAGACCAAGGACTTCCGGAACTTCCTGAGCGCCGTCAAGTGCGACGGCAAAGCGGTTGTGGTGACTCCCGAGGTGAGAGAGAACGTGGTGAAGAGCGCCCGGAACATCCCCGGCGTCCAGACCACCACCGCCACCATCCTCAGTGTCTATGACCTCCTGAACGCCAAGTACCTGGTGCTGGATCAGGAAGCCCTCGCAAAAATCGAGGAGGTGTACGCATAATGGCTAACACGTATGACATCATCATCCGGCCCATCATCACTGAGCGCGCCATGGCCGGTGCTGCCGACAAGAAGTACGTCTTTGAGGTGGCCAGGAATGCTGGCAAGATTGAGATTAAGGACGCTGTGGAAAAAATCTTCGGCGTGAAGGTCGCTTCCGTCAACACCCTGATCGTCCGCGGCAAGGAAAAGCGCATGGGCGCGGGCCGTCCCGGCATGACCAAGACCTGGAAGAAGGCCTATGTGCAGCTGACCGATGATTCCAAGACCATTGAATTCTTTGAGGGAATGGTGTAAGACCGTAACCCGATCTAACTGAAGGAGTGTTAAGCGAATGTCTATTAAAACTTTCAAGCCGACGACACCTTCCAGAAGACAAATGACGGTCTCCGGGTTCGACGGCATTGACAAGCACGCCAAGCCGGAGCCCAGCCTCACCGAGTCTCTGAAGAAGAACGCCGGCCGCAACAGCTACGGCAGGATTACCGTCCGCCACCGCGGCGGCGGCAATAAGCGCAAGTACCGCATCATCGACTTCAAGCGCGACAAGAAGGACATGGAAGCCACTGTCGTCCGCTTGGAGTACGACCCCAACCGCAGCGCCAACATCGCCCTGGTACAGTATGCCGATGGCGAAAAGCGCTACATTCTGGCTCCCGTGGGTCTGAACCCCGGCGATAAGGTGATCTCCTCCGCCGAGGCCGACATCAAAGTGGGCAACTGCCTGCCCATCGAGAAGATCCCCGTGGGCACCGTGATCCACAACATCGAGCTCCATCCCGGCAACGGCGCCCAGCTGGTGCGCTCCGCCGGCACCGCCGCCCAGCTGATGGCCAAGGAGGGCAGGGATGCCCAGATCCGCATGCCTTCCGGCGAGGTGCGCGTGGTGCGTACCAACTGCCTGGCCACCATCGGGCAGGTGGGCAACATCGAGCACGAGAACATCAACATCGGCAAGGCCGGCCGCAAGCGCCACATGGGCTGGCGTCCCACTGTCCGCGGCAGCGTCATGAACCCCTGCGATCACCCCCACGGCGGCGGCGAGGGCCGCGCGCCCATCGGCCGCAGCGGCCCTGTCACTCCTTGGGGTAAGCCCGCTCTGGGCTACAAGACCCGCAAGGGCAAGAATCCGACCAACAAGTTCATTGTGAAGCGTCGGAACGAGAAGTAAGGGAGGCAAGAAAGTATGAGCAGATCCATTAAAAAAGGCCCGTATGTTGCCCCTGAGCTCCTCAAACGGGTCGATGAGATGAACAAGAACAATGAGAAGAAGGTCCTGAAGACCTGGAGCCGCAGCTCCACCATCTTCCCCTCCTTCGTCGGTCATACCATCGCCGTCCACGACGGCCGCAAGCATGTCCCCGTTTATATCCAGGAGGACATGGTGGGCCACAAGCTGGGTGAGTTCGCTCCCACCCGCACCTTCCGTGGCCACGCGAAAGACAAATAAGAAGGAGGATGCAGAATAATATGGAAGCCAAGGCTTATCTGAGATATATCCGCATCTCTCCCCGCAAGGTCCAGATCGTGTGCGATCTGATCCGCGGCAAGGATGTGGGTACCGCGATGGCGATTCTGATGCAGACCCCCAAGGCTGCGTCCGAGCCTCTGATGAAGCTCCTCAAGAGCGCCGCCGCCAACGCCGAAAACAACTTCGGCATGGACCCCGCCAAGCTCTACGTCAGCGAAGTGTTCGCCACCCCCGGCCCCATCCTGAAGCGGATGATGCCCCGGGCCCAGGGCAGAGCGTACCGCATCAACAAGAGAACTTCTCACGTCACCCTTGCTGTGGCGGAAAAGGCATAAGAGGGAGGAGGCAGTTTTATGGGACAGAAAGTAAATCCCCACGGCATGCGTGTGGGTGTCATCAAAGACTGGGATTCCCGTTGGTATGCCAGTGATGAGAAGGTCGGCGATCTGCTGGTCGAAGACAAGAAGATCCGCGACTATTTGAAAAAGACCCTGTACAGCGCCGGTGTGCCCAAGATCGAGATTGAGCGCAGCAACGACGTTGTCACCATCTTCCTGCACTGCTCCCGCCCCGGTGTTGTCATCGGCAAGGGCGGCGAGCAGATCGAGCAGTACCGCCTTGCGGTGGAGAAGATGATCGGCAAGAAGGTGAAGCTGAACATCGTCGAGGTCCGCAACCCCGACATGGACGCCCAGCTGGTTGCCGAGAACATTGCCCAGCAGCTGGAGAAGCGTATCTCCTTCCGCCGGGCCATGAAGAACTCCATGGCCCGCGCCATGCGCGCCGGCGCCAAGGGCATCAAGGTCTCCTGCGGCGGCCGTCTGGGCGGCGCTGAGATCGCCCGTACCGAGCACTATCACGAGGGCACCATCCCCCTGCAGACCATCCGCGCCGACATCGAGTACGGCTTTGCCGAGGCTGCCACCACCTTTGGCCGCATTGGCGTCAAGGTCTGGATCTACAAGGGTGAGGTCCTCTCTCAGACCCTGCGCACCACTCCCCGCACCATGGATACCTCCAAGCCCTATCAGGAGCGCCGTGAGCGCCGTCCCCGCCGGGATGGCGACCGCCGTGGCGGCGGTTTCAACCGCGGCGGCCAGGGCGGTGGCTTTAACCGCGGTGGTCAGGGCGGCGGTTTTAACCGCGGCGGCCAGGGTGGTTTCAACCGCAACAACAATAACAGCCGTCCCAACGGTGGCTTCAACAGAGGCCCCGCACCCACGGCTTCTTCTGCTGCTCCCGCAGCGCCCGCTAAGGAAGGAGGCGCAAACTAATGCTTCTGCCTAAGAGAGTCAAGTACCGCAGAGTACACCGTGGCCGCCTGACCGGCAAGGCCATGAGAGGCAACACCATCACTTATGGTGAGTATGGCCTCGTCGCGCTGGAGCCCTCCTGGATCACCAGCAATCAGATCGAAGCAGCCCGTATCGCCATGACCCGTTACACCAAGCGCGGCGGCCAGGTCTGGATCAAGATTTTCCCCGATAAGCCCGTCACTCAGAAGCCTGCCGAGACCCGCATGGGTTCCGGTAAGGGTTCCCCCGAGTATTGGGTTGCAGTCGTTAAGCCCGGCCGTGTCATGTTTGAGATCGCCGGCGTCTCTGAAGAGACCGCGCGTGAGGCCCTGCGTCTGGCCAGCCACAAGCTGCCCATCAAGACCAAGATTGTCAAGCGCAGCGATCTGGAAGCTCAGGAAGTAGGTGAATAAGATGAAGGCAAGTGAGGTTCGTAGCATGAGTGCCGACCAGCTCAATGAGAAGCTGGCGGGCCTGAAAAAGGACTTGTTCTTCCTGCGTATGCAGCACGCGACCAACCAGCTTGACAACCCCCTGAAGATTCAGGAGACCAAGCGTGATATTGCCCGAGTCAAGACCATGTTGCGTGAAAAGGAGCTCCACAGCGGAGCTTCCGACAAGCAGTGAGAAGGAGGTAAGCGAAGATGAACGACGAAATGAGAACTTCCTCCCGTAAGACGAGGGTTGGTAAGGTCGTGTCCGACAAGATGGACAAGACTGTTGTTGTGGCCATCGAAGACCGCGTGGCCCATCCCCTATATAAGAAGATCGTTGGCCGCACCTATAAGCTGAAAGCTCACGATGAGCAGAACGCCTGCGGCGTCGGCGACAAGGTCAAGGTCATGGAGACCCGCCCCCTGTCCAAGGACAAGAGATGGCGCGTGGTCGAGATCATTGAGAAAGCAAAGTAAGGAGGTGCCGGAACATGATTCAGCAGGAAACATACCTGAAGGTAGCCGATAACACCGGCGCCAAGGAAATCAAGTGCATCCGCGTTCTGGGCGGATCCAAGCGTAAGTACGGCAACATCGGCGACGTGATTGTGGCCTCCGTCCGCAAGAGCGCTCCCGGCGGAACCGTGAAAAAGGGCGAGGTCGTCAAGGCCGTGATCGTCCGCAGCGCCAAGGGCGTGCGTCGTGCCGACGGCACCTATGTCCGCTTTGACGACAACGCGGCCGTCCTCATCAAGGACGACAAGAACCCCAGAGGTACCCGTATCTTTGGGCCGGTTGCAAGAGAGCTGCGCGATAAGGATTATATGAAGATCCTGTCCCTCGCTCCCGAAGTCATTTAAGGAGGGTGCCGAGATGACAAGTTTGAATGTCAAGAAGGGCGACACCGTCGTCGTCCTGTCCGGCAAGGACAAGGGCAAGCAGGGCAAGGTGCTGGGCACCGTGCCCGCCGAGCGCAAAGTGGTCGTGGAGGGCATCAACATGGTGACCTGCCACGTCAAGCCCCGCAAGCAGGGCGAAGAGGGCGGCATTGTGAAGCGGGAAGCCGCCATGTATGCCTCCAAGGTGCAGGTGGTCTGCCCCAAGTGCGGCAAGGGCACCCGGATTGCCCACAAGATTGAAAACGGCAAGAAGAGCCGCGTGTGCAAGCACTGCGGCGCTGAGCTGTAAGAAAGGGGAGTAGACCGAAAATGGCAAGATTGAAAGAGAAATACAAGGCTGAAGTCGCTCCCGCTTTGATGAAGAAGTTCAACTACAAGAGCGTCATGCAGATTCCCAAGATCGACAAGATCGTCGTCAACGTGGGCTGCGGCGAGGCCCGTGAAAATGCCAAGGTTCTGGAGAACGTGGTGGGCGATCTCAGCGCCATCACCGGCCAGAAGGCCGTCATCACCAAGGCCAAGAAATCCGTGGCAAACTTTAAGCTGCGTGAGGGCATGCCCGTGGGCGCCAAGGTGACGCTGCGCGGCGATAAGATGTGGGAGTTCCTGGACCGCCTCTTTAATGTGGCCCTGCCCCGCGTCCGCGACTTCCGCGGCATCAACCCCAACAGCTTTGACGGCCGCGGCAACTATGCCCTGGGCATCAAAGAGCAGCTGATCTTCCCCGAGATCGAGTACGATAAGATCGACAAGATCCGCGGCATGGATGTCATCATCTGCACCACCGCCCAGACCGACGAAGAGGCCCGTACGCTCCTGGAGCTGGTCGGCGCCCCCTTTGAGCGCTAAGGAGGAGAAACGAAATGGCTAAGAAGTCCATGATTCTGAAGCAGCAGGCGGAGCCGAAGTTCTCCAGCCGCAAGTATAACCGCTGCAAGATCTGCGGCCGCCCCCATGCTTACCTGCGCAACTACGGCGTTTGCCGTATCTGCTTCCGTGAGCTGGCTTACAAGGGCGAGATCCCCGGCGTGAGAAAGGCCTCCTTCTAAGAGGGGGGAGAAGCCTTTCCGTAACTTGGACCAGAGGCCTGCGCCTTTGGATAGATAGGATGGCGAAAGGTCACTGCCAATTACGCGTCATATCGAGCGGGCGCTCCAAATTGGTAGTGATACCTCGCTGCCTGAACGACTTAGATGAGTCGTAACTCTAAAATCAGGAGGAAAATAGAATGCACATCACAGATCCCGTCGCAGATATGCTGACCCGTATCCGCAATGCGAACAGCGCCAAGCATGATACCGTTGATGTCCCCGCCTCCAACATGAAGAAGAGCATCGCTCAGATTCTGCTGGATGAGGGCTACATCAAGAACTTCCAGATTGTGGATGACGGGACCCAGGGGATCATCCGCATCACGCTGAAATACAACGCCGGCAAGGAGAAGGTCATCACCGGCCTGCGCCGTGTCAGCAAACCCGGCCTGCGCGTCTATGTGGGCGCCGACGAGCTGCCCCGCGTGCTCCGTGGCCTGGGCATTGCAATTGTTTCCACGTCCAAGGGCGTCATGACCGACAAGAAGGCCCGCGAGGCCCATGTCGGCGGTGAAGTCCTGGCATTTGTTTGGTAAGGAGGGTATTTGAACTTATGTCAAGAATTGGTAGAATGCCCATTACCGTCCCCGCAGGCGTTACCGTCACGGTCGCCGAGGGTAATGTGGTTACCGTCAAGGGACCTAAGGGTGAGCTGAGCCAGGCTCTGCGCCCTGAAATGATCATCAAGCAGGACGCCGGTGTGCTCACCGTGGAGCGTCCTTCCGAAGACAAGCTGCACCGGAGCCTGCACGGCCTGACCCGCACGCTGCTCAACAACATGGTTGTGGGCGTCAGCGAGGGGTACAAGAAGGAATTGGATGTCAACGGCGTGGGCTACAGAGTGGCAAAAGACGGCAAAAACCTGGTTATGAATATCGGATTTTCCCATCAGGTGATCGTCTCTGAAATCGAGGGCATCACCATTGATGTTCCCGCTCCCAATAAGATTGTGATCAGTGGATGCGACAAGCAGAAGGTGGGCCAGTTCGCCGCCGAAGTCCGCGAGAAGCGTCCCCCCGAGCCCTACAAGGGCAAGGGCATCAAGTACGCCGATGAGGTCATCCGCCGCAAGGTTGGTAAGACCGGCGCCAAGAAGTAAGGAGGTGTGCCGAAATGATTAAAAGACCTGACACCAACGCACAGCGTTTGAAGCGCCACAAGAGGGTGCGTGCCAAAATTTCCGGCACCCCCGAGCAGCCCCGCCTGAATGTGTTCCGCAGTGAAAAGAACATCTACGCACAGGTGATTGACGACGTCAACGGCGTTACATTGTGCAGCGCTTCCTCCCTGGATCAGTCCATCGAAGGGTACGGCGGAAACAAGGCCGCTGCCCGCGAGGTGGGCAAGCTGGTTGCTGAGCGCGCCCTGGCAAAGGGCATTGAAACCGTGGTGTTCGACCGCGGCGGATACCTGTACCACGGCCGTGTGGCAGAACTGGCTGAAGGCGCCCGTGAGGGCGGCCTCAAATTCTGATCGGAGGGAGGAACAACAAAATGGCGAGATTTGAAAAAGAGCCCAGCGAGTTTTCCGAGAAAGTTGTGTCCTTGAACCGAGTGTCCAAAACCGTCAAGGGCGGCCGTATCTTCAAGTTCGCGGCACTGGTTGTCGTGGGCGACGGCAAGGGCCGCGTGGGCTATGGCCTGGGCAAGGCCGCTGAGGTTCCCGAGGCAATCCGCAAGGGAATTGAGGATGCAAAGAAGAACCTGGTGACCGTGACGCTGTCCGGCACCACCATTCCCCATGAGATCATCGGTGAGTTCGGCGCCGGCAGAGTCCTGCTCAAGCCCGCAGCTCCCGGTACCGGCGTGATCGCCGGCGGCGCAGTGCGTGCCGTCGTCGAGGCTGCCGGCATCAAGGATATCCGCACCAAATGTCTGCGCTCCAACAATGCCAACAACGTTGTGGCTGCCACTTTCGAAGGCCTCAAAGCAATGAGAGGACCTGAGGAAGTCGCCCGCATCCGTGGCAAGAGCGTAGAAGAGATTGTGGGTTAAGGAGGAGCTTAAGATGGCAAACTTAAATATTAAGCTCGTCAAGAGCCTGAACGGCAGACTGCAGAAGCAGATTGCAACCGCCAACTCCATGGGCCTGCGCAAGATCGGTGACACCACCGTGCAGCCCGACAATGAACAGACCCGGGGCAAGATCGCCAAGATCGGCTATCTGCTTCAGGTTGAAGAAGCCAACTAAGGGGGTACGAGACTATGAAACTGAATGAACTGTCTCCCGCTGCCGGCTCTACCCGTGAGGCCTATCGCAAGGGCCGCGGCAACGGCTCCGGCAATGGCAAGACCGGTGGCCGCGGCCACAAGGGCCAGAAGGCCCGCAGCGGCGGCGGAGTCCGTATCGGCTTCGAAGGCGGCCAGATGCCCCTTTCCCGCCGTGTCCCGAAGCGCGGCTTCAACAACATCTTCGCCAAGCCTCTGGAGATCATCAATCTCAGCGCGCTGAACGCTTTCGAGGACGGTGAGACCGTCACCAGCGAGGCGCTGCTTGCCAAGGGGATCCTCAGCAAGTGCGAGTATGGATACAAAGTCCTGGGCAACGGCAAGCTGAACCGCAAAGTCACTGTACAGGCATCTGCTTTTTCCAAGTCTGCCAAGGAGGCAATCGAGGCGGCAGGTGGAAAGGCAGAGGTGATGTAACGTGATCCAAACAGTACGCAAAGCGTGGGCTATCCCCGAGCTGCGGAAAAAGATCATCTTTACACTGCTGATTCTGCTGATTTTCCGCATTGGTAATGCGATTACAGTTCCGTATGTCAATGTAGGGCTCTTAGGGGCCTATCTGGACTCCATGAGTGCCACCGTGCTGGGCTTATATAACGTGATGTCCGGCGGTGCGTTTGCTTCCGCCACGGTCTTTGCGCTGAGCATCCAGCCCTATATCAACAGTTCCATCATCATCCAGCTGCTCACCGTGGCCATTCCCGCCCTGGAGCGGATGGCCAAGGAGGGCGGCGAGGAAGGCCGCAAGAAGATCCAGTCCATCACCCGCTATGCCACCGTGGCCATTGCCATTTTGCAGGGCTTCGGCTACTATATGCTGATGAAGAACAACGGGCTTCTGAGCGTGGCGGATCCCACGATCTGGAACGCACTGGTGATCATCGTCACCTTTGTGGCAGGCTCCTCCTTTGTAATGTGGATGGGTGAGCAGGTGACGGAATTCGGCATCGGCAACGGTATCTCCATCATCCTGTTTGCAGGCATTCTCTCCCGTGTCCCGGCCATGGTCTCCAGCATGATCGACAGCGTGAAGATCTGGTCCGGTGTCCAGAGCGGCTCTTTGACCGTAGAGAGCGTGATGAGTGCCTATAACTACACCGAAAAACAGGCCCAGGCTTACCTGAACCAGGCCATCGCCCCCTGGGGCGTAGCCCTGATCGTGGTGGGCATCCTGGCCCTGGTGGTCTTCATCGTGTTCATCAACGACGCCGAGCGCCGCATTCCCGTGCAGTATGCCAAGCGTCAGGTGGGCCGGAAGATGTACGGCGGCCAGAGCACCCACCTTCCCATGAAGGTCAACATGGCCGGCGTGCTGCCCATCATCTTTGCCCAGAGCATCGCGTCCCTGCCCGCCACCATCGCCGCCTTTTTCAAGGCGCCGAAGGAGGGCACCCTGACGTATTCTCTGCTCAATGCCATTGACACCAAGTCCATCCTCTATATGGTGATCTACTTCCTGATGATCATTGGCTTCAGCTATTTCTACGCCACCATTCAGTTCAACCCGGTGGAGATCTCCAACAATTTGAAGAAACAGGGCGGCTTCATCCCCGGCTTCCGTCCGGGCAAGCCCACCACTGACTTCATCACCAAGGTCCTCTCCAAGATTACGCTCTTTGGCGCAATCTATCTGGGCATCGTGGCCATCTGCCCGCTGATTGTTGGTAAGATTATGGGCAATTTCTCCCTGTCTATCGGCGGTACCTCCGTCATCATCGTTGTCGGTGTTGCGCTGGAAACCGTCAAGGCTCTGGAATCCCAGATGCTGATGCGTCAGTACAAGGGTTTCCTGGAATAAGAAGGGAAGCGCAATGAAACTGATTTTGCTGGGTGCTCCCGGCGCCGGCAAGGGCACACAGGCGGAAGTCCTGTGCAGGGAGCTGCAAATTCCCGCGATCTCCACTGGCAACATCCTCCGAGCGGCCATCAAAAACGGCACGCCCACCGGCCGGGAGGCCAAGGCGTATATGGACGGCGGCAACCTGGTGCCGGATGACATCATCATCCGCATCATCACCGAGCGTCTATCGGAGGAAGACTGCAAAAACGGCTATATCCTGGACGGGGTGCCCCGCACCATTGCCCAGGCCGAGGCCCTGGAGAAAGCCGGAATTCAATTCGACGCTGTCCTCTCCATTGAGATCTCCGACGAGGCCATCATGGAGCGCATGAGCGGCCGCCGTGTATGCGAATCCTGCGGGGCCAGCTACCATCTGGTAGCTGTGCCTCCCAAGGTTCCCGGCGTGTGCGAGAAGTGCGGCGGAAAGCTGGTACAGCGCAAGGATGATACGCCCGAGACGGTGAAAGAACGTCTCCAGGTCTATCATAAAGAGACAGAACCGCTGAAGGCCTTTTATGAGGCCCGGGGCGTTCTGAAGTCTGTGGAGACCCAGCCTACCCTGGCTGAGACCTCTCAGGCCATCCTTCATGCGGTAGGGAGATAAGATATGATTACCTTAAAATCCCCGCATGAAATCGAAGCGATGCGCCGAGCTGGAAAACTTACCGCGGCTGCCCGTGCCTTGGCAGGGGAAATGGTAAGGCCCGGCGTAACAACCCAGGAAATTGACGAAGAAGTATACCGGTTTATCACTAAGCACGGCGCCGTCCCGTCCTTTCTGCACTACAACGGCTTTCCTGCGTCCGCCTGCATTTCAGTGAATGACGAGATCATTCACGGGATTCCCGGCAAGAGAATCCTCCAGGAGGGCGACATTGTCAGCGTGGATGTAGGGGCTTACATCGGGGGGTTCCACGGCGACTGTGCGGCAACCTTCCCCTGCGGGAAGATCTCGCCTGAGGCCCAGCGTCTGATCGACGTGACCCGGCAGAGCTTTTTTGAGGGGATCGCCTATGCCAGGGAAGGGCACCGCCTGGGGGATATCTCCTCGGCGATCCAGGCCTACGCGGAGGCAAACGGATTCTCCATCGTGCGCGAGTATGTCGGTCACGGCATCGGAACCAAGATGCACGAATCGCCGGAGGTGCCCAACTACGGGCAACCCGGCCGGGGGCCGCGGCTTCTGCGCGGAATGACCCTGGCAATCGAACCCATGGTGAACGCTGGCAGCGCTGCCATCTGCCAAATGCCGGACGGTTGGACGGTAAAGACGGCGGACGGCGCCTATGCGGCCCACTATGAAAATACGATACTCATCACGGACGGGGCTCCGGAGCTTCTGACGGACCCGGTGTGACGCAGGTGTGAAACGTATGGACATTGCGAAATCAAATATTGTGAAAGCATCCGCCGGCAGAGACCGGGGCAAGCTCTTCTACGTCCTTTGCGTGGAAGGGGAGTACCTGCTGCTGGCGGACGGGAAGGGCCGCAGGGTGGAAGCCCCGAAACGGAAAAAGCGCAGGCATGTGCAATTTGTTTCGGCGGAGCAAACCCGTCTTTCCGAGAAGATCAGAAGCGATGAAAAAATCACAAACAGCGAGCTTCGCAGAGCCCTCGCGAGTTTTCGCGAGACAAGTAATCTGGACCAGGAGGGATAACCTTTGGCAAAATCCGACATGATTGAAGTGGAGGGCGTGGTGGTCGAGTCCCTGCCCAACACGACGTTCCAGGTCGACATTGGAAATGGACACACGATCTTAGCGCATATTTCCGGAAAACTAAGGATGAACTTCATCAGGATTCTGCCCGGTGATAAGGTGACGGTGGAGATGTCTCCCTATGACCTGACCCGTGGCCGGATTACCTGGCGCAGCAAATAGGAGGTTTATTAGTATGAAAGTAAGACCGTCCGTGAAGCCCATGTGCGAAAAGTGCAAAGTGATCCGCCGCAAAGGCCGGGTCATGGTGATTTGTGAGAATCCCAAGCACAAGCAGAGACAGGGCTAACTTTAATTGGAGGTGCTGAAACAGTATGGCAAGAATTGCCGGCATTGACCTGCCGAAGGATAAGCGGATCGAAATTGGCCTGACTTATATCTATGGAATCGGCAGAAAGAGCGCCAAGGATATCCTGGCGCGCACAGGCATCAACCCTGATACCCGCGTGAAAGATCTGACCGACGCCGACGAGGCCAAGCTTCGTGAGGCGATCGATAAGGATTATACCGTGGAAGGCGACCTGCGCCGCAACGTGGCGCTGGACATCAAGCGTCTCACGGAAATCGGCTGCTATCGCGGCATGCGGCACCGCAGAGGCCTGCCCGTCCGCGGCCAGCGCAGCAAGACCAACGCAAGAACCCGCAAGGGCCCCAAGAAGACCATTGCGAACAAGAAGAAGTAAGGAGGGAGATTGAACGATGGCAACAGCGAAAGCAGGAGCCGGTAAGAAGGTCATCCGCCGGCGTCGCGAAAAGAAGAACATTGAGAAGGGCCAGGTGCATATCCGTTCCTCCTTCAACAACACCATGGTGACTGTCACCGATACACAGGGCAACGCGATCTCCTGGGCCTCCTCCGGCGGACAGGGATTCCGCGGCAGCAAGAAGTCCACTCCCTTTGCGGCCCAGACCGCGGCGGAAGTGGCCGCCCGCGCCGCCATGGAGCACGGCCTGAAGACCGTTGAGGTTTTCGTCAAGGGCCCCGGCCAGGGACGTGAGGCCGCCATCCGTGCGCTGCAGGCAGTTGGTCTCGAGGTGACCATGATCAAGGACGTCACCCCCATTCCCCACAACGGCTGCCGCCCCCCCAAGCGCCGCCGCGTCTAATCGAAAGTAGGAGGTATAAAGCATTATGGCAAGATATACCGGAGCAGTCTGCCGCCTGTGCCGCAGAGAAGGCCAAAAGCTCTTCCTGAAGGGCGACCGCTGCTATACGGATAAGTGCTCCATCGAGCGTCGTGGCTACGCTCCTGGCATGCATGGCAACGCAAGAAACAAGAAGCTGTCTGAATATGGCGTGCAGCTGCGCGAAAAGCAGAAGGCCAAGCGCTATTACGGCGTCCTGGAGAACCAGTTCCATGAGTATTTTGAAATGGCCAACAAGCGTCAGGGCATGACTGGCGAGAACCTGCTGTCCATCCTGGAAACCCGTCTGGACAACGTGGTCTATCGCCTGGGCTTTGCCATGAGCCGCGCCGAGGCCCGTCAGCTGGTCCGCCACGCCCACTTTACCGTCAACGGCCGGAAGGTGAACATCCCTTCCTACCTGGTGAAGCCCGGCGAGGTCATTGCGCTGGCTGAAAATTCCCGCAGCATTGAAAAGTTCAAGGGCTCTCTGGAGGCCAATGGTTCCCGCGTGATCCCCAAGTGGCTGGAGATGGATAAGAACAACAATGTGGCAAAAGTCATTGCAGTACCCGCGAGAGAGGATATTGATCTTCCCATCGAGGAACACCTCATCGTTGAGTTGTACTCCAAGTAATAGGAGGAAACCCTCGATCATTAAAACCATTCTTAACGGCGCAATGCCGTATTGCGCCGTCATGCGACGAAGGAGGGTAACTGCATGATTGAAATTGAGAAGCCCCAAATCGAGTGCATCGAGACTCCGGGTGATGCGACCTATGGCAAGTACGTGGTGGAGCCGCTGGAGCGCGGCTACGGCACAACGTTGGGCAACGCGCTGCGCCGCGTCATGCTCTCGTCCTTGCCCGGAACCGCGGCCACATCCATCAAGATCGCCGGGGTGCAGCATGAGTTTTCCACCATTTCCGGTGTCAAAGAGGATGTGACGGAGATCGTCCTGAACATCAAGGGCCTGCTGACCAAGCTTCACAGCGACGGCGGCAAGACAGTCTATATTGAGGCAGTTGGCCCTTGTGAAGTGACTGCCGGCGACATTAAGAGTGACGGCGAGGTGGAGGTGCTCAACCCCGACATGCACATCGCCACATTGGACAACGGCGCCACGCTGAACATGGAGATCACTTTGTCCCATGGCCGCGGCTATGTTTCTGCCGATCACAACAAGCCCCAGCAGCCGGTGATCGGCGTGATCCCCGTGGACTCGATCTATACCCCTGTGTATAAGGTCAATTACACGGTGGAACCCACTCGCGTTGGGAGTCTGACCGACTTCGACAAGCTGACTCTGGAAGTGTGGACCGACGGTACCATCTCCGCCAGGGACGCTGTGTCCCTGGGAGCCAAGATCCTCTGTGACCACTTCACCCTCTTCACTGACCTCAGTGAGAGCGTGGGCAGCAAGCCCACCGTGGTGGAAAAGGCCGAGACACAGCGGGATAAGGTGCTGGAGCTGACCATCGAAGAGCTGGATCTCAGCGTCCGCAGCTTCAACTGCCTCAAGCGTGCCAACATCAACACCGTGGAGGACCTGATTTCCAAGACGGAGGATGAAATGATGAAGGTGCGCAACCTGGGCCGCAAGTCACTGGAAGAGGTCATCAACAAACTGGCCATGATGGGCTTGTCCCTGGCCGACGACGATAACAACTGAGCATCAGGTACGCCCTGATGAAGCCACAAAATTCCTGATAAGGAGGGAACTCAAATGCCCGGAACCCGTAAGCTTGGCAAAACCACCGACCAGCGCAGGGCCATGCTCCGCCAGCAGGTCACCGACTTCCTGGACAACGGCAAGATGGAGACCACCGTCACCCGCGCCAAGGAGATCAAGCCCATGGCTGAAAAGATGATTACGCTGGGTAAGAAGAACGACCTGGCCGCCTATCGCCAGGCGCTGAGCTTTATCACCCGTGAGGATGTCTGCAAGAAGCTGTTCAAGGAGATTGCTCCTACCTATGCAGAGCGCAACGGCGGTTACACCCGCATTGTGCGCACCGGCGTGCGCCGCGGCGATGCCGCTGAGACCGCCATCATCGAGTTGGTGAAATAAAGTCCATTCAACAAAAAGCCCTTTGCTATGTGACATGGAGCGCATAGCAAAGGGCTTTTGTTTTGTGTTTTGAGAGCAGGGACTGGGAGCGGCCATGGCCGCTCCCAGTCCCTTTATGCAGGATCAATCGTCCTGTTCCTGCTCATAGTGCAGGATGCTGCCAGAGGAGGAATCGATCTTGTACTCATAGTCCGTGCTGCCGGAGCGGAACTCCACCTCATAAGCGTTGTCCTCCCAGTCCAGCTTCAGTTCCGTGACCTGGGACTCCTTCAGCCCGGCGTGATTCAGGGCGATGGACTTGGCCTTCTCCCGCCCGATGTCACTGCCGGAGGAGGGGGCAAACGCCTCTTTTTCATACTTCAGCACATTCCCGCTTCCGTCCACCTCATACTCATATTTGGCGGAGGAGGTCCGGAATTCGATATCATAGGAGAGAATACCGTCGTCCTCATCCCGCTCTACCGTGAGGCCGCTCACCTGGGACTCCTTCAGTCCGGCGTGCTGCAAAGCGGCCGCCAGAGCCCGGTCCCGCCCCTGGGACGCATCCCCGGAGCCGGGTGCAGTGCCGGAGGTTCCGGCGCTTTCCTGGGCGCCGGCAAGGATGTTGGCCTTTCCAGACAGTATTTTTCCGGCGTAAGAATCCACTTTGTATTCAAATTCACCTGCTTGTGTATAGAGATCCACCTCATAGTGGGCGGGAGAGTCATCCAACTCCGGGTCCACCTCATAGGTGACGCTGTTCACCTCCAAAACCCCGGCGTAGGCTTGGGCCAGGTAAGCGGCCTCTGCTTTGCCGATTGGCATGCCGGGCGCGCCGGCCTCCACCAGGTCCTTCAGCTCCTCCACGCTCAGCGCCGCCAGGTCTTCAAACTTCAAAGAGCTGTTCAGCCCGATGGCCTGGTTGACCAGGGCGGCTTTTCCGGTGGAGATGTGGTGCTGTCTGGCCTGCTGTTCCAGCCCGGCATCCTGGGTCAGGGTTTGGCTGAGGACGGCCGCATTGGCGGAATTCGTTTCAAGGAGGGAGCCTACGGAAACCTCCAGCTCCTGCTGCAGCTGGGCGGCGCGGGCCTGGTCCTTGTCCTCCACGGAGATCAGGATGGCGGAGGATACGCTCCCAAGATATCCGTGGCGCACCAGGGAACCCACAATGGCGTTGACCGCCACGTCCAATTTGGTGCCTTTCAGATCCCGGCCGCCGTCCATATCCGACAGGATCTCCACCGCTTCATCGTTCAACGGGGTGCAGGCAAGCACTGTTTCACGCTGGTTTACACTCAGCTCAATGCTGGGGTTGACATCCAAGGATACCACGGAGGCCACCGCATAGGCCTGCTGATAGAACAGCCCGCCGCCTCCGCCGATCAGCACCAGGGCAAGGCAGGCGGCGACCAAAACGCGTATCATGGGGGTTTTCTTTGCTTTCATAGGGATCACAGTTCCTTTCCGCGTCTCACAGCGGGAGAGGAGCACATCCAGATCGTTGGGCGCCGCGTGGGCTACGGCCTCTTTCAGACGCTGTTCCAGTTCCTGATCCGTCATTGGTCCTCTCCTCCTTCCAATAAGACTTTCATTTTTTTCAGCGCACGGTGATACTTGGACAGGACAGTGGCCAGGGGCAGCTCCAGTACGGCGGCAATCTCCCGGTGCTTTAAGCCGGCGACCGCGTGGAGCAGAACCACTTGCCGCTCCTGATCTCCCAAGGCGCCCAGTGCGCCCTGGAGCATCTGACGGTCCTCAGGTGAGAGCCCGCTTTCAGCCGCGGGAAGGGCGTCCCACGCTTCCTCGCTCAGCTCTGAGCGGCGATCGCCCTGGCGTAAACGCATCCGCGACAGGTTCCGGGCGATGGTCAGCAGCCATGCCATGGGAGACCCTTGGGGGCGGTACTGGGGCGCGTGATCCCAGACCTGGACAAAGGCGTCCTGGGTCACGTCCTGGGCATCCTGGGCGTTTTTCAGGAAGGAGAGGGCCATTGCATAGACTGCCGCCCGGGTACGGCAGTACAGCTCCGCCAGGGCCTCCCGGTCACCCTGGGCAATGCCGGCCAACAGCCTTTCCAGTTCCTCTTGTTCCGCTCTGCCCGCCTGTTCTGTTGTCTGGGGTCCCATTGCGATCCACATGTTTTCTTTCTCCTGTCATCTGAGAAATGCGCGGGAACCGTGTTTTATTGCAGGGAACCAAAAAAATTTGCCCGCACTGCAAAACAGCAGTGCTTTACGCTATTATACCAGATTTCGGCATAAATCAAAGCGGGAATCGGAGCACGCCCTTCATCATCAACGCAATGGAGCGCATCATGCAGGCAGCGGATTCTATGGGCATGCAGTGCTCAACCCTCGCCATGTGATTGTATTATTTTTCCAACCCATATAAAACATAGAAAAGCCGGGAGATTTTTGTTGAAATCTCCCGGTTTATTTATATGCCGCCGTCACAAACTACGAAAGCCGAATTTGTGAGGAGGTCTTGTCATGCGCCGTATCTTGATGATTGTTTTTCTGCTTTTTGTGCTGATGTTTCCCAGCCCTGAGCCCGATGCCGCTGCCTCCGGCGAGGCGGATGTGGAGGTCACATACTATGTGGCGCTGACCTTCGACGACGGCCCCCGGCGCATCACTACGGAGCGGCTTTTGGATGGGCTGCGGGAGCGGGGGGCCAGCGCCACGTTTTTCCTGATCGGTGAGCAGATTGAAGAGAACGCGGATGTGGTGCAGCGGATGAAGGCCGAGGGGCATCAGGTGGGCAACCACACCTGGTCCCACGTGAAGATCGAAGGCATGAATCAAAGTGCGGCGCAGGAGGAAATCCGTCACACGGACCAAGTGCTGAAAGAGCTGTTGGGGGAGGATACGTATTGGCTTCGCCCGCCCTATGGCCTGATCAACCAGCGGGAGCGGAGCTGGATCACCGTGCCTATGGTACAGTGGTCTGTGGACCCGGAGGACTGGAAGTATCAAAATACGGACCGGGTGGTCTCCTCAGTTTTAAACCATGTCAAGCCCGGTTCCATCATCCTGCTTCACGACACCTATCCCACCTCTGTGGACGCGGCACTGCGGATTGTGGATACCTTGCAGGGCCAGGGCTATGAATTTGTCACCGTGGAGGAACTCCTTGCCCTGAACGGCGTGGCGCCTCAAGCGGGCACCATGTACGTCTCCGCCGACCAGTCCCTTTAAAAGCAATAGAAGTGATCTGGATAATGGACGAAACACCAGGCCGCAGTGTAGAGGGCAAGAGCCGTGCAGACGATCAGGACGCAGAGCAGCATACCCACCCAATCGTATTTGATCCGGCAGCGGCGCCGCGAGGCCAGCAGCGTCTCCACCCCCAGGCTCACCAGAGCCAGGGGGGCCGCCTGGAGAACCCAGCGCAGGTCAAGCTCTGGAAAAAACATGGAAATCAGCATAAAGACTCCGGAGACCACCAGGACCAAGCCCATGGTAAACGTGCCCACCCGGCGGACACCGGGCTCCTTTTCTTGGACGGGAGCGGACTCATTCATCCTGATTCGCCTCCTTGTGGCTGTCCTGGGTCAGCGTGATGGCCGCCGGTCCGGCCGGCTCACCCACAGGATCGGCGCTTTGCTGTGTTTCGCTTTGCTCCGGAGGGATAAAGGAGTAGTCCTCCTCGTCCTCATTGTTCCTGGGGCCGCGGATGAACCAGATGCCAAGGCAGATGATCAAAATGGTGACCACGGTCCTGGGCAGGGTGTACATCACAAGGCTCCGGATCCACCAGAAGCCGTCCCAGTAATTGACGAGCAGGTCCATCAGCTGGTCAATCACCGTATTGTAGAATACATAGATGCCAAGGCCGACCAGCACCCAGCCGATGATGCTGTGGCGCCGCATGCACAGGGCACTGAGGCGCTGACTGTCCAACTCGGACAATCCGAACAGGTACTCATCGCTCTGCATGTCGTCTTCCGGCTGATTGCGGAGGTTGTAACTGTCAAAGAAGGCGTAGACCCAGATCACCGGCAGCAAAATAGCCAGTTCCCCGATGTTGAGAAAGGACGCGACGCCGATGATGGCACAGCATATCCCCAACAGGGATACGCCCCGCTTCATATATCCCTGATACATTTGGCCGCAGCCAGGGATACAAGCGCAGAGAAATAAGAGGATTCCACTTTTACGATTCATGATTTGTTTCCCTCCAATTGTGATTGCTGTTTCCGGAAAAGGCGCTGAACGCGCCGTCCAATTTGTCAAAGATGGAATTGAGCGAGTCATTCCATTGCTGGGGCCAGCTGCCCAGGTTCTGCGTAAAGGTCGTGTCCGATTGGGAGAGCTGACTGGAGCGCTCCACGATGCCGCCAAAGATGCCGAATCCCCAGAGGGAGAACACGATGATGAGCGCGGCGGCCGCCGTGGCGTAGCGGCTGGTCAGGATACGGATGGAGCGCAGGCGGATCCGGTGCCACAGCCCGCCATGGCAGGAGCGCATGGGCATCTCCAGTTCAGTTTCCGCCAAAAGATCGGTATATCGCATCAGACACACGTCGCAGTAGGCAAGGTGCTCGGCGATCTCCAGCCGGGAGAGATCACTGAGTGCTCTGCCGCATTTCAAAGCGGACAGGGCCTCATCCGTCAGATGCCCATTTTCATGAAATAGTTCCATTGCGCTCCCTCCTTTCCAATTCTTCCCGCAGCAGCCGCTTGCCGCGGGAGAGCTGCGTATGTATGGTTTTCACGGGTCTGCCCAAGGCCAAAGCGATTTCCTCCGGCTTTTTTTCTTCCAAAAGGGCCATAACGCAGACCCGGCGGTATGGCTCCTTCATCGCCCGGATCATATTCGCAATGGCGGATGCCTCGCTGCGGGCGATGGCCTGGGACTCCAGAGGCGGGGCGGTGGCCAGGGGCAGTGCGTCATCGCCGGGCAGGACCGTGCGGCGGCGGTAGGCGCTTTGCAGGTAGTCCTTTGCCTTATTGACGGCGATCCGGGCCAGCCACTGCTTGGCGTATCCCTCCGGACAGCTGTCACGGTGGGTATAGGCGGAGAGGAAGGTCTCTTGGGTCAGGTCCTCCGCTGCGGCACTGTCCTGCACCATCTGGCGGCAGACGGTGTAGACAAGCCGTTCATATTGGATGACCAGCTGGTCAAAGGATTCATTTGTCGTAGCCGGCCACCTCCCTGCTGCGCTGCGCTGTCTATGATACGATCCGCCCGGAGACATTTCTTCAAAAAGAGAAAATTTTTTAAAATACCGTGGGCGGGACGCTCTATTGCGGGTCTTTATAAAAAAAGGCCGTTTGCCTTTTTAAAAGGCAAACGGCCCGGGAAAGCAAAGAGACTTACTGGAGAATATTCAGAACCAGGGTCAGCACAATGAAAACAGCACCCACCCACTTGGTGGCGCGGGCCAGCTTGGCATCCATGGTCTTTGCCTGGTTTTTCGCCATAAAGGAATCGGCCACGCCGCCGATGCTGCCGGACAGGCCGGCGCTCTTACCGGACTGGAACAGGACGATCAGAGTAATGGCCAGGCCGCAGAGCAATTGAAGAATCGTAATTGCCAAAGTCATAATGGATAACCCTCCAAAAAATTTTAATCCATGCGCGAACGCAGACATATCACAGACTTAAATGTTACCATAGAAAACTCTGATTTTCAAGTGGGAAAAGCAGTTTTTTTCAGATTTTCGGGCATGTGCGGAAAAGTTTTTTACAATGTATGAAACAAATGTTTGCTTTTTAAATGCAGCTGTGGTACACTGAAAAAAACAAAAAGAAGCGGGAGGTAGTCGGATGCCGGTGCTCTCTAAGATGCAGCAGAAAATTTACGATTTTATTGAATCCTTTGTACAGGATCAGGGCTATCCGCCCTCCGTGCGGGAGATCGGCGACGCAGTGGGCTTAAAATCCCCCTCCACGGTCCACTTCCATCTGAAGCACCTGGAGGAGCTGGGTGTGCTGCAAAAAAGCGCGGGCAAGGGCCGGGCCCTGGCGCTGGTTGCATCGCCGAAAAAGGCGGTTCCGGAGCCGGCTGCAACTCTACTCCCTCAGGAGGAAGCGGAACACCAGATTCCCATTGTGGGCAATGTGGCGGCCGGCAGCCCGATCCTGGCGGAGGAGTGCATTGAGGACTATTTGACCTTTGACACCGGCGGCCGGGGCGGCGAGTGCTTTGCCCTGCGGGTGCGGGGTGAATCCATGATCAACGCAGGTATCTTAGACGGGGACCTGGTGGTGGTGCGCCAGCAGCCCGATGCCGTGAGCGGCGAGATCGTGGTGGCGCTTTTGGAGGATGAGGCCACGGTCAAGCGGCTGTCCCGGAAAAACGGACAGACCTGGCTGCTGCCGGAAAATGAGGCCTATCAGCCCATTGACGGAACATATGCCCGGATTTTGGGCAAGGTTATGGCGGTTGTTCGCCGGTATTGATTGAAAAGAGACAGGGGAGCTTCCCCTGTCTCTTTTGCGCCTTCACCCTGATGGACAGCTATTGGGCCAGGTGGATGGCCCACCCCTCCAGGCCGTGGAAGGGATCGGTGGCGGTGGGGGAGAGGCCCTCCATCACACCGGACTGGGTCAGGACGGAGGTGGTCTTGAAGCACACCGGGAGGATAGGCGCCTGATACTGAAGATGGCGGCAAAGGGCGTCCATGGCGCTCTCGCGGCTTTCGGCCGCACCGTAGGCGCTCAGAAGCTGATCCGTGGCCGCGTCGCTGTAGCGGCCGTAGTTCAGCGTTCCGCCGGTGCCCACCAGGGATGAGAGGTCCCAGTCCGGGCTGAGGCGGACTTCACCATAGTAGAGGTCGAACCGTCCGGCCGATAGGGCCGCGGTAAACTCCTCCCAGGGCAGAACCTCCACCTCCACCGTCAGGTCGCAGACAGAAAGGGAGGAGGCGATATACTTGGCCACCGACACCTTAAAGGGGTTCTCTTCGTTGACCAGCATGGTCAGTGTGTGGTGGGCCCCGCTGTTCAGGCCGGCTGTATTCAGGGCCGATTCAAAGTCCTCATAGGAGTAGGCGCGCTCCAGGCCAGTGGGATAGAGACTGGAAGCTGGGGAGATGGGGAACTGGGACGGCGTGCCGTGGCCGGACAAAAAGGCACTGACCGCCGTGGGGCGGTTGATCCCCAGGCTCAGCGCCCGGCGTACCGCCGCGTCGGAGAGCAGGGTGCGTGAGACATTCAGCCCCACGTACTGTAGGATCGTGGTGTCGGTGTCGCTGAAGGTGATGCTCCCCGTGGTGCTGACGGTCTTGGCCCCGGTGAGGTCGGCGGTGATGAGCTGGATCTCGTGGGAGGTGAACTGGTAGAGCGTGGTGTCCATGTCCGGGGACTCCACCAGCTCAATCCGCTCCGCCGGAGCGGGTTTGGCGCCCCACCAGGCCGGGTTCGCCCGGAGATAGGGGCCGTTTTCATCGGTCATATAGAGGTAGGGGCCGGTGCCCAGGGGCACTGTGTTGCCCTCTGTGCCATGTTTGACGATGGGGATGTCCAGCAGGGAGGGCAGGGAGGTGTTGGCGGAGGAGAGCACCACTGTCACCACGTTGCCGCTGCCTGTGATGGAAGCGACGTCGTCAAAGCGGGCGGCGTAGCGATCTGAGGTGCGGGCACGGTTCAGTTGGGCGGCCACGTCCTCGCCGGTGAGCCCGGAGCCGTCGCTGAAGGTCACTCCGGTGCGCAGGGTAAAGGTATAGGTCAGCGTTTCAGCCTGATAGCTGAACTCGTCGCAGAGGGAGTTTTGGGGCGCGAAAGTCTCGTCCAGACGGAAGAGCCCCTCGTACAGCAGGGCGCCCACTGTCTGCTGGATCCCGTCGGCGCAGGTGATGGGATCCAGTGTCTGATCCGGCAGGTAGGGCAGCGCAAATTGCTCCGGCAGGGCGGCAGGCTCCTCCACCTCCGGAGGCTCAGCGCTGGAGTCGATCACGGTGGTGTCGCCGGGCAGAGTCTCTCCTTCGCTCCAGCAGCCGCTGAGCAAAAGGGCAGCTGCCAGCACGATGGCGCTCAGGCGGATTCGTCTCATGGTATTCCTCCAAAGAAAGGGCGGCAGGAGAAAAGCTCCCTGCCGCCCGGTTGTCAATTCAGCGCGATCATGGCCGCCTGAGCGCCCCGGACATTCCCCACCTTGCGGTACGACCAGAAGAGGTCTGTCCGGCACGCGGTGCAGAGATCGCAGATGTCCACCTGGCCGGAGGGGACGCCCAGGTCCAGCAGCCACCGGGCATTGAGCCCTTTCAGGTCCACATGCCACTTTGGGCCGCGGCGCTGGAAAAAGGGCTCGGCCTCATTGCCGAAGGCGGCGCGCATAGCCTGGGGGACGTCGTCGTCGGTTTCAAAGCAGCACTGGCCGATGGAAGGGCCGAATGCTGCGCGCAGGTCCTCTGGCTTTGCGCCGTAGACGCGGCCCATCTCCAAAGCGGTTTTGCGGAGGACCCCGTTGGCCACGCCGCGCCATCCGGCATGGACAGCGCCCACGCACCTGGTGACGGGGTCATAGAGGAGAACGGTGCCGCAGTCGGCGGAAAAGACCGTCAGGGCAAGGCCCGGCACATTGGTGATGATGGCGTCGGTGAGGTAGTCCCGCTCCCGGAACAGCCCTTTGCCTGCATCCTTCTCCGAGGCGATCAGCACATGGTCCTCGTGGACCTGGCGGGATAGGACCGTGCGTCCGGCGTCCACACCGATGGCGCCGCAGAACCGGCGGTAGTTTTCCAGCACATGGTCCATGTCGTCGCCGCGGCCCACGCCTAAGTTGAGGCTGTCCCAGGGCGGGACGCTGACGCCTCCGAGGCGGGTGGAAAAGCCGTGAGCGACGCCGCCGCAGCGGTCCAACAGGGGGGAGGTGAGGAAGGTGGGCTGCCCCACCGTGCGCATGGTAAAGGTCATAGGCGCCTCCTGATCGAAGTCTGCGCCCAGGTTTACCGGCCGCAGCAGTTCTTGTACTTCTTGCCGCTGCCGCAGGGGCAGGGATCGTTGCGTCCAATCTTCTGGACCTTGCGGGGCTGCTTCTTGGGCGCGGTGCCGTCGCCGCCCACATTTTCCACCATGCCCTTGGCCACGCGCTCACGCTTGACCTCCTCGTTGCTCTTGAGGCGCACGGAGTAGAGGCGCCGCACGGTCTCCTCCTGAATGGCGGCGATCATCTCCTCGAACATGCTGAGGGACTCCTGCTTGTAGGCGATGACCGGGTCAACGTTGCCATAGGCACGCAGGCGGATGCCCTGCTTCAGGTCGTCCATGGCATCGATGTGCTCCATCCAGTACTCATCCACCACACGGAGCATGACCACGCGCTCCAGTTCCCGCATGATGGGGGAGGTGATCTCCTGCTCCTTCTGCTCGTAGTACTTGACGGCCTCCGACTGGAACAGCTCGATGAAATCCTGGGCGGTCTTATCGGCGATTTCCTCCTCGCTCAGCTTCACCGCGTACTTGGGGAAGTAGGTGCCCTCCAGGCTGCGGAGCATTTCCCGGTAGCCGGCGATGTCCAGCGCCGTCTGCTCCCCGAAAGCGTGGTTGACGTGGTTTTCGATGGCGGTGGAGACCATGCCCTGGATAATGGGCTGGATGTCCATGCCGTCCAGGACCTTCTGACGCTGAGAGTATATGATCTCACGCTGCTTGTTCATGACATCGTCGTATTCCAGCACCGACTTACGGGACTGGAAGTTGCGGGACTCGACGGTGGTCTGGGCGTTTTCAATGGCGCGGGTGAGCATCTTGCTCTCGATGGGGGTGTCCTCGTCCAGGTCCACCTTCTCCATCATGGCCTGGATGCGCTCACCGCCGAACAGGCGCATCAGGTCGTCCTCCAGCGAGATGTAGAACCGGGTCTCGCCGGGGTCGCCCTGGCGGCCGGCGCGGCCGCGGAGCTGGTTGTCGATGCGGCGGGAGTCGTGGCGCTCCGTGCCGATGATAAAGAGGCCGCCTGCGGCGCGGACCTGGTCCGCCTCCGCGTCGATGTCCTGCTTATGGGCGGCCATGCGCTCGGAATAGAGCTTGCGGGCCTCCAGAATCTCTTCGTTGTCGGTCTCGGCGTAGCCGGTGGCGTCGGCGATCACCTCGTCGCTGAAGCCGGCCTTGCGCAGGTCCGCCTTGGAGAGGTACTCGGCGTTGCCGCCCAGCATGATGTCGGTGCCGCGGCCGGCCATATTGGTGGCCACGGTGACGGCGCCGAACTTGCCGGCCTGGGCCACGATCTCCGCTTCCTTCTCGTGATTTTTGGCGTTGAGCAGGTTGTGGGGGATGCCCTCTTTGACCAGCATCTTGGAGAGGTTTTCGTTCTTTTCAATGGACACGGTGCCCACCAGAACGGGCTGGCCCTTGGCGTGGCATTCCTTGATCTGGTTGATGACCGCCCGGTATTTGCCGTTTTCGGTTTTATAGACCACATCCTGGTTGTCCACGCGGGCGTTGGGCCGGTTGGTGGGCACCTCGATGATGTCTAAGTTGTAGATGGTGGCGAACTCCTCCTGCTCCGTCAGGGCCGTACCGGTCATACCGGAGAGCTTGCGGTAGAGGCGGAAGTAGTTCTGGAAGGTGATGGTGGCCAGGGTCTTGCTCTCCCGGGCCACGGTGACGTGCTCCTTGGCCTCGATGGCCTGGTGCAGCCCCTCGGAGTAGCGGCGGCCGAACATCAGGCGTCCGGTGAACTCATCGACGATGATGACCTCGCCGTCCTTCACCACATAGTCAATATCCTTTTTCATCACGCCGTGGGCCTTGATGGCCTGGTTGACGTGGTGGGCCAGGGTGGAGTTCTCCGGATCGGAGAGGTTGTCCACATGGAAAAACTCCTCCGCCTTGGAGATGCCCCGGGCGGTGAGCATGGCGGTGCGGGCCTTTTCGTCCACGATGTAGTCGGCGTCGATGTCGGAGGCTTCCTCTTCCTTGTTGTCCACCTCGGTGACCACCTGCTTTTTCAGCCGGGCCACAAACATCTCCGCCATGTCGTAGAGCTGGGTGGACTTGTCGCCCATACCGGAGATGATCAGCGGGGTGCGGGCCTCATCGATGAGGATGGAGTCCACCTCGTCCACGATGGCAAAGGAGTGGCCCCGCTGGACCTGCTCCTGGGCATAGATGGCCATGTTGTCGCGGAGATAGTCGAAGCCCATCTCATTGTTGGTGCCATAGGTGATGTCGGCGTCATAGGCGGCCTTGCGCTGCTTGTTGTCCAGACCGTGGATGATGAGGCCCACCTTGAGCCCTAAGAAGCGGTGGACCTTCCCCATCCATTCGCTGTCGCGCTTGGCCAGGTAGTCGTTGACGGTGACGATGTGTACGCCGTTTCCGGAGAGGGCGTTCAGGTAAGCCGGCAGCGTGGCCACCAGAGTCTTGCCTTCACCCGTCTTCATCTCGGCGATGCGGCCCTGGTGCAAAACGATACCGCCCACCAGCTGTACCCGGTAGGGCCGAAGCCCCAGTACACGGTCGGCGGCCTCCCGGACAGTGGCAAAGGCCTCGGGAAGAATATCGTCCAGCGTTTCCCCATTCTGGAGGCGCTCTTTGAACTGTGCTGTTTTTGCGCTGAGCTGCGCGTCGGTCAGACCGTGGTATTCGTCAGCCATGGCCTCGATTTTATCCACAATGGGATAGATCTGCTTCAGCTCGCGGTCGCTGTAGGTTCCGAAGACTTTCCTGAAAAGACCCATTTTATGAAAACATCCTTTCCAATCCCGTATGCGCGGGACAGAGTAATCAACAGATTTGTTATTTTAATAGGTATCCGATAAAATAGCAAGTGTAGCATATCACAAGTTCCTGTAGAATGCAAAGAAAAATCGGCCATGGGGAAAAAAGTTCACAATTGAGAAAAGAATCCGTTCAGGGGCAGGACCAAACTGCCGCTTTCCCCTTTGCGCACCTCACCGGTGATGGTCAGCGTGTCCACCCTGCCATCCTTCCATCCGGCGCGGACCTCGATGATGCCGCCCGGCTGGCGCAGGGCCACGGTGTAGGGCGCGCCGGTGCGCTGGGCCAGATAGCAGCCGATGGCGGCGCTGCCGCTGCCGCAGCCCCGCTCCCACACGGAGGTGTGGGTGGCGGCCACATAGACCAGGGGGGAGAAGGAGAGGGCGTCCTCGTCAAAGAGCAGGATGCCGGCGGCGTCGGCCTTCAAAGTGGCGCACAGCAGCTGGACTGCGTCCTCCGCCTGGGGGTGGGTGAGCGCGCCGGCGGGCACGATGCAGTGGACGATGCCGGGGAAAAAAACGGCGGGACAGGAGAGCATCCGGTCCCCGGCCACCACGTCGATCTCCCGGATGCGCTCTGGCAGGGGCATGTCCACCGTGCCCAGACAGCACTCGGTCCCCATCTGGACATGGCAGGTCAAAATCCCGGATTCACCGGAGACCTCCATGGGAATGTCCGCCGCATCGCCGCTGGCCAGGCCATCCTCCCAGGCCAGCAGCGCGGCCAGGGACATGGCGGCGTTGCCGCAGAACTCACCGCCCATCATCTGCAGCCGGGCCCTGGCGCCGCGGGCCGAAGCGCTCTCCAAAAACCCCACCTGCTCCGCGTCGGGGTTGCTGCGCAGCAGCAGCTGTGCCACCGACGGCTGGGCGGAGCGGGGCACAGTCGTTCGAACCAGCAGCGTGATGTTTTTGGTGGGGTCAAGGGTGATATAGGAAATCTCCATGATGATCAATGTCCTCCAGATATGCCTGTGGGGATCAGGCGAATTCGACTCTCTTTTCCAATATTTGCAGGAATTTTAAAATTATACTATATGAGGGGAAAAAAGTCACGCACTCTTTCGGGAGTACTGTGGGAAGCTGTAACTGTTTTTGGTAAAATTGTAACCGGATGTCAATTGAATTGACTTTTGGAACATGGTAACATGGACGCAAATCGCGCATAGAAAAAAGATTTGAGGTGCATTGTGTTGACAATCGGAGGACATGGAAAGCGCGTGCTGCTCACGCTGATTGCTTTGGCCCTTTTTCTGAGTGTTTTGAGCGGATGCGGAACGAATGGGCAGACGGAACCCCGGGAGGATGGTTCCGCGCCGAAGGAGGATGGAGAACCGGCGGAGCAGGGGGAGCCGCTCCCGGATGCGCTGCCGCTGGAGTTCGTGTTTGCCAGCGGTGCCGGCGCATGGGGAACTGAACTCACTCTGAACCGGGACGGCTCATTCGCAGGGCAGTACAGCGATTCTGAGATGGGGGAGAGCGGCGAGGGCTATTCCAAAGGCTCGGTCTACGTCTGTGCGTTCAGCGGCCGGTTTGAAGAGATCAAACAGGTGGATGACACCACGTACTCCATGAAATTAGGAGAGATCAAAGTGACAGATGAGCCGGGCAAGGAGTGGATCGAGGAGGAAATCCGGTATGTGGCCTCAGACCCCTTTGGGATAGCGGGCGGAGAGACGTTTTTCCTCTACACGCCGGAGACGCCCCTTGAAGGACTCTCCGAGGAGTTCCTGAGCTGGTGGCCCGACAATTACCGTAGGGAGACGGACGCCCTGCAAACACTGGCCTGCTATGGGCTCAGGAACCAGGAGACGGAGCAAGGCTTCTTTGCCGTCGAATCAGGCAAAGGGAGTACTTTGGAGAGTACGGGGGAGAGAACGGCGACCGGAACTACGTCTGCGGCTTTTTGAAGCTCTATTATTACGATTTGGGTACAGGCCTTGAGGACCTCAAACATCCGGTTTACAGCAGTAGCGGCGGAGCGGGAAACCCTGTCCGCATCACCCTTTCGTCCGATGGGACGCTGACGGATTTTCAGGAGACCTATGACGGTGCGGACAACACCAGGCGGATTGAGGAGCTGTGCGGCCCACTGAGCGGCCTGGCGGATGCGCTGAACAGCGGGACCGACCTGCCGGACGGAAAGCGGGAGCTGACGCCGAAGGATGACACGCTGCTGCGGATGTACCTGGATTACTATTTTTCTGAAGATTGAATAAAGGGGGGAGAGGCGGGCCTCTCCCCTCTTAGGCTTGCGGAGCAGAGAGATCGCCCTCCGGCAGGGAGGCATGTATCGTCAAGGGGAAGAAGGCGGCCCAGCTGCCGGGCGCCGGAGGCGGTGCGGGGCGAATGCGGGCAATTACTTGCTCTTGCGGGGGAAAGGTGTTACACTATGGAAAAATAGCGCAGAGCGCTGTTTTCCACCATGGCTGTCCAGCCTGAACGACTGCCGCCGGCTGAGCCGGGGGCAGCAGTCCGGTTCCGGGCGTGTCCGGGAGGAATCAAAACCGCGGCCGAAGGCTGCGGTTCCATCAAAATAAGGAGGACGACCCATGAAGCTGAGCTTTTACGGAGCAGACCAATGCGTAACCGGCAGCTGTCACTGCCTGGAGGTAAACGGCAAGAAGATTCTTGTGGATTGCGGACTGCAGCAGGGGCGGGACGAGGTGGACAACCAGAGCCTGCCCTTCGCCCCGGGGAGCATCGACTACCTGCTGGTGACCCACGCCCACATCGACCATTCGGGGCGCATCCCCATGCTGGTCAAGCAGGGGTTTAAGGGCCGGATCCTGACCACCCGGCTGACCGCGGAACTGCTGAACATCATGCTGCTGGATTCCGCCCACATCCAGGAGCAGGACGCCGAGTGGAAAAACCGCAAGGGCGAGCGGTCCGGCGCAGCCCATGTGGAACCGCTCTACACCATCGAGGACGCCCAGCGGGTACAGGAGTATGTAACCACCTGCGAATACGGCCAGGTGGTGGAGCTGTGCGAGGGCGTTGAGGTGGAGTTTGTGGATGCCGGACACCTGCTGGGCTCAGCCTGCATCGCCATGGACCTTAAGGAGGGGGATGTGAAAAAGCGCATCGTCTTCTCCGGCGACCTGGGCAACATCAAGCAGCCCATCATCCGCGACCCGGTCCATTTCCAGGGCGCCGACTACGTGGTGATGGAGTCCACCTATGGCGACCGCAACCACACGGAGGTGTGGAGCTATACCGACGACCTTGCAAAGCTCATCGACGAGACCATGGCCCGGGGCGGCAACGTCATCATCCCCTCCTTTGCCGTAGGCCGCACCCAGGAGCTTTTGTATTTCATCCGGGAGATCAAGGACCAGCATATGGTCAAGTCCAATCCGGATTTCCCGGTGTACATCGACTCTCCCCTGGCCAAGCGGGCCACCACCATCTTCACCGGGGACCTCCAGGGCTACCTGGACGACGACGCGCTGAAGCTGGTGAAGGACGGCACCCACATGTTCAACTTCACCAACCTCCGCATGACGGAGACCAGCGAGGAGTCCAAGGCCCTCAACGAGGACCGGACGCCCAAGGTCATCATCTCCGCCTCCGGCATGTGCGACGCGGGCCGCATCCGCCACCACCTGAAGCACAACCTCTGGCGGCCGGAGTGCACGGTGGTGTTTGTGGGCTATCAGGGAGAGGGCACCCTGGGCCGCCATCTTCTGGAGGGGGCCAAGAGCGTCAAGCTCTTCGGCGAGGAGATCGCCGTCAAAGCCCAGATCGTCAACTTCCATGGCCTTAGCTCCCACGCCGACCGGGACCATCTGCTCGGCTGGATCCAGGACTTCAAGGCCCCAAAGCCCGAGCACGTGTTCGTGGTGCACGGCGACCGGGAGGTGGCGCCCTTCTTCGCCCAGACGCTCTGCGGCCTGGGCTTTGAGGCCCACGCCCCCCAGTATACCGAGGTCTATGACCTGGCGGCCAACCGCCAGATCGAGGTGGGCTATCTGCCCGAGCGGAAGGCAAAGCCCTTCGACGGCGCGCCCAAGACCTCCTCGGCCTACCAGAGCCTGGTGTCCGTGGGCGAGATGCTCATGGAGCTCATCCGCCGCAGCCGGGGCCGGGACAACAAGAGTCTTGCCTCCTTTGCGGATTCGCTGCGTAAGCTGATTGAGAAATGGGACGTTTGATCAAAAACTCCATCCACCGCGTGCGCATTGAAGGCTATACCAGCGAGGGGCTGGGAGTGGCCCGGATCGACGGCATGGCGGTCTTTGTCCACGCGGCTCTGGCGGGGGAGGCCTGCGAGGTCCAGATCCTAAAGGTGCTGAAAAACTGCGCCTTTGCCAAGGTGCTGACGGTGGAGGAGCCCTCCCCCCACCGACGGGAGCCGGACTGTCCCTGGTACGGCCGCTGCGGCGGCTGCGGCCTGCGCCACATGGACTACGAAGAGGAGCTCCGGGCCAAGCGCCGGCGGGTCCAGGATGCACTGAACCGCTTGGGCGGCCTGGACGTGGAGGTGGAGGAAATCCTTGGGGCGGAGGAGCCACTGCACTATCGCAACAAGAGCCAGTATCCGGTCTCCGCCCAGGGCAGCGTGGGGTTTTACCGAGCCCGCAGCCATGACGTGGTCCCGGTGGAGCGCTGCCTGATCCAGCACCCGGCGGCGGACGACACCGCCGGCGCCGTCCGCGCCTGGATGAAGCGCTGGGGCGTTTGCGGGTATGATGAATCCACAGGCACAGGATTGGTCCGCCATGTCTACGTGCGGGTCAACCGCCGGGGCGAAAGCCTTTGCTGCCTGCTGGTCAACGGGGAGAAGCTGCCCCATGAAGCCGAGCTGGTGGAGGAGGTCCGCTCTGCCGCCCCCGCCACGGTGGGCGTGGTGTTGGGCGTCAACAAGCGTCCGGGAAATGTGATCCTTGGCCAGAGCTACCGCACGCTGTGGGGCTCGGAGGTCCTGACGGACACCATGTGCGGCCTCACCTTCCAGTTGTCCGTGCCCTCTTTCTATCAGGTAAATACGCCCCAGGCGGAGCGGCTTTACGGCAAGGCGCTGGACTTTGCGGCCCTGACGGGGGAGGAAACGGCACTGGATCTGTACTGCGGCATCGGCACCATCACGCTGTGCCTGGCCGGCCGGGCCAAACGGGCCATCGGGGCGGAGATCGTGCCCGAGGCCATTGAGGACGCCCGGGAGAACGCCCGGCGCAATCACGTGGACAACGCGGAATTTTTCTGCGGTGACGCCTCGGATGTGTCGGAGCGGCTGCTCAAAGAGGGGCTGCGGCCCGACGTGATCTGCGTGGACCCGCCCCGGAAGGGCCTGGCAGCGGGTGTGGTGGACACGGTGGCGGGCATGCAGCCCGGGCGGATCGTCTATGTCTCCTGCGACCCGGCCACGCTGGCCCGGGACGCCAAGCGGTTCAAAGTGCTGGGCTATCCCATGGCCCGAGCCGCCGCGGTGGACCTGTTCCCCGGTACGGCCCACGTGGAGACGGTGGCACTGCTGCTGCCGGAGTAATGGAATCAAAAGGCCGCAGTCCTTAAGGACTGCGGCCTTTTTGTCAACCGTTTCCCGCTGTGCGCCTGAGGATAAAATCGGCGAACTGCCGGGCGGCATAGGGCATGGTCTTCCTGTTTTTCCAGGCAAGGGCGACGATCCGCTTCGGCGTCTCCCGGACCGGACGGATCTCCAGGCCCTGCTCAAATCCCTCCACCACCCGCTGGTATACCAGGGACACGCCGAGCCCCTGCCGTACCATGGCAAGGATGGTGTAGTCGTCATATACTTTGTATTTGACCCGAGGGGTAAGCCGCTGCCGTGCAAAGGCGGCCAACGGGACGCTGTACTCCCCTTCATCCAACAGGATGAAGGGCTCGGCCGCCAGTTCGCCAAGGGAGATCGCCCTCTGTTTGACAAGGGGATGGCCGGGCGGCAGCACGGCCATCATTTCATCCTCATAGAGTACGGACAGTTCCACTCCGTCCACCGCGTCCTGGTTGACAAACCCAAAATCCACGCTGCCCTCCCGGATCCATTTCCCGATGCTGGTATAGTCGCCCTGACGCAGCACAAAGGTGGCTGCCGGATAGCGCTGCTGGAAGGAGTTCATAAGGGAGGGGAGCAGCGTCCGGCTGATGCTGGTGAAGGTGCCGATGGTGATGGTGCTGTTCTTCAGGCCCGCCATCTCCCCCTGCTTTTCCACCAGCGCTTTTTCTGCCGTATGGATGGCCAGCAGGTACGGGTAGTACTGCGCGCCGTCCGGCGTCAGACGGACTCCGTCTTTCCTGCGCTCGATCAGCGTAACGCCGATTTCCTGCTCCAGCACCCGCACCGTCTGGCTGACGGAGCTCTGGGAATAGCCCAGGAGCTCCGCGGCCTTGGTGAAGCTGCTCAGTTCCACCACCTTGCAGAATACGCCGTACCGGGAAATCATCTCCTATACCCCTCCTTGCTGAATCGGATATGCTTATCATATGATTATAAACATTAATTTTACCGATGTAAATAGTTGGATTATACTATATGAGCAAGCCGATGGAACGGGAGAAGGAGTGGATGGAAGATGAGCGGGAACAGCGACTGCTATTCGTTGAGGGCAAAGGGCAATCTGGAGGTGTTCCGGGAGGGAATGCAGGACGGATTTCCCATTGGGCTCGGCTATTTTGCCGTCGCCTTTTCCCTGGGGATTGCCGCAAGGAACGCGGGACTGACGCCGTTTCAGGGGTTCTTGGCAAGCATCCTCTGCAACGCGTCCGCCGGGGAATACGCCGGATTTGCCCTGATCGGGGCGGGGGCCGCCTATCTGGAGGTGGCGGTGATGACCTTCATTGCAAACGCCAGATACCTATTGATGAGCGCCGCCATAAGCCAGCGGGTGAAGAGCGGGATACGCTGGCCCCACCGCCTGCTGATGGCGTTTGACATTACGGATGAGCTGTTCGCCATCTCCATTGCGCGGCCCGGGCCCCTCAATCCAAATTACTCATACGGGTCCGTGGTGGCAGCGTCGCCCCTCTGGGCGGTGGGGACGGCCCTTGGCTGCATTGCGGGCAACCTGATGCCGCCGCGGCTGGTCAGCGCCCTCAGTGTGGCTCTTTTTGGGATGTTTTTGGCGGTGATCATCCCGCCGGCCAGAACGAGCAGGGTGATTGCCGGGCTGGTGGGCGTCTGCTTTTTGTTCAGCTATGCCGCTGCGCGCCTGCCCCTGGTCTCGGAGGTCTCCGGCGGGACGCGCACCATTTTCTTGACGGTGCTGCTCTCGGCCGGAGCCGCGGTCCTGTTTCCCAGAAGGGAGGAAGAGGCGTGACCCGCAATCCCTACGTCTATATTTTGATTATGGCCGCGGTCAGTTATGGAGTCCGCGTGCTGCCGCTGACCCTTTTACGGAAGCAGATCAGCAGCCAATTCCTCCAGTCGTTTTTATACTACGTCCCGTACGTCACACTGGCAGTCATGACCTTCCCTGCCATTTTAGAGGCAACTCAAAGCCCTATCTCCGGTGCGGCCGCGCTGATCGCCGGCATCCTGGCGGCCTGGTTTGGCCGGAGCCTCTTTCAGGTCGCCGTCTCCTGCTGCGCGGTGGTGCTGCTTTTGGAGGCTCTGGTCCTGTAGAGGGAAAAATATGGTCCCATCATGAAACAAGCGTGCCGCCTTGATAGGCGGCACGCTTGTTTACCCGGCGGCTTACCCTCTATCAGGGAAGGGGCAGCTTTGCAGGCCGTGTTTTGTGCAGTAGAGATACAGCGTTCCGTCCCGCCCGGTCATTGGCAGCCGGACTTCCGCGCCCTGCTCCGGATAGAGCCGCACCAGCAGCACCTTATTGTCGTGGACGTGGGCTGCAAAGGCGATGAAGTGGTCTTTTTCCATGGGGTGGGGGAAGGTGACGTAGTAGTCGATGTCCGATTCCCGCACGCTGGGGCGGTGCTCCTCCGTGCAGGGGGCGCCCGTCAGGGGGCTCAGCTTCCGGCCGCAGCAGGAGAGGGAGGCCCGGCCCGTGCTGATCAGGATGTTGCCGCAGACGGGGCAGACATAGAACCGGGTCCGGTCCAGCTTTCCCACGTCAGGCCGGTTGGGGGACAGCTCTCCCTGGAGCAGCTTGTGGAGGTCTGCGCCCAGCTGGGCGCAGAGGCCGTCCCACAAAGAGAGGTCGGGGCACCCCTGTCCGCACTCCCATTTGGAGACCGTCTTGTTGCTGATATGGAGCCGCTCCGCCAGCTGGCGCTGGGTCAGCCCCTTTTCCCTGCGCAGCTGGGCGATCAGCTGCCCGACTTTTTGATAATCCATTTCATTCCTTTCCGGCGGACGCTACTTCCAGAGCAGCGACGCCTGGGGGTCTGCAGCAAGGCACAGGCTCAGAAGCTTTTCCAGCTCCGGCATGTGATCCTTATGGGGATCGTCGTATTGCAGCGTGCGCAGCACGGCGCGCTCAAACCCTGCCTCGCCGTACTGGTTCCACAGCGACTGGAGGCGCCGGTTGGGATACCCGCCGGAGGACAGCTTGAAGCAGACGCTGTTGAACCCTGCGGGGATGTCCTTGGAAATCCCAAGGAAGGATTCCCCGGTGGCGGTGCAGCGCAGGGAAATCACTCCCATGTCCGGGCGGCGGTTTTGATATGCCTCCAAAAGCTCCTTTTTTCGCTTTGCATCCATGATTGTTCACCTCTTGCCTGATTGTAGCGGAAGATGGCTGCAAAATCAATCCACGCTTCGTGGACAAGGGAATCAGACCGTGCTATACTGAAGAAAAATGCGGAAAAGCCGCAAAAGGAGGCTGTTATGGGAGACAGTTCGGGAAATGAGAAGCCGGCCCAGTCCGGCCAGTGTGGGCCGGAGGCGGGAAGTGAGAATGCCCTCCATTGCCCCAAATGCGGCAGCGTATGTGTGGAACCCATCGATCCCGCCGTGCGGGGCATGACGTCTTTCTTCTTCGGCTATGCCAGCAAGAGGGCCCAGGCGCAGTATCGCTGTAAAAACTGCAGGCACAAATGGTGAACGTGGCGCGAACTGGATGCGCGCGCCCAGCGTGTGTGTGACGCCAGTCAGCCTGCCGCGGTGTTTTTCATCTGATGCCCACGCCGCTTCCACTCGGCCTGTGACGGCCTTTGCCCCTCATCGGTGAATCAAAAACGCAGGACAAGAGAAGGCCGCCCCTTGGGGCGGCCTTTTGATCAGGAGTCTATTGCCGGGACCTCCGGCCCTTCCGGCGGTTCCGGATCGTCCGGTTCATCCGGCTGGGCAGCACGGCGCTCCAGGCGGTGCATGGCCCAGAGGAAGCAGAGGATGTGGGCGGTGAGTGTGATGATCCAGGTGATGGGGTAGGAGATATATACGGTTTCGATGGTGTGGTACTGGGGAATCTGGAAGACTGTGGAGATCCAAACCAAACGCAGCAGGCACGAGCCCACAAGGGAGACGATCATGGGCATGATGGAGTAGCCGATGCCCCGCAGGCAGCCCACCATCACGTCCATCATACCGCCCAGGGCATAGGTCCTGGCGATGATCTTCATGCGGTCGAGTCCTGCGGCGATGACGGCGGGGCTCTTGCTGTAAATCTGCAGCAGCGGCGTGCCGCAGAGGTACACCAGGTTTCCGAACACCACGCCAAGAATCACCACAAAGGCCTGGGAGGCCAGCAGGATCCGGTAGATCCGTTTGTACTGTCCGGCGCCGTAATTCTGGCCCGTGAAGGAAATGGAGGCCTGGTAAAAGGCGTTCATGGCAAAGTAGACAAAATTCTCGATGTTGTTGGCGGCGGAGTTTCCGGCCATCACCACCTCGCCGAAAGTGTTCACGGAGGATTGGATGACCACGTTGGAAATGGAGAACAATATCCCCTGGAACCCGGCGGGCAGCCCGATTTTGATGATTTGGAGGAAGCTGTTTTTATAGATGTGCAGCAGCTTGAGGTCCAGGCGGATGCCGCCGCTCTCCCGCATCAGGCAGCGCATCACCAAAAAGGCGGAGATGCATTGGGAGACCACGGTGGCGATGGCCACACCCGCCACATCCAGGTGCATCACAATGACAAAGAACAGGTTCAGCACCACGTTGACCACGCCGGCCACCGTCAGATAGTTCAGCGGCCTCTTGGTGTCGCCCACCGCCCGGAGCAGGGCGCTGCCGAAGTTGTAGATCATGGTGGCGGGCATGCCCAAAAAGTAAATCCGGAGGTAGAGGGCAGCAAGACCCAGCACCTCATCCGGCGTCTTCATCCACATCAGCACCTGCCGTGCGCCAAGGGAGCCTGCCAGCGCCAGAAAGAGGCCGCTGACAATGCTCATGAGCATGGCTGTGTGGACGATCTCACTGAGGGTTTTGTCGTCGTGGGAGCCGAAGGACCGGGCCGCCAGCACATTGGCGCCGACGGACAGGCCCACAAAGAGGTTGGTGAGCAGGTGAATCAAAGAGGAGTTGGAGCCCACCGCCGCCAGAGAGTTGTCGCCGGCGAACCGGCCCACCACCACAATGTCCGCCGCGTTGAACAGCAGCTGCAGTACGTTGGAGCACACCAGCGGAAATGCGAACACCAGCATCTTTTTCCAGACAACGCCGGTGCACATATCCATTTCGTAAGTTTTTACCTTCTCTTCCTTTTCCATCTTCTTATCCTTTTAATGTTTTTTTCCAGTTTACCACCCTTTTACAAATGATGCAATTCTCTCCGAAAGAAAAAATAGCCTGCGGAAGGGCGCTGGAAGGCCCTGAAGGGGGGCGGCGTGATTTGGATTGAAAAGGGCCGCCTGATTTGATATGATAAAAAATAACGTTTTACGCTATTTTTTATACGGGCCGTCCGGCTATGGCTTGCTTCCAGATGCCGGCAAGCGGGCCTGATGTGAGAAGGGATGAGAAGCTTGCTGAAACGACAGATCGGGCACTTTGTGCTGACCGTGGCCGCCGTAGGCATTTTTATGCATGTTTTTGGCGAGTCGCTGCCCCGGGACCGGTTTCACTATGACCGGTTCCCCTATCGCAGTTATAGGTGGGAGAAAAATGGGGAATTCTATTCCAGGCTGAAGATTGAAAAATGGAAGGACCGCCTGCCCGACAAGAGCAGGTTTGTCAAATCCACCGTGCGGAAAAAACTGGGCGGGGACCGCTCCGCAGCCCATCTTCTGCGGCTGGTCCAGGAGACCTGCGTGGCTGAGCTGATCCACTGGCTGCTCCTTGCGGTGAGCCCCGTGATGCTTGTGACTATGGAGCCGCCCCTGAACGTCTGGGCGGCGGCCCTGTACGGCCTTTCCAACCTGCCCTTCATCATGATTCAGCGCTATAACCGGCCGCGCCTGGCACGGCTTTATCAAACCGCCCGGAAACGGGAGGGAGGAGCTCCATGAAGCTTTTGGTTTTATCCAGCAACAACGGCGCGGGGCATAACTCCGCTGGCCGCGCCATATTGGAGGCGGCCCACAGGCGGGGGATGGAGGGAGACATGGTGGACGCCCTCTCCATCGACGCGCCCTGGAAGTCCCGGGCCATCTCCGAAATCCACATCCAGGGCGCCCTCCACGCGCCCTACCTCTTTGAGGTGGGGAACTACCTGGCGGAGAAGGACGCCTGGCGGAAAAAGCCCTCCGGCTGCTACCGGGCCAATGCCCGGTATGCGGACAAGCTGTGGATGTACCTGAGCGGGCGCCATTACGACGCGGTCATCGCCACCCATGTGTTCCCGGCTCTGACCATGACCCACATCAAAAGGCATATCCGCTCTGATGTGCCGGCCTATTTCGTGGCTACGGACTATAGCTGCGCCCCTTATGTCCACGAGACGGAGATGGACGGGTATTTCATCCCCCATGTGGCGCTGCGGGGGAAGTTCCTGGAGGCTGGCGTGCCCTTTTCCCGTATTGTGCCCTCTGGCATCCCGGTGGTGGAGCGGTTCGTCACCCGCCGCTCCCAGGCGGAGGCCAGGCGCATCCTGGAGTTGCCGGAGGAGGGGAAGATCGTGCTGGTGATGACCGGCTCCATGGGGTTTGGGGACGCGGAGGGCCAGGTGCTGGCGCTCTACCGGCTGCTGAGCGAAAAGGCCCGGATCTACGTGATGGGCGGCAACAACGAAAAATTGAAGGAGACGCTGCGCTCGGAGTATGCCGATGCCGTCACCGTGCTGGACTACACCCGTGAGGTGCCGCTCTATATGGACGCCTCCGACGTGCTCATCACCAAGCCCGGCGGGCTTTCCACCACGGAGTCTGCCGTGTGTGAAATCCCCACGGTGCTCACCACCCCGATCCCGGGCTGGGAGGAGGAGAATGTGGACTTTTTCACAAGACACGGCCTGGCCCGGTTTGCCACGGACCCGGAGAACATCGCCCGGCAGGCAAAGCTGCTGCTGGACGACCAGGACGCCAGGGAGGCCATGAAGGCCTGCCAGAGGCGGGAGATCAACAAGCAGGCGGCCGGGGAGATCGTGGACCATGTGGCGCGCCGCCATCGGCCCCTATTTTACTAAAGGAGGACTATGCAATGCGTTTTCAAATGGTACACAACAACCTGAATGTGGCCTGCCTGGCCAAAAGCCTGCCCTTTTACAAGGAGGCCCTGGGGCTGGAGGAGGTGCGCCGGATCGAGGGGGAAGGGTTCACCATCGTCTACCTCAGCAACCCCGAGAGCAGCCACCAGCTGGAGCTGACGGAACTGAAGGGTCATCCCCAGCCCTATGACCTGGGGGAGAACGAGTTCCATCTGGCCTTTTGCACCGACGAGTTTGAGGCCGCGCTGGAAAAGCACCGCCAGATGGGCTGCGTGTGCTTTGAAAATCCGGACATGGGGATTTACTTCATCTCCGACCCCGACGGATACTGGCTGGAGATCGTCCCCGCACGATAACCGGGAGAAAGCGCGGCGGCGAAAAAACCATTGTATTTTTCGGCGGAATCGTGTATACTGAATCATCAAACAAAATGCTGAAAAAAGAAGCAGTGGACAACAGGAGGAGTGGCTATGAACAAGACGGCCCGTTTCGTATTGAAGATCATTGCGGCCAGCCTGGGTCTTGCGGCGATCGTCTGCCTGATCGTGGGCAGCTGGAGCGACATCGGCGAGGGCTGCAAAAACGCAAAGTGCCGGCTGAGCCGTAAGTCGGAGTACGACGACTACGAGGACGAAAAGCTGTACGACTGAGAAACAGCAAAAGCGCCCGGATTTCTCATGGGCGTCTATAAGGCAAAAAGCTCCGGAAACGACAATTGTCGTTTCCGGAGCTTTTTGCACTGTATCGAAAGCAAGGCAGATTGCCGTCCGAAGCGGATCGGGGCGCCTCCATAGTCAGCTGGTTCCCGCAGCCGGTTTTGCTTTTCACTACGCCTTTTCTTGCCGAAAAAGAAAAAAATCCGGAAAAAATCCGGACCTTACACTGAAATCTCTTGACAAACCAAAAATTACATGGTATCATAAAGCGCTTATGTTTCAGAGCAGAAATGTATCTCCTGCCACGTTACATGTCAAAGATACCACAGGGTGTGGGAAAAAGCAAGAGGAAGTTGTTCGAAATGTAACAACAAGCCCGCGCGTATCAAAAATGTACGGGCTTGGCTGGCGGACATGCGTGCAGATACAGGCAAGGCGGCGCTGCGCCGCTGAAGTCTATGAAGAAAGGTGAAGAACAAGATGGCCAAAGACAAGTATTACGGGAAGACTCTGCGCAAGAACTTTGCCCGGTACGAGGAAGTCATGCCCATGCCGAATCTTCTGGAAATTCAGAAGAAGTCCTACCAGTGGTTTTTGGACACCGGGCTGCGGGAGGTGTTTGCCGATGTGGCGGCAATCACCGATTTCGCCGGCAATCTGGAGCTGACGTTCATCGACTACACGATGAACGAGGCGCCCAAGTACGATGTGGAGGAGTGCAAGGCCCGGGACGCCACCTATGCTGCGCCTTTGAAGGTGAAAGTGCGCCTGCGCAATAAGGAGACCGAGGAGATCAAGGAGCAGGAGATCTTCATGGGTGATTTCCCGCTGATGACCCAGTCGGGCACCTTTGTCATCAACGGCGCCGAGCGCGTGGTGGTCTCCCAGATCGTCCGCAGCCCCGGCGTCTACTATGGCAAGGAGATCGACCTGAAGACCGATCTGCCGCTGCTGACCTCCACGGTGATCCCCTACCGTGGCGCCTGGCTGGAGTATGAGACCGACGCCTCCGAGGTGTTCTGGGTCCGCATCGATAAAAACCGCAAGCTGCCCATCACCTGCCTGCTGCGGGCGCTGGGGCTGAAGACCAACGAGGAGATTCTGGAGCGTTTCGGCGATGATCCCCGTGTGGCCGCCACGCTGGAGAAGGACCCCTGCACCACCTATGAGGACGCCATGCTGGAGATTTACCGCAAGCTCCGCCCCGGCGAGCCCCCCACGGTGGAGGCCAGCGAGACCCTGATCCACAACCTGTTCTTCGATCCCCGGCGCTACGACCTGTCCATCGTGGGCCGGTATAAATTCAATAAAAAGCTCTCCCTGTGGCACCGGGTGGCGGGCCAGAAGCTGCTCTATCCCGTGGCCGATCCGGCCACCGGTGAACTCCTCTTTGAGGACGGCCATGTGCTGACCACCGCCGAGGCCCGGGAGTTGGACGACATCGGCGTCTATGAGGTGACGGTGGAGGTGGACGGGAAGCCCATGAAGGTCTTCTCCAACCACATGTGCGACTTGGGGCGCTACGTGGACTTCGATCCCCTGGCTGAGTGCGGGATCAAGGAGCGGGTGCGCTATGACGTGCTGCGTGAGATTCTGGACAGCGGCGCTGCCGGCGAGGAGCTGAAGGACGCCCTGCGCAGCCGGGTCGACGAGCTGGTGCCCAAGCACATCATCGTGGACGACATCCTGGCCTCCGTCAACTACATGAACGGCCTGGCGGCGGGCCTTTCCACCAAGGACGACATCGACCATCTGGGCAACCGCCGCCTGCGCTGCGTGGGCGAACTGCTGCAAAACCAGTTCCGCATCGGCTTTTCCCGGATGGAGCGGGTCATCCGTGAGCGCATGACCATCCAGGACCTGGATATCGTCACGCCCCAGAGCCTCATCAACATCCGCCCGGTCACCGCGGCCATCAAGGAGTTCTTTGGCTCCAGCCCCCTGAGCCAGTTCATGGACCAGACCAACCCCCTGGCCGAACTGACCCACAAGCGCCGCCTCAGTGCCCTGGGCCCCGGCGGCCTTTCCCGGGAGCGGGCCAACATGGAGGTCCGCGACGTCCACTACAGCCACTACGGCCGCATGTGCCCCATTGAGACCCCTGAAGGACCCAACATCGGCCTGATCTCCTATCTTGCGACTTACGCCCGGATCAACGAGTACGGCTTTATCGAGGCGCCCTACCGGGCTGTGGATCACGAGACGGGCAAGGTCTCCGACGAGGTGACCTACATGACCGCCGATGTGGAGGATCAGTATATTGTCGGCCAGGCCACAGAGCCCACGGACGAAAACGGCTGCCTGATCAACCCCCGTATCACCTGCCGCCACCGGGATGAAATCATCGAGGTGGACCGTGAGCTGGTGGACTATATCGACGTCTCTCCCCGGATGATGGTCTCCATTGCCACGGCCATGATCCCCTTCCTGCCCAACGACGACGCAAACCGTGCCCTGATGGGCGCGAACATGCAGCGCCAGGCAGTGCCTCTGCTCCGCCCGGAGGCCCCCATCGTGGGCACCGGCATGGAGCACAAGATCTGCATCGACTCCGAGGTGGCGGTGCTGGCCGAGGGCGACGGCGAGGTCGCATCCGTGGACGCGCGCCACGTCACCGTCAAGTACGACAGCGGCGAGACCAAGGAGTATAAGCTGACCAAGTTCCTCCGGTCCAACCACGGCACCTGCATCAACCAGCGTCCCATCGTGGATGTGGGCGAGCGGGTCCACGGTGCCCGGATGGGTGAAAACGGCCAGATGGAGGACCCCACCGTCCTGGCTGACGGGCCTGCCACCGATCAGGGCGAAATCGCCCTGGGCCACAACATCCTGGTGGGCTTCATGACCTGGGAGGGCTACAACTACGAGGACGCCGTACTGCTCAACGAGCGGCTGGTCCGGGAGGATGTGTATACCTCCATCCACATCGAGGAGTATGAGATTGACTCCCGCGACACCAAGTTGGGGCCCGAGGAGATCACCCGGGATATTCCCAACGTGGGCGAGGACGCCCTGAAGGACCTGGACGAGAACGGCATCATCCGCATCGGCGCCGAGGTCCACTCCGGCGACATCTTAGTGGGCAAGGTCACCCCCAAGGGCGAGACCGACCTCACCGCCGAGGAACGGCTCCTGCGGGCCATCTTCGGCGAAAAGGCCCGGGAGGTCCGCGACACCTCCCTGAAAGTGCCTCACGGCGAGTCCGGCATCATCGTGGATGCCCGGGTCTTCACCCGTGAAAAGGGCGACGAGTTGGGCCCCGGCGTCAACCAGGTGGTCCGTGTCTATATCGCACAGCGCAGAAAAATCCAGGTGGGTGACAAGATGGCCGGCCGCCACGGCAACAAGGGCGTCGTCTCCCGTGTGCTGCCCCAGGAGGATATGCCCTTCCTGCCCGACGGCACGCCGCTGGACATCGTGCTGAACCCCCTGGGCGTGCCCTCCCGTATGAACATCGGCCAGGTGCTGGAGGTCCATCTGGGCTACGCGGCCCACAAGCTGGGCTGGAAGGTGGCCACCCCCATCTTCGACGGCGCCAGCATGGAGGAGGACATCTCCGCCGCGCTGGCGGAGGCCGGCCTGGACCCCGAGGGCAAGAGCTGGCTCTTCGACGGCCGAACCGGCGAGCGCTTTGACAACAAGGTCACCGTGGGCTATGTCTACTTCCTCAAGCTGCACCATCTGGTGGACGACAAGATCCACGCCCGCTCCACCGGCCCCTACTCCCTTGTGACGCAGCAGCCTCTGGGCGGCAAGGCCCAGTTCGGCGGCCAGCGGTTCGGTGAGATGGAAGTGTGGGCCCTGGAGGCCTATGGCGCGGCCTACACCCTCCAGGAGATCCTGACGGTGAAGTCCGACGACGTCACCGGCCGTGTCCGCACCTATGAGGCCATTGTCAAGGGCCACAACGTGCCCACTCCCGGCGTGCCTGAATCCTTCAAGGTGCTGGTCAAGGAGCTGCAGTCCCTGTGCCTGGACATCCAGGTGCTGGACCGCAACGGCAACCTCATCGACCTCAAAGAGGATGAGGACGCCATGGACACCTTCAATCTGGCCCGGATGGACGCCGAGGATGAACGCAACCGCAGCTTCGCCGACGACAGCGAGTTCCAGGAATCCGGCTTTGACATCGAAGATGTGGAAGAGGGGGACGACGAACCCCTGGAAGACGGCCTGGACGAAGAATAATTTAGAAATCGTCCGTTTCTGAATGAGAATAAGGAGGATTTGCATATGAGCGATATGAGCAATGTCGGCGCCGCCGGCGAGGTTGCTTTTGACGCGATAAAAATCGGGGTTGCCTCCCCTGAAATGATTCATGAGTGGTCCTTCGGCGAGGTGAAAAAGCCGGAGACCATCAACTACCGCACCCTGAAGCCGGAGCGGGACGGGCTGTTCTGCGAGCGGATTTTCGGGCCCACCAAGGACTGGGAGTGCCACTGCGGAAAGTATAAGAAAATCCGCTACAAGGGCAAGATCTGCGACCGCTGCGGCGTGGAGGTCACCCGGGCCAAGGTCCGCCGTGAGCGCATGGGCCACATCGAGCTGGCCACCCCGGTCTCCCACATCTGGTATTTCAAGGGCATTCCCTCCCGCATGGGGCTGCTGCTGGACATCTCTCCCCGCATTCTGGAGAAGGTGCTTTACTTTGCCGCCTATATTGTCACCGACGCCGGCGACACGCCCCTGGTGAAAAACCAGATCCTCTCGGAAAAGGAGTACAGGGACTTCCGGGAAAAGTACGAGGACGACTTTGACGCCGGCATGGGCGCCGAGGCGGTGAAAAAGCTGCTTTGCACCGTTGGCCTGGATGTTGAGCAGAGCCGCCGCAAGCTGGAGCTGCTGGATAAGAAGGACCGCACCGAGGAGGAAGAGGCGGAACTGGAGTCCCTCAACGGCCTGGTGAAGCTCTCCGAGGAGCTCCATGCGGAGCTGAAGGACGCCTCCGGACAGAAGAAGGCCCGGGTGGTCAAGCGCCTGGAGGTGGTGGATGCCTTCCGTCTCTCCGGCAACAAGCCCGAGTGGATGATCATTGACGTGCTTCCGGTGATCCCTCCGGAGCTGCGGCCCATGGTCCAGCTGGACGGCGGCCGGTTCGCCACCTCCGACCTGAACGACCTCTACCGCCGGGTCATCAACCGCAACAACCGCTTAAAGCGCCTGATCCAGCTCAACGCGCCGGACATCATCGTCCGCAACGAAAAGCGGATGCTTCAGGAGGCCGTGGACGCCCTGATCGACAACGGCCGCCGCGGCCGGGCGGTCACCGGCGCCAACAACCGGGCCTTAAAATCCCTGAGCGACCTCCTCAAGGGCAAGCAGGGCCGCTTCCGCCAGAACCTGCTGGGCAAGCGCGTGGACTATTCCGGCCGCTCCGTCATCGTGGTCGGCCCCGAGTTGAAGATCTACCAGTGCGGCGTGCCCAAGGAAATGGCCGTGGAGCTGTTCCGGCCCTTCATCATGAAGAAGCTGGTGGAGGACGGCAGCGCCAACAACATCAAGTCCGCCAAAAAGATGGTGGATAAGGGCCGGACCGAGGTGTGGGACGCCCTGGATGAGATCATCAAGGACCACCCCGTCATGCTCAACCGCGCCCCGACCCTGCACCGTCTGGGCATCCAGGCCTTTGAGCCGGTGCTGGTGGAGGGCCGCGCGCTGAAGCTGCATCCCCTGAACTGCACCGCCTTCAACGCCGACTTCGACGGCGACCAGATGGCCATTCACGTCCCCCTCAGCGCCGAGGCCCAGGCCGAGGCCCGTATCCTCATGCTCTCCGCCAACAACCTGCTCCGCCCCCAGGACGGCGGGCCTGTCACCGTGCCTACTCAGGATATGGTGCTGGGCTCCTACTACCTGACCATGGAGCGTGTGGAGGACGCCATGTCCCAGATGTATCCCGCCGGTGAGGAGCCGGAGGAATATCATCCCCCGGTCTACCGGGACGAGGACGAGGCCATGATGGCCTACAACGAGCACGCGGTGGGCATCCATGCGCCCATCCGGGTGCGCCGTACCTGCACGGTGGACGGAGCCACCTACACCCGGGTGGTGGGCACCACCATCGGCCGGATCATCTTCAACCGCAACCTGCCCCAGGACCTGGGCTTTGTGGACCGCACCGATCCCGAGCACGTGTGCGACTATGAGATCACCTTCCAGTGCGGCAAGAAGCAGCTGGGCCAGATCGTGGACCGGACCATTCAGAAGCACGGCTTCACCATGGCCGCCGAGGTGCTGGACGCCATCAAGGCCACGGGCTACAAGTACTCCACCCGCGCAGCCATCACCATCTCCATCGCGGACATGGCCGTGCCCGCCAAGAAGTACGAGCTCATCAACGAGACCGAGGACCGCGTCCTTGACATTGAAAACCAGTATAAGATGGGCTTCATGACCGACGACGAGCGCTACCGCCAGGTGGTGAAGGAGTGGGAGAAGACCACCAACGACGTCACCGACGCCCTGCAGGCCAGCCTGGACCGCTACAACCCCATCTATATGATGGCCGACTCCGGCGCCCGCGGATCCATGAAGCAGATCCGCCAGCTGGCCGGCATGCGCGGACTGATGGCCAACACCGCCGGCAAGACCATCGAAATCCCCATCAAGGCAAACTTCCGTGAGGGCCTGAGCGTGCTGGAGTACTTTATCTCCTCCCGAGGCGCCCGTAAGGGCCTGGCCGATACCGCCCTGCGTACCGCAGACTCCGGTTACCTGACCCGCCGCATGGTGGATGTCTCCCAGGACGTCATCATCCGGGAAGAGGACTGCGGCGTGGACCACGGCATCGTGGTCAGCGAGATCAGCGAAAACGGCCAGGTGATCGAGAAATTCTCCGACCGCATCCGGGGCCGCTATCCGGTCCACGACATCCTGGATCCCCAGACCGGCGAGGTGCTGATCTCCCATGAGAAGATGATGGATGAGTCCGACGCCAAGCTGCTGGAGGCCCATGGCATCACCTCCGTGGAGATCCGCACGGTGCTGACCTGCCGCGCCCACAGCGGCGTGTGCGCCAAGTGCTACGGTATGAACCTGGCTACCTCCAAGCCCGTGGGCCCCGGCGAGGCCGTAGGCATCATCGCCGCCCAGTCCATCGGCGAGCCCGGCACCCAGCTGACCATGCGTACGTTCCACACCGGCGGCGTGGCCGGCGGCGACATCACCCAGGGTCTTCCCCGTGTTGAGGAGCTGTTCGAGGCCCGCAAGCCCAAGAAGATGGCCCAGCTGGCGGAGATCGGCGGCAAGGTCAAATTCGAAGAGGCCACCAAGGGCAGCCTGCTGGATATCACCATCACCGCCGACGACGGCGACACCCGCACCTACTCTGTGCCCCACACGGGTCTGCTGGTCAAGGATGGAGACGTGATCGAGAAGGGCACCGCGCTGATGTACGGCGCGCTGAACCCCCACGAAGTGCTCCGCCTGCGGGGAGAGGGCGCCGTGTACAACTACCTGATCCAGGAAGTCCTGCGCGTGTACCGCCAGCAGGGCGTTGACATCAACGATAAGCACATCGAGGTCATTGTCCGCCAGATGATGCGCAAGGCCCGGGTGGAGGATTCCGGCGACACCAGGCTGCTCTCCGGCTCCATGGTGGATGTGCTGGAGCTGTCCGACGCCAACGAGGAGATCCGCCGCCGCAACGCCGCCGGCGAGACCAACGACCAGGGTGAGCCCCTGCGGGAGGCCCAGGCCACCCAGCTGCTGATGGGTATCACCAAGGCTTCTTTGGCCACGGACTCCTTCCTCTCCGCCGCGTCCTTCCAGGAGACCACCAAGGTCTTGACCGAGGCCGCCATCAAGGGCAAGGTGGACCACCTGGTGGGCCTGAAGGAGAACGTCATCATCGGCAAGCTGATCCCTGCCGGAACCGGCCTGGACGCCTACCGCAACTTTGCGGAGGAACTGGTGCCCGGCGAGGAGCCCCGGCAGGCCGATGCGCTGGCAGAGGCCTACGTGGACTGAGTTCCCCGCGGCCGCAGGATGGAGCGCATCGGCTGCTCTTCCTAAAAGCTGTCAAAATGCAACAACGCCCCGCGGCCTTTTAGGCTGCGGGGCGTTGTTCAAAACGGATCAGGGCTTGGGCAGGATGAATTCCTGGGCGCCGAAGGTCTCGCTGGTGACGCTGCCGGCGGGCAGGACAACGACGGGGTTGCCGTCATCGCTGAGGTGGAATTCCGTTGAGTCGTCGATGGAGACGTATTCGGTGAGGGGCTTTTCCTCCGTGATGGGGAAATACTTGATGTCCGGATTCTTCTCCATGCGGTTGCCCATCTGCATTTCAATGGTATCTCCGATAAACTCGGCATAGTCCTCGCCGTACAGCTCGGCCAGGGTGGCGGGCTCTGAACTGCCATCCCCCTGCGAGGAGGCCAGGGAAGCTGCGTTTTGCGATGCGCTCCCGGAAGGGGCGGGCCCGCAGGCTGCCAAAAGCAGCAGCGCCAGGGCAAGGGGAAAAAGGGCTGGGATTCGTTTCATGTCGGATTCCTCCTTCGTCTTGTAAACATTGTTGACTGTACCGGATAGACGGCGGAAGGCGAAAAAAAGTTTGAACCCCGGGCCCGCCTCGAACCGATCCGGCCGCTCCGGGGCGCCGGAGAAATATGGATGGTAAATTCCCGATAAAATGGGAGGAAGGGGAAATACGGACGAATCCCGGACAAACCGGACAATTTTTCGGGATTTCTATTGACGATCCCATCCAGGCATGATATAATTCTAATCCGCGCGGAATGTTGTCCGCGAATTTCGCCATGCGAATCAGGAGGAATGCTCCATGTTGGAGGAACTGGCCTCCCGGGACAAGGTCATTGGCGTGAAACAGTCCCGCAGGGCCATCGCCGAAGGGAAGGCTGCCAAGGCGTTTTTTGCCTGTGACGCCGATCCCGCCGTGCTGGAGGGCCTGCGGCTCGGCTGTGCCGAACAGGGAGTCCCCACAGAGGAGGACCACAGCATGTCCGAGCTGGGACGCGCCTGCCGCATTTCAGTGGGGGCTGCCGTGGCGGTCCTGCTGAAGTAGTTTTTTTCGGAATATTTTACCGTATTCCGCAAAAAATATAGCCTGATGCGTTTTGCACCGGCAAGAATATCAAAGAAAGGAGAACAGTATGCCTACTTTTAATCAGTTGGTCAGAAAGGGAAGAGAACAGGCTACCTACAAGTCCAATTCTCCCGCCATGCAGTATGGTCTGAACACCTTGAAGAACAAGAACACAGATCTGCCCTCTCCCCAGAAGAGAGGCGTGTGCACCGCCGTGAGAACTGCGACCCCCAAGAAGCCGAACTCTGCACTGCGTAAGATCGCCCGTGTGCGTCTTACCAACGGTTACGAAGTCACCGCCTATATCCCCGGCGTGGGTCACTCCCTGCAGGAGCACTCCGTCGTGATGATCCGCGGCGGTCGTGTCAAGGATCTGCCTGGTGTCCGTTACCACATCATCCGCGGCACGCTGGACACCCAGGGCGTCTCCGGCCGTATGCAGGCTCGTTCCAAGTACGGCGCCAAGAGACCCAAGTCCAAGTAAGGACAAAATTGAAAGCTGTTCCGAATAGGCTGATATAAAAGTAGCAGTCCTCTTTGGCAGCTCACGGAAGGCGGGTGCCTTTCGAGTACCTATGAAATCATAGATTATTATGAAGGAGGGAAGCATAGTGCCCAGAAGAGGAAATGTTCCCAAAAGAGAAATCTTGCCCGATCCCATCTACGGCTCCGTACTGGTGACCAAGCTGGTCAACAGCATCATGCTGGACGGCAAAAAAGGCGTTGCTCAGAAGGTTGTCTACGGTGCTTTCGACACAGTGAAAGAAAAGACTGAGAAGGATCCCCTTGAGGTATTCACTCAGGCAATGGAAAATATCATGCCCAGCCTGGAGGTCAAGGCCCGCCGTGTGGGCGGCGCCACCTATCAGGTTCCTATGGAAGTCCGCCCCGCACGGCGTCAGACCCTGGGTCTGCGCTGGCTGACCGCCTATGCCCGCGCCCGCAGTGAGAAGACCATGGCGGAGCGTCTGGCCGGCGAGATTATGGATGCTGCCAATAACACCGGCAGCGCAGTGAAAAAGCGTGAGGATACGCACAAGATGGCCGAGTCCAACAAGGCGTTCGCACACTTCCGCTGGTAAGAGGAGAACAGTATGCCAAGAAAAACACCTCTCCAAAATACAAGAAATATCGGAATTATGGCCCACATCGATGCAGGAAAGACCACCACGACGGAGCGTATCCTGTACTACACCGGTGTGAACTATAAGATCGGTGAAACCCACGATGGTACTGCTACCATGGACTGGATGGCCCAGGAGCAAGAGCGCGGCATCACCATCACTTCCGCTGCCACCACCTGCTTCTGGACTGGCTCCAAGAACCAGTTCCCCCAGACCCGGATCAACATCATCGACACCCCGGGCCACGTGGACTTCACCGTGGAAGTGGAGCGCTCGCTGCGTGTGCTGGACGGCTCCGTGACTGTGCTGTGCGCCAAGGGCGGCGTGGAGCCCCAGTCTGAGACCGTGTGGCGCCAGGCCGACAACTACAAAGTCCCCCGCATGATCTATGTCAACAAGATGGACATCATGGGCGCTGATTTTTACAACGTCCTGCGTATGGTCCACGACCGGCTCAAGTGCAATGCGGTGCCCATCCAGCTGCCCATCGGCAAGGAGGACACCTTCAAGGGCATTGTGGACCTGATCGAGATGAACGCGGATGTCTATTACGACGACCTGGGCAAGGACATGCGTGTGGAGTCCATCCCTGAGGACATGGTGGACCTGGCCAACGAGTACCGCGAAAAGCTGATGGACGCCGTGGCCATGGTGGACGAGGAGTTGATGGAGCTGTATCTGGGCGGCGAGGAGATCCCCACCGACCGGATCCGCAAGGCCATCCGTGAGGCCACCATCGCCAATGAGATGGTACCCGTCACCTGCGGCACCTCCTACAAGAACAAGGGCGTGCAGAAGCTGCTGGATGCCATTGTGGATTTCATGCCCTCCCCCACGGATATTCCCGCCATCAAGGGTGTGAACCCCGACAGCGGCGAGGAGGACGAGCGTCCCTCCGACGACAACGCGCCCTTCTCCGCCCTGGCCTTTAAGATCATGACCGACCCCTTCGTTGGCCGCCTGAGCTTTTTCCGTGTGTATTCCGGCCATTTGACCACCGGCTCTTCCGTGCTCAACAGCACCAAGGGGCAGAAGGAGCGCATCGGCCGGATTCTGCAGATGCACGCCAACCACAGAGAGGACATCGACGAGGTGTTCTCCGGTGACATTGAAGCCGCCGTGGGCCTGAAGAACACCACCACCGGCGACACCCTTTGCGATGAAAAGCATCCCATCATTCTGGAGTCCATGGAATTCCCCGACCCGGTCATCCGCGTCGCCATCGAGCCCAAGACCAAGGCTGGTCAGGAGAAGATGGGCGTTGCGCTGATGAAGCTGGCTGAAGAGGATCCCACCTTCAAGACCTGGACCGATGAAGAGACCGGCCAGACCATCATCGCCGGCATGGGCGAGCTCCATCTGGAGATCATCGTCGACCGCCTGCTCCGCGAGTTCAAGGTGGAGGCCAATGTGGGCGCTCCCCAGGTCGCCTACAAGGAGACCATCAAGAAGGCTGTGGATCAGGATACCAAATATGCCCGCCAGTCCGGCGGTAAGGGCCAGTACGGCCACGTCAAGATCCACGTGGAACCCAACGAGTCCGGCAAGGGCTATGAGTTCGTCAATGCCGTGGTGGGCGGTGCCGTGCCCAAGGAGTATATCCCCGCCGTGGACGCCGGTATCCAGGGCGCCATGCTGGGCGGTGTGCTGGCCGGATATCCTGTTGTGGACGTCAAGGTCACGCTGTTCGATGGTTCCTACCACGAAGTCGACTCCTCCGAAATGGCGTTTAAGATCGCAGGCTCCATGGCCTTCAAGGAGGCTATGCGCAAAGCCGATCCCACGCTGTTAGAGCCCATCATGAAGGTCTGTGTCATCGTCCCCGACGAGTATATGGGCGACGTCATCGGCGACCTGAACAGCCGCCGCGGCCAGATCCAGGGCTTTGAAGCCCGTCCCGGCGCACAGCAGATCGACGCCTTTGTGCCTCTGGCCGAGATGTTTGGCTATGCCACGGATCTCCGGTCCCGCACGCAGGGCCGCGGTCAGTACACCATGGAGCCCTCCCACTATATCGAAATCCCCAAGAGCATCCGGGACAAGATTGTGGAGACCCGCTCCGCCGGGAAGAACGAACAGTAAAATAACTGTTGCTTTTCCCCGCGATTTACTGTAAAATGGCAACGATAACGTATTTTATCTTGCTGAATGTTTGAAATCGTAATTTGTTAGGAGGATTTTTCAAATGGCTAAGCAGAAATTTGAAAGAACTAAGCCCCATATCAACATTGGCACCATTGGTCACGTTGACCATGGCAAGACCACTCTGACCGCTGCCATCACCAAGTGGCTGTCCCTGCAGGGCGGCGCTTCCTTCACCGACTACGCCAGCATTGATAAGGCTCCTGAAGAGAAGGAGCGCGGCATCACCATCAACACCTCTCACGTGGAGTATGAGACTGCTAAGCGTCACTATGCTCACGTTGACTGCCCGGGCCATGCCGACTATATCAAGAACATGATCACCGGTGCCGCTCAGATGGACGGCGCCATCCTGGTCATCGCCGCCTCCGACGGCCCCATGGCTCAGACCCGTGAGCACATCCTGCTGGCCCGTCAGGTGGGCGTGCCCGCCATCGTTGTGTTCCTGAACAAGTGCGATCAGGTGGACGACGAGGAGCTGATCGAGCTGGTGGAGATGGAAGTCCGCGAGCTGCTGAGCAAGTACGAGTTCCCCGGCGATGATATTCCCATCATCCGCGGCAGTGCTCTGAACGCCCTGGTCTGCGAGTCCAACGATCCCGCTGCTCCCGAGTATGCCTGCATCAAGGAGCTGATGGACGCTGTTGACGACTATATCCCCACTCCCGCCCGTAACGACGACCTGCCCTTCCTGATGCCTGTTGAGGACGTGTTCACCATCTCCGGCCGCGGCACCGTGGCAACCGGCCGTGTGGAGCGCGGCGTCCTGAAGCTGAGTGAGGAAGTCGAGATTGTCGGCCTGTCTGATGAGAAGAAGAAGACCGTCGTCACCGGCATTGAGATGTTCCACAAGCTGCTGGATTACGCTGAGGCCGGCGACAACATCGGCGCTCTGCTGCGCGGCGTTGCCAAGACCGACATCGAGCGCGGTCAGGTTCTGTCCAAGCCCGGCTCCATTCACCCCCACACCAAGTTCAAGGGCCAGGTTTACGTCCTGTCCAAGGATGAAGGCGGCCGTCACACCCCCTTCTTCAACAACTATCGTCCTCAGTTCTACTTCCGTACCACCGACGTCACCGGCGTCATCTCCCTGCCCGAGGGCGTTGAGATGTGCATGCCCGGCGACAACGTGGATATGAACGTTGAGCTGATTACCCCCATCGCCATTGAGAAGGGCCTGCGTTTCGCTATCCGTGAGGGTGGCCGTACCGTCGGCTCCGGCGTTGTCATCGAGATCAACGAATAATTTTAGTCTGCCTGAAAAAGAGGAGCCTTTTGGCTCCTCTTTTTTTCATGTAACCCACCGCCGAGCTCGTCACAGATGCTACCGGGAACTGGAGCCCTCGCCCTCTTGGTCCGGAAAACGCAGGGTAGACTGGAACCCATCCTCGCCGGCCATAAAGAGGTCGCCAGCGATGACATTCCCGGCGCACAGATAGAGGTTGGCCTGCACATCGGAGGCAGCGCCGGGATAGTTGGTGATCCGATAGGTAAAGCGCTCCACCCGGCGGCCCAGGTAGTCGGTCAGGTCAAACCCCTGCTGTTTCTGGAGGTCGTTATAAGAGGCGTAGGTGTCCGCCCCATCCTCGGGCAGCAAAAGCTCCAGGGTTTCCACCGGGTCCGGAGCCACCTCCCAGCCCAGGGACTCCAGATAGGCCACCCGCTGTTCGTTTGTCTCAATCTGCTGAGGGATGGGCAGCCCCTCCTCACGGTGCAGCGCACCGCTCAGCAAAATCAGGCCGATTGCAGCAAGAGCGCCCAACAATACCCAAATCACGGCCTTTCGCTTGGTCATCGTAACAATCCACATAAAACTTCCCTCCTACAGATTCCTTATTACTTTTCCCCTGAATTTATGCTATGATATCCAAAAGGATGGAAAGAGGCGAGCGGATGGAGAAACTGCGGCTGGATAAAATTGTATCCGCCACCGGGCTTTATTCCCGCCGGGAGGTCAAGGCGCTGGTGCGCCAGGGCAGGATCCTGGCGGATGGAAGGCCGGTGCGTTCGGCGGATGAGAAGTTTGACCCGGAGGAAACGGAACTCCTTCTGGATGGGGAACGGATCGACTATCAGGAATACACCTATCTTATGATGAATAAGCCTGCGGGAGTCCTCTCCGCCACGGAGGACGCCAAAGGGCGGACGGTGCTCTCTCTTTTGCCGCCGGAGCTGCAAAAGAGAAACCTCTTCCCGGTGGGGCGGCTGGATAAGGATACGGAGGGGCTTTTGCTGCTGACCAACGACGGCCCCCTGGCCCATGAGCTGCTCTCGCCCAGGCACCATGTGGATAAAGTCTACTATGCCCGGGTGGAAGGGGAAGTGGACGCATCGGACTGCAGGGCCTTTGCAGAGGGTATGACGCTGGGAGACGGGCTCCGGTGCATGCCGGCGCAGCTTCGCATCGGCGACGCGCCGGACACCTGCTATGTGACGCTACAGGAGGGGAAATTCCATCAGGTCAAGCGGATGCTGGCCGACAGGGGAAAACCGGTGAAATACCTGAAACGACTGCGAATGGGCAATTTGACGTTAGATTCGAAACTTTCCCCGGGAGCCTTTCGTTTTTTGTCATCGGACGAATTAAAAAACTTAAAAAATTTTGGAAGGTGAGTTGGATTTTTTCCAATGTTCAACAAAAAACCCCAAGTTTTTTTGTTGAAAAAAGAAAAAACTTCTTGCATTGTGACAAGTTTCCCGTTATAATATCTGTGTTGACAGATTGCACAAATAAGGACTGTGAGCCCTTTTAAGAGGAGGAGAACAGATGTCAGGAAGAATTTTTCAAAATGTTGTCCTGCAGCTGAAGGAAAACACGGATCGCACCATAGGTGTGATCGACGGCGAGGGTATTGTCATTGCCTGCAGTGAACTCTCCATGATCGGCCAGCGGTGGCCCGACTATGTAAGTGCCATCAACAATGCCGACGGCGCCATCATCACCTCCGACGGAAAGACCTTCAAGGCCCTGGCGGGCTGGGGCGCACAGTTTGACTATGCGGCTTTTGTCTCCGGGGACAATGAGATCAGCAGGACGGTCTGCGCCATGTCCACCGTGTCCCTCAATTCGGCCAAGGCCTATTATGAGGAAAAGCATGACAGAGGCTCCTTTGTCAAGGACATCATCTCCGACAACATCATGTTGGGGGATATCTACATGCGGGCCAAGGAACTGCGGGTGGCCACCGACGTGCCCCGGGGCGTATTTGTGGTGCGCTCTTTGAAAAAGGGCGAGTCCGTGCCCATCGATGTGCTGCAGGCCCAGTTCCCGGACCGCCAGAACGATTTTGTGCTCAGTGTGGGCGAGGGCGACGTGGTGCTGATCCACCAGGTGGGTGAGAGCGCCGGCATCAAGGAGCTGAACAAAGTGGCCTCCACGCTGGAGGAATCGCTGCGCAGCGGGGCGGAGAGCACGGTGGTCGTGGGCATCGGCACCGTGGCGAACCATCTGCGCGAGCTGGCGAAATCCTACAAGGAAGCCCAGATCGCCATCGAGGTGGGCAAGGTCTTCGACACGGAGAAGTACATCGTCAATTATGAGAACCTGGGGATCGGCCGGCTGATCTATCAGCTGCCCACCACACTCTGTGAGATGTTCCTCCAGGAGGTATTTAAGAAAAACCCCATCGATGCCCTGGACCATGAGACGCTCTTTACCATCCACAAGTTCTTTGACAACAACCTGAACGTGTCGGAGACGGCGCGCAAGCTGTTCGTCCACCGGAACACCCTGGTCTACCGGCTGGAGAAGATCAAAAAGCTCACCGGCTTGGACCTGCGTGAGTTCGACGACGCCATCACCTTCAAGGTGGCCCTGATGGTCAAGAAATACCTGACCTCCCGGGGGATCGATGCCTGAGGAAGGATTCCGCGCGGCAAAAGCCGTGCGGAATTTTTTTATATGCACGGACCGTCCAAACCGGAATCTTTTTTGCGATTTTTTTACGTTCCCTGTTGCGAAAGGAAAAAGACTTCGATATAATAAGAACGATATGGAATTATGTCGACTACAAGGGATTGTGGTCGAACAAAACGATATGGTTAAGGAAGCGGAGCGGGACTGGCGTTTAAAACGGCCTATGACGCGCGCTTCCTTTGACTGGACAAAAGGCCAGCGGCCGCCTGCGGCGCCAACGCCAACGGAGTTTAAAAGGATTCAGGTTCAGCTGGTTGATTATGAATGCCATACTGTGAGGGAGAAGCATGATACGTTTGAAGGATGTGGAGCTGGAGTATCCCAACGGTGCCCAGGCGATCCGCGGTATTACCATGACCATTGAGGATGGAGAGTTTGTCTTTATGGTGGGGCCCTCCGGCTCGGGAAAATCCACCATCATCAAGCTGCTGACAGCTGAGATCGAGCCCACGGCGGGGCGGATCATGGTCAACGGGTTCAGCATGAACAACATTTCCCAGCGCCAGATTCCCCTGATGCGGCGCACCATCGGCGTCATTTTTCAGGACTTCCGGCTGATCGAGAAAAAATCGGTCTACGACAATCTGTCCTTTGCCATGCGGGCGGTGGGGGCCTCTCCCAAGGAGATCAAAAACCGCATCCCCTATGTACTGGAGTTGGTGGGCCTGGACAACAAGGGCCGCCGCCTGCCCTCGGAGCTCTCCGGCGGTGAGCAGCAGCGCGTGGCCATCGCCCGGGCACTGGTGAACAACCCCGCCACCATCATCGCCGACGAGCCCACCGGCAACCTGGACCCCGCCCGGTCATTGGAAATCATGATGCTGCTGGAACGGATCAACGCCCTGGGTACCACTGTGGTGGTGGTGACCCATGAAAAGGATTTGGTGGACCGCTTTTCCAAGCGGGTGATCGCCCTGGAACAGGGAAAGATCGTCAACGACGGACACGCCTATTATGGAGGGCCCCAGCAATGAGAAAACACGATTTCGGCTACTTCTTTCACGAGGGCCTGTCCAATATGTTCAGCCACGGCTTCATGTCCTTCGCCGCCGTTGGCATCACCGTGGCCTGCCTTTTGATTATGGGCACCTTCACCCTGGTGGCGGTCAATGCCGACGCAAATCTGAAGGACCTGGAAAATGAGAACGAGATTCTGGCCTTTGTGGACGAAAGCCTTTCCGAGGAGGAGGCCAGGGCGCTGGAGCAGAAGCTCACGGCAATTCCCAACGTCACCTCCGCTACCTTTGTCAGCCGGGAGGAGGCCCTGGCCTCCTTTGCGGAGGAGCACCCGGAGGAGGCGCTGTTCCAGGATCTGGACCCGGAGATTTTCCGCCACCGCTACGCCGTCCACGTGGCGGACCTGAAGCTCCAGGGCGAGACGGGCGAGCGGATCAAAGAGGTCAGCGGCATTGCCAAGATCAATGTCTATGAGGAGATTTCCAACGGCTTCATCACCGTCCGCAACATTGCCAGCGTGGTGTGCGCGGCGCTGATCGTGATTTTGTTTGTGGTCTCCGTCTTCATCATCTCCAACACCATCAAGCTCACCACCTTCGACCGGCGGGATGAAATCGCGATCATGAAGATGGTGGGCGCCACCAACGGCTTTATCCGCTGGCCCTTTGTCTATGAGGGCCTGATGATCGGGTTTATGGGCGCGGTCATCGCCTTTTTGCTCCAGTGGCTTCTCTATGAGGCTGTGGCCAAGGGCGTGGCCGGGTCCGACACCATGCAGCTTTTGAAGGTGGTGGATTTCTCCACCATGTGGAAGCCGGTGGCCGCGGTCTTCGCCGGCACCGGGCTGCTGGTGGGCGTGGGCGGAAGCCTGACTGCGATTCGCCGCTTTTTGCAGGTATAGGAGGGCTGCGGATGAAAAAACAGACACTGCGTATTTTGACTGCCATCGTGTGTGTGGTGCTGATGGTGACCACGGCCGCAGCCCCGGCGATGGCCGTCACCCAGGCGGACATCGACGCGCTGAAAAGCGACGCCAGCGACCTCTCCGCCCAGAAAAAGGCGCTCCAGCAGAAGCTGGACGCCCTTGCGGACGACAAGGCGAACGCGCTGGAGAAAAAGAACCTGCTGGACCAGCAGATCGGCAAGATCAGCGATGAAATATCAAACGTGGAGCAGCAGATTGCCACGTACGTCTCATTGATCTCCCAGACCCAAAAGGAACTGGAGGACGCCCAGGAGAAGGAGGCGGCCCAGTATGAGCTCTTTTGCAAGCGGGTGCGGGCCATGGAGGAGCGGGGGACCGTCAGCTACTGGTCGGTGCTGTTCGATGCCACCAGTTTTACGGACCTGCTCTCCAGTTTGGATTTTATCAATGAGATCATGGATTCGGACCAGCGGGTCATCGACGACCTGAAGGCGCTGCAGGAGGAAATCTCTGCCAAGAAGGCGGACTTGGAACAGCAGAAGGCCGATTCGGAGAGCGCCAAGGCGGACCTGGAGAGCAAGAAGTCGGAGCTGAATACCCAGCGCAAGGCTGCCGACGACCTGGTTAAGCAGATTCAGGCCAATGAGAGCGAGTATCAGGACACGCTGGACGCGATCGACGCCGAGGAGGAGGCCATCCAGGCGGAGATCATGAGGAAGTCCAAGGAACTGGCAGCCCAGCAGGCCGCGTCGGGCCAGACCACCACAGCGGCGCTGGGCGGCTACATCTGGCCGGTGCCCAGCCACCGGATCACCTCTCCCATGGGCAGCCGCTACACCGGCATCCCCGGCGCCTCCACCAACCATAAGGGCGTGGACATCGGCGGCGTGGGCTACACCACCGAGGTGCACGCCGCCAAGGCCGGCACGGTCATTGTGGCCCAGCACAGCAGCTCCTACGGCAATTACGTGGTGGTCAGCCACGGCAGCGGCAACACCACCCTCTACGGCCATATGAGCAGCCTGAAGGTCAGCGTGGGCCAGAGCGTGGCCCAGGGAGACGTGCTGGGCATCACCGGCTCCACCGGCATCTCCAGCGGACCCCACCTCCACTTTGAGATTACGGAGAACGGAAGCCGGGTCAACCCTCTGAACTATCTGACCGATTATGTCAAGGCCTGGTAAGAAATACACATACCCCCGGCTCCCGCTCCATAACATGGAGCGGGAGCTTTTTTCTGACAAAAAGGAGGACGGGTATATGTTTGGCTATGTGGAATGGGCTGGTGAGAAGCGGGTAAACTCCATATCGGCGGGAGAAGCGGTGATCTGCGGGATGCGGGTGTACCGGGTGGTGATCGGGCGGGAAAACCGGTTTTGGGCGGGCCGGGCCGCCAGGGCGATGCAGCGCGGCGGCATCCGGCAGGCAATTTTCCCCCAGGGCTTCCCCTATCCGGAGGTGTTTCTCAAGCGGGGTGTCCGGCCGGTGGACCCCCAGCCGCTGCACCGTCAGCTGGCCGCCGAGGCGGTGCGCTGCGCCATGGTGGAGCTTGGCCTGACGGCGGGCAGTGCCGTCACCGCCGTGGTGGGGGACCGGCTCAGCGGCGATCTGCAGCGGGCGGTGACGGAGCTATGTCTGCGCAACCGCTATGTCCTGCTCTCGGTGCCTTACGGAGCGGAGGCCATGTGCCGCGGCCTTCAGCGGGAGTACGGCGTTTCGGTGCTGCAGCGTCCCACAGTGGAGCAGATAGAGCGCTCGGATATCCTGCTGCTCTTCGACCGCCGGGAGGAACTGAGCCTGCACAACCGGTGCGTGCTGCCCCTCTACGAGGGGGGCCAGGAGCGGTGGGTCCTGGGGCTGCCCGAGCAGATGAAGGTTCCATCCGGCTGCGAGGAGGAACAGCTGGCCGCGGCGCTGGTCCAGACTGGAATTCTGCGGGCAAATCAAATTGAAGTGAAGTCCTTGCGTTCCAATGCTTGACAATCCGGAAGGGATTCACTATAATACACTCCATGATTCATGGTATATAATAGTATAAGTATGTTCCCGCGGGGGCGATGCGTTTTTTGAAAACCATACAACAGAAAGGACCCGAGTGCATGAACAAAGAGTACAGAATGAGCGAGGCCCGCTTCCAGGAATTGCAGGAGGAGCTGAACTATCTGAAGACCACCCGCTCCGACGAGGTGGCCGAGATGATCAAAGTGGCTCGCGGCTTTGGCGACCTCAGTGAAAACAGCGAATACGACGAGGCCAAAAACGAGCAGGGCAAACTCTATTCCCGCATTGCCGAGCTGGAGGAAATTTTGCAGCATGTGGTGATCGTGGACGAGAGCAACGCCCCGTCCAACCAGGTGACCATCGGCTGCAAGGTGATCGTCACCGACAAAAAAACCGGCAAGGACCTGCCGCCCTATAAGATTGTGGGCTCCCAGGAGGCGGATCCCATGCACGGTGCCATCTCGGAGGAGTCGCCTTTCGGCAAGGCCCTGCTGGGGGCCAAAGAGGGCGCGGAAGTCAGTGTGGAGGCCCCCAAGGGGACGCTTATTTATATTGTCAAGAAGATCGAAAGATAAAAAAGTAAAGGATGGACGATACTATGGCAGATCAGACGAACCAGAACGCCGAGCAGCAGGAGCTTTCCGATATTCTGCGGATTCGCAGGGAAAAGCTGAAGGCTTTGCAGGACGCCGGCAAGGACCCCTTTGAGCAGACTTTTTTTGACTGGAATGCAACCAGCGGCAAGATCCGCGAGAATTTTGACGCCATGGAGGGCCAGGAAGTCCGTGTTGCGGGCCGTCTGATGAGCAAACGCGGCATGGGTAAGGTCAGCTTCTGCGACCTGCAGGACAGGGATGGCCGCATCCAGCTCTATGCCCGCAAGGATGAGATGGATGAAGAGCAGTACAACGAGTTCAAGAAGTATGACATCGGCGACATCGTGGGCGTCACCGGCGAGGTGTTCCGCACACAGCGGGGCGAGATGAGCGTCCGCATCCGGGACGTGATCCTCCTGAGCAAATCCCTGCGCCCCCTGCCGGAGAAGTTCCATGGCCTCCAGGACCAGGAGCTGCGCTACCGTCAGCGCTATGTGGACCTGATCGTCAATCCGGAGTCCCGTAAGAATTTTGAGTTCCGCTCCAGGTTCGTTTCCCTGATCCGCCGTTACATGGATAACCTGGGCTATCTGGAGGTGGAGACGCCGGTGCTGAACACCATCTCCGGCGGCGCCAACGCACGGCCCTTCATCACCCACCACAACACGCTGGACATGGATATGTACCTGCGCATCGCCACGGAGCTGCCTCTCAAGCGCCTGATTGTGGGCGGCATGGACCGGGTCTATGAGATCGGCCGCATTTTCCGCAACGAGGGCATGGACCCCAAGCACAACCCGGAATTCACCACCATTGAGCTCTACCAGGCCTATGCGGATTTCCATACCATGATGGACATTGCCGAGGGCATCATCACCAGCGGCGCCCGGGAGCTGCGGGGCACCTATCAGGTCAAGTGGCGGGGCCACGACGTGGACCTGACGCCCGGCTGGCCCCGGCTGACCATGGCTGACGCGGTGAAGCAGCACACCGGCATCGACTTCATGGCCATCTCCGACGACGCCGAGGCAGTGGCCGCGGCGGAGAAGATCGGCGTGGAGCTGGACGACGCCGCCGAGCGCACCTGGGGCAACGCCCTGTATGCGTGCTTTGACCAGCGGGTGGAGGATGAGCTGATCCAGCCCACCTTCATCACCATGTACCCGGTCGAGGTCTCCCCCCTGACCAAGCGCAGCCCCAAGGACAAGCGCCTGACCGAGCGCTTTGAGCTCTTTATCTGCGGTGCGGAGCTGGCCAACGCCTTCTCCGAGCTCAACGACCCCATCGACCAGAAGTGGCGCTTCCAGAAGCAGGTGGAGCAGCGCGAGCGCGGCGATGAGGAGGCCAGCATGATGGACGAGGACTACATCAACGCCCTGGAGTACGGCCTGCCCCCCACCGGCGGCATGGGCATGGGCGTGGACCGCATGGTGATGCTGCTCACCGGCACCGACACCATCCGCGACGTGATCCTGTTCCCGACCATGAAGCCCCTTGCCGACGGCAAGGGCGCAAAGGCTGAGGAAGAGAAATAAACTGCAAATACGGGAAGCCGGTTTGCCGGCTTCCCGTTCCCCGGTTTTGCACAAGTTCGTATATGATGAGGGAGGCGCGGTACATGGAGACCATTAGCAGCAGACAGAATCCCTTGTGCACCCATATCCGCAAGCTGGCCGCCTCCGGAAGCTACCGCCGGGACCGGGGAGAGTTCCTCTGCGACAGCCCAAAGCTGCTGGAGGAGGCGCTTGCCTGGGCGCCGGAGAGTGTGCATACCGTGGTATGTACCGCCGGAACGCCCCTGCCGCCGCTGGGTGATCCGGTGCGGCTGGTCCAGGTCAGCGAGGACGTCATGCGCTCCATCGCGCCCTCCCAGACCCCTCAGGGCGTGCTGAGCATCTGCGCCATGGCGCAGCGGCCAGCACCGGAGGCGCCTCTTCCCGGAAAGCGCTATGTGGTGTTAGACGGGGTCCAGGACCCGGGAAATGTGGGCACCATATTGCGCACGGCCGACGCCTTCTGGTGCGACGGGCTCTTTCTGGTGAACGGCTGCGCGGACCTCTACAGCCCCAAGACCGTGCGCTCCACCATGGGGGCCGTGTTCCGCTGCAGCGTCTGGCGGGGAGGCGCTGCGGAGACGGCGGCGCTTCTCCGGCGCTCCGGTATCCGCCTCTATGGCGCAGCGCTGCGGAGCGATACCCTGGATATCAGGGAGATGGACTGCGGCCAGCCTTTGGCTCTCGCTGTCGGCAGCGAAGGGCGGGGGCTCTCGGAGGAGCTGCTGCGCCTTTGCGACGCTACGGTCCGGATTCCCATGAGCGAACACTGTGAGTCTCTCAACGCCGCCGCAGCAGCAGCGGTGCTGCTGTGGGAGTGCGCAAGAAACTGCTGACGGGGGTGCAGTATGGCTGCTTTAAAGTATTGGCTTTGGCTGACGGAAAAGAAAAAGCTGACGAACCAGGTCCGCCTTGCGCTTTTGGAGCATTTCGGCTCCCCGGAGGACCTCTATTTCTCCGACAGCGGAGAGTATCTCCAGGTCCCGGGGATGAGCCGCGTTATGGCGGCTGAGCTGGAGGAAAAGGATCTCTCCGCTACGGACCGGATTTTGGGCGAGTGCCAGCGCCTGAACATCCGCATCATGACCATGCAGGATGCCGCCTATCCCTCCCGGCTGAAGAACATCTACGACCCGCCGTGCCTTTTGTACACGAAGGGGACCATGCCCCTTTTGGACGAGGAGGCCGCCGTGGCGGTGGTGGGAACCAGGGACGCCACGCCCTATGGGATTTCCTCGGCCGAAAAGTTAGGTTATGAACTGGCAAGCCAAGGCGCAGTTATAGTCTCCGGCGTGGCGCGTGGAGCTGACAGCGCCGCCATTCGGGGCGCGCTCCGTGCGGGAGGCGTCACGGTAGGCGTCCTGGGCGGCGGGATCGACGTGGTCTACCCGCCGGAGAACGAGTACCTCTATCAGGACATCGCCGCAAGCGGCGTGCTGATGTCGGAATATCCGCCGGGGACGGAACCGGCGGGCCGCCATTTCCCCGTGCGCAACCGCATCCTCTCGGGACTCTGTGTGGCAACCCTCGTGGTGGAGGCGCCGGAGCGCAGCGGCGCCCTGATCACCGCCGCCACCGCACTGGAGCAGGGCAGGGACGTATTTGCCGTGCCCGGCCCCATTGACGCGCCGGCCAGCGCGGGATGCAATCGCCTGATCCGGGACGGGGCGGGGCTGGTGAGTGAAAGCTGGGATTTGCTGCGGGAGTATGAGCACCATTTTCCGGGAAAACTCAGGGCAGGAAAGCCCCACGCGCCCGCGAACTTAGGCTACGAGGCCCGCCAGGCGGCTCCGCCTGCCCGGCCGGCCCGTGAGACGCTGCACCTGAGCGAGGCGGGCCTTACCGACGACCAGATCCGCATTTTAAAGACCCTGGGCGACGAGCCCATGCTGGTGGACGATCTCATCGAATGGACGGGCCTGAGCGCAAGGCGCGTGCTGACCGCCCTCACCATGCTTGAAATTGACAACTATGTGTCGCAGAGCAGCGGAAAACGGTTCGCCCGCTCCGTGACCCTTGCAGAATAGATCGACATGAAATTTGGAGGCCCTTATGGCAAAACAGAACCTGGTCATCGTGGAGTCCCCGGCCAAGGCCAAGACCATCGGCAAATATCTGGGGAAAAATTATGAGGTCAAAGCCTGCATGGGACACCTGCGGGATCTGCCCAAAAGCGTGTTGGGCGTGGACATTGAGCACAATTTTGAACCGGTCTACAAGCCCATCCGCGGAAAAGAAGACATCATCAGCGACCTGAAAAAGTCCGCCGAAGCCAGCGACATGGTCTATCTGGCCACCGACCCCGACCGCGAGGGGGAGGCCATTTCCTGGCACCTGAAGGAGCTTTTGAACCTGGACGACGCGAAGACCCGCCGCGTCACCTTCAACGAGATCACCAAGAAGGTGGTGCAGGAGAGCATTGAGGAACCCCGTGAGATCGACCAGAACCTGGTGGATGCCCAGCAGGCCCGCCGCATTCTGGATCGGATCGTGGGCTATCAGCTCTCCCCGCTGCTGTGGAAAAAAATCCGCCGGGGCCTTTCGGCGGGACGCGTCCAGTCTGTGGCCACCCGCATGGTGGACGACCGGGAGACGGAGATCTCCAACTTCCAGCCGGAGGAATACTGGAGCCTGGATGCCCACCTGGAGGCCCAGGACGCAAAGCACACCAATTTTGTGGCCCACTACCACGGGAAGGGCAAGAAGGCGGAGCTTCCCAACCAGGAGGCTGTAGACGCGGTGATTGCGGAGACAAAGGACGCGGTTTTCTCCGTCAAATCCGTGAAGCGGACGGATAAACAGCGCTCCCCCTCGCCGCCCTTCACCACCTCCACCTTGCAGCAGGAGGCCTCCAGGAAGCTGGCCATGACCCCCCGGCGCACCATGGCAATCGCCCAGCAGCTCTATGAGGGCGTGGACATCACCGGTGAGGGTACCGTGGGACTCATCACCTATATGCGAACCGACTCCCTGCGCATCAGCGAAGAGGCGCTGGAGGCCACCAAAAACTTCATCCTGGGCCGTTACGGCAAAGACTACTATCCGGATTCGGCCCGGCACTATAAGGCAAAGGCGGGCGCTCAGGATGCCCATGAAGCCATCCGGCCCAGCAACATCGACCTGACGCCGGAGATGGTGAAAAGCGATTTGACCGGCGAGCAGTACCGGCTCTACCGCCTGATCTGGAGCCGCTTTTTGGCCTGCCAGATGGCCAACGCCGTCTACGACAGCGTCAGCGTGGAGATCGACGCCAACGGCCACAGTTTCCGCGCCAGCTCCAGCAGCCTCAAGTTCTCCGGCTATACTGCGGTCTACGAAGAGGGCCGGGATGAGGAGAAGGAGGAAAAGGCCTCGCCGCTTCCCGCGCTGCAGGAGGGGGAGGTCACGGAGCTCAGGAAGTTCGACCCCCAGCAGCATTTCACCCAGCCCCCCGCCCACTATACCGACGCCACGCTGATCCGGGCCATGGAGGAGCAGGGCATCGGACGGCCCTCCACCTATGCGCCCACCGTGTCTACCATTTTGGACCGGGAGTACGTGGTAAAGGAAGGGAAATACCTGAAGATCACCGCCCTGGGCCATGTGGTCACCGGCTTGATGCGGGAAAAGTTCCCGGACATCGCCGACATGAAGTTCACCGCCAACATGGAGAAGAAGTTAGACGGCGTGGAAGAGGGGCAGACCCAGTGGAAGAGCCTGCTGCAGGATTTCTACGGCGGTTTTGAGCAGAGCCTGACCCAGGCGGAAAAGGATTTGGAGGGGACCCGCATCAAGGTGCCCGATGAGGTGTCTGAGGAAAAGTGCGACCTGTGCGGCAGGAACATGGTCATCAAGTCCGGACGGTTTGGCCGCTTTTTGGCCTGCCCCGGATATCCGGAGTGCAAATTCACCAAGCCCCTGGTGGTGGAGATGCCGGGCCGCTGCCCCAAGTGCGGCTCCCGCATCCTGAAAAAGACCTCCAAAAACGGCTACACCTATTATGGCTGCGAGCACAACTCCGATAAGAACGAGGAGACCAAGTGCGACTTTATGACCTGGGACGTGCCGGTGAAGGACGACTGCCCGGTCTGCGGCCACACCATGTTCAAAAAGTCCGGCAAGGGCTTCAAAAAGCCCTTCTGCGTCAACCCGGACTGCGCCAACTTCCTGCCGGAGGACAAGCGGGGCTATCCCAAGAAAAAGACCGCGGAATCCGGGGAAAATGGCGGCGCGGAGAAGGCACCCTCCGGGGAAGCGCCGGAGAACAAGGAGAAGAAGACGGCGGGGAAAGCGGGAAAGAAGAGCGCAAAAGAGCCTGCGGAGAAGAAGACCGCAAAAAAGTCTGCGTCCGCCAAGGAACCGGCCGCCGAGGAGAAGAAAAAGGCAACTGCCAAGGCCGGCGCCAAGAAGACGGCCAAGACCGGCGCCAAAAAGAGCGCCGCAAAAAAGAGCACAGCCAAAGGGCAGGAGCAGTGAGCCCCTGAAACCTCTCAGGCTGCGGCCAAATCAGAAAATTGAGAATATGCGCTGGACGGCGCATCAAAAGGAACGAATTCTATGACCGTTACTGTAATCGGGGCCGGTCTTGCGGGCTGTGAAGCGGCCTGGCAGCTGGCCCAGCGGGGGATCGACGTGACGCTTTGCGAAATGAAGCCGCTCAAGAGAACCCCTGCCCACACAAGCGGGGACTTTGCCGAGCTGTGCTGCTCCAACTCCCTCCGGGGCGCGGGGCTGGAGAACGCGGTGGGGCTGCTGAAAGAGGAGCTGCGGCGCTTTGGGTCGCTGATCCTCCGCTGTGCCGACCGCACTGCTGTGGAGGCGGGCGGCGCGCTGGCCGTGGACCGGCAGGGCTTTTCCGCCCTGGTGACGGAGCAGGTCCGCTCCCACCCCCGCATCCGGGTCCGCGCGGAGGAGGTGACCGCCCTGCCTGAGGGCGAGGTGATCGTGGCCACAGGGCCCCTCACCTCAGAGCCCATGGCAGAGGCCATTCAGGCGCTGATCGGTCCGGGACATGACCTCCACTTTTTTGACGCCGCCGCCCCCTTGGTCAGCTTTGAGAGCGTGGACATGGACTCCGCCTTTTTTGCATCCCGCTACGATAAGGGGACTCCGGACTATATCAACTGCCCCCTCAGCGAGGAGGAGTACCGGGCCTTCCATGCGGAGCTGACCCAGGCCCAGGAGGCGGAGGTCCACGGTTTTGAGGACCAGCAGGTTTTTGAGGGCTGCATGCCGGTGGAGGTGATGGCCCGCCGGGGCGTGGACACGCTGCGCTACGGGCCGCTGAAGCCCAGGGGCCTCCGGGATCCCCGGACCGGGAGGGAGCCCTATGCGGTGGTGCAGCTGCGAAAGGATAACGCCCAGGGCAGCGTGTACAACCTGGTGGGATTTCAGACCCACCTGAAGTTCCCGGAGCAAAAGCGGGTCTTTTCCATGATCCCCGCATTGCGGGAGGCCGCCTTTTTGCGCTACGGCGTGATGCACCGCAACACCTATTTGGATTCACCGCGCCTGCTGAACCGTTACTACCAGCTGAAAAGCGAGCCACGGGTCTCCTTTGCGGGACAGATGACCGGCGTGGAGGGCTATGTGGAATCTGCGGCCTCCGGCTTTTTGGCCGGTGTGGAGACGGCGCGCCGCCTTTTGGGCCTTCAGCCGGCGGATTTCCCCAGGGAGACCGCCATCGGCGCGCTGGGGCTCTATATCAGCGATGAGACGGTCCGCGACTTCCAGCCGATGAACATCAACTTTGGCCTGATTCCGCCGCTGGACCACCGGGTGAAGGGGAAGCGGAACAAGAACGCGGAGCTCTCCGCCCGCTCCCTTGAAATTGTGGAAACCATGCGGGAAACCGTGCTGGCAGGTATGCCGGAGGAGGAACCTATTTGAAGATTATTGTAGACGCCATGGGCGGAGACAACGCCCCGCTGGAAATTGTCCGGGGCGCATTGCAGGCAAATGAAACATATGGGGTGGAGATCATCCTCACCGGCAGGACCGAGGCGGTGCTGCGGGCCATTTCGGAGTGCGGAAGGAAGGAACTGCCCAAAGGGGTGGAGATTGCCAACGCCTCCGAGGTGGTGGAGATGAGCGACGACCCCGCCACGGCCTTCAAAGTCAAGAAGGACTCCTCTTTGACCGTGGGGCTCAATCTGCTGCGGGACGGGAAGGGCGACGCCTTTGTGTCCGCCGGGTCCACCGGGGCACTGCTCTCGGGGGCGACGCTGGTGGTCAAGCGCATCCGCGGCATCCGCCGGGCCGCCATGGCGCCCCAGGTACCGGTGATGGGCGGCAAGGCTGTGCTGTGCGACTGCGGCGCCAACGCCGAGTGTACCCTGGAGTACCTGGTGCAGTTCGCCTTCTTAGGCAGCTACTACGCCCAGCACGTCATGGGGATCGAGAAGCCCCGCGTGGCGCTTCTCAATATCGGCGCCGAGGCGGAAAAAGGCGATGAGCTGCGCCGGGACACCTTTGCCCGGCTCCAGGAGCTGAGCGGGGAAGGGCGGCTGAACTTTGTGGGCAACATTGAGGGCTCTACCGCCATGATGGGCGGCGCGGACGTCATTGTGGCCGACGGTTTTTCCGGTAATGTGATGCTCAAATCCCTGGAGGGCACGGGAAAATTCCTCTATGAGACCATGAAGGGCATGTTCGCACGCAGCGCCTCCACCAAGATCGCCGCCGTATTGATGAAAGAGTGCATCAACGAGTTCAAGGATATGCTCAATCCCAGCGAGGTGGGCGGGACGCCTTTCCTTGGCATTTCCAAGCCGGTCATCAAGGCCCACGGCGCCTCCGACGCCCTTGCCATCTTAAATGCCGTCCGTCAGGCAAGGGACTTTGCCCAAAGCGGCTTCATCGGCGATGTGGAGCGGGATGTAGAGCTGATGCGGGTGGAAAAATCATAATTTCACCGGAATATCTATTGACAGCTCAGAGACAATGCCGTATTATTTTCAGGAAAGATTTCCCCATTGACCTTAGGAAGGGAGTGAACACGATGACACCGGAAGAGATTCTGAAAAAGCTGCAGGACCTGATTGCGGAGCAGTTTGCCGTTGAGGCGGAGACTGTGACCATGGATTCTTCCTTCGAGGAGGATCTGGGCGCCGACTCTGTGGACCTGGTTGAACTGGTCATGGCAATTGAAGAAGAATTCGATATCGGCGAGATCCAGGAAGAAGAGCTGACCGCTCTGAAAACTGTGGGTGACACCGTTCGCTATCTCACCAGCAAGTTGAATAAGTAAGAACGGAACACCCCGCGCGGCAGCGGGGTGTCCTTTTCGGGAAAAGAGGGAATGGCGTGGAGAGTCTGGAGAAAAAACTGGGCTACACATTTCAAAATCAAGCGTTGCTGGCGGAGGCCCTGAATCACAGCTCCTACGCCAACGAACACCGGGGCTCCGGCATGAGCAGCAATGAGCGGCTGGAGTTCCTGGGGGACTCTGTGCTGGGATTCGTAACGGCGGAGTTCCTCTTTTGCACCAACCCCGACCTGCCGGAGGGGGACCTGACCCGGATCCGGGCTGCCCTGGTCTGTGAGCAGAGCCTCTATGAGGTGGCTCAGTCCATCGACCTGGGAGCGTACCTGAAGTTGGGGCGTGGGGAGGAGAGCGGCGGCGGCCGCACCCGCGCCTCCATCCTGGCCGACGCCATGGAGGCTGTGTTTGCTGCGGTCTATCTGGACGGCGGTATCAGCGCGGCCTCCCAGCTCATCCACCGGGTGCTCCTGAAGCGGGAGCAGGAGGAAGTGGAGAAGCGCAAGGACTACAAGACCGCGCTTCAGGAGCTGGTTCAGCGCAAGCCGGACCAGGTGCTCCTCTACCGGATGGCCGGCGAGGAGGGCCCCGATCACGACAAGACCTTCTCTGCGGAGGTGCTGCTCAACGAACAGGTGGTGGGCAGCGGCAGCGGCCACAGCAAAAAGGAAGCGGAGCAGGCAGCCGCCAAAGCCGCGCTGTACGCGCTGGAGGAGCAATAAGATTAAAGAGACGATCGCAAATGAAGCAGGGCAGCATGATTTTTCATGCTGCCCTGCTTTTTCGCCTTTTAGTGAACTCATCCGGAGGCGTACTGCCGCTGTCCCAATGGCCAAGTGCTTTTGGAACTGGCAGGGCGATGGAGGGATGTATATTTTATCAGGTTTGGAAGACACTGATGGAAAGCAAAGGAGGAGAGCTTATGGAAGTGAACATCATACCCGGCTGTATCGGCTGCGGCCTGTGCGCCGCCACCTGCCCGGAGGTATTCCAGTTGGGCGACTTCGGACAGGCCGAAGTGATCCAGGAACCTCAGCCGGACCAGATGGACGCGGTGGAGGAAGCCGCATCCAACTGCCCCGTCAGCGTCATCGAAGTGTCCAAATAAACTGGAAAGCGCCGGGGAACTCTCCCCGGCGCTTTCGCGAAAAAAGAATGGAGTGAAGATCAGGCTTCCTTAAAATCGGACTTGGGCGCACCGCACAAGGGGCAGACCCAGTTCTCCGGCAGGGATTCAAATGCAGTGCCCGGGGCAACGCCGTTCTCGGGATCGCCCACCGCGGGATCGTACTCATAGCCGCACAGCTCACAGATATACTTTTTCATCCGGATTCCTCCTGCTTCTATCGTAAATCACTGTTCCTGTGAAAGAATATAGCACGCCTTGCGGGAAAATGCTGTTGTTTTTGCAACTTGTATGTAAAATAGTATGTGCAAGTGGACAAAATTTACACACTAAGCAATGGAAAACAGTGCATTTTACAAAGAAAGCGGCGCTTTACATAGATTTTACAAAAGGCAGGTAACGGATTTTATTTTCGATCTTCTATACTAAGGACAGACCAAAGAGGAAATCATAAATGAAAACAAAAGGAGTAATTGTTCTGATGAAAAAGTTAGGTTCTGTTCTGCTTGCACTGACCATGGTGATGGCCCTGCTTTCCGGCTGCGGCGGCAACGGCGCGGCGTCCGGCGGCTCCGGCAGCGCCGGTGCGGGTTCTTCCGGCGGAAGTGAATCCGGTACATTCAGCGGCGGCATCTCTGTTATTTCCCGTGAAGATGGCTCCGGCACCCGGGGCGCGTTCATCGAGCTGCTTGGCGTTGAGCAAAAGGACGCCGACGGCAACAAGGTGGATATGACCACCGACCAGGCTGAAATCACCAATTCCACCGCTGTGATGCTCACCACGGTGAGCGGCAACGAGTATGCCATCGGCTACGTGTCCATGAGTTCCCTGAACCAGGATGTCAAGGCCCTTGAGATCGACGGCGCAGAGGCCACTGTGGACAATGTCAAGGACGGCAGCTACAAGGTCGCAAGACCCTTCAACATTGCCACCAAGGGGGATGTCTCCGAGGTTGCCCAGGACTTCATCAACTTCATCATGAGCGAGGATGGCCAGAAAGTAGTGGAAGACCATGGCTGCATCAGTCAGGGAAACACCGGCGCCTATAAGAGCACCCAGCCCTCCGGTAGCATCTCCGTGGCCGGTTCCTCCTCCGTCAGCCCTGTGATGGAAAAGCTGAAGGAAGCGTATGCCGCTGTGAACCCCAACGCCACCATTGAGCTCCAGACCAGCGATTCCACCACCGGCATGACTTCCGCCGCCCAGGGCCTGTGCGACATCGGCATGGCCTCCCGGGAGCTGAAGGACAGTGAAACTGAATCCGGCCTGACCGCCACCGTCATCGCAATGGACGGCATCGCGGTTGTGGTCAACAACGACAATCCCATCGACGGCCTCACCAGCGAGCAGGTTCGCTCCATCTTCACCGGAGAAACCACGGACTGGAACGAGGTTGCCTGACTCTGAAAGGCCGCAGGAGGAGGAAAGCCCGTCCTCCTGCGCCTTTCTATGAACCACCGGAAAAGGGGGAATCATCCGTTGAAGCACACAGCAATCCGGGAAACCGTGATGCGTTTTGTATTCCTGCTGACAGCCTGCGTGTCCATCCTGGCCGTCGCGCTGATCTGCATGTTCCTGTTTCAGAGCGGGTTTCCGGCAATCCGTGAAATTGGCATCGTCCAGTTTCTGTTCGGCACCACCTGGAAGCCGGGAAACGGCCAGTTCGGCATCGCGCCCATGATCCTGGGCAGCGTCTATGTCACCGCCGGCGCCATCTTGGTGGGCGTGCCCCTGGGCCTGCTGACGGCCATCTTTATGGCCCGGTTCTGCCCGCCCCGGCTCCATCGGATCATGAAGCCGGCGGTGGATCTGCTGGCGGGCATCCCCTCCATCGTCTACGGCTTTTTCGGGCTGATGGCTCTGGTGCCCCTGATGAAAACCATCTTCGGCGGCAGCGGGAAGAGCATGCTGACCGCGTCGGTCCTCTTGGGGATTATGATTCTGCCCACCGTGATCGGCGTGTCGGAAGCAGCGCTGAGGGCCGTGCCGGAGAGCTATTATGAGGGCGCGCTGGCCCTGGGCGCCACCCATGAGCGGGCGGTGTTTGCAACCGTGCTCCCGGCGGCCAGGTCCGGTGTGCTGGCTGCGGTGGTGCTGGGCGTGGGACGGGCCATCGGCGAGACCATGGCGGTCATCATGGTGGCGGGCAACCAGACCGCCATGCCCTCTGGCCTTCTCAAGGGCGTGCGCACCATGACGGCCAATATCGTCATTGAGATGGGCTATGCCCAGGACCTCCACCGCCAGGCCCTCTTTGCCACGGGAGTGGTGCTGTTCGTCTTTATCCTGCTCATCAATCTGTGCTTTTCCTGCCTGAAGCGGAAAGGAGAGGCCCAATGACAACCCCATCTTCTGCAGCATCTGAACGCCGTCCGGCCCGGTACACCGGCTCTAAGCTGTTGAGAGCCCTGGTGTGCATCTCAGCCGCGATTACGGTACTGATCTTAGCATCCCTGGTGGTCTACATCCTGATCAAGGGCGTGCCCAATCTGAAACCGGGGCTCTTTGCCCGGAAGTATACCTCCGACAACTGCTCCATGCTGCCGGCCATTCTCAACACCGTCACCGTGACGCTCACCTCCCTCCTGTTTGCGGTGCCCCTGGGCGTGGGCTCCGCCATCTATTTGGCGGAGTACGCCAAGCGGGGCAGCCGTCTGGTGCGGCTGGTGCGCCTGACCACGGAGACCCTGGCCGGCATCCCTTCCATTGTCTATGGCCTGTTCGGCTATCTGATGTTTACCATTGCCCTGAAGTTCGGCTACTCTTTGCTCTCCGGCATCCTGACGCTGTCCATCATGGTGCTGCCCACCATCATGCGCACCACGGAGGAGGCGCTGACAGCGGTGCCGGACCTCTATCGGGAGGGGAGCTTCGGCCTGGGGGCCGGCCGGCTGCGGACGGTGTGGCGCATTGTGCTGCCCTCCGCCATGCCTGGCATTGCCTCCGGGGTTATCCTGGCCATCGGCCGCATCGTGGGTGAGACGGCGGCGCTGATCTTCACCTCCGGCACAGACACCGGTGTGGCGGGGCTGACCTCCTCCGGCCGGACTCTGGCCATCCACATGTACGCGCTGTGGAACGAGGGGCTGCACATGGAGGCCGCCTATGCCACCGGTGTGGTCCTCCTGATCCTGGTGGTGGGAATCAACGCCCTGGCGTCCTACGCCGCCAAGAAAGTAGAGAGGTGACTCCTTTGGATCAATATAAACTCTCCATTCGGAATCTGGAGCTTTATTATCACGATTTCAAAGCCCTCAAGGGCATTGATATGGACATCCGGGCCAACGAGGTCACGGCGTTCATCGGCCCCTCCGGCTGCGGCAAGTCCACGCTTTTGAAGACCCTCAACCGCATGAACGATTTGGTGGAGGGCTGCCGCATCACCGGCACTGTGGAATTGGACGGCGAGGACATCTATGGCTCCATGGACGTGCCGGCTCTGCGCAAGCGGGTGGGCATGGTGTTTCAAAAGCCCAACCCCTTTCCCATGAGCGTCTACGACAACATCGCCTACGGCCCCCGCACCCACGGCATCCGCTCCCGGGTGAAGTTAGACGAGATTGTGGAGAAATCCCTCCGCTCCGCCGCCATCTGGGACGAGGTGAAGGACCGGCTGAAAAAAAGCGCCCTGGGCCTTTCCGGCGGCCAGCAGCAGCGCCTGTGCATCGCCCGGGCCCTGGCCGTGCAGCCGGAGGTGCTGCTGATGGATGAACCCACCTCCGCTCTGGACCCAATCTCCACTTCCAAGATAGAAGACCTTGCCCTGGAGCTGAAAAAGGATTACACTATTGTCATGGTGACCCACAACATGCAGCAGGCCGCCCGCATATCCGACCGCACCGCCTTTTTCCTCCTGGGAGAAGTGATCGAATTTGGGGAGACAGAACAATTGTTCTCCGTGCCCCGGGACAAACGGACCGAAGATTACATCACAGGGAGGTTTGGATAATGAGGAACCAATTTGACCAGCAGTTAGAGCTGCTGAACGTGGAGCTGATCCGCATGGGGGCCCTCTGCGAGGAGGCGATCTCTGCCGCGGCAAAGGCGCTCTTAGATGGCGACGAAACCCTGGCCGAGGCAGCCAAGGCTTCCGAGCGGGAGATCGACGACAAGGAGCGATCCATTGAGTCCCTTTGCATGAAGCTCCTTTTGCAGCAGCAGCCGGTGGCCCGGGACCTGCGGGTGATCTCCTCGGCGCTGAAGATGATCTCCGACATGGAGCGCATCGGCGACCAGGCCGAGGACATCGCCGAGCTGACCCGGTATGTGAACCTGGTGTCCGCCTCCAGTCGGCTGCACATCGGCGACATGGCCCGCGCAACCATCCGCATGGTGACGGACAGCGTGGACTCCTTTGTCCACAAGGACCTGGCCCTTGCCCGGGCTGTGTACGGCGAGGACGATAAGGTGGACGCGCTGTTTTTGGAGGTCAAAAAGGAGATCATCGACCTGATCGCCGCCGACAGCTCCCAGGGGGAGTTAGGGCTGGACTTGCTGATGGTGGCCAAATATCTGGAGCGCATCGGCGATCACGCCACCAACATCGCCGAGTGGGTGGAGTATTCCCTCACTGGGACCCATCCCAAAAGTTAAGGCGGCGGGGAAGCTCCGCCGCGTAGAGGAGGACTTCCATGCTGAGCTTTGAAGAAGTAAAAAATAACCCGGAAATCCGCACGTATATTGAGCGGGCAGATGAGTCCCTGGCTGCCCTTGGCTTTACGGAGCACAGCTTTGCCCACGTGACCAAGGTGGCCGAGACGGCCCGCTATATCCTGGAGACGCTGGGCTACCCCGCCCGGGAGGTGGAGCTTGCGCGGATCGCCGGATACCTCCACGACATCGGGAACCTGGTCAACCGGGCGGACCACTCCCAAAGCGGTGCCGTGATGGCCTTTCGCATCCTGGATCACATGGACTGCCCGCCGGAGGAGATCGCCACCATCGTCACCGCCATCGGGAACCACGACGAGGGGACCGGCGTGGCGGTCAACGCCGTGGCAGCGGCGCTGATCCTGGCGGATAAGTCGGACGTGCGCAGAAGCCGTGTCCGGGCCACCGATCCGGCCCAGTTTGACATCCACGACCGGGTGAACTACTCGGTGGAGGAATCCCGGCTGGAGATCGAGCAGCCCTACATCTGGCTGCGGCTGCGCGTCGACACACGCTACGGCTCGCTGATGGATTACTTTGAGATTTTCATGCAGCGCATGATCCTTTGCCGCAAGGCCGCGGAGAAGCTGGGGCTTCAGTTTAAGCTGATGATCAACGGCCAGCAGCTGATCTGAGCATGCGATCAAGAAGGAAGGGGGCTTGTCATTGATCTACCTGGTGGAAGATGATGAGAGCATCCGGGATTTTATAATTTATACGCTGAAGAGCCAGGGGATGGAGGCCGCCGGGTTTGGCCTGCCCTCAAAGTTTTGGAAGGCCGTGGAGAACAAAGCGCCCTCCCTGGTGATCCTGGATTTGATGCTGCCGGAGGAGGATGGGCTTCACATCCTCAAGCGGCTGCGCGCCGCGCCCGGCACGGAGAAGACGCCCATCATCCTGCTCACGGCCAAGGGGACGGAGTACGACAAGGTGGTGGGGCTGGACGCCGGGGCCGACGACTATGTGGCCAAGCCCTTCGGCATGCTGGAGCTGCTGTCCCGGATCCGGGCCCTCCTGCGCCGCACGGAAAAGGCGCCTGGGGAATACCGGCTGGGCAGCTTGTATCTGTGCCCGGAAAAGCATGTAATCCGGGTGGATGGGGAAGACATCGTGCTGACTCAGAAGGAGTTCCAGATCCTCTGCCTGCTGGTGGAGAACCGGGGCGTGGTCTTCACCCGGGCCCAGCTCATCGACCGGGTCTGGGGATATGATTTTGACGGGGAGACCCGTACGGTGGATGTACATATCCGCACATTGCGGCAGAAGCTGAAAGCGTGCGGCGCGTACATTGAGACCGTCCGGGGATTCGGCTACAAAATAGGGGAAGGCGCATGACAAAACGAATCTTTCGCTCCATCGTCCTCTCTTCCGTGGCGGTTTTGCTGGCCTCCACGGCGCTGATTATGGGCGTGCTCTATGAGTATTTCACCGCCCGGCTGGAGGTGGAGCTGGCCACGGAGACCGGGTACATTGCCCAGGGCGTGCTGATGGAGGGGGAACGCTACCTGCGGGGCCTGAAGCCCGGTAACAGCCGCATCACCTGGGTCGATGCCGACGGAAGCGTGCTTTACGACAACCGGGAGGACGCCTCCACCATGGAAAACCACGCCGGCCGGGAGGAAATCCGGCAGGCGCTGGAGAGCGGAACGGGTTCCTCCTCCCGCTATTCTGACACGCTGTCCCAGCAGACCATCTACTATGCCCAGCGCCTTTCCGACAACACGGTGCTGCGCGTATCCAGCCAAAAGTATACCGTGTGGGTGCTGCTGCTGCAAATGCTCCAGCCGGCCATGTTCATTCTCTTAGCGGCGCTGGTTCTGGGACTGTTCCTGGCTTCCCGGCTGTCCCGGAAGATCATACGGCCCATCAACGCCCTGGACCTCCAGCATCCCGGGGAGGGGGAATGCTACGACGAGTTAGCGCCCCTCTTAGGCCGGATCCGCAGCCAGAACGAGGTGATCGGCAGGCAGATGGAGGAGCTGGGCCGCCGCCAGAAGGAGTTCATTGCCATCACGGAGAACATGAGCGAGGGGTTTTTGATCGTCGACCGGGCCACCAACATCCTGTCCTACAACTCCGCGGCTCTGCGGCTTCTGGAGGCCCAGGCGCCGGAGGGAGCCAGCATCCTGGCGCTGAACCGCAGCTGGGCGGTGCGCTCCGCCGTGGAATCCGCCTTGGCCGGCCGGCGCTGCGAGCAGCGCATGGAACAGGACGGCCGGGTGGAGCAGCTCATCGCCAACCCCGTGCGGGAGGGCCGGCAGGTCACCGGCGCGGTGCTGGTGATTCTGGACGTGACGGAGAAGGAGCAGCGGGAGGCGCTGCGCCGCGAATTCACCGCCAACGTGTCCCATGAACTGAAAACGCCGCTGACCTCCATCCTGGGCACGGCGGAGATTTTGGAAAACGGCATGGTGAAGAGCGAGGATGTGGGCCATTTTGCAGGCAACATCCGGAAAGAGGCCCAGCGGCTCATCGACCTGGTGGGAGACATCATCAAGCTCAGCCGCCTGGATGAGGGCGACAGCGGCGCCAAGTGGGAAGAGGTGGAGCTGCTGGCCCTGAGCCGGTCGGTGGCACGGCAGCTCTCCGACGCGGCACAGCGCGCCCGGGTTTCCCTCCGGGTGGAGGGAGAAGCGGCGGCGGTGCCCGGCGTGCGCCAGATCGTGGAGGAGATGCTCTACAACCTCTGTGACAACGCCGTGGCCTACAACCGCCCCGGCGGCAGCGTCACCGTGGAGGTGAGCAAAGAGGCGGACGGCGCCAGGGTCACTGTCAGCGACACCGGAACCGGAATCCCCAAAGACCAGCAAAGCCGAATTTTTGAGCGGTTTTACCGGGTGGACAAAAGCCGCAGCAGCAAAGGAACCGGCCTGGGGCTCTCCATTGTCAAGCACGGCGCTCTCTTTTTGGGCGCATCCGTGGAGGTGGAGAGCGAGGTGGGCCGGGGCAGCACATTCACCCTGCACTTCAAAGGATAAAAGAAAAAAAGCGCGGGACCGTACGGTCCCGCGCTTTTTAAGCTTCCCCGTCCAAAAGGGCCCGGAAGTGTTTAACTTCAAAAAAGGCGCTGAGCTTTTCCATGCTGGACATCAGCGCCGCCTTTTCCTCCTGATTCAGATGGGAGGCCACGGCCTGCACCATCTTCTGGTGGAAGCTGTCGTGGTAGGCGCACAGCTTTTCGCCGCGGGGCGTCAGTGTGAGGTAGACCGAACGCCCGTCGCTTTCGCTTTTCCGCTTGCGCAGACAATCCTTGGCCATCAGCTTATTGGCCGCGATGGTGACGGAGGAGGCAGTGATGTCCAGCGCCGCGGCCAGCTCGCTGACGGTGCAGCCCCCCGGGCGGCGGCCCATCGCGGCAATCAGGTGCAGCTCGCTGATGGTGATGTCCGCGTCGTGATTGCGGCGGATCATCTCCTCCTCCGCCTTTAAAATGCTGCCGAACACATTGACCAGGAAGTCATTGCACTCCTGTTCAAACTGATCCACACTCCGCACCTCCTGTCTCCCTGCAAAATAACATTCTGATTAAATCAAAAAAATATTAATTTGTCAATCTAAATATCTTGATTTTTTTTCATTTCCTGTTATGATGGGATAGATCGTTTGACAATCAAAGTACCTGCACGCTGAACGCAGCGGCAGATGACGGAGGTATCCATGGGAGTCAGAATCATTACCGACAGCACCTGTGATTTGGATTTTAAGACCCAGCAGGAACTGAATATTGAGGTGATCCCCCTCAGCGTGATCTTTGAAGACGGCATTTACCGCGATGGCGTGGAGATCAGCAAGGAGGCTTTTTACGAGAAGCAGGCCAGTGTCAAGGTGCTGCCAAAAACCGCCCAGGCCAACCCGGCGGAGTTTTGCGACGTGTTTGAGGAAAACCGGGAGGATGAGATTGTGGGCATCTTTCTCTCCTCCAAGCTGAGCGGCACCTTCCAGTCCGCCTGCATTGCCCGGGAGATGCTGGACGGCAGGCAGATCCATCTGGTGGATTCGCTGAATGTGACGGTGGGGCTGGGGCTGCTGGTCCGGCAGGCCGCCGCCATGCGGGAGCAGGGGCTCAGCGCCAGGGAGATTGCCGCGCGGATCGAGTCGCTGAAAAGGCGGGTGCGTTTCGTGGCCTTTGTCAACACCCTGAAGTATCTGAAAATGGGCGGCCGGATTCCCGCCTCCACTGCGGTATTCGGGACCATGCTTGGCATTTCGCCGGTGGTCTCCATTGAAAACGGGAAACTGGAGTCCATTGGAAAGGTCAAGGGGAAGCAGAAGATTCTGGAGTTCACCACCAGCTTTGTGAACCACCATCTGATCGATTACCAGTACCCCGTGGCCTTTGCCCATTCCCACGCGCTGGAGACGGCGGCGGCCTACCGGGAGAAATGCTGCAGAGCCTTCCATATTGAAAACAGCGTGCTGGATGAGTTGGGCGCGGTGCTCGGCACCCACGCCGGGCCGGGCTGCTACGGCATGGCCTATATCGAGCGGATGAAATGAAGAAACGGGCTGCGGATTCCGCAGCCCGTTTTTCCATCTTGACGGGGCAGGCGCCCTCTGGCATATAATAAGGATCGGAAAAGGGGGAGGCGGAATGAATTGGAGCAATGACACGCTGCAATCGCACCAGCAGGCGGTTGCCCGGCGGCTGGCGCGGCTGAGCCGGAGGGAATCACGGTATCTCCTGCCGGTCAGCGAGGCGGGGACGGGAACCCTGCTTTACCTCCACGGCGGCGGATTCGTGTCCGGGGATGGAGCCTATATGGAGTCGGTGGCCGGACTGCTGGCCGGCAAGTTAGGCCGGCGTGTACGCTGCGTGGACTACCGCCTGGCACCGGAGCATCCCTGTCCCGCTGCGCTGGAGGATGCGGAGGAGGCTTGTCTTGCGCTCTGGCAAGAGGGGACTGCGCCGGAGAAAACCGCATTTGTGGGCGATTCCTCCGGCGGTGGATTGGCCCTTGCCCTCTGCCAGCGGCTGCGGGACAGCGGACTTCCCCTGCCTGCGGGGTGGATTGCCCTGTCGCCCTGGGTGGACCTGACCCGCTGCTCCGGAAGGTTCGACGGATTTTTGTCCGGAGAGGACTTGGCGCTGTGGGCGGGTCAATATGGAGGCGGGCGGGTGCTGAGGAGCATTTCCCCCCTCTTCGGCGGCCTTGCCGGCCTGCCTCCCGCCCTGCTCTTTGCCGGCGGGGAGGAGCTGCTCCGCTCCGACGCCGAGCGGCTCTGCCAGGGGCTTGTAGACGCGGGCGGCCGGTGTGATCTCACGGTGGCTCCGGACAAGGGCCACTGCTATGCCCTCGCGGGAGGCGCCCAAGCGAAAGCGGATTTTGCGCGCATGCGGGCTTTTTTGGACGAAGTGCTCCGGGATGCCGTGGACTGAGGAGGATTGCGCGCCTCTGGATTCAGCCATGGGTATGCCCTGGGCTGCGGTTGACCGTGCTTGGTTCCTTTAAACCGCTGGGCTATTTCCCGGCTGAAAAGAACAACAAAATCAGGAAAACAAGGGAGATTTGACTTGATGTAAAGCCAGAGGTATAATGATTGCTGAACTGAATGGCTGCCTGGAAGGCCTCTGTTAAAGGGAAGGGCATATTCTGCCCTGGATGCGGGATGCTATGGAAAAAGGGCATTGTTATTTTTAACTGTTGCAGCTGCATCTTCGCTCAGCACCGGCTTTATGGTATGCTGAGTCCGATAAGAGGCGGCGGCTTGCCGCGCAAATCCATCCTTCGGTCAGGAAATGATTTGAAAGCGCAATATAGAAAGAAAAAGGTGCACTATTTTGATATTTAAGAAGGTAACGAACAGTGACGGAGCCAAGCTCCGCATATATTACCGCAACTGCTTCTATGGGCTGTGCGAATACTCGGTTGGAACCAAAATGATGTGGCGGGACGAACTCCACCCCATGTATGCGGAGGAGGCGGGCTGCCTGATTGTGAAAAACCTCCACCAGGGTCAGACTGTGTTCGACTACCCTGTGCCCGGCCCGGAGGGGGACGAGGAGGCGGCGCTGACGGCCATTGAGACCTGGTGCCTGGAACAGGGAATCTCACCGGTGATCTCCGTGGTGCCGGAGTGCAAGGCGGCGGGGCTGATGACCCGCTATCCCTATGTGAAGATCAGCAACCTGCGGACCTGGCGGGACTACCTCTATGACGCGGAAGCGCTGTGCACGTTTGCCGGCCGCAAGTACTCCGGCCAGCGCAACCACATCAACAAATTCCGCGCTGCCTATCCCGACGCCGCCTTCCGGGTGCTGACGCGTGACGACTCCGCCCTCATCGACGGCTTTTGGGCTGATTACGACGCAGTCTTCACCAAGGAGGACGAGAAAGCGAAAAGCGAGCTGCGCTATGCCAAACGGACCATGGCCCTTGCGGGGAAGCCCTGGTTCTGTGTGGGCGGCATGGAACTGAATGGGCGTCTGATCTCCCTTTCCCTGGGAGAGCGCTGCGGGGATACGCTGATTGTCCACATCGAAAAGGCGCTCTACGGCTATGAGGGGGTTTATCCCGCCACAGTGCAGGCTTTTGCCCAGGCCTTTTCCGACGGTGCGCGCTACAGTGAACGGGCGCGCTATATCAACCGGGAGGACGACGCCGCCGACCGGGGGCTGCGGACCTCCAAGCTCCAGTACCTGCCGGTAAAGCTGGCGCCGAAATACTGCTTTGAGCCGACCAACGAACTGATCCATGTGCCCCAGATTCCGGAGCTGCGGACGCAGCGGCTGACGCTCTCCGCCATCACGGAGGAGGACGCGGAGTCCTACTACAGGCTGTGCATGGACCGGGACCGCAACCGCTGGTGGGGCTATGACGACCCTGCCGGCGTGGAGGGGGAACTGCGTCAGGACAGCTTCCTGCGCATTGCCCAGGCGGACTTTGAAAAGCGCAGAGCCGTCAATTTTGCCGTGCGACTGGATGGGAAGATGATCGGCGAGGCCATTTTGTACCGGTTCGACTACCAGGGCGGCGCGGAACTTGGATGCCGCATTGCCCCGGAGTACGCGGGCCACGGCTACGGGACGGAGGCCTTTACCGCCGTGGCGGAGTGGGGGCTCTATAAGGTTCACCTGGCGCGTATTGTAGCAAAGTGCTTCCATGAGAATGAGGCCTCCCGGAAGATGCTTTCCGCCTGCATGCGGCCCAACGGACAGGACGATACGTTTTATTACTTCCAGAAAGTGGTTTGAGAAGATGCCGCCGTAGGATACGGCGGCATCTATTTTTCTTTCCGTCCGGTTGATTGCCGGTACCTCCGATGATATACTGTGAAGAGCCATACGGGAGGGGATGCTTATGCGCTACAGATATAAATGGGTATATGGCATGTCCGTGCTCTTTGATCTGGCGATGGCTGGGGCCTGGCTGTTTGGGGTCAGGACAAAGCTGGGTGATTTTGCGTTTGCCTCTTATTTGATGGCAGCTGTGTTTGTGGGCCTTGCAATCCGGGAAATCCATTGGTATCGGAAGGAGACAAAATCATAGTTTTTGCCCCTGAGAGGATGTCTGGTTTGACGAAGGCGCTGGAAAGGGAACCGGGGTCTGCGAAAAGTAAGAGGGAGTTCAAAGCTTCGGATTGCTATTTGCAGGGAAAGTGTGATATACTTGCAGTAATCTAATAGGATGAGGTGGTATCATGGCTATGAACAACTGTCCGAGATGCGGCAAACAGATTCCGGATGCAGTGCAGGCCTGCCCCGGCTGTGGCTATGTGCTGGAGGAGTATAAGGTGACGGTCCAGGGCCGGCACAGCAGCGCCGCTACAGCAGTGGCCGCCCTGCGGGAGGTCTGCGGGTATACCCCCGACCGTGCGGCCCAGGTGCTGAATGCCATGCCGGAGGTGGTGTATACCACCGCGGCGCTGGAGGAGGCTGTACATATGGCGCAGCTGCTGTCCGACGCCGGGTTTGATGTGGCATTGTACGGCAAGGAGGGCCAGGTCTGCTTCCAAAGGGATTTGAAAGACTGATTCCATGCAGGGAGATCAAGGGAAAGCGGCGTCTTGGGACGCCGCTTTTTTTGCATAATTCCTGTGAGAGTTTCCATACTAAACCTGAATGGGAGGGATCGGATGGAACAGCTTTCACAGGATTTTGCCGCCAACCAGAAAATTTTTGATCAGCTTCTTGGTGTGGGGCGCAACTACGATATGGTTTCAAGAGACTTCATCATCGGCGGCCGCCGGGTTCGGGTCTGGGTGCTGGACGGCTACGGCGAGGACGCGGTGCTGGAGCGGATGGGTGCCTTCTGGCTTAATATTGCGCCGGAACGGGTTCAGAACATCAAGGAGATGCAGGAATTTGCAGACGGGTTCGTCACGTTCTGCGAGGTCAACGTCAGCTTCTCCTACGACGACATCGTCACGTCGGTGCTGTTGGGCAAGACGCTGCTTATCATGGAAGGGGTCAGCGGCGCGGCGCTGATCGACGCAAAAAAATATCCGGCCCGCAGCGTGGAGGAGCCGGCGGACGGCAAGGTGCTCCGGGGCTCACACGACGGCTTTGTGGAGACGCTGCTGCACAACACGGCACTGATCCGCCGCCGCATCCGGGACCCGCGGCTGACCATGGAAAATCACAAGGTGGGCGGCCGCTCCAAGACGGATATAGTCCTCTGCTACCTGGAGGACCGGGTGGACAAAAAACTGTTGGACCAGATCCGGAAGAAAGTGACCAACTTGGATGTCAACTCCATCTCCATGGGCCAGGAGAGCGTGGCGGAGTCCATGATGGCGCCACAGTGGTACAATCCCTTCCCCAAAGTGCGCTATACGGAGCGGCCTGATGCCGCAGCCGCCAGCGTAATGGAGGGAGAGATCCTTCTGCTGGTGGACAACTCACCGTCGGTGATGATCCTGCCCACCACGTTTTTCGACTTTATCCAGGAGGCCAATGATTTTTATTTCCCGCCCCTGATCGGCTCCTATCTGCGGCTGGTGCGGTTCATGGTGTTTTTGCTGTCCCTGATCATTACGCCGGTATGGTATCTGCTGGCCAGCCATCCTGAGAACCTTCCTGAGTACCTTGCCTTTTTGAAGGTGGAGGAGCCCGGCGGCGTATCGCTGCTGCTGCAGCTGTTCATCGTGGAGTTTTTGGTGGACATTTTGAAGCTGGCCTCCCTCAATACCCCAAGTTCCCTGGCCAACTCTTTTTCCATGTTGGGCGCCCTGATCTTAGGCGACTTTGCGGTCCAGGCCCGCTGGCTGGTGCCGGAGGTGCTGGTCTATATGGCCTTTGTATCCATCGCCACGTTTGCCCAGCCCAGCTTTGAATTGGGTTATGCCTTTAAGCTGGTGCGGCTTGTGCTCTTGGTTTTGATCGCCCTTTTTGAATGGTGGGGGTTTGGCTTCGGGCTTTTAGGTGCGCTGGTGCTGGTGGCCACCACCAAGCCCCTGGTGGGGCCGGGGTATCTCTATCCCCTGATCCCCTTCAACTGGGAGGCCCTGCGTGGGCTGCTGATCCGACGGCCAATCAGCCGAAAAAACACGTAGCCAAAAAATGAATTCTTTGATTCCTTGCGGCGGCACGGCGGGAGCGCTGTGCCGCCGCTTTTTCCGCCGCCCGGATAGGGTCGCATACAAAAAAGTTTCAAAAACACTTGACCCTCACGGGGCGTGATGGTCTAAAATCGATGGAAAGGAGGCGGGAATAATGATGACAGTCAAAGAACTGGCAGGGCGAACGGGGATCAGTGTGCGGACGCTTCACTACTATGATGAGATTGGGCTGCTTTCGCCCACGGTGAAAAGTGGGGCGGGGTACCGCCTCTACGACGAGAAAGACCTGGAGACCTTGCAGCAGATTTTGTTCTTCCGGGAGTTCGACGTCCCTTTGAAGGAGATCCAATCCATTTTAAGAGCACCGGAACTGGAACGGAACCAAATCCTGCGCATGCAGCGGAAACTGCTGGCGGCAAAGAAGGAACGGCTGGAGCGGCTGATCTCCAGCCTTGACACGATTTTAGAGGGAGAGAATCCTATGGACTTCACAATTTTCAGCAAAGCGGAACTCTCAGAGCTGTTCCAAACCATGTTCGGCCGGATGCCCGAACCCATCAGGCAAAACTCCATCCGTGAGTTCGGCGGCGTGGAGCAGTGGAAGGATCGCTACATAGCGGCCCTGTCCTCAGAGGCTATGCAGCAGCAGTATGCAAAGGTGGTGGAATGGTACGGGGGAAAAGAGGAGTACCTTTCCGCTGTAAAAAACCCCATCAGCAAAGAGGAGGCGGAGCGCTGCAAGGATCAATTGGAGGAACTCCAGCAAAAGCTGATCCAGGAGCGGCGCCGCGGTCCTGGCTCCCCGGAGGTGCGCAGGCTCATTGGCGCATACGCCCTTATTATGAAGACGGTCGCCCAGACAAGGGAGGAGGAAGGGCCCATGCTGGCCCAGGCCCGCTTCTATCGGGACCAGCGGACCAGGCAGGCTGTGGATGGACGGTACGGAGATGGGGCGGCGGAGTTTTTTGCCCAGGCCATTGAGGCATTTTATCGCCGGTGAAAATCGTGCAAAGCAAGAGAATATAAAGGCACTGTTGGCCGCCGCGAAAGAATCGTGTGACCGGTGGGCTGCTGGGGCGGAGTATGTTATCTCTTCTTTTCCTTTGGGAGAGTCAGCTCGTGGCTGAATTGAATGAGCCCCGCACTTCCTCCTCAGGCACTGTCCAACAGGATGCTGACCCAGCGATCCTTGTTCATATGGTAAGCCGGGGGAAACCCTGGGCGCTGGCGCAAAAAGCAAATTAAGGCCGGGGCGCACTTCACATTTAAGATTTCGGCGAAGCCCTAACAGCCCCAGCTTTCCCTTCGGACGTCCATCATAACCGCGTACCACTTTTGCCCTGTGCCGCAAAACCGCGAAACTGGGGTGGCTGGCCCATAGGTACTCGGGCTCTGTGCCAAATTCTTGCCGCCTGTATGTACCTTCTGACACAAATAAACCATAAGCCGCTGCCCTTTTTACCGCCCAGCATGAAGATCTCCAAGGAATTTGGTGTCCGCTTGTCAGCAAGGGCCCTTTATGGTATGCTGACACCAACTGATTGCAAGGAGGGACGGCATGGACCTATCCCAAAAGAAGCTGTTCCTGTTGGATATGGACGGCACGCTGTACCTGGATGAGCACCTCTTTGACGGTGCGCGGGAGTTTTTGGACTGCGTCCGGTCCCTGGGGGGAAAGTATCTTTTTTTGACCAACAACTCCTCCCGGGGGGTGGAGGCGTATGTGGAGAAGATGGCGCGGCTGGGCGTGGATGCGTCGCCGTCGGATTTTCTCACCTCGGTGGACGCCTCCATTGCATACCTGCACCGCCAGGGAAAGGAGCAAAGCCTGCTTTACGTCTTTGGGACGGAGTCGCTCCGGTCTCAGCTGCGTCAGGCGGGCTTCCAGGTGAGCGGAGTGCGCAGCGATGAGGTGGATACGCTGCTGTGCGGCTTTGACACAGAGCTCACCTTCCAAAAGTTAGAGGACGCCTGCATTTTGCTGAACCGGGGAGTGGACTATATCGCCACCAACCCGGACTGGGTCTGCCCCACCTGGTACGGCTCTGTACCTGACTGCGGCAGCGTTTGTGAGATGCTCCGCCGGGCCACCGGCCGCAGCCCAAAGGTCATCGGCAAGCCGCAGCCGGAGATGGCCCTGCTGGCCATGGAGCGGACTGGGTACGCGCCGGAGGAGACCCTGCTCATCGGCGATCGGATTTACACCGACATTGCCTGCGCGTTAAACGCCGGCGTGGACGCGGCACTGGTGCTCTCCGGGGAGTCCACATTGGAGACCGTGGCCCGGTCGGAGCTCCGGCCCACGGCCGTCTACCGGGACATCCGGGAGATTTGGGAGAGGCTGAGGGATATCAGCTGAGCGCTTGCTCCCGGGCCGAGGCAAAGCTGGGGTTAGAGGCATTTGACGCGGACTGAATCAATGAAAAGAGAGAGCACGCCCTTTGAGCGGCTCTCTCTTTTCCTATTTGGAAGAAACAATCAAGATTTGCATTACTGGAAGAATTGGGGTACAATACACTCTGTATTGAATTCCGGCCTGTTTGGCCGTGGAAGAGGAGGCGCCTGTGAAAGAGCTGTTCTGGGTCGTGGCCGCTGCGGTGGCGGTTTTGCTGCTTTTGGAGTTTTTGCTCCAGGGAAGACGGGGACACCCCCAGTGGAAGCTCCTGCGGAAATTCCGCTACGCCCACCGGGGATATCATCAAAAGCCCGAGATCCCCGAAAACTCCCTGGCGGCCTTCCGGCGGGCGGTGGAGCATGGCTTTGGCGCTGAGTTGGACGTACATCTGACCCGCGACAAGTGCCTGGCGGTGATCCACGACTCCTCCCTGAAGCGGACCTGCGGCGTGGAGGCGGATGTGGAAGACCTGACGGCGGAGCAGCTCAAAGGCTACCGGTTGGAGGGTACGGAGGAGCGGATCCCCCTGCTGGAGGAGGTACTGCCCCTCTTTGAGGGGAAGACGCCCTTGATCGTGGAGCTCAAGAGCGCCCGGGACAACTGGAACGAACTGACGCGGCTGACCTGCGAGACGCTGGACCGGTTCCACGTGGCCTACTGCGTTGAGAGCTTTGACCCCAGGTGCCTTTTGTGGCTGAAGGAGAACCGGCCCCTGGTGGTTCGGGGCCAGCTGGCCCAGGATTTCATGAAATCCCCATCGGGCTTAAGCGGGACGCGCCGCATTGCACTGAGCTACCTTCTGTACAATTTCCGGACGCGCCCTGATTTTGTGTCCTACCGGTTTGAGGACCGCAACAGTTGGGCGGTCCGGCTGTGCTGCCGCAGCCGGGGCGTGCAGGAGGTCAACTGGACCATCCGGTCCCCGCAGGATCAGCGAAAGGCGGAACGGGAGGGGCACCTAATTATTTTTGAATCATATGACGCCTCGGCGGACGGGAGAGGAGCACGCAGTTGAAGAAGAGATGGCAACAGTTCAAAGCGGCGGTCAAGATGGAGCTGCGGGAGCACAAAAGCTCCTTCATCGCCTATAAGGTTCTTCACGTGCTTGTGGTGGCAACGCTGATCCGCCAGTGCGTTCTTGGGCATTTTGAAAGCGTCTTCTTCTGCGTGCTGACGCTGCTGCTGCTCTATGTGCCCAGCATCGTGCAGGTGGGCCTGCGCATCGAGCTGCCCACCACGCTGGAGATCATCATCCTCTGTTTTATTTTTGCGGCGGAGATTTTAGGCGAGATCAGCTCCTTCTATGTCCGGGTTCCCGGCTGGGACACCATGCTCCACACGGTAAACGGCTTCTTGGCGGCCGCCATCGGATTTTCCCTGGTGGTGCTGCTCAACAGCGACGAGCGACTGACCTTCGACTTGTCTCCCGCGTTTATGGCAGTGGTGGCCTTTTGCTTTTCCATGACCATCGGTGTTTTGTGGGAGTTTTTTGAGTGCGGCATGGATCTGGTGTTCCACACGGACATGCAGAAGGACACCATCCTCCACGCCATCTACACCGTGGCCCTGGACCCCACCCGGACCAATACGGTGGTGGGCGTCACCGGGATCACAGACACGGCGGTCAACGGGGAGTCCCTGGGACTGGGCGGTTATCTGGACATCGGCCTTCTGGATACCATGAAGGATTTGTTCGTCAATTTTATCGGCGCGGTGGTCTTTTCCATCATCGGATATTTCTATGTGAAGAGCCGGGGAAAAGGCAAGGTGGCCAGCAAGTTCATCCCCAGCCGCAAGGAAGAGGGGCGGGATTACCTGAAGGCGGAGCAGGAAAAGGCGCTGCCGCCGGAGGCGGAAGGCCGGGAGGGCCGTCCGGACGAGGGCGCATAGCGCTGGAAATCCGATTCGCCGGCGGGGCGTGTAAAGCAACCGCAAATAATAGATTGAATTGCGCGGGAAAAGAGGAGAGGCAGTGGAGAAGAAAAAAGTGCGCTGGGGCGATCGACGGGACGGCGTCTGGCTGCGGGACATTGACCCGCTCCATGTGTTCACCCCCTATCTGATGCCCAACCGGGCAGACAACGAGGCGTTTATCGAGGAGCTCATCGACCTGACGGAGGTCAACACATTCTTGGAGCAAAAGAACCGGGAGGACCCGGAATTCAAATATACCTTTTTCCATGTGATCCTGGCGGCGCTGGTGAAGACGATCACCCTGCGGCCCAGGATGAACCGGTTCATCTCCGGCAACCGTATGTATCAGCGCAACGAGCTGACGGCCGCCTTTGTGATGAAAAAGCAGTTTTCCGACACGGCGAAGGAGTCGCTGCTGTTCATCAAATTCGAAGAGGACGACACCGTTACCGATGTACATAACCGGATCAAGAAGGAGGTTTTGGCCTATCGGAACGAGGAGTCGGTGGACAACTCCACCGCCGGTATGGATTTTTTGGGCAAGCTGCCCCGGCCGCTGCTGCGCTTCGTGATCCGGATGCTCTACTGGTTGGAGTACCACGGCAGGGCGCCGTTGAGCCTGGTGAAGACGGACCCGGACTACGCCACCATTTTCATTTCCAACCTGGGCTCCATCAAGCTCAACGCCGCCTACCACCATCTGAACAACTGGGGAACCAACTCCGTGTTCGTCACCATCGGCGAAAAGCATCTGTACCCCTATTACGACGCCGACGGGCACGTGGAGATGCGGGACGCGCTGAACGTGGGCATTACGCTGGATGAGCGCATTGCCGACGGGTATTATTATTCCAAAACCATCAAACTGTTCAAACACCTGCTTCAGCACCCGGAGCTTCTGGAGCGGCCTGCAAAGGAGGAAGTAGAGTATGAGTGAACCGGCGATCAAGGCTGCCGGCCAGGGAGCCAAACGGGAGAAAAAAGGGGCGGAGGTGCCCCGCGTGAAAGCGCCCTGGCTCGGCAGCTACGATGAAGAGGTACCGGCCACGCTGACCTATTCGGAAAAGACCATGGTGGGCGCCCTGGAGGACACGGCCCGCCGCTATGGAGACTATATCGCCTACGACTATATGGGCAGCAAGTGCACCTACCGGGAGCTTGTGGAGAAGATACACACCTGCGCCCGGGCGCTGAAGGCCATGGGCATCCGGGAGGGCGACCGGGTGACGATCTGCCTGCCCAATATGCCCCAGACGCTGGTCATGTTCTATGCGGTGAACCTGGTGGGCGCTGTTTCCAACATGGTCCACCCCCTGTCCGCCGAAAGCGAGATCGCCTTCTACCTCCGGGACTCCAAGAGCGTGGCGGCTATCACACTGGATCAGTTTTACCCTAAGTTTGCCAAGCTGCGTAAGGTGGTGGACCTGCCCAACCTGATCGTCACCGGTGCGGCCGACGAGCTGCCCGGCGCGGTCCGGGCTGGCTACTATCTGAAAGAGGGGCGGAAGATCAAGCCCATCCCCGCCCGGGCCAACGTCCTCAAGTGGAGGGACTTCCTCCGCCGCGGGGACTATATCGAGATTTACAAGGTAGACCGCCACGCCGAGGATCCGGCGGTGATCCTCTATTCCGGCGGCACCACAGGAACCACCAAAGGCATATTGCTGACCAACCGGAACTTCAACGCCCTGGGGGCCCAGATCATCGCCACCAACACCTTCTTCCAGCCCGGCGACAAGATGCTGGCCATCATGCCCATGTTCCATGGGTTCGGGCTTGGCGTATCCATCCACTCCATGATGTACAACGGCGGCCGCTGCATCCTGATCCCCAGGTTCACCCCGGAATCCTACGCGGAGCTGCTGAAGAAGTACCAGCCCAACCTCATCGCCGGCGTGCCCTCCCTGTTTGAGGCACTGCTGCGGGTGAAGCAGATGGAGGGCGTGGATTTAAGCTGTCTGAAGGGCGTGTTCTCCGGCGGCGACTCCTTGTCTGTGGAACTGAAAAAGCGCTTTGACGCCTTTTTGGCCGAGCACGGCGCAGCCGTTCAGGTTCGGGAGGGCTACGGCACCACCGAATGCGTTACCGCCAGCTGCCTCACGCCCATGCACCAGGCCCGGGAGGGCTCCATCGGCCTGCCCTTCCCCGACATGTTCTATAAGATCGTGAAGGCGGGGACGGAAGAGGAGGTGCCCTACGGTGAGGAGGGCGAGATCTGCATTGCAGGCCCCACGGTGATGGTGGAGTATGTGAACCACCCGGAGGAGACGGCTCAGACGCTGCGCACCCACGCCGACGGCATGACCTGGGTCCACACCGGCGACCTGGGCATCATGGACTCCGACGGATTTGTCTACTTCCGCCAGCGCATCAAGCGCATGATCGTCACCAACGGCTACAACGTCTATCCCTCCCAGATTGAAAACGTCCTGGACGGGCAGGAGTACGTCCAGATGAGCTGTGTCATCGGCGTGCCCGACCCCATCAAGATTCAGCGGGTCAAGGCTTTCGTGATGCTCAAGCCGGGCTTCAAGCCCACCGAGGCCTGCCGCCAGGCCATTTTGGCCCACTGCCGCAAGCACATCGCCAAATACGCCATCCCCACGGAGATCGAGTTCCGGGAGGAACTGCCCAAGACCCTGGTGGGCAAGGTGGCCTACCGAAAGCTGGAGGAAGAGGAGCTGAGCCGCCGGCAGTAATGCGGCGGAGGGAGGAGAGAGACTATGGTAAAAGTGAGATTGGGAAAAACAGAGCTTTGGGTGACAAAGACGGCCTTCGGCGCGCTGCCCATCCAGCGCATCGACCACGCCGCGGCCAAAAAGCTGCTGCGCCGGGCCTATGACCGGGGGATCAACTATTTTGACACGGCCAACGCCTACAGCGACAGCGAGGAGAAGATCGGCGAGGCGCTCTCCGACGTCCGCCACAACATCGTGATCTCCACCAAGAGCGGCGGGTCGGATAAGGAGACGGTGCGCCGGCACATCGAGACCAGCCTGCGGCGGATGAAGACGGACTATATCGACCTCTTCCAGTTCCACAACCCGGCGGTGCTGCCGGATATCGACGACCCGGACGGCCCGTTTGCCGCAGCCCTGGAGGCCAAGCAAAAGGGGTATGTCCGCCACATCGGCATCACCAACCACCGCCTAAGCGTGGCCCACCAGGCGCTGGATTCCGGCAACTTTGAGACGATGCAGTTCCCATTCTGCTATCTGGCCACGGACAAGGATGTGGAGCTGGTCAACCGCTGCCGGGAGGAGGACGTGGGCTTTATCGCCATGAAGGGCCTTTCCGGCGGCATGCTCTCCAATGCGGAGGCCTGCTTTGCCTTCATGCAGCAGTACGACAACGTGGTGCCCATCTGGGGCATCCAGCATGAGTGGGAGCTGGACCAGTGGCTGGAGCTGCGGGAGCGGGGGGCGAAGATGACGCCGGAGCTCTCGGCGGTGATTGAGAAGGACCGCGCCGAACTGGCCCAGAACTTCTGCCGCAGCTGCGGGTACTGCCAGCCCTGCACCGTGGGCATTGACATCCCCCAGGCGGCCCGGATGGCCATGCTGCTGCGCCGGGCGGTCTATCAGAACTACATAACCGACGAGTGGTACGCCAAGATGCACAAGATCGAGGAGTGCGTCCACTGCGACGTGTGTAAGAGCCGCTGCCCCTATGAGCTGGACATCCCCAACCTCCTTCAGGAGATGCTGAAGGACTATGATGCGTTTTATGCCCAGCACAAAAACGGATAAGAGGAAGAGACATTGGAGTATCTCACACAGGAATTGACGGAAACCACCTTCAGCCGGGAGGAGGAGCTGACCTTTGCCAGCTGTGACGTGCGCAAAAAGATGAAGCTTTCCACCATGCTGAGCATGATGGCCAGCATTGCCGGCTATGACTACGACGCCCGGGGGCTGACCTATGAGGTGCTGCGGGACATGCACCAGGTGTTTTTGCTGGCCCGGATCACGCTGAAAGTCCACCGCCTGCCGGAAAACAGGGACATCCTCAAGGTGACCACCTGGGAAAACGGAGTGCGGGGCGTGCATATGCGCCGCTGCTTCGATCTCAGCGACCGTGAGGGCCGGACCTGCGTCGCCGGGCGCAGCAGTTGGATCCTGGTGGACCCGGACAGCCGGAAAATCCTGCGGCCGGGCCTTTTTACAGGAAAGCCCATCGCAGAGGTGGAGCGGGAGATCGACTGCCCGGAGTGTAAAAAGGTGCTGGCGCCCAGGGAGGGCATGGAGGAGATCGGCCGAAGAAAGGTGCGCTTTACCGACCTGGATGCGAACGGGCATCTCTACAGCGGCAACTACGGAAACGTCATCTGGGACTTCCTGCCTGAGGAGCTCCAGCTGCGGGACTTGAAGGAATTTTCCATCAACTACAACCACGAAGCCACTTTGGGCGAGGAGCTGCGGCTCACCGGCTACCGGGTGGAGGACCGCTATTACATGATGGGGCAGGCAGGCGAGCCCTGCTTCACCTGCGAATGCGTATTTTAAAGAGAACGCGCCGCACAAGCCAACGGTTTGTGCGGCGCGTTTCCTTCTATTTTTGCTCTTCCCCGGTCTCATCCATCTCTTCCCGGAACATCAGCAGGAAGACGGCGGCCAGGCCGATGAGGCCGAAAAGCACCGCCTCGGCGCAGAAGCGCCGGGTGGCATGGGCCCCGACGGCGGCGCCGGCGATGAAAAAGAGGATGATGCCCGCGTACTGCCGGAACCGGCGGAGGAACGTACCGTCCCCGGTGCGGCGGAAATGGTAGAGGTTCTCCGTGGCGCTGCGCAGGTTCCCTGTGCACATGGTGGTGGCGTAGGGGCTGCCGCTGAGCTTGCGGAAGCTCTCCACCTGCATGGCGCACACAAAGGAGACCAAAATGTTGGCCAGGGAGTCCCAGTCGCCCTGGGGAAGGAAGGCCACGATCAGCAGCACCAGGGACTCCACAGCCACAGTGACCTGCCGCCAGTGGAGCCTGCCCCTGCGCCCCTTGTACCGGCTCTTCAGGGACTCGGTCACATATACGCCGAAAAAGAAGGCGGCGATGGGCACCAGGTAGGATAGGGAGAGGCCCCACTCCCCCTGGGCCAGGTGCAGGCCAAAGAGAACGATGTTGCCGGTCTGAGCGTTGGCGAATACGCCGCCGCGGCAGAGGTACGTGTAGGCGTCCAAAAAACCGCCGACTAAGGCCAGCAGCACGCCGATGGGGTAGCTCTCGGAAACTTGTCTGTTCATTGCATTGCTTCTTTCTGTGATCTTCAGTTCAGTGTGTCCGCATTCTGGGTAAACAATTCCTGCACCCGGCGCTTAACGGCCCCGTGGCGCGTAAGCTCCGGGTCGGCGCGTAGCAGCTCCTCCGCCGCTGCCTGGGCCTTGAGCAGCAGGGCCATGTCACAGGAAAGGTCGGCGATCTTCAAAGAGGGAAGTCCATGCTGGCGCTGGCCGAAAAAGTCGCCCGGGCCCCGCAGACGCAGGTCCTCCTCGGCAATGCGGAAGCCGTCCGAGGTTTTGGCTATGACCCGCAGCCGCTGCCTGGCCTCCTCGGTCTTTGGATCTGCGATCAGCACACAGTAGGACTTGGCGCTGCCCCGGCCCACCCGGCCCCGCAGCTGGTGGAGCTGGCTCAGGCCGAAGCGGTCGGCGTTTTCCACCGCCATCACTGTGGCGTTGGGCACGTCCACCCCCACCTCGATGACCGTGGTGGACACCAGGATATCCGTTTTCCCGCTGGTGAAGCCGGACATCACCGCCTCCTTTTCCTTTGGCTTCATCTTGCCGTGGATGAAGGCGATGCGCAGATCGGGAAAGACCTCCTGCTGGAGCATCTGCGCGTATTCCGTCACCGCCTTGCGGTCGTCCGGCATCTCCTCGTTTTCCGACACCTGTGGACAGACGATGTAGGCCTGGTGGCCCTGGGCGATCTCCTTGCGCAAAAAGGCGTAGATCCGCTCCCTGTAGCCGGTGCCCACGGCGAAGGTATCGATCTTCTGCCGTCCGGGAGGCAGCTCGTCGATAACGGAGACGTCCAGGTCGCCGTAGATGATGAGGGCCAGCGTCCGGGGGATCGGCGTGGCGGACATGACCAGGATGTGGGGGGAGCGGCCCTTGGAGGAGAGGGCGGCGCGCTGTGCAACGCCGAACCGGTGCTGCTCATCGGTGACCACCAGGCCCAGGTCCTTGTAGGCCACATCCCCGGAGATCAGCGCGTGGGTGCCGATGACAAAGTGGGCCGTCCCGTCCGAAAGCTGTTCAAGGATGGACTGGCGGGCCTTGCCCTTGACGGAGCCGGTGAGCAGGACGCACCGGATGCCCAGGGACTCCAGGAGGGGAGAGAGGCTCCGGTAGTGCTGCTCCGCCAAAATCTCAGTGGGCGCCATCAGGGCGGCCTGGGCGCCGTTTTGTACGGTGAAGTAGACGCAGGCCGCGGCCACCATGGTCTTGCCGGACCCCACGTCTCCCTGGCACAGGCGGTTCATGGGCCTGCCGGAGCACATGTCGGCCAGGGCCTCTTCCACACAGCGGCGCTGGGCGCCGGTGAGGGAGAAGGGGAGGGCGCGGTAGAAGGGTTCCATATCCACCGGGCGGCAGGGTGTCACCAGGAGCGATTGGCGGCGGCTGCGCAGCCCGGAAAGGCCCAGGGCCAACAGGAACAGCTCCTCAAACACCAGGCGGCGGCGGGCCTCTTCCAGCGCTTCCTGAGAGGCGGGGAAGTGGACGTTTTCATAGGCGCAGCCGATGGGGCAGAGCCCGTTTTCCCGGCACACCTCCTCGGGGAGGAACTCGGACAGTTTGCCGGCGCAGGCGTCCAGCCCTTGGCGGACGGCGCGGATCAGCAGCAGCTGGGAGACACCGGCGGTCAGGGGATAGATGGGGACGATGCGCCCGGTCCGCTCCCGGCGGCCCTCCGGCTCCGCCACCGGATTGGTCATGGTCCGGTGCAGCAGTGTGCCCTCCACCCGGCCGCAGAACACATAGGTCTGTCCCATTTTCAGGCTGTTTTTCAGGTACGCCTGATTAAAATAGGTGATGTCCACCGCGCCGGTCTCATCCACCGCCCGAAGCTTCACCAGCTCCAGGCCCCGGCGGATGCGGGAAAGGGTGGGCGGCGCGGCCACCATGGCCTGGACGCAGGCGGTTTCCCCGGGAATCAGCGCGCTGATGGGGCGCAGGGTGGTGCGGTCCTCATAGGCCCGGGGGAAGTAGGAGATCAGGTCCCGCAGCGTGAAGATGCCAAGCTTTCCCAGGGCCTTGGCCTTCTGCTCGCCAATGCCCTTGATGTAGCGCACATCCGTATTGAGGTCGGCCATGGGGTGACTCCTTTCTCCTGTGGGATTCAGCTGCTGGAACAGCAGCTTCAGATATTATATAATAGCCTGCAGCACTTGGCAAAACTATTTTGTAACATTTGGCCCATTGGATGCTCTTATGTAGGAAAGGCGGTGAGGAAGATCCCGGATTTTGAAGAAGTCTACCGGCTGTATTTTGCCGATGTGTACCGCTATGCGCTGGCCCTGGCCAGGGACGAGGCGGCGGCGGAGGAGATCACCCAGGAGACCTTTTTCCGTTCTCTCACCGCCATAGACGGCTTTCGCGGGGAGTGCCAGCTGCGGGTGTGGCTGTGCCAGATCGCAAGGAACCTCTATTTCAGCGCCTGCCGGGAGCAGAAACGGTTCCGGCAGGCGGGGGCGGAGGAGGGGGATGAGGGCATCGAGGAGTCTTTGTGCGACCGTGACACGGCCCGCAGGCTCCACCGCCTGCTCCATGATTTGGAGGAGCCCTATAAGGAGGTGTTCTCCCTGCGCACCTTCGGCGAACTGCCCTTTGCCCAGATCGGCGAGCTGTTCGGGAAAACTGAGAGCTGGGCCCGTGTGACCTATTTCCGGGCGCGGCGGAAATTAAAGGAGAGGCTGCAATGAAGTGTGAAATTGTACGTGACCTGCTGCCGCTGTACTGCGACAATGTGTGCTCGCCCGAGAGCCGGGAGGCGGTGGAAGCGCATCTTCAAGAATGTGCCGGCTGCCGGAGGGAACTGGAAGAGCTCCGTTCGCCTCTGCCGGAGGAGAAGCGCCACGGGTCGGGCGACGGGGCGTCAGCGCTGAAGACGATCTCCCGGGAGTGGGAGCGGGGCAAGTGGAAGGCAAAGCTGCGGGGGGCGGCTGTCGCGGCGGCGGTGTGCGCCGTGATAGCCGGGGCTTTTCTGGCGGCCACGCAGGGGTTCTGGTTCCCGGTGGACCCGGAGAGCATTTCGATCACCAACGTGCGCCAGCTCTCCGACGGGCGGGTGCTGTACCACATGGCCGTCAACGACGACAAGGCGATCCGGGAGATCCGGTTCGAGTTTGACGGGGAGGGCAACGCCTACTTTGTGCCCAAGCGGGCGCTCTATACGGAAAAGAGGATGATGGTGGGCCAGACAGGGGACTCAGACCTGGTCCTGGACCTGCCGCTCATGAATGAATACGCCCGCTCACGGGGCTATGATACGGAGATCACCAGGGCCTGGTACGGCCAGGGTGAGGACGCCGTCCTCCTCTGGGAGGAGGGCATGGAGCTGCCCGACGCCTCATCGGAGGATGAGCTCAGCTGGGCGGCCAGGGATTAAAAGCCGTTCCAAAATGGAAAAAGAGCGTGCAGCAAGCTGCTGCACGCTCTTTTGCGTTCCGGATCAAAAACTGGGCTATCCAGCCTTCCGCACATATTCCAGGTAGCGGAAGGTGTAGCCGTTGTCGGCCACAGGCTCGCTTGCACTGAAAAGCTCCCAGTCGGGGTGTCGGTCCAGATTGGGGAAATAGGTGTCGGCGTCGGCCTTGGCGTCCACCATGGTGACATAGGCCCGCTGGCAGTAGGGCAGGAGCTTGGCGTAGATGGAGCCGCCGCCGATGACAAAGACCCGGTCCCGGCCCTGCACCATGGCCAGCGCCTGGTCAAAGGAGTGCACCACCGCGGCGCCCGGCACCTCAATATCGGGCTGGGCGGAGAGGATGATGTTGTCCCGGTTGGCCAGGGGCTGCCCCTTGGGCAGGGACTCCAGCGTTTTGCGGCCCATGATGACGGTGCCGCCCTCCGTCAGGGAGCGGAAGTGTTTCAGATCTTCGCTCAGGCGGAACAGCAGTTTGCCATCCCTGCCGATGGCCCAGTTCTGACTGACTGCAACAATTGCGTTCATAGAGACTCTCCTTTGATATACCGCGGATGGACGGCAGGCGGTATGGATTCTTCCCGTGGAATAAAAGACGGTTTATACGGCAATGGGGATTTTCTCTTCAAAGGGAGACGGCGTATAGCCCTCCAGGGAAAAGCTGTCCCGGGTGAAGGCGTAAAAGTCCGTGACGGACGGGTCTATATGAAATAGAGGCGCGGGGGCGGGGGATGCGTCCAGCATGCGCTGGATGATGGGCACATGGCGGTCGTAGATGTGGGCGTCGGCGATGACGTGGACCAGTTCGCCTGCCTCCAGGCCGGAGACCTGGGCCATCATATGCATCAGCACCGCGTACTGCACAACGTTCCAGTTGTTGGCGGCCAGCATGTCCTGGGAGCGCTGGTTCAAAATGCCGTTGAGCGTGCGTCCGGAGACGTTGAAGGTCATGGAGTAGGCGCAGGGGTAGAGGTTCATCTCGTGGAGGTCGGCAAAGGTGTAGAGGTTGGTCATGATCCGGCGGGAGGCTGGATTGTGCCTGAGGTCGTAGAGCACCCGGTCCACCTGGTCAAATTCGCCCTCCGGGTAGCGGTGGCGGACGCCGAGCTGATAGCCGTAAGCCTTGCCGATGGAGCCGTTCTCGTCGGCCCAGGCGTCCCAGATGTGGGCGTTCAGGTCATGGATGTTGTTGGACTTTTTTTGCCAAATCCACAAAAGTTCGTCCACAGCGGTTTTCCAGTAGGTCCTGCGCAGCGTGAGGATGGGGAACTCCCGGCTCAGGTCATAGCGGTTGACGATGCCAAACTTCTTGATGGTGTGGGCTGGCGTTCCGTCCTCCCACTTGGGACGCACCTGCTGGTCCGTGTCCCAGACACCGCTTTGCAAAATCTCCCGGCAGTTGGCCAGAAATACCTGGTCGGCATGGCTCATGCACTCACGCTCCTTGTCGAATTTCTTCCCTGCTCAGTATAGCAGATGCGCACCCGCAATACAATCCATGAATCCTGAACCCATTTTTACTAAATACCCCCCTGTATTTTTGTAAAAATTAGATAAAAGCCTGATTGTAATCCTGCAAAGAGTGCGATATGATGAATGGGAAAGCATCCGCCCGCGGCAAAGGGGCGGACGAGGGGAGGGGCAGCGATGCTGGACCGCAGCGAGGTGGGAAAGCGGGGCTATCTCAATGAGAACTTCCGGCTGTTCCACCTGAAGGACAGCCGGGCGGAAAAGCTGGATTACCACTACCATGAGTTCGACAAGATCATTTTGCTGCTTGGAGGCAAGGTGACTTATGTGGTGGAGGGCGTCACCTATTTCCTCAAGCCCTGGGATGTTTTGCTGGTGCAGCACAACCTGATCCACGTGCCCATCATCGACCCCAATGAGCCCTATGAGCGCATTGTGATCTGGCTCAACGCCGGTTACCTGGCCCAGCACAGCTATGGCGGGGAGGACCTGTCCGCCTGCTTTGACCTGACCCGGGAGCGGGGGTTTCACCTGCTGCGGGAGGGGAAGGAGCGGAGGCTGGAGTATATGCGCCTGGTGACTGAGTTAGAGGGCGCGCTGCGGGACCGGGAGTTCGGCCATGAGCTGCTGGCCAGCACCTACTTTCTCCAGCTGCTGGTTGCCATCAACCGGGACGCGGGGAAGGACCGGACGGTGGAGGTGGCGGACAGCTACCGCCGGGACCCCAAAATGGGGGAAATCCTGCGCTATATTGCCGCCCATCTGGAGGAGGATTTGTCCGTGGATGCCATTGCCGGCCGGTTCTATATGAGCCGCTACTATCTGATGCACCGCTTTAAGGAGACCACGGGCTACACGCTCCACCAGTATGTGAGCCAGAAGCGGCTGCTGCGGGCCGGGGAGATGATCCGCTCCGGCGTGCCGGTGATGAAGGCGGCGGAGCAGGCGGGGTTTCGGGACTATTCCACATTCCTCCGGGCGTTTCAGGGCACATTCCACATGAGCCCCCGGGAATTCAACGGGTAAGGGAGAACAGCAATGGAACAGACACTGCGTCAGGAGGACGCGTTTTTTACAAGGGCGGACCTGCGCCACCTGATTATCCCGCTGGTCATTGAGCAGCTGCTGGCCATCACCGTGGGCCTGGCGGACTCGCTGATGGTGGCCCGGGTGGGAGAGGCCGCCATTTCGGCCGTCTCTTTGGTGGATACGGTGAATGTGCTTTTGATCAACGCCTTTTCCGCCCTGGCCACCGGCGGTGCGGTGGTGGTGGGACAGTACATGGGCCGCAGGGAGCTGGATAAGGCCAGCCACTCCGGCGAGCAGCTGCTGCTCTTTATGCTGGAAATCTCCCTGTTGGTGACGGTTTTGATCTATGTGTGCAAGCAGTTCGTCCTTGGCGTGGTGTTCGGCCAGGTGGAGGCGGACGTGGCCGCCTACGCGGGCACCTACTATCTGATCGTGGAGGCCTCCATCCCCTTCCTGGCGCTCTATAACGCCGGTGCTGCCCTTTTCCGGGTGATGGGAAATTCCAACATCTCCATGCAGGTATCGCTGGTGATGAACGGCATCAATGTGGCGGGCAACGCATTGCTGATCTTCGGGCTGCACCGGGGCGTGGAGGGCGTGGCTGTCCCTACGCTGGTGTCCCGGGTGGTGGCGGCCGGGATGATCCTGATGCTGCTGCGCCGTCCGGGCTCCGCACTCCAGGTCAAGCGGATTCCCCGCAGCCATGACGGCGTGGTGATCCGCAATTTCCTTCACTTCGGCGTGCCCAACGGCGTGGAGAGCAGCATGTTCCAGTTGGGTAAGATTTTGCTGCTGTCCACCGTATCGGGCCTCGGCACCGCGTCCATCACCGCCAACTCCATCGGAAATACCATCGGCGTTTTCCAGTGCATCGCCGGCAACGCCATGGGCCTTGCCATGGTGACGGTGGTCTCCCGCTGCGTGGGAGCGGGCAGCTACGACCAGGCCCGGCTTTACACGAAGAGGCTGCTGAAGATGAACTATATCTACGGCCTCTTTTTAAACCTGGCCATTCTTGCGGCGCTGCCGCTGATCATTGACATCTACGGCGTATCGGCGGAGGCCTCGGCCTATGCCACCAACATCCTGATCTGGCACGGCGTGGTGGGTATTGCGATCTGGCCCCTGGCCTTCACGTTGCCCCAGGCCCTGCGGGCCGCGGGGGACACCCGCTTCACCATGATCACCTCTTCGCTGTCCATGTGGATTTTCCGTGTGGCCATCGGCGTGGTGATGGCCCGGAGCTGGGGCTTTGGCGTGCTTGGCATCTGGTACGCCATGTTCATCGACTGGGTGGTGCGCATGGCGGCCTTTGTGCTCCGGTTCCGGGGCCGCCGCTGGGAAGTGACCCGGCTGCGGGACTGACCCGGACATGAGAGAAGAAGGTTTTGTTTGATTCCATGGCGGCAAAAAGAGGGCGGAGCCGGCGCTCCGCCCTCTTTTCATGAGATTCAGATTTTGATAAGTTCGTACTGCCGGGTGCCGAGCCCCAGGGCTTCGCCGTGGTTCAGGGCGGTCTCCCAGTTGGTGTCCGGGTGCATATAGTGGAAGTGGTCGTGGCCGCACTCGTGGAAGTTTTCCCCGTCCAGGGCGGAGCCGGGCAGCGGAGGCTGGGCATTGACCGCGTCAGCGCAGGCCTGGTCCAGTGCGATGGGGTCAAAGGAAGCGAACATGCCCACGTCCTGCACGATGGGGGCGTCGTTGAGCCAGTAGCAGTCGCACAGCGGGGACACGTCGATCACCAGGGAGATGTGGAAGCAGGGACGGCCGTCCACCACCGCCTTGGTGTACTCGGCGATCTTGCAGTTGAGGATGTCGTTGGACTCGTCGTTGGAGGCGTAGACCGCGTCCATGGGGCAGTGGGTCAGGCAGCGGCCGCAGCCCACGCATTTGCCTTGGTCGATGGAGGCCTTGCCGTCCGGCCCCACCACGGCCGCGTCGTGGGCGCAGATTTCCTGGCAGGTGCCACAGCCCACGCACTTGTCGCTGTCCACAGAGGGCTTTCCGGCGTTATGCTGTTCCATCTTGCCGGCCCGGGAACCGCTGCCCATGCCGATATTTTTCAGCACACCGCCAAAGCCGGTGTTTTCATGGCCCTTGAAGTGGGTGAGGGAGATGAGGATGTCGGCGTCCATAATGGCGCGGCCGATTTTGGCTTCCTTCACGTATTCGCCGCCCTCCACCGGCACATATGCCTCGTCATTCCCCTTGAGGCCGTCGGCGATGATGCAGTGGCAGCCGGTGGAGAGGGGCGAGAAGCCGTTGAGGTAGGCGGAGTCCAGATGGTCCAGCGCGTTTTTCCGGCCGCCCACATAGAGGGTGTTGCAGTCGGTGAGAAAGGGCTTTCCGCCCTGGTCCCGGACAAAGTCCGCCACCGTCTTGGCCCAGTTGGGCCGGAGGAACGCCAGGTTGCCGGGCTCGCCGAAATGGAGCTTGATGGCCACATATTTGCCCTCAAAGTCTATATCGCCGCAGCCGGCGGCCTTCATCAGGCGGTACAGCTTTTGCTGGAGATTTTCGTGGAAGTCCGCGGCCCGGAAATCCGCAAAATATACTTTTGCCTTTTCTGCCATATTCGATTTCTCCTTTGTATGTAATGATTTCACATATCCACGGAGATGTGATCCGTTCCGTTTTCCTCAAACTCGCCCAGATATTCGTCCATTCGCTCCACCAGCTCACTGTAGTTTTCACGGGTGAGAGGCTGGCCGTCCATATCCCGCAGCGCCAGTTCCTCCGCCAGAATCTCGTAAAACGTGTTGTCCTCGTAGTTGGCGATGGCTTCGTGGATACCGCCCTCGGCAAAGGCTTTGGAGGGGATGATCTCCCCATCGTAGAGCTCGATGAGCTTTGACATCCTGTGCTCTGCACAATAGGAGAAAATCAGGCTCTCCACCGCGTCGTATTCCCGGATGCGGTCGTTTTCCCGGGTGGAGTTCATGACCCAGTTGCCGATGTAGACCAAATCCAGCAGATAGCGGTACTGCTTTTCGGTCAGCTTGATTTCCATTGGGACACCTCCTCATTGAACCAGTCGTTGGATGATTACATGATTATAGCAAAGTTCCATGGAAAATGCCATATAAAAAAGTGGGCAAAAAGCCTAAAATCTGACTTGCCGGGGATAAAGCTACATAGTATAATATAGAACTTAAGGTACAAAAGAAACAGCAGGGCTTTCGGAGGCTGCGAATGCAGGTTATCCGGAGGCCGGCTGGCCAGAACGCGTTGCGCGGCCATGCCGCGATCTCTATATTTCCGGCATTGGAGGGACTTATGGATAACCGACCCATCGGCGTATTTGATTCCGGCCTGGGCGGGCTGAGCGCGGTCCGTTCCCTGCGGCGGATCCTGCCCGGCGAACAGCTCATTTACTTTGGAGACACCTCCCGCGTCCCCTACGGCGGGCGGTCCCGGGAGACCATATTAAAGTACGCGCGGCAGGATGTTCGCTTTTTGCGCAGCTTTGATTTGAAAGCCATCCTGATCGCCTGCGGCACCGTCAGCACCACGTCGCTTGAGATGCTGCGTGAGGAAAATGACCTCCCGATGGTTGGCGTGGTGGAGCCCACCTGCCGCCGGGCGGTCGAGGTGACCAGGCGCGGGCGTGTGGGCCTGATTGCCACCCACGCCTCCGTGCGCAGCGGAGTCTACGAAACCACTATTGGGGCTCTGGACAAAAAGGTGGAGGTGGTGGCCAGGGCCTGTCCGCTTTTTGTGCCGCTGGTGGAAAACGGCCGTTTCCGCCCGGGCGACGTGGTCATCGACACGGTGGCCAGGGAGTATCTGGAACCCATGCGTGAGAGCGGGATCGATACGCTGATCCTGGGCTGCACCCACTATCCGCTGCTGAGCGATGTGATCCGCGGCGTGATGGGGGATGGGGTGGAGCTGATCTCCGCCGGCGAGGAGTCCGCCTTTGAACTCAAGCGCACCCTGAAGGCCCGGGGCCTGCTGAGAGACTGTCAGCAGGGAGAGGCAACCTATTACGTCAGCGACCGGGTGGACGACTTTGAACAGATCGCCTCCTGGTTTTTACAGGAGGATCTGCACCATGAAGCCAACCGAATTGACATCGACCGGTACTGAGGTACTCATCACCGTCCGGGGTGAGCAGTATTTTGAAGAGGCGGACCCGGACGCCACAGAGCTGATGACGGAGGGCGTGCTGTTCCCAACGGAGGAGGGACTGGTGCTCCGTTATGAGGAAAGCGAGCTTACCGGCATGACCGGGACCACCACCACCTTTGAGATCAAGGGCAGGCAAGTGATCCTGACCCGGTCCGGGAGCGTCAACTCCCAAATGGTCTTTGAGCAGGGCGTCCAGCACACCTCCCTCTATGAGACGCTCTACGGCGAGCTCACCGTGGACATCAGCACCAGTTTGTTGGAAAACCGCATGAGCGAGCGGGGAGGGACGCTGGAAATCCGCTACTCCATTGCCATTGAGCACTCCGTCACCGGACGCAACTGCTTTTATATCACCGTGAAGGAAAAATAACCGGTCCCGCAGGGACGAAAATTCACAAATGAGGTGCAACCAATGATTCATATGATTCAAAATGCGAAAGACCAGATCGCCCAGCTGACCATGGCGGCCTACCGCAGCGCGGTGGAGGACGGGACGCTGCCTGAAGCTGAGGTGAAGGAGGCCCCGGTGGAAATCCCCAAGGACGCGGCCAACGGGGACTACACCACCACCTTTGCCCTGGCCGCGTCCAAGGCACTGCGGAAAAAGCCCCGGGACATCGCCCAGGCGCTGCTGGACCATATGGACCTGAGCGGCAGCTATTTCACCTCCGCGGAGATTGCTGGTCCTGGCTTTTTGAACTTCCGCGCCAGTGAGAACTGGTACCGGGATGTCCTGAAGGCGGTGGAGAGCGAGGGGGAGGATTACGGCTCCTCCCGCCAGCTTTCCGGCCAGAAGATCATGGTGGAGTTCGTGTCCGCCAACCCCACCGGCCCCATGCACATGGGCAACGCCCGGGGCGGCGTGTTGGGCGACACGCTGGCCGCCGTGCTTGCCAAGTGCGGCGCGGACGTGACCCGGGAGTTCTATGTCAACGATGCCGGCCACCAGATCGACAAGTTCGCCCAGTCCCTGGAGGCCCGCTATCTCCAGCTCATCCAGGGGGAGGAGAACGTGCCCTTCCCCGAGGACGGGTACCAGGGTGCGGACATCCGGGAGCTTGCCCAGCTGTACTATGACCAGAACGGGGACAAGCTCCTCCGCGCGGATGTGGAGGAGCGGCGCAACACCCTGGCCCAGTTCGGCCTCAGCGTCAACCTGCCCAAGATGAAATCCGACCTGGAGCGCTACAAAATCCACTACGACAACTGGTTTTATGAGTCCTCCCTCCACGACAGCGGCTATGTGGCTGAGACGGCGGAGCAGCTCAGCGCCGCCGGCTGGACCTATGAAAAAGAGGGCGCGCTGTGGCTGAAGACTGCCGACATCATGCGTGAAAACCTCCGCAAGGCGGGTAAAAGCGAGGCGGAGATTGAAAAGCTGGACTTGAAGGATGACGTGCTGCGCCGGGCCAACGGCTTCTACACCTACTTTGCCGCCGACATCGCCTATCACCGCAACAAGTTTGCCGTCCGGGGCTTTGACCGGGTCATCAACGTCTGGGGCGCCGACCACCACGGCCATGTGGCCCGGCTGAAGGGGGCACTGGACGCCCTGGGCCTGGACGGGACGGAAAAACTGGACATCGTGCTGATGCAGCTGGTGAAGCTTTTGCGGGACGGCGAGGTGGTGCGCATGTCAAAGCGGACCGGAAAGGCCATCTCCCTCAGCGACCTGCTGGACGAGATTCCGGTGGACGCGGCCCGCTGGTTCTTCAACTCCAAGCCCGACACCCAGATGGACTTTGACCTGGGCCTTGCCGTGCGGGAGGATTCGGAGAACCCCATCTACTACGTGGAGTACGCCCATGCCCGTATCTGCTCGCTGCTGCGGGCGCTGAAAGGGGAGGGAGAGGAAGTCCCCTCCATGGCGGATGTGGATATGGGCCTTTTGAGCGGTGAGACGGAGCGCGCGCTCATCAAGCAGCTCTCTGCCTACTGTGAGGAAATCCGCCTGGCGGCCCGGGACTACGACCCCTCCCACATCAACCGTTACCTGGTGGAGCTGGCCGGCTGCTTCCACCGGTTCTACACGGCCTGCCGCATCAAGGGCGAGGAGCCCCGGGTGCTTTCCGCCCGGCTGAAGCTGGCAGACCTGACCCGCAGCGTCCTGCGCAACGGGCTTGCGCTGATTGGTGTGGACGCGCCGGAGAAGATGTAAATGGACTTTATGGAGCAGCGCAAAAACCGGGGCGGGGAGGAACTGCTGGCCCTGCTTAAGCGGTTGAACATCCGGTATGAGCTCTATGAGCACGAAGCCTTCTTCACAGTGGAGGAGGCGGAGCAATTGGGCCTGGTGATGCCTGGGCTGAATCTGAAGTGCCTTCTCATCAAGGATAAGAAGACGCTCCGGTTCTACCTGGTGGTTCTGGAGGACCACCGCCAGCTGGACAGCAGGCACTTTGCAAAAAGCACCGGCTGGCGCCGGCCCACCTTTGCCGGCGCCGATGAGCTCTATGAGAAGTTGGGGCTGACGCCGGGCTCCGTAAGCCCGCTGGGCCTCGTCAACAACCGGGAGCACGACGTGGTCCTGGTGCTGGAACGCGCCGTCCTGGACGCGGACGGACAGGAACTGCTGAATTTCCACCCCTGCCGAAACACGGCCACCATGGGCATCCGAAAGTGCGACTTTCTGCGCCTTGTGGAGGAGCTGGGGAACCCGGTGGTGTGGGAGCAGGAGGAAACCCAGTAAAACGGCAGGGGATGGAGACATCCCCTGCCTTATTCGGAGGAACTATGAGAAAAACCCAGTATCAAAAGGCGCTGCGCGCCGCCTTTCCCGTCACCATCCCGGTGTTGACGGGCTTCCTCTGCCTGGGGGTGGCCTACGGCATTTTGATGTCCACCCGGGGCTACGGGGTGCTGTGGACCGGGCTGATGAGCGCGGTGGCCTTCTGCGGCAGCATGCAGTTTGTGGCCATCACGCTGCTGACCCAGGTGTTCGACCCGCTTCAGGCTTTCCTTTTGAGCATCATGGTGAACGCCCGCCACATGTTCTACGGGCTGAGCATGCTGGAGAAGTACAAGGGCCTGGGGAAGGCTAAATTCCCTCTTGTCTACATGCTCTGTGACGAGACCTTTTCCATCGTTTCCACGGTGGAGCCGCCGGAAGGGGTGGAGCCCAAGGATTTTTACCTCTCCGTCACTCTGCTGGACTACGGCTACTGGCTGGCCGGGTCCCTGCTGGGCGCGGCGGTGGGCGGGCTGCTGACCTTTGACACCACAGGGCTGGACTTTGCACTGACGGCGCTTTTTGTGGTGCTCTTCTTAGAGCAGTGGAAGAAGCGGGAAAACCGGCCCTCCGCCGTCATCGGCGTGCTCTGTACCGCGGTGAGCCTGGTGGTGTTCGGCGCGGACAACCTGGTGATCCCGGCCATGGTGCTGATTCTGATCTCGCTGCTGATTGGGAGGAAAAAGCTGTGTACTTAACGCCTGTTCAAACGCTTCTCATCATTTTGGCTGTGGCCCTCGGGACGCAGGTGACCCGGTGGCTGCCCTTTTTACTGTTCCCGGAGAACCGGGAGCCCCCCGCCGTGGTGCGGGACCTGGGGAAGCTGCTGCCGCCCGCGGTGATGGGCCTTCTGGTGGTCTACTGCCTGAAGGGTGTATCCCTCCGCCTTGCGCCCCACGCCCTGCCGGAGGGGATTGCCATTGCCGCCATTGTGGCGCTCCACTGCTGGAAGAACAATGTGCTCCTCTCCATCGCGGGGGGAACGGCGGTCTACATGCTTTTGGTGCAGGTGGTCTTTGCTGGATAGAGGCTTTAAAAGAGGCGCGTACGCGCCTCTTTTTTTTACATGCCGAAGAAAAGCCGCACGGCAAAGGCGGCGGCCATGAAGCCGGTCAGGTCTGCCACCAGCGCCGCGGGGATGGCGTAGCGGGTCTTATGAATGCCGGCGGAGCCGAAATAGACCGCAATGGTATAGAAGGTGGTCTCCGTGCTGCCCAACATCACCGCGGCCACCCGCCCGATGTAAGAGTCTGGGCCGTAGGTCTGCATCAGCTCCGTGCCCACCGCCAGGGCGCCGTTGCCGCTGACCGGTCGGATCAGGAGCATGGGCGTGGTTTCCGGAGGGATGCCGATGGCCCGGAGCAGGGGGGCGCAGGCCTGGGCAAAGCACTCCATGGCTCCGGAGGCGCGGAACATGGCCACGGCTGTGAGCAGCCCCACCAGGGCGGGCAGGATGCGGACGGTCACGGCCAGCCCCTCCTCCGCGCCGTGGGTCAGCGCGCCGTAGACATCCACTTTTTTGCCCGCCGCATAGAGGGCCACAAAGGCCAGCAGGCAGGGTACAATCCAGGAAGAGACGTCCATCATGCCCTCCAGAACCGGGAGAAGAGTTTGGCGGCCAGGAGCCCCGCTGTCACCGAGAGGATGGAGGCCAGCCACACGGCGGGAAGGATGTCAAAGGGCGAGGCGGAGCCGCAGGCGCCCCGGACACCGGCGATGGTGGCCGGGATCAGCTGGATGGAGGCAGTGTTCATCACCACCAACAGGCACAGTTCGTCGCTGGCTTTTCCCTCCATTCCCCGCGCCATGCGGCGGGCCGCCCGGATGCCGAGGGGCGTAGCGGCGTTGCCCAGGCCCAGAAGGTTGGCAGAGACATTGGCGGAGATGGCCTCCAGGGTCTCCGGATCCCGGCAGGCGCAGGGCATCAGCCGCCGCAGCAGCGGACGGAACGCCCGGGAGAGGGCGCCGGATATTCCCGCCTGGTTCATAATCTCCATGACCCCGCTCCAAAGACAAATTATTCCTGACATTGAAAGACATAATTCCACAGCGCTTTTTGCACCTTCCAAAGCAGCTGCACTGACAGCACTCATATTTCCTGTAAAAGCTCCGAAAATTAAAGATATTACGACCATTCCAGTCCAAACAATGGTCATTGCCATAAAATTACTCCTCCTGTGTTATGTAAAACTAAATATGAATATTTTACAAATTTTACGTGATTTAGGTTGACAAAATATGACAGCCTATGATATTGTCATTAATGCAAATTTACAGGGCCGTATGAGTTTTGCATTCGCGGTTGAGCGAGAAAGGAGCGTAGGGATGAAGTCGACAGGTATTGTCAGAAAAGTGGACGAGCTGGGCCGTATTGTCCTGCCCATTGAAATGCGCCGTACACTGGACATTGCCGAGAAGGACGCATTGGAGATTTATGTGGAAGGGTCCTCTGTTATTCTGAAAAAATATAAACCCAGCTGCATTTTCTGCGACAGCACGAAAGAGATTACCACTTTCAAGGGCAAAAATGTTTGCCCGAAGTGTTTAAAAGAAATGAAGAATATGTGAGATCGCAGACGCCTTGGGCGTCTGCTTTTTTTGAAGAGAAACGGGCCTGCCGCTTATTTAAAGCGGCAGGCCCGTTCTGATAGAATGTCGGCTGCGGCAGGAACATTATTCCCTGGGAAATCAACTGCCCTCCCGTTCCAGCACGGCCTGATAGAGCTCGTTGCGGGAGAGCTCCATCTCCTCGGCGGCCTGACGGACGGCGTCCTTCATCCGCGCGCCCTGGGCCTTGAGGCCCATGACCCGCTCCACGCCGTCGCTCAGGGTAAACTGCGGCTGCTGCGCAAGCTCCGCTCCAGCCAGGACCAGGACATATTCCCCCTTGGGCGCGTGATCCTGGTAAAAGCGGACCGCCTCGCCCAGTGTGGTGCGCATGGTCTCCTCATGGAGCTTGGTCAGCTCCCGGCACAGGGCGATGTTCCGATCCGGCCCAAAGGCCTCGCACAGGTCCGTTAGGGTGGTGCAGAGCTTGTGGGGCGCCTCGTGGAAGACCATGGTGCGCCGCTCATTCAGCAGGGATTGGAGGTGCTCCCGACGGCTTTTTTTGTTGGTGGTGAGAAACCCCTCAAAGGTGAACCGCCCGGTGGGGAGTCCGGAGACGGCCAGGGCGCTGACGGCCGCGCAGCAGCCGGGGATGCTCAGCACGCTGACCCCGGACGCTGCGCAAAGGCGGACCAGGTCCTCCCCGGGATCGCTGATGGCCGGGGTGCCCGCATCGGTGATCAGGGCGCAGCTCTCGCCGCCCACAAGGCGGTTGAGGATGGTCTGCCCGGCGCTGATGTGGTTGTGCTCGTGGTAGCTGACCATGGGTTTTTTGACGCCGAAATGGTTCAACAGCTTGACTGAGACCCGGGTATCTTCGGCGGCGATGAAATCCACCTGCTGCAGGGTCGCCAGGGCCCGGGGAGAGAAGTCGCCCAAGTTCCCGATGGGGGTGGCGACCAAGTACAGTGTTCCGCTCATAGGGGTGCGTCCTCCGTTGTTCGATTTCGAAAGTAGATGGCATCTACCTCCGGCGTGTCCCGGCCCAGCTGATCCCGGAGCACCAGGGGCGGTTCCGTGGTGAGGCCGCTCCCGCCGCCCCGCCGGCCCTCCAAAAGCAGCAGGGAAGGGGCGGTGCCGATGCGGCTTTCCACCCACCGGAGCCGCTTGGGCTCAATGCCGCAGCCTCGCAGGGCGCACATCAGATCGCACAGCCGTTCCGGCCGGTAGACCAGAGCCAGCCGCCCGCCCCAGCGCAGCAGCCGCGCCGCCGCGGCACAGACCTCCTCCAATGAGGCGGTCTCCTCCGCCCGGGCGATCCGGCGGGCTTGTCCCCGGGCGGCAAAGCCGCTGTCCGGTTTAAAGTAAGGTGGGTTGCAGACCACCAGGTCAAAGCTGCCTGCCGGCGGCAGCTGTTCCGGATGGCGCAGGTCGGCCTGTAAAAAAGACATGTCGAAGTGGCTTTCCGCGGCGCTTTTCCTGGCCAGGGCCAAGGGGCCAGGCTGGATGTCCACTCCCGTGACATGAAGGGACGGCTCCCGGGCCAGCATCAAAAGCCCCAAAAGCCCAGTGCCGCAGCCCAGGTCACAGACCCGCTCTCCAGGGCGGAGGCGGGGGAAGGCGCCCAGCAGAAAGGAATCGGTGCCCGGGGGAAAATATGCGTCGTCATAGTAATAGCGCGGCCCTCCCGGCCACAGCTGGTCCATCCGCTCCATGGCAGCCCTCCGGATTTGGAATCGCCGCCCCGCGGATCGGCAGAGGCGGCGGATGAAACTACTTTATTATATAGTATTACAGAGGCGGAAGCAACAAAAATACACCGTGGAGCCCCACGGTGTATTTTATGTATTGTCCGATTATTCAGCGGGAACAATGGCGCCGTTGGGGCAGGTATCGCTGCAAGAACCGCAGTCCAAGCAGGCACTGGCGTCGATGATGTAGGAATCATCGCCCTGGCTGATTGCGCCGGCGGGGCAGGCATCCGCGCAGGCACCGCAGCTGACGCAAGCAGAAGTGATCTTGTAAGCCATGGGAAGCACCTCCATAAATTTTTGTATTCTCAATTGTATCATGATTCCTGAAAATTGCAAGCGGTTTTCGTTATTTGATTCACAAAAACCCATTCACAAATTGTTTTCAAATTGGTCAAAGAAAGTCAAACTTTCCCCCTTGACATTTGATGCCGACGTGGTATACTGACAATCAGAAACAAGGTCAAAGAAAGTCAAAGTCAAATTACAAGACCGAAACAGAAAGGCGGGACAGCGAATGGGAATTTCCGATCTGATCGCGGACTTTATCCAGGACAGTCTGGAGGAGGCCGACGGCGTACTGGAGCTGCAGCGCAGCGACTTGGCGCAGCGGTTCAACTGTGTGCCCAGCCAGATCAACTACGTCATGTCCACCCGCTTTTCTCCGGAGCACGGGTATATCGTGGAAAGCCGCAGGGGCGGCAACGGGTATATCCGCATCACACGAGTGCGGGTGGATCGCCAGACGCTGTTGATGCAGGTCATCAACTCCATCGGCGACGAGCTGGATCTGAAATCGGCCCGGGCCATCTTGGGAAACCTGGTGGAATCCGGGGCGGTGGAGTTGGACGTGGGGCGGACGCTGCTGATCGCCATCGGCGACAACGCGCTGCGGTCCGTGGCCCGGGAGGACAGGGACCGTCTGCGGGCGTCCATCGTCAAACAGGTGCTGGTGCACGCTGTGTAGCAGGTCAAATGAATTGGTCAATCAATATGTAATGATATATTGGAGGTATGGATTATGAAGTGCGAAAATTGTGGCAAGAATGAAGTTACGTTTGTGTATAAGAGCAATATCAACGGCAAGGTGGAAGAGAAGCATCTGTGCCAGGAGTGCGCGGAGAAGTTAGGGTACACCCGGAGGATCCAGGACAGCTACACCAGTATGCAGAACCTGTTTGAGAGGAGCTTTGCCTCCATGTTCACCCCCATGCTGGCCGGCGGAAGGGAGTCCTTCTTTGGCGACAGCTTCGGCGGACTGCTGGGCGACAGCTTTTTCCAGGATTTCTTTTCCATGCCGGCCCTGGGCAGCGGCCAGACCGCCGCTCAGGAGAACGAGCACCTGGTCTCCGAAGAGGAGCAGAAGCAGGTATCCCGTCAGCGGGAGCTGAACGCCCTGCGGGTGGAGATGCAAAAGGCCATTGAAAGCGAGAACTTTGAGCGGGCGGCGGAGCTGAGGGATCAGATCCACGCCAAGGAACAGGAAACCTAAGAGAGGGGGGACTCCCCCTCTCCTTTCCAAAAAGGAGTGAATCGGAATGAATGAAAATAAATTTACCCCCCGGGCGGAAAACGCCCTGCGCTATGCCCAGGAGGCAGCGGGCGAACTGGGCCACGGCTATGTGGGCAGCGAGCATCTGCTGTTAGGCCTGATCCGGGAGGAGGAGGGCATCGCCTACCGCTGCCTCACCGACGCCGGATTGACCGCGGACATGGTCCGCGACCTGATCCGCAAGAGCGTGGGAGCCGGCCTGCCCGGCAGCGACCCGGCCCAGGGCCTGACTCCCCGGGCAAAGCGGGCGGTGGAAATCGCTGTGGAGGAGTCCATGCGGGGCGGATTCGGATATGTGGGCACGGAGCATCTGTTGCTGGGATTGCTGCGTGAGGGCAGCAACATGGCGGTCCGCATCCTGCGCACCGCGGGCGTGGATCCCCGGAAGCTCTACTCCGCTGTGATGCAGAAGCTGAATGAAGCGCCCCGCAGCCAGCAGCCCCCCGCCGACAGCCGGACCAAGGACGACGGCAAGAGCAAGACGCTGAAGGAATTCACCCGGGATTTGACCGCAGCAGCCAGGGAGGGCAAGTTGGACCCGGTCATCGGCCGGGACGATGAGATCCAGCGGGTGATCCAGATCCTCTCCCGCCGCACCAAGAACAACCCGGTGCTCATCGGGGAACCCGGCGTGGGCAAGACGGCCATCGCCGAGGGCCTGGCCCAGAAGATCGTGGTGGGCGATGTGCCGGAGGAGCTGTTGGATAAAAAAATCCTCTCCCTGGACCTCTCCGGCATGGTGGCCGGCACCAAATACCGCGGTGAGTTTGAAGAGCGTATCAAAAACACCCTCAACGAGGTGAAGCGCTCCGGAGACGTGATTTTGTTCATCGACGAGCTGCACACCATTGTGGGCGCTGGCTCCGCCGAGGGAGCCGTGGACGCCGCCAACATCATCAAGCCTGCCCTTGGCCGTGGTGAAATCCGGGTCATCGGCGCCACCACGCTGAACGAGTACCGCAAATACATTGAAAAAGACGCTGCCCTGGAGCGCCGCTTCCAGCCCGTCCAGGTGGGCGAGCCGAGCCAGGAGGCCAGTATTGAAATCCTCAAGGGGCTGCGGGACAAGTATGAGGCGCATCACAAGCTGACCATCACCGACGAGGCGCTGGAGGCCGCGGTCCGCCTGTCCGCCCGGTATATCAACGACCGCTTTCTGCCGGACAAGGCCATCGACCTGATGGACGAGGCCGCCTCCCAGGTGCGGATGAAGGGCGAGGAGGTCTCTCCGGACCTGAAGGCCCTGGAGGAGAAGCTGGCGGTTCTCCAGCGGGAAAAGCAGGAGGCCGTCACCTCCCAGGACTTTGAAAAGGCCGCCCAGCTGCGGGATATTGAAAAGGATTACAAGGAGCAGATGGAGATCGAGCGGGACAAGCAGCGCCGCCAGCACACCAGCCGCCCCGTCACCGAGGAGGATATTGCCGCCGTTGTGTCCAAGTGGACCGGCGTGCCGGTAACCCGCCTCACGGAGGACGAGGGGGAGCGGCTCCTCAAGATGGAGGAGACACTCCACCAGCGGGTGGTGGGCCAGGACGAGGCGGTACGGGCCGTGGCCCGGGCCATCCGCCGGGGCCGTGTGGGCCTGAAGGACCCCAAGCGCCCCATTGGATCCTTCCTCTTCCTGGGCCCCACCGGCGTGGGCAAGACAGAGCTCTGCAAGACCCTGGCCGAGGCCATGTTCGGCGACGAGAAGGCCATGATCCGCATCGATATGTCCGAGTATATGGAAAAGCACACCGTCTCCCGCCTGGTGGGCTCCCCTCCCGGCTATGTGGGATATGAGGAGGGCGGCCAGCTGACGGAGAAGGTGCGCAGGAAGCCCTATTCCGTGGTGCTCTTCGACGAGATCGAAAAGGCCCATGAGGATGTGTGGAACATCCTGCTCCAAATCCTGGAGGACGGCCGCATCACCGACTCCCAGGGCCGGACCGTGGATTTCAAGAACACGGTGATCGTCATGACCTCAAACGTGGGCGCCAAGGCCATCACCAACGCCGATTCCGGCAGGCTGGGCTTTGCGCCGGAGAAGGACGCCGGGGAGGAGAAAAAGTTCGAGGCTGTCAAGGCTGCCGTGATGGAGGAGCTGCGCCGCACCTTCCGGCCGGAGTTCCTCAACCGTATCGACGAGACCATTGTGTTCCGCCGCCTGAGCCAGGAGGACATCGCCGAGGTCGCCCGCCGCATGCTCAAGAGTACGGCAAAGCGGATGGAGGCCATGGGCATCCGCCTGGAGGCCGACGACAAGGCCATCGCCGAGCTGGCCAAAGAGGGGTTCGACCCCATCTATGGAGCCCGTCCCCTGCGCCGGTGCATCCAGAGCAAGGTGGAGGACGCCGTGGCCGAGCAGATGCTGGAGGGCACCCTCAAGGAGGGCGACACCGCCCGCCTCAGTGTGGAAGACAACAAGCTGTGCATCAGCAAATAAGACGCAAAGGCGCCGCTGGAGAATCTCCGGCGGCGCTTTTTTACTATAGATAGAGGCGGGCCACGTCGTTGTACATGCGGGAGATGTCCCGCAGGATGTCGTCATGGCCGAAGTCTGTGTGGTAGACCATGTTGATCTCCCGCATCATGCTCAAATTCTCCACCGGCAGCGCGGTGAGCTTTCCTTTTTTGAGCTCGTCAAGGCACGCGCTCTTGGCCAGGATGGACACACCGTAGCCACGCCGGATCAAGTCCTTGATGGTGGCGATGTTATCCACTTCCAACACTACGTTGAACTCCTCGATGGAAATGCCCCGGCTCTCCAGGTGGGAGAGGAAGAGGTTCTGCGTGCCGGAGCTGGGCAGCCGCAGGATCATCCGCTGGTTTTTCAACTCCTCAACAGTCACGATCCCCTGCTTGGCCAGCGAGTGGTTGTTGGGCACGATCAGCACCAGGCTGTCTGTATCCAGCAGCAGGGAATTGTAGCCAGGTTCCGTCAGCGGGCCCTCCACAATGGCCAGGTCAATCTCATAAGTGCGCAGTTTTGCATAAAGATTTTTTATGGTATCAGTAATAAGCATTATTTTTACATCATGGTTTTCGCTGCAATATCTGGCCAGCGCTTCGGCCACCGGATTGCTCTCCGAGGTGTGGGTCAGGCCCACCACAATCCGGGTCAACTGCTGCTTTTCGTCCTGAATATCCCGCTGCAGGTTATGGACCAGGGCGATCATCCGCTTTGCATAACGGGTGGCTATTTCACCCTCAGCTGTCAATTTTAGTGAGCCGCCGCCCCGATGAAACAGCTTTACGCCCAATTCCTGTTCCAGCTGGCGGATGTGCTGGCTGACGGCAGGCTGGGTCAGGGACAGCTGCTCGGCGGCCTTGGTAAAGCTGCCGGTTTCGCATACGCGCAGCAGCGTGTAAAGCTTGGTGTCAATCATGCGGCTCACTCCTTATTAGTAAAATTTATGGAAGCTGAATATTTTATAATTTGACTTGTAGGTGATTGCAGCTATATTGGAGTATACAGATCATACTACAACGCAGAACAAAAATCAATCTGCGATCAAGGAGGAGTAGAAATGGGAAACATCGTGATGCGGCAGCCGGCTGACATTTTGCTGAGCCTGGCCCTCATTCTGCTCTCCGGCTTTGTTTTGACCCGACTGACCAAGAGATTGAAGCTGCCGGACGTGACCGGCTATATTCTGGCGGGCATTCTCATTGGACCGGATCTGTTGGGCCTGGTGCCGCCGGAGATCATTGAACGTATGGACTTCGTCAGTGACGTGGCGCTGGCGTTCATTGCCTTTGGAGTGGGACAGTACTTCCGCCGGGAGACGCTGTGTGACATGGGAAAGGGGCTGATCCTGGTAACGCTTCTGGAGTCCTTGCTGCCCGGAGCAATGGTGGCGCTGGCCATGCGTTTCGTGTTCCATCAGGATATGGCGCTTTCCCTGCTGCTGGGCGCCATTGCCACGGCCACGGCGCCGGCCAGCACCCTGATGACCATCCGCCAATACCGGGCCGACGGGCCCTTTGTCAACCTGCTGCTGGCTGTGGTGGCCCTGGACGACGGCGTGTGCCTTTTGACCTTCAGCGCCGCTTCCGCTGCGGTGGATGCCATGGGCGGCGCGGGGATTTCCCTGCGCTCGGCGCTGCTGCCTATTTTGTGGAACGTGGCGGCCCTGGCTATGGGCGCCGCGCTGGGGGTTTTGCTGACGGTGCTTCTGACCTCCAAGCGCAGCCGCGGGAACCGCCTGATTTTGACCATTGCGGTGCTTTTGACGCTGTGCGGGGTGTGTGCGCTGATCGACGTATCCCCGCTGCTGGCGTGCATGGTGTGCAGTGCGGTCTATATCAACCGCACCGGAGAGCATGACCTCTATGCCCAGGTGGATGAATTTACGCCTCCGGTACTTAGCTTGTTTTTCATCGTCTCCGGCATGAACTTGGATGTCATGGCGCTGAAGACCGTGGGCCTTGCGGGAGTGGGTTACTTTGTCATCCGCATCCTTGGGAAGTACCTGGGCGCTTATCTGGGATGCCGCTGCATCGGCACAGACCGCCGCACCCGGGACTGGCTGGGGTTTGCACTGATCCCCCAGGCCGGCGTTGCCATCGGCCTTGCCTTTTTGGGTAAGCGGGTGCTGCCGGAGGGAATCGGCGATTTGCTGCTGACCGTAATTTTGGCCTCCTCGGTACTCTATGAGCTCATCGGGCCGGGCTGCGCCAAGCTGGCGCTGTTCCGCTCCGGAGCCATTCAGGCCCAGGGAGAGAAAGAGGCCAACCTAAAAAAAGCAGTATGAAAAAGTGAAAAGCGAAGCCGCCGGAGATATTCTTTCCGGCGGCATTTCGCGCCTTTTTCGACCCTGCTATTAAAATGAGATTCAGGTTAATGCAAATGCCTTGTGTTTTTGGGGAAATTAGCGTATACTACTCACCAATACCTGACTGAAAAAACCAGATAGAAAGGAATAAAATAATGCCTTTTGACTTTCATTTCGGCAATATGAATGGTGGGTTTGGCCCGGACGGCCAGGGCTTTACCCCGCCGCCGCCCAGAGAGCGCAAACCCCGCAAGGCCATCGGCAACAAGGCCACCCGCGTGCTCATCAACATTGTGGTGACCCTGGTGGTGGGGGCGGCCTATTTTTACCTGCGCCTGCCGGCCCTGAACCTCCACGCGGAGGAGTTTTACACGTTCGTGCTTCTGCTGTGCGCGGTGTATGTGGGCTGCGCCCTCTTTACCTCCGGCTTCCAGGGAGAGGGGGTAAAGGGCTACTTTGGCTTTGTCAAAAAACAGTGCACCATACCCTTTTTGGTGCTCATTGTCATGGTGGCCACCATTGCCGTGGGCGCGCTGACCTCCTGGGTGGTGTTCCGCGCGGCCAGCTACAGTGAGCTGCTGCCGATTAAAACCGGGGATTTTGCCGCGGAGGTGGACGAGATCTCCTATGGGCAGATCCCCATGGTGGACCGGGATTCCGCAGCCCGCCTGGGTGCGCGTAAGTTGGGCGAGCTGGCCGACATGGTCTCCCAGTTCGAGGTGCTGCCCAACTACACCCAGATCAACTACCAGGGCCGCCCCGTCCGTGTGACTTCCCTGGGGTATGCAGACCTCATCAAGTGGTTTACCAACCGGTCCGAGGGGCTGCCCGCCTATCTGATCGTGGATATGGTGAGCCAGGACGTGGAGGTGGTGCGCCTGAAGGAGGGCATGAAATACACCACGGCCGAGCACCTGGGCCGCAACTTGTACCGCCATCTGCGTTTCGGCTACCCTACGTTCATGTTTGCCGAGCCGGTCTTTGAAATCGACGAGGAGGGGATGCCCTGGTGGGTCTGCCCCCGGATGGTGAAGAGCATCGGGCTGTTCGGCGGGACGGACATCAAGGGCGCCGTGCTGGTCAATGCGGTCACCGGGGAGAGCCAGTATTATGAAGAGGTTCCCTCCTGGGTGGATCAGGTCTATGTGGCCGAGCTCATCATGCAGCAGTACGACTACTACGGCCAGTACCACAATGGCTTTTTCAACTCCATCTTCGGCCAGCGGGACGTCACCATCACCACAGACGGTTACAACTATATTGCCATCGGCGATGACGTCTATATGTACACCGGCGTGACGAGCGTCACCTCGGATCAGTCCAACATCGGCTTTTTGCTGAGCAACCAGCGGACCAAGGAGACGAGCTTTTACTCTGTGGCAGGCGCCACCGAAGAATCCGCCATGCGTTCCGCCGAGGGCCAGGTCCAGCAGATGTCCTATATCGCCACGTTCCCGCTGCTGCTGAACATCGCCGACCAGCCCACCTATTTCATGGCGCTCAAGGATGCGGCGGGCCTCGTGAAGATGTACGCCATGGTCAACGTGGAGCAGTATCAGATCGTGGCCACGGGGCAGACGGTGGCAGACTGCGAGATCAACTACCGCCAGATGCTGGCGAACAACAACCTCATTGAAAAAGAGGACGCCACGATTTCCGGAGGGGAAGAGGACATGGGTCCGGCGGAGTTTGAGATCACCGACATCCGCACCGCGGTCATCGACGGCAGCACCAACTACTTCCTGGGCGCCGGGACTTATGAGGAGCAGGGGCAGGTCTACTACCGGATCAGCGCCGCAGACGCCCCTCACGCCGCCCTTTTGGAGGTGGGAGACTGGGTGATGCTGGGCTATGACCGCCTCCAGGAGCCTGAGCGGTTTACAAACCTGGAAAAGGAGCCCATCTACACCATCTACCGGGCAACCTATCTGAACCCCGAGAGCAGCGGTCCATCCGGTGATTCCGGCCAGACTCCGGCTGAAGCCGGAGGGGATGTGCCTGCCGCCTGATCTAAAAAAGACGCCGCCTTCGGGCGGCGCCTTTTCTATCAGCAGGGCTTGCACTGCCGGCGGGACGATGGTAGGATAAAAGAAGCCGAAAAAGGGGAGGAACCTATGAGAGCATACGACACTGTGCTGTTTGACCTGGACGGCACACTATTAAATACTTTGGATGATTTGAAGGACAGCGTCAACTTCATCCTGGAGCGCCATGGATGCCCCACCTGGGAGGAGCGGGAGCTTCGGTCCTTCCTGGGAAACGGCCTGCGGCGATTGATGGAGCTTTCCGTGCCCGGTGGGATGGAGCATCCCGGGTTCGAGGAGATGTTTGAGGAGTTCCGCGTCTATTATACGGCCCACTGTGAGCAGAAGACCCGGCCCTATCCCGGGGTGGAGGAGCTGCTGCAACAGCTGAAGGGGCATGGGCTGCGTATGGCGGTGGTCTCCAACAAGGACCACGAGGCCGTGGAGGAGTTGGGCAGGCGGTTTTTCCCCTGGCTTTCCGTCTGCATGGGCCAGCAGGAGGGGCTGCGGCGCAAACCGGCGCCGGACATGGCGGAGGCGGCCATGAAGGCCCTGGGCGCCGCAAAGGATCGGACGGTGTATGTAGGGGACTCGGAGGTGGACTTTCAGACTGCGCGGAACGCGGGGCTGCCCTGCATCCTGGTGTCCTGGGGCTTCCGGGACCGGCCGGAGCTGGAGGCGCTGCACCCAGCGGCTTTGGTGGACGATCCGCAGTCACTTTTCCTGGAGCTCACCCGGCCGTGTGGATCGGTGGAAGAGAAAAACAAAATGTGAGATTTTTTCTTGAGGTTCTTGCCAAATGGCGAATCGTGCAATAAAATGGAACTGAACAGAGTCGGATGATAAGGAGGACAGTATGCAGCAGGAGCTTTCTAAACTCAAACAGGAGAATGAACGCCTGGAGCAGCTGGCCCACCTGGACTGGCTGACCGGAATCTGCAACCGGGGATATACCCAGGAATGCGTGGATGAACTATTGTCCAACCGCCAGGCCGGCGTTTTGCTGGTGCTGGATGTGGATCGGTTCAAGCAGGTGAACGACCGGTACGGCCATATCACGGGAGACCGGCTGCTGGAGGAGATCGCTGCAAAGCTGAGGTCCATGGTGTTTCGCACCGATATATTGGGCCGCGTGGGCGGAGACGAGTTTGTGATCTTTATGCCCATTGCACAGGAGGAGCGGTTCGTGGAGGAGCGCTGCGCTCAGATCCGGGACCGGCTCCGGTTTGTGGAGCTGGACGGCCAGGAGTTCCAGCTCTCTGTAACTGTGGCCGGGGCCCTGGCGGAGCAGGGGGACGATTACCAGACGCTGTTTGATCGGGCGGATCAAATCCTCCTGGAGAAGAAACGGGCCAGAAAACGGTTTTCCACTCTTTCTGTACAGGAGCATAAAGGTATGAGCAAAAAGGGAATCGCCATTGACATGGAGCGGATCCGGGAGGAGTTGTCTGAGCAGGAGATGATTCCCGGCGCCTACTGCCAGGACTATGAGACCTTCAAAAGCATCTATCGGTTTGTGGAGCGCCGGATGCGGCGGGTCAATATGCCTGTGTGTATTTTGCTTTTCACCCTCACCGACGGGAAGGGCGAATTTCCCGACCTTCATCAGCGGGAGGCCCAGATGCACGTATTGCAGGAGAGCATTCAGAACTCATTGCGGTCCGGCGATGTATTTACCCAATATACGAGCTGCCAGTTTCTGGTAATGGTTTCCGACTCGGATTCGTCGCAGGCGGAAGGGATTGCCGAGCGGATCTCCGATGTGTTTTATCGGACACTGGATCTCTGGTCAGGCAGCCTCCTGCATCACTGTTATCCCATGCAGCCGCGTCAGGGCAGAAAATAAGCGGGGAACCCTGCGTCCCGGCGCTGCGGCGCCGGGCTTTTTTTGTGTAATGCGTGAAGAAACTGGAAAAGACTGTATGGAAATCGCTGGAGACGATTGTGTTTTACAGCAAGATGCGGTACAATGAAATAGATCATTGGTCTGAAAACATGCCGGGCAAACAGTGCTCCCGCAATGAGAAGAAGAGGTGGATGGATAATGGCAAAACGGGACACGCTTTTGATTGTAGACGATATGGAGATCAATCGTGCGATTCTGCGCGGCATGTTTGAGGATGAGTATAATATTTTGGAGGCGGAAAATGGCGAACGGGCACTGCTGTTTCTGCGGCAGTACCAGCAACAGATCACGGCGGTCCTGCTGGACCTTGTGATGCCGATCAAGGACGGCTACCAGGTGATGGAGGAGATGAACCGCAGCGATTTGATCTCCCGGATTCCCGTGGTTGTCATCACCTCGGAGGAGCGGCCTGAAAGCGAGGTACGCTCCTTTGATTTGGGAGCTTCCGACATCATCCGCAAACCATTTGAGATCCACGTGGTCCGGCGCCGTGTCAACAACGTGGTGGAGCTGTGCCGCCACAAGCTGCAGTTAGAGGAGCTGGTGGAAGAGCAGTCCGTCCGACTGCGCCAGGCCAATTCCGTGCTCATCGACGCCATGTCTTCTGTCATCGAGTCCCGCAGCCTGGAGTCCGGGCAGCACATCCGCCGGATTCGCCTCTTCACCAAAATCCTGCTGGAGGACGTGGCCAGGAGCTATCAGGAATATGACCTTCATGACCGGGAAATTGCCATCATTGCCGACGCGGCCTCCATGCATGACATCGGCAAGATTGCCATACCGGATTCCATTTTGAATAAACCCGGCCGGCTGACTCCGGAGGAGTTTGAGGTGATGAAAACCCACACCACCAAAGGCTGCGAAATCCTGGCCGGGCTGGAACGGATGCAGGATAAGGAGTACCTCGGGTATGCCTATAACATCTGCCGCTATCATCATGAGCGATGGGACGGCAGAGGCTATCCGGATGGGCTGAAGGGCGACAACATCCCAATCTGCGCCCAAGTGGTGGCCATTGCCGACTGCTATGACGCGCTCACCACGGATCGGGTCTATAAAAAGGCCATTCCCCCGGCCCAGGCGTTTACCATGATTATCAACGGGGAGTGCGGCGCGTTTTCGCCACGCCTGCTGGAGTGCTTTAAAAATGCCCAGGCCGCCTTTGCCCAGCTTTCCCGGGAGTATGCCGACGGCCGCCCTGCCGAGACCTCGGAGGACATGATGGCTTCACCGGAGAGGGAGCAGTTTACCACAGAGATCAACACGCTGGAGCAGGGGCAGTTGAAGTATTTTTCCCTGCTGCGGTATCTCGGGTCCACAGTGATGGAGGTGGATTTCAACACAGGGGTCTACCATGTGGTCTATCTCTCGGACGACAGCTTTGTTTCTCTGCGCTCCGGTACCCAGTTCGAGGACTCCATCCGCGCTTTTGCGCAGACGGCTGTGCATCCGGAGGAGCGGGACATGGTACTGGAGCTCCTTGGGCCCTACGGGCGGGAGTTCTTTGCAGAGGGGAGAATGAAGCGGACCAGAAGATACCGGGTGCTCAACCGGGCCACCGGGGCCTATGACTGGTACGAGGCGACGATGGTCCGGGTGGATTTGAACAGCCCCCGCCAGCGCAAGGCGCTGATCATCTGGCGCAGGGCGGAGCACACTCAGGCCGACTACGCCCAGATGAAATTCACACAGAACCAGATTTACGACTGTCTCTTGGAGGGTATCTATCAGTGTGAAAATGACAAGTGGTTTACGTTACGCTACTTCAACCAGGGCCTTTTGAACCTGGTGGGGTACACGGAACAGGAGCTTGCAGAGCGCTTCCACAACCGATACATAGAGTTGGTGTATGAACCGGACCGGGACTCCATGGCCGCGCAGGTGAAAGAACAGCTCAACAGCAGCAAGGTCTATAAGGGCGAATACAGGCTGGTGCGAAAGGACGGGGCGCTGATCTGGGTACTGGACCACTGCCTGCTTGCCGTGGATGCGGATGGCAGTGAGTGCTTCTACTCCATTTTGCTGGATATCACAAAGTCCAAGAAGTATCAGGAGGAGCTGAGGCTCTCGCTGGATCGCCATGAGATCATTCTCAACCAGAGCAACGACATCATCTTCGAATGGGACGTGGCCACCGACAGCATGATGGTCTCGGCCAACTGGGAGAAGCGATTTGGCTACCAGCCCATCACAGAGAACGCCAGCCGGATGCTGCCGGTTGTCTCCCACATCCACCCGGACGACGTCATGCAGATTTCCACCTTGGTTCAGGCGGCCTGTGCCGGCGAGGGATACATCCAGGCGGAGTTGCGCTTTGCCGAGGCCAACGGCCGGTACCGCTGGTGCCGGGTCCGGGCCACCACCCAGCTGGATGCCAAGCACCACCCGGTGAAGGTGGTGGGCGTCATAACCGATATCGACAATGAAAAGCGGGCCACCCAAAAGCTGATGGACCGGGCGGAGCGGGATACGCTGACCAAGCTCTATAACAAGGAGGCCGGACGCAAGCGGGTGGAGTGGAGCATTGACCACAGCGAACCCACGGACAGCTCAGCCATGCTGATCATCGATGTGGACGATTTTAAACAGATCAACGACCGGTTTGGCCATATGTTTGGCGACGCGGTGCTGGCCCGGATGGCTGAACGCATCACGGGGCTGTTCCGGGAGGGAGATGTGCTCTCCCGCATCGGCGGTGACGAGTTCCTGGCTTTTATGCCCTCCATCCCCTCCAAGGAGGTGGCCCAGGTTCGGGCACAGAAGATCATCGACTCCATCCGCTCCCTGATGCGGGAGGAGACCAAGGATGTCCGGCTGTCCTACAGCATTGGAATCGCCTATTTTCCCGGGGATGGTGAGGACTTTGACACGCTCTTCGGCCATGCCGACCAGGCGCTCTACCGGGCAAAGGCCGCGGGGAAGAACTGCTGGCAGGTTTACAGCGATTCCATGCCTACGTGGCCTGACGCCTGCGAGCCGCTGGTGGCCCGCACCCGCATAGATTCGGAGGGGTACTCCGGCGTCAACCTGGATCATCTGATCTTAGGTGCCTTTGAAAAGCTGTACAGCGCCGCAGATTTTGACGACGCGGTTCAATCCATTCTGGCGACCGTGGGCAAGGCCTTCAACGTCAGCCGGGTATACATCTTTGAGACCAGCGGCGACGAGCTTCACTGCAACAATACCTACGAGTGGTGCAATGAGGGGATCCGGCCGGAGAAGGAGAAGCTTCAGAACTACCCCTATGTGGAGGGGGATTCAGACTACCGGGACAACTTCACCGAGGGCGGCATATTTTACTGCCCGGACATCAAAAAACTGCCGGAAGGTCAGCGGGATGAGCTGAAAAGCCAGGGCATCTTGTCCATGCTGCAGTGCGCCATCATTGAGGACGGCAAGTTCCGCGGCTTTGTGGGCTTTGATGACTGCGTGCTCCACCGGCTCTGGACACAGGAACAGATTGATATGTTGGCATTTTTATCCAAGCTTCTCTATGTGTTCCTGATGCGCAGGAGGGCTTTGGACCGCCTGCGCGAATGGGAAGATAAATAAAAAAAGAAGGAGGTAAAATCCTCCTTCTTTTTTTTGACCATTCAAAAGAGCCGCAGTTGGGACTGATCCCGCCGGTCCTCGAACCGGCGGAGGTACTGAAAGACGCTCTCCGGTGTGTGGAGGACGCCGCGTTTGGCGCATTCGGTGTGAAAGAGGCGCATCAGGGAGCCGTGGCGCGGGCTGGGGCAGAAATAGCTGTCGCCGAAAGCGCGTTCGTAGCGCTGCCGCAGGCCGGGAAAATCGGCGTCCAGCCGGCTGTAAAAGTACTCCCGGTTGCCGGAGCGCAGGGTGAGGCCCATGCCGAAGCACACGATTCCCACCACCCGGGCCTCAAAGCAGCAGGAGAGGAGGCCACGGAGATTCTCCTCCGTATCGTTTAAAAAAGGGAGGATGGGGCAGAGCCAGACCACTGTGGGGATCCCCTCGTCCCGTAGCCGCAGCAGCACCTCTACCCGGCGGGCCGTGGTGCACACGTGGGGCTCCACCATGCGGCACAGTGACTCATCAGAGGTGGTCAGCGTCATCTGCACCACGCATTTCGTCTTGGATTGGATGCTGCGCAGCAGGACCAGGTCCCGCAGGACCAGGTCCGACTTGGTGAGCAGCGTGACGCCGAAGTCGTACCGGTCGATCAGCTCCAGGCAGCGCCGGGTCAGCCGCTCTGTCTTCTCCAACGGCAGATAGGGGTCGGACATGGCGCCGGTGCCGATCATGCAGCGGCTGCGCTTGCGGCGCAGCGCAGCCTCCAGGAGTTCCGGGGCGTTGCGCTTCACGGCCACGTCCTCAAAGCCGTGGCCCATCTGGTAGCATGTGCTGCGGGAATCGCAGTAGATGCAGCCGTGGGTACAGCCCCGGTAGAGATTCATCCCATTGTCAGCAGAGAGGATGGCCTTGGCCTGGAGATCGTGCATGGCCTACTCCGCCTGGCGGTCAGAGGGCGGCGCGATCAGGTGGAGGACGTACTCCATCGGTACGTCCATCCGCTTTGCGATCTGGCCGGCGCTCATGCCGGAGTCCAAAAAGCGGCGGGCCACAGCGGATATGGGCTCTCCCACCTCCACAATGTTCCGGTCCGGGTCATAGATGCGCACCACCCGTTGGCCCCATGCGTGTTCGTGGGGCGGATGCACATAGTCGGCATAGGACTGGAGGCGGAGCAGAAAGCGGTCGAACTCCTCCTCTTCAAAATAGAGCTCTCCGGCGTTGTGCCCGGTCCGGACATCCCGGCCCTGGATGAACTCACGCCACGTATCCATTGTCTGGAGGGCCAGGCAGTCGGAAAGCGTCACATTGGCACCGAAATCGGCGGTGACCGTCATCCCCAACAGGCCGCAGTAAAACTCCTTGGAGCGCTCCAGGTCTTCCACGGCAAGGAGGGTGCATTGATAGTTCATGGAATGTCATTCCTTTCTCTCAAAATTTTCAGTACGGTCTTTACCGCATTTGGGCCGCGGAGCGAATCAGGCTGCCGCTCCACGCGATCATCCTGGCGGACAGCTCCTCCAGCCGGTCCGGCGGGGTCTCCAGCAATAGCCGCTCCTCTTGTGGGAGCAGCGCCAGCAATTCACTCCGGCGGCGGGCCGGATGCCCGGATCGCAGGTAATGGCAGAGGCGGAGGGTAAAAAAAGCGGATTTCTGCAACGCAGCCAACTCCTGTGTGCTCTGCTCATGTATGAGGTTGTGGGCGCAGGCGTGGTAGATGGTGCAGGCTCCGGACAGGACACCGCGCTGCAGGGCGTCGGCGTCGATCCGGCTGCGGAGGAACTCCAAATCCCCTAAGAGCGGAGTGGTGTCCAGATAGAGGGAACAGAGATCCCCGGCCTCCCAGCCAAGAAGCTCCTCCTTTCCTCCAACAAAGCCGCACAGCAGCTCCCGGTGGGGGAGTGCGGCCACGGCCTTGCGGTAGCGGAGCATGTCCGCGGCATCCATGCGGTCCAAAATCAGCACCATGTCGATGTCGCTTGACGCGGTGGCCTCGCCCCGCCCCCGGCTGCCCTGGAGGCCGACGCAGACGATCCTCTGGGAAAATGCGCCTTTCACGGCGATGCAGTATTGGTCGATCCACTGTTCCATAGGGACCTCCTTTGTAAAATAGAGTGGAAAAAGAGAGAACGCGCCGCCGAGAGGAGACGCGTTCTTTCCAATACATCAGAAGGAGGCCCCAGGTGCTCCGCCTCCTACTGGGCAGGGTTCCCGTTAGGCTGCCGGGAAAATGACGCGGCTGCAGAGCACTTTCCCCAAGCGGGTACCAGGCACGCTATCAAATGCTTATGCCAGTGGATGGGCTCCTCGGACCCGCCGCCTGGGCGGCCATTCGCAGTACCGCGGATTTCTTGGGCGTCTTGCGGCCGCTCGATTCCGCCACTTGTGCTGCCTCCCTGGTAAAGGCGCAGATCAGCGCGGCGGAAGAGCTGCAGAAAAACCCACAAAATTGGATCAGTCCGATTCGTCGGAGACCTCCAGCAGGGTCTCCAATTCACAGCGGAAACGGCCATCCAGAAGGCTGCCGCTGCGCAGGTGGTCGAAGAAGGTGGCATATCCGTTGGGGGAGAGGAAGTGGAAAATATAGCGCTCCGGCTCTCCCATCTCCTCCATGCGCCGGTTCAGTTCCTCAAAGTGCTGGAGGGCATAGCGGTATTTGGCCTTGTTCTCTGCACTGTCGTCCCGGTCCATTTTGGTTTCCACCACCAGGTAATAGGTCATGCCGTCCCGCTCCGCCTTCAGGAAGAAGTCCGGGTTGAACTGGCCATGGTAGTACTTCCTGGTCTTGGACTTCCCGGAGCCGTAGCGGCAGCTGTACTCGATCTCATAGAAGTTCCGGTCCCGGGACTTGACCCACGCGGTGAGAAGGGCCGCGTTTTCCCGCTTCAACAGCCGGTCTATAAACTGCCGCTCCGGCTTGGAATAGGCCAGCACGGTGGTGACGGGTGTTTTGAAGAGGCAGTAGTCGATGTCCCTGCGGTAGGCGGACACGGGGAAGGTCTCGTCGTCTAAGACCTCTTCGATCACAGCGCGCTGCTCCTCGTCGGTGATCTCATTTTCCCAGTTGTTTGTCAGGTAGACGGTCCTATCCTGGCGCAGCATGCCCACGCTGGTGGACTGCTTGCGCAGGCTGGTGGTGGAGATGTCCCGGATGCTGCCGGCCACGGACTTGGAGATCACGGATTTTGACTTCTTGCGCAGCAGCGGCGTAAAGGCGGAGAGAATCTTATGGGCGTTTTTCTCCACCAACACATTGCCTTGGTTGCCCCGCTTATCCATGGAAAGCCGGATGATCCGCTCTATGACCTCCCGGGGCGGAAGGTGGTTTTGAGTATATTCCTCGTCGCCTAAACGCAGCGTCTTGCCCTCCCACTCCCGCATCCTGAATTCATCGTAAAGCTTGTCCACCACCTCGTCGATGGTCCAGGTGACGCTCTGGATGGCATAGTTGCGCTCATGGGAACTGCCGCTGTATACGGTCTCATACGTGGTGCCCTTCTCCACCACCACGGACTGGGACTCCAGGACAATGCCTTCGCTCAGGAGCCGGGTAAAATCCACGGAGTCCGACTCGCTCTTTTTTGGCACCTCGACCTGCTCGGTGGAGTAGTCGATGTTCCGGACGGTGAAGTGGTACTTGCTCCGCTCGCCGGAGGCCAGCACGTCGCTGCTGACCCGGGCCTCCACCTCCAGCACCTCGTTCACCAGCTTTTTGATCTTGCCGCTCCAGGCCTTGTGGTTGAAGACGATGACCCTGGGCCAGGCCTGGAATTGCTCCGGAGGCACCCGCAGGCCGCGGCCCAGCACCTGGGCGATGAGGAGCCTGGAGTTAAAGGCCCGGTCCTCCCAGGGGACGATCTGGAAGACGTTTTTCACATCCCAGCCCTCGGTCAGCATGGATACGGAGATGATCCACTCGGTCTGGTCCGTGCGCTGGTCCACGTAGTTCAGCTTTTGCACATTGGCCTTGTGCTCCCGGGCGGAGGTAACGATCAGCACCTTGCCCTCCTCCGCCTCCCTGGGCTGGTTTTCCTGCTTGGCAAGGAAGGTGACAAAGTCCTCGTAAAGCCGTTTGGCGTGGGCGATGTCCCGTGTCACCAGGATGGAGATGGGCTTGACCAGGGGGTAGAGCTGGACATTGTCCCGGTGGTTCTGGTAGATCTTCTGGAACCGCTCGTAGTCCCCTTTGCTGTCATCCTCCTTCACATAGTCCACATTTTTGATGACGCGGTCTTCCATGGCCTGGCGCAGGGAGTAGCGGTAGATGACGTCGGGGAAGTATTCGTCGTCGATGTAAGCGGTGCCGGTGAAGCCGAGGAGGCAGCGGAAGTCGTACTGAGGGTCCAGCAGGAACCCCTTCCACTTTTTGACGGCCGTGGTTTCCGCGCTCTTGCCGGAGGGCTTGTTGAAGAGATGGTGGGCCTCGTCGTTTAGGACCAAGGTGCGCCGGCCCTTTCCGGCAAAGCTGTCGCGGATGGAGGAGCCGGTGTTCTCATAGACCGCGTGGATGTTCTCCACGCAGAGGGCCCCCTTTTTGACGGTCTCATTTGCCGACACGATGCTGGGGTTTTTGATGACAGCCTCCTCGGGGATCAATGCCTTGAGCCCTTCGTCGCCGCTGAGGGATTCAAACTTCTCCTTCAGCCCGGACTCAATGGTCAGGGAAGGGCACAGCACCAGCACCCGGTCCACCAGCCCAAGTCCCAGGGCGATCTGGGCGATCCCGTACATCACATAGGACTTTCCGGTGCCCGTGGCCAGGTCGATGGTGGCGTAAAGCTTGTCCCGCATCTGGAGCGAATTTAGGAAGTCATCCAGGGAGAGATACTTTTCCTGAAGGCAGGTGTTGGCGCGGAAGTTCTCCCGGGCCAGATCACTTAAGGAGCCGTAGTTGCCGGCGGCCAGATAGAGGATGGCCAGCCGTATGGCCTCCTCCTGATAGGGGCGGTTGCTGCACAGCCGCCGGATGAAGGGGAGCCAGGCATCCAGGTCTATCTTGGTGGTATCGTAGACGGTGCGGACCCGCAGGACCAGCTCCGACTGCTTAAAGGATTTCACTTCTTTCATTGCGTCCCTTCCTTACAGCGCAACGCTCTCGGAAAGATCGTTGCCGAAGATATCCGTGTAAACGATCATCATGTGTGCCCCGGCGCCGGACCTGCTGAGGCGGATCAGCAGCTGATCGCCGCCGCGCTCCATCTCGTCGGGGAAGACGGAGTCCGTCATGATGAACTCGTTGCCGTTATAGTGCTTGTCAATGAACACGGCCGAGAGCAGATCAAAGCCGGAGAGGGCCTTTTCCTCGTCGGTTTTGGCGGAGCGGGGCTCATCGGAGGCAAAGGAGCGGATGGCGATGGTGATCTGGTCCTCCGTCACCGCGATGTCGCGCTCCACGGAGGGCGTGCGGTTGAAGGAAAAGCCGATGGACTCGTCCACGGCATTGACGGCGGTCTTGGACCGGGGCTGGCGGAACTTCCTGAACTCCTTCTGGTGCAGCTCCCGGATGGTCTGGTAGGGGATTTTGAGGAAGTAGTACCGGATGCCGTCCAGCTCCTCGTAGTCGGTGATGTAGTCCAGGTGGGTGGAGGGGGTGACAATGTAGACCCGGCTTCCGCTCATCCTGCCGCCCAAGTGGCTGCTGATATTTTCCAGGAAGGCGTCGTCGATGTTGGCGTCGCTGTACTGGCTATAATTAAAGATGACTACCGGGTCGCCGTCTTTTTTCCCGTCAAAGGCATATCCGCCGATCCGGTGGGGCTTCAAGTCGATGTTGAAAAGGCCTGACACAAATTCCTTGTACTTTCCGAACTCCATGTCCAGCGCCGCCTTCAGGTCATAGGCACCCAGGGAGCAGGTGAGGAAGCTGCGGGCCGGATGCTTGTAGGGCGGCGTAACCTTGGCCTGGCTGGTCAGGCTCCTGGACTTCCCGATCTCCAGGATCCGCCGCTGGCAGGTGAAGTGGGAGAGCTTGCCGATGTCGCACAGCACCCACCGGCGGTTCAGCTTTTCCGCCACCGCCGCCAAGGTGCCTGAGCCGGCAAAGCAGTCCAGCACAATGTCGCCTTCGTTGGAGGCGGCCAGCACGATGCGGCGCAGCAGTTCCTCCGGTTTCTGGGTGGGGTAGTCGATGAACTCCAAGCTGCTCTGTTTGGTGGTGGAGCTCTGGCCGATGTCCCAGACGTCATCGGCCTTCTTTTCCGAAAAGTCCTCGTAGATCAGTTTCCCGGAATCGTCCCGGGCGGAGACCAGCTTTTTCTCCTCCGCGGACCAGATGCGCTTATCCCGCTTGGTGGTCTTGTCCAGGGGGATCATCACCTTGTTGGAGGTGTAGCGGGAGGTTTTGGAATACCAAAAGATCACATTGTGATTGTTGGCAAAGCCCCGCACATTGCCCTGGAAATTATCGGGATAGTGCCATACGATCTCGTTGACGAAGTTGGCCTCGCCGAACACCTCATCCAACACGACCTTGATGTAGTGCGCCTTTTTCCAGTCCAGATGGACGAAGATGCTGCCCTCGTCTGAAAGAATCTCCCGCATCAGGATCAGGCGCTTGCGGATATATTCGATGAACTCGGACCCTTTTTTCTTGTCCGTATAGGCCTTGGCCCCATCCCGGCTTTGGAAGTCGTCAGAGGTGGCAAACGGCGGGTCGATGTAGATCAGCTTGACCCGGCCCTTGAGCCTGTCTTTGATGAGGGGGTCCTCATTTTTGTAGATGGTCTTCAAAAGCTGGAGGTTGTCGCCGAACACGATCAGATTGTTCCAGCCGTCCCGGGGCTCGGGATGGCCGGGGGCGCTGAAGACCTTTTCCACCTGAAGCGGGACAGGGAAGGAGCCGTCGTCATTTGCCAGCAGGTCCTCCTTGCGCATTTTGCCGGCATAGGCCAGCTCGTACTCCTTTTGCTCCACCGGAAAAAGCTTATAGCGGAAGTCCTCGGGAATCTCCGCCCCGGATTCGATCAGGTCGATTATGTAATCCTTTTCCGCTTTACTCAGCATGCACAATCCTCCATGGTTCCTTATCCGAACCCTCTGCCAATTTTGCTTCTAAATATACCCTGTCAAGTCCGTCCCGCCTGGCCAGTGTCTTGACCGGCTGGCATCCGGCCGTAAATGCCCAGTGGGAAAAGCAGCGGGAAATATTCCTCTTCACTATACTACAAAATCGGCCGGGCTTCAACTCAAACCTTATCCGGGCCGGATGGACGGAAGACGCAAAACGGCTCCGGGGATTGGCCCCGGAGCCGTTGGTTAGTGGAAAAAGCTCTGCCGCGGCTGGCCTCTTTCCTGTGCGTGGGCATAGCGCTGCTCCGCCTTTTCCCAATTGAGACGGGAGAGATAGGAGCGGACATACTGGGCAATATCGAACTGATGGACTGGGAGATAGGCGTGTTCCCAAAGATCCAGCACAAAGATGGGGCTGATGAAATTAAGGTCCACGGTCTCATTGTCCCGTGTGATGGCGATGTGCAGATTGCCGTTGGACTCGGTCACAAGCCACACCCAGCCGGCACCGGGAATGCTCTGGGCCGCCTCGGTCAGCAGCCGTACGAAATTCGGCACGGTACCATAGGAGTCGGCAAGCTGCTGGGTCAAACGCCCGGTGGGAGACGCCGAGCCCGCATCGCCCAATCCGTCAAAATAAAGCTGATGGTTGTAAACTGAGCCGGCCGCGTCTCTCACACGGTTCGCGTGGGCGGTGGGCAGGTTGATGTCCTGGGTGAGCAGATCCACCAAAGAGAGATGGGTCAGGCGGTGCCGCTCCACCAGCCGGTTGAGACGGTAGACCTCATTGGCATAGAATTGACCGTGGTGAAAGTGAAGGTTGTTCGAGTCACAGCATGGCAGCATGGAGTCATAGCTATAGGGAAGGGGGGTTACTTCAAAGGGATAGTACTGGTCCATTGTTCACCTCCTTTGGTACAAGGGCCACAGACACCTCATTCTATGCCAAAGGAGGTTGTTTGCGTGCACTGTGCCGCATGGGGGAGGTGCTCTACCTCTTTTTCATGCGCAGGGCGATCAGGGCCATGACGTCCTCCAGAATCTCCGGAGTGGTGACATCGATCATAAGCCAGCGCCCGCCCTGAAAGGGCTTGGCTTGTTCATAGAGCGTCCGTACATCCTCCGTGCAGGTGCACAGCAGCTCCTCCGCCTCCGGGGCCTCCCTGCCCCCAATGGAAACCAGGCAGGTAAAGCGGCCCTGTGCCGGGTAGAGGGTGCAGAGGGCGCGGCCTCCTTTCTTATATTTGAGGTTCCATCCCGGAGCGCCGGAACAGACGCTGTGCTCCAGCTTTGGGACGACTCCATAGGTGGTTTTCAGATGGCCGTGCAGCTGCTCCCACAGAGGGCTGTCCACATAGGCGGAGAACTCCGCGAGGGTCGGCTGAGCATTTTTGGGGTAGAGTGTGTTCCAATCCATGTGCAACTCCTGTTCGTTGTTTGGAGGCGGTTTACCTGCCCTGCCAGCGCTTCAGGGTGGGCAGAAACTGTCCCATCATCTGCCGGGCCTGCTGGTCGCTCATGCCGGGATTGCTTTCCAGCATGGGCCGCACGCAGATATCAATCATCTCCTCCATGCTGCCCTCAAAGGTAAAGCGGCCGTTCTCATAACAGTATTTGCAGTACTCCGTGCTCTTTGCGCCGTCGGCCTCCGTGCCGTACAGCGCGTCCTCCATGGGCATCCCGCAGCTCTGGCAAAATTTCTGATTCATAATTTTCTCCTTTCGTTTGATGCCTCTATCCTATCACGCGAAAGCTGACAACTGTCTGTCATGTTTTATGGTGTGCGGCGATTTTTTCCGCGTAGCCCGCCAGCTGCTCCCTCAGCCGCGGCGGTTCCAGGACATCCACATCGGTTCCAAAGGATAAGAGATAGCTCACGACCCAGCTGTCAAGGGGATAACTGACATCCACCAATAAAGTGCCGTCGGGATGGACCTCAATGCTCTCCCGGTCAAACTCGTCGTACACCCGAAAGGCAACACTTTGAGAAAAGCGGAGCCTGAGAGGGACGGAGGAAGCGGGCAATGGCTCCATCTCAAGAGGCGGGGGCGTATACTCGTGGGCAAATACCTCATCTGAAAGGGTGAGTTCCAGGATGCGCCCGACCTTGAACAGCCGGAAATCGTCGGCTTGGAGACAGAAAGCCTGCAAATACCAGTGCTTGTCCTTGTAGATCAGCCTCAGGGGATGGACACTGCGCCGGGTGATCCGGCCGGAGGCGCCGCAATAGGTCAGATCCAGCACCCGCCTGCCCAATATGGCGTTTTTCAGCAGTTCAAACCGGGCTGTATCCTTCCGGCGCAGCCCCCAGCGGGAGAAGTCCACTTCAATCCAGTTCTGACTGCTCTTTTGGAAGGCGGAGCCCAACTGGAAGGCGGAGCCCAACTTGTCCAACAGCGTGTTCACTGTTTGATCCGCTGCCTGCAGGCTCTGGACGGCAAACAGGAGCTGGTCCTGTTCCTCGTTGGAAAGGAGGCGCTTGTCAAACGTATACCCTGGCAGAAGTGAGATGCCGCCGCCCTTGCCGGGGGAAGCGTACACCGGCACCCCCGCCATGGAGAGGGCCTCCACGTCCCGGTAAACCGTGCGCACGGAGACCTCCAGCGCGCGGGCAAGTTCCGGTGCGCTCAGCGCGCCCTGGTTCAGCAGCAGATATAGGATTTGGAAGAGCCGGTCATTTTTCACAAGAATCCCTCCAATGTCCGAAATGGCTACAGTATACCACAGGAGGGCCGGGCCTTAAAAGAAGTTTTCAACCCGTGCCCGTTTGCATTGGAATCGAACTGCAATGCGGGTGTGATTTGGAAAGAAGGAGCAACAAAATGGGCCGCTCCGACTTTTGAAAAAAAGTCGGAGCAAACGAAACGACGTTTGCTCCGACGTGGCGCAGCGGGTGGGATTCGAACCCACGTGGGATTGCTCCCAAACTGATTTCGAGTCATTTCCCCCTTGTGATTTTTGGTGGAAATTAAGCGAAGATGGAAGTACACAACGGAAGCCCAAAAGCTGCGGTATACTGCGGATTTTGGCTTCCGTTTTTCGTTTTTATTTGAACCCACAGGGCTTTCCGAGTTCTTCCCATTTTTGCCCCGAATTATGACCGGAGGATAGAACAAGGATAGAACTGGACGCCAGATTGGGGGTATTCACACCCATACCATTTCACGAAAATGCAAATCACCATTTTGATTAGACAACTTGATCTTATTTGAACCCACTTCAAAATCCAATATTTTACACACCAGTGAAGTACCTCACCTACCAATGACAGATGAACAAGAAAGTGAGTGCTGCACATGGATTTGACTAAGTATTACCCCGACATCGTCGCAAAGTATCCCGCCTATGTAACCAAACGGGAACTATGCGAGATCTGCCACATCTGTCCCAAGACCGCCTACAATTTGGAGCAACAAGGTGAGATTCCCTACACCATTGAGCAAAACCACCTGATCCGTAGCCACAAAATCAAGCTGACGGACATTCTTGCCTATCTCTATCGGCGTGAGTGCAGACAGGAAGCAGACAGTCCCTATATCTGTGCTATGAGAACATTCTATGACGAACACCTCTCTCCCTACTCAGACCTGCTTTCCGTAAAGGATATTCAGCAGATTACAGGCTTTTCGTCCTCGGCAATCGTGCGGTGGATCAGCACAGGGATTCTGAAGGCTTTCCAGCCCGGAAAGCAGTACACCGTCCCAAAGGATTTTATGCTGGACTTTCTGATAAGCCCATATTACCGCCGTATCCGCCGAAAGACCCCTCTCCAAAAGGAATTGATGGATACATTTGAGCGTCTGTGGCAGGAAAAAGGAGGCGAGTGATGTGGCACAGGTATCCAAGTATCGCTATTTGCTGAATCAGTACCCAGAAACAGTCCAAAAAGAGCAATTCCGCATTATCTGTCATATCAGCAAACGCACAGCTCGTTATCTGCTGCAATCCGGTCTGGTTCCCTGCGTACAGAGTGGGAAAAAGACCCGGAATTACACCATAAAGATGAAAGACATAGTTCGCTACCTTGAGCGCAGGGAAATCCACCCCGAAAAATACAAACTTCCCCCCGGCTCATATAGCGGGACATACGCAGTCAAGCCCCTGCTTCCCGAATCTGTGACAACGGAGGAACTGCGAAAATACTACATAGAGAGTTTCCGGGACATTCCCGACATAGTTTCCACGAGAGAGGCCGCGGAATTAACAGGCGCCACGGCATCTACGGTCGCAAAATGGATCAGAACGAAAAAGCTAAAAGCTCTTTCACATGGTCCGGCATTTATCATCCCGAAGGTCAATCTGATCGACTTTATGGCCAGTGACGCATACTTGAACAAACGCTTGAAATCACAAAAATTCCACGAAAATATAGGAGGTTTTCTATCATGGAAAGCGGGAAAATAATTGTTGTAGCCAACCAGAAAGGTGGGGTAGCCAAGACCAGCACGGTCCGAAATCTGTCCTATGCGCTGGCCGAGATGGGCAAGAAGGTCTTGGTAGTTGACTTTGACCCCCAGTATAACCTCACCACCAGTTTCGGTGTCCTGCCGACCCAGGCGCCCTATAATACCGGGACTCTTATCACCAATCTGCTTCTGGACGAATCTCTGCCGGATACCAACGAGTTCATCCAGAAAATCGGCTCTGTGGACTTGATCCCTTCCAGCCGATCTCTCACCGTTGCGGAGGCAAATCTGCTGATGACACCGGACAGCAATGACTACCTGGCCGCTCTGCTGAACCCTCTGCGGCTGTCCTACGATTACATTATCGTGGACACCAACCCCTCTCTCGGCTCGTTGACTATCAACGCTTTAACGGCTGCCGACGAGGTAATCATCCCGATTGACCCGGAACTGTTCGCTCTGACCGGTTTACAGGCGTTGGTGGACACCATCCAGAAAATCAAGCGGAAATTAAATCCCAGCATTGAGATCGGCGGTATCCTGTTCACCAAATGCAACAAGCGGACGAACCTGTATCGCCGTACATACGGTCAGGTCACAAAGGCGTTCCAATCGCTCCCCATCTTCAACTGTCAGATTCCCTACACGGTCAAGGTGGGGGACGCAAACAGCTACGGAATGAGCGTCATGGAACTGGAGCAGGCAAACCCCGCCTCTCTTGCCTATCTGGAACTTGCAAAGGAGGTGCTGGCAAATGCCTAAAATCAATCCGCGCATCAAGTCCATTGACGATCTTCTGGGCTTGGATGCCGCAGAAGAAAGACCTATTGAACCCACCCCTTCCGTATCCTTGCCGACCAAGAACACCATCATCACCCTTCCCCCGCAGGCCATTCGTGCTTTCCGAGGCCATCCGTTCCGGCTGTATGAGGGCGACCGGCTCAATGATCTGGTAGAAAGCATTTCGGAACATGGGGTCCTGAATCCCGCCATCATCCGCAAGATCGAACGGGATGAAGATGGCTTTGAGTATGAAATGCTGGCCGGTCATAACCGGCAGAACGCCGCAGCCATTGCAAACCGTGAACTTCCCTGTATCGTCAAGGAAAATCTCTCCGATGAAGATGCTTGGATTTATGTGATCGAAACCAATGTCCTGCAACGCTCCTTCTCCGAAATGCTGCCCTCTGAAAAAGCGGCGGTGCTGACTCTGCGCTATTCCAAAATGATCTGTCAGGGGCGCCGGAACGATATTGTCGAGGAGTTGAAACGGCTTGAAAACCCTGATGAAATCAGGGAAAACGGGACTTGTGGCATCGAGTGCCACAAGTCGAAAAGCCGTGATGTTGTGGGCGCAGAATATGACCTGAAAGGCCGTGCTGTTGCAAACTATCTCCGCATCAATGAGTTGATTACTCCGCTGAAAAGGCGAATTGATGATGCCGAGTTCCCGATTGTGGTAGCTGTGCAGCTCTCTTATCTGACCGAGCAGGAACAGCAGATGGTTGACGATGTGCTTTCGGAAAGCGAGTACAAGGTCAATGAGGGAAAGGTTGTCCTGCTGCGGGAATATACCGGAAAGCTGACCCCGGAGCGTACCGAACAGATTTTGTCCGGCGAGTTTAACCGGAAACCCAAGAAATCCACGGCTACGGCGTTCAAGGTCAAACCGGCGATTTACAAGAAATACTTTACCGCCAGCATTAGCCAGAAAGAGTTCGACAGCATTGTGGACGAGGCGCTTGCCCTCTACTTTGCTCAGAAAGGACATGAGTCCGAGCAAGAGGCCGGATAACCGGCCATAATCACCAATACAGGAAGGAGGTCAGATACCGTTGAGAAATGATGAACGCCTGCGGACGATATATGAAGTCATGGCTCCCTATATTGTCCGAAATGAACACAACTGGCGGGATTATCTGGCATTTGCATCGCAGTTCCATAAGCACAGTTTTGACAACATACTTCTTGTGTACGCACAGGACGAGGATGTTTCGATTCTGGCAACACGAAAGCAATGGGCCACCATAGGCAGAAATTTGATTCCCCGTGCAAAGGGCGTAGCCGTTTGCGTCTACCGGAATGCCAAACTCACTCTTGACTATCTCTTTGATGTAAGCCAAACTACTGGCAAAGAGATTCATCCTACGGACTGGCAGCTTTCCGATGAAATGAAAAAGGCCCTGACCGAGCGCCTGTCGTATGCACACGGTTTCCCCAAGCAGGATTTTCCCCAAGCGCTGTATGCGATGGCAAGCGAATCTGTCGCAGAGAATTACAACCACTTTTTGCAGGAACTCAAGCAGGAAACCAAAGGCCATTTGTTCACCGAGATCCCGGCCGGTGGTTTTGAAGCCCAATACATCCAGCTTTTGACCGACAGCATTTCTTATTTCATCGGCAAAAAGTGTCACCTGCCGGATGAAGAAATCCAGTTGAGTGACGGCATGGCGACGGTCAGCCATTTTAATACACTCCCGCTGGTTGCACATCTGGGTACGGCAGTAACCGCCCTTTCCAAAGGTATCCTGTTAGAAGTAGAACGGAACATCAAGATTATCAATCGTGAAAGGATGGCACAACATGAGCAAACCGAATATCAATCTGAAATACAGGGAGCAGGACGGGATGATGCTTCCCGATCTGCAAATCTCCAACAGCAGCGAAGCAGATCAACCTCTGGGCAGGTACGGCCGGATGGCCCTGGAATACCTCAGAGAGAATCACCCGGAGCGATTTACGACTTTGAAAATGGATGGCAGTCTGATGGAGATCATGCACCGGGTACAGGACGAGGCGACCGAGAAGATCGAAGCCCTGACGCAGCAAATGCTCCAGCAGGAGCCGCTTCCGCAGACCGAGGACATCATGGAGCGGACGCGACACCTGAACAGTCTGAAACTGATGGCGGAGGAAACCGTACTCCAGAGCGTAGTCCTGATTCCCCGCTGACCGAAGAACAGCCAAATACAGAAGTGGCGCCGAGCGCCGCACCTGTGGGAGAGCCGTCTGAAAAGGACGGCTCTTTTTCTGTTCCTGCGGAACAACCGACACGCCATTTTACCGATGCAGAAGTCCGGCGCAATTATGAGTACATCCTGACCAGCACCAATCTATACCCCCCAGAGCTGCACAGCGCGGTTCGCAGCGTATTGTCAGAACCGCCGCTCAATCCTGACTGGTCAGACAAAGGGCGGCAGATTGCGGCTCTCTTTACTCCCTACGGCGACCGTGAATATCAGGGCGATTTTCTCTATCGTACCCGGTTGCATGGTGAAGATGGCATTTCATTTTTCTTTGATGAAGGCTATACCTACATTCCCTGGAACGGGCTGGCGTTTTTACTGGATGCCATGATCGAGGATGGCGACTATCCCAATCCTGTTGTAGAGGAGCAGCCTGACCCCATCGGGGATTATAACATCCCTGATGAAGTTGATGAAATGGGCGGTCCTCACCGGCAAATGACCATTGGAGAAGCGGATTTTGATTATGTTCTGGATGCTGTTGCCTATGAAGCCGGAGAAACCGTAGTGGAACCGGTCAAGCCGCAGGCGATTGTTCAAATGGAAAACGACACGCCAGCAGCCGGTGACGAGCCTGCATCCGTTCCTGACGAAAATCCCCCTGTTGTTGTGGAGGCCCCCGAAACGGCTCTCCCCACAGATACAGCGGAGCAGCCTACACCGCCGCCCGTCAAAGGAAACACAACGGCGCACAAGAATTTCCGCCGCTTTCAAGAGTTGTTCCCGGAGATTGTGTCCGGTCAATATGAGTATCTGCGGCTGGAGGCCGGAGAAGCCTACTATCCTCTGGTCATTCACCATAAATACGGTTCCCATTACTGCATGGAGCATTACTATATGCAGAACGGCGACCGGATGTATGACCCTTATATGGACTTCCAAATCGACAAAGAGGCTGGGACACTTCGGGCTTTCAGTTATGAGAACAGCGGCATTGGTGTATATAACGAGGCTAATCCCGACGACCCCGCATACGAGAAAGCAATCAACGGGTTCAACAGTTTCTTTGCCACCTGGCTGAACAATATCCGCAGCCAAGGCTATGAGCCGGTGCGGGCCTCTATGATGGTCAACGATGAAGAAGTCGATGTGGATCTGCGCCCGGCTGCCGAAGCTGTTCCGGTCGTGGAAGAAGAACAGCCGGAGCAGCTCTCCCTTCTGTCCTTGGAAAAGAGTACGGAAGATCTGCTTGTTGAGCGTGTCATGCAAAGAGGCCCCCTTACCGCAGGGAAAAAAGAACAAATCTACGAGTTTGCTCAGACCCACCCCACCGGATCAGAATTTACTGCTTTTCTAAAAAAGCTATATGGATATGAAGGGTTCTCCGGTGATGAAATGGGCGTGAAATACGCCATGTTCAATAGTGAAGGTGTCACTATCGAATGGCAGGATGAGCAGGGCGAAACACAGGAAACAAAGCTGTCCTGGGCGCGGGCTGCCGGTGTCGTGCAACGCCTGGTGGATGAAGGCCGCTATCTGGAAACCCCTGTTGTCAGTCTGCCGGAGCCGGAAACCGATGAGCCGCTTGAGGGAGAAACAGAACCGTATGATTACAGTTTTGAATATGGCCTTTTAGGGCGCCTTAAAGCGGACTGCGAGTATTTTCTAAGTGAAGGCCATCAGCACGAAAAGCATTTGTGGGCGGGTAGCATCCATGCACAGATAGCTAAAATGCGAGAGCTGTATGATCTGCTCCCGGAAAAGCCGGAAGGGATAACCAAAGAAATAATTGACGATTATGAAACCCGTATGGCTCCCTGGGAACACGATGAAGCAGAGGAAACACAGATTTTAGACGAAGCCCTGGACGCCCATCATGGGCAGATTGATATGCTGATGCAGGCGGTCCGAGGTGAGCTGACGGTTGGAACCATCCGGTACAGCATTTTTGAGGGGCGGCCCCATATCAGCATGATTGAAGTCTTGGAGGACTACCGCCGCCAAGGTATCGCAACCCAGATGCTCCGCTATCTGCAAGGGCAATATCCCAATGAGGAAATTGTATGGGGGTATTTGACCGAGGATGGCTCGGCCCTGTACCAAGCCGTGGTGGATGAACAGCCCAATCCCGACTATCTCCGGGTACAAAATGACCTTGAAGATATTACGCGGGAATTTGACGCTTATGTGCGGCGCCTGGACGGTGGGGCTATTCTCTCCCCCCAAGAAGCTGCCGACATGGACGATCTGGAGGACACGCAATACCGGCTGGAAAAAGAGCTGGAAGAACTGCGCCCCATTCGCGCCTTTGTACGAATGGGCGATGGTACAGCAGCAGAGGCGCCCGCTGTTATGGATGAAGCCACCTCCACTGATCTGGCGCCCCTTCGTGAGCCACCTGCGGCGCCGCAGGTCGCCACACACAACTTCCGTTTTTCTGAGGACTATGACCTGTATCCAAGTGGAGCAAAAACCAAATATAAAAACAATGTCATGGCAATCAAGCTGCTCAAGCAGATTGAGCTGGAAAAGCGGACAGCGACACCGGAAGAACAAATCATCCTTGCCCGTTATGTCGGATGGGGCGGGCTTGCCAATGCTTTCTCCAGTACGGCCTCTGGTTGGGAGAACGAATATCAGGAATTGAAGTCCCTGCTGACTGATGTGGAATACAAGGCGGCCATGAACTCCACCATCACAGCCTACTACACCGAGCCTGACCTGATACGGCACATTTACCGCGCCCTGGAACGCTTTGGCTTCGAGGGCGGCCCTGACCGAAAAATCCTGGACCCCGGTATGGGAACCGGCAACTTCTATTCTGTGCTGCCGGAGCAGTTTCAAGGGAGCAAGCTGTTTGGCGTAGAGTTGGATTCCATCACCGGCAGAATCGCAAAGCAGCTTTATCCTGATGCGGATATTTCCATCATGGGATATGAAGCCACCAAATTTGAGGACAACAGCTTTGATGTGATTCTGGGCAATATCCCGTTCAACTCCGTTAAAATCTATGACCGGCGCTACAATGACCTGAACCCGTACATCCATGACTATTTCTTCATCAAGTCCCTGGACCTTGCGAAACCGGGCGGCATCATTGCCTTTATCACCAGCAAAGGAATTATGGATCGCAAGGACGAGAGCCTTCGGGAATATATCGCACGGCGGGCAGAGTTCATCGGCGCCATTCGCCTACCCAACACAGCGTTCAAGGCTTTGGCGGGAACCGATGTAACAGCGGATGTTGTTTTCTTGAAAAAGAGAGTGCAGCCCATAGAACTTGATCGCGCGAATCTTCCGTCCTGGATTGAAACTGACCTGGACCGCAGTAAATGGATCGCCTATAACCGCTATTTCAAAGATAATCCCGAAATGCTCATGGGCGAGATGGTGAGCAGCCGGAATATGTACGGCAACGAAGATGGGACGGCCTGTGTTGCCCCGGAAGATTTTGACCTGAACCAGCATCTTACCCAAGCGGTTGACTCCCTGTACGCCCGTTTCACAGCAGAGCCAGATGAAGAAATTGAGGCAGACGAACCGGAAGAAAGCAATACAGAGTATGAGGACGCTCCGGCCGGAACCAAAAACTTCACCTATGTTGTGCGGAATGGCGAGATCTTCTTCTGTGAAAAAGATAAGCTGATCCCGCAGCCTTACACCGGCATGAAGGCCGAAAGAATCAAGGGATTGTGCGAAATCCGTACTGCGCTGCTGGAGGTTATCAACATCCAGTCCCATGAGTATGACCCGGTTGATCTCCAGAAAGTACAGGACACACTCAATCAGGTATATGACCGCTTCGTTGCAAAGTATGGAGCCATCAACAGCAAAGGAAACATCCTCGCTTTTTCTGATGATGACCAATTCCCCTTGCTGCGCTCTATCGAGGATGAGCGGAAAGACAAGACCGGTTGGGATAAATCAGCGATCTTCACCAAAGCCACCATCCGTCCTTTCCGTCAGGTCAACCATGCAGACACCGCCGAGGACGCCCTTCAAATCTGCCTGAATCACAAGCTGCGGGTGGATCTGCCCTATATGTCCTTCCTGACAGGAAAAGCCCCACAGGAGTTGGTGCAAGAGCTGGATACTCGCATCTACCTCAATCCCCAGAAATACTACGGTAATCCGCTGGAAGGATGGGAACTTGCAGAAGAATATCTCAGTGGTCATGTGCGGGATAAACTGCTCTACGCACGTCAGAAGGCAGCAGAAGAACCGGAACTCTTTGCCCGGAATGTAGAGGCTTTGGAGGAAGTACAGCCGGAGCCGCTGACTCCTGCTGACATCGAAGTGAATATGGGTGCCATCTGGGTTCCCATTGAGTATTACCGCCAATTCATGTATGAAACCTTCCAGACCAGCGGATATGAAAAGGTCATCGAGGGCGGCGACAACCGACACCGCATTGACATTGAGTATTTCTCCTATACCACGACCTGGCGTGTCACCAATAAAAATGCGGAACCGGATTCCGTAATGGTCAACCAGACTTTCGGAACCAAGCGGAAAAATGCTTATGAGATTTTTGAGGATTGCCTTAATATGCAGTCCACTACTGTCCGTGACCGGCAGGAATACATCAACGAAAAGGGCAACAAGTCGGTTAAATATGTAGTCAACGCACAGGAAACCATGATTGCCCGTGCCAAGCAGCAACAGATTCAGGAAGCATTTGCGTCCTGGGTTTGGAAAGAACCGGAGCGCCGAGATAGGCTTCTGCGTATCTACAATGAAACCTTCAACACAGTTCGCCCCCGTGAGTTTGATGGGAGCCATCTCGTATTTCCCGGCATGAACACGGAGATGAAACTGCGGAAGCACCAGCTTGATTTTGCTGCCCGTGTCATCTATACCGGGACGGGGCTTGCCGCACATGAGGTAGGCGCCGGAAAGACTGCTGCTTTAATTGCCGCCGGGATGTACCTCAAGAACCTGGGAGCGATCCACAAGACGGTGTTTGTGGTTCCCAATCCCCTGGTGGGCCAGTGGGCAACAGAGTTCTACCGCTTTTTCCCCAATGCGAACCTTTTGGTATCCACCGCAGAGGATTTTACTCCCAAAAACCGCAACCGCTACATTTCTAAAATCGCCACCGGAGAATATGACGCAGTGATTCTGGCGCACAGCCAATTTGAGAAAATCCCAATCTCCACAGAGCGGCAGATTGCTATGCTGGAACGGCAGATCAACGATATTGAAAATGCAATCCATGAAATCAAGAGCGAAAACGGCGAGAATTGGTCTGTCAAGCAGATGGTCATTTTCCGCAAAAATCTGGATGAGCGGCTGAAAAAGCTGTCTGCCGAGGAAAAGAAAGACGATCTGCTGACCTTTGAGCAGCTCGGCGTAGATATGATGATGGTGGACGAGGCGCACTTTTTCAAAAACTGCTTTGTCTTTACGAAGCTGCGGAATGTGGCTGGTATTACAACCTCAAGCAGTCAACGCGCTTTTGATATGCTGCTCAAATGCCAGTATTTACAGGAAACGAATCAGGGGCGCGGCGTAGTATTTGCGACCGGAACGCCAATCAGTAACTCGATTTCCGAACTGTTCGTCATGCAACGGTATTTGCAGCCGCAGGAGTTGGAACGCTTCGGCTGGTCCTACTTCGATACCTGGATCGCCCATTTTGCAAAGAAAGCCTCTGTGCTGGAATTGAAGCCGGAGGGCGGCGGCTATCGGATGCGTGATCGCTTCGTCCGTTTCTACAATCTCCCTGAACTGATGGCTGTCTTTCGTGAGGTCGCTGACATCAAAACAGCGGATATGTTGGATATTCCCGGACTCCCGGCTGTTCGCACTGGTAAAGCGGAGATTGTTTCGGTGGAAGCCACACCCGCACAGCAGGCGATCATGGCCGATTTTATTCTGCGGGCGGAAGCAATCCGAACCGGCCGAGTGAAGCCGGAAGAAGATAATATGCTGAAGCTGACCGGTGAGGCCCGCCTGATGGCGATTGACCCGCGCCTGATTCGACCGGATGCGGATGGTACAGGAAGTAAGTTGAGTGTCTGCATTGAGGATGTTTATCAGGTTTGGAAGGACACCGCCGCCTCTGCTTCCACGCAGCTTGTCTTTTGTGATGTTGGCACTCCCAAAGCCGGGAAATTCAATGTATATGATGAAATAAGAAATGTGCTGCTGGCAAAGGGTGTGCCGGAATCGGAGATAGCCTTTGTTCACGACGCCACTTCTGAAGCACAGCGGCAGGAACTGTTCGAGCGTACCCGCCAAGGAAAAGTCCGTATCTTAATCGGCAGCACCAGCAAGCTGGGAACCGGCGTGAATGTTCAGAATAAGGTAATCTCCATTGACCATCTGGACTGTCCGTGGAAGCCCTCTGACATTACACAGCGAAATGGACGTGGGGTACGGCAGGGCAACGAAAACCCTGAAATTATGATAAAGCAATTCGTAGCCAAAGGAACATTTGATGCGTATCTCTGGCAGATTCAGGAGCAGAAATTGCGCTATATCACGCAGATTCTCACCGGAAAACACATTGCCCGCTCTTGTGAGGATGTGGATGAAACCGTCCTGTCTGCCGCACAGTTCAAGGCGGCCGCTACCGACAATCCGATGGTCGCACAGAAGATGGAATTGGAAAACCGGGTCACGGAATTGAAAATTCTGCGTGGTGCGTGGAGCAATGAACAGCTTGCTTTGGAACACAAGGTTAACTTGACATATCCATCCCGCATCCGGGAATATGAGCAGAAAATTGAGCGAGTCACGCAGGACATTTCTCTGTTGGGTCAGACCGAAGGCAAGGATTTCTCCATCGTGCTGGATGGAAAGCATTATACGGAGCGACCGGCAGCGGGCGAAGCATTTGCCCTTCTTTATCGGATGATAAGTGAAGGCCGTGGAAAAGATGAATATGAGTTTGAAATTGGTTCGTATCGTGGCTTTTCTCTTTTCGTGAACTTCAATCCGTTTGAAAGGGATATTATTCTGCGGGGCGCTTTGCTGTATGGGACGGATATAGGCAATTCCGGTCAGGGAACGATTACCCGTATCGAGAATCTTGCTGAACGGATTCCCAACTATCTTGAAGATGCACGGCGCGAATTGAAAGAAACACAAAAACAACTGGCGGTTGCCCAACAGCAGGTTGGACAGCCGTTTCTTTATGAGGAAGAATTGTCGGAAAAGGTTGCCCAACTCACGGAAATCAACACTAAGTTGGAGTTTGAATCATTACAGGAAAGCGAGGTGATTTTGGATGAAAACGGACAACGATCTGATGGCGAGGAAGATTGGGATTCTGAAAGAGTTCCTGCCTGCGCTTCTGCCGAAGTATAAGATCATGCTGCTGGAGGCATTCAGCCCCCACGATCTTCTCACGGCGTATATCAAAAACACTCTGGCGGGCTATCCCCGTCTGGAAGATCAGAACTTGGACGACCTGACGCTGGAACTGCTGTACCCCACCGACGAGGCGGCAGAACACTGTATCAAAGAGTTCCTTGCTCTGCGCCTGGACGATGACAACGAGCATGAGCTGGAGCAGTGATGTGAGGTGGTGATATATGGGCGAGAAACATTCGGCTGTCGGCTATCTCTTTCGAGAAGGTGCTTTTTTGCCAGCCCAAGAAACAAAGCCGGTCCGCAATGAGTTTGGCCTGGACCTGTTTCAGCATAGAGGCTCCGTTTATGAAGGAAAAACCGGACTGCAATTCTGTTCTCTCCAGCAGGCGGAGGACTTGGCCGGTTTCGTTGAGAAGCATGGCGGTATTGAAAAAGTCCAAAAGCTGATTGCAGACAGTTTGGAGCGCACCGGTCTTTCTCCACGCTATACCCGACCGGATGAAAAGAAAAAGGACATCTTTCCGCCCAAGGAAAAAGACGAGAACCGGGTCTTTGCCAAAGACCTGATGGGCAACAAGCACTACTACTACCGCTTCTACAACGAAAACGGCATTGAACTCTACACAATGGAGAAGAAACGGGAGTTCTTCCAAACAGTTTATATTCCATGTGACGGGTTTATGGTGGGCATTGACCAGCGGCACCGGCTTGAGGAAGTCCTGAAATGGCTGCCCACGCTGGAGCATGGCATCCGGGGTGAGATCGAGAGGGTTTTCAATCAGAGTATGGAAGCCCCGGACCGGTGGGCTGATCTGGGATTTGCCAATCTGCTTGGACGGTATGAGGAAGCAAAAGCCCACAATGCCCCCATTGCTGCGGAACGGCAGCGGCAAGCTAATGAAAGGCGGGCGCAGCAAGACGCCCGTGAACAGCAGTTGGCACAAGAACGACAGGCCCGTTACGATTCCGCCATCCGTGAGGCCGAAGGAAATATTATGGCGGGAAAGGAGGTGATAAACCGGGAGATCAACGGCAAATCTCTCATTATGCAGCTCTTTCGTGAGCATGAAATTCCTGTTCCTCTCAAAACACAGGGCTGGATCATCAATTCGCTTCACAGTATCCGGTACGACCCCCAAATTGGAGAATGGAACTACCGCTATTTCAAAGGCAGCCGGAACAGCACCAAAATGTTTGACCTGCTTTCCAAACTGTCCGCTGCGATTCAGACCCGACAGCAGTTTGAAGAACATGGGGCGTCCCCGCCGGACAGCTCTGTATTGGACTGTGAGGAAGAACAGGATATGGAACTGTAAATCTGGTTTTTGAAAGGAGCCAATATGAAAAAAGCAATTTTGAGCGTATCCGCTGCCGCCGCCATGATTGGCGGCCTTTTCTATTTTGGCTGGTATCGCAACCGCCACGGCGCCAACTAAGCGAATCGACCTGTCTGGAGGGAGGTGAAGCGATATGCCGATGACAGCGACAATGGCGCCCTACACCCTTTTCATACTGGATGATGATACCCCTCTGAACCCTCGTGAGGATCACGACTGCCTGGGAAAAATGGTCTGCTGGCATAGCAGATACAGCCTGGGCGAGAAGCACGATTATGATGAGCCAAGCGATTTCCTGCGGAACCTGCTGTTTTCTGAATACTCCAGCGGCCATGACCGGAACAATCCGGTTTTTGCATTTCTCAAATCTGGCAAGGCCAAAGATGCCCGATTGGAATACAACCGCTCCACGCGGGAGTGGGAATTGCGGGAGAATCAGCACTGGAGTTCAGACAGCGATTGGTATGTGTCCTCCAGCTATGCGGCCTCGTTGAAAGATGAAGTCCCGGACTGGTTTTTGGATGATTGCCTTTCTGCCCTCACTACCGGCGAACTGTTTTCGCTGGTAGAACAAATGGATGGCATGGTGATTCTTCCGCTTTACCTGTACGATCACAGCGGGATCACCATGAACACCTGCGGCTTTTCTTGCCCGTGGGATTCCGGTCAGGTTGGCTGGATCTACGCAGATAAAGCGATGATCGAGCAGGAACACGGGAAAATCACCCCTGAAATATTGGAGAAGGTTCGTCAAACCCTGGAAGCTGAAGTCAAGGAGTACGATTACTACCTGACCAACCAGTGCTATGGATTCCAGCTTTTCAAGGAAGATGTGGAGGTGGATAGCTGCTGGGGATTCCTGGGGGAAATCCGGGATGTTCAGGATGCTGTAAAGGAGCATCTGCCGGAGGACTGCAATCCGGCAATCGTTGAATCGCTCCAATTTCAGTATGAGGAACTGGACATCGACGAGTATTTGGAGCGATTGCAGGAAGAAACGGAGGGATTAGACTGTGAGCCTGGATAACACAGTGAATGTTTTCATCCTGTATGGCTGCACCTTGAGCAAGGAGCGAAGTTCCATGCGAATCGTGGCCGCCACTACGGATGAAGAAATGCTGCATACCATCATCGGCGCCCAAATCCTCGGCGGCACAATGGACTACCGGGGCTTCAGCAATATGAAGGGCTTTGAACAGTTCCGGGCGGCCTGCCGTGCCGGTGATGTTCAGTATAGCAATCTGGACTATGGCTTTGTGGAGCAGACGGAAAATCTGATGCTCCCGGACTGTGCAAAGGAGCCGCAGTTTGAGAAAGCATATCGGCTGCTGAACCTGTCCGACCATGAGTTCAATGCCATCCGCAATGGTTCTCTGGAGAGCCTGGGCGAAGATCGCACCCGTTTGATTCTGGATAAGGCGCTGTCATGGGCGGCACAGAACTATGCCGGATGGGACTTATACCGCCATTTGAGAGATGAACTCGGCATGAGCAACGAGGAAATCGGAAAAGCCGGATTTGACCTGGATGAGTTCTATGAGGTCGAAGCGGCGGACTCTGCGGAGTATGAAGTGGAGGCTGACTATGGCGAAGAACTTTAATTCTTCTGCTCTGCCGGAACATTGCTATGCAGTTCTTCCCGGTTCCGGGCAGCTCATAGAGGTCAGGCGCGGCGAAAAGGGCTACTATCCCTGTGCCTACTCCACCAGCGACCGTGAGTATAACAAGGTTCTGGCAAATTACTTCAATGCCCATGAGGGCATTTCAAAGGCACAGGCGGCAGCTATGTTGGCCGGTTCCATGTTTGGCTGGAATGTTCCTGCTGCCGATCCTGCCTGTTACGATGCAGAGGGCATCCCGATCCAACCGGGAGAAAAGAAAGCGCCCACCAGATCGCCGGAATATCAGTACGAGCAGGCAAAGCTCATCCGGCAGAACTACCAGCCCGGAACCAAGGTTGTGCTGGATGAAAAGATGGAAGATCCCTACCGTGAAATGCCTGCGGGACTGACCGGCATCGTAGATTCCGTTGACGATCTGGGGCAAATTCATTGCCATTGGGAGAATGGTTCTTCGCTGGCGCTTATTCCGGGCGTTGACCATTTTCATCAGGATATGACTCAGGAGCCTGTGATTGAGAGCAGCGAAGAACAGGAGCCTGATTTGGAATTGTGAGGTGATGTGATATGAGCAGAAGCGCCGCTGCGTATCAGAAATTTACCGAGGATGAGATTAGGAAGGCAAACAGCGTGGATATTCTGTCCCTGGCCCGTGGCTATGGATATGAGCCGGAAAAGGCAGGCCGCAAAGCTGTCCACATGAAGCACAGCGGCGGGCTTTACATCTTCCCCGAAAACAATCGCTTTTTCCAATGGACGGGTCCTGATGATGGAGTCAAAGGCGGCGCCATTGATTTTGTCATGCGGGAAGAAAACCTGTCCTTCCCCGAAGCGGTGGGCAAGCTGATCGGCAAGGAGTTCTCTCCATCCGTAAAGCAGGTGGTTCCCTATGAGAAAAAAGAACGGGAGCCGCTGGTGCTGCCCGAAAAGGCAGACAACATGAAGCGGGCCTATTGGTATCTGGTTTCTGTCCGAGGTATCAGCCCTAAAATCGTAAGCCACTTTATGAATCGGAAGATGATTTATCAGGAAAAGAAGTATGGCAACTGCGTGTTTGTAGGCTACGATGCGGAAGGAACCGCCCGGTACTGCTCCATGCGGGCGGCCAGAGATAACAGCTCCTTCAAAATGGATGCGACCGGCTCTGATAAAAGCTACCCCTTCTTCCACGAGGGCAAAACCGATCTGCTGATTGTCACCGAGGCGCCCATCGACCTGATGAGCCATGCTTCTATTGCCGCTGACTTTTATGGGCGTGACTGGATGCAAGATCACCGTATCTCTACCGGTTGCCTTTGGAATGGAGCCATTGACCGTTATCTGGAAGGCCATCCGCAGATCAAGCGACTGGTGTTTGCAGTGGACAATGACTATCTGGCCCGTGACAAGAATGGGCAACTGCGAAATTGGGGGCAGCTTACAGCGGCAAAATGGATGAAGGCATACACCGAAAAGGGATATGCCTGCGCGGTTCATGTGCCGCATTTGAATGACTTTAACACCGACCTGGTGGAAATGCGGAAGGGGCGTTCTGTGGAGGATTTAGACCGTCAGCGTATGGCGGAGCTGGAAACCGCATTTGAACAGAGCGCCGAGGAAGAACCGGAACAAGGTATGGAGGTGTAAAATTGGCAAAAATCAAAACCTTTGAATTGGATCGCTGGAGTGAGCCGGATGAAAAGCGGCGTGTCCGGCACATCGGCATGGCCGACGCAAAAGAAACCTTTGACAGACTGCAAACGCACCTGGAACTGAAAGGTCTGCTCCCGGATGAGTATTTCCTGTTCTCCGATGAACTGACGGGCGAGCTGCCTGAATTTGACCAGGCGCTCTGTATTCCCAATTTTGGGGCCAGCGAAGGTATCTATCTGGACATTTCCCTGGCCTGCCGCGACAAAGATGGCAAGCGCTATTTTCAAAACTTTGCTACCGGCAAGACATTGGGAGAAACTGCGGACGACTATTACAGGATGTTCCGCATTGCTGCCGAATGTTCCCTGATGCTCAATGGCCGTGGAAATACCTATGAACAGAAAAAAGTGGACATCGTTCTGACCGAGCAAGAAGCAGAGGCCGTGGGGACTGTGGTGGATATGGAACTCTGCGGCCACCATCCGCCGGAGGCCGAGGCAATTTTGAACTCTGCGCTGGAGAAGATCGACCGGATTGCCTTTGCAAAAGTCCAGACCATCACCTGTCACGGGAAAGACGATTACTCTCTCTGGTCTGCGGAAATCCCCAAAGATATGCTGCACTCCATCCTGCACGAAGCCTGCGAACGGGTTGGAACCCTGGATGAACTGATGGACGCAATGAACCCGAAGGACGGGTATGAAATGCGGCTGTTCATTCAGACACCGGGACGGCAGTTTGCGTTCTACCGTATCCCTGAACGGCTCTCCAATCTGGAGGACTACGCCAATGAGGGCTGCTCTGTCCGAGGAACAAAGGACGAAATCATGGCGGAGATTTTTACCGAGTGGGCGCCCGCCCAAGAAGATCTGGAAGATGACTTTGAACTGTGACAGCCCGCACTTTTCTTTTCATCTGTACCTGCCCGCCCCCCTGCGGGGGCGCCCCGCAACCGGAATCCGCAGGCCACGCCCTGCGGTTCTCGGTTAAGGCAGGAATAGCCGTCATACCTGACGGCGGGCTGACAGCTTGAAAGCAGTGCTTTCAACGGGTTTGCGGGTTTTTGAATCGGTATGACTTTCAAGTTCCGGTGTGATTTTTGTCACACCTCTCTTTTCAGCCATTCTACCCGCCGATTCTAACCATTCTAACGCCGAGAATGTGAGAAGTATTGGTTGGGGCCTGTTGTCTGGTACTCACTCATTTGAAAGGAGGATTGATTTGAAGGAATCGCCCATTAAAACAGAGCGCAAGACGCTCCATCTGCCGGAAGATACAGTTCGGGCGCTCAATAAACTGGCAGCCAAGAATGGGACGGACTTTTCCAAAGAAGTGCGCAGGGCGATTGACGAATATCTGGATTTGGAAACCACCGCCGAAAATATTGACATGATAAACGGGGTCATCCGGCAGGAACTCAGCGGGCAGCTCAAAGCCCTGGGAAACCGGTTGGCCGGACTGATAAATCGCCTGACGATCATATCGGCTGCGGGCTATTATGCCAACATTGCCATTATCGCAGACCTCATTGACCAAGATCGCTATTCGTCTTTTGAAAAAATTGAGTCGGCGGCCCGAAAACGGGCATTGGCATTTGCCAATCAGAAAAACGCGGATGCGCTGCGTACTTTCATGGATGACGAGGAAATGCAGAAAGCCATCCATGCCGTACAAGGAGGTTCCCGTGTCGATTCTGATTTATAAGCAGCGCCACCGGCACCCCAACTATAAGAAAACTCCAAAAGGCAACTATGCACATATCGGTTACATTGCAACTCGTCCCGGTGCCGTGAAGAATGAGGGGATGCGCCACGGACTGTTTGGCAAGCTGGAGCCGGGGGTGGTCAAAGAGTTTGACACTTGGCAGGAAGCCGCCCGCCTGGTTCGGGAGCTTTCCTATCGTCGGGTCAATATGTATCGTGGTATTATCTCTTTTTCACCTGAAACGGCCGCCGAATTGGGGCTGTCCGATCACAAAGCGTGGGAGGACTATATCGACCGCCACATTTTGACCCTGGCAAAGTTCAATGGAATCCGGGTGCAGGACTTGCAATGGGTGGCTGCCCACCATAACGAAAAAGGTCATCCCCACATCCATGTGGTGTTCTGGAATAAACATCAGCGAACAATGGTCCCTTTTGTCCATCCAAGCATCCCGGATAAAATCCGAAAACAACTCATTCGAGATACCTTTGCCGAGCGTATCAAAGAGTATTGCGAGGCCAAACAGCGGGCAAAGGAACACCTGTCGGCCATCACAGACGAAATGATTGACGAGTTTGAGAAGTACATGGAGCATCTTCACCCGCAGGAATATCGTCGCCTGCGTGAAGCGTTTGGGCGTATCACGGATGATGAGCTGGGGACTTCCCCCTTGGATAGCGTTGTTGGTGCAATGAAGATTGCCCCCTTTATCTCACGCCTGTTCGCGCTGAAGGAGAAAATGCCGAAAAAGGGGCGACTGTATTACAAATTGCTTCCAGAGGATGTGAAGGCCGAATTAGATGCCTTTGTTGCCTTCTTGAAGGAAAACAACGAGTACATCCGCAATTTGGTACAGGACTATGCAGAGAGCAAGACCCGTCTTGCCATGCTCTATGACACCGACCCGGCGCACATCAAAGAACAGCAGGAAAAGGCTGTGGCGGAGGCCGATAAGCTGATTGCCAATAAAATTCTCGACGTGATCCGCACCATGCTGTGCAAAGACCGTGAGGTCCAGTCTTTTGAATATACAGAGGCCCGCAAAGCCTACTTCACCGAACAGATGATTTGCGAAATTTTAATGGCGCTGGAGCAGACTGCTATGAGTTTTGACATGGAGTATGACGACCGGCAAAAGGCCATGAGTACCGATCTGTCAAAGGCAGCCCGAAAAGAGTGGTATCTGCGACATAAGGACAAGGGATTGGAACCATAGTAATCCGCAACTAAAGACAATTTTAAGTAGTTTTGCGGTTTGTAACCGCAAAACTGATGAGGGCTTATCGGAAAAAGTCCCTTGAAAAAGTTGATATTGCCATACAGAAAGCAGTCCTGCGGGGCTGCTTTTTCTGTTTTCAAATGATTGTGAAAAGCAAAAAGTGACCGGCCGCCCGGTTCCAGAAAGGAGAAAGGATGATAGCAGCGAACACTTCCTATAAGCAAAATGGTGTGCCGGTGTCGATTCCGAGCGGTTCGTATGGCATTGCCCATTTGACGGTTCACCAATATGAATACCCCAAAGGACATCCCTGCCATAACTGCCCTTACACTCTGCGCACCTCTGTCCCGTCCTGTATGTTCCCTGAACGAAGGGATGGCGGCTGTCTATGGTACGATCTGAAAAAACAGCGGCGCCCTCCGCTGCCTGCGGTTTACCCCAAAAATCAGGCGGCGGCAGAGCGCATTTTTGCTTTCGTTGAAGTTCTCAAAGATGTAATGAAGCGAAAAGGTTATCAGGAAAGGAGGAAACCGATTGCGAAGTAAAACCGATTTTTACAGGCTGTTCTTTGAACAGCTTGCCCGGCGCGGCTTTGATGTGAAGCGGTCCCAATCTTCCGATTACATCGCTGATATTTATTTCAAGAACCAGCTTGTGGCCTATTTCTCCAAAGCCGATACGGTGATCCAGAACCCCTTTGTCACAGTTAAGGACAAACTCATTCGCCTTATCAACGATACGGCCCAGGACACAGCGAACAAAGCGGGTATCTGCCGCGACTGTCCTTATACTGACGCCAATGAGAAACTTCCCAATGGCTCTTATAAGCTGGCAGAATACAATGGCGTGACTCTCGCCTGCAAGGAGCATCATCTGTTTGGCTATGTGTTCTCCACCTACCGCACCGCCCCGGATTCCGGCGAAATGATGGCCCGCCAGATTTTTTACAACAAGGAATTTGCAGGACAGGATTTCGCCAAACGGAGCGGTTTGGTGGATGAACGTGCGCTGTTCACCGAAGAAGAACTCCGGGTCCTTCATGCGGGCTTGGTCAAGATGAGCATACTCGATCAGGATGTTTCCAACGAGGCCCGTGAATCTGTGGAACGGATTCTTGACAAAATCGAGGACATTATCCCGGAGCTGCGGGAGCAGGAAATGGAGTTTGACTTTGATATGGAGTTCGGCCAGCAGGAAGAAATGGAGATTGGAGGATAGCAAGAATGAGCAGCAAGAGAAATCAGACCATCGCTATCGCCCGTTTCCTGATGTATAAATACGGGCTGAACCAGCAGCTTGAGGGCATGACGGACGAAGAATACATGGCGCATCCTATTGGCTTGGATGTGGGGCAATATGTAGCTGACCTGATGAAATACTGCCCGGAGCATATCGTCGATCAGGTCATGGAACATCAGGATGCTCTTTTGCGGCGCCTTGGTACGGATTACCTCACCGTCATAGCCTATATGCCTTATGAGGAAGATGGAGGGACAAAGTATGCGTGATGGACGCCCGAATCCTGATATTTGGGGAAACATCATCACCTGCGGGGAGATCGCCGTGGGCATTTACGAGATCGTCGGCACAAAGAAACGTGGGCTGGAAGTGCCGAAGGCCCTTGCCGAAGAAATCCTGCCGGAATCTGTGATGGAACAGGCGGCACAGGACGGTGAGAACCTTTGTTTTACCGATCCGGTTTCCAACGCCATCGTTGCGGACGCCCTGCTGGAACAGGAACTTGTTACTGATCCGCAGGCAGCGGCCCGTCTGGACGCAATCCGGCAGCTTGATGATGTGGCCTATGATACGGCCTTTGAACCTCCTGTTTCAGACTATGAGCTGGACGGGCTGGACTTGGAAAGATAGGAGTTTACAATGAAAATCCTGGATTTCGACCTGGAAGGAAGTCACTTCATCATCGAAGCAGACATTTCGCCGCGCCAAGAGGCGGATGATGATATGGAGTGTCAATGGCTCCGGTACGACTTTGATAACACGCAGGTTTATAAGGAAACGGACGGCGCTGTTTCGCCGTTCCAAATTACAGCCGTTGCCTGGGCTGGCTATCAACTGACTGCCGATCATGCGTTGAAAGATGTGATCGGACGTATTTCCCGCAATGAAACCGGCAAGCTGACCGTTCATTATGTTTGTCCAGAGCTTCAAGAGTTTTTCGATGAACTCAAAAAATATCCGGCTATCAGCGGGGAACGAACGATTCCGTACTTCATTTTTCACGGCGGCGATATTGCAAAACTGGCGTATGCGACCAATGAGTTTCTGTATTACGAGGACAGTAACTATATGCCGCTGATGTTCCGTACCATTGACGGAACTCTTGTTTCCGACAATGAATTTGCCGATATGGGGCTGTATGAATCCGAGGAAAATGTCGAGAACGGCACAGAACACATTTTGCCGTTCACAGATTACGGTTCCGATGTGGAAAGCGCCTGTGATTTAGAGGACGAGGAAGATCTGGAAATTTGAAACTCAGAGGTTTGCGGGCTATGTTCCGTGGCCGGTGGGCAGTTTTCATCGACTTTTGCACCGTCCATCTGTTGGGTGGATGGGCTTAATTTAGAAAGGTAGGTGTTATTTTGAGGCTGGTCTATATTTCTTCCCCTCTGCGGGGAGATATGGAAAAGAACAAGGAAAAGGCAAAGGACTACTGTGCTTATGCGGCATCCTGCGGCGTGATTCCCTTGGCGCCGCACACGATTTTCACGCAATATCTGAATGACGCAGTGCCGGAGCAGCGGGAACAGGGTCTGCGAATGGGTCACGAACTGCTGGAACGCTGCGATGAACTCTGGGTTATGGGCGACACCATCTCTCAGGGAATGAAGGACGAAATTGGCCTGGCTACTTTTCTGCAACTCCCGATTCTCTATGTATCCGATGATATGGTGAAGAATCAGAAAATGATCCGCCAGTCGGATCGCCCTCTGGACATCAATGACTGCATCCCCGATAGTAGCCAGTACAACTACGAAAATCAATTTCTGGTTCTCAAACCTGGGGTGAGCAGCAAGGGCAAGGACATGACTGCCGACGACTCCATCTGGTATGCCCGTAACGGTTTTGGATGTATTTATGGAGCCAGAGGTCAGGCTGTGTATGCAGAAAGCCTGTTGACCGGCAAATACATTCATTGGGAACGACATGACTTCTGTGGCATCGTCAAACCGGAAAGTTTGAAAGAATGGCTTCTGGATAAGCCGGTCAGGAATGAGGCTGCCGAAGAACTCACCAAGTTTGTCACTCCTGAACTTATCAGCGCAGCCAAGCAAAACCATACTGCTTGCGGCTATCCTTTTCTAATCGGGTATGCCCCTGCGGAGGGCGGTCTGCATGAAGCGTTCTGCCTGGACCACGATCCGGTCAATCTTGCATCTTTTATTGTGAAGATGGGGAAAGAGCGCGGCGACCTGATGATTTGTACTCCGTTGGATACCCCGTTTTTGAACACCTTCGGGACATTCATTGACCGCTGCGCGGATCAGGACTTTTTGCAAAAGCATCTATTGCCGGTCCTGGTTCCCATGCAGATGGGCGAAACGGAGCCGCAGGCAATCAAGCTGACCGAGGATCAAGACAATGAAGCGTTTCTGGATGATTTTGCTGTTGAGGATGATATGGAATTATGAAAACAAAGCCTAAATTGATGGTTTGTGCGCTGATCTTCGTTTCCGGCGCGATTCTCAACCTGTTTTTCTCAACAGCGGTTCACGGTCTGCTGACAAGAGAGATCACCCGGCTTTCACTTCTCCCCATCGGGGACTGCCTTGTCAGCCTGTTTTCCAACCGCCAGCACATGATGTTGTATCTGTGTCTGCAAGGGTTTGTAAGCGTGTTGGCGGTTATGTTCTTCCTGACCAACATGAGGCCGTATGAATCAGACCTGGACACGATCACCCCGGAAATTCAGACACCCAGAGCCGTGGGCCAATACCAGCATGGTTCAGCCCGGTGGATGACCGATTCCGAGAAAGACAAAGCATTTGACAGCTATATTCTTGACCCGCACAACCCAACGATCCGGCAGCTCTTAGATACCGGATACGATGGTTTGGATTTTCTCAAAGAAAAATAAGGAGGCGATAAATTGAAGTTGAACCTTCACCCCAAAGGTATTCCCAAGCAGAAACCTTTGGGAGCGGATACTCCGCTGAAAAAAGGCGGCGTGGTGGTAGGTATGCGAAAGGAGGGTGATAAAGAAAAAATCTATTTTGTCGGTGATGACTGCCACCTGCTCTGCGTTGGCGCCACTCGTTCCGGTAAATCAAGATGTCTGGTTCTGGAAAGTATCTGTCTTTTGGGACTCGCCGGAGAATCCATCTTCTGCTCCGACCCCAAAGCCGAATTGTTCCACTACACCGCTGATTTCCTGAAAAAGTTGGGTTATGAGGTTTTGGTGCTGGACTTCAAGAACCCCGAAAAGAGTATGCGCTACAATCTGCTCCAGCCCATCATTGACGCCATCAGTGAGGGAGACACCGACCGTGCAGAAATGCTGGCCTGGGACTTGACGAACAATCTGGTTGGTAAGCCGGAGGGCGAAAAGATTTGGACGAACGGTGAATGTTCCATCATAGCGGCTGCCATTCTTTGCGTGGTGTGCGACAACCAAAAACGGCCGGAATTTCAGAACATGACCAATGTGTATTGGTTCATTTCGGAAATGTGCCGTACCATCGGAAATAAGATGCCGCTGTTGGAGTATGTCAAGAAACTCTCTCCGTCCCACCCGGCACGGGCGCTTCTGTCTATTTCTGATGTGGCGCCGTCCCGTACCAGAGGCAGCTTCTACACCTCTGCCCTGACCACCCTGCGGCTGTTCACCTCGAAGTCCATCTATGCTATTACTCATACCAGCGATTTTACCCTTGCAGATATGGGCAGTAAAAAGCAAGCGTTGTTTGTAATCCTGCCCGACGAGAAAACCACCTTTTATCCCATTGCTTCTCTCATTGTGTCGCAGCAATATGAGCTTCTGGCAGAGGCGGCAGACAGGCGCGGCGGGCGTTTGGAACGCCGTGTCAACTTCATCCTTGACGAGTATGGCAACTTTACTCCCATCAGCGACATGACAAACAAACTGACCGTGGCGGCTGGCCGTGGGATGCGATATGCCCTGTTTGTGCAGGGCTTTGACCAACTGAAAGAAAAGTACAGCGACAACATCGCCAACACGATCAAGGGCAACTGTCAGGTTTGGGCGTACCTGCAAAGCGATGACCCGGAAACGCTACGGGAGATGTCCGATAAACTCGGCAGCTATACCACATCCAGTTACCAGCTTTCGGCCAGCAACGGAAAATACACAACCCCGTCTAACTCCCAGAGCGTCAGCCTGACCGAGAGAAAGTTGCTCAATACGGATGAGGTCCGGCGCGTCAAGCGTCCCCATCAAATCATCACCAGCCGCGACCACCCCGCTATGATGTATGCACCCGACCTTTCTCAGTGGATGTTCAACAAGATGTTGGGGTTGGGAGATATGGAGCATAACCGCAGGCTGCGGGAAGAACGGGAACAGAAACGGCCAATCATCACCGACACGAAGCAAGAAATCGCATTGTGGAACATCTGGATTTACTACCAGAAGGACATCATGCGCCGCCTTTCGCAGCAAAAGGGCGCTATGGGCGGTGGCCTTGATGATGATTAACTCATAGGAGGTTTTGAATGAAAGAGAAAATCAACCAGACGGCGGGCAGGCTGAAACAGACTGTCCGGGCGGTGGGTGTTGGTATTGCCACACTTACCGCCTCTTTTTTTATGTCCGCACCGGCTTATGCCGCTGGTGTGCAGGACAGTCAGATTGTCAAGGGAACCGAGAAACTGGTCGGTGATGTGACAACCTGGCTGATGGTGCTGGCGCCGGTGGTAGCCGGTCTGCTTATCATCTATTTCTGCATCCGGCGCGGCATGGCTGACGAGATGGATCAGAAAAAGTGGAACAACCGCATTGTGGTGGCGGTGGTGTCCTGCATTGGCGCCGTACTCGGTTCCGCCACCCTGAACCTGATTCTCGGCTACTACCAGTAAGCCGGGATACATTCCGTAGTACAGGCGATTTCCGCGCCTTACTAAATAAATCATTTTATTAACAGGAGGAAAAAACTATGGCTAACTTCATCCGCAACACTCAGGTTAAGGCTATGACTTCTATCTGGACTGCCAAGCAGAAGGCCCGTGAGCTGGCTGACCGCACGGCGGAGGCGCTGACCGACCGCACCGGTCAGGGTACGCTGGATGTGGCGATTACTGTGCTGATCTCCATTGTCCTGGGCGCCCTGATCCTGGCCGGTCTGTACCTGATCGTGGACGACACCGTGCTGCCCACCATCACCCAGCGCATCAAGGATATGTTCAACTACGGCGGCTGATCGGAACAAGCAGCGGCGGGGCCATCGGCCCCGCCCTAATTTTTGACAGGAGGTTTTTCAATGGAGTTCAAAGCGGAAATCAAAAAGACTTTTACCGGTCCTGACAAGCTGCGGGCGGTGTGCAGCGTGGTCCTGGATGACTGCTTTCTGGTGAAGAATGTGCGGGTCGTCGAGGGCGAAAAGGGGCTGTTTGTGTCCCTGCCCAGCCGCCGGAATGTCAAGGGCGAGTGGGTGGAGCATTGCTTCCCCATGACGAAGGAACTGCGGGCAAAGCTCTCCGCCGCTGTACTGGAAGCGTATGAGGCCGCCGTACAGAACGAAGAAGCTGCCGTGTCCTGATCGTCCGCCATATTCCAATCCCTATCGGGGGCGGCCGAGCGCCGCCCCCAGAAAGGAGGTGGTTGCTGATTGGAATATATCTTAGTGCTGCTGATCGTGGCCCTGCTGAATGGAGCAATCGCCTATATTGATGGGCTGATGGAAGGGATTATCCCTCTTACCCTGTACGCAGAGCAGTATATGTCCACCTTGGCCGGGGTCGATTTGTTTCAGTCCTTGTTCGACATTGTATTCGGCTTTGGCGTATCCCTGATTGTGCTGAAGTTCCTGAAAAAAGGCTTTGAAACCTATGTTCTGTGGTCAGACGGGGACGCCGACGAGGAGCCTATTGCCATTCTCACAAACTTTTTCAAGGCTATGGCTGTGGCAATCTGCTTTCCCACCATGTATGACTGGCTTGCCACGATTGTAGAAGAAATGAGCAATAAAATGCTGGAGGCCATCGGCCTTGCCACCGCTTACGATTGGGCGGGCTGGGTATCCGGCATTTCATCAATGGGGCTTGTGACAGCCATCTTTGGCTTGGTATTTGTCATCGTCTATTTCATCCTATATTTCCAATTCCTGATGCGCGGGCTTGAAATCCTGATTTTGCGAGTAGGTATTCCGTTGGCCTGCGTAGGTCTGATTGACAATGACAAAGGCGTGTTCAAGCCCTACATGAGTAAGTTCTTCCAGTCTGCGCTCTCTGTGGTAATTCAGGTTTCACTTGCGAAATTGGGGGTTGGCCTGATGATGAATATGCACATTTTCTGGGGCGTGGCCTGTATGATTCTTGCGGTGCGGACACCGAAGTTCCTTCAGGACTTCCTCATTACGACCGGTGGCGGTGGCGGCGGCGCCATTGTCAACAACGCATACCATTCTGTACGGCTGGTGCAGATGGTCAAGGGCATGGGAAAGTGAGGTGATGGCTGATGGTGACAATGGACGATATTTCAAATGCCATCATCCTGCTTGTGCGCGTTGGTGCGGTAGCCCGTTTCGTCTACTGCTTGGTGCGCTTGACCGCAGCCGAGGAACAGGCGGCGCAGTATAAAAAGCGCGCCCGTAACACAGTGATCTTCTACATCATCGCAGAATCCATCTGGCAAATCAAAGATCTGATTCTGTACTACTATTCCTGACAGGAGGTGCAAATGGACGAAGATTTGAAACTCTACATCCCTCTGGGCGTGAAGCCGGAGGCCGAACTGTTTACTGGCTTTGGGAAAAAACAGCTTTTTCAATCCATTGTGGGGTCCCTGGTGATGGGCGGCATAGCGGCGCTGGCCTGGCTCTTTACCGGGAATGTGACAACCACCGTTATCCTGGCCCTGGCCGGTATCTTTGGCTCTGTGATGATGACTACCAAAGACCAGAGCAATTTGTCCGTGGTAGATCAGGTGCAAAACCTGATTCGCTTTTTACGCGGACAGAAAATCTACCCGTATCGTTACGGGGATGAATGGGGGCTTGAATAATGTACGCAACCATTCCGGTCTACTACCCCTCGCTGGAGGAAGCCGCCCGAAAGGATGAAGCGGCTCTCTGGTGTGACAGCTACAACATCAATATGTCCTGCCGCAACTTCATTCAGGATAAGGCCATGACTGCCTTCAATACCCGTGAACTGGACGCCTTTATCGAAGAATTGGTGCGCTGTTATGGAACAGAACGGGCGATGTATGTGCTGTCCCGTACTATCCAGTTTTCCGATTGGGACGCACGGTTCGATCAGGCCGTGCTTGACCGAGCGGGCAAAACGGACTTCCCTGACACAAGAGAGCCGAGGGAGGCACATCAGGTAGACCCGACCACCCGATATGTCACGGAGATTGATCCGTGCGTTGTTAACGCCGTCTTTGTGAAGCTGATGGAGCTTGAGGACGAACAGGAAGAAACCAACCACATGAATGAAATCGAGCAGGATGAGCTTGACGAGGATATGACGGCAGAACTGTGAGGCTGCCGATGGAGCAGATGACATTTCTGGATTTCTTCGCAGGCATCGGCGGTTTCCGCAAGGGCTTTGAGCTATGCGGGATGCGCTGTGTGGGGCATTGTGAGATTGATAAGTATGCCGACCGCAGTTACAGAGCCATTCACGATGTAAAGGAGGATGAATGGTATGCAGCCGACATCACAAAAGTCGCCCCCGCAGATCTCCCCAGAGCAGACCTGTGGGCAGGAGGATTCCCGTGTCAGGATATTTCGGTCGCTGGCCGCCAGCGAGGGCTTGACGGAGCAAGAAGTGGACTCTTTTTTACACTTGCTCAACTCGTCAAAGGCCAAAGTCCTGAAAATCGACCCACATGGATTGTCCTTGAAAATGTTAAGAATCTCCTATCCATTCATGGAGGATGGGACTTTGCGACCGTTCTCGATACGCTGGCCTCACTCGGCTACCATATCGAATACGGACTGCTCAATACAAAGTATTTCGGCCCCCCTCAAAATCGAGAGCGAGTGTTCATTGTCGCTTGCCGACATCCTGGAGCCGGACGCGGACCCAAAATATTTCCTGTCCCCGCAGGCAGTGGCAAAGCTCTTATCCAACTCATAGGTGGTATGCAGGGGCAGCGCGTCTATGACCCGGCAGGCATCAGCGTAACAATGGCTGCGCAGTCTGGTGGCTGGGGAGGAAAGACCGGCCTGTATTTCGTTGACCTTTGCAATGGTAATCCTAAGCTGACCGATCACGCCCGCTGCATCAAGGCCAAGTATAACAGCGGCATTACCAACCGTGGCGGGGACAATTCCGGTGTTCTGATCTCTCCCGCAGGGATGGACAAGGATGCGGTTCTGTCCTTTGTGGACATTTGCACCGGGAAGGCGAAACTCACCAGAGAAGCCCGTTGCATCCTCTCCGCCTATAACCGCACCATCAGTAATTGGGGCGGCAGTTCCGGGGTGTTCTATGGTTGCCGTGCTGTCGTGACCCCAGATCGGGAAGAAAAACGGCAAAACGGACGGAGAATCAAGAACTGCGGGGAGCCGTCTTTCACCATTACGGCGCAGGATCGGCATGGAGTGCTATTTCAAGACTGCGATGAGTGTCCCTACGGGATGCAGATTCGAGAAGCGACAAAGAAAGGATATGATATTGCCCGCTGCGGCGACAGTATCAACCTTTCTTTCCCGGAGAGCAAGACGCGGCGCGGACGGGTCGGCAAAGACCTTGCCACGACGCTGGAAACCTCTTGTAATCAAGGCACAGCTTTTGCCGGGTGCGGCCTGATCCGCAGGTTGACGCCCCGTGAGTGCTGGCGACTGCAAGGCTTTACGGACGAGATGTTTGATAAGGCACGGGCAGTTAATAGCGACAATCAGCTATACCGGCAAGCCGGTAATTCCGTGACGGTTCCTGTAATCTACGCCATTGGGAAACAAATCCTTGCCGCACAGAAGGCATTGGAATGTGGAGAATAAGATGTTTCAGAAAAATTGGAACCCGTGGCCCATTTTTATCGGCATGGCGGTCGCAATGACCGCCATCGCCGTATTCTATCGACAAATCATGTGATGGAGGTGATTCATGCTGGAAACTGACGCATTAAAAGAAAAGCTGGAAATGGAAATCCATCGCTTTGCCCGACCGCCGGAGGAACTTTCTTCCGGTGATCCGTATTTTGAGCAGCTTCAGACCATGCTCGCAATCCGAGAAGAGCTGGAAAATATACCGCTGTGCGATATTCAGCGGGATATGCTGCTTGCGATGGAAAATGTATTGGAATCGGCATGGTTATTCCGTAATACCCCCGTCCCGGATCTCTGCATGAATCCGAACAATATCAGCGAAGTGGTGTACTACTTCCTTCAGGACAAAGGCGCCGAGTATCGGGGCGATCTGCTCTATGAACGGGCCAAAGCCGAGTTTGATGCCCGTATGGAAGAACTCGCCGCCCTGCCGCCTAAATAAATTCTTGACCACGCCTACGAGAAGATCATCAAAGAAGATTTCCTCTGCCATCTGGAGGAAGGGTTGGACGAGTGGGAAACGGACGCTCTGTTGTCTTATCCGCAGCCTTTGGCGGCTCTCTACACGGAATGGATGGGAGTTGATTACTCCTATCTGGATATAGACAGAATCCAAAGCACGGCAAAGCAAGCAGCGGGAAAACGGTTAAATGAACTTCGCCACCATGAGTTTGACGTCAATGGTGAGCCGCCTGCGGAACTGCGGTATTTCTATGATTTGCATAGCGAGATACTGGACAACCCGGATCTGGAGTGGGTCGGTGATATGGAGCCATGAATCCTCTGATTGTAAAAGGCGTGGTATTTGGCCTGCTGTTGGCTTGTGCTGCGCTATGGGATATGAAAGAACGAGAGATTCCCAATCTGATTCCGGCCATGATTTTAGTTTGTGGCTTGATAGAGCTGCGCCCCGCCGCTTCTGTGGCGGGGCTTCTTGTTACGGGAGGTCCGTACCTGTTGGCTGCATTACTGACACATGGGAAAACCCTTGCCATTGGCGGTGGGGACATTAAGCTGATGGGGGCTTGTGGCTTTGTTCTGGGAGTGTGGCCTGGTTTGCTGCACAGCATTTTATCTCTGATCCTGGCCGTGCTTACAGGAGTGATGCTGTTTGGAGTACGCAGACAGGACTTTTCTTCCATCCGGCTGCCACTTGCCCCATTCTTCTGCATTGGCGGCGTAACTGCTTATTGGCTGGCGGCTGCGGCCGCTGTAATCTGAACAAATGGAGGTATCAACTTGAACAAGAATATTTTCAGAAACCGGACGATTATCGGTGCGGTTTGTATCCTGCTGGCCGTCCTGGTTTGCTTTGGCATCACGCCCCTTTTCAATGCGGGTTTGAAGGCCCAGACCGAAGCGGTACGGGTGAAAGCCGAGGTGATTCCCCGTGGCACCTATATCACGGCGGATATGGTTGAGGTCTACACCAGAGGCGCGTCCGGTATGTCTGACGCCATTGCCACATCACTTGACGAGGTAGTAGGCCGATATACCGATGTAGAGCTTCGCAAAAACACAGATGTAAACACCGGCTGGCTTTCTTCTGAACCGCTGACTCAGTACGAGTACCTGACCAAGCTGGACGGTTCCAAAGTGGCGATCTCCGTTACCATTCCCACCTTTGCCAAAGGCGGTTCCGGCAAGGTGGAAGCTGGTGACATCATCATGCTCTTTGCAACCGATAAGGACACAGGGGAAACCACCCAGCCCCCGGAACTCAAGTATGTAGAGGTCCTGGCCGCAACACAGAGTTCCGGCGCCGACAAGGAATATCAGGCGCCCCAGGATGACGAGGAAGAAAATCCCGAAGAATCGCTCCCGTCCACCATTACCCTGCTGGTAAATACCGAACAGGCACAACTCCTTGCGCATTTGGAGGAATCCAACAGTCTGCACCTGGCGTTTGTGTACCGTGGAACCCGTGAGAACGCCGAAAAGTTCCTGGCAGCTCAGGATCAGTTCTTTGTGGAGCCGGAGGAAGATACCGCAGCTCAGGATGGCGAACAGGGTGAGGTATCCGATGATAACAATGCGGCCGACAACACCAGTGATAATGCGGCCGGCAATGAACCCGCAGAGGAACAGGAGGTTGAGAATACCGATGGCGAATAAGCAGAAACAGATGCTTGCCGTGTGGGGCAGCCCTGGGGGCGGGAAAACCGTAACTGCGGTCAAACTGGCCCTGGAATTGTCCAAGCGGAAGAAAAATGTGGTGCTGGTGTTTACCGATGTGACGGCGCCCACGCTTCCGGCTGTGGTCAGCGAGAAGAAACTGCCGGATGTGTCCGTAGGCGAACTGCTGGCGGCTCCCGGAATGACGCAGGAACAGGTTCTCAAGACCTGTGTTCCCTGTGAGAAAAACCCCTATATCAGCTTTCTGGGCTACAAGGCCGGTGAAAATGTCTTTACCCATGCGGAGTACAGCAAGGAAAAGGCGGTGGATATGCTGGTTCTGCTGCGGCACATCGCAGACTATGTGATTGTGGACTGCACCAGCCTTTTGACCGGCAATGTGCTGGCGACCACCGCACTGGAGGTGGCGGATGATGTGCTGCGGGTGTGCAGCTGTGACCTGAAGGCCATCTCCTACTTCTCGTCCTATCTGTCGCTGGTTGCCGACAGAAAGTTCAAACCGGAACAGCACATCAAGGTGCTGTCCAACACGCGCCCTTATCAGGGTGGCAGCGAATACGAGAACTCCTTTGGCGGTGTGAAATACCGGCTGCCGTATCTTCCTTCGTTGGAGGAACAGGCGGCGACGCTGAAACTGCTGGAACCGCTTTCCGGTAAAGAGGCCAAGACCTATGAGCCGGTCATTGCCGCTATTGCCGGGGAGGTGTTCGGAGATGGCAAGTAATATTGACCTGTTCTTCAATACCAGCAGAAACAAGCGGACATTTCCCGAAGTGCTTGCGGAGATTCAGGAATATCTCGCCAGCAAGTATTCGACCCTAATTACCGATAACCCGGAGGAGCAGCACCAGCAGATCACCGCATACATCGCAAAGTATCTCAACGATTACAGTCTGGGCGTTGAGGGCATGAGCCATGAGGAACTGATCGACAAACTCTATACGGAAATGGCTGAGTTCTCCTTCTTGACGCCCTATCTTTTCGCAAATGATGTGGAGGAAATTAACATCAATTCGTGGAAAGATGTGAAAATCACTTATGCGGACGGGCGTGTGGTTCCCACCAAAGATCGGTTCCAGACCCCACAGCACGCTGTTGATGTAATCCGCAGACTCCTTCATAAGTCCGGCATGATTCTGGATAACAGTCAGCCGGGTGTGGTGGGCCATCTCTCCAATAAAATCCGTATCACGGTTCTGGGCAATCCGCTCACGGACAAAGAAAAAGGTGTGGCTGCATCCATTCGTATCGTGAATCCCAAGAAGTTGAGCCGTGATGATTTCATTGGCTACGGGACAGCCACCGCCGAAATGCTGGACTTTCTGGCCGAAGTTCTCCGGTTCGGTTTGTCCATCTGTGTGACTGGTTCCACCGGCAGCGGTAAAACCACGCTGATGAGCTGGATTCTCTCCACCATTCCCAACGAAAAGAGAATCTTCACCATTGAAAATGGGTGCCGCGAATTTGACCTTGTGAAAGAGGACGCCGAAGGAAATGTCATCAACAATGTAGTCCATACCGTTACCCGTTTTTCTGACGATCCCAAGCAGAACTACGATCAGGAGCGCCTTTTGGAGTTTGCCCTGACCTGTAACCCGGACATTGTGTGTGTCGGTGAGATGAAATCGGCCGAGGCTTTCGCCGCACAGGAGGCGGCCCGCACCGGCCACGCAGTTATCACCACCACCCATGCCAATAGCTGCAAAGCAACCTATTACCGTATGGTGACGCTGTGTACCCAGAAATACGACATGGGCGATAAAACCCTGTATAACCTGGTGACAGAAGCGTTTCCTATCGTTCTGTTTGTGAAGAAGCTGGAGGACAACAGCCGCCGCGTCATGGAGATCACTGAATGTGAGATTCTGGAGGACGGCACCCGGCAGCTCCACACCCTCTACCGCTATCATGTGTCGGAAACCTCTATCCAAGATGGCAAGGTAAAGGTGCATGGCGAGTTTCAAAAGGTATCCACGATCTCGGCCAGCCTGCAAAAGCGGCTTTTGGAAAACGGTATGCCGCCCCGTCTGCTGGAGCGTATCGCTGGTGGCGGTGTAAAACTGGATACTGGAAAGGAGGAAACTGCGTGATTGTATTGATTTTGCTGGCCTTTGTCGGGATGCTGACCGGCATCTTCTTGATTCTGGGCATGACCCCCTTTACATTTGCGGAGGAACTGACCAAGCCGCTTTCTGGGCGGCGACAGCCGATTTCCAAGCGAATCCAGCAGGTCAACCACCCCAAAGAGCCGAAGGGCATCCGTAAAACCGTGTTGGAAGCACGGGAGATGTTGATTCTCACCGGAAAGGGTGGGAAGTTTGCCGCCATTTGTGCTTTCTCTCTGTTCCTGGCGGCAATGGGGGCTGTGATCTGTATTGTGATTCAGAACTACTTTATGCTGCCGGTTTTGGCGGCCGGGATGGGCTTGCTCCCGTTCTGGTATGTCCTGTTCACCTCTCACAGCTATAAAAAGCTGATGAACAACGAGATTGAAACCGGACTATCTATCATCACAAGTTCCTATCTGCGCAGCGAGAGCATGATAACCGCTGTGGAAGAAAACATTCATTACCTGAACCCGCCTGTGGCAGATGTGTTCCGGGGCTTCTTGGCCGAAACCAATATGATAAGCGCCGATGTGAAACAGGCACTCTCCAACATGAAGCCCAAGCTGGACAACTATGTGTTTCGGGAATGGGTGGATGCCGCTATCGCCTGTCAGGACGATAAGAGCCTGAAAAGCACGCTCACCCCGATCATCGGGAAACTCTCGGATATGCGGATTGTTGCGGCGGAACTGGACTACCTGCTTTATGAGCCTTTCAAGGAATTTATCACAATGGCGTTCCTGCTCATTGGCAATATCCCATTGTTATACTTCCTGAATAAAGACTGGTACGATGTGCTTGTAAATACGGGCTTTGGCAAAGGGATTCTGGCGGTGTGTCTGCTGGTGCTGCTGATCTCGTTTGCGGCGGTGATCCGGCTCACCAAGCCCGTAGAATACAAGCGTTGATCCCGTTAGGAGGTGATACCATCGAGAGTGCTACCGATCTCCCTGCGGGACGCCAATGCGTTTGTTCTGGCGCATCACCGGCACAGTGGACAGGTGCGCGGCTGCAAATTCTGTGTGGCTGTCGTAGATGATTTGGACGCCGTTCATGGAGTTGCGATTGTTGGGCGCCCCGTTGCCCGCCGACTGGATGATGGGAAAACAGCGGAAGTGACCCGGCTTTGCACCGATGGTATTGCCAATGGGTGCAGCTTCCTTTACAGCCGGTGCGCCCGGATTGCGAAACTGATGGGTTATCAGAAAATCATCACCTACACCCTGGCAACCGAAAACGGAGCCAGCCTGCGAGCTTCCGGCTGGCAATGTGCGCCGGGACTGCGAGGCGGCGGGAACTGGAATGTGCCGGGGCGCCCCAGAGCCGACAGCCGCAACACCGGCCCCAAACGGCTCTATTACAAAGAATTGAGGTGACGCGAGTTTTGTATCTCATTTTGCTATGCTTTGGGACGCTCTTTGGCCTGGGAGCGTTCTTTTTGTTGGCCGGACTGCTCCGGCTGCCGACTTCCGCAAGCACAAAGGCGGTTCTGACCGTGACGAGCCGTGGAAAGTCACAGAAAGGCAGCATCAATGCTGTCCTGTTCGATATGGCCGCACGGCTCTCTCCGCTGGTACATCTGGACGGCTATAAGCGGAAGAAGCTGGAGGCACAGTTGAAATCCGCCGAAATTAAAATGTCCCCGGAAACCTATATTGCGGCGGCCTGGGTAAAGGCTGGTCTGATTGCTCTGCTGATAATTCCGGCCCTTCTGATTTTCCCGATCCTTGCGCCGGTCATTGTGTTTCTGGCGGTGGCAGTTTACTTCAAAGAGCAGAAACGAGCGGACGAGATCGTTCAACAGCGCCGGGAAGAAATCGAAGCCGAGCTGCCCAGATTTGTAAACACCATTGAACAGGAACTCAGGGCATCCCGTGATGTGCTGAACATCCTGAAATCCTACCAGAGAAACGCTGGTCATGCCATGAAGCGGGAACTGGAAATCACGATTGCGGATATGGCATCCGGCAACGAGGAAAACGCACTCACCCGCATGGAGAGCCGGATTGGAAGTACCATGCTGTCCGATGTGGTGCGCGGCTTGATCTCGGTCAAGCGCGGTGACAACGGTATCATGTATTTCCAGATGCTTTCTATGACCTTTAAGCAGTTGGAACTTCAAAAACTGAAACTGGAAGCCATGAAGCAGCCGGGAAAAATGCGTAAGTATTCCTTTATGCTGCTGGGCTGTTTCCTGCTGATGTATCTGGGTGTCCTGGGCTATGTGGTGTTGGAAGCCTTTGGCGAACTGTTCTAAAGGAGGTGGAGAAACCGTGAAACGACTTCTGAAGGACAAACGGGGCGAGGGCTTTGTGGATGTGTGTGTCCTGGTTCTGGCGATTGCAATGGTTCTGGCTTTGGTGGTCCGCATTGCACCGGTATTCGTGGCAAAGCAGAACCTTGATGTCTTTGCAGACGAATTAGTTCGGACAGCAGAAATCAATGGGCAGGTTGGCTCTGCCACAAACGCAAAAGCAGCGGATTTGCGGGAGCAAACCGGACTCGACCCCAATATCTCATGGAGCGACACCGGAAAAATCCAGCTCGGCAACGAGGTGGAAGTGACCCTCACAACCACCGTCAATATTGGGCTGTTCGGTGAGTTTGCATCCTTTCCTGTCACTCTGACGGCAAAGGCCAGCGGGACTTCGGAGGTGTATTGGAAGTGAAGAAAATTCAAGAAGTCCTGAAAAACAAATCCGGGCAAGGCGTACCGATGATTTTGGCCGTTGTCCTCTGCTGCCTGATTCTGGCCTGTGTGACCTTTGAGTATATGCGCTTGATAATCGTTGCGCAGGGGGTGCGTGATTCTGTCCAGTCCGCCATTGTAGATGTGGCCACCGAGAATTGGGATGAAGCCTATGCCGGTTTGCGTGAGGGTTACTCCGGTGGCTATCAACTTGCCGGTTCGTCCTGGTCACAGAATGTTACCAGCGGCAATGTATACGCCCGCCTGCAAGATGTTTTGGGCATTGAATACGAGGGCGGGCAGTATGTAAAGTACAGCGGCGAGAATTTGGAGTATCGACTGTACGACCTGCACCTGGATGTAGAAAATGCTCCGCTGGCCCCGTCTGTGCCGGATGGCATTACGCAGCTCAATGTCACAGGGACAATCACTGTTGATGTGCCGCTTTCCTTTGGGTTCGGGCATCTGCCCCCCATGCAGATCACCATGAAACTCAACGCCAAATATGTTCCCAGGTTTTAATTTTGTGTATTTCGCCCTGCCGCTTTTCCATAGCGCAAAAAAATATTTGGCAGGAATCACACCTGGACGCCGTATTTGTGCAAATGGTATAATGATGGCGAGAAATATCACCATAATTTTAATATAAAATCACCGTACAAGGAGGTTTTCAAATGAGTGCAAAAAACAAGAAGCTGTTGGCCGTTCTTGGCGCAGCCGCCGTTGTGGTAATTGTGATTGCCGCAGTGCTGCTGGGCAAGGGCGGGCAGACCACAACCGTTGATCCGGCATCCACCCCCTCGGATGTATCTGCCGAGGATGTGGATAGCAGCAATACCCCGGACAGCAGCTCCAGCGAACCGCTGGTAGTGGTGCCGGACACCTCTAAACCCGAAGCGACTGACAGCCAGAACCAGACCGATGCTGTTTTGAATGTGGAGGAAGAAGATCAGGTAGACGTTAACCTGACCGACAGTGAAAAGAAACCCGAAACCACTCCGCCCCCGGCGCCTTCTCAGGAGGAACAGCAGGCGGCCAGCGAAAAGGATGAGCCGATTGTGCATGAGCCGGACAGCAACCAACCCCAGACCGGCGACACACAGGGCGGTTCCATCTATCTGGAGGGCTTTGGCTGGATCACCGACGAGGGCGGCGGCTCCGTCCAGCACAACATTGACTCTGATGGAGATATAAATAAACAGGTCGGCAACATGGGCTGATAACAAGCCCGGAGAGTACGGTAGCGATACCGTACTCTTTTTTTGTTCTCAACTAATTTGATTGGAGGTGCGTTTTTGAAGCGGATATTTGTGATACTGCTCACATTTGTGCTGCTGTTGGGTATCTGTCCTATGAGCGCCCTGGCAGAAACCGGAGGAAGCGGAAACGTGGATGGCGGTGGCGGCGATATGGGGCAAGGAACCTCGCAGAACTCCTGGAACCCTGGTATGGATGGTGTACGAATTACTGTGGTTGATGCAGAATCCGGTCAGCCTGTGTCGTCCTCTTTTGATCTGACTAATAAAACTCCATCTATCAAGATTCATTTTGGGAAAGTCAGTAAAATTCAATATGCAAATGGGGCAAGTATTTCTCCTACCACGGGGAATTACGACTACTACACCCCCGCAACCCCTATGCCGAGGATCGTCAGCAGTGGCAGCCAGAATGCCAGCATTGAAGCAATCAAGAAATACTTCTGCTCCGAGTATGCGGTAAAACTGGTGGCGCAGCAGACCGGAATCGCATACGAGGAACTGATTGGCGGACAGTACAAGCTGTTTTTGGAGCCAATCGCCTATTTTAAGCACAACGGAATTATGATGGCCATGACTGCCCATGAAGCCGCGCTCTATGATAATCAGGCAGGCGGGTCCTTGCGTAAGACAATGACGAGTTTGACCCATAAAAACCTGCCGCTGGCTATGTTCCTGGAATATGCGGATATGGGATTTCCGGCCTATACAGGGGCTACCAATAAGACCTGTTCCAACGATACTATTATCACCTATCTGGGTATGGGTATTGTATGGTTTACCGACCCGCCCGAACAGCCGGAGCCAACCGACTATGACTACGAGTATCGTGTGGATACAGATGTCATCACGCCGGTAACGCTTTATGCGGGATCGGAGATCAATCCTGATAGCCCTGCTACGGTATCCTTTAGTATCAACGGCAGCACCTACCGGATGAACAATATTGTGATTCCATCGGGAGATAGTCAGATTGCCTGGGTAAAGTGGCATACACCGTCGGAGCCGCAGGATATTACCATCTATGTCAGCACTAACAAAGGTTCGTTAAGCCAAAGCACCATTCACGCAAAGGTGGTAGATCTCTCCGGCAACGACCCGCCCGATCCGAAAGCCACCGATACAATGGGAAGCTGGTCGGCCAGCAGCATTCCCAGCCGAGAAACCAAGACCTATGCAGCATGGAGTGTCTGGTGGGCGAAATGGCACCCCTATTGGGTGTGGCACAGCACAGGGAAAAACACAGGATATTGGGTAGACGATGGATGGTATGATTACTTCCGGGACAATTACTCGGCCAGCATGACCGCCACCACCCGAATCGAGCCGGACGAAAAGGTTCCCACCGCTTCGGGCGATTTGATGAAATCAGGCTATGGCGTAACAAACACTGTAACGGCAACCGTCAGCACCTCTGCCCTGCTATCGCACTATACCTACGGGCAGACAGCCGTATCCTACTTCCCGGAGTTTGGCTATGGAACCTACTGGCGGCTGTTGGAGCGGCTCACCAGCGGAACAACGGCGCGGTTCCAGTTTGCCAAAAACATTTACAGCACCTATAACCAGCGGGTGCATTTTTCGCCGGTTTGGTTCCCGGACGGGAGCTACACAGTCAATACTCATGTGATGGATATTTGGACGCCTGCGGGGATGCTTGCCATGAATCTCACCGATGATGTAACGATCAGCGGCTCCCTCTATGATGATTGGCATATCGCACCGGGCAATCCGTAAAGAAAAGGAGAATGGATATGAACGACAACAGAATGATTCGGATTATGGTGTTTGAACCTGGGCGGGCGCCTTATACGACCATGCTGGAGGATTCTCTGGAACACCGGCAGGAACTTGTGGGCGGGGACATTGAGTGTATTCCTCTGCCCTGCGAAACGGTTCTCTGCTGCAATGCGTCCGGGAAACTGACAGGTCTGCCGGAGAACCGACAGTACGGGCCGGATATCCTTCACGGAACTTTTTTCCTCTATTGCGATACCCCGGAAGGACGGGGCGTTTCTTTGACCGATGAACAGATTGCCATGTATCAGGAGTATTTTCCGCAGCCGGTCCCCGCAGCGGTATCCTTTGAAGTACGGTCCGCCGCCGACATGAAAGAGTTTATGAACCTCATGTTCGGCAAGGGATGGGACATGGACACCGGAGCCGGAGAGGATATGGAGGCAAGCCGATGAGCAAAATGTTTTCGGTGGTGACTCTGGATGCCTCCCACTCTCTGATGACGGAGCATTTTGTCCCCGGTAGCCCTGATGGGCTGGATGAACTGCTGGACTGTGATGAAATCTCTGAGGTTCTTGCCGAATGGCCCCTGGGGGATACCATCGAAGCGAAAATTCAGACCTATCTCTATGGAGATGGCGAAACCGTGCGCGCTGACGAGGAGGATTTGGCTTTCTTCCGAGAGCATTTTGACGAGCTGGACGCCAGCGATGCCCTGGACTGCATCTCAGACCACAGCTTTTCTTTTGAATCGGACGAGTTGGATTTTGGGTACGGCGAAGAAAGCGAAGATGAAGAAGATTTGGAACTATAAGACACGGCTCTGCTGAAAAGCAGGGCCTATTTTTATGGCAAAGAAAGCGAGGTCGATAAATTGCTTTTGCCGATTATTATGATCTGCGTCTGTGCGCTGCTGGGCGGTGGGACGCTGATTTTTCTGAAGTTGTCGGCCAAACACAAAAAATCGAAGAACAAGGACAAGGAAGAACTGGCCCAGATCACCGCCAATGAGTTTGTGAATGTGAAAGATATTCGGGGGAACTTCCTCTATACCCGTGACAATCTGGCTCTGGCGTATCTGAAGATCTACCCGATCAGCACAGAACTGTTCAGCAAAAACGAAAAGCGGCTGATTGCCAAGCAGCTTACGGTGAGCCTGTCCAGCGCACAGTACCCGTTTCAGCTTCTTGCTGTATCCCGCCCGGTAGATATTTCTCCGCTGTTGTCGGAGCTATCTGCCACACTCACTTCTTCTTCCGATGTGAAGCAAAAGGAACTGCTGAAGCAGGAAATCGTGGAAATGGGCGCCTTTGCTCTTTCCGGCGAGGTTGTGGAACGGCAATTCTACATCAAGATTTGGGATAGGGTAAGCGATGGCGTTGAGCGCGATCTGCTTCAGAAGCTCAAGCTGCTCGGCGGATATTTTTCGGACAGCGGCATTCAGACCGAGATTTTAGAGCAGCAGGATATTGTCCGGCTGTGCAACCTGGTCAACAACCCCGCCTATGTGCATTTGGAGGATTCCGGCATCAATGCTGCGATCCCGATTTTGGAAAGTGTAGGTGTTGCCTAAGTATGAAGCACACCCGGCAGGATTTGAAAATCATGCAGGGTTGGAGCCTCGAAAGAAAAATCAGAGTTACGCAGACGAGAATCATGGAATGGTATATGCGGTACGATGGGCAGGTCTTTATCAGCTTTTCGGGCGGTAAAGACTCCACCGTGCTGCTTGATCTGGCACGGCGGGTCTACCCTGATATTCCTGCTGTGTATGTTGACACGGGGTTGGAATACCCCGAACTGCGCGATTTCGTAAAAACGAAGGACAATGTTATTTGGCTTCGCCCGCGCTATCCGTTCACTCAGATTCTTGAGAAGTACGGCTATCCGATCATCTCCAAAGAGGTTTCGGATGTTATCAACGGCGCAAGAAAGGGACAACCTTACCGTCTGGCACGACTCAATGGAGAACTGCTGGACAAGAACGGAAAGAAGTCGATTTACAACTGCGAGAATTACAAATACCTTCTGGACGCTCCCTTCAAGATTTCGGCAAGGTGTTGTTACCACATGAAAAAAGCGCCGCTGAACAAATTTGAAAGGCAGTCCGGGCGGCACCCGATTACGGGTGTCCTGGCCTGCGAAAGCAAGCTGCGGGAGCAATCCTGGATCAAGTTTGGCTGCAACGGCTTCGAGCGCCAGCGGCCTCTCAGCCAGCCCCTTGCGTTCTGGCTGGAAGAAGATATTTTGCGGTATCTGAAAATGACCGGCATTCCCTATGCCCCCATCTATGGGGACATTGTTGAAAGCCGCAAGAAGAACGGCACCCCGATTCTGAAAACCACCGGTGTTTCCAGATCGGGGTGTATGTATTGTATGTACGGCGTTCATCTGGAGCATGAGCCGAACCGATTTCAGCTTATGCAGGTGACGCATCCCCAGCAGTATGATTACTGCATCAATAAATTGGGGTGCGGCGCTGTGCTGGACTACATTGGGGTGCCTTACCGCAATCAACAGTTGGAGGTGGATCATTGTTAGGTTCTAAGAAAAAAGAAGAAGCGTTTCCCGTCAATGAAGCGCTGCTAAATGTCATTACCCCGATGGGGCTGGAAATCAAGCGAAATAGTTTGGTCATCGGTGAAAATCTGGGTAAGGTGTACGGCGCCGTCCGCTATCCGCAGAAGGTGGATATGGGGTGGCTTTCCAAGATCACCAACATCCCCAGCACCATTGTTTCGGTGGGGATTACCCCCATTGACAATGGTTCGCTCATTTCCGCAATCTCCAAAAGCATTGTCCAACAGCGCGGCGCCGCTGACAGTGCCAAAGACCCGCTGACCCGGCAGCGCGCCGAGAAAGCCGCCGAGGACGGCGAGAAAATCATGCAGCGGATCGACCAAGAGGGCGAAACGGTTGCCATGATGTCGCTGACCGTGATGCCGATTGCACAGGATGAGGTCAACTTCACAAAGGTCTGCCGCCGTGTGGAGAGCGCCTTCAACATCCAGAAGTGCAAGGTGCGCACCCTCGCCAATCTCCAAAAGGAAGGGTTCCAGAGCATTTCTCCCACCTATCCGGCCAACTCCACGGTGGACAGCATTGTGTCCCGTATTATTCCCATGAGTACCTTTGTGGGCGGATTCCCGTTTGCCAGCTCCGGTTACAACGATGGTCGGGGCTATTATTTTGCAAAGGACAGCAACGGCGGCCTGGTGATTCTGGATACCTGGGAGCGCGGAAACGACCGCACCAATAGTAGCTTCGTGATTATGGGTGTGGCCGGTATCGGCAAGAGTACCGTTGTGAAGCACATCATGCTTTCGGAATACATGAAGGGGACGAAAATCCTGTGCATCGACCCGGAATCCGAATATAAGGATATGTGCCGGAACCTGAACGGAAGCTGGCTCAATGCTGGCGGCGGAAAAAACGGCCGCTCCAACCTTTTGCAGATCAGACCGGCGCCCCGTGACGATGACGATGAAACCGACAAACTCTATACCGATGAAGGAAACGGAATGTCTGATATGGCGCTGCACATGAAAACACTGGAGATTGAATTTTCCCTGTATCTGCCCAGCCTGACGGATATGCAGAAAGCAATCCTCAAGCAGACGATCATTGAACTCTACAATCAGTTCGGCATCTTCTGGGAAACGGATATTCGGCAGCTCAAGGCCACGGATTTTCCCATTCTGTCCGACCTTCACGCCCTGCTGGAAAAGAAAGCGGAGGCCAACAAGGAGAATCCGGTATATCGTGATCTGGCAATGCTGCTGTACGACGCCGCAGCGGGCAGCGACAGCTTTCTGTGGAACGGCCACACCACGCTGGAGGCTAATTCCCGGTTTATTTGCCTGGATACCCACGACCTGCAAAATGCGTCGGATAATGTCAAACGCACGCAGTATCTGAACCTGTTGAGCTGGTGCTGGGAGGAAATGAGCCGCGACCGGAATGAGCGTTGCCTGCTGGTATGTGACGAGGCATATCTGATGATTGACCCGCAGGTCCCGCAATCCCTGGTGTTCCTGCGTAATGTGGAGAAGCGGGCAAGAAAGTATGAAGCTGGACTGGCAATCATTTCTCATTCCGTGGTGGATTTCCTGGCCCCGGAGGTCAAAATGTACGGGCAGGCCCTTTTGGATATTCCGTGCTATAAAATCCTGATGGGCTGCGACGGCAAAAACCTTCAGGAAACCAAAGACCTCTACAACCTGACGGACGCGGAGCAGGAATTGTTGGAGAGCAAGCGGCGTGGACACGCGCTCTTTATCATTGGGTCCAAGCGGCTTCATGTAAACTTTGAGATTCCGGCTTACAAGTTTTCCTATATGGGCAAGGCTGGCGGCCGGTAATTCGGTGGCGGCCGGGAGCAATCCCGGTCGCCTTACTTATTCCACACAGGAGGTTTTCAGATGAATCATGCGGAACGATACGAATACCTGGTCAACAAGATGGCTGCCATACGTTGGAGGGGCAGTGATTTGGACGCTTCCTACCATGCCGCCCTTTTCCTGATGGCTTCCCATCCGGCTCTCTTTCAGAAGATGGATCGTTACCTCTGCCCGGAGGGAATCGACTTTACCAAGATGATGCGGAAAGAGGAGTTTGAATATGACTGGATGAAGATTACGGCGGATGCCGCCCGCAACCTCTTTTCCTGGAACAGCAAGTGTGCTGCTACTCCTTTTGAGATTTCGCGGATGCCTGCCCCGGCGATTCGGGCGCTCTTTACGGCCTGCTTCATCGCCAATGGGGACTACATGGTATCTGTCCGGAAAAATGACAAAGGAGAAAAGGTGTTTGAAATTGACGACAGCGCCGGTAAACGGCGGGAGGCGTTCAATCTGCAAATGGAGCAGATGATGGAAGCCCCCGGTATGGAACCGGACTGATTATGGAGGTGATTTTTTGGCTGTTGATCCGTTGACTGCAAAAATTCTGGCAAAGGTAGCTGTGCAGGCGGCTACCGACTCCGAGAGCCGGAAAAGAATCCTGTTTATGATCCTGGCCCCGGTTCTGGGGCTTTTGCTTTTAATTGCCTTCATCCTGTACCTCATTACCAGCCCCTTTTCCGTACTGTCCCAATGGTTGATTGGTGATGAGGTAAACGTGGTGGAGGATTTTCAGAAGCAATATGGTTACAACCAGCAGCTCGGCATTTATGAGAAAGACTATATAGATGGTAGTGGTCAGAGCTATGAGGGCATCATCTTTACGGATGGGGTGACCGAAGTCGTCTACTACAATCAGTTGGATGAGCGTTGGGCCGATCTTCCGTATGGAACCGATAATATCGGCGGTTATGGATGTGGCCCGACCTCTATGGCGATTGTGGTATCCAGCCTGACAGACCAGACTGTTGATCCCCCCACAATGGCAGAATGGGCGTATCAGAATGGCTATTGGTGTTCCGGCAACGGTTCCTATCACTCGTTGATACCGGGGGCTGCGGAGGGCTTTGGGCTTCAATGGGAAAGCATCAGCACCGATGACCCGCAGGCCGTGGTGGATACTTTGGCATCCGGGAAATTGATTGTGGCACTTATGTCAAAAGGCCACTTCACATCCAGCGGTCACTTTATGGTGCTGCGTGGAGTGACCTCTGAAGGAAAAATCCTGGTGGCCGATCCTGCCAGTAAAAAACGAAGCGAACAGGAATGGGATATATCAATCATTCTGGATGAGGCCAGAAAGGGCGCCGCAGCAGGCGGTCCCTTGTGGGCGATCTACTAAAGGGGTGCGATATGAATAACCGAAACAAGCTGATTGAACTGTTTATCTACATCGTGATCGTAGTGGTGGGCATCGTCCTCTTGCTGACCGGTGGGGCGGATGACAAAACCAGTGCTGAAAATATGGGAGGTGAATCCTATGCTGTTGTACTTGACGAGTAACCAGAAAAGCAACCTGATCGACCCCGCCGTGCGGAATATGACTCTGCCCGCCAAGAAGCTGGTCGGCCGGTTCAGCCTGAAAAGTTTCGTTACCAAAGATATGCGCAATTATGCCAACGCCAAATTCTTTGTGGTGGATGCGGCGTGTATCGAGGAAAGCGGCAATGATTTCACCCTTGCCCTGCAATCCTTTCAGATGATGTTCTCCGCCCGGATCATCGTCATCCTCTCCGGCTACGAGGATGTGAACGGCGAGGTACAACGGCTACTGTCCATCGGCGTTGTGAATCTGGTTACGGGTGAAACGATGGAGGACGCCCTGGACGAGCTGACAGAAGCGCTTTCCGAAGATGGGATGCAGCGGTATGTGGTAAAGGCTCCCGTCTACGAACAGCCAGCTACTCAGCGTGAGAAGGCACCGGAGCCGGATGAGATTATTCCGTACCGCTGGAACGCCCGGAATATCCGTATTGCCGTGGCCGGTTCGCAGCGCAGGAGCGGCGTGACAGTGACGGCCTTTAACCTGGCATCTTGGCTGGCGGCCAGAGGTGCGGAGGTGGCGTATATCGAAGTCAATCAGAACCGCCACCTGCAGCTCCTGCTGAACATCTACGAAGCGGCGCCGGATGGGGAGCATTACACCATTGATGGGATCGACTGCTACCTGACCAACGAGCCGGATAAGGCGTATCAGTTTATCATCTATGATTGCGGCGTGATGCAGACGCCCACCTCTATTTTCCGTGACGCGGATCACCGGCTCCTGTGCGGGAGTGTCCTGCCCTATGAGATTCCGGTGTTCCACAAGGCATTGTCCGAGTGCGGCTCATTGGAGGTGCGCCCGGTAGCGATCTGTGTGCCGCAGGAAATTCAGGAATACTGTATGGAACTCTTTGGGGAAAATGTGCAGATTGCGGCGGCATCCCACGACCTGTTTGCGAAACGGGTCAATGGGCAGATCTACCGGCCGCTTGTGGAGAAGTATATTGCAGGAGAAAAGCGCCTGTAACAGTATGACATGATTGGGAGGATTGGAATATGGCAAAGTTTGAGTATATGCAGCGGGCATTTTCTTCTGAACTGAAGCCCAGAGCACGGCTTGTGCTGCAAGTCCTGGTTCTGCATTGCAACAAAGAGGGCGAGTGCTTCCCCTCTATCAAGACCATAGCCGCCAAGTGTGGCTATGGGGTGTCCACCGTAAAGCGAGCGCTGGATGAGCTGGTGAAGGCGGGATATATCGTCAAACAGGCCCGGTTTGACGAGCGTAAGAACGGCGGCCAGACCAGCAACCTCTATACTTTATGCTCTGACTTACTCTGCCCTGACGAGCCGGAAAACGCCCCTGTGCTGGAAGATGATGCGTCTGATGAATCCCCGGCAGTGCAGCCGGAAAGCGCCCCTGCGGATGCCTGTAATGCCTCTGATCCCACACCTGGGGAACAGTCTGCCACTTTGCCAACAGCGGATTCCTACTCCTTTGCAGATGGCTTTGAAACCAAAATCGGGCGGCAATTCTGCCGCCCGATTCGTATGTGGACTGGGGGGCAGTCCATTTTTATACCCCCTTGAACCGTACAGGTGAACAGATACTTACGGATGAAGAAAAAAGTAATAGTTAATCCAAAAATTGCAAAAATAGACGGCCAGGGGTCGAAACCCCCGCCGTCAGTCCTTGGATTGCAGTCGGTTAATAAAGCCAATTAGCATAATCAGATCTTCGTCCTTGAGTTTTCGCATTCCGTCCATCGCTTTACGGATTAACTGTGGATTGACCGCTTCTGCATCAAAAAACTGCAAAGGGGTAATCTCAAAGTAATCACAAATTTTTAAGAACTGAGCCATTGACGGAAGAGATCGACCGGATGAAATCCCCTGAATATAGCTCCGGTTCTGTCCTAAAGCCAAACTCATTTGATATTCTGATGCGCCTTTTTTCAAACGCAATTCGGTGATCCGATTGCGGATAAATTCTTCATCCATATCCTCACCTCGCTATATACAAGGATAACAGATGAAATGCCTGGATTATAAACATAGTATGTGTTATAATATTGAATATATGCCTATTTACGCCGTTTTATTTGCGTTATTTCATTTTTGTATGCGTGAGATTTGAAGTGGGGTGAAGTTTTTGGAAAAAACATACGCTTGTGCCATTACTGGGCACCGTCCAACTCGATTTAAGTTCAAGTATAATGAAGGGTATTCGTTGTGCAAAAAGATAAAAAAAGCAATGCTAAAAACATTTTGTCATTTGCATGATGAAGAAGGTATTTTCCGCTTTTATGTTGGAGGTGCATTAGGGGTAGATATGTGGGCAGCCGAACAACTCTTATATCTCAAAGAACAACCGGGATATCAAGATATTGAGTTAATTGTTGCACTTCCATTTGAAGGGCATGATTCGAAATGGGATGCAATGAGCAAACAGCGGTTGCAGATAATTATTCATAATGCCACAAAATGTATTGTTATAGGACAAAGTGGAACTACATCCGATTATAAAAAGAGAAATTATTATATGGTAGATCATGCAGATTTCTTGCTGGCAGTCTATGATAACAATCGTAAACTACGATCTGGGACAGGCCAAACAGTAAATTATGCTTTGAAACAAAATCTTCGTATAATTTTTCTCCATCCTGATACAGTAGAAATAAGTTAATGGTTTAGTTAGTTCATAAAAAATTTTCACATATACTATTGCATCGTTTTTGGTTGCCTTTTATAATATAAATACCATTTCCTTGTTTTGTATTTTATTGAAAGGGTGGCAGTGAACGATGGCACGAAAATCCTATTCAGATAAGGAACGCGAACAAGTGAAAGAAGCTCTCCTGATAACTGTTCTTGAAAGTATTGTAAATCAGGGACTTGTTCATAGTAGCATTGCTATTCTTTGTGAAAAAGTTGGAATTTCTAAAACTTTCTTTTACAGCTTTTTTTCTTCAAAAGAAGAACTTGTAATGCAGGCACTTCGATATCAGCAGCCTAAATTGCTACGCTATGCACAAGAACTGATGAATGACCCCAAACTCAGTTGGAGAGAAAGCGTCAAAACCTTCTTGAAAAATTGTTGTTATGGAGAAAAAGTTGGGTTTGCAGTCTTATCAATAGAGGAAGAACAGCAAGTATATCGCTGCCTTTCCAACGAAAATTTTCAAGCGTTTCGTAACGACCAGTTGTATTTATATCGCAACTTACTTACAATTTTTGGCGTTCCGATGGACAACATTGATCCACGGTTATTTGGTAATCTGTCCTTAACAATGATGATGAGTTATAAAGCTATTCCTGATACTATGCCTTTCCTGTTTCCCGAAGTAGCAGATGATATGGTAGAATTTCAAATCAACGCCCTGCTGGATGAAATGCAGCGAGCAAAAAAGGAAGCGATAAGGTGACGCGAGATGCACAGAGATAAACTTCCATGTTCTGTGGGATTACAGAGCAAACAAATACATTCAAAGACCAGAACAAGTCGGATTTTTGCAACCGGCTTTAGATTTGCGCGGCCTTTTTATGTCCTGCGTTCGTCTGCCCTTGTGGCAGTGCGGCGCAGGGCATTTTTTATTGTTCGGAAAGAGGTGGCCTGATATGAGTTTACCAAAACGAAATAGTGCGGACGGGCGCTGTTACTGGATGAAGCCCGAGGTGCAGGAGGAACTGCAACCGCTCTTTGACCAGTGCATCCAGGATGCCATTGACGGGAGAATCACGCGGCTTGATTCTCTCTGGCCTCCGGTAGTGGTCAGCAGCGAAGGCGCGCCCTTTGAGGTGTGGCAACTGCTTCGGACATGGACCGAAGCGCAGCGGGCTGAGACCCTTGACGCGGAAAAGGCCATCGCCTTCAGCGAAAACCTGCGCCGCCAGAGCCGGTGGGGTGAAATTGACCACCATCTACTTGATATGCTGCAACGGGAGCTACAGGAGAAATATTTTATCGTGACAGGCAATGAAGATGACCACTTCTGGGATCGGGAGTATTCCCTAAAACCAGGTATCCGTGCAGAGCAGGTCCCGGAGCCGCTGCTGCGTTTCGCCTGCTATGTGGCGGTGAGCTATAAGGTATATGGTATGGACTTTCAGTATCTGGACGCCAATTACCTCTTTGGATTGGTGGAGAAAGTCCGTCCGGATATGGTGAAAAAGCTGAAAGAACATGGGACCGGCAGGTTGCCGCTCAACCTGCAAAAGCGGAAAACAGAGCACTTCACCGCATCGGCCAACGATGCCTTTGCTGTGATCCGTATTACTGCCAGGAACAGCACGGAGGAGTGCTGCCATGAAGTACTGAACTACCTGTGTGAGCTTCTGGAGCAGGAGGATTTTCCCCGCAGCTATGCGGTGGAGTTCAAAGGGCCGGAAAAGAGGTATCTTCCCATCACAGGACTGCCCAAAAAGGGAGTAAACCAGCTCTTTGCCTGTGCCGTGCAGTACCCCGGCCTCCACCCCCTGATGGAACGGTACGCCCGGCTTGCCATGCGGCAATATGAGCAGTACACCAATCTCAGCGATGAGCAGTGCGCGCTCCCCGGAAGTTTTGCCGTGTTCGCCCTGGGAATGCTGGGGCAAGAGTGGCAGCAGCTGGTATGGGATTATCTCGATCTCTGCGATGATGAGCACTCCCACTTACAGGAAAAATTCCTCCGGGAGTATGTGAAACAGTTCGGATTTACCGCCGATACCGTCCCTGTATTTGTCCGTGGGGTGCTGTCCATGCAGAACATGAAGTATTCCAAGGACTATACCGCGTGGATGGCAAATGCAGAAAGCCTGGGCGCTCTGCTGGAGGCAAAAATCCACCTGTCCGAGATCGTTCCAAGCGGTTTTTCCTCCGACGAGGATGATGACGAGGACGAGGAACCCGCTGAGGAAACAGAAGCCAGCCCGGAGGAAGTGCTGCAATACGCATGGGAAACGGTCTGCTATGTGATCTGGGGCAAAGCCAGCGCCAAGGGTGGTCAGAAAGTGGTGGAAGCAGCTTCGGAGGAACTGAAGGAACTTTACCGACAGATTTTTATTCCGATAACGGAGAACCTGGAAGGAAGTGGTGGCCTGCTATGAGTTTGCCGAAACGCGACGGCGTACAAGGTCGTTATTATTTGATCCAGAAACCAGATACGAACCCCGAAGTGCTGGAACACGCCGATCAGTGCATCCAGGATGTGTTGGATGGAACTGCAAAAGAAAACCATTCCGGCTATCCGGTGGTCGTTCGGAACCAAAGCGGAACGCCCTTTCTTCCCAGCCAGCTCCTGGAGCGGTATCTGTCCAAACTGCCTTTGAAGGGATTCCCCTATGAGGAAGCTGTTACATTCTGCGATGCCCTGCGGCGGCTGGTGGGCTGGAGGGAGATTGGCCACACCTTGGGAAAATACATCAAACACCAGGTGCAGGAGAGGTTTTTTGAGATTGGAGAGAATGAGGACTACTTTTCGCCTTTCCCGCTCTGTACCGCATGGCCGGAGCTGCGACCGGAGGATGTGGACGAGAATCTGCTGCGCTTTACTTGCTATGTGGCGGTCTGTTATACGGTGTATGGGGCCAGCGATAATACGATTATAACCGAACACTACCTTGATCTGGTTTCCCAGCTTCGCCCGGATATGGTGAAGCAGCTGAAAACAGCTGGCAGCGGCAAATTGCCAAAGGACATCCAGCGGCGTAAGACGGAGCATTTCACCGCATCGGCCAATGATGTGTTTGCTACCATCCGCATCACCGCCAGGGACTCCACGGAGGAGTGCTATGCTGAAATTCTGGATTACCTGTGTGCGGTGTTGGAGCAGGAGGGATTTCCCCGCAGTTACTCGGTGGAGTTCCGTGGGAAGGAAAAACTCTATCTGCCCATTCCCGGTCTGCCCAAAAAGGGCGTCAATCAGCTCTTTGCCTGTGCTGTGCAACACCCCAATCTGCATCCGGCTATGGCGCGATACGCTCGTCTGGCTATGCGGGAATTTGAGTGGTACCAAAACCTCTCAGATGAAGCCTGTGCGATGCCCGGCACCTTCGCCGTGTTTGCCCTGGGGCTGGAGGGAGAACCGTGGGCACCGCTGGTGACGGAGTATCTGGATCTCTGCGATGACGAGCACTCCTCCCTGCAAGGGAAATTCCTTCATGCCTTGATCCGAAAGTTTGGGTTCCAACCATGGACGCTGGGGGTATTGGTGCGGGGCGCATTATCTATGCAGTGGCTGGAGCCTGCCAGAGAATTCCGCAGCCTGATAGCCAATGGGGAAAGCCTGGATGCACTGCTGGAAGTCAAGCGACGCTTTTCCGCTTATCTCCTGCCGGAAGAAAACGAAGACCCGAAATTCCGGGCCATCGCTTGGCAGAGCCTACTCTGGGCCATCTGGGGGCAAGCCTCTGAAAACGGCGGCAGCAAGGTCATTAAGACGGCTCCGAAGGAACTGAGAGAAAGGTATCAGGAAATTTTTCAATAGACTATAAGGAGGACTCGGATGAGTGAAGTAAGCTATTCAAATGTACCTCCCATGATGGCTGCCATCAAAAGTGGTGACATAGAGGCGATTCGTTCCCTGCTTCACGCAGGGCATTCTCCCAATGAGCCACAATGCTATCAGGTAATGATTGGAGATTGGCCGCGGGATGACGAAGCCTCTCCGCTGGAATTGGCTGTACTGGAAAATCGGATGGACATGGTACAGCTCCTGATCGAATGCGGAGCAGATTTGACCCATAACCCGGAAGAATTGCTTTGTGGTTCCCTGCGCAGTCAAGACCTGACCCTGTTTTCCTTTTTGGTAGATGTGGGAGTCAGAATCCCCGCAACGCAAAGGGATATATGCAGGCTGTTTCTCCACTTGGTGGATCGGGATGAGCCTAATGTACTCCCCATTTTGAAAAGGATGGGCATGGATTTGAAACAATACGGCGGTGAAGCCCTGCGCAGTATGGCGAGCCATGGAAATCAGCTGCTGGTGGAGTATCTGATTCAAAACGGGGCGGACATCAACTATCACAAGCCAGATATGGTGTTTCCCTACGCTTCGACTCCTGTCACTGAAGCTGCACGGCACAACGATTTTTCTATGGTGCGCTGGCTTGTGGAACAGGGTGCAGACATCACCATCCCGGATAAATATGGTGACCGGCCCTACACCGTGGCAGTACAGAACAAAAATCAGGAAATGGCCGCCTACTTAAAAGCTCTGGAGCCGGAGGAATGGCATAACGAACAGGAAAAGGCGCGTCAACTCATGCCTTACAAGCTGCCTGCCAAGCTGGTGGAATACTTAAAGACCGGCCCCTTGCGTCTGGAATTTCCAGAGCGGGAACTGGTGAAATGGGCGGAACTGTACCCCTACATGGATTTACAGGAGATGACCTGGAAACGGAAAAAGTTGCTCTCCCTTATGGCGAAAATGGACAATTACAGCGACTATTTGCTGCTGTGGAGTCCCAGAGATAAGAAACTCTGGTATCTGGACATTGAGCATAAGGAGTTTCATCCGTTAGCCAAATGGGAGGAATTTATTGCTGATCCCGGAAAATATCTTAATGGAATGATTGAGGGCGAGTTTGAGGAATAAGGAGAGAACACAAATGACAAAAGATCAACTCTTATCTTTATGGAATGCGGATAACTGGGAGGTAATGAGTTGCGGGGTCTACTTTACGGCTCACCGGGCAGATAAGGAACTGCATATCAACTGCAATGATTATACCGAGGCAGAGATTCTGGCAATGCCCTTCTGGGAGCGATTAGCTCAGGAACTGGATGAGCTGGACCGGCAGGCCCACGAGATCTTACAGAAAGAATTCCCTGATGATGAGGACATCCCCGATCTGCCCCTGACCGACATCACGATAGACAAGTCCGGCTGCTACGGGACATTTTCCCTCTGCTACGATACTGGGGACTCTCCGGCTGGGGAACTCTATCTCAATGTGTCCTTTGACGAGCAGTTCGTGCCAAGTCCGAAGGTTGGCTACGACACCTTTTAATACAGGGAGGCTCCCCTATGGCATTAAAAATGAACTTTCGTGAAGTCACCCCGGAAGATACCGAAATTCTTCGTATGATAGCGTTGAGAAACGGGAAAGCAGAAGATTACCTCTGCTGCGATGTTACCAATGAGGATGGTGTAACGCAGACTACCTGGTATAGTAAGGCGGATGTGGCCCTCTGGGGGGAGGATTATATCCGGGCGCACACCACAATGAAGTACAGCGATTATAGCGGATGGATCATCATTCTGGATATGGAGCCGTGGAACGATACACAGGCATCACCACGAAAAAAGAAGAAACGGGATTCCTTTCCCCAAATCCCTACCTGGCTGGAGGGCCATGTCAAAGAACGAAAACAAAAGCGCCTGCCCACCGTGACCCTCTGCTCCTCTGCCGGAAATGAACTGCTGGAAGTGTGGTATTACGGAGAATTGCTCACAGTGAAGGGAGAGTCCCAATCCTATATCATAGATAGAGGCGAGACCCCCGGACTGGTGGCAGCCCGCGACCCAGAGAGCGGCGAGGAGTTCGTCATCTTCGACGGTGGGCAGCATGGTTATGATAATATGTTCTGCGATGAACACAATCCAGCCCAGCTGGCGCATCGCCCCCTCCAGCGGTATGAGATCCCTGCCTCCAAGTTGGTGCTGGAACTGGGCTACAATATCGACTATGAGGATGAAAAAGAGAGCTTCGAGGTAGACGAGGCTGATACCGTGGAACTGGTTAACGGTGAGCGGATGCCCTGGGAGCAGGTCAAACGGGACGGCATTGACTACATTGCACTTTACTATGTGAATGATAAAGGAAAACAGTTGCAGATTCTGGATGCGGAACTGGCATGAGTACAATAGGACTGTTTTGGTAAGAATTTGATGATTACTGGTGTTGATGATGTAAGCCGAGAAAAGAAGTAAGGTGTGTGATCAATGATTACTGGAAAGTATTTGGAGAATCCAGCATTATATAGTCCCGATGAACTCGAACGATTGGACAACCATATCGAAAAATATTTTGGAAAAGCCACAACAGTGGTTCATGAGTTTTTCAGCGAAGATATTCATGTTGATGTCTCCATCATTCCGCCCCATGAGGAACATAACTATTATACTTTGGTAACCACAGGCATGGGTGCGTTTTCGATGAAGATCCCAAGTGAATACCAAGAGGATGGCCTTCCCTCTCGGATAGAACTGATGATGTGCCTTCCGCCTGAGTGGAACCCTGAAAGTAAGGAAAGCCAAGAAAATTGGCCAGTAGAGTTGCTTCGCTATTTAGCGAGGTTTCCAATCATAGAAAGCACTTGGCTGGGCTATGGGCATTCTATTCAAAACGGAACACCATACGCAGACAATACATTGCTGGCAGGGTGTGTTCTTTTAGGCGTACAGGATGCGCCGGAGGGTGCTGCCGTCTGTAAGCTCTCAGATGGAAGTTGGGTCGGTTTTTATCAGGTGATTCCTCTGACAGAGAATGAACTGGAATACAAGATTCAGCATAGTACAGATGAAATGCTGGAATACATGGAAGATGTAGACCATGTTGTATATTTCCAAAGACCGGATACTAATTTTGAATCACATTAGCAGAATAAGGAGAGAAGCAAAATGGAACAGGCATACTGCACCGCAGTTTTCTGGCGCGGCGGAGAAAAGATTGATCTGAATGGACTAAAACCAGATGCGGTACGGTGTCTGTCTGTGACGGGAGAGCGGAAGGTGAATCTGTCCTTCCTGCGAGATTATCCCAATCTGGAGGAACTGACCCTAATGGAAAAATGTGAGGGTGTAGAAGTTCTCTCCGAGCTAAAGCAGCTTCATACACTGTCCCTATGGCTGTCGGCCCCTGTTTCCTGGGACAATGTTTCTCTCCCCGGCCTGCGTGTTCTCCACCTGCGTGGGGAAAAGAATGGCGACATCACCCCGCTTCTCTCCAGCATTACCAATCTCCATTTGGAGGAAATGCGGAAAACGGAAGATCTCACCCCTTTCCTGACTCCGGCGACCCGGCTTCAGAAACTCTATCTCCAGTCACTACCAGCTGTGCAGAAACTACCGGCTCTGGATGGGCTTCCTTCCCTTTATGCCCTGAAACTCTATGAACTGCATAAACTCAGCGATTTGTCCGCCCTCTCTCACAGCCATTTGCGCTACTTTGCCGCCTCTCTGATCGGGGATAAACTCTCCGCCCAGGCGCTGGCAGATGCTGTGCTGGCAATTCCCGGTCTGGAGGCAGCCGCGCTCCAGCTGGTAGACCGCTCCGGGCGGCGCTATGGCAGTATCCAAAAAGCCTTTGCCGCCGCTGGGAAATCCGGATTGCTGCGGGAGGAAATTAGTGCTTTGACCACATGGCTGTCGCTGTAACCTGGGGATTGGGGCAAGAATGATATGGAACAGTTTTTTGAACATTCCGATTTGGGATTGGGAGCACTGACCTTTCAGAAAGGACCAGGGACCATCCACTGCTGGACTGGAAGAATCGCAGACACAGAGATCCTGTTTTCCATTATTTTGAACACATCTGAACTTCAGTCGGCAAACCTGGATTTTATCCGTTCTGTGCTTCAAAACTGGCGGGAGTATCTTTCAAAAGCGGAGCATGAGATTCAGGCGCAGATTGGTAAAAGCCCTGAGAAGTTTGGATTGCAGCGCGCTCCATTCCCTGAAACGGAGATTCCCGCCGAGCAGCCGCAATTTCTGTTTTATGATGAGACAGAATGGGGCCTGCACTTTGAGATTTGTACCCTTCCTGTGGGGGAGCCATTTGGACTTATGGTTGAGTTTTCAGGGGATACGCCAACGGATGTATATGGCTTGTCGGAAGCGGAAGAAATAGAAGAATAAACGGAATAAGGGGGGCAGTTGGTGTTGAACTTTGCAGAACAAATCGCAGACGCATTGGACATTTTGAAATTTGACGGAGCCGTACAGGACACTCTGGCGGAACTTCGAGGGAAATGGGGCGCACAGGTCCCGGCGCTGCTGGATGAACGCTTTGATGCCGTTGGCGTTCAATATATGAAACTATCCCATGAAAAAGGGGCGGCGGCGTTGGGGCAGGAGCTGTCTGCCTTCGGCTGGGCACTGTATAACCTGGACGATGAGGACGAGTATCTGTTTGCCTTGATCCCAGAGGAAGAACGCAGCGAATGGGAACGCTACTGCAAAAAGCAGGGGCAATATTGTCACCTGATGAAACAGCAAGGACGAAAATGGGGCGACCATGCCAAGGAGCAGGACCCTGGAAAGCTAATGCCCTGCGAGGAATACATACTTCAGGATGAGTACGATTATTTCTTCAACTCCCTGGCGGGTGATTTTGCGGCGGGCGAATGGAAAAACCAGGATGCAGAAGAATGGAAAAACGGCTGTGTGGCCGATCTGCGCCAGCGTCCGCCCCAGGTGACCCGCGCCCACAGCTTGCCGCACCTTGGGTGCCTCACTTATTCCGCAGAAAATGGACTCTATGCCGCGTCCAGGGCCGCTGGCAGCGGGACTATTGGCCGAGCATTATTGAGCAAGAATCCAGCCACGCTTAACTGGGCCGAACCGTCCCCCATTGGATATGACGGTCCACCCCAGACCCTGTGCTGGGCTGACCATTCCCTCTGGGTGGGTGATCCCACCAACGCTACACGGATTGAACTGACAGACCGGGGCACCTGTCAGGATGTGAAAAACTGGACTCTGCCGGAAGATGGATGGAGCACCAAATACCATTGCGGCATTACGACAGACGGTCTGGGCCGGGTCTACTTTTCCAACGAGTGGTACAAGGGGCAGATTTACCGCTGGGAAAACGGCAAGGTAACAAAACACACCTTCTCACTGGATGGATACGACCATCTCTCCAAGGCCGTTCCCGTTCCCGGCACAGGCCGCATTACCATGATCCACGCAGTCAGTGGCAAGGGGCGGATGGAAGAATGCCTGCTGGAACTGGATATGGACACCGGGCGGTGCCGAATTGCCCCCCTGCCTGGAATGGGCGAGGGGCTGAAACTTCGCTGGTTTACCGGGGACTGGCTGCTGGTGCAGGGAAACGGCGAGATCCTCTCCGATGACTTTGCCCAGCTCATCAATAGGAACACCCGTGAAGTGCTGCGTATCCGTCCGGGAATGTTCGGCGGGGAGAACATGCAGCACATTGGAATACTCACCGATGGCACGGTGGTCATCGTCACCCGGCGGGATAGGGTTGGGCCGGTATTTCGTTATCCCATCGACTTCTGGGGCTTCCTGCGGACGGCAAACAAGCCCAAAAAGCTGGAATGGCGAGAGTACAAAGAAGTGTACCCGAATTTGCCCATCTTCCTACCGCCCAAGGCCACAGAGCAAAAAATCATTCTCAAAAAAGACAGCCTGACCATCCTGGGGGCGGTATTTACGCCGCCGTTTACCCTGTCGCAGCTGGCGGAAAAATTGGGGCCTGCCCGCATTGTCCTGCAAAATGGAACACGGAAAAGCCCCATTACAGGCCGAGAGAGTCCCTATACCCAGGCACTTGCTTTGTGGGACGAGCTTGGACTCCAGGGCTGGTTAGATGAAGATGAGCAGACCATCAAAACCCTTGGTGTCCGGGTAGCGGCACAGGGAGAGTATGCGGTTCGGCAGACATTTGACGGAACGGTTTGGATCGGGTCCAAGGACTACCGGGAGGCCAGTTGGAAGGATTTCGCCGGATTTGCCCATACCCTCAAATTAGGCGGCTTTACCGTTTATACCCGCTTGCCGGGTCCTGTTTCAGAGGAGCAGTCAGCGCAGAAAGCAAAGCTGGAGGCCCTCTCCGCCATGGTGCAGATCAGCTGGAAAGAGCCAGAGCAAAAGGCAGCGAAAGCGCAGAAATACAAGTTATCCAAGCCGACTGAACCAGTGCTCACCTTTACCAGCTTCAACTTCAAGCTGGCGGTCATGGAAGTCCTGATGTACGAGAAAGGCTTACTGGCTCCTAAACTGGATGCCCATGAGTTTGCCAGAGAGTATAGCCGACGCAAGATCGACATTGACGCGGAAGGGTATGAACCCATCCCAGAGATTCGGAAGTGGCTGGAGAAATACCCTGTCCCGGAGCGGTTGGCCCCGGAGGTCACAGAAATCGAGATGGATGGCGGCAGCGAGATTTATACCCAGCTCTGTCCGTTCTGGGATGGCGAGGATGGAGCCTTTGATCTTAATACCATTACGGAGGCGGAACTGCGCCAGTTCCCCAATCTCAAACATATTACCCTCATGTCCTCCAAGCCGGAACAGGTGCTGCCCGTTCTGGAACGGTGCGGTATCAAGGTAGACTTGCTGTGAGGTGAAAGCATGAAAGCGAAACTAAAAGTGATAAAGAACTGGGAGTTCGAGGAATTTGAACTGACGGGAACTTCCTTCAAATACAGCCCGACTGGATGCAAAGGTATGGTAGCCCGCAGCGAGGATGAAATTGTGTTTTGGACCTATCATCTCGTGCAAAAGTGCAGCGGCGTTTTGTGGGTCAAAGGCGAAGTTTCCAGGTGGATTCCCAGCCCGGAGCCGAAAGAGCAGCAAGATGTTTGGGAAGATCCTGTCTTGCTCTCATGCGACAGAGGAATACTGTTGGTTTGCCCGGCCAGTAAATCCCTTTGGTGGATGCCGCAGATGGATGGAGAGTGGATTCCGATCCCCATGGATAACTGGTGTGCCCAGGGTATTCCCAAGCCGGTGGCAGTCACCGGAAGCCAGGGCGTTTTCCCTATTGTGTGCCGAGTGGACAACTCCGCTGATGCGACCAACAGTTTTACCAGCCTGACGGTAGACTTTGAAACCATGACTGCACACTGGGCAGAAAGCGGCTCTTGCGTATACAGCAAAGCAGGAACCCGACAGACCCATTTGGCGGCGGTAGAGCGAGCTGGCGGCAATTTTGCCCAGGCAGACTTTCACTACAACTATCCTATGATTGGCTCCATACTGGAACAGAACGGACAGTTTTATGCCTTTTTGGAAAGCAGCACCATCAATCCGGCGGGTCTTTCTCTCATGGGCTACTATTGGTATCTGGAACTGGAGGAAAACGGACTATTCAAAAAGAAACTGTGGGGCAAAGATAATTTAAGCCGCCTGCCCGGAAAACACGGGATGCGCGGAAAATTCTCCGGTGACAGGACTTGCCTGATCCTATCTCCCATTTTTAAGAATGATGACTGGAAGGGTAAACAAAAGGTGCTGCGCCTTTCGGATTTGGTGCTGATCGACCTTGCCATGCCCCGTGGATACGCTTCCTTCCATGTGCTGGATGTATGGGGAAATCGGGCATTTCTCAGCGATGAGAAAGACAAGCTGGTTCTTTGTGAAATGACCTTGGAGTAGTTATGAGGGCTGAGTATGCTTTTCAAGAAAAAGATTGTATTTACGGAAGGAATGAATGAAACCCTTTGTTCTTTCGATGAAATACCCTGGTTTTCCTGTTGTGGAGTTCCGTATGATAAACCATCGTATTACCCATATCTTCAGGAAAAGGACCCAAAACGAGCAGAAAAACTACTGCTGCATACAAAGAACTACTCAGGAACCGTCTGCCTTACGAATTTGTTCAAAGAAGGCATTTGTCGTGCAGATACCTTTATTCTGCAAACGGCTGGGTGGAAGTTTTACCAGAATGAATTCATGCCATGTGTGGAGGCCAGTTGGCGCACTTATGAAAAAAGAGCATTGAAGGCAAATGGCCTCGATCTAAACTCGGTGGAAAAAAGATTCCTTCGTGATTATGGCTTTCCTGACAGTATAGATCTTCAGTTGTGCCGAATGGTGCAATATTTGCTGGTTGAACAATACTTCCTTGAAAGGTTTCCTCAGTTCCCTCTATTTTTCAGCCGGATCATTGATATTTACAAGGATGGTCATATCGTGCTTGGCTGGAGTGGAAGATTTGCATCGCATGAAACGAATCTGGAAAATGAAAACGGAGTTCCAATCTTACCAACAGACGGAAGTTTGATTATATGGTAGGAAAACAAGAACTTAATTGCTGTGAGACGAGGGAAAATGATATGGCATTACAGGAAAAGAAAATAATGCCTCCCCCTTGGCTGGCCCACCGGGAGATCGAGAGATACTCTATTGGCTGGCGCATGGGCTATGGGGAGGATTACATATACCGATTTGGCGATTGGCTGGACACCCTCTCCCCGGATGAGCAGACAGAATACCGCACCCTCTTTCCCGAGCCGGTAACCTGGAAGGGCTGGTGGGATGACGAAGATAGCAGCGAAGTGCTGGAACATGGGGACTTCTGGGTGAATGCGTGGCAGCCGGAAGGAAGCCCTAAGTACACTCGCCAGTGGCTCCAGCAGGAATTTTCCATGGGGAGAAAGCGGGAACTGTGTCTGTTCTGGGGCCATCAGCCTGCCGAGGACGGCCAGCTGACAAAAAGCTGTCTCAGCCAGTGGTGGATGGAGGATTTCTGGTCCGTTGCCAATACCTATCTTTGTATGGAGCAGTATATGATGGCAGGCAAGGCGGAACTGTTCAGCGATCAGGAGATTCGGGAGCAAATTTTGAAATGCAGCGACCCGAAACAGATCAAGGCCCTGGGCCGCAAGGTGCGGAGGTTTGACCAGAAGGTATGGGACAAGTTCAAATACGCCATTGTATTGAATGGCAACTGGTGCAAATTCAGCCAGAACCGCAACCTGCGGGAATTTCTCCTCTCCACCGGAGATAGTGTGCTGGCGGAGGCCAGTCCCTACGATAACATCTGGGGCATTCGGCTTTCAGCCAACTCCCTGGAGGCGCAGGACCCGATGAAGTGGCGGGGGCAAAACCTGCTGGGTTTTGCTCTAATGGAGGTACGGGACGAACTGCGCCGGGTCACGCAGAATGAAATGTTGTGCGACTGGAACGCAGTCTGAGGTAAAATGATGGAATTATTTGCAAAAAGAATGACTTGGGAGCTGGACAATGAGGAAGGGCTGTCCTGCCTGTTCTTTGAACTGGAGGATGGTTACTTTACACTCTCCCGCAAGACCGGCGCGGAAGCACTCCGCTTGGAAATGAATGATCCAGCCAATGGTCAGTTGATTGACCCGGACTGTTTTGAATATGCCCTTGATAATACCAGGTTTCGTCTAAATATCGTGCGGAACAACCGAAAGGTTCTGCGGTATCTGGAAGAACACCACATCAACACGGAGTTGTATGGAGAAATCGTCCTTCACTACACTCCTCTCAGCAAGCCACAGCTTGAATCATTATCTGCCGTAACTCTCAGGCTGTTTTTCGGTGAACTACTTTTTTAGGCGGAAACAGAAGTGTCGTTGGCAGAAATCACGCGAGGGGATAACTATGGTTAAAATTCATCGTATTTGGTTCAATACGGAGAGAATGGACAGAGAGGATCACTACAAAATCACATTATTCAGTCGCCCTCGTGTATCTATTCATGTGGACGAGTACATTTGGAGTTTCATCGAAGAAAACATTGTGAAGCCACACAAGCTTATGCGTAGTGAGAAGCATGGGTATCTGTTGGACATTTCGTTTGACCAGTTTGACCCGGCAAAACACCGATATTTTCCGCTTTCCTCATACAACGGCTTGCTTCGGGAAGGGGTCGAGATGGACAGCGCCAACAGAAGCTATTTCCGCGAGGACTTTGCAGGCGGCAAAGATCGGACTACCTGGTTCTCTCCCAATAAAATATGGACAAACTGCGGCGACAAGGTTCTGAATGTGGACATCAAAGCTGCCAATGTGAGCGAGAATATTACCCCCAGAGAATACGCAGATTTGCTTTTCGATGGAATTGGAGCGGCCTTGGTGTTCAATTTCAAAAGGCTCAAGCGCGAGGAGTTTGATGGGCTGAAGCCCAAGATTGATTGGAGCATTGTAGAAAGCTTCCCCTTTCCCGCACCCTTTGAGGAACAGCGGTACATTGGGGATGAAGGCGAAATTCATGTGTATTCTTGGGATGGCCGAAAGGAAACGACCCTTGTTGGTCCCTATTCCGTGCGGAAGTTGTACCTGGAGCATTTCGGAGAATCGTGAGGAGGAATTTTGCCGTGCAAGTCTGGTCAAAGATGGATTTTGGCACTGGAGAGATTATCTTTTTGGATATCACGCAAAAAGAAGATATGCTGCAAGTAGAATATCCGAACTGCTTTCTGCTGGATATGGGCTGGTATCAGGACAGATACATCATTTCTATCATTCAAAATTTTGATTGGACGCATCCAGTCCAGCAGTATGAAACAGCAGAAAGGAATCAGCTTCCCAAGCTGTTGACGGAGGCGGTTCGCCTTGTGGAAAAGGAATCACAGTCTGCCGGAGCAAATTGAAAGAGGTCTTGTTATGAACGAGAATTTATTTCGACCACAATTTGATACATTGAAACTGTCCGATAAGCTCTGGCTGATGCAGACGCTGGCGACTCGTTATCATTTGACATTCAAGGAACTATACGCCTTTTCCCGCTGGGGACAAAGCTGCACCACCGGCCTATTTGAAAAAGGTGGCCGGGAGTTTGTCTTTGTCCCGGGCGATACCGTGATTCTTGGCTGGGAGAGCTTTGTCCAAGGAATGGACAAGGCCAACCAAGAGGAACTGGCGGATATTTTTGCGGAAATCGAATATGAGGGCTCTGCGGAGGAATTTCTCAGGCAGGGCATGACCCCAGTACGCCAGGTGACCATCGCCCCCATGTTCGTGGGCAGAAAACTGGAGGAAATTGGCTGGGAAAGCGTACCCATGAACGATCCACGCATCACCGCCCACCCCGACTGGCTGGAGAACTTGCAGAAGTGGGCGGGCCAGAACAGCCAGAGCTTTGAAATACACGAAACTGTCCGCTTTGAACGCAATGGTGATAGCTGGCGAGCGTGGCTGTGCCATCCAATGACCTACCCGGAATTTCAGCGGTCCCTGTTGTGGGAGCTGGCAGCCAGCCTTCCCACGCCGGATGAGTGGGCCTATCTGTGCGGGGGCGGATGCCGCACCCTGTTTCCCTGGGGGGATGGACTGGACCACAAGATGAAACTGCACCACTTTGAAAACGGGGAAGATCAGGGTAAGCCATACGACATGGAGCAGCCCAACTTCTTTGGCCTGTCTATCGCCTACGACCCCTATAAGCGGGAGTTGGTAGACGGGAAAACATTGACCACCTGCGGCGGCGACGGCGGCTGCAATGTCTGCGGTGGCATGGGTCCTTTGCTTGGATATTTACCCTGTTCCCCTCACTGTAAACCGGAGGTTCGGGAGGATAATGAGATTCACAATGACTATGACTTTTTCCGTCCTGTTATCCGGGTGCAGACATCCGGGTGGAGAATAGTATCACCCGAAAATGAGAGGTGATATTGATGAAAAGCCGATTGGAGCAATTATTGGACGAGCTATTAAGACAAATTGATATACCTGCGATGGAGCAAGCCATGTCCAAGCAGTATAAGAGCCAGATCCGCAGACGCTGGGAACTTCCGGCAGACTATTGGATGCTGTTGGAGCGCTGCTGTGGACTGCGAACCGTGTGGAGCAATGATACCTATGAGGCCCTGGAACTGTGGGGACTGGATACCCTTGTGAAGGGCCAGGAGGGATACGCCTATAATCCTGTGGAACAAAAGGTAATTAAAGATTGGGACGAGCATCTTGTGGTGATTGCGTCTGATGCTGGTGATCCATACTGCCTGGACCTGCGACGGAACGATACAGCCGTGTTCTGGGCAGAACATGGCGCCGGAACTTGGGACTTTCAGCCTGCCTTTGATTGTTTGGAAGATTTTCTCGAAAGCGTTTTGGATGTACCCAAAACGCAGGAATATGAAACAGCATATCCCTATCACTACATCCGCCTGATTGTAACCGGGATTTCCGACACCAAAAAGGCTCTGGTGTTTCTAAAACAGCATTTTGGCGACAGCAGCTTTCAGCAGACAAAAGACAGGCTGAAAGAACTGCCGCTCTTGATCTATTCCGGTCTTGATACCGGAACCGCCCCGCTGGAAAACTCTCTTGACCGCTGGGGATTGATGTACGAAAAGCAGCAGATTTCGTTGGAAAAGTTTCTGGAAGATCAAGCATATATCCGCAATCTGTAAGGTCGAAGCTGCGTTGTGCAGGTGCGATTCATCGGCATTGGAGCCCGCTAAAGACAATCCAAATGAGCAAAGTACACAATGATGTGATTTTTGGAGGAAGTCATGATCAAAGCAATTATGAAAATCCATACCACTTCTTCTTCGGTTACATTTGTATGTGGCGATGTTGCTATTATTGGAAACGGTGAGTTTCGGGCTTCATCAGGAAAAGTGGATGGCTTTATCCTGTATGCCGACACTTTACAGTATGAAAACGGGGCGAAGCTCTCACGGGATGAACAGGAAAATTTGAAGTGCCTGTATCAGCACTTTGTATTGAACCGTGAAGATTTCATAGACTGGGATATTTGAAAAGAGATTTCCCCATGAAATGTTAGCAGATTGAGCACAGGAGTAAGGAGGAAAGCTATGGAATGGCCAAAACGGGCGCGGACAGCGGATTGGGAAAATGGTGTCCTGGCCTTAGATAGAGAGAAACAATTTGAAGTCCCGAAGCTGACCGCAGAGATCATGGAGCGGTTGGCCGGTTACACCCTGGTGGGCTTCCATGTGAAAGGGTATCCGGTGACGGATGAACTGCTTGCCCCCTTTGCCGGGCATAAAAGTATGGTCAACTTCGGCGTGGAGAACGGCGCCCTCACCGACGCCTGTTTCCCCTTTTTTTCCGCCATGCCCAAGCTGCGCTATCTGCTGCTGACCGGGAATGCCGGGATCGACGGAAGCGGCTTGTCCGCCCTGCAAAGCTGTAAGCTGGATCTACTGGCCCTTGACCACACCAGGCTGGAGGATGCCGGTCTGCTTCGAGCAGCCTCCATCCCCAAACTCTCCCACATCTGGATCGACCACACTGCTGTTACTTATGATGGACTACTGGCTGTCGCCGGCAACAACTACATCCATCCGGTGGCCCATGTGCAATTTACCAAGGAGCAGATGGAACACTTCTCCCAGCTCCAGCGGGAAAAGGCCAAAAAGCCCGTCCAGCTGGATGAGCAGGCAGCGTCGGAATGCCGCAATGTGTTGTCCGCTTTCTTTGCCGAAATGACAGAATGGGAGCAGTACATGGAGCAGGTTGGGTTTGAAGATGCCGAGGCTGTGCCCCGCCTGCTGGCGATCTGGGAGAAGTATGTGAGCGAAAAGCCCCGTCTGGGCTACCGGCCTCTGGCCCTCTCATACAGCGCCCAGGGCACCTACAACGGGGAAGAATTCCTTGACGCGGAACAGATCACTAAGAACAAGCTCTACATCTACACCAGAGAGAAAAATACCAGCTTTGACCGCCGCTTTCTCATGAAGCGCGTGGGCGAGGGTTGGATGATTGACGCGGTGCAGGAGCGGCTGGACGGCTGGCAACGGACAGGATTGTAAGGGAGGCATAATGGATGATATATAGGTTTACGGAAGTATTAAACGATCTTGTTAATTATTTTCTCCTTGGTGACATTTTGTTGCTGGAGGACTGGAAGCAGGCAAATCATCTTTCAGATGATTTAGCGATGGAGTTTACCACAAACGAAAGCGGCGACAGGATATTTGCCGAAGGAATTGTAATCCCAATGACCGGTATTGAAAACTATCCCTATACCATATTGTTCAATCTCTCTGGTGATAGACCGGAGCTGTGCAAAGAAAGAAACCGATTGCAGCTTAGAAAAAGTGGCTATTCCCTCAAAGTAGATCATAATATGCTGATGCTTTTTACATGGCCAATATTGGAACAGTTTACGCCTGAAAAGGTGAAAGATCTGATTTCTTACTATAGAGTGCATAAGAAGCCGATGATTGAGCTTGCAAATGGCTGGTATCATATCGAGATTTTGGGTGGAGAAACCTTGCAGGACGGGGACTATGAACCTACATTTGAGTTTGTGATACAACCAGCCACAAATGAAGAAGCCACCATAAATGCAGATATGAATTTTAGCTTTGAAATTACAAGCTCTGCTTATTAGTGAAACCTATCCCTACCGAAGATGGAAAAGGAGATCATGATATGGATTTATTGAAACAATGCCAGCAATGGTTTGAACAGGATGAAGCGCAGAAGGTAATCGACACCCTGGAAGCGATTCCTGCCGAGGAGCGCACCCCGGAACTGGACAGCGAATTGGCCAAGGCATATATTGCCGTTGCACATATAGGAGAACGGGAGCCTTTTGAAAAGGCGCTGGAACTTCTGGCTCCCCATGAGGAGTATTTTGCCGAAGATCACTGCTGGAATTATCGAATCGCTTTGGCCTATTACTGTCTGGATGAGGAAGGCCCCGCCCTGCGTTACTTTGAAAAGGCCCTGAAAGCCCGCCCCGGAGACAAAGATACTCAGGAGTACATAAACGATTGCCGCCGTCGTTTGTCCCTGCCCCGCTTTGAAAAGAACTTCCGTGAAAGGACGCAGGAAGCATGGGCAGCCTTTTCTCAGATTGAGGCAGAACTGCGTCAAATCATAGATACGGACGAAACACACCAGCGCGGCGAAGAACTGGTTGAAAAATGCGGGAATGCACTCAAGACGGCCCTGCGTGATACTTCCTTCGAGCTGGGCTTCAATGGCGAAAAGCATGAATTGATCCTCAGTCCAGAGGGGCTTCGCTCCCGCCTGTTCCCGTTGGTGTACTTCCAGAAGCAGGCCCCAGAATCGGTGCTTGAGCATTGGAATATCTGGGTAGGCCGCCAGCCCTGTGAGGGGTTCGAGCTGCGAGCTGGAGAGATTGAAGTTCGGGCTGAGGATGTGCAGATGTGGGCAGAGGAAACAGAGGATCATCAGGTAAGTCTGGTCCTTTACTGTGAAAAGCTGACCCCGATCTTGAAAGAGGACACAGACAAGGTCTGGTGGGCACTCTCTATGCTGGTGGATCAAACCATCGGAGAAGTTTCCGCTATCGCCTTTGTTGCTGGGTTTGATGTTTATGCTCAACCGAAAGACGAACCGGCCAAGCTGCTTTCCGAACTGCCGGAGTTGCTGCAAAGCATGGGGCTTTCTCTCTGGCGGGATGGCAGCGACTACTTGGAAAACAGTTATCTTGCCTATGAACTGGAACCGGTGGAGGACCCGGAGGCTGACTGGCGGCTGGATGTTTATACTGGAAGCTGCCGCCTGCCGGTGCTCATCAACGACTACCTGACTGCCCGCAGTGATATGGTGGATGAGTACCACAAGGATGGCATTGCCGCTGGATTCCTCCTGTACCCGCTGTCCGGTTTTACCGGTGAGGAACGAGTGAAAGCTATTCTGGATTTCCGGGATAACCTGCGGGATGCCATCCTACGGGATGCAGGAGAGGAAGCCGTGACCTTCCTGGGTGGGGCCACTGGTCTGTATTGTGGGTATCTGGATTTTATCGCCTGGGATCTGCCCGCTGTACTAACAGCGGCACAGGCATTCTTTGAGGGAAGCGACCTGCCCTATGCTCACTTCCACGCATTTCGGCGGGATGTGGGCGGTGTGCCGCTACTGGACGAGAAAGAACCGGAGCCTGATATTCATGAGGAAACTGGCTCCCTGCTCTCGACAGAGGATATTGAAATACTGGAGTCCTTTGACGAAGGAACTGCCGCTTACTTTGGGAAAATGCTCGACTGGCTGGAGAATTTTATCAAAAGCGGCGTAGAAGAAGGACGATTCAGCGAAAAACAGGCTCACCAGGATTTACAGATTGCCCTCTGGTATGCCTTTGCCTGCCTTAACCTGGACGATTACATCCACTACTACCGCGCTGCGGAATGGATGAAGGATTCGGAGAAAAACGCCACGGGCTGCGCTACCTGGTACTACCGGTATTCTGTGGCGTTGATGTATTGCGGCAGGCTGGAAGAAGCACTGGAATATGCGGAGCGGGGCGCTCTGGAGGAGCCGGACTACCCCTGGATCTGGCTCCATCTGGGCAAGCTACGGGCGCATTTTGGCGATAAATCCGGTGCGCTGGATGCCGTCAAGCAAGGATTAAAACTGGAACCGGGAGATTATGAGTTCCTGACCTTAAAAAAAGAGATCAAAGCCGGAGCCACCCTGGAACAGATGGAATATCATTGGATCAATCCCGATGCTGACCAAACGCTCCAGCGGGGACTGGACGAGAATGCGGATGATAAACAATGCGCCATAGCCTGCATTCGGGTGGACGAAGCGGGACTTGCCGAATTTTATGAACTGTTCCACCCAGAGCGGTATAGCTATAAGAAAAATTCCCCCTGCTGTGAATTCCAATACCCGGTGAAGGAACATCTTGTGGAGCTTTCCTTCCGTATGAACGAAGCTGGACTCTCCAAGATGGGAACCGACTGGCTGCGGCAGCTCAAGGAACGGCTGGACAGCGGTGAATGGCTAACCCACACCCCTGAAGGAGAACCAGAGGGCATTCTAACAGGTGTGTTTGTGGACCAGACCCGCCGCATTGGTCTTGTCTATCAACAGCCGGGAGACGATCAGTATTTTCAGATTTTCCTGAACCCGGACGGCACGAAGGCGGATGCCTTCTGGTCCTCAAGAAAAAACAGCGAGCCGGAGGTTTATTCGGAGGATGAGATGTCTGCGATAGAGCAGCACATCAAAAACACCTTTGGTGAGTTTGAGAATGTGTTCCATGAGCTGGTTTCCCCTGACATCCATGTGGACATCTGCGTTGTTCCTCCCTCTGATGAGCGGGACTATTACACACTGGTAACGATGGGCATGGGTGCTCACCGGATGAATGTGCCGGAGGAACTGGCGGAATACAAGCTGGAGCGAGCAGAGCTGGCTATCGCTCTGCCACCGGATTGGAAACTGGATGAGGAATCCCTGAAGGATGAGCGGTGGTACTGGCCGATTGGTCTCTTGAAAGTGTTGGCACGCCTGCCTATTTCCAACGATACCTGGCTGGGCTTTGGCCACACAATGGATAAGCAATCGCCGTTTGCAGAGGATACGGAACTCTGCGCCGCACTTCTGGTAGGTCCGCAGGATGTTGTCTGGAACGGAGGTGAAGTCTGCACTTTGCCGAGCGGCGAGGAGGTCAACTTCTATCAGGTGATCCCGCTCTATCGGAATGAGATGGAGTATAAGATGGAGCATGATGCGGACGCTCTGCTTAAAAAAATGGCAGGCATCAGTTTTGTGGTTAATCCCACCCGCCAGAATGCCATCACCAGAGGAACGCTTGCAGAGGAAGAATTCACCGGCGATATGGACGATGCCGCATGGCACCTGGAATCCATTCAGGAAAAGGGCTTGCCGGTGAATGAGATCAATGCCTACAACCACATGGCAATCTATCTGCGCTGGTGCATAGAGCATGATCTGATGAGCGCGGAATTTATGGAGCGGTACTGGGAGCAGGTGCAGCCGTTTATGGCAGATCTGAGCCGCGCCGATCTGCGTGGCTTTATCCGGGACCAGCTGAAAGGACAGCTCTTTGGGGCGCTGTTCAACAAGGAGGGCGCAGCCTTTGCTGGATATTACTACGGCGAGGCGGATAGCCCGTACTTCCCCAGTGACATTGATAACTATGCTTTGGAGTATTTCGGTTCAGAGCAATATTATTCCGATAAGTTCCAGGATGAAGCCTATCTGTTCATCCCATTTGATGAAAACTATTATCAGGCTATGGCAAAAGTCATGGAAAAGCGGTTCGCCAACTGGCAGGGACAGAGTTTCGATGAGGCCACTCTGGAGCCTTCAGACCTTGCGGAAGCCATGATGGAATATCTGGACTGTGAATGTACCTATTTCCCCTCAATGACGGATGATGACCCCATCATGTCGGCATATAACTATGCCAAACGGGAAAGTGTCAAAGAGGGCTTTGTGCCGGTTCTGATTAAGGCGGATGACGAAATCCTGTGGGAATGCCTGATTATGAATTCTGACCCGGACAGCGATGGCGAGGACGACTTTGCTTTCGACCCGGACAAAGTTGCCGAATACCGGAAGAAAATGCTCTCCGCCCCTGTCGAGAACAGTAAGGCAGTCCTGGAGGAAATGATTGGGCAGCGCAAGGAAGAAGCCGAGGATGACGATATGGACTGGGATGAGGAGATCCTGGGCGAGATGGAGGGCGGATATGATAACCGTCGTTTTTCAAGCTACTGGAATTCCGATAATAATATGACCTATCCTCTCATTCTGGCTAAAATCCCCGTGAAGAATCCTTGGGAGATTTTTGCCTATCTGCCCTTTGGTGGCTGGAATGAATGTCCTAACACGCCAGAGTTAATGGCAGTTGCGAAATACTGGTTTGAACAGCATGGGGCGGTGCCCGCTGCCATGAGCCACGACGAGTTGGAGTTCCTGCTCCCGGCTCCCGTTCCCGAGGAGAAGGCTATGGATGCAGCAGTGGAACTGTATGGCTTCTGTCCCGATGTGATTGACCAGGGGCCGGAGGACGCCACCGTGGGCGCTCTGGCCGATGTGCTGCGGCAGTCCACTGTTTGGTACTTCTGGTGGGATTGAAAGGAGGATTTTTGTGGGATACGATGTGAGTTTTCACCCGATTTCACCAGAGGAAATGCGGGAATGGTATTTTACTCCCTTAACCTGGATACAGCAGGGACAGGAGGAAAAAGTGCTGGCCCTTGCCGCGCAGCATGGAATGGAGGATTTCTATGCCGAAAAATATCTGAATACCTTGCGCGTTGGGACTGAAACGGAATCTAACGAGCTGTTTGACAAAAGCCACGGCTTCTATATTGCAGTAATCCAAGGTTTTTTCCGAGATTATTATTACACCAGAGGTAGTGCCTTTTCGTTCCTGGTGGAACAAAAGCCAGAATATGCGCGGTACTTCACCTCATGGGAACAAATCACTCCTGTTTCCTTTCCAAACCCCATGCAGAACCGAATCATCGAAAACTATTGCTCCGGTGTATATCTGTCTCCAGATCAAGTTATACAACTTCTCAAAGACATGGAGCAGGACCCAAAAGTCCTTGAAGATCTGGAGGGGCTTTGGAGCAATGGACAGATTGCTGTGCTGAAAAAAGCACTTTCTGCTGCTGCAAAGTCAGGAGTCGGTCTGTTGGAGGCCACTGAAGTGGTAGAGCCCAACCCCATCAGCCCGAATGAGAGCACAAGCTACTCTAACCTGTACCACTGTGATCGGGACGGGGTATATCTCTACATAGATGCCGTCAGTGGTCAATTAGCGGATGCGATTGGGAAAAACGAAGGATAGATTCTCTCTATGAAAATGTGTGGGCATCTGTGGGAAGAACCAAAATAGGCAGCTACCCACAATATTGATTATCGCAGAAAAGCTCACCGTTTCGGTGAGCTTTTCTGCAATATTTCATAATTTTTTTATTGCTACCACTGGTTGCCGAATTGACATAGGTGGGGTGGTAGAGTGGCTACCACAGAAAAAATAGAATGAAAGTGAGGAGGTTCACTATGAAGTTACCCGAAAAGATTCAAAGGGAACGAAAAAAGATGGGACTGTCCCAGGAGAAACTCGCAGAAAAAATAGGAGTATCAAGGCAGGCCATCACAAAATGGGAGAACGGCTTGGCATCCCCTGAACTGGAAAAAATCGTCTCATTAAGTGAATGTTTTAAGGTATCTACTGACTATTTGTTAAAGGACAATATTACCGAGCCGACCCCACCACAAGAATCTGCATTGAAAGGAAACAAGCGAATGTCATGGAGAACGTGGCTTGGAGGAAGTTTGTTTGGAATATCGGCGCTGATTATATTTGTATTATGGCGACTTTCTGTTCGTTTTCCTATTTCGGGAATGACCGGAAACGGTGTCCATTTAACCGGATTTAGTGGCTTTCTTGGCTTTCATGGAATTTTACATGAAAGCTATGTAATAGTTGCGATTGGAATAATCGGTTTGATACTTCTGATTACTGACTTTATCCGCATAAAAAAGAATAATCGCTGATGACCGGACAATGCAGAGTTGATCTTAAACTGAATAGGTTTATTTCGGCTCGGCAGCATTGACCTGTCGGTAGAAATACATATATTTGAATTAAGAAAGGGAGTGATGCTGCCGGTGTGCCGTCCGTTTGTATGGACAGGAGTCTGATGCACTATGCAATACCTCAAGAAGCGCATTATGCTGTTCCGCTGTCTTTACGCACCACGACACACGGCTTACAAGACAAAGAAAATCATCTTTATATGGAAGTATGGTGGCCGGGAGTATTGTTCTAAAAGCGAAAAGCCTCCACCTGCCAAAAGATGCTTTTTCTGCGGACTTTTTAATAAACGACTTGGAGCGGTCGAATTTGTACTGAGTTACAGATTCGGCCGCTTTTTGATTTGTTCTCGACTACTTGGTCACTGGTGTCGAGCACCACCACTTCCGATTTGTTTTCCACAAAAAACAAATCGGAGGTAACAGAGGTGCAAAATTATCGCAAAAGCGACTATGCGATAAACAAAAACAGCCCAAATATCGTTTATCGCTTTCATAACGAAATCATAGAAATCACACTGGAGGATTATCTGAAGGAGAATCCTGACAAAACGGAACATGACTTTGCAGAGCTGAAAGCCCTGTCCGATCAAATTTACTATGAGCAGGATCGGGCAGAGAGCGCCCAGACCCGCAAGGATGTTTCGATCCACGGTTTGGAGGAAACGGAGCATTGTGCCACTCGCGCTCTGGATGAAGAATGGGAAGAACGAGTTGTTGACATACAGAACCGCAAGTATGCCTGGAAAGCCCTGGAGCAGCTTTTTACAGTGGGCGCTTTGACCGAGGTTCAGAAACGGCGATTCCGGCTTCATGTTTTTCAGGGACTCTCTACCCGGCAGATCGGTCGCATGGAAGGGACAAGCCATCAAGCCGTTGCCAAGTCCATAAACCTGGCGATTGCCAAACTTAAAAAATATTTTGCGGCACAGGGTTGACACCCCTGCGGTTTCAGGACGATAGGTGAAAGGCATTCTTTCGAGTGTTCTTCTTTCACCTGTACCTTGACAACCGCATACTCATTCATCAGTAACATCCCCCCTTTCCAGCTCGAAGAGCTAAAGCCGATTCAGGGGCCGCGCCATGATATACGGACATGATGAGCAGATCCCACCTGATTATCATAATTGGTCTTGCATACAATCCTGTCCTGTATGAGCGAGTAACGGCAGCCTGTAAAAACCGGGCAGCACCCGGCGCGGCCATGACCGGAAAGGGGCATAATGGTACTCCTGTCCAGCCACAGCCCTGCTTAAGATCAGAGTAGTCCATAACATTTGGAAACCATCTGGTTGCAGGATCACGCAATGGGGGCAGCTCGGAGAGATCCTCGGAGGGGTGAGATTCCCGTGGGCCGGTTCGCTGCCGGTCACTGATGACTTCCCAATATGTGCGGGGTGTCAAGGACAAATGGCACATAACAAGAAAACAAATCGGATTTTGTATTTCGCCGGAAATGGGGCAGGTCTTATGGCCTGCCCCGTTTTCCGGCTTACTTAATATTCAGGAGGTCAGTTTATGCGAAAGGCTATCCGGCGTGGCGATCTGTTCTATGCAGACCTGAACCCGGTGGTCGGCTCCGAGCAAGGCGGCATCCGCCCTGTCCTTGTTATCCAAAATGATGTGGGGAATCACTTTAGTCCTACCGTTGTTGCAGCAGCCATCACCAGCAGAAAAGCGAAGAACAGTCTGCCTACCCATATCCTACTTGAGAATGTGCCGGGGCTTGCGCCTACCTCTCTGCTTCTGTTGGAACAACTGCGGACAATAGACCGGAAGCGGCTCCGTGGTTACATTGGGCGTATCAGTAAAGAAAAAATGCTGGAGGTAGATGCAGCCCTGGCAATCAGCATCGGCATAGGATACCCCAACGAAAGGAGGACTCACAATGTATGAAAATGACGGCGGCCTACTCTCTCCCAGAGATGCCTACCGATTGATGTTAAAAGACTACCCGGATGTGATGGACATTGGTCAAATGTGTGAGGCGCTTGGCGTCAGTACAAAAACCGGGTACAAGTTACTTAAAGATGGGAAAATTGAGTACCTTAAAATTGGACGGGCTTACCGCATCCCCAAAGCCCACATTCTTCGTTATTTGAAAATCACCTGCTCCACTTTTGCGGAGTAGCAGGCTATGGTGTCGATCTTCACCGGATAGACGCAGAAAGTTAACAATTCTGACGCGGATTTACCTGGAGTTTTGTTCTGTCCGATGATACAATAAAGGTGTCATTGGTAGGTGAACTCAATACCGCAAAAGGAGGAACAGATCAGTATGCCAGCGGTACACCTGCAAGAAAACAGCAAACTAATCTCCGGCCATGTGGCCGAGAAAAAAGGGTATCTCTATTGGGTTCTAAACCTTACCGATGAGAACGGTAAGAGAAAGCCCAAATGGATTCCCACCCATAAGAAAGTCAAGGGCAATAAGACCTGGGCAAACAATATGCTTCCCACCATCCGAAAAGAATGGACGGAAAAGCTGCTTCAGGAGGCTACGGCCTCACAGCAGTCGGCTTCTCCGTCTGGCCCGTCATCCGCAGCGATTTCCTTTGTGGATTTCCTGTACCAGTGGCTTGAGTACAAGTACAAGTCTGCTACCGGACGGGTGATGGACAGCAAGCCCATTGAACTCTCGACCTATTCGGGATACGAACAACAGCTTAACAACCCCATCGCCCCGTATTTCCGAGAGCATCCTGTCGCCCTTTGTGACCTTACCAAACAAGATATTCTCGCTTTTTATGAGAAAGAATTGGAACGGGTCAAGCCGACCACCGTTAAACATTACCACGCTCTGATTCATGGGGCGTTGAATTATGCGGTTGACAAAAATCTGATTCCAAGCAATCCGGCTGACCGGATTATCATTTCCAAGCCTGAACCCTTCAAGGGTGACTACTACCTGGATTCGGAAGTCCTGAATCTGTTTGAAGTTATCAAGGGGCATAAGATCGAGCTGGTAGTTCTACTGACTGCTTTTTACGGCCTGCGCCGCAGTGAGGTTATCGGTTTGAAATGGAGTGCCTTTGACTTCAACCATAACTGCTTCTCCATTCGGCATACGGTAACAACCTGCAATGTAAAGGGAGAGCGGGTCACGATTAAGAAGGACAAGGCAAAGAACAAATCCAGTCTGCGGACTTATCCATTGATTCCTTTTTTGAAAGAACGGTTGCTGGAGGCCAAGAAACAGCAGGAAGAAAATCGCAAGCTGTGCGGGCGCGCCTACAACAAAGAATATCTGGGATATGTCTGTGTCGATGTGATTGGCAATCTCATTAAACCCAACTATGTGTCCTCGACCTTTGGGAAGTTGCTTGCCAAGAACAATTTACGGCACATTCGTTTCCACGATCTTCGCCATACCTGTGCCTCGCTTTTGCTGGCCAACGGTGTTCCGATGGAACAGGTAAAAGAATGGCTGGGACACAGTGAGATTTCAACAACGGTGGATATTTACGGGCATCTGCAATATGCCACGAAAAAACAATCCGCCGCAGCCATTGAGCAGGACATTGTGGCGCCCATGCTGCAAAACCTATCGGCGGTTTCTCCATAAAAAGGAAAGAGGTCTACCAGCTTTTCGCTGGCAGACCTCATGGCGGAGATGGAGAGATTCGAACTCTCGCGCCGGTTTTGAGCCGACCTACCGCATTTCGAGTGCGGACCCTTCAACCGCTTGGGTACATCTCCAAATTTATGTTATATCCCTGGTCCCGACCCGCCGACCAATTCAGCCGGTGGAAATCGGGAAGAACAACAGGATAGAACAAGCAACATTATTCAATTTGAACTCGGCTGGAACCCGCATGGTTCCAAGGGTTTCAGCCGTTTGGCACTCCGCATAGGAAACCTGATTTCGAATCATTACACCAACTTGGATGATGACGGTAAATCAGGGACGATAGCGGTAACTACGGAACCCCAAAACATACCTCTCAAAGTGGCTGTCAGATGGCTGCTCTCATTATAGCCATTTTCCCGCAAAATTCAAGCCGTGGAAATTGGGAAGAACAACAGGATAGAACAGACCCCAATTCACAATTTGAACTTGCCCGCAAACCCGCATGGTTACTGGCTTTTCGGCAGTTTGGACTTCCAAAGTGGAAACATGATTTCGAGTCAGCCCCGTTATGACCACTTCGATACCGCTGCATGGATTTTTGCCTGCTCAAGAAGGGAGTGCAAAAAAACTGGAAAAAGGATAGAAGAGCTGTTACAATAAATCATGCACCTCTGAGCAGAACTGACTTAAGTATTATGCCACATTTTTTCCCTTCTGGCAAGTTGAATTTCTGATGATGCGGACCCTGCCTGCCCATAGAAACGCAGGTGAATCACAGACGGCATTATGGTCAGATGAAGTTTGGAGAAAATCAAAGAGGAGGTGGGCGGTATGGCGTCAATGCGCCAGACCAATCTGGAGATTGGGATGCCCTATGTGGATCAGGCCATTCGTAAGCTGGCGCTGGAGATTCAGACGGCCCGGACCATCCATGCGTCGGTTTTGAAGGTGATTCACGGATATGGGTCCTCCGGGACCGGCGGAAAGATCCGCACGGCGGTCCGCCGGCGGCTGGAGGAGATGCATGGGAGAGGGGAAATCCGCGCCTACATCCCCGGCGAAACGTTCTCCATTTTTGACCCGGTGACGCGGGAAGCGTTTCTCCGCTGCGCGGAACTGCGGCAGGACCGGGACCTGGACCGCTACAACAACGGCGTGACCTTCATTGTCCTGTAGCGCGGCGTGATATTTTCCCAATTTACCCCTGAAAAAATCGGATTTCTCCTTGACAGGATAGATGTTTCGTGGTATTCTTACAAAGCTGACGATTTCTTCGGAGGGCGCATGCAGGTGTAGCACAATGGTCAGGGCACCAGCCTTCCAAGCTGGGGATGCGAGTTCGATTCTCGTCACCTGCTCCAAATTCCATTTGCGCCAGTAGCTCAGTTGGATAGAGCAACTGCCTTCTAAGCAGTAGGCCAGGGGTTCGAATCCCTTCTGGCGTACCAACTCCTCTCTGGAATATAGATCAATCAGCCGCTTCCCGTGTGAAATTCCGTATATGTGGTGGGTGTAGCTCAGTTGGTTAGAGCACCGGATTGTGGTTCCGGGTGTCGAGGGTTCGAGTCCCTTTACCCACCCCAGACCGAGAATGGGGATCGGGAGAAATCCCGATCCCCTGCTCACTCCTCATATTGGGGTGTAGCCAAGTGGTAAGGCAAGGGACTTTGACTCCCTCACTCGCTGGTTCGAATCCAGCCATCCCAGCCAATACCTTTTTCAGGAAGCGTTTACAGAAGCATAAGAGATGACCCAGTAGCTCAGTTGGCAGAGCAATTGCCTTTTAAGCAATGGGTCCGGAGTTCGAGTCTCCGCTGGGTCACCATCGAAAAAGGCCTCAGGTTGTCACTGTACAGCCTGAGGCCTTTTTGCGTGATTTTAGCGGATGATTGCGCGAAAACGTTCAACTTCCATCCATAGTATGCCTTTTATGAGATTACTCTTAGGAGGAGTGCGGATGAGCAGGGAGGCCATAGGCGGGAACGGGGCAATTTTAGGCAGCGGGGAATATTGGAGCCGGGTGAACCGGGACACATGGTTCGGCGGCCTGATGCGGCAGCCATCGGAGACAGCTTATTGGGAGACGCTGAAGGAAATTGGAGATCGTGCCGCTGGAGCGGTGGAAGAAATTTATGAGGATCTGCGGAAAAACGAAAAACGGATTCAGAAAATCGAAGCCAGCGCACGAACTGCCCTTGCAAAACAGGTGCGGGCTTTATATGATGTCAGTAGGATGGCTGGCACATCCTGCAGTCACAGCGGCGAGTGCGAATCCCTATTGAACCTGTCCGGTTTTCTTGTGTGGAGCAATCCCTTTGGCAATGAGCGCGCGGTACAGGCGGCCGTCTGGAGGGCCAGGAACCATCCGGAGTTTTCCACCGGCGAGTGCATGGACCTCATCAAACGCGCGGCGGAGTGGGGGATTGGCTATGCCGCGGGCGGAAGCGGGAAAAAGCGTGCGTTCTTAGAGGAGATATCCCAGGGACAGGAGACGGGCTTTTTTGAAGAGGTGATCGAGGCATATGAAAGCGGCGAAGAGCCGGAGGCGCGGGGCAGCTGCGGTCATGCCATAGGCGGGAGCGAGTGCCTGACCCACATGGAGCGGGAGGTATTTGTGAAGGAACTTCCGGCGGCGCACAGCGCCCGCTGGGGAAGCCCTGATTACGCCGGCTTACTGAAAGATGAGCTGGAATCCATCGCCCGCCAGCTGGAGCGGGATTTGGAGCGCAATGAGCGTGAGAACAATTACATCACCGATGAAACCGAACAGGCGCTGAAGCTTGCTGCGGTCGAACTGGGGCGCTGCGGCGCGGGGATCGGTTCACTGGGCGGCAAGATCGAGAGGCTTGCGTGGTTCGTGGGCGGCGACCCGGCAAAAATCCGGCAGCTGCAACAAAAGCTGAACCAGTTAGGTGTGGGGGAACATCTCACCGAGGATGGAGTCTATGGGAAGAAAACGCTGGCAGCGTGGGAAAAGTTTTTAAGTAGACTGGAACACGGCACCGTGCCGACTCTCACTTGGATTGACCCGCTGCAAAGCAAACTGACAGGGATTAAAATTGGCAGTGCAAAATATGGGAAAAAATATGGTTTTCATGATGCGTTGATGGCGGGTACGCATCCATATATCAGAATCGATCCGAAACCGACCGGGACAGAAACAGTGTGGATACGTGGAGTAAAAACGACGATTAACTATCCTCACATTAATCTTGACAAGGTTCCCAACAGCAATTGGATTTACAATCAGCTCCAAAGTAGATTCAATCATCATGAGCTGTCTGGTGACGCATATAACGCGTTAAAAGATCTGAAAGCAACTGGTAAAAAAGTTCGCGTTGCAGGAAAGGTGCTGTTGGTTGCGGGAATTGCGTTGGATGCGCTGGAATTGGGGACAACCATTGATGCAGACTTGAAGGACGCGGACCGGAAGATCGGCAAAAAGACACTGTCCGCGGCGGCCAGCATAGGCGGGAGCTGGGCCGGCGCGGCACTGTGGGCAAAGATTGGCGCGATTGCCGGTGGAATGACCGGCCCCGCAGCGCCTGTAGCGGTTCCGGTACTCAGTTTGCTGGGCGGTATGATCGGGTCCGCAGCCGGGGATTGGCTTGCACGGGAAATCGTGGACATCACATATGTAGAGGACTGACATTATGTGGAACAGGAAAAAGGAACTGAAAGAGAATCAGCGGCATGGGAACCGCAACAATACATTTTTGTCATACTTGACGTCCCATCTCTACCAAACGGAGTTGGAGGAAGACGATGAATTCGAAGACCTTTATATTCTGGAGGAAACGCATTTTCCTATAGCTGGCGCTGATGCGTATTTCCTGGAGGCGAAAAAAGAATTTAAGGACGACTACAGTCTCCATACGCCTATGTTTATATTTCGGTTGATGCAATATTTGCTGGAAGGATTCGCTGTGGTTACATCCGTTCAGGACAGGCCGATAGACCCCCTGTTAATTGAGGAGATGGCAAACTATCGTCTGGTGCCTCAGAGGTTTGTGCCGGCGTATGTGCGATTTTCCAATAGTAGCCCAAGAGAGGGAGAGCGGGTATATTACGATGGAAAGGAGGCCATGCTGACGCTAACGGATGGTATGAATCGAGGAGTAGTGGAGCCATTTTGCACCACGCCGGGAAATTGTGGAAGCATTTGCTTATCCCAAACCGCATATAGTAAGGAGTTGCTGGGAACTTCGCCGTCTGACTATGCGGATATAGAGAAATACTGTGAAAGCTCAGACTGCTTTTTTACATTAAATTACAACATGAAAACGTTGCATATGATTCTTGAACACGGCCAATTCAGCGAAGAACAGATGTTGAGCAAGCTGCGTGCATTTTGCGAGGCAAACGGGAAACGGCTCTGTGTGATGTGGCCGGAGGATCCGGCGCTGAGATAGGAGTACCAAGCCCGCATCATAGAAAGAGAGACGATGAAATCCGGCTCTTTTTATGTTTGATGGGGTACGAGGATTATAGGGTGGCGTTTCCGGAGGTTGAGTCTCCGTCAACATCGAAAAGGCCTCAGGTTATCATTGGACAGCCTGAGGCCTTTTTATTGGAAGGAAATTGGAGATCGTGCCGCCGGAGCGGTGGAAGAGATTTATGAGGACCTGCGGAAAAACGAAAAACGGATTCAGAAAATCGAATCCAGCGCACGAACTGCCCTTGCAAAACAGGTGCGGGCTTTATATGATATCAGTAGGATGGCAGGCACATCTTGCCGTCACAGCGGCGAGCGTGAATCCCTATTGAACCTGTGCGTCGATTGCTGTCCCGGTGTTAGGCCTTGTGGTCGGAATCGGCGGCGCCTTTGGCGGCGATGCGTTGGGAAAGTGGATTGTAGATATTACTTGTGAGGAGGATTGGACATGGGGCTGATTAAATCGCTATGGGATAGTTATTATTTCCATCGACATCACGAATCTACGCTGGCGCCGGACGACTGGCCGCCGGACGGCAGTCTGCACCTCATTGACTATACAAAATACACACAATGGCATATTCCAGATTCCTTTGTTCAATATGAGTTTTCCTCCAACGTGGGTGAGGATGACAGTCGGATCATTCCATTGAGTATGGAGATTATAGAACGTTTTTGTGGTTCCAGACAGGTTTTGACGCGGATATATTCCAACGGAGAGACGTCAAAAAAAGAGAAGTATCCACCGGAACACTTTCCGGTTCGGTACTGTCGATTTCTGGAACACATCGGCGCTTCGGTCTCTATTGACGCACCGAATGAAAGAACGCTTCTGCTTCTGGAAACAGGCTTTAACCCCGCTGCTTTTTGGGCCAGTCAGGATATCAGTACCGTTGATGGATGTTTCTTTGACTTCTACGTTCTTTCAGAGAGCCTTTGTTTTTCTGATGCAAAAAGTGCTGCGGAGATCGCGGCCAGCGGGCAATACGATGTCTGGTTTGTCTTGAGTGAATGTGGTCCCTGCGCCTTATATGTAACGCTGAACCCCAAAACAGTGGATGTGACGGCGCTGCAGGAAATTGTCGCAGCGGTTTGTAAGGAACACAACATTTTATTCCAAAATCCGCCCGGGTTCTAATCCCTTCGGAAAATGTCTAAGGTGTTTGGGCGTTCCATCGAAAAAGGCCTCAGGTTGTCATTGGACAGCCTGAGGCCTTTTTATTGGAAGGAAATTGGAGATCGTGCCGCCGGAGCGGTGAAAAAAGTTTATAAGGACCTGCGGAAAAATGAAAAGCGGATTCAGAAAATCGAATCCAGCGCACGAACTGCTCTTGCAAAACAGGTGCGGGTTCTATATGATATCAGCAGGATGGCAGGCACATCCTGCCGTCACAGCCGCGAGTGTGAATCCCTGTTGAACCTGTGCGCCGATTGCTGTCCCGGTGTTAGGCTTTGTGGTCGGAATCGGCGGCGCCTTTGGCGGCGATGCGTTGGGAGAGTGGGTTGTAGATATTACTTGTGAGGAGGATTGGACATGGGGCTGATTAAATCGTTATGGGATATTTATTATTTCCATCGACATCACGAATCTACGCCGGCGCCGGACGACTGGCCGCCGGACGGCAGTCTGCATTTTATAAAATGCACAGAAGAGGCACAATCACGCGTTCCAGCGCCGTGTATTCAATATGAGTTTTTCTCCAACATAGGCGAGGATGACCGTCGGATCATACCATTGAGTATGGAGATTATGAAACGCTTTTGTGGTTCCAGACAGGTTCTGACGCGGATCTATTCCAGCGAAGAACCGTCAAAAAAAGAGAAGCATTGGCCAGAATGTTTTCCGGTTCGGTACCGTCGTTTTCTGGAACACATCGGCGCTTCTTTTTCTATTGACGCACCGAATGAAAGAACGCTTCTGCTTCTGGAAACAGGCTTTAACCCCGCTGCTTTTTGGGCCAGTCAGGATATCAGTACCGTTGATGGATGTTTCTTTGACTTCTACGTTCTTTCAGAGAGCCTTTGTTTTTCTGATGCAAAAAGTGCTGCGGAGATCGTGGCCAGCGGGCAATATGATGTCTGGTTTGACTTGAGCGAGTGGGGTCCCTGCGCCTTATATGTTACGCTGAACCCCAAAACAGTGGATGTGACGGCGCTGCAGGAAATTGTCGCAGCGGTTTGTAAGGAACACAACATTTTATTCCAAAATCCGCCCGGGTTCTAATCCCTTCGGAAAATGTCTAAGGTGTTTGGGCTTTCCATCGAAAAAGGCCTCAGGTTATCATTGGACAGCCTGAGGCCTTTTTATTGGAAGGAAATTGGAGATCGTGCCGCCGGAGCGGTGGAAGGAATTTATAAGGACCTGCGGAAAAATGAAAAGCGGATTCAGAAAATCGAAGCCAGCGCACGAACTGCTCTTGCAAAACAGGTGCGGGTTCTATATGATGTCAGCAGGATGGCAGGCACATCCTGCCGTCACAGCCGCGAGTGTGAATCCCTGTTGAACCTGTGCGCCGATTGCTGTCCCGGTGTTAGGCTTTGTGGTCGGAATCGGCGGCGCCTTTGGCGGCGATGCGTTGGGAAAGTGGGTTGTAGATATTACTTGTGAGGAGGATTGGACATGGGGCTGATTAAATCGTTATGGGATAGTTATTATTTCCATCGACATCACGAATCTACGCCGGCGCCGGACGACTGGCCGCCGGACGGCAGTCTGCATTTTATAAAATGCACAGAAGAGGCACAATCACGCGTTCCAGCGCCGTGTATACAATATGAGTTTTTCTCCAACATAGGCGAGGATGACCGTCGGATCATACCATTGAGTATGGAGATTATGAAACGCTTTTGTGGTTCCAGACAGGTTCTGACGCGGATCTATTCCAGCGAAGAACCGTCAAAAAAAGAGAAGCATTGGCCAGAATGTTTTCCGGTTCGGTACCGTCGTTTTCTGGAACACATCGGCGCTTCTTTTTCTATTGACGCACCGAATGAAAGAACGCTTCTGCTTCTGGAAACAGGCTTTGACCCCGCTGCTTTTTGGGCCAGTCAGGATATCAGCACCGTTGATGGCTGCTTCTTTGACTTCTACGTTCTTTCAGAGAGCCTTTGTTTTTCTGATGCAAAAAGTGCTGCGGAGATCGTGGCCAGCGGGCAATATGATGTCTGGTTTGACTTGAGCGAGTGGGGTCCCTGCGCCTTATATGTAACGCTGAACCCCAAAACAGTGGATGTGACGGCGCTGCAGGAAATTGTCGCAGCGGTTTGTAAGGAACACAACATTTTATTCCAAAATCCGCCCGGGTTCTAACCCCTTCGGAAAATATCTGAGGTGTTTGGGCTTTCCATTGAAAAAGGCCTCAGGCTGTCATTGCGCATTTAAGTGTAGTACACCCCTTAGCGGACTATGTGATTTCCTATCTTGATTTTCATGTGAAGTTGGCTATCACAGTAAATCCGTCGTGGGTTCCACAAGCCGACGTACGGGAATCGAATCGTTCGCTGCCAGCACCGGGGATGGAATGGCCGCCGGATGGAAGCCTGCATTTTTTTCATTGTGAACAGACACTTATGTCCAATACAAAATAAGAGATAATGTGGGCGAGGACGTCAGAGTTGTAAAGCTCAGCATTGCGCCCACATTTATGTGTGCTCAATCCAGATTCACCAAAGTATAGTCCCGGCTGCCCAGCCCCATTTGGGCGGCGGTCTCCACGGTGTGGATGCCGTTTCGGCTTTCCATCCGCTCGATCAGAGCCGCCTTGCCCGGGTCCGGGGAGCGGTAGACGGCGTCCACACAGGCCTGGTCCAGAGCCACCGGGTCTAAGGAGGCAAAGATGCCAAGGTCCGCCATCTCCGGGTCATGGGGATGGGCGTCGCAGTCGCAGTCCACGCTGAGCTTGTTGGCCACGCTGACATAGACGATGTTTTCCCTGCCCAAATAGTCCATGACGGCGCTGTCCGCCTCAGCCATGGACTCCAGGAAGGAGTCGTGGTCTGCGGTGAACATGTCCTCAAAGTGCGCAAAGGAGCCGCCGGAGCAGTGGATGTGGCCCTTGCCCCGGGAGGAGGCGACGCCGATGGACATATTTTTCAGCGCGCCGCCGAAACCGCCCATGGCGTGACCCTTAAAGTGGGAAAGGATCAGCATGGAGTCGTAGTTGGCCAAATGGGCGCCCACATAGTTTTCCTTCAGGTGGCGTCCTTCACGGACTGGGATGGCCATGTCGCCCTCCTCATCCATGATGTCGCAGGGGGCGATGGCCCGGAAGCCGTGCTCCTCCATGGTCTGCCAGTGGGCCTGGGTGGTGTCCCGACGTCCGGGGTAGGCGGTGTTGCACTCCACGATGGTGCCGTGCAGCCGGGACACCAGGCCGCGGATCAGGTCCGGGGACAAAAAGTTGTGGCCTCCGGGTTCTCCGGTGGAGAGCTTGACGGCCACCTTGCCCTTGAGCGCAGCGCCTAAGGCTTCGTAAGCCCTCAAGAGGCCCGCTGGGCTGATGTCTCTGGTAAAGTAAACGGTTGAACGTTCCATAGTGATCCTCCTTGTTGTTTGGAAAGCGCGTCAGGCTGCGAGAGAGCCTGGCTGTTTTTTCAACCTTATCACCTGGAGTGAACTCCATGTCAAGAGGAAAATAAACGTTTCGGAGATGGTCCCGGGCGACGGCGGGCCTCCGTCTGCACTGGGCGTTGATCTGGCCCATCTCCACAGCAAAGAGCCGCAGGACGAAATTTTCGTCCTGCGGCTCGCTGTTTATTTTTCGTGGCGCAGGAGCACCGCCGCCTGGGGACAGAGCTCGTGGCAGCAGTAGCATCGGATACAGCGGGAGCGGTCGACCGCCGCCCTGCCGCCGGCAAGGGAAATGGCGCCCTGGGGGCAAGACCTTTCACAGATGCCGCAGCCCACGCAGCGCCGGTGGTCGATTCGCGGCGCACTGCTCAGGGCGGAGGCCAGCAGCCGCTGCACCGGCGCGCCCAGGCCCGTGGCTTTGCCCAGCATCCCCTCCCGCCGGCAGGGCAGGAGAAAATTGGGGACAAAGAGCTCCTCCATGGATGCACCCACTAACTCCACCTTTAGGGGATCGAACCCCCAAAACGATTCGGCGGCGCGGAGCACGGGGCTGTCCTCCTGGCCGATCATCCGGCAGGCCACGTAATCCAGCGCCACGGCATCCTCCGAGGCCAGCAGCCAGCCCACGGGGCGCGGCCGGCCGGATTCCCCTGGGCCGTCGCCCTCCATGGCCACAACGGCGTCCATAACATGCAGCCGCGCCGAGACAAAGCCGCACAGGTCCAGCAGCATCCGGGCGAACAGCTCCCGGTCCCGGAGCTTGGCGTGGAAGCCCACCTTGCCCAGGCCGGGGATGATGCCGAAGTGGTTTTTTACCGCGCCGGTCATGCCCATAAAGACATGGGTCTTCAGCTTGCAGACGTTGATAACCCCGTCGGCGTCCAAAACCGGGGAAATCACCTCGGCCCGGCGGATCAGCCGGCCCTGGGGGAGAGCGACCTCCCGGGAGGAGAGGTCAAAGTTCAGCGAGGCACCGGAGCGCTCCGCCGCCTCCTCCATACCGCACTGGCGGTAGAGGCTGCGCAGCGTGGATTCGGTATAGGGGTAGCCCGAGCCGGGGCTGTCGCACAGGACCGCCCTGGCACCCTGTGCCGCGATCAGGGCGGACACGGCCCCGGCCACCGCCGGGTGGGTGCTGACGGCCTTTTCCGGGGGCGCCGGGCGCAGCAGATTGACCTTCACCACTATATCCTCGCCGGGCTGGGCGAATTGCGCCATGCCGCCGCACAGGGAGAGGAGCCGTTCCATCTGCTGGCGGGCCTGGTCGTAAGAGGGGCAGCGCACGGCATAAACCTGCCTCATTCCGCATCTCCTCCTTTCGGCCCGCTGCGGGCGTAGTAAAACAGATACTGCTGGATGACACCGGCAAAGCCGTCGTAGCGCTCAAGGGGGAAGTTCCCGCCATAGTGCCGGTCAATGACCCGGTTGATCCACACGTCCCGGGGAAAGGCGGCAATGCGGTGAAAACCGAACAGCATGATGCAGTTGGCTACCTTTGGCCCCACGCCGGAAAGCCCGGTGAGATGGTCCAGGAGGTCCTGGTCGGAAAGGGACGACCACTGGCTGAGGTCCCCCGCCGAGCGGGCGGCAGCGTAAAGATAGGGGGCGCGGTAGCCCAAAGCGCAGGACCTGAGCTCCTCCAGGGAGCACGAGGCCAGGGCCTCCGGGCTGGGGAAGGCGTATTCGCCGGTCTCTCCGATGGGCGTGCCGTAGCGCCGGGAGAGCGTCTCCACGCAGCCGCGGATGGCGGGAATCTGCTTTTGCTGGGAGATGAGGAAGGTGATGAGCATCTCCCAGGGGTCCTGGCGCAGAATGCGGACGCCTTCGCCGAACCGGGCCGCCTGAGTCAAAAAGACGTCGTCCGCCGGGATGCTGCGCAGAAAAGCCCCGTAGTCGGTGTCCAGGTCAAAGTAGGGGACCCATATCGTCTGAAACTCCTCCTCCGTACAGTGGAAAGAGACCCGGCGGCCCTCCTGGGCAAGGTCCAGCACCCGGCCGGCCGCGATGAGGCGGAACCGGCCGGGGCCGCGTTGGAGCAGGCGGAAGCACTGCCCGCTGTCGGCGATCTGGGCCAGATTCAATTGTGTCAGCGTACGTTCGATCATGGCGCTCCTAAAGTAAGTCCGGAAAGACTTGCGTATGTCGAAATAATGGTATATATTGAGAAAAAGAAAGGAGAGAGCATATGCTGTTTCTTTGGTATCCCAAGTGCACCACCTGCCAGCGCGCCAAGGCGTGGCTGGATGAGCGGGGCGTTTCCTACGAGCTGCGCGACATTCGGGAGGAGCGGCCCTCCAAAGAGGAGCTGCGCGCCTGGTATGCCCGCAGCGGCATGCCCCTCAAGCGCTTTTTCAACACCAGCGGTCTTGTGTACAAGGCCAAAAACCTGAAGGACACTCTGCCGGACATGAGCGAGGAAGAGCAGCTGGAGCTGCTGTCTCAGGACGGCATGCTGGTCAAACGCCCTCTGCTGGTGGGAGACAGTTTTGTGATGGCGGGTTTTCGCCCAAAAGAGTGGGAAAGCGTGATCTGAGCTGGCGGATAAACGATAGCGCCGGTTCCGCACGACGCGGAACCGGCGCGCTGTTTTATCCCCCAATGGCGCTCAACGCCGCGGCCTGAGCCTGTTCCAGGTCTGGGATCACCTGGGAAAGGGCGGTATAGTCCTGCGCGCGGAGCAGTTCCATGGCCCGGGCGGAGAGGCGGAACACCGTTTGGATGCTCAGGTTGCCGCTGGTGCCCTTCAGGTTGTGCACCACCATTTTCAGCTGCTCATAATCCGCGGCTTCCCAGAGGGAGCGGATGGCTTCCGGTGAGGCGACGCAGGATCCATATTGGGACAACAGGCTTTCATACAGCGATTCGCTGCCGCAGCGCGCCGCACCAGAGTCGTAATCGATTCCCCCGGCGGCCAATCTCTTCCGATCCATGAGACCCTCCCCGATCCAAGCAGAATGACCGCCCTTCGCGGCCTTTTTCCATGTAAGTATACCATCTCCCGCCCATTTTGGCAAGCGGCGGCCTTTTTGACTTGGGCGGCCTTACAGCTGCTCTATTCCGTTTACGGCAGGTTCAAGGGGAAATAAAGCGCCTTCGGCGTCAGGGCCTGTGAATTTACAGGCGGCGGCTGAATAGAATCATCGTACAGGGAGGAAGGCAGCCCCTTCGGGTGAAAAAGTTGCTTTTTGTCGAAAAAAATGATATAATGTATCGAAATCAGTTGTTGAGTGAGGAACTGCCATGTCTCAAATCACCAGACGCGCCATCATCCAGTCGTTTTTGAAGCTGCTGAACCAGTCTCCTCTGGATAAGATTACGGTCCGGGATATTGTGGACGACTGCGGCGTCACCAGGAGCACCTTCTACTATTACTTTGAGGATATTTACGCCCTGCTGGAAGAAGTGTTCCGCCAGGAGACGGACAAACGGCTGAACAGCGGCAAGGCCTATACCAGCTGGGAAGAGGGCTTTCTGGACACGGTGTCTTTTGCTCTGGAGAACCGGCGGGCCATTTTCCACGTCTACCACTCCCTGAGCCGGGAGCAGTTGGAGCAGTATCTCTATGACATCACCGGAGACCTGATGGACAAGATTGTCCGGGGCCTCACGGCGGACCTGCCGGTTCAGGAGGAGGACGTGTGCATGGTGGTGGACCTCTACAAATACGCGCTGGTGGGGATGATTCTGAACTGGCTCCAGCGGGGCATGAAGGAGGATCCCACAGAGAAAATCCAGCGGTTGGGGAAGCTCCTGGACGGAAACATCCGCGCCGTCCTTTCCAAGACGGTGGAGGAACGATAAAGTTCAAACAAAAAGGATGGGATGTGCAAACTTTGCACATCCCATCCTTTTTGTCCATGGAAAAGAAGAGGCCGGGGGAGTAAGCTGTGAACTGGATAAGGAGGCGATAAGATGCAATCCGTAAAACGGATCAAGCGGGTCTATATGTTTTACTCCATTGCTCTGATTCTGCTGGGCGCGGCGCTTTTGTTTGCGCCGGAGCTCTCCGCCGTGACCATGTGCTCCCTGGCCGGGGCGGTGACGGTGGTCTGCGGTGTGGTGAAGCTGTGCGGCTATTTTGTCAATGATACCTACGGGCTGGCGTTCCAGTTTGATTTTGCCCTGGGGATTTTTGCTGTGGCGGTGGGAATCATCCTGCTGATGCGGCCCCAGCGTCTGCTGGCGTTTGTCAATGTGATCTTCGGCCTTTTCCTGCTGGCGGAATCCACCTTCAAGCTCCAGACGGCCAAGGAGGCCAGGCAGTTCGGCCTGGAGCGCTGGTGGGCGATCCTGATCCTGGGCACCGTGACGGCCATCCTGGGCATCCTTCTGATCTGCAACCCGCTGAACGGTGCACTGGCACTGACAGCCCTTCTGGGCCTGGCCCTGATGGCCGACGGGCTTCAAAACCTCCTGGTGGCGATGTACACCATCCGGCTGGTCAAACGGTTTTCCCCCATCAACGAAGAAGACCAGGAGGGGTATCACCTGTTTTGAACCGTGCTTTTTGTGACGTTTTTCGGGAAAATGACCGAATCCGCGGCTAAATGAAGAGAATTTCCAGCAATGCGGAGAGAAGAGACGGTTGCAAGTTGAACGGGAATTCGCTATACTGAGTGCAGCTGAAAAACATAGAAAAACCGGCGCGGTGCCGGGCAAGAAAGGGAGTTTTTCTGTGACTGCATACAAAAAATTGAGTAAGGAAGAGCTGAAGAGGGAATACGAGGCGGTCAGCTCTGAATTTTCCGTCCTGTGCGAAAAAGGCCTGAAGCTGAATATGGCCCGGGGCAAACCCAGCAAGGCCCAGTTGGATATGGTCAGCGATATTTTCGACGTGGTGCGCAAGCCCGAGGACTTCATCATCGACGGCGTGGACGCCCGCAACTACGGGAATCTGGAGGGCTTGAGCGCCGCCCGAAGCTACTGGGCAGATATGCTGGGCGTGCGGCCGGAGCAGACCTTTGTGGGCGGCAACGCCAGCCTGCAGCTGATGTACGACCTGATTTCCAAGGCGTATACCCACGGCCTGCTGCATTCCCAGCGCCCCTGGTGCCGGGAGGAGAAGATCAAGTGGCTGTGCCCCGTGCCCGGTTATGACCGCCACTTCAAGGTCACCGAGTCCTTCGGCTTTGAGATGATCTCCGTCCCCATGACCGACGAAGGCCCCGATATGGACCGGGTGGAGGAACTGGTGAAGGATCCGGCTGTCAAGGGCATGTGGAACGTGCCCAAGTACTCCAACCCCGACGGCGTCATCTACTCCGACGCCACCGTCCGCCGCATTGCCGCGCTGAAGCCCGCGGCCCCCGACTTCCTTCTCATGTGGGACAACGCCTACTGCGTCCACGAGTTCTTCGGGGAGTTTGTCCCCTTCCTGAACATTTTGGAGGAGTGCGAAAAAGCGGGCAACGCCGATATGGTGTTTGAATTTGCCTCCACCTCCAAGATCACCCTGCCCGGCGCGGGTATGTCCGTCATGGCGGCCAGCGAGGCCAACATCAGCTATCTCTCCAAGCTGATCGGCATCCAGATCATCAGCTATGACAAGGTGAACCAGCTGCGCCACGTGAAGTATCTCAAGGACAAGGAGCATACGCTGGAGCTGATGAAGCGCCACGCCGCCATCATGGGCCCCAAGTTCAAGGCCGTGCTGGATACCCTGGATGAGAAGATCGCCCCGCTGGAGATCGCCCAGTGGAAGCGCCCCAAGGGCGGCTACTTTGTCAGCTTTTACGCCATGCCCGGCACCGCCCGGCGGACGCTGGAGCTCTGTAAGCAGGCGGGAGTCACCATGACCGGCGCCGGCGCCACCTACCCCTATGGCAAGGACCCGGAGGACAGCAACATCCGCATCGCGCCCTCCTTGCCCCCGGTCTCCGAACTGGAGCAGGCCCTTGAGGTATTTTGCGTGTGCCTGCGCATGGCCACGCTGGAAAAGCTGATGGCATAAGCATGCGTTATTACGGTAAAGTTTTTCGCCCGCCCTCCGAGGCCTACAGCCTGATCGTCCAGGTCACCTATGGATGCAGCCACAACACCTGCGCCTTCTGCGACATGTACCGGGAAAAGCGCTTTGCCCTGCGGCCCTTAAAGGAGGTCCTGGAGGACTTCGACATGGCCCGCCGCTCCTATCAGGAGGTCAAGCGGATTTTCCTGGCCGACGGGGATGCGCTGGTACGCCGGGCCGCGGACCTGGAGGCTATATTGGACCGGATCGCGGAATTGTTCCCAGAGTGCGAGCGGGTCACCTGCTACGCCTCTCCCTCCAGCATCCAAATCCGGACGGAGGAGGAGTTGTGCAGTCTGCGCCGGAAGGGGCTGGCCATGGTCTATATGGGGCTGGAATCCGGCAGCGACCAGGTGCTGACGAAGATGTGCAAGGGCCACACTGCCGCGGAGATCATCGAGGCGGGGAAGAAGGTGCGCCGCTGCGGCATCGCACTGTCGGTGACGGCCATCTCCGGCCTGGGCGGCCCCGAGCTTTTGGAGCCTCACGCGGTGGAGACGGCAAAGGCGCTCAGCGCCATGAATCCAGAGTATATCGGCCTTCTGACGCTGATGGTGGAGGAGGGGACGCCTCTCCAGCAGTGGGTGAATGAGGGCAGTTTCCATCTTCTGACCACGGAGCAGGTCCTGAAGGAGACGGAGCTGCTGGTGGAGCACTTGGACAGCCCGGGCAGCGTGTTCCGGATGAACCACGCCTCCAATTATCTGATGCTGCGGGGAACGCTGAATCAGGACAAAGAGGCCATGCTTGCGGAAATCCGCCGGGCCAAGTCGGATGCATCCAGGCTGCGCCCCGAGTGGTTCCGCGCCTTGTGACAAGAAAAGAGAACGCCTGCGGCTTTATGCCGCAGGCGTTTTTTCTTCATTGGTCTTTGCCAGGACCAAGATCATGGCGATGATGCAGGCAAAGCCAATGAGGTCCGTGACAGAAAACCGGGTTCCAAGGCAGAGGAAGGAAAAGAGGGTGGCGCTGACCGGCTCGGTGGTGGCCAGCATGGCCGAGCGGACGGGCCCGATGTCCGCGATACCCTGCATGAACAGGGAGAAGGACAAGATGGTGCCCACCACAATCACGGCTGCCACGGCCAGCCAGCCCTGGATAGGGATGGGGACATAGAGCCGCCAGGGCCGACTCGCCAGGCACAGCACCGCGCCGCCGATGAGCATGCCGTAGCCGGAGATCACCTCTTTGCCCCACTTGGGCAGGATCCGGGAGGGGATCAGGGTGTAGGCTGCCACGGAGGCGGCGGTGAGCAGGCCCCAGATGAGCCCCTGTCGGGAAAGCACCATGTGCCGGGGGTCGCCGCCGGTGGCCACCAGATAGGTTCCTGCCGCAGCCAGCGCCAGGGCCAGCACCTGCCGGCGGCCCGGCCAGCGCCGCAATTGCAGGCAGGAGAGCACCATGATGATGACCAGGCTCAGGTTCTGGAGCACCGTGGTGGTGGCGGCGTTGGAATAGGAGATGGAGGTCATGTAGGCATATTGGCAGAGCATGAGGCCAAAGATGCCGTAGACGACCAGCTGGAGCACATCCCTGCGGTCGCGCCAGATGCCGGAGAGAGCCGGCCGGCTGCTCTTCAGGGCCAACAGCAAAAAGCACAGGCCCGATACCAGCATGCGCACGGCGGTAAACCACTGGGAAGACACGTGGTAGGTGGAAAAAAGGTACTGCCCGCAGGTGCCGGAAATGCCCCAGCACACGCCGCCAAGGGTGGTGCAGAGGATGCCGCGGGTGACCCGGTCGAGTTTCTTCAAGAGACGATCCCTTCTTCTTTCTCTATCAGGTTCGTTTGAGCGCCGTCAAATCTTGCGGGGCTTCTCCGCGTCGCAGTACGCGCAGCGGTAGGTCCGCTTGTCCGGGTCGTTGAGGAGGAAAATGGCGTCCAGCTGGGGCTCTGCCATGGTGATGCAGCGGGGGTTCTTGCAGTGGATCACGTTGACCAGCCTCTGAGGCAGGGCCAGGTGCTTTTTCTCCACCCGCACTCCGTCGCGGATGATGTTGACGGTGATGTCCGGGTCGATGTAGCCCAATACGTCCAGATCCACCTCCATGGGGGAGTCGATCTTGATGATGTCCTTTTTCCCCATCCGGGCGCTGCGGACATTCTTGATGATGGCCACGGAGCAGTCCAGCTCGTCCAGGTGCAGGTATTTGTAGATGTCCATGCTTTTGCCGGCCTTGATGTGATCCAGCACAACGCCGTTTTGGATGCTGTCGATATTCATTAGCTCGCTCCCTTCCTTATGCCTTCAGGCCCAACAGCTTCATGATGAGGGCCATGCGGATGTACTTGCCGTTTTTCACCTGCTTCCAATAGCAGGCCCGGGGATCGTCGTCCACGGACACGGTGATCTCATTGACCCGGGGCAGGGGGTGCAGGATGCACAGGTCCTCTTTGGCGGGCACTAACTTCTCCGGATCCAGGACATAGGTGTCCTTCAAACGGATGTAGTCTGCCTCATTGAAGAAGCGCTCCTTCTGGACGCGGGTCATGTAGAGGATGTCCAGCTGGGGCATGGCCTCTTCCAGGCTGGCGGTCTCCTCGTAGAGGAGGCCGTTGCGCTCCAGGACGTTTTCCTTCAGGTAGTCCGGCAGCTTCAGCTCCTCCGGGGAGATGAAGACGAACTTGATGCCCGTTTCCCGGCTGAGGGCATTGACCAGGGAGTGGACGGTACGGCCGAACTTCAGGTCACCGCAAAAGCCGATGGTAAAGCCGTTCAGCCTCCCCTTTTCCCGGTGGATGGTCAAAAGGTCCGTCAGGGTCTGGGTGGGATGGTTGTGGCCGCCGTCACCGGCGTTGATGATGGGTACCTCGCTGCGCAAAGAGGCGGCGAAGGGCGCGCCCTCCTTGGGATGGCGCATGGCGATGATGTCGGCATAGCAGCTGACGGTGTGGATGGTGTCGGCCACGGTTTCACCCTTGGCGGTGGAGGAGCTCATTGCCTCGGAAAAGCCCAGGGTCTGGCCGCCCAGGGCCAGCATGGCGGATTCAAAGCTGAGGCGGGTCCGGGTGGAGGGCTCAAAGAACAGCGTTGCCAACTGTTTGCCCCGGCACACCTGGGCGTATGCTTCCGGCCGGTCGATGATGTCCTCGGCAGTGGCGATCAGCTGGTCAATTTCCTCTGTGGTCAGGTCGGTGATGTCGATCAGGTTTCTCATAATGGCTCCTTCCTCAGTTTCTCCAGCTTTCGTCGGAGGGGTTGGCCCGGAACTTCTTCAGCCGTGCGATGTCGGAGGGCTGGATGCGGCCTTCCTCCGCGGCCACCTCGCACACGGCGTCGAAGTTGCTCAGGCTGTAGTTGGTGACATCGGCTGCGGCCAGGCGGTCCAAGCCCTTTTGCAGCCCGTAGGTGAAGATGGACACGATGCCCAAAACCTGGGCACCGGCTTCCCGGAGGACTTCCACCACCTCGATGCAGCTGCCTCCGGTGGAGATCAGGTCTTCCACCACCACCACTTTCTGGCCCTTCTCCAGCCGTCCCTCGATCTGGTTGCCCCGGCCGTGGTCTTTGTGCCCGCTGCGGACATAGCCCATGGGCAGGCCCATCAGATGGCCGCAGATGGCGGCATGGGCGATGCCGGCGGTGGAGGTGCCCATCAGCACTTCCACGTCGGGATAGTGGGTGCGGATCAGCTCCACCAGGCCGTTTTCCACCGCCGTGCGCACATCGGGGGCGGTGAGGGTCAGCCGGTTGTCGCAGTAGATGGGGCTTTTGATGCCGCTGGCCCAGGTAAAGGGCTCGTCGGGGCGGAGGAACACCGCGCCGATGCGCAGCAGTCCCTTGGCAATTTCACGTTCCATATTCATCAAATGATCTCCTCCTCATGTAAAATCAGCAGTTATCCCAGAAAATCGGCCACGGCCCGCCGGTAGGCGGCCACGGGGTCGGATGCCTTGGTGATGGGGCGGCCCACCACGATGAAGTCGCAGCCGCTGCGCGCGGCCCGCTCCGGCGTCATGATCCGCTTCTGGTCGCCTGCCTCGCTGTCCGCAAAGCGGATGCCCGGAGTGACGGTGATAAAGCCGGCGCCGCAGCATTCCTTCACCGCCGCGGCCTCCAGGGGAGAGCAGACCACGCCGTCCAAACCGCTGTCGGCGGCGTTTTTGGCATAGCGCATGACGGTTTCCGCCATGGGCACGTCGATGAGCAGTTCGTTTTTCAGCGCCGATTCGTCGGTGGAGGTCAGCTGTGTGACGGCGATAAGTATCGGCCGGGTCCCGTCGGGCCGGGTCAGGCCCTCCAGGGCTCCCTTCATCATCTCGGAGGCTCCGGCGGCGTGGAGGTTCACCATGTCCACGTCCAAGCGGCTGAGCACGGCCATGGCCCGGCGCACCGTGTTGGGGATATCATGAAGCTTTAGATCCAGAAAAATCCGATGGCCCCGGGCCTTGATCTCCCGGACCATGTCCGGCCCCTCGGCGTAAAAGAGCTCCATGCCGATCTTCACAAAGGGCTTTTCCCCGGCGGGGAACTGATCCAGAAACGCAAGGGCCTCCTTACGGCCGGGGAAGTCCAGGGCAATGATAACATCCTTCTGCATGGCAAAAACACCTTTCTCTCTTGTTTAAATTCAGTGGGCGCCGCCGGTCAGAGCGCGGATGTGGGAGACGCCGAGCCGTTCGCAGACACCGCCCAGTTCCTCCACGATCTTTTTGCAGGCCATAGGGTCCCGCAGGTTGGCCGCGCCCACCTCCACAGCGGTGGCGCCGGCAAGCATCAGCTCGCACACATCCTCGGCGCAGCTGACGCCGCCCATGCCGATGATGGGGATGGACACCGCCTCATAGACCTCGTAGACCATCCGCACTGCCACAGGGAGCAGCGCGGGGCCGGAGAGGCCGCCGGTTTTGTTGGCCAGCAGGGGCTTGCGGCGCTTTAAGTCGATCCGCATGCCAAGCAGGGTGTTGATGAGGCTGACCCCGTCGGCCCCCGCATCCTCGCAGGCCCTGGCGATCTCCGCAATGTCGGTCACGTTGGGGCTCAGCTTCATGAATACCGGCTTGTGGGTCACGTCCTTGACAGCCGCCGTGACCTCAGCGGCGCTCTTGGGGTCGGAGCCGAAGTTCTTTCCTCCGCAGTGGAGGTTGGGGCAGCTGATGTTCACCTCAATGATGCCCACCTGAGGGCACTGGTCGATCTTGCGGCAGTTTTCCACGTATTCCTCCACGGAGAAGCCGCCGATGTTGGCGATCAGCGGGCCGTGAAACAGCTCTGCCATATTGGGCAGCTCCTGGGCGATCACCGCGTCGATGCCGGGGTTTTGAAGACCAACCGCGTTGAGCATGCCGGAGGGTGTCTCGGCGATGCGGGGCGTGGGGTTTCCGAACCGGGGATCAGCGGTGGTGCCCTTGAAGGAAAAGCTGCCAAGGAGGTTCAGATCATAGCACTCGGCAAACTCCCGGCCGTAGCCGAAGGTGCCGGAGGCGGGAATGACGGGGTTTTTCAGCGAAACGCCGGCAAGGGAGACGCTCAGATCTACCATACGATCTCCTCCTTACTTAGGACGGGGCCGTCCTTGCAGATGCGCTTGGAGCCATACCTGGTCTTACAGGTGCAGCCCATGCAGGCGCCGAAGCCGCAGCCCATCCGCTCTTCAAAGCTGAACTGTCCGCCCGTCAGCTGCTCACAGCCCCAGACTGCCTTGAGCATGGGTTCCGGGCCGCAGACAAAACCGTAGTCGCAGCCGGTTTGGGGCAGCAGGTCCGTCACCAGGCCCTTGCGGCCCAGGGAACCGTCCACCGTGGCCAGGGAAATCTGGCAGCCTAACTCCGCAAATTCCTTCAGATAGAAGGTGTCGTCCCCCGAGTTGAACCCCAGGGCGACGGCGGGGGCGTTCCCTGCCTTTGCCATGCGCTTTGCAAGGCCGTAGAGGGGCGCGCTGCCGATGCCGCCGCCCACCAGCACGCTCTTTCCCGCGGAGCGGGAGATGTCAAAGCCGTTGCCAAGGCCCATCAGGGTATCAAAAGACGTGCCCACCTCGGATCGGCACAGCTGCTGTGTGCCCTTGCCGGCCACCCGGACCAGGAGGAGCAGAATATCCTTGTCCCAGTCGCACACGGAGATGGGGCGGCGGAGGAACCGGCCCTCCAACAGCAGATTGACGAACTGGCCCGGCGCTGTGATGGCGGAGGTGTCCCCGGCCAGGGCCAGCTCCCACACGTCCCGATTCAGCTGTTTTTTGTGAATGAGGGTCAAAGGCGTCTGGATCACAGCTGGTTCCTCCCGTCGTATACGATTTTCCCGCCGCAGATGGTCATTTCCACCGCCGCGCTGACCTGCCGGCCTTCAAAGGGCGTGGCGCGGCCCAGGGAGCGGAAGCGGCGGCTGTCGATGGCATGGGGGGCGTTCAGGTTCAAAACGGTCAGATCGGCGGCGCTGCCGGGCTTCAAATCCACCTCCGGCAGTCCGAAAATACGCCGGGGAGCGGCGGTCATCTTGTCGATGAGCTGTTCCAGCTTCATCACGCCCGTCTCCACCAGGGCGCTGTAGAGCACAGGGAAGGCGGTCTCCAGCCCCACGATGCCCATGGCGCTTCCCCGCAGCCCCCTGGACTTCTCCTCCGCGCTGTGGGGGGCATGGTCCGTGGCGATGCAGTCAATGGTGCCGTCCAGGAGGCCCTGGCGCAGCGCCTCCCGGTCGGCGGCGGAACGCAGGGGCGGGTTCATCTTGAACCGGCCCTCATCCTGCAAATCGTCCTCGCACAGCACCAGGTAGTGAGGCGCCGTCTCACAGGTGACGGGCAGCCCCTCCGCCTTGGCCCGGCGGATGAGCTCCACTGACTCTTTGGTGGAGATGTGGCACACGTGGTAGCGGCAGTTTGTCCTGCGCACGAGGCCGATGTCCCGCTCCACCTGGCGCCATTCGCTCTCCGACGAGATGCCGGGAAAGCCGTGCTCCCGAGCCCAGCGCCCGTCGTGGATGCAGCCGCCCCGGAGCAGGCTGTTGACCTCACAGTGGGCCACGATGGGCTTGTCCAGGGATTTGGCGCAGCGCATGGCCGCCTCCATCCGCTCGTCGGACTGCACGCCCCGGCCGTCGTCGGAAAAGGCTACCACATAGGGCGCCATGTCCTCCATGTCCGACAGCTCTTCGCCCTGCTGGCCCCGGGTGATGGCGCCATAGGGGACCACATGGATGGCGGCGCCGCGTTCGATGGCGCTCAGCTCCCTGCGCAGATTGGCCAGGGAGTCCGGCACAGGGTCTAAGTTGGGCATGGGGCACACGGTGGTGTAGCCGCCCGCCGCGGCTGCCGCTGACCCGGTGGAAATGGTCTCCTTATAAGAAAAACCAGGCTCCCGAAGATGAACGTGTACATCAACGAAACCTGGAACAAGGAACCGGTCATTCAGTTGAAGGACTTCCTCCCCGCTGCCGGAAACAGAAACAATACGGCCGTGGGAAATGGCAATGTCCAAAGGATGAAAAGAGGAGCCGGAATATACGTTTGCGCCCTTCAGGGTGAGTCCCATTTTTGCACCTCCTGAGATTTTTTCTAAATCTAAATTCTAACGGATAGGAGGTGTGTTGTCAACTGAAACTTTTGCCAAAGTATAAAAAGTTTTCCTGGTCCGAGACGGCGCGGCCGTGGCCGCGTCCGTCACGGCATGGGATAGGGCGGCCTGCCCGTCAGGTAGGCTGCCATGCGGGCAGACACGGCGGGCCAGTTGACCAGCATAAACCAATTGTCGAAGTATTCGCCCCTTCGGTTTTGGTACTGTAAGTAGTAGGCGTGTTCCCAAAGGTCTGTGCACAGCAGCGGGAACAGGGGCAGGGGCGTATCCTGGTTGGGCGTCTTCACCAGGCTGAGCTGCGCGTCCGCGTTGACACAAAGCCAGACATAGCCGGAGCCGAACACATCGGCCGCCGCCTTTTTCATGGCCGCGCGGAAGGGTTCAAATCCGCTGAAGCTGCGGACGATGGACCCGCCCAGCAGCTCATCGGGACTGGAGATCGGCAGGGGCGCAAGCATGTTGAAATACAGCTCGTGGTTATAGACCCCTCCCGCGTTTTTGCGCACTCCCTGGCGGATGGTGTCGGGCAGGGATTCCCAGTCCATGATGAGCTTGGCCAGCGGCCAGTTGTGGTAGGCGGGATAGGGGGTCAGCAGTCGGTTCAAGTTGTCCACGTATGCGGCAAAGTGGCGGTCATGGTGGAAGGCCAGGGTCCGGGAGTCCAGATGGGGGACCAGCGCGTCGTAAGCATAGGGAAGGGGAGGAAGAGAAAAGGGATAGTGTCGGTTCATAATCAGCCTCCTTATGGTTTGTTATCAGTTTATGCGCGCTTGGGCAGAATAGGACTCAGGAAGAACCCCAATTCTCCGGTGATGCGATAAGCAACCAAGCGAACATGAGGCCAATATCCGGAACATCGGGTGAATAGGTTGATTTTGACCGCTGTTGTGCTATACTGACTCATAAAATCCTGGCCGGAGCCGACTGCTTCGGACGATACAAAAGGAGTGCGTGCCATGGCTTACTACTATCCGGAACCGTCCCATACCTTCAGTGAATACCTGCTGATCCCCGGCTATTCGGACGCGGAGTGTATCCCATCCAACGTGTCGCTGCGGACGCCGTTGGTGAAATACCGCCGGGGGGAAGAGCCGCCGCTGTCCATGAACATCCCCCTGGTCTCCGCTGTCATGCAGTCCGTCTCTGACGACCGCATGGCCATCGCCCTGGCCCGGGAGGGCGGCGTCTCCTTCCTCTACGGCTCCCAGCCCATCGGCCAGCAGGCGGAGATGGTCCGCCGGGTCAAGCGCTATAAGGCGGGGTTTGTGCCGTCCGACTCCAACATCCGCCCGGATCAGACCCTGCGGGACATCCTGAATCTGAAGGAGCGGCTGGGCCATTCCACCATCGCCGTCACCGACGACGGCACCGGCACCGGAAAGCTCCTGGGCCTGGTGACCAGCCGGGACTACCGGGTCAGCCGCATGAGCGGCGAGGAGCGGGTTTCGGAGTTCATGACGCCCATGGAAAAGCTGATTACCGCGCCGGAGGGCACCTCATTGAAGGACGCCAACGACATCATCTGGGACCATAAGCTCAACGCCCTGCCCATTGTCACCGGGGAGGGCCGGCTCTCCTCCTTTGTCTTCCGCAAGGACTATGACCAGCACAAAGAGAACCCCAACGAGCTGCTGGACAGCCAAAAGCGGTATGTGGTGGGCGCCGGCGTGGGCACCCGGGACTATGAAGAGCGCATCCCCGCCCTGGTGGAGGCCGGGGCCGATGTGCTTTGCATCGATTCCTCTGAAGGGTTTACGCAGTGGCAGAGCAGGACCCTTGCCTGGGTGCGCGGCCGGTATGGGGATGAGGTGAAGATCGGCGCCGGAAACGTGGTGGACCGGGACGGGTTCCGTTTCCTGGCCGAGGCCGGGGCCGACTTTGTGAAGGTGGGCATCGGCGGAGGCTCCATCTGCATTACCCGGGAGACCAAGGGCATCGGCCGGGGACAGGCTACGGCAGTCATCGAGGTGGCCCGGGCCAGGGACGAGTACTTCGAAGAGACGGGCATCTATGTCCCCGTCTGCTCCGACGGCGGCATTGTGCTGGATTACCACATCACCCTGGCTCTGGCCATGGGGTGCGACTTCTGCATGCTGGGGCGCTATTTCTCCCGCTTTGACGAGAGCCCCACGGATAAGGTGCTGGTGGGCGGCAGCTATATGAAGGAGTATTGGGGCGAGGGCAGCGCCAGGGCCCGGAACTGGCAGCGCTATGATCTGGGCGGCGACCGCAAGCTCTCCTTCGTGGAGGGTGTGGACTGCTATGTGCCCTACGCCGGGCCCCTGCACGACAACGTGACTACCACTTTGTCAAAGGTCCGCTCCACCATGTGCAACTGCGGCGCGCTGAGCATCCCGGAACTCCAGCGCAAGGCAAAGCTGACGCTGGTCTCCGCCACCTCCATCGTGGAGGGCGGTGCCCACGATGTGATCGTGAAGGATCAGAATACCAACCGCTGAGCAGGCGAGGGGGTTACAATTGCGCCAACCATATTCAAAAAAGGAGGGCCGCCACTTTTGGGACGGCCCTCCTTTTCTCATTCAGCCGCGGATTCGACGGATTTCTCGCATCAAGCAGCTTATAAATAGAAAGGAGTTACAGCTCGATCTTTCCATATTCTTTCTCAAACGCGGAGATGCGCAGCCGAATCATGTGTTCCAGCTCCCGGTTTTTGGTGCGCCCTTCAAATTCGGCAATATATCCAAGTTTTTCCAACAGTTCCCTGCTGACGCGCAGGGTAAAGCGGGACATAGGATCCTTCACAGCATCACCTCTGACTCAATATTGACATCATCATAGTGTCATGCTATGATGTTTTGTAAGAATGACGCAGTTTTGACGCATAGAATGGAGACGGCCATGCAGGATTACCAGCAGAATTATGAGATATTATGCGCCGCGGTTTCCGATGCGGTCGAGCTGATCAGGGAGAATGAAACGGAGCGGGCCGAGGCGCTTTTGGAGCGGATTTTGGACCGGGCGCAGGACCTTTCCAAACAGATGGAAAACGACCGCTGAACAGGCGGCCGTTCTTTTTTTAATGTCCGGTAAGGGTGCTACTTCTTGAGGCCCTTCTGGGCCGGCCCACTCAAAAGAGCGCCCTGATAGTCGAACCGGGAACCGTGGCAGGGGCAGTCCCAGCTCTTCTCCTCCGGGTTCCACTCCAGCTGGCAGCCCAGGTGGGGACAGCGGATGTCCACCGCGAAGACCTGGCCCCGGTCATCCCGGAAGACGCCTGCTTTCTTCCCATCCACTTCCACGATGGCGCCGTGGCCGGCGGGCAGGTTTTCCACGGGAATCCGTCCGGGCTCCAGCAGAAAGCGGCCCAGCCCGCCCACGGCATGGCCCATCTCCCCGGCAAGCCTCTTCGCTGAGGCGGTGGGGCGGAACCGGTCGGGGGAAAAGACCTCCTCCTCGGCGCTGTGGCCCTGCACCAGGGAGGAGAGAATGCGTGCGGCAGTCATGGAGGAGGTCATGCCCCACTTTTGGAACCCTGTGGCCACAAACCAGTTGGGCTCCGCGGAGGAGAAGGGGCCGATATAGGGGACGCCGTCGATGGGCATACAGTCCTGGGCAGACCAGGAGGCCGCCTCCCGGCAGTGAGGCCAGTACCGCCGCGCGGCCTGGCGGAGGGCGGCGTATTGCCCGCCCTCCCGGTTTTCACCGGTGCGGTGGCTGCCGCCGCCGATGAGCAGGTACTTGTCCCAGCTGCGGAATGAGAGGCCGGGGACGCCCAGGTAGACATCCTGAAGGACGGCGGCCTGCTCCAGGGCCAATACATAGCTCCGCTCCTGATGCTGGCGGGCGAAATAGTAGCCCGGCACATTCACAAAGGGGAAGTGGCAGGCAAAGATGAGCTTTTCCGCCCGCACCAGCCCCTGGGGGGTGCGCACCTGATCGGAGGACACCTCCAGGACAGGCGAGTTCTCATAGATGGTCAGGCCCTGTGTAAGGGCGCCCAGGAAGCGGAGCGGGTGGAACCGGGCCTGGTCCCGGAACCCCAGGGCGTTGACGGGGAAGGGAAGTTCGGTCTCCTGGGTGAGAAAAGCGTCGATGCCCAGACGTTTGGCCGCCTCATACTCCTCCTGGAGCGGGCTGGGATCCTCCTGCGTGAACAAAAAGGCGGTGCATGGGGTGAAGTCGCAGTCTATGTGCCGTTTTCCCACCATGGAAGCATAGGCCTCAATGGAGCGGAGGTTGGCCTGGGCATACTGGCGGGCCCGTTCCTCGCCCAACTGATCCAGCAGGCGGTGGTAGATCAGCCCGTGCTGGGCCGTGATTTTAGCTGTGGTGCCTGCGGTCTGGCCACGGCCGATGCGGCCCCGCTCCAACACGACCACCCGCACTCCGGCGCGCTGCAAAAGACAGGCTGTGAGGAGCCCGGCCATGCCGCCGCCAATGACGGCGGCCTCGGCGTGGACCTCTCCTGTCAGGGCGGGGAAGGAGGGGAGCGACGAGGTCTGTTCCCAGAGAGATGACATTGAAAAACGCCTCCTTTTTTTGTAGTTTGTCCCTCCCACGCCGTATCATCCACAGCAGGCGGGAGAAACTACGGATACAATGAAAAAGGAGGAGCGCTATGTTCAAACATGAAAAACTGCTGTTTCACCCCGTGCAGGTGGAACAGCCCAACCCCCAGTATGCCGCGCTGCTGCAGGAGCAGTTAGGCGGTGGAAACGGCGAGCTGAAAGCGGCCATGCAGTATATGTCCCAGAGCTTCCGCATTAAGGACCCGGCCATCAAGGACTTGTTCATGGATATTGCCGCGGAGGAGCTGAGCCACATGGAGATGGTGGCCACCACCATCAATCTGCTCAACGGCCACGACGTGGACTATGAGAAGGTGGGCGCGGGAGAGGTGGAGACCCACGTGCTTCTGGGCCTGAACCCCGGCCTGATCAACGCCTCCGGCTATTCCTGGACCGCGGACTATGTCACCGTCACCGGCGACCTCTGCGCGGACCTTTTGTCCAACATTGCCTCGGAGCAGCGGGCCAAGGTGGTGTACGAATACCTGTACCGCCAGATCAAGGACAAGAAGGTGCAGGAGACCATCGACTTCCTGCTCAACCGGGAAGAGGCCCACAACGCCATGTTCCGGGAGGCCTTCAACCGGGTGCAGGACACCGGCTCCAACAAGGATTTTGGCGTGACAAAGGATTCCCGCATTTATTTTGACCTGTCCACCCCTTCGCCCAAAAACGGCTTTGGGGACACAAAAGCCGACGCGCCCAGCTTCAACAACCCCAACAAGTAAGAAAAAGCCGGACAGCCCTTAGAAAGGGCTGTCCGGCTTTTCTCCATGCATAAAACAAGCGGGACGGAGTATCCGTCCCGCTTTGTCCCTTAGTCCTGAAGGGAGGCCACCCACCGGCCGTACCGCTCCAGGTTGGCGGCACAGTCCTCCGCGTCCGCGCCCTGAGTCAGGATGTAAACCTTGATCTTGGGCTCCGTGCCGGAGGGGCGCACCAGGATGGTGGTGCCGTCGGTCAGTTCAAAACGCAGCACGTTGGAGCCAGAGAGCTCCATGGTGCTTTTTGCACCGCTTGCGCAGTCGGTGACCGTGCCGTCGGCGTAGTCCTTGCGGACCGCCACACGCACGCCGGAAATCTCCTCCGGAGGCGCTTCCCGGAGGCGCTTCATCAGCGCCGCCATCCTGGTCAGGCCGTCCAGGCCGGGCATCACCAGGTTGTGGGTCTTTTCCGCATAGTAGCCGTACTTCTTGTAAAGGGCCTCCAGGGCATCGAAAAGCGTCATGCCCTGGGCGGCGTACCAGGCCGCCATCTCCGTGAGGAGCATGGAGGCGGTGACGGCGTCCTTATCCCGGACATAGTCGCCCAACATGTAGCCGTAGGATTCCTCATAGGAGAAGATTACCTTGCCCTGTCCGCTGGACTCCAGCTGGCCTTTTTTCTCAGCCATGAACTTGAAGCCGGTAAACGTGTCGTAGCAGGCCACGCCGTTGGATTCGGCCACCTTTCGGGCCATCTCCGTGGTGACGATGGTCTTCAGGGCCACCGGGTGCTCCGGCAGCTTCCCGGAGCGGCGCATGGCGCCGATCAGATAGTCCAGCAGCAGCACGCCGGTCTGATTGCCGGTGACGGGGCGGTATTCGCCGCCGCGGTCCCGGATCATGATGCCCACCCGGTCGCTGTCCGGGTCGGTGCCCAGGATGAAGTCCACGTCGTTTTCCCGGGCCAGGTCAATGGCCAGGTAGAACCCCTCCGGGTTTTCCGGGTTGGGGGAGACCACAGTGGGGAAGGAGCCGTCAATGACCATCTGCCTGGGCTCACAGAGCAGATGCTTGATCCCCAGGGCCTTCAGCGCCTCGGGAACCAGCTTGTAGCCGCAGCCGTGGAAGGGCGTATAGACCATCTTGAAGGTGTCCGCCACCTTGGCCACGGTCTCACGGTCGTTGATCATAGAGGTGACGTTGGCCATGAACTTCTGGTCCGTCTCCTCGCCCAGCACCTCGATGAGCCCGGCGCTGACCGCCTCATCATAGTCCATGCGGCGGACGCCGGTGAAGATGTCGATCTTCTCCAGTTCCCTCGCTATGGCGTCGGCGTGGTGGGGGGGAAGCTGGGCGCCGTCCTCCCAATAGACTTTGTAGCCGTTGTACTCCTTGGGATTGTGGCTGGCGGTGACGTTGATGCCCGCCTGGCAGCGGTACTCCCGGACGGCGAAGCTCAGCTCCGGCGTGGGACGCAGGGACTCGAAGATGCGCACGTGGATGTGGTTGCCTGCACAGACCTCCGCCGCCGCCCGGGCAAACTCCATGGAGTGAAGGCGGCAGTCCATGCAGATGGCCACGCCCCGGCGTTTTGCGTCCTCGCCCTCGGCGGCGATGACGTTGGCAAAGCCCTGGGTGGCCCAGCGGATCACGTAGATGTTCATGTTGTGCAGTCCCACGGCCATGGTGCCCCGCAGCCCTGCGGTGCCGAACTCCAGGGGGCCGTAGAACCGGGACTCGATCTCTTTGGGGTTGCCGGCGATGGACTGGAGCTCTTCGGTCTCTGCCTCACTCAGCGCACCGCTGCCCAGCCATTTTTCATACTCTTTCATGAAGTCCATTTGAGCTTCCTCCTTTTTTACTCTTCCTCAGGGTCCGCCGCCTCCAACAGGCCCTTTGCTTCCTCCAACCGGGAGGCGGGCACATACAAACTGGCGCCATAGCCGGAAAAGCCCAGGATGACACGGCCCAGGCCGCCGTCTTTTTCGTAGCGCTTCATCACGGGGATGCCGTAGGCCTCCAGCTGAGCCACCGTCATATCCGCAATGCCTCCGCTGTCCGGCAGATCGACAAGGAAAGCCGCCTGTTCCGGCAGACCGCCCTCCTCTTTGGGCCAGCGGTCATAGAGGCCGCCCTCGGCGCGGCCCCAGGTGCTGGGATCGTTCATGGCGTGTCAACTCCTTTACTTATGGTATTTTGTCTTGGCTTGGATCTGATAGGCCCGATAGATCTGCTCCAGGAGCATGACCCGGGCCAGGTGGTGGGGAAAGGTCATGGGCGACATGGAAAGCTGCGCCCAGGCCTGGGCTTTGATGGAGGGGTGCAGTCCAAAGGAGCCGCCGATCAGGAAGACCAGCTGCTTTTCCCCCCGGTTGGCCCAGGTGGCCATCAGCTGTGCAAGCTCTTCGCTGGAGCGCATCCGGCCCTCAATGCACAGCGCGATGACGCTGGAGGAGGGGGGCAGCTTCTCCCGGATGGCTCCTGCCTCCTTCAAAAGGGCCGCGTCGATCTGGGCCTGGGAGGGATTCTCCGGCAGCCGTTCCTCCGGCAGCTCCAGGATGGTCAAATCACAGTACCGCCGCAGCCGCTTGACATACTCCGCCGCCGCCTCGGCGTAAAATTTCTCCTTCAGCTTGCCCACGCACAGCAGCGTTATCTTCTGCATCCCGCACCGACCACATGGCACTCGCTCAGGGCGCTGCGGGGCGCCACGGTGAGGCGGGGCGAAAACCCGGCGGCGGCCAGGCTGCGTTCCACGGCGCTGCGGGCCATGGCGGGCGTGTTATTCTCCTCACTCAGATGGGCCAGGACGATCTCCGAGGCGCCCCATCCGGCCGCTTCCGCGGCAAAGGAGGCCGCCGCCTCATTGGACAGGTGCCCCTCGTCGCCAAGGATGCGGCGCTTGAGGTAATAAGGATAGGAGCCGGAGCGCAGCGTGTCCACGTCGTGGTTGGCCTCCAGGAGCAGCAGCTCCACGCCGGGCAGCACCTCCCGGGCCCCGTCGGGAATGCATCCGGAGTCCGTGAGAAAGCCAAAGCCCCCCTCTTCCGTGTCGATCCGGTAGGCGGTGGAGCCCGGCGCGTCGTGGCAGGTGGAAAAGGGCGTAACGCGGCACTCCCCCACGTGGAAGGGGACACCCTGGGAAAAGGGACAGAGCAGATCCTCCACCCCGGCGATCCGGTACTGGAGGCCTCGGGCGGTCTCGATGCTGGAATAGATGGGCGCGCGGCAGCGCTTGACCAGCGTTCCCAGACCGCTGATGTGGTCGCTGTGGGTGTGGGAGATCAGCAGGGCGGACAGGTCGCGCAGCTCCAGGCCCAGCTGGCGCAGCCCCTGTTCGATGCGCCGGCAGGAGATACCTGCGTCCAACAGGATGTGGGTATTCTCCGTTGAGAGCACCAGCGCGTTCCCGGAGGAGCCGCTGGAAAGTGTATGTACAGTGGTCAAATCTATCATACCTCACTTGCAGAGTCGAAAATGCGTCCGTTGCGGAGCACGATGACCAACGTCGCCATGCTCCGCAGCGGACGCAGCGGTTGTATTGAATTCCAGCCGCCGCGTTTTGCGGCTCAGCCGATGTGGGCCTCCAGCTCTTCGCTGTCGCCGGGGACCTCCACCGCGCGGATGTCGGCGCCCAAGGCGCGGAGCTTGCCCACCATGTCCTCGTAGCCCCGTTCAATATACTGCACGCCGCTGATCTCCGTGGTTCCCTCAGCGGCCAGAGCGGCAATCACCAGCGCGGCTCCGGCCCGCAGGTCGCAGGCCTGGATGGGCGCTCCGGTGAGATGGTCAACACCTTCCACCACGGCGGTCTTCTCGTCCACCTGAATGTTGGCGCCCAGGCGCTTGAGCTCGTCCACATAGCGGTAGCGGTTGCTCCAGACACCCTCCGTCACCATGCTGGTGCCCTCCGCCAGCGTCAGCACCGTGGTGATTTGAGGCTGCATGTCGGTGGGGAAGCCGGGATAGGGCATGGTCTTCACATTGGCCTTTTGCATCCGGCCGGTGCGCCGGACCAGCAGCGTGTCCTCCTGCTCCTCGATCTGGACACCCATCTCCTGAAGCTTGGCCGTGATGCAGTCCATATGCTTGGGGATGATGTTCTTGACAAGGACCTGCCCTCCGGTGGCGGAGACGGCGGCCATGTAGGTACCGGCCTCGATCTGGTCGGGGATGATGGCGTAGCTGCCGCCCCGCAGGTGATCCACGCCCTGGATCTTGATGGTGTCAGTGCCGGCACCGCGGATGTTGGCCCCCATGGAGTTGAGGAAGTTGGCCAGATCCACGATGTGGGGCTCCTTGGCGGCGTTTTCAATGATGGTGTTGCCCTGGGCCAGCGTGGCGGCCATCATGATGTTCATGGTGGCGCCCACGGAAACCACGTCCAAATAGATGTTGGCGCCCTTCAGCCGTCCGCCCTCGGTGGTGGCATGGATGAAGCCGCCCTCCACCACCACCTTGGCACCCATGGCGGTGAAGCCTTTGATGTGCTGGTCAATGGGGCGTACCCCGAAGTTGCACCCGCCGGGCATGGCGACCTCGGCCTGGCCGAAGCGGCCCAGGAGCGCGCCGATCAAATAGTAGGAGGCCCGGATGCGGCGGACCATTTCATAGGAGGTCCGTGCTTTGCGGATGCGACGGCAGTCCACCTCCACCGCATGGCGGTTGATGGTGCGGATGCCGGCGCCCAATTCCTCCAGAATTTTAAGAAATAAGGTGACATCGGAAATCTGAGGGATGTTTTCAATGCGGCAGACCCCGTCTACCAGGAGTGCGGCGGGAAGGATGGCGACGGCGGCGTTTTTGGCGCCGCTGATCTCGACTTCCCCGAACAGCGGCTTTCCGCCGTGCACGACATAATTTGTCAAAAAAAGCACCTTCTCTTCAGGCATTTATCAGCGCCGGGACTCGCTTGGTGCGCACAAACAGGGCACCAGAGACAGTTTGCCCCCGGCAATGGAGCTTCATACCCTCTATTTCAGAGGCAGAAGAAATATACGTTTTGCAACTTTAGCAGATTTAGTATAACAGAAATTTCATAAAAAGCAACGAAAAATCCAAGAGAAAAAATCAGCGTTCAGCTCTGAGTCACAACGCGGGTTGAGAAGTTTACATAATACTTGTACGTATCGGTGCCGATCTGCCAGACCGGGGTCAGGGAGAGCGGCGCCGCAGGGGTGCTTTCCAGAAGGTATCCCGCTGAGATGGAGGTGACGGCGCTGGCCACGGAGATGGCGTCAGTGGTGGTGCGGGACTGAAGGAACAGCGTCAGGGCCGTGGAGGCGGACATGGAGCCCTCCGCGGGGGCGGGGGCGGTGTGGTCCGGCAGCGCATAGCCGCTGACAGAGGTGAGCACGTTCTTGGAAAAAGTAAAGGAGATGGAGCAGTTGACCACCTCCACGCCGCCCCACAGAAGGGGAGCGGAATATGTTCCGGTCCCGCCGTTCAGGCGGCCCTGGAGCTCTCCGTAGCCGAATTTACGGCAGATCCGCCGGCACAGGGCCTCCGGCGTCTCATCCGGCATGTCCACCACCGCGATGTCAAAGGCCCCGTTGGCGCGGAAGCGGGCGGTGCCGGCCTGCCCCGTGTAGAGATAGATGCCGCCGCCCTCGTCGGAGACGGTGAGGCCCTCGCCTAAAATGGATTCGGCCAGGGCCTGGTCGCGCTCGGTGCTTCGGCTGAGCGTCAGGGGAGCGAGGGTGGAGTCCTCCGGGATCAGGTCCGGCTCCAGGGAGATGCCCTCCGATTGAAAGAGGGCGGAGAGCTGCTCGTTGGAGGACTGGCGGGCGCTGCGCTGGGCGGCCTGGTGGTTGCCCGGCAGGCCCAAAAGGCACACATTGACCAGGACCAGAATCAAAATGATGATGTTTTTCAGGCGATAGGTCTGCATTGGTCAAAGTCCTTTCCTGTGGAATCAGCCGGCCACCCACTGGGCGCTGACACTGTCGGATCCCGTGTCCACATAGGTCACGGTCAGTTCTGCCCCGCTGTAGCGGTGCTGGGCGATGGCCGCCGCCTGCCGGACAGGCAGGAGGACGGAGGGGGAATCGGTGGCAGAGTAGCTGCGAAAACGCAGAGTGAAGGAGACGATGGAGCCGTTTTGAATCAGAAGCTCCGCAGCGCTTGTCTCATTGGAAAAAAGGATGGGGACCCCATCTGCCTGATACCCGAAAGAGACCAGCCAGCCGCCGCTATTTTGCTGGATGCCGCGCAGGCAGAGGGACGCCTCTCCCGGCGACAGGACGGATTCCGCCAGGGACCGGGCCGCGGCCGCGGCCTCCACGGCGGTGGGCGTCTCCCCAACGGCGGAGACGGGGAAGGAGCGGTCTCCGTCCCCCGACTGATAGGTCACGGTGCCGTCCGTATAGATGCGCAGCGTCCGGTCGTTTTCGATGATGACCTCCGTGCCGTCGACGGAGTCCACATAGCGGTTGTTGGTGTGAGGGTTGAACTGAAGCTGGCGGAGCAGCGTGTCCGTATCCGCCAGAGGATTGGAGGCGGAGAGCGTGTGGTACCCGGACGATTCGTCGGTGAACAGGGTGTAGGGGTCCAGGGACGTGTACTCCTCCCCCAATTCAAAGGCAAAGGAGGCACTGGAGGACTGGTAGCTGTCCAAAACAGAAAGGAGGGCGGATCCCAGCACGCTGGTGGTGCAGGAGTAAACGGACTCGTCCTGAAAATAGAGCTGCACCGAGGAATGGGAGGCGGCAAGGATCAACCGCCTTGCGCTGAGGGAGGCAAGGGACGGTGAAACCTCCGCGCCCAAGAGGGCCGAGAGCACCGGCAGCGGGAGGGATACGGTAAAGTCGAAGTAGATACACTCCCCATCCAACAGCTCCCGGAAGGCCGTCTCCGGCACGATGGAGGCAGGCCCGGCCGTGCCCAATGCCTCTCCCAAAAGCAGAACCAGGGCCGACGCGTCGGAGGTGGTGCTGCGGCCCTGGCCGGAGCGGCCGAAGCTGTTGGTCACTGCCACGCGGAGGGGAGAAGCGAATTCCGCCAAAGAGCCGGTGACGCCCTGCACGGTTTCGGCTGGGCCGGCCGTCAGCTGACTGCGGCCCAAGGCTGTCAGCTGAATCTGGGTAAAGAGTGCCACGGCGGACAGAGCAAGTAGGCAGATGGCAATATTTTGCAGGCGGTTGCGTGTGAGCTTGCCCATGGCATCTCCTTTCTGCGGTTAATCCGGCTGGACGATAGGCAGGCTGAGCCGGACGGTGGTGCCGGGGCCCTCGTGGTCGGCCAGGGCGATGGTGCCGTGGTGGCGGGCCACAATCTCGCGGGCAATGGACAGCCCCAGTCCGGTACCTCCGTGCTCTCTGGAACGGGCCTTGTCCACCCGGTAAAAACGGTCGAATATCCGGTCCCGGTCCTCGGGGGGGATGCCGATGCCGTCGTCACTGACCTCCATCCACACGCACTCACCCTCGCTTCCGGCACTGACGCGGATGTGGCCGCCGTCCGGGGTATACTTGATGGCGTTGCCCAAGACGTTCATCATCACCTGCTCCAGCCGGCCCCGGTCCCCCATGATGAGGGGCAGGCCCGAGAGGTCTCCGCAGGTGAGCTGGTGGCTGTGGCGCTTGGCCTCCAGGGCGTTGGCCCGGCACACGCTTTCGATTGCGTCGGCAAAGGGGAAGCGGGCCATGCTGAACTCCCCCCGGCCGGAGTCCAGGCGGGAAAGGGTCAGCAGGTCCTGTACGATGTGGGTCATGCGGTCGGTCTCGCCGATGATGATGTCCAAAAAGCTGTGGGCGGTCTCCTTGGAGATGCCGTCGGAATCCCGCAGGGTCTCGGCATAGCTGCGCACGTTGGTCAACGGGGTGCGCAGCTCATGGGACACGTTGGCCACGAACTCCTTGCGACGCTCTTCGTTGCGGTGCTGCTCCGTTACGTCGTGGAGCACGATGAGCACGCCGCCGTCCGCGTCGTCGGAAAAGCGGGCCAGGTACAGCTCCAGCGTGCGCTCGCCCACCGTCTGCTGGCTTTCGGCAAAGTTGGGCCGCTGGAGGGAGAGCATCTGCTGGAAAGGGTATACCTCGGCGAAGAGGTCGTCGTAAGTACAGCCCTCAATGGAGCGGCCCAGCATTTCCGTGGCGGCGGGGTTGCAGTGGATCAGCGCTCCGGCGTGGTCAAAGGCCACCACGCCGTCGGTCATATGGAGAAACAGGGTGTCCAACTTGTTGCGTTCGTTCTCCACGGCGGCCAGTGTGGACTGCAGCACGTCCGCCATCTCATTGAAGGTATTGGTCAAGATGCCAATTTCGTCTGTGGACTCCACATCGATCTTGCTGGAGAAGTCGCCGTCCGCCACACGCTCCGCGCCAAGGGTCAGCTTTTCAATGGAGCTGACCATGGCCTTGGAGAGCAGGAAGCTCAGAAGCAGCGAGATCAGAAGGCCGATGACCAGGGCCTGCATGATGAGGAGGAACAGCTGGGAGTTGAGGTCGCTGACGGTTTCCCGGTTGTCTTTGATGTAGACGATGAAGGAGTTGCCGCCCCCGGCAATGGGCACCGCCACATCCATGTAGTCGGCTGTGGCGTCGCTCTTGTCGCCCACCTCGCCGTTGAGGGCGGAGAGCAGGTTCGGCGTGTCGTAGCTCAGCTCCGCCCCGCCCGGTTCGTCAGAGCCGGTGAGAAACACTCCGGTCCGCCCGTCCAAGATATAGTAGTTCCGCGTGCGGTAGTCGATTCCCAGCCGGCCGGCGTTGGCGGCCAGGATGTCCTGGATGCCGTCGGCGGGGGTCTCCTGCTCGGCGGCGCTGCACAGGCTCAGATAGAAGTCGGCGTTGTCCTCACCGAACACATCTGTGATTTGTTCATAAAAGCTGTTGATATAGAAGTTGGAGACGCTGGTGGTCAAAAAGGCGCCGACCACCGCCATCAGCGAGGTGATCATCAGCAGCATAATCAAGACCAGCTTCATGTGCAGGCTGCGGAACATGGCAGATCTCCTTTCGGAAGGAATGGCTATTGCGCCGTGCTGAAATAATAGCCCAGGCCCCGGCGGGTCAGGATATAAACGGGGGTGGCGGGGTTGTCTTCAATTTTTTCCCGCAGCCGGCGGACCGTGACGTCCACCGTCCGGGCGTCGTCGCCCACATAGCCGTAGTTCCAGACCTGTTCCATCAGGTCGACGCGGGAGTAGACCTTGTTGGGGTGGCTGGCCAGGAAGGTCAGCAGCTCGTATTCCCGCTGGGTGAGGTCGATGTGGCGGCCGCGGCGGTAGACTTGGCAGCTGTCGGTATGGATGGTCAGGTCCCCGGCCACGGGCGTCGCGTCCTCCTGGGAGGCGGAGGCCACCATGGCGGTGCGCCGGATGTTGGCCCGGACCCGGGCAATCAGCTCCCGCATGGAAAAGGGCTTGGTGATATAGTCGTCGGCTCCGATCTCCAGCCCCAGGACCTTGTCAGCCTCCTCCTCCCGGGCGGTGAGGATGATGACGGGCACGTTGTCACCGCTCTCCCGCAGGGCCTTGCATACGTCAAAGCCGATCATTTTCGGCAGCATGACGTCCAGCAGGATCAGGTCCGGGCGGGCCGACCTTGCAAGCTCCAGCCCCGCCTCGCCGTCGTAGGCCTCCAGGGTGCCGAAGCCCTCCCGCTGGAGGTTGAAGCGGAGAATATCCACAATGTTTTTTTCATCTTCCACGATCAGGACGGTTTTCTTGCTGTCCATGATATCCTCCTTACAAATTGAGCAGTATCTTGGCCTTCAGCACGGCGGCCACGGTCTTTGCGTCCTGGAGTTCACCGGCCATCACCCGGTGTACCATCTCGTCGAACGGGACCCGCTCCATGGTGAGGAACTCGTCCTCATCCGGCTGCTGGGCCTCCATGTGAAGGCCCCTGGCCAAAAAGAGGTACAGCACCTCCCCATAGCAGCCGGGGGAGGGGATGATGGAGCCCAGGGGGAGGATGGTGTCCGGCACGGCCCCCGTCTCCTCCTTCAGCTCCCGCAGGGCGCTGGCCATGGGCTCCTCACCGGGCTCCATCTTGCCGGCAGGAATCTCCTGCAGGATACGGCCGAAGGTGTAGCGGTACTGGCTGACCGTGATGACGTTGTTCCGCTCGTCCAATGGCAGAATGGCCACGCCGCCGGGGTGCTCCACCACCTCGCGGACGGCCTCCTTCCCATTGGGCAGGGAGACCGTGTCCACATGGAGTTGCACAATGCGTCCGCTGTAAATCTCATTGCGGCTGAGCCGCTTTTCCATAAAATCCATTTCAAAAGACCTCTTTTGACGAAATTCTTCACAAAATGCTCATATTTATCTGTTATACTGTCATTCGTACAGCGGGCGGCATCGCGGCTATTATGCCTTGGCGGCGTCTCCGCTAAACAAACCGGCTGTTTGGACTATGTGATCTTTTGGCAATTATATCATACAGCGCCGGAAAATCCAATCCAATTCTCCCGCTTGAAAGCAAGAGGGGAGTATGGTATACTATCATCCACTTGCAGAGGAGAAGAGGTGGTCCTCACGGAAAAAAAGGGAATCAAGATCGCGGCGCAAAACCGCAAGGCATTCCACGACTATTTTGTGGAGGACCGGTACGAGGCGGGCATCGAGCTCTCCGGCACGGAGGTGAAATCCATCCGGGCAGGTACGCTGAACCTGAAGGACGCCTACTGCACGGTCAAAGAAGGGGAGATGTGGCTGCACTCCATGCATATCTCTCCATACGAAAAGGGAAACATCTTCAATAAAGACCCGGTGCGGCCCAGGCGGCTATTGATGCACAAGCGGGAAATCCGCAAGCTCCACGCCCTGGTGAAGCAGGACGGCTACGCTCTGGTCCCGCTGTCCGTTTATTTCAAGGACGCGCGGGTGAAAATAGAGGTGGGCCTCTGCCGCGGCAAGAAGAACTACGATAAGCGCGAGGCCCTGGCCAGGCGGGAAGCGGGCCGCGAAATGGACCGCGCGGTCAAACAGAGAAATCGCTGAGAAAGGACGTAGAACAATGTCTGAAGGAAAGAACCCCATCGCCGTCATTGAGCTGAAAAACGGCAAAGTGCTGAAAGCGGAGCTGTATCCGGAGAAGGCGCCCAACACGGTCAACAACTTCATTGATCTGGCCAACGGCGGATTTTATGACGGCTTGATTTTCCACCGGGTGATCCCCGGATTCATGATCCAGGGCGGCTGCCCCAACGGCAACGGAATGGGCGGACCCGGCTACTCCATCCGCGGGGAGTTTTCCGGCAACGGGTTTGCGGAAAACGACCTCAAACATGTCACCGGCGTGCTCTCCATGGCCCGGGCCATGCAGCCCGACTCCGCCGGCAGCCAGTTTTTCATCATGGTCGCCCCTGCGCCCCATCTGGACGGGCAGTACGCCGCGTTCGGCCAGGTGTTTGAAGGGGTGGAAGAGGCCATCCGGATTTCCGAGGTGAAGACGGATTGGAACGATAAACCCAAGGAGCCGGTGGTGATCCAGTCCATCCGTGTGGACACCCAGGGCGTGGAGTATCCCAAGCCGGAAAAGAAGTAAGGAGTGAACGCTCTATGAGAACCGCGATTATCACCGGTGCATCCTCCGGCCTGGGCCAGGAGTTTGCAAGGCAGTTCACAGAGGTGTTTCCCAACGTGGAGTGCGTCTGGCTGATTGCCCGCCGCAGGGAGCGGCTGGAAGCTGTCCAGGACGCGCTGGCGGAGCTTCAGGTGGAGATTCTCCCCCTGGACCTGTGCGAAGGGGCCAGTTTTGCCTATCTGGAGGAAAAGCTGCGGCTGGATCAGCCCAATGTAACGCTGCTGATCAACTGCGCCGGCTGCGGTTATTTGGGCAATGTGGGCGAGATGCCCACCCAGACCCAGACCCGCATGGTGGACCTCAATGTCCGCGCGCTGACTGCTGTGACCAATTTGGTGCTGCCCTATATGAAGGCGGGAGCGCGCATTCTCAACGTGTCGTCCATCGCGTCGTTCTGCGTAAACCCCAGGATGACGGTCTACTCCGCCAGCAAGGCGTATGTCTCCCGGTTTACCGTGGGGATCAGCGAGGAGCTGCGCAAGAAGGGCATCCACGCCACGGCGGTCTGTCCCGGCCCCATGGAGACGGAGTTTCTCACCGTGGGCGGAATCACCGGCAACTCCCGGATGTTTGAGACCCTGCCCTACTGCGACCAGGTGCGGGTGGCGGCGGGCGCGTTGCGGGCGGCCAGGGCTGGGCGGACCATTTATACGCCTAAGATGTTTTACAAGTTCTACCGGCTGGCGGCGAAGTTACTGCCGGAACAGCTGGTTGCAAAGATTGCAAAGACCTGATCCATTGATCATGGTGTGCCGTGCACTGCGCGGCACACCTGCGAGACCCTACCGACCGACATCAGATATGGGGGTGTACCGGTTTCGACGGGGGTATGGAGGCTGGATAAGCGGGCGGATGCGCCTAACATCCTTAAAATGGGCATTTTATAAATTAAAGAACAACAACACTGTTGCTGTTGCTGCCTAACTAAAGGCAGCCGTCCGACCGGACAGGACCGCGGGTCCGGAAGGGCGTCGTTTAGCGGTAAATGTGAGTACAGTAAGCTTTGCCTGTGCCACACATCATGAAGCTCACCTGACCTGACGGCGTGGCGGCTTGCCGCCGGGAAGGGGAACGGGAAGAGAAAGACTTCCAAAATAACCGCCTGCGCCCGGAGAAAGTCCTGTCAAAGTGCTTTCGGACGGGGGTTCAACTCCCCCCACCTCCACCAAAAGTGCGCCAGACGAACCCAAGCGGTTCGTCTGGCGCACTTTAATTTTAGTATTTGCCGCAGTGTGACAAAAAAAACGCCTCGGTCCACGTCCAGCCGCGCACAGGCAGCGGACTTTGAATTGCCTGCCCGAATGAAATAAAGAACAGGCATACTTTCCATATGTGCCCGCTGAGTAAAAAAAGCATATATTGTATAAGGGGCGACCCCCGGCAGTCTTACAGCCTGCCGTCCAGAACCGTTTTCCGTCGCCACTCGCTTTGGCGGCGTTTATTTTAGATCGAGAGGTGCAAACACTATGGCAACGATATCGGGCCGCGTCGTCTTCGACAGGGATCGAAGCGCTACGGTCTCAGGCGGCGATTCCGGCCTTGCCAATATCCCGGTCGTACTTCAAAATATCAGCACAACCGCGCGGCTCACCGTGCTGACGGATGCCGCCGGCAATTATACCTTTCTCAACGTGCCCAACGGCAGCTATCGGATCGTGGAGTCCTATGGCGCATCCGGCGGGGTCCCTACACCGGGAGACTTCTCCTCCGCTGCGGCGGGAAGCATCCCCCAGGGGGTCAATCCTCCAATCACCGTGGCAGGCAATCCACCGCCCGGCTCCACCAATCTGGATTCCGTCACGCCGGATACACTGTTAGTCACCGTGACCGGCGCGGACCTGACCAATCAGAACTTCTATAACGGTCCGGTCATCTATACCCCCATCCAGGCCATCCTGGACCCCTGCGCCGTCATCTCCGGCGAAAATCTGATCCGGGCCGCGGACAACGGCACATTCGGTTCCTTTCCCCAGGGAACGCCGGCCAATACAGGCGTCCCGGTGGAGCCCTACCCCGACGTGACTCCGGACTTCACCTATGTGCTGCCAAACCCCGATGTCTACACGCCCGCCGGCGGAGAGTATACGGTGCAGAACATCATGAACAACGCCCTGAGCGAGGTGATCGGCGCGTGGTGGCGCATTGCAGATCACACCACTGGCAACGAGACCGGCCGGATGATGATCGTCAACGGCTTTAACCCCGGGGCAATCTTTTTCCAGGCTGAGGTTCCGGTACAGCCCAACACGAATTACCTGTTCAGCGCGTGGATCCTGAACCTCTTTAAAGTGGTGGGCTACCCCAACCCGGAGCTGGGCGTGGTCATCCTGGATCAAAACGGTGCAGTCCTCTACAGCGCGACCTTGGGTATCCTGATCCCTGTCAATACCAATGCGCCAGAATGGAAGCAGATCGGAAGCGTCATCAACTCCCGGAATAATACCAGCCTGACTGTAGAGTTCCTGAGCGAGGGCCCGGAGGTGATCGGCAATGACTATGCCATCGACGACGTCTCCTTTCAGGAAATTCAAGAGCCCGTCTTTCTCCCGGTGAAAACCGTGGACCGCAGCACCGCCAACGTAGGGGATACGGTCCGATATACGGTGACGCTGACCAATACCTGCGAAAGCCCGCTCACCAGCGTATTTTTCCAGGACACCGTACCGGGTGGGCTCGCCTTTGTCCCTGGAAGCGTTACAATCAACGGCGCGCCAGTCCCAGTGGCCGATCCCAATGCAGGATTCGTATTGCCGAACGTGCCCGGCGGCGGAACCGTCACCGTCGGCTTCTCAGCCACTGTAACGGAGATTCCAAACCCTAACCCCACACTGAACCGCGCCAACATCCGCTATGAATATACCCCGGTGGAGGGCGGCATCCCAGGGGAGTTCAACGTGGTCTCCAACGATGTTCCGGTGCAGGTCGGCGCATCGGCGGACGTTTCAGTGGTCAAAACGGCCAGCCCCAGCCCGGTAACCCCTGGAAGCCTCCTGACCTATACCCTCACGATCTCCAACGCCGGGCCCTCCACGGCGGATAATGTGCTTTTGACCGATGCCGTGCCCGCTGCGCTGGCCAATGTGGAATACTCCATCAATAACGGTGCATCCTATCAGCCTTGGCCCGGCTCCCTTCCCTTGGGAAGCCTTGCTCCGAACAGCATGCGCACCGTGCTGCTCCGCGGCCAGGTCAGTCCGGCGGCAGAGGGGACCATAGTCAACACCGCTGTGGTAAGCAGCACCACGCCGGATCCCGATCCAACGAATAACACCGATACAAATACGACTGATGTGATCACCACTGGGGCGGCGGCGGATATCGCAGTCACCAAAAGCGCCCAGCCTGCCACAGTCTCCCCGGGACAACTGCTGACCTATACGGTGGGGATCACCAACCAGGGCCCGGACGCCGCGGATGGCGTAACACTTTATGACGAAGTGCAGCTGTCCGGTGCGGAGTTCTCCACAGACGGCGGCGTGACCTGGAGGCCCTGGTCGAACCCTTATCTCATCGGCCGGCTTGCCGCCGGGGAGAGCAGAACCGTCCTGATTCGCGGTACTGTGCCCCAGGAAGCCCGCGGTACGATTGCCAATACAGCGGTGGCGACAAGTGCCACACCCGACCCGGATCTCAGTAACAACACAGCTACCGTGGATACGCCTGTCACCTTGAACGGCGCGGATCTCTCCATTCAAAAAACCGCGTTCCCCAATCCCGTGTGCCGCGGCCGGTACGTCACCTTCACCCTGACCGTCTCCAACGCCGGCCCTGCGGCTGCAGATCAGGTTGTAATCACAGATTTGCTGCCTAAGGAGCTGAGCATGGCAGTTTATTCTGTGGACAACTGCCAAACGTGGCGGCCCTGGACGGGAAGCTATACGGTGGGCACCCTTGCCGCAGGCGCCTCAGTCTCCATTTTGGTGGCTGGATTTGTCAGCGTTTGCGTCGGGGAGTGCTTCTGCAACACGGCCGAGGTATCTTCCGCCACTGCTGACCCGAACCCATCCAACAACACGGATTCCGTCGCCGTGTGGGTAAGGGGTTCCACCTGCTGCAGGCCCAGAAAAAGCGATTGCGGCGGCAGATAGGCTGATAGGAGAAGCTTTTTATACAGGAGAACAGCGAAAAAGCACACCCATCATAGATGGGTGTGCTTTTCATGTCAAATCATCAGGACGGGGAACCAATGGAACGCTCAATTACCTGGTAAAGCCGGTCAGGGTCAATCGGCTTTGCCAAATGCTCATTCATGCCGGCCTCTCTGGCGCGTACCACATCCTCGTGAAACGCGTTGGCTGTCATAGCGATGATTGGGATGGTCTTCGCTTTGGCGGCTTCCGTGTTGCGGATGGCTTCCGTGGCCTGATAACCATCCATTAGAGGCATCTGGACATCCATCAGGATCAGGTCATAGGCATCGCTGTTGCTGAGGAAGCGCTCCACAGCCTCCTGCCCGTTGCCTGCGCAGTCAATTTCCATACCAGTCATTTTCAGCAGCTCCACGGCAATCTCCCGGTTGAGCTCGTTGTCCTCGGCCAGCAAAACCCGTTTGCCAACCAGGGCTGGGCACTGACGGGTATGCCCCTGGGATCGGACTGCCTTTTCAATACCGGTCACAGCCAGCAGGGTATTGTAGAGCGTGGAGGCAAAGATGGGCTTGGAGAGGAACGCGTTCGCCCCGGCTTCCCTGGCGCTTTGCTCAATGGAACTCCAGTCATAGGCGGTGATGATAATGATTGTGGTGTCGGGCCCCACATATTCCCGGACCCGCCGGGTCACTTCGATGCCGTCCATATCCGGCATCTTCCAGTCGATAAGGCATACGTCATAGTCCTCCCCGGTCTTGTGGGAAGTGAGAACCTCCTCCACGCACTCCGCTCCGGTCAATACCCATTTGGATAGAATACCCAGGTTGCCCAGCAGCAGCGAGGTGTGGATGCAGCAATCCCGATCGTCATCCGCCACCAACACCTTCAGAGCCTCCAAAACCTGATGGTTGTGGAGGGCAGGATGTTCAGCGGAAGCAGAAACGTCAAAGTCTAACTCAACAGAAAAGGTACTGCCCTGCTCCGGTTTGCTTTTTACCGTGAGGATTCCGCCCATCAGTGTGACGAGGTTCTTGCAGATGGACATACCCAAACCGGTGCCGCCGTACTTTTGGCTTGTGGTGTTGCTCTCTTGCTCAAAGGGGAGGAAGAGTCGGTTCATGAACTCCTCACTCATACCGATGCCGGTGTCGCTGACCGTAAACCGGAGGCGGACCCTCCCGTTCTTTTTTTGAATCTGCCGGATTTCCAATTTGACGGAACCGCCGCTTGGTGTAAATTTGAGGGCGTTGGAGAGGAGATTGAGGAGAATTTGATTCAGCCGCAGCGAGTCTCCTATCAGAACTGTGTCTGTGAGGTCAATGAGCGGCATGGTGAAGTCGAGGCCTTTTGCCTCCGCCTGGGGGTAAATGATGGAGGTGATGGACTCTGCCACGCTCTCCAGATTGAAGACTTCGTGGGCAATGGTCATTTTGCCCTCGTCAATTTTGGACATATCCAGTATGTCATTGATGAGGGACATCAAGTGCTTGGAGGAGTAACCGATCTTTTCCAGGCAATCCTCCACGCGCTGCCGGTCTTCGATGTATGCGGCGGCAATGGTGGTCATGCCGATGATGGCATTCATGGGGGTGCGGATTTCATGGCTCATGCGGGAGAGGAAATTCTGCTTGGCCGCGTTGGCGTTCTGGGCATTGATGAGGGCGTCCCGGAGCGCCTGCTCCCTGCGGATTTCCTCGGTTTGGTCAGAGATGGAGAGGATGTAGCGGACGGCCTTTTGATTGATGAGTTCCGGAAAGCTCTGCAGCCGGATCCAGCGGAGTTCACCGTTGGGGGAGTGCATCCGCAGGACGCTGCTTTTACTGGGCTCGGTGCCAGTCGGGCAGAGGAATTCTTCAAATGCCGGCTGATCCTCCTCCACGACACGCTCGACCAGCACGCTGGTGTTGTCACTGAATTCTTCCTCTTCCAAACCCAATACGCGCTTGCAGTTGGCACTGACGTACTCCAGTGCGCCCTTCCCCTGGTTGTAAATCAGAAAAACCTCATCAACGTTAGTAGAGAGGATGTCGAATAAATGCTCCCGATACCGGACTTCACGGATGTTTTTCCGCTCCCGCCAAAATACAACCATAAAGTATGCTGGGAGGAAAATGGTGAGCAGAACGGATGACAAAATGGCTGTTGTTGCTGTGTCGGCCGACTCCTGTTCCAGCCCCTGGACCTTATTATCGGCAAAGGCGATGATTTTGGTGATGGCTTCATCCACTGCGTCATACTTGGGGTAAATATACTGCTCCGCATAGCGCGCGGTTTCTTCAGGATTCATGGGCAGGACGTTGGGAAGGGATTGTGTCTGCTCCGCTTCCAGTGCCTGCATGGCCGCCAAAAGCGCTGCGGTATCTTCAGCCGGCCCCAGATACTGGCTGGTGATTACATCAATGGCGTCATACTGCATGGAATAGCGCTGTTCGAGCAGCAGCTGCACGCTGTCCACATCCTGGCTGGGCTCTGCGATGATGTTGAGAAGGAACGAACGCATATCCAGCAGCCTGGACCGCATGGCCCTGGATTCGTTGGAAACCGTGTAAGGATGTGCGTAGATCATAGTGGCCGTTTGCTGCAGGTGGTATGTGGAAAATATGCTGAACACAGACAGTAAAATTGCCAGTAAACAGACAATGGCCATTCCAATTTCTACCAAACTTTTTTTCTTTTTCCGATAATCCATTGATGTAAACTCCCTTAGCCAGGAGTGCTTCCATCTCAACTCCAAGCTCATTTATATAAGTTTTTCATTTTGCCCCTTTTAGTATAATCCAGCATTTGGAAAAACTCAACTATTTTGCCGATTTTTGTCGTTATGACCGAAACCAGGTTATTTATTTGACAAATAATAAGAAATAGGTCGAATAAAACAATAAGAGATATCTGGTTACTGCTAATTTACGCAAAAAGATGCACCCAATGCGGTATCCCGCACGGCGGGACGTGGGGCATGGCTTGCTTGTGCACAATGGCTGGGCAATCAGTCGGACAGCAGTTCATCCAAGTAGTCAATGAACTCCAGGGCAATACGGGAAAGTGCGTAAGATTGGTTATAGATATACCCGAATTCATTTTTGAAATCATACCCACGCAACTGAAAGATACGCTGTTCGGGATAGCGCCTGGCCTTTCGGTAAACCTGCGAGGGAAAGCCGCCAACGGAGATGCCGTCGGTATGCAGCAGCAATTCACCGCGTCCGGCGCGTTCCTTGCATGTGATCAGGTTGCCCTTGTTGTATAAGCCGAGCTTTTTGAGAAGCATATTGGAGTGCTCGGAAAAAGAATAGATGATGGGGAATTCCTGGATCATATTCAACGTGACCCAGTCCTCCTTCCGCCCCCACAGCGGATTTTTAGGACCGATTGAAACGGTTGGGGAACAGGACCCAAGGGAGACAAACTGAATGCCCATTCGGTTCAGCCGTGTTTCTATCGTCTTTTTTTGGAAGGACCAGATGGTGAATCCGCCTATTTGCGCAGTACCCGCCACAACCATGGAAAGGCTCTCTTCCGGCGGCACATCATGAAACTCGATATGGATGCCCTCTTCCTTATGGGCCATATAGAGCCTGCCGGCCAATTCGGAAAAAAAGCGGTACTCGCCGTTGGCAACAGAGATTCTCAAATAGTTTTTTGAGGCCTTGCCATAGACCTGGAGCGGCATCTGCTCATACAGGCTGACGATATCCTGGATAAACGGCAGCAGTTCAATTCCAAACGGAGTGGGGATCACTCCGTTGCTGTTTCTGATGAACAAAGGTTCGCCCAGCTCTTCTTCCAGTTTTCGGATGGAGACGGAGAGGGATGGCTGGGAAATATATAGATTTTCAGAAGCTTTGTTGAATGATTTGCATCTTACGATCTCCGCCACATAACGGAGCTGATCAATTGTCATATGAGCCCTCCTTTCGCCATAGAAAGCATCTATGACCGTTATAGCAATTATAGCATTGCAAATAAAATTATGCAATGTGATAATATTTTTATCAATATTAGCCAAATGCAGTATTGAAACCAAAGCTATTATAAGGAGGATTAGACATGAAAAGAAATTCGCGATCACTGAGACTGCTATGCATGAGTCTGGCAATTGCACTGATGGTTTCCCTTGTGGGCTGTGGTCAGAACGAGGCCGGAAGCAGCGAAGGCCAAACAAGTAACGAAAACGCATCAGAAGTGGTCTCCAGCAAAGATGAAATGGTAGTAGCCTGTTATGGAGCGGTTCAGTCCATGTTTCCCGGAAACGACAGCAAGCTTCCGGGCGCTCAGCTGCATGTTAACCTCTATGATACGCTGGTTACCATGGATAAGGATGGCACCATCCTCCCGCTGCTTGCGGAGAGCTGGGAACAGCTGAGCGACACTACTTATCGTTTTCACATCAGAAAGGGCGTTAAATTCCACAATGGCGACGAGCTGAAGGCAAGCGACGTCGCATTCAGCCTTGCCACCCTGATGGAGACTCCGGGTGCAAAAAGCAATGCGGCACAGTTTGATGCGGAGCATTTTGTGGTGGAGGACGATTATACGGTTGTGCTTGCAACGCTCAAGCCGTTTGCGCCCTTCTTGCCGACACTTTGCCATGCCACGATGAGTATTTTCCAGCAGTCCTTCTATGAAGAGCATCTGGCCGCCGGGGATCTGGACCTGGTGGAAAATGGCACGGGGCCGTTTAAGCTCACGGAGTGGAACGAGGGCGAAAATATTGTCGTTGAGCGGTTCGACGACTATTTTGACGGCCCTGCGAAAATGAAGACGATTAACTTCCGCTATATTCCTGAAGTCAGCACCCGTCTGATGGAGCTGGAAGCGGGCGGCGTTGACCTCATTCAGGAAGTGTCCGGCACCATTATGGAGGACATCCAGGCCAACCCGGATTTGACGCTTTGGACATGCTCTGGTGTGAATACAAGCTACCTTGCTTTGAATTTCGACAAGATCGCGGATACAAAGCTCCGGGAGGCGATTGCGCATTCCATTGATAATAAGACGCTCTGCTCCGTCTGCCTGCTTGATGCCGCGGAGCCGCTTGACAATTATCTGCCCGCCACAGTTCCCGGCGCTTATGATACCGGCGGATATGCGTTCGATCCGGAGCTCAGCAAACAGCTGCTGGCTGAAGCGGGATATCCCGATGGCTATGAATTGGAGCTCTCCTTCTATACCAGCGCGGATAACCGCCGGATGGGCGAATTTTTGCAGAATATGATGGCGGAGAGCGGCATCACTGTGAAGCTGAATGAGATGGACAGCTCTGCCTATACGCCCATGCTCAATGCGCGTGAACAGACTGCGGCCATTCTGACAACGGTTTGTACGCTCCGTGACCCTCATCAGACCCTTGGAAAGCTGTATTCCGATCTTGTGGGCTCCGGCGGGAACCGTGTCAACTATGTGGATCCTGAGCTGGACGCCATGCTTGATGAAGCTGCGGAAGAGATCGACACCACCAAGCGGATGGAGCTTTATGCCGACATTCAGCAGTACCTGTATGACCGTGTGGTTTACATCCCCCTTTACAACATGAAGACCATGACGGCCACCACAGCCAAGATCCGCGGCTTTGATCTGGTCCTGCCGACCAACTATCAGAAATATAACAATGTATATTTTGTTGAATAACGTTGACAGAGGAGAGAATTTGCAATGGAAGTGATTCATCATGAGCCCCACGGCCGGGCCAGCCGGATCGTTGAACATGACGGCGTTTTGTATTTTGAAATCCATGCGCCTGTCGATGCCGCAAAGCGCCAGATGACGATGTACGAACAGGCGACCGCCCTGCTGCATCGCTATGATGAACTGCTTGAGCAATATGGCTCGGACAAATGCCATGTGCTTCGGGCGGAAATCATTCTGCGCAACTCCTCGGACTTGGAAGAGTTCAACCACGCATGGACAGAGTGGGTGGAGGATGGGTTTCAGCCTGCGAGATTGACGCATACCGGGCTGATCCTACCTGAAGGCATTCTGCTTGGCATTGTGATGACGGCGGCAAAAAAAGCCGTGTAAAAACATGTGAAGAGGCTGTTATAGGGCTTTGCCTTGTGGCAGCCTCTTCCTATAAGGAGGCAAGGATGGATGCAGGCCGTTCAATGTGATGATTTTTTAAACTATCGTTTTTTTTCCGCCCTTGAACTGGGGCCGGATGGAACCTCCGCTGTTTTTTGCCTGTCGCAGGCAGTAAAGGACACAAACGGCTATGACAGCGGTCTGTGGCAGTATTCGTGGGATAGCAAAAAGATCGCACCGATTGCCGGGACGGAGTCGGTACGCAGCTTTTGCTATCTGAATTCGGATCGGATATTGTTCCCGGTCATCAGGGACAGCCGGGATCGGGACTATATCGGTCAGGGCGGCTATCTTACGGTGTTCGAGGAACAGAACCTGAAGACGCAGGTGAGGAAAGAGGCCTTCCGGGTCCCACTGAAGGGTGCCGCGGCGCGCCCCGTCCGGCCGGGGCTGCTCCTTTTATCATGCGTTCGGGATAATGCCAGACCGGATATTGAAGCCATGCCGGAGGAGGAGCGCAGCGCCGCGCTCGCAAAGTGGAGGGAAGAGGAGGACTTTGAGGTCTGTGACGAACTGCCGTTCCTATCCGATGGGCGGGGATTCATCAACAAAAAAAGGCATGCCCTTTATCTGTACGACACTGAGAAAGAGCTCCTCTCTGAGCTGACGGAGCGGGATTTTGAAACATCCTTTTCCGCGATCAGCCCAGATGGACGGTATATCGCGTTCAGCGGCGTCCAGTACAACCGCTACTATGTTCGTCCCCACGGTATTTACCTCTATGATACGGAGTCGGGAACAACCAGAACGCTTTTGACGCCGGGTTCCTATCAGATCATGGGGCTGGATTTTTTGGGGGACGAGCTTGTGGTTGCGGCATTTCCCTGGAATGGAGAAGGCCCGTTCCCCAATCACAATTTATATACGTTGCCGTTGGCCGGCGGTGCGATGCGCCTGCGCCATACCCACAGCAGGGAGGATTTTGGAAGCAAAACCTGCTCGGACTGCCGGTATGGACCGGGAACCACCTTTCAGGTGTCCGGGGGATGCCTGTACTACATAACGACCTGCGACACGGCGGCCTACCTCAACCGCTGGAGCCCAGGCCGCCAGCCGGAGCGCTTAAATGAGGAGAGCTTCCTCCCGGACAGCCTGACGGTGAAAAACGGCATTATATTGGCCACCGGAGCGGCGGGTGGGCTGCAGGAGCTTTTTGCAATCGATTCCGGCGGGGCGCATTGCCTGAGCCGGGTCAACACGGAGGCGCTGGAGGACAGGGCGGTCAGCCGTCCCCACAAGTATCAATTCAGGGATTCAGATGGATTTTTAATCAGCGGATTCGTCATCGAGCCCGTGGGCTATGACCCTGCCAAGACCTATCCCGGAATTTTGGAAATTCACGGCGGGCCCCGTGCCGCGTTTACAGCGGGGTTTTTCCATGAGATGCAATACCTGGCCGGTAAGGGATACTTTGTGTTTTTCTGCAACCCAAGGGGTTCGGCGGGAAACGGGGAGGCTTTTGCTGACATTCGGGCGTGCCGGGGAACGGCTGATTATATGGATGTGATGGAATGGACCGATTTCGTATTAAACCAGTATCCGGCCATTGATCCGGAGCGGCTGGGCGTGATGGGCGGATCATATGGGGGCTACTTGACCAATTGGTGCATTACCCATACCCGCCGCTTCCATGCGGCCGTTTCCATGCGTTCCATATCAAATATAACAGGCGACTACGGCGCAACGGATTACGGTGTCTGGGGAACCCCCGGCGTCTACGGCGGTACGCCGTGGAGCCATGAGGAGCGCCTGAGGGCCCAGTCGCCTTACACGTACGCGATGAATGTGACAACCCCGACGCTGTTCCTGCATTCATTTGAGGACTTTCGCTGTACGCTCAGCGGCGCGATGCAGATGTATGCTGCGCTGCAGATAAAAGGCGTGCCGACAAGAATGTGCCTTTTTCGCCATTCCTCCCACGAGCTGTCAAGGTCCGGCGCACCCCGCAGCCGGATCCGCAGGCTCAAAGAGCTTTCAGAGTGGATGGACCGTTATCTGATGGAAAAGTAAAACCTACTACATAACAAAACTATAAGGAGGACCCAAATTATGAGTCACGAAAAAATCCAGGAAAGACAGCTTAAACTCATGAGAAAAGGCGGTGCCACCCGTGGGCCGATCGTCATGGACGAGGAGATCCTGAAAGAGGTGGAGGCAGCGCTGGAAAAGGATCCCAAGGATTTTATCGCCTGGGTTTCCAGAGGAATTCTGTACTTTAACGAGGACTTTGAACAGGCGATCGAAAGCTTTTCCAATGCGCTGGCCCTGCAGCCGTTCAACGGTGACCAGTACTACAACCGCGGCCGCAAATTCCTCTCTGAGGACCGCTATCCGCAGGCCCTGGCCGACCTGGTCCTCTCTACCCGCCTGGATGATAAGGACGCGTGGAAGTGGCATTTCCGGGGCGTGGCGCACTATTTCCTGGAGCAGTATGAAGAGGCCATCGAATGCTTTTACCGCGGCATTGACTGCCACCTGAAAAACGGCACCAACAACACCCCTCCGGAGCGAGACTGGATCTTCATGGCGTATCTGCACATGGGACAGAAGGAGAAGGCCCTGGAATCCATTGCTGACATTACCCCGGATACGCCCGTGGAGAAAGGCGACCTCATGTATCTCAAGCGCTGCCTTCTGTATACGGGCCAGACCAGCATCGACCAGTTCGACCGGGAGGTCGATCGCAGCATGCCCAAGAGAATCATCACGGAGCTGTATGGAGCGGTTGTCTACTGCCACTGGATCAGCGGCGACGATGAGCGGGCCGTCGAATATCTGAAGGAAATCCTGGCGGTGAATGAGGATCATCACGCGTTTGGCTACAAGATGGCTTTGCTGGACAAGGCCACCTGGGCAAAGAGGTTTTTTTAAATAGTTTGCAACATCCTGTTGCGGAGGATAAAGGAAAGACGCGATGGTTAAGTACATTGTTAAACGCTTTATAGCGCTGATCCCCGTGCTTTTGGGAGTAACACTGATCATCTTCACGCTGCTTTATTTTACTCCTGGCGACCCGGCTCAAATCATGCTGGGCGATGAGGCCGCAACACCCGAGGCGATTGCGCAGATTCATGAAGAGTTGGGCCTGGACGATCCCTTTTGGGTTCGGTATGGCAATTATGTCTTGGATTTGCTGCATGGCAACTTGGGCGTTTCCTACCTGAATAAAAGGCCGGTTGCGGAAATGCTGATCGAGCGTCTTCCCAAAACGATGACTCTGGCGTGCGTATCGGCTGCGCTTGCAATTGTCCTGGGCGTTACGTTTGGAGTGATCGCTGCAGTGAAGCACAACTCCATCTTTGATAACCTGTGTATGATTTTTGCCCTGGGCGGTGTGTCAATGCCCCACTTCTGGCAGGGATTGCTGCTGATGCTTTTGTTTGGCGTGAAATTGGGCTGGCTGCCAATATCGGGATACGGCACGTTAGCCCAACTGATTTTGCCGGCGTTGACGATTGGGTATGGGTGCATGGCGATCATCGCCAGAATGACGCGGTCAAGCATGCTGGAGGTAATCAATCAGGATTACATCAACTTTGCCCATGCAAAAGGCCAGAAAAAGTTCGTCATCATCACGCGGCATGCGCTCCAAAATGCCCTCATCCCCATTATTACAACGATTGCGCTGCAATTCGGAATCCTGTTGGGCGGCTCTGTCATTACTGAAAGCATTTTTGCCATTCCTGGCATTGGGAAGCTGATGGTCGACTCCATCCGCGCCAGCAATTATCCAGTCGTCCAGGGCGGCGTTTTGCTGATTGCGTTTATCTACTGCGTCAACAATCTGCTGGTGGATATTATCTACGCCTTGATCGACCCAAGGATGAAAACGAGTCTGAGTAACGCGAGGTGAATATCGGTGGGTGATAAAAATACAGGGGCAAAGGTAAAAAGCGAAAGCTATTTTACTTCCGTGTGGAGTGAATTCAGGAAAAACAAGGCTGCGGTGCTGGGGATGGCGATTTTATTTGCCATTATCTTTGTCGCCATATTTGCGGATCTGCTCGCACCCTGTGATCCTTATCTTCAGGTTTATCCAGAGGCCTTGCAGCATCCAAGCGCGGCCCATCTCTTTGGAACAGATGAGTTTGGGCGGGATATCTTCAGCAGAGTGCTTTACGGCGCCAGGGTATCTTTGCTGGTGGGCGTTGTGTCGGTTGCGATCGCGTGTGTTTTTGGAAGCCTTTTGGGGGCCAGCGCCGGTTACTTCGGCGGGACATATGACGCGGTTGTGATGCGCTGTATGGACGTTCTTCTTGCGATCCCCAGCCTCTTGCTGAACCTCTCGATCGTCGCTGCACTGGGCAAAAGCGTATTCAACATGATGCTGGCCGTCGGCATAGCCAATATCCCGAGATATTGCCGCATTATGAGAGCTTCCGTGCTGCAGATCAAGAACACAGAGTATGTCGACGCGGCGCGTACGTCGGGCGCTTCGAACCTGTTTATCATTCTGCGCCATATCATTCCCAACTGCCTTGCGCCAATCATTGTGCAGGCGACCCTCAGCGTTGGATCAGCCATCATTGCCTGCGCCGGACTGAGCTTTTTGGGCGTTGGAATCCCGGCCCCCATTCCGGAGTGGGGCGCGATGCTTTCCAACGGAAAGGACTTTTTGCGCCACAATGCGTACATCACGATTTTCCCGGGCCTTGCCATCATGCTGACGGTCCTCTCCCTGAACCTGATGGGGGACGGTCTGCGTGATGCATTCGACCCCAAATTACGTCGGTAAATTTTCCTATGTAAAAAGGAGCAAGCGGATGATTACACAAGGCGATAAAATTCAAACACAGCGTTCTACCGTGGATTCCGATGCCGCTGTTTTGCAGATATCCGGGCTGCGCACTTGTTTGGAAACCAGAAAAGGGAAATTGTATCCGGTTGACGGCGTGGATTTGGATATCCCCAAAGGAAAGATCATTGGGCTGGTGGGTGAGAGCGGCTGCGGAAAAAGTATGATGGCCAATTCGGTCATGGGGCTGCTGCCGAAAGGCGGTTACATCGCAGAAGGCGGCATCCGGTTTTGCGGGAATGATTTCCTGGCGTACACAGCAGAGCAGCGCCGAAAACTGTATGGTGACAGGATAACGCTGATTTTCCAGGAGCCGATGAGCAGCCTGAACCCTGTGATCAAGGTTGGCCCGCAGGTTTCGGAAGTTTTGATGCTTCACAAGGAGCTCAGCAGGGAAGAGGCCAAGAACCAGGTCATAGAAATGTTCCGCAGCGTTGGAATTCCGGAGCCGGAGCGGCGGTACGGCTGCTACCCCCATGAGCTCAGCGGCGGCCTGCGGCAGCGCGTGATGATCAGTGCCGCAATGATCTGCAGGCCTGACCTGCTCATCGCCGATGAGCCCACGACCGCACTGGACGTTACAATTGAAGCGCAGATCCTCCAATTGATGCGCCGGCTGCAGCAGGAAGCGGGCACGTCGGTCCTTTTGATCACCCATGATCTTGGCGTGGTTGCGGAAATCTGCGACTGGGTCTATGTCATGTACGCTGGAAAAATAGTGGAGGCGGCGGATGTATACGAGCTGTTCCACAACCCAAAGCATCCGTATACGCGGGGGCTGTTAGGGTCGCTTCCAAGCCGGAACACAGAAAAGCGCCTGCAAAGTATCCCGGGGACCGTACCAATGCTGGCGGAGATGCCGCAGGGCTGCCGCTTTGCGCCCCGCTGCCAGTATGCGGAAGAGTCGTGCAGGCAGGCCTTCCCCCTTGCCGCGCAAGTGCATGAGGGGCATCGTGTCAGCTGCTGGATGTTCCAAAAGGAGGCCTGAGTATGGAAAATGAGCAAAGAGTATTGCTGCGCGGAGAAGGCCTTGTGAAAGAATTCCCCGCTGGACGCAACCGGGTCCATGCCGTATCGGATGTCGACATTACGGTGTATCAGGGCGAAACCCTGGGCCTTGTGGGAGAGAGCGGCTGCGGTAAAAGTACACTGGGCCGATTGATTCTTGGCCTTCTCCGGCCGACTGCAGGGAAGCTTTGGTTTGAAGAAAACGAGCTGACCGCAATGAGCCCGGGCGAATTCCGGAAGGTGCGAAAGGACATCCAGTGTATTTTTCAGGACCCCTATGCCAGTCTGGACCCAAGGCTGAGCATAGCGAACTCCATTATGGAGCCGCTGACCATCAATGGGGTTGGCAGCAGGCAGGAAAAGCAGCGCAAGGTGGAAGAGTTGCTGCGAACGGTGGGGATTCCCGTTGAATACAAGAACCGGTTCCCCCATCAGTTCAGCGGCGGTCAGCGTCAGCGTGTTGGTATTGCGCGCGCATTGGCTTTGAACCCCAAACTGATTGTCTGCGATGAGCCGGTGTCGGCATTGGATGTTTCCATCCAGGCCCAGGTCCTGAACCTGCTTGCAGACCTGCAGGAGAAAATGGGGCTGACCTATCTGTTCATCTCTCATGATTTGAACGTAGTGCGGCGCATTTCCAACCGCGTTTGCATCATGTACTTAGGCGTGATTTGCGAAAGCGGGGCAACGGAGGAGATATTTGCGCATCCGAGGCATCCTTATACAAGCTTTCTGCTCAGCGCGGTGCCGGTTACGGACCCAAGCGACAGGCAGGGGAAAAAGCTGATTTCCGGTGAACTGCCAAGCCCGATCGCACCGCCTCCGGGATGCCGTTTTCATACCCGATGCCCCTATGCAACAGAAGAATGCAGGCGGCAGGTCCCGAAAGCGGTGGAAGAAGACGGACGCCTGATTGCATGCCACCATCCGCTGTAAAAGGCGGGAGCCATGCGGGCGTGAGTTTCCACGGCAGTCCGGCCTTGAGAGAAATAAAAAGCCAGGCGAATCCTATTGGATTCGCCTGGCTTTTCTCCGATGGTCCTTGTCCGGGGCGTTATTTTCGCAGTTGCTCGTACTCCCGCAGGGAGCCAAGGGCCTGCTTGGACATGGGAAGGATGACGGCGATGTTGAAAATGGTCATCAGGCCAATCCCCACATCGCCCAAATCCCACACAAACGTGTAGGTGGCCAGGCCTCCGATGAACAGCATCCCCAGCGCCAGCACCTTGTAGGCGGTCTGGGAGACCCAATTGTCACCGAAGAGATAGGCCACGTTGGAGCGGGCGTAGAAGAGGATGCCGATGAAGGTGGAAAAGCTGAACAGCCACAGAACCACGGCGATGAACACCACGCCGAAGCGGCCCAGATGATACTGCATGGAGGCCTGAAGCAGGTCCATGCCCTCCATGCCCGACACATTGGCCTCCGGTGTGACCAGCATGATGAGGGCCGTGCAGCTGCAAATGACGATGGTGTCGATGAATACGCCCAGGGCCTGAAGGAGCCCTGACTTGGCCGGGTGGGAAACGTCCGCCGCGGCTGCGGCGCAGGGGGCGGAGCCGGAACCCGCCTCATTGGAGAATAGGCCCCGCTTCACTCCGTTCATCAGCACGGCCCCGAACCCGCCGGCCGCCGCCTGCCGCAGGCCAAACGCCTCGGAGAAGATGCGCTGGAAGACCGACGGGAGCACAGCCGCATTTTTGACCAGCAGGAACAGGGTGAGCACAAAATAGCAGCCCGCCATGATGGGGACCAGCACGTCCAGCACCTTTACCGTGGCATTTTTCCGCAGCACGATGACGGCGGCCAGCGCGACCAGAACCACTGTGGTGTAGAGGGGAGGAATCTGGAAGGCATTTTCAAAGGCGCTGGAGACGGAGTTGCTGATGACCTGGCTGATGCCGCACCAGCAGATCAGGCCGGAGATGGCAAAGAGGACAGCCACCACGGAATACCGCCGGGTTTTTCCATTTTCCTCGGCAAAGCGGTGGATGTAGTAGGCGGGGCCGCCCCGGAAGCCGCCGTAGAGGGGGTCTTTCTGCTTGTAGAGCTGAGCCAGCGTGGCCTCGATGAAGGCGGTGGAAGAGCCCAGGAGGGCGGAAATCCACATCCAGAACACCGCGCCTGCCCCGCCTGCGGAGATGGCAGCCACCACGCCGACCAGGTTTCCCATTCCCACGCGGGTGGCGGTGGAGACGATCAGCGTCTGAAGGCCGGAGATGCCGTGCCTGCTGTCCCCGGTCCGCCTTTCCACGGCAATGCGCAGCATTTCCGGAAAGAGGCGGATTGGCAGGAAACGGGTGCGGAACGTGAAGTAAATGCCGGTGGGAATCAAAAGCAGCACCAGAAGCGAAATGCCCACAGAGCCTCCGCCGGGCAGGGGAATGGAAAAGAGGTCCCCCCATAAATACTGGTAAACGGTGGAGATGAGTCGGATGATCGGTTCCATTGGCCTTGTCCCTTTCCTGATTCTTGATTGCCGCCAGCGCGGCGGCAGTTGATTTTTCCAGAGATTAGTATATAATGGGAACACTCATTTGTAAAATCGATAATTCAAATGGAATGGATTAAGAAAATAGATGGAGGGTACAATGGACCTGCGGAATTTGAGAACATTCCTCTATGTCTCGGAGCAGTGCAGCTTTACGAAAGCGGCGGCGCGGCTGGGGTATTCCCAGTCCACGGTCTCCTTCCAGATCAAGCAGCTGGAGGAGGAGCTGGACGTGCGGCTCTTTGAGCGGATTCACCACACGGTAAAGCTGACGGATCAGGGGCGGGAAGTGCTGCGCTACGCCCGCCGGATGGACAAGCTGCGGGCGGAGCTGGAACGGGAATTGCGGGAGGAAAAAGAGGTGACGGGCCACGTGCGCCTGGCCATGGCGGATTCGCTGTGCACCCAGTTCGGCAGGACGTTTCAGGATTTCTGGCTGAGGTATCCCGGCATCAGCCTGAAAATCATTGCGGCGGGCACGGAGGAGATGTTCCGGCTTCTGAACCACAACGAGGTGGACCTGGTCTTCACGCTGGACAACCACATCTACAACACGGAATACCAGCTGATCCGGGAGGAAAAGATTGAGACGCACTTTGTAGCCGCGCCGAACTGCCCCCTCGCGGGGCGGGAACATGTTTCCGTCCGGGAGGTGCTGGACTACCCCTTCCTATTGACGGAAAAGGGGATGAGCTACCGCCGCCTGGTGGATGAGCAGCTGGCGTCCCGCTCCCTGGAGGTCAGCCCTGTCCTGGAGATGGGCAATACGGAGATCATCTGCCAGCTGGCATCCCGGGGGGCAGGATGCGCGTTCCTTCCGGACTACGCCACCGACGAGGATGTAAAGGCGGGCCGGCTGGTGCGGCTGAAGGTGGACGACTTTACGGTGGAGGTCTGGAAGCAGCTGTTCTGCCATCGGGACAAGTGGGTCTCTCCCCACCTTCAGTCCGTGATGGCCTACTGCGCCGGCATCTGAACAAACGCGCCGCGGCTTTTAAGCCGCGGCGCGTTTGTTTCCGCCCTTATAAAAAGGGCTTCATCTGTTCCACATTGGACTGCTCGGTTGCAAGGAGCTCTTCCGCCAGCGACCGCACCTGGCTGTCGTTGCCGGCGTAGTCGTGGAGATGCTTCAGCCCCTTGGTGATGCCCATTTGATTCCCCTTGATGACCATTTCGGCAATCTTGGAAGAAGAAGGGTCTGCCAAGGTCTGCACAGTGGACATGACCTCGGAGGAAACCCGGGCCATGAGGGCAGGCTCCTTGGGTGTTTCGCCTTTGGAGCGCAGCATCTGGGCGGAGCGTCTTGAGATGTTTTCATACTCCGAAATCTGGGAGTGGATGGACTCTCTCAGCCTGTCGTCGGCCTGCCCCACCACATTTTGGAGCCCCTCTATGCCCATCTCTGCCGTCTCGTGGACAAATTGGAGCAACTCGGTATCCTGCATTGTACTCACCTCTGCCAATAGTATGACCAAAGCGGACAAGAATACTTACAGATCCTCCAGGTCCGCGGCGGGCAGGTCGTTTTCCACGTTGTCCCGTCCCAGGTCGGTGTCGATGACGGGATATACGCTGGGGATGGGTTTCTCCTGGAGTCCCGGCTGGGGAAGCTCAATGCGCTTTTTTTCATCCATTGCAATCACCTCCGCCATAGTTTGCCCGTAAACAGGTGATTTATGTCGAATTGCGTCATTTGCAGCGGTCAAACAGCAAGATGCACAGTATAATAATTTGTTATTTATGCAAAACATCTATTAAAACAGACTGATCTGTTCCGAGGGGCGCACGTTCTTTCGTGCGGTTTCCCGACTCACGCACTCCGGGAGTTCCTTCAGGAACAAGGACTCGCCCGGCCCGGCGGTGAGGATCAGTTCCTCCCGGGCGCGGGTCATGCCCACATAGAACAACCGCCGTTCCTCCTCCACGTCCGTGGTCCTGCCCTGGGCCTTCAGGGGAAGGGTGTCCACGCCGGCCAGGAAGACTGCCGGAAATTCCAGACCCTTGGAACCGTGGAAGGTCATGAGGCGCACCGCCCCGGACTCCCAGCCTCTGCCTGCGGCGCGGCACAGGTCCGCCTCCTGTCCCAGGGTCAATGCGTTTAAAAAGCCGGGAAAGTCAGCGTGGAAGACCGCCGTGTTTTTCAGCTGCTCCAGGGCAGATGTGCTGCCGTACTGCTCTGCCCAGCGCTCGATCAGAAGCCGGGGCTTTTCCCTGCCCACCAGGGGCAGATAGGCCTCCGCCCGGGCCAGCCAGTCCTCAAGGAGGCCGTAGCCCCGCACGGTATCCCGCAGCGCCTCCGGATCCAGCGTCTCCAGGCCGCGGCAGGCTGCCCGGGCGATTTGGATCAGATCGGCCGGGCAGTCCCACAAAAGGCGCAGGGCGGTTTTTAGGGCGGCGCCGTCGCCGGGGCTCAGGAGAAAGTGGAAAAAGGAGAGGACGCCCCGGACTTCGTCACGCTCTAAAAACTCCTCCCGTCCCGTCACCAAGCAGGGGATGTCGTCGTGGCGCAGGCATTTTTCCACCAGCTCCAGCTGGCGGTGGGTGCGGCAGAGGACGGCGATGTCGGAAAACGCCCGGGTGCTCCGCTCGTGATCCAGGCCCTGGGCCTCTAACATGTCCACGCCGCCGGTCATGCGTCCGATCTCCTTGGCAATGAAGACGCCCTCTTCAAAGCCTCCCGCGGCCCGTACCAGGCGCACCTGGGGCCCGGAGGGGCGGTTGGGATGAAGGAGGCGGGGCCCGCCGGAGTTTTTTTCAATGACCCCAAGGGCGGACTCCAGAATCTCAGGCGTGGAGCGGTAATTTTCCATAAGGCGGATTTCCCGCGTCTCAGGATACTCCTCCATCAATTGCCGGAAACAGCGCCCGCTGGCGCCGCGGAAGCCGTAGATAGACTGGTCCCCGTCGCCGATGACAAAAAGGCTCTTGCCGCCCCGGCTCCAGGCGCGGACCAGGTCGTATTGGACAGCATTGATGTCCTGGAACTCATCCACCAACAGGTGGGTAAACCCTTTGCGCCCGGCGGTATCCAGCTTCAGCGCCTCTGTCAGCAGGTCGTCAAAATCGAGTAGGCTCAATGTCTTGAGCCGGGCGCAGTAGGCCTCCTGGAGGGACGCATCCACCTCCGCCTCCTCCGTGGAGGCGCCGCTTTTGACCTGGGACACCGCCTGAAGGAGGGCCCTGGCGCTCTTCTTGCTCCCCGCCTCCCGCAGGACGTCGGACGCGGTCTCAATGGCTTCTCCCTGGCCGATGAGGCGCACCTTGCCCAGGAGCTTCAGGCAGATGGAGTGGAAGGTGCCGATGGTCATGGAGGACACAGCACGCTTGCCGCCAAGGCGCTGCTCCAGCCGCTGGCGCATCTCGGCGGCGGCCTGGTTGGTGAAGGTGACGGCGGTGATCTCCCCGGGCTTGACGCCCCGCTCCTCTACCAGGTAGGCGATCCGTGCAACCAATGTCTTGGTCTTGCCCGTTCCCGGGCCGGCCACCACGGCCACCGTACGCTCCGGCGCACAGACCGCCTGGTGCTGCTCCGGGTTGAGGGAGTCCGCCTCCGGAGAGGATGGGGCGGGGGCCGCGGCCTTCTTTTTCAGCGTCCGCTGGCGCCTTGGTGCCTGCTGGGGAGCCGAGGCGCCGAAAAGGGAGACCTGGCCGCTGAGCAGTGAGATTTCAGAGGGCGTCAGCAAAGAGATGGTGCCGAACTCCCCGTCGAACCCGGCGCGCCGCTGTACCTGGCCCAGCCGGAGGCGGCGGATGCCCTCCGCCACGCAGGGGCCCGACACGCGCTCAATGTCGGGGATGGGGACCTCTCTCAGGATGTGAAACTCCGGCCCCAGTTCCCGGAGCATGTGCTCATACTGCTCCAACGTCTTTTTCCCGGCGGCCGGGGCCCCGGTGGAGGCGGCGATGACCTCCGGCAGGGGGGCCAGGCTTTCAAAGGGCCTGGCGGTTGGTGGGCGGAAGCCGTGGGGCCGGTCGGCCAGCTCCTCCACCCGGTGTTCCACGCCGATGGTCAGCTTTTTTCCGCACACCGGGCAGCGGCCCTCCCGCGCCTCCGTCTCAGCCGGCGTGAGGCAGACGCCGCAGCTGCGGTGGCCGTCCAGGTGATATTTGCCCTCCTCGGGGAAAAATTCAATGGTTCCGGCAAACCCCTCCCCGGTGCGGATGGCCTGCATCAGCTGGGGATAGGAGAGGCCGGTATCCAACAAATTGGCCTCCCGGCCCAGCTTGGAGGGGGAGTGGGCGTCGGAATTGGACACCAGCGTCAGATGATCCAGGGCGGAGAGGCGCCAGTTCATCGGCGGGTCGGAGGAGAGGCCGGTCTCCACGGCGTGGATGTGGGGCGTCAGATCGCCGAAGCACTCCTCCATGGTGTCGAAGCCGGAAAAGGCGCCGAACATGGCAAAGTGCGGCGTCCAAATGTGGGCGGGGATCAGCTCCGCGCCGGGGCAGGTCTCCAGCGTCAGCTCCAATAGGTCCCTGCTGTCCAGGCCCAGGATGGGCCGTCCGTCGGAGTGGATGTTGCCGATGGCCTCCAGCCTGGCGGAGAGCTCCTCCGCATCCTCCAGGCTGGGCAGAAGGATGAGGTTATGGACCTTGCGGGTCTTTCCATTCCGCTTATAGATGGAGCTGATTTCACCCGTGACCACAAAGCGGGGCGCCTCCGCCGCCTCCCTGTCCGGAAGGAGCAGTTCCTCTCGCAGCGTGTAGACCCCGTCCCCGGCGGGGAGCAGCTGCTCTTTGAGTTCCGCGCGCCAGGCGGGATGAGTGAAGTCCCCGGTGCCCAATAGTTGGATGCCCTTGCGCCGGGCCCACCAGTCCAGGTGGGGCAGGTCGCAGTCGCGGCTGGTGGCCCGGGAGAAGCGGGAGTGGATGTGGAGATCGGCAATATACAAAATGTCACCTTCTGTCGAATGGTTTTCTCGATTATACCGCCTACCGCGCCCCTTTGCAACGCCAGTCAGAGTCTTGCCAGGTGGGAAATCCTGTGATACAGTAGAAGCGTTGTGGGAAAGATATGCTCTGACCCCTGACGGTAAACAAGCGACCGTTCTGACAATCCCGGAGGAGTCCGGGCGGGAAGAGGCGGAAAAGGGCGCGCTGCGGCACGCCCCGGATAGTCTGCGCCTTTTCCCCGGGGGAAAGGCGCTTTTGTTGTTTGGAGGGTGAGAAATGAAGACACGAATTGCCCTGCTTGCCATTGTGGTGCAGGAGACCGGATCGGTGGGACGGCTCAACGAGCTGCTCCACCAGTACGGGGCATGGATCATCGGACGGATGGGCGTTCCCTACCGCCAGCGGGGGCTTCACATCATCAGCGTGGCCATGGACGCGCCCCAGGATGAGATCAGCGCCCTGGCCGGGAAGATCGGGCGGCTGGAGGGCGTCACGGCGAAAACAGTTTACGCGCCGGCGGAGTCCGGCGAAGGACAGGAAAAGGAGAAGAGATAAGATGAAAAAAGCGGTAGCGGCAGGATTGAGCCTCCTGCTGATCCTCTCCCTGGCCGCCTGCGGCGGCTCAAATGGAGCAGGCGGGGAAAGCGCCTCCATTCCCTCGGCGGAGGCGGAGCAGGCGGTCACGGTTCGGGCGGCGGCGCTGAAGGGCCCCACCGCCATGGGCCTGGTGAAGCTGATGCGGGATTCGGAGGACGGGAACAGCACCTATGGATATTATGACTTTACGCTGGCTGCGTCCGCCGACGAGGTGAGCCCCGGCCTGATCCAGGGGGAGCTGGACGTGGCCTGCGTTCCGGCCAACCTGGCGTCGGTGCTCTATGAAAAGAGCAAAGGGGAGATCGTGGCCCTGAGCATCAATACCTTGGGCGTCCTCTACATCGTGGAGCGGGGGGACAGCGTGACATCTCTCTCCGATTTGAAGGGCAAGACCATTGCGGCGGCGGGGAAGGGCTCCACGCCGGAGTATGCCCTGCGGTATCTGCTGCGGGAAAACGGAGTGGACCCGGACACGGATGTGACCATTGACTGGAAGAGCGAACACAGCGAGTGCGTCAGCGCCCTTGCCTCCGGCAGCGAGGCCATCGCCCTGCTGCCCCAGCCTTTTGTCACCGTGGCCCAGGGGAAGATAGAGGGGCTGCGGGTAGCGCTGGATTTGACGGAGCAGTGGGACAGGCTGGAGAACGGCTCTGCCCTGATCACCGGCGTGACCGTGGGACGCCGGCAGTTTGCGGAGGAGCACCCGGTGGCGACGGCGCTGTTCCTGGAGGGGTACGGCGCGTCTGTGGCGTGGGTCAACGAACAGACGGAGGACTCGGCCCGGCTCATCGGCTCCTATGGGATTGTGGACACCGCGGTGGCGGAGCAGGCGCTGCCTCAGTGCAACATCGTGTGCATCACCGGCGCTGAGATGAAGGAAAAGCTGTCCGGCTATCTTGAAGTGCTCTATGACCAGGACCCGGCTTCCGTGGGAGGTGCTCTGCCTGAGGACGACTTCTATTACGGCGCGTAAAGCGCCGAGGCTCTGGGCCGTGGTTTTCTGGCTGGCCGTGTGGCAGGGGTGTGCCTTACTGGTGGGGGAAGGGCTGCTGCTGCCGGGGCCGATTGACGCGGCTGTGAGCCTTGCCCTGCTGATGGGCTCCATAACGTTCTGGCAGGCGGCGTGGTATTCGGCGGCGCGTATCCTGGGCGGCTTTTTCCTGGCCGCCGCAGCCGGAGTGCTCTGTGCCGGCTGCAGCTGTGCCTTCCAGGCGGTGCGGGAGCTGCTGCGGCCCCTGGTGGACGTGGTTAAGGCGGTGCCGGTGGCCTCGTTCATCCTGCTGGCGCTGATGTGCGTGCCTGCCCGGAAGCTGTCGCTGCTGATCTCCTTTCTGATCGTCTTTCCGACGGTCTACGGCAATGTGCTGGAGGGGAGCGGCCGCGTGGACCCCGCTCTTCTGGAGATGGCCCGTGTGTTCCATGTGCCGCCCGCCCGGCGGATTCGGAGCATCTACCTGCCCCAGGTGATGCCCTACTTCCGCTCGGCATGCTCCCTGAGCCTGGGGCTTTGCTGGAAGGCCGGAGTGGCGGCGGAGATCATCGGGCTGCCGGCCGGGTCCGTCGGAGAACGGCTCTACACGGCGAAAATCTATTTTGAGACGCCGGAGCTGTTTGCCTGGACAGCGGTGGTGGTGGCGTTGTCGGCCCTCTCGGAGCGGCTGATCCTTGGACTCTTAGACCGCATTTGCGGCAGGATGGGAGGTGCGTGATGGACGCGGTGCATCTTTGGAAGTCCTACGGGAGCAGGCTTGTCCTGCGGGACCTCTCCTTTTCGGCGCCTCCGGGCGTCACCTGCATCGAGGCGCCTTCCGGCGGCGGGAAAACCACGCTGCTGCGGATCGTCCTGGGCCTGGAGAAGGCGGACCGGGGAAGGGTGGAGGGCCTGGAGGGAGCCAGGCTGGCCGCCGTGTTCCAGGAGGACCGGCTGCTGCTCCACGCCACGGCTCTGGAGAACCTGGCCTTTGTCCGCCCAGGCGCGGAGGAAGCGTCGGCAGAGCTGCTGGAGGAGCTGGGCCTGCCCTTGTCCGGACAGCCGGTGGGGGAGTTCTCCGGGGGGATGCGCCGCCGGGTGGCCCTTGCAAGGGCGCTGGCTGCGCCGTCGGACGCTCTGGTACTGGACGAGCCCTTTACGGGCCTGGACCGGGAGAGCCGTGCCGCGTGCCTTGCGTGTCTCCGGCGCAGGGGAGAGGGGAAGGTCGTCCTGCTGGCTTCCCACAACCCCCAGGATGCCCGGGAACTTGACGCCCGGGTGATCCGTCTGCCTGTCATCTGAAAAAACGCGGCGGCCTTTGTGGCCGCCGCGTTTTTTAACGGATAAAGCTGGTTTTGATCTTTGGCTCGTACTGGGGGCGGGCCACACCGGCCTGGTCGCCGGCCTGGATACACTGGAGCAGCCAGGCCATGTTCTCCCCAAGGGTGCGCATGGTCTGAAGGCCCTCCTCGTCCTGAAGCACCTGCTCCGGCGTGTTGCCGTGCACCTGGTTCCAGTACTGGGAGGGGACGATGGGCATGTTGCTGATGGTGAAGTATTTGTTCAGCTGGTCAAAGGCCGCCGACGCGCCGCCCCGGCGGCAGGAGACCACGGCGGCGCCGGGCTTTCCCGCCATCTTGCCGCCGGCTATGTAAAAAAGCCGGTCCAAAAACGAGGTGACCTGTCCGCTGGCGGCTGCATAGTGGACGGGGCTGCCCACCACCAGGCCGTCGAATTCGTCCAGACGCCCGGCGATCTCGTTGACCAGGTCGTCCCGGAAGCAGCGGCCGGTTTTGGCGCAGCTGCCGCAGCCGATGCACCCGGCCACAGGCTGCACGCCCAGGTAGGCGATCTCTGTCTCCACGCCCCGGCGCTGCAGTGCCTTTCCCACCTCGCTGAGGGCGGTGTAGGTGCAGCCGTGCTCATGAGGGCTGCCGTTGAGCAAAAGTACCTTCATAGAAAACGCTCCTTTCAGATGATCCGCCGGCCATGCCGGCCCTTTACGGAATTCAGTGTAGCACGGCGAAAAATCAAATGCAAATTCCTTTAACAACTGCAGTAAAAATTTGTATCATCGCTCTCGCCAAGCTTCGCTGATGGTGGGCGATGGCAAGGCCGCGCTGGCCCTCCTCTCCGGCCACTGAGTTTGAAAAGGCATTGTCCTGATGATGCGCTGTCCCTTTTGCTGACGGCTTTTGCCTTTTTTCTGGCGGATAGGCCCATTGGGACTAAGCTGCGGCTATGCAAAAGACTATATGACGGTGATCCCTGCGGGCATTCCTGTTTCCATACACCCCCTGTACTAACGACGCCGGGCGAGTCTCCGATGTTCGAGCAGGCACATCCTTTTATCAAAAGCCTGGAAAGTTCCGCCAGATCCTATTAAAGTGACCTGGATGGGGTTTACTCGGATTTTTCCTGAATGATATGAAAATACAGGAAAAATGGAAACAAAGCGCCTGGTAAAACCGTCTATATACAAATGAGCATTCGCGCTACATCTTGTGTCGGGAGAGGGATTTGGCACTATATTTTCTGAAAGTGGCTTGTGGAATAAAAGAAGATAGTATATAATAATAGCGCTAAATACTCTTTGTGGAGCAACACAGTTGATCACCGACGATGAAATGAGGTAAAGAAAATGAAAAAGCGTGTTGGTATCAAAAGAATCGTTTCCTTTTGCCTGACCCTTGTGCTTGTGTGCGGTCTGGTGACGGTGCAGAGCACCGCTGCCGCACTGAGCGACATCAAGGGCCATTGGGCGGAGGAGGCCATCCGGTCCGGGGTGAACGCCGGTTACATCAGCGGCTATCAGGATGGCACGTTCCGGCCGGACAACCCTGTGTCCCGTTCGGAGTTCTCCAAGATGCTCAATCAGGCTTTGGGCCTGAGCAACACGGTATCCATCAGCTTTTCCGATATCAGAAGCAGCGACTGGTGCTACTCTGAGCTCCAGAAGGCGGTTTCCGCCGGCTACATCGCCGGCTATACCGATGGCACCTTCCGGCCCAACCAGACCATCACCCGCCAGGAGTCGGCATTGATGCTCAGCCGCGTGGTGACGCTGCCTGCGTCGGTTTCCTCCTCCAAGGTCTTTGCGGACTCCTCCTCCATCGGGGACTGGGCCCGCGACGGCGTGGATATCATCTACACCAAGGGGTACATGAAGGGCGACGGGAACAATAAGTTCAACCCCAATGCCAAGATGACCCGCGCCCAGGTGGCCCAGGTGATCTACCTGCTGCTCAAGGGCGAGAACGTGGTGTCCGATTCCACGGTTTCCATCTCCTCCGCGGTGACCCGCAGCAACACCCTTTACGCCAACAATGTCACTGTGACCGACGATACGGGAAGCGGCGCCGTGACGCTGCGCAACAGCCGTGTCTTAGGCGCCCTGACTGTCAACGGCGGCAGCATGGTCACGCTCTATGACACCAATGTAAACTACCTGGCCGCCTCCAAGGAGGATGCGGCCATCTATGCCACCGGGAACTCGTCGGTGAAGGAAACCGTGGTCAAAAACGGCGTCACCCTCTCCGAATCCTCCCTCACCGGCGACGGCTTCCAGAATGTGACACTCACCGGCTCTTCACTGGCCAGCAGCACCGTCAAGCTCTCCGGTACATTTGACAAGCTGACCGTGCAGAGCAGCACCGTCATCAACCACAGCAGCGGTAAGATCGCCGCCATGAACCTGACCAGCAAGACCAACACGGTGATCCAGAAGGGCACCATCACCGCCCTGACCGTGGACAAGGCCGCCGCCGGTACCACCATCTCCCTGGCCAAGGGTGTCAGCGTGGGCACCGCCACCATGAATGGCCTGACCACCTTCTACGGCGAGGGAACCATTTCCACCGCTGTGGAGAATGTGAACGGCATCACCTATGAGACCCAGCCGGGCAAGATCACCAACAACGCCGACAAGGATCAAAACGGGATCCTCCAGCCCACCGTGGTGCCCTCCAAGGGCGCGGGCTCGGTGGACCCCTCGGCCACCATCTCCCTGGTCTTTGACGAGGCCATCTACAATTCCAGCGGGAACAGCGTCTCCAACAGCTACATTGAAAACTCCGTGGTGGAGCTGCGCCGCGGAAGCTCTTCCGGCACCAAGGTGAACTTCTCCGCCTATGTCAGCGGCAGGACCGTGACCGTGACGCCGGATTCGGAGCTTGCCACCGGTACCACCTACTATGTGGTCGTAAAGGGCGGTACTCTGAAAAACAGCGCCGGACAGCGGAACACGGAGTACACCTCCTATTTCGGGACCAAGTCCGCTTCCACCACCCTGAGCCCCACAGTATCTCCCTCCAACGCCTCCACCGGTGTGGCCATCTCCAGCGCCATCACCCTGACCTTCCACGATGTGCTCTTCAACTCCAGCGGCAACACCCTCACCACCTCCTATGTGGAGGGCAGCGTGGTGGAACTGCGCCGTGGAAGCACTTCCGGCGCGCTGGTCAGCTATACCGCCTCCATCAGCTCCGACAAGAAGACCATCACCATCCGGCCGGATGAGGATTTGGCCACCAACACCACCTATTATGTGATCGTGGCCTCCTCCAAGCTGAAAAATTCCGACGGGGCCACCAATCCCAAGGTCACCTCGTACTTCACCACTGGCACCTCCACCACCCTCACGCCCTCCGTGTCCCCCACCAACGGCCGCACCAGCGTGTCCAAGACCACCAGCATCACGCTGAGCTTTGACGAGGCGATTTATGAGGATGTGGGCGTGACGCTGACCGCGTCCTATATCAGGAACAGCGTGGTGGAGCTGCACAAGGACAGCACCACCGGCGAAAGCCTTGCCTATACCGCCACCATCAGCTCCAACAAGCGCACCATCACCATCAAGCCCAACGTGGCGCTGGCGGACGACACCACCTATTATGTTGTGGTGAATAAGGGGACGCTGGTCAATGAAAACGGCAGCTCCAACGGGCGCTTTGTCTCCAAGTTCTCCACCGGCAAGACCGTGGAGACAGACATCGTGGTCTCTCCCGAAGATAAGGCCGTCAACGTCTCCGCCGGCAGCCCTATCACGGTGACTTTCGGCTCCCCGGTCTACCGGTCGGGCTATACCACTTTGAAGCCCTCCTATGTGGAAAGCACAGCCATTGAGCTGCGCCGCGGCAGCACCTCCGGTTCCAAGGTGGACTTCACCGCCTCTGTTTCCAACGACGGCAAGACAGTTACCATCCAGCCCTACAACGACCTGGAGCTGAATACGAAATACTACGTGGTGGTAGTGTCCGGAACCCTGGAATACGAGGATGGCTCCAATGTGGGCTCCTTCTCCTCCTATTTCACCACGGAGGATTCCAACCCCCTGAACATCGCGGTGGATACGGAAAACGACGTCTCCAGCACCTCTGCGGTATTTTCCGTGCAGTCCGATGTGGAGGGCAAGCTGACCGTGACGTATTCCGGCGGCGGCAAGACCACCACCCTGGTCTCCAATATCACCACCAAGGCGAATGAGGCCAGGCGGTTTGAGCTGTCCGACCTGAAGGCGGGCACAAGCTATACCATCCGCGCCACGCTGGTGTACAACGGCCTCACCTACACCAAGAGCCAGAGCTTCTCCACCACCTCCTCTTCCGTCACCTCCACACTGAAGGAGATGCGCCTGATTGCGGATCCCGATGTTTACAGCATCATTGATACCGCAACCACGACTACCTCCTATACGGTTTATCCCACGGCGGCTGTGGGCGCGAAGTTGACCATGCTGCCCACCGAGGATTCCGTCAGCTCCATTGAGTACAAGATCGGCACCAGCAGCTCCACCCCCTATATCCAGCTGGATCGGGACAGCGATGGGTATTATACCATCTCCAATCTGGATTTTGCCAAGGGTGAGACCATGACGATCCAGATCAAGGTGACGGCTGAAAATTCCAGCTACACCCGTACATATACGGTGAAGATCATCTGCAACTATTAATTCAAGAATAGGGAAGCGGGCCGCGGAAAATATCCGCGGCCCGCTTTTCAAGAATAGGGACTTCCTCTGCGCTCATAGGATAAATGGCGAAAGGGGGAGTGCCCATGCTGTCCGCTACGCTGCTGCTCCTGTGCAACAGCCTGCTGTTTTCCCTGAGGCTGGAGGGGAACGGCAGTTCATTTCCAAAGCCCCTCTCTGCGGCGGAGGAAAAAATGTATCTGGAACGGTTTTCACAGGGGGATGTGGAGGCCAGAAATGTACTCATCGAACACAATCTGAGGCTAGTGGCACATATCATCAACAACGGGTGAAGCGGAAGGAAAGAAACTCTGGACCGACTACAGGAAAAAGGCTTTGAAGCGCACGGGTAAAAATGTAATTTTTAAGTACAAGGTCATACTGGAAGGATGATTCAAGAACTTTGCGGGGCGTATAGATTAAGACAATTTCATCAAAAAAGCGCCGTTATTTCCGGTTGGAAACAACGGCGCTTTTTTGATGAAAGACCTCATAAGGCATTTAAGCAGCTCAATAGACACAGACGATCCGTACTGTGCACGCTTTATCTGCTTGTTTGTATCCAGTTGTTCTGCCGCAGCACCCGCTCCCGCATCTGCTCCACAAAGCGCTCCGGGCCCAGCACACGGACCACGGGGCCAAAGCCCAGCAGACGGATGAGGACCTCGGTCTCGTCGTCCCGCTGATACCACAGCTTGACGGTGCAGGTTTTCGTCTCCTCGTCGTACTCGCTCTGTTTTTCATAGGAGGAGAACTCCACCATAAAACGTTCGATGCCGTTGCGCTCACGGGTGACCCGGAGGAGCAGCGGCTCGGCGCAGCGGTGCCTGACCCGCCAGCCTTCCAGATCCAAGGGACCGTCATACCGCTCGGTGGAGGGCCCCACTTCTTGGATGCGGCTCAGGTTCAGGATATGGTAGCCCTGGAAGACTCCGTGCCACGCTTTGGCTGTGTAGACCCGGAACTTGTCGTCCTTTGCGGAGTACTCCAGCCGCAGAGGCCGGTGGTCGCCCAGCTGTAAGCGGCTCTTGGGCGGCGCGTAGGCCAGGCGCAGGAAGGCCCCCTCCCGCAGGGCGGCCAGGATGGCCTGGAAGTGCCGACGGTAGTCCGGGTCGGTGTAGCCGTCCCCGTCCAGGTAGCGGTCAAAATAGAAAAAGTCCTCCTGCCGGTAGAGTGGCGCCACGTCCCGGAGGGCTTCGGTCAGGTGGTCGAGCTGTTCGTCGGTCATAAAGAGCCGGATGCGCGGGTCGCCCAGCAGGGCTTTCAGCCAGGCGCGCTCCAGGGCCGTTACCGGCAATGCAGGCGGATGCTCCAGCAGGGAGAACAGCAGCCCGTCCCGCTCCTCCAGCAGCGGCCAGGCATTCTGATTCAGCAGCTTGGGGATAAGCTGGAGGGTGCTCTCCCCGTAGCCCCGCTCTCCCACCAGCGCCTCCACTTGGCGTCGTGTCAGCGGCGCGGCGTGGAGAATGTCGGCCACCACCTGATAATAGCAGCCGTAGACCTCGGAAAAGAGTTCCACTATTCCTCACCCCCGTACATCCCCACCATGCGGTGTACATCGTCATAAAAGCGGTCTATGGCGCGCTGATCGTCCCCTTCCAAGGCTACAATGCGTCCGATAAAGGTCTTGACCCAGTTCATCATCTCGCCCACGTCGTAGACCTCGTTGGTGTAGCGCCACAAACCGGGCTCCAGCTGGGCCACATGGCCGCCCCGGCCCTCCCGGCGCAGGCGCTGGATGATGTGGGGCTCGTGCTCCTCGTCCACCGCCACCGTCATGGAGAAGCGCCGGGTCCGCTCATGTCTGGGCAGGGCGGGGCCCCAGGCATGGGCCAGGAGGAGGTCCGCCAGGGCGCGGTAGTTCTCGTCCCCTTCGTGCCCGGGGAGGGGCGCCAGGGCCTTGATATAGTCCAGCCGGAAGGTGGAGAACCGCCGCTGTTCCAGGTGGTGGGCCACCAGGTAACGCCGCCCGCTCTGGACGCTCACCATGATCTTGACCGGCACCACCCGGCAGACGCTCTGCCGCCCGTCCCGCCCACTGACGTTGGTCAGCTCCAGCCGCAGGCCGTCCCGGAGGGCCTCCAAAATGGTGAGGAGAATCTGGTCCTCCAGGGTGTGGACGATGAAATGATGCTTAAACCGGAGACTGGGATTCTCTCCTCCGAGGCGGCCGGACAGAAAATAGCCGACGACGGAGAGCGGGGCGGCCTCTCCGAAAAAGCCCAAGAACTCCGATAGGCCGGTCTGATCCGGGAACAGAGAATCCAGGGAGCACGGGGAGATGGCATAGTACAGCCTTCGACCTTGCTTTTGCGTATTCAGGATTCCCAGTTCCTCATACTCCTTCAGTTTCCGCCGGACAGTGGGCAGCTCGAAAAGCTGTTCCCCACGCTCCGCCAGTTCGTCCGTGATCTCCTCCGCGTGGCGGGGCTGGCCGTCCGAGAGCAGATCCAACAGGTAAAAGTGGAGGGTGATGTCGTTGTCGGTGAAGCTCTTGGACTGCCAAGCCCGATAGAGGGGATTGTGGGGGAGCTCCGAGGCATCCACGGAGAGGAACACGGCCTTCCCGCCGGGGCGGTACTCCCAGCGCAGGCCGTCCCCCAGCCAGCTCTCGATGCGCCGGCGCTCGTTGTCGTAGGTACGGGCGCTCTTCTGGTCGAAGTCTTCCCGGGTCTTGTAGCCGAAAATCAGAAAATCCCGCATGTAGTCCCGCACCCGGTCAAACCGCTTGACCAATTCACTGTAGGCCATGCCGCCACCTCCTCTTATCTGTCAGTTTACGACATATCGGGAGACCTCGCAACTTTTTTGGAATGAAAAGTTTTCCACCTGCGGTTAAGATTGGAACATGAAAGGCGCCAACAGCAACTTCGATTAGCTAAGTTGGTATAGCAGTTGACTTAAGATCAACGTTTCGCGGGTTCAAATCCCGCATCAAACGGCGCCTTGCTATAAACGCACCAACAGCAATCCTACATACAGCTGTTAACTGTGAATCGTAAACGGTGCGTTGTCAAAAGGCGTCAACCGCAGCTTTTCAATAGCTAAGTGGTAAAAGCGCCTGGCTCATAACCAGGAGACGCGGGTCCGAATCCCGCTGAAATGGCGCCTTGATTTCCCAAAGGCACAGACAGCAATCCAATTTGGTCATTCCATTCAGGAACGTGGTTCAACTCCACAACGCCGGGCAACCGGTGTCGAAACTGTGCCTTGCAATCGTCAAGCAGGTAAGGAGGTCATCATCATGCTTGCGTTTTTGAAGAAAGAAGCCCTCACCACCCGCACGGAAAACGGCGCGGCCGCCTACGCCACCACCATGAGTGATTGCCTGGACCTGTTTTCCACCGTCGGCGCGCTCCGCGCTGCCTCCGAGGCGGAGATTGCGGACCGCTTCACCCGGGCCTGGGCGGAAAACCCCGACCTGGCAATGAAAATCGCCTTCTTCGCCCGGGACGTCCGGGGCGGCCTGGGCGAGCGCCGGGCCTTCCGGGTCATGTTAAAGACCCTCTCCGCCTTGGCCCCCGCGTCTGTGGTCAAGAACCTGGCGAACATCCCCGAGTATGGCCGTTACGACGACCTGATAGCCCTGTTGGACACCCCTTGCAGGGGGCAGATGCTTGTCTACATAAAGGGGCAGCTTGCCAGGGATATCGCCGCCCTGGGCACGGAGGAGGAATCTGTCTCCCTGCTTGCCAAGTGGCTCCCCTCGGTGAACGCCAGCAGCGCGGACACCGTCCGTGCCGCCAAGCAGGTGGCCCGCGCCCTGGGCATGAGCGACGCCCGGTACCGCAAGACCCTCTCCGCGCTCCGGGCCAGAATTGCCATCCTGGAGAATAGCCTCCGGGAGCGGGACTATACCTTTGACTATGCCAAGCAGCCTTCCAAGGCCATGTTCAAGTACCGCAAAGCGTTCCTCCGCAACGACGGCGTACGCTATCAGGCATTTTTGGAGCAAGTTCGCTCGGGCGAGGCCAAGCTGCACACGGGGACCCTGTATCCCTATGAGCTGGTGGCCCCCATCCTGAACGGCACAGTATCCGAGGCCGAGCGTCTCACCCTGGACACCACCTGGAACTCCCTGCCCGACTACGCCTCGGACGGCGACGCTCTGGTGGTGGTGGACGGCTCCGGCTCCATGTACTGGAATGGGGCTCAGCCCATGCCCGCCACGGTGGCCCTTTCCCTGGGGCTCTACTTCGCCCAGCGGAACACTGGGGCCTTTCGGGGCCACTTCATCACCTTCTCCAGCAGACCCAGGCTGGTGGAGGTGAAGGGACGGGATCTCTACGAGCAGGTGAAGTACGCCGAGAGCTTCAACGAGTGCGCCAATACCAACGTCCAGGCGGTCTTTGACCTCATCCTGCGCACGGCGGTGAAAAACCGTTTAAAGCAGGTCGACCTGCCCGCCACGCTGTACTTTATCTCCGATATGGAGTTCGACTCCTGCGCGGAGCACGCGGATTTGACCAACTTCAATTGCGCCCATCGGGCCTTCGAGGCCAAGGGCTACAAGCTTCCCCGCGTGGTGTTCTGGAACGTGGCCAGCCGTGCGCTCCAGCAGCCCGTCACCATGAACGAGCAGGGCGTGGCGCTGGTCTCCGGCTGCACGCCCCGGCTCTTCGAGATGGTCCTGGGCGGCAAGCTGTCCCCCTACGCCTATATGTTGGATATTCTGAGCGCCCCCCGGTACCGGGACATCGCGGCATAGGCTGAGATCTGTGAGAAAGAAGGGGGCGTATCCCTTTGGAGGATGCGCCCCCTGTGTATAGGTGAACAATATGATTGAAATTACCGGCGCCCACAACACCGCCAAGGTGTTTATCGACACCATCGACGAGACGACCCGGGCGCAGATTACCACCATGTGCGACCAGGACTTCCTGGAAAACTGCCGCATCCGGGTGATGCCGGACACCCACGCGGGCAAGGGCTGCACCATCGGCACCACCATGACCCTCCATGACAAGGTGGTGCCCAATATGGTGGGCGTGGACATCGGCTGCGGCATGGAGACGGCCATTTTGGACGAGAAGTCCCTGGACCTGGAGGCTCTGGACCGCTTCATCCGTGCAAATATCCCCGTGGGCATGGAGATTCGGGAGCACCCCCATTCCTACCAGACCCAGGCCGATTTGAGCGCGCTGCGCTGTTTTGGCCAGATCAACGAGCATCGGGCCCGCCATTCCATCGGCACCCTGGGCGGCGGCAACCACTTCATCGAGGTGGACCGGGACGATGAGGGAACCTTGTACCTGGTTATCCACTCCGGCAGCCGCCACTTGGGCACAGAGGTGGCCCGCTGGTACCAGGAGGAGGGCTACCGCAGCCTCTCCGGTAACAGCAGGCGCCAGCTCCAGGAGCTGCTGGACGCCCTCAAAGCCGAGGGTCGCTTCCAGGAGATCGAACCCGCCCTGCGGGCGGCCAAGCGCCGCCGCCCCGGCGGGGCCGTCGCTCAGGATCTGGCCTACGTGGAGGGGGCCCTCTTTGACGACTACCTCCACGATATGGCCCTCACGCAGCGCTTCGCCCTCCTGAACCGCAGGGCCATAGTGAGCGAGATCGTCCGGGGCCTGGGCCTGACGGTGCGGGAGACCATCAGCACCATCCACAACTACATCGATACCGGCACCATGATCCTCCGCAAGGGGGCCGTCTCCGCCCAAAAGGGGGAGCGCCTGCTCATCCCCATCAACATGCGGGACGGCAGCCTGCTCTGCGTGGGCCGGGGCAACGAGGACTGGAACTGCTCCGCCCCCCACGGAGCGGGCCGGCTCATGAGCCGTCACGCGGCCGCGGCGGCCTTCACGGTGGAGGAGTTCCGGCGCTCCATGGAGGGCATCTACACCACCTCCGTGGGACGGGACACCCTGGACGAGTGCCCCATGGCCTACAAGGACATGTCCGCCATCGTGGACAATATCGGCCCCACGGCCGAGATCATAAAGATCATTCGCCCCGTCTACAACTTCAAGGCGGGCGAGAGATGAATTGAGTTGAGAAACTTGAGAGAAATCATTTTACAAAACTACAGGAGATCGAGGAGACTGAAGGCGTCACCATCCTCCACGCCTCCAACCCGACCCTGTTCGAATGGAGTCAGTTGAATGCAGCTGCTTTTTCTCAACAAAAACTCCGGAATTTATTTGCCATCCATTTTCTCCTGAGCCGCTGAATCCTTCTCACAAAAGGGTTTGGCGGCATTTTTATGCCTGTGTGTTTCCGGAATGTCCGGACAACGCTTATTCAAGCTTTAGAGAAAGAAACTAAAAAATAACTATTTTGAACCCGGTATTCCAACTGCCTCACGACTCGCGTATTGTGCCCCTTGATCACTGCGAAAAGTGAAATCGCGCCCCGGTTTTCGTTCCGCCACAGAAGCTTAATTTGACCGGCTCGCCCATCTGGTAGCGGGCTACCAACTCCTGCTTTTCCTCTGGCGCCAATCGTCTTTTCATCAAACCGCTCCTTTCCGCGTTGATGCCCTTATCATAGCACATTCAAATACCGGACGGCTTGGCCGGCCGGTATTTTTATGTTCTGCCGCTCATAGCTTAGAAGCGAGGTGATGCAATTTGGAGAGCGCACAGAAAGAACTGCTGAGCGTCCTGTTGGGGCACGTCTTTTCCCTTGGCCTTATATCGAAATCCACCTATTCTCACGCGGAAGATTTGGTGCATTCTGTGATAGACTTACCGGAGTTGTTGCGGTATCCTGTGTGCTTGACAGAGGAGGCGAGCAGGCATGAATGTATTGAAAATACGCAGTGAGATGAGAAACGGGAAGTCCATTTTTGATCTCCCGCTGCGCGTAACTTTTTACGCCAGAGTATCGACTGACAAAGACGAACAACTCAACAGCCTGGAAAACCAGGTGCAATATTATACGGAACTGATTCAATCGAAACCCAACTGGACTTATGTTAAGGGGTACATTGACGAGGGCATCAGCGGGACAAGTACCAAAAAGCGGGATAGTTTCAATCGGATGATCGCGGACGCCAATGCGGGACGTTTTGACTTCATCATCACGAAAGAAATATCCCGCTTTTCCCGTTCTACCCTGGACAGTATCCAGTACACTCAACAGTTGCTGGAGCACGACGTGGGAGTGTTGTTCCAAAACGACAACATCAATACCTTGGACAGCGACAGCGAGTTCCGTTTGGTGGTCATGGCCGGCGTGGCCCAGGACGAGGTGCGCAAGCTCTCTGAACGATTGAAGTTCGGTTTCCGCCAGGCCATCAAAAACGGCCATGTGCTGGGAAACGACAAGCTGTGGGGGTACGACAAAAAGGACTGCGTGCTGACGATCAATGAGGAGGAGGCCCGGGTGGTCCGCCGGATTTTCGACCTCTACGCCAACCAGCAGATGGGCATTCGCCGCATTTCCCAGACGTTGTATGACGAAGGCTTTACCAGCCGGAAGGGCAACGCCTTCAACGTGCTGACCATCCGGCATATCCTCTGCAACCCCAAGTACAAGGGCTGGTACTGTGCCAACAAATCCCAGACGGTGGACTACCGCAGCAAGCGCAAGGTCTTCCTGGAGGAGAGCGAGTGGGTCATGTACCCGGACCCCTCTATCCCGGCCATTGTATCGGAGGAACTGTGGGACCGGGCCAACGCACTCTATAAGCGCCGCAGTGAGCAGATGATGTCCCACCAGAGCGCCGCCGAGTTCCACAACCGCTACCCGTACAGCGGCAAGATCATCTGCGAGGAGCACGGCACCAGCTTTCACCGTCAGGTGCTCAAGAGCGCCAAGGGGGAAAAGGAGGTCTGGCAGTGCCGGGTGTACCGCAATCGGGGCCGGGCGGCCTGCTCCGCGCCCCAGCTGCGCACCACGGAGCTGGATCAGATCATGGCTCAGATTTTCGATCAACTGGCCCAGGATAAGCAGGCCATTGTGGACGCGGTGGTGAAGGTCATCCAATCGGTCCCCGATGAGCACGACTATGGGCGGGACGTATTGCGCATCGAGGAGGACTTGTCCGCAATCCACGCAAAAAAGGACCGCCTGCTGGAGATGAGCATGGCGGAGGCGATCACCATCGAGGAGTTCAAGCGCCGCAACGACAGCTTTAATGAGCAGATCAAAGAGCTGGAGGAACGGCTGGAGTTCGTGAAAACGGAGGCGCAGAAGAGCAAGCGCTCCATAGAGCAGTTGGAGCAAATCCGCACCGCGCTCGAACAGGAGCTTTCTTTCGAGAACGGCATCAATTCAACCCTGGTGACCACTATTCTGGACCACATCGTGGTCAAAAAGAGCAGCACCAAAGAGGAAGTGCATCTGGATATTCACCTGAAATTCGGCGACCCCTGCGGGGTCGTTTTTAACCGCAACGATTCCTCCTTTTGTTTCAGCCGTTTAAAAAATACTACACTCCAAATGCCGACCAGGAGGATTTGATTTCCATAGGGACCATCGGGCTGATCAAGGGGATCAGCAGCTTTGACCCCTCCAAAGGCGCGCGTTTGGCCACCTATGCAGCCCGCTGTGTGGAAAACGAGATTTTGATGTACTTCAGAAGCCAGAAGAAATTACAGGGCGAGGTCTCCCTCTCCGATTCCATAGAGACGGACAAAGACGGCAACTCCCTTATGCTGATGGACGTCGTGGGAGTGGACGACACCATGCTGGAGGATCTCCATGACCGGGACAACAGCATCCGCATCCGCCATCTGGTGCAGGAGTGCCTGACGGAACGGGAGGCGCAGATCATCCGCCTGCGTTACGGCCTGGGAGGCGGAATTCCCCAGACCCAGCGGGAGGTGGCCAAGGTGTTCGGCATCAGCAGAAGCTATGTGTCGCGCATTGAAAAGCGGGCACTGAATAAATTGGAGGAGGCGTTGGGCACGGAATAAGGGCGGCCTGATAGTGAATGAAGAGTCAAAACCGCCTGCAAAAAGAGTTCCAGCTATTTTGACAGCATTTGATGGGGGAACGTGCCATTCTTTGACAGATGATCCGTTGACAAATCCCACAGCAATGTGCTAAAGTTTTACCAATCGTAAGCCGTGCGGTTTCGGCACGGCTTGCTGTGGGAGGGTAAAAAATGCTGGATATTCTGTATGCAATTTCTGATTTCCTGTGGGGCACGCCCATGACGGTGGCATTGTTGGGCACAGGGCTCTTTTTGTCGATCGCCTTTGGCTTCCGGTATAACTTTCGGAAAATCGGCTTCCATTTTAAAAATACCTTTGGAAAGATGTTCAAAAAGGGGGAGGGGACCGGTACGGTCTCCGGCTTTGCCGCCGCCTGCACCGCCATGGCCAACACCATTGGTGTGGGCAACATCGGCGGCGTGGCCACGGCCATCGTGGCCGGGGGGCCGGGCGCGGTGTTCTGGATGTGGGTCTCCGGCCTTCTTGGGATGTCCACCAAGGCATGTGAGATCATCCTGGGCCAGCGTTACCGGGTGAAATACAGCGAGTCCATGGATGAGTACATGTGCGACCGCTCCTTTGTGATGAAAAACGCTCTGGGCTGGAAGCGGGGCGCGGTGGTCCTGGCGGTGGCCTGCTTCGTCCTCGGCCCGTGGACCTGCTGCGTTCAGACGGAGTCCGTCACCAGTTCCCTCGAGGAAGGGTTCGGCATTAATCCGCTGATCTCCGTCATTGTGTTGGGCGCCACCTGCCTGCTGACCATTGCCGGCGGGCTGAAGCGCATCTCCTCCATCATGGAGAAGGTGGTGCCCTTTATGGCCATGCTCTACATCCTGGGCGGCCTTGGTATTTTGCTGATGAACCTGCCTCAGGTGCCCGCGGCCTTCGGCCTGATTTTCAAGAGCGCCTTCACGCCCATGGCCGGAGTGGGCGGTTTTGCCGGCGCAACCGTCCGGGACGCCATCCGCTACGGCATTGCCCGGGGCCTCTATTCCAATGACGCCGGAACCGGCTACGGCATCATTGCCCACGCCTCAGCCAAGACGGACCATCCGGTCCGCCAGTCCTCCTGGGGCTGGGGCGAGGTGTTTTTGGACACGATTGTGGTCTGCTCTGTCACAGCGCTGTCCTTGATCCTGACCAATGCCTACATCGACTATCCTGAGATCGACAGCGCCCAGCTGACCACCGTGGCCTTTAAGGTGGCTTACGGAGATTTCGGCGGCTGGTTCATGGCCATTGCCATTACGATTTTTGCCTGGACCACCATCATCGGCATGTACTACAGCTGCGAGAAGTCGGTCAACTACGCCTTTGGCGACACCAAGGCCAACCGCCGGGCCACCTGGGTCTACATGGTCTATTACATGGTGCCCTGCGTGGTGCTTTACAACATCCAGGCGGACGCACTGTGGGCCATGACCGATATCCTCTCCGCGGTTTATGTGATCATTACCCTGATCTTCATCTATGCCAAGCACAAGGAAATTTTCCGACTGTTCCACGACTTCTGGGACCGCTTTGTCCCGGCCCAGCAGCGTGGGGAGCATCCGGAGAACGTCAGCTATGGCACGGTGGACGAGAAGGCTGAAAAGGGAGTGTAAACAATGCGTACCACATTTGCTGAGACGTTGGAAAAGACAGGCGTGATTGTCATTGACGGCTCCATGTCCACGGCCCTGGAGGCCCTGGGCTGCGATCTGAATGACAGCCTATGGAGCGCCAAGGCGCTGGCGGAATCGCCGGAGAAGGTCAAGCAGGTGCACCTGGACTACTTCCGCTCCGGCGCCGACTGCGGGATCACAGACAGCTACCAGGCAACCATCCCCGGTTTGATGGCAAAGGGTTTTACACAGCAGCAGTCAGAGGATCTGATCGTCCGGTCGGTAAAACTCTTTTTGGAGGCGCGCCAAGAGTGGTGGGACTCCGAGGGGAAAGGGAGCGGCCGGGCCTATCCCCTGTGCCTGGGGGCTGTGGGGCCCTATGGGGCCTATCTGGCCGACGGGTCTGAATACCGGGGTAACTACGGGATTTCAGAAAAGGCGCTCTACGACTTCCACCGCCGGCGCATGGAGCTGCTGTGGGAGGCGGGGGCGGACCTGCTGCTGATCGAGACCCAGCCCTCCATGGATGAAGCGCTGATCGAGGCCCAGATTGCCGAGGAGTTGGGCGCGGCCTACTGGATCAGCTTCAGCTGCAAGGACGGCTCCCACATCAATGAGGGCGATCACATCCGCTCCTGCGCCGAGCGGCTGAGCCGCAAGCACCCCGGGCTCCAGGCCATCGGTGTCAACTGCACGCCTCCCCAGTTTGTAGAGAACCTGATCCGGGAGCTGAAGGACAGCTGCGATCTGCCTGTGGCGGTCTATCCCAACAGCGGCGAGGAGTACGATCCCATCACCAAGACCTGGCACGGCAGCCGGGACGGCATGCGCTTTGGGGACTATGCCCGCCGGTGGATGCGCGCCGGGGCCAGCGCGGTGGGCGGCTGCTGCCGAACGCTGCCCTCCCACATCCAGGAGGTGGCCCGGGCCAGGGAGGCTTATCTGAAGCTGTGCAGGTGAGGGCACGTATTCCCCTCAATAGAGTAAAAAAGAGCGGGCCGCAGAACTTCTGCGGCCCGCTTTCGGCTGTTACTGATAGATGGGGAACTCCTGGCAAAGGGCGTTGACCTCGGATTTGACCTGGTCCCGGGTGCCCTCGAAATCCTTGGCGGTCATGGCCATCCACTGGGCGATCTTGACCATCTCCGGCTCCTTGAAGCCACGGGAGGTGGCGGCAGGAGTACCCACACGGATGCCGGAGGTGACAAAGGGCTTTTCCGGATCGTTGGGGATGGAGTTTTTGTTGACGGTGATCTGGACCTCGTCCAGGCGGTGTTCCAGCTCCTTGCCGGTGATGTGGAAGTTGCGCACATCCACTAACATCAGGTGGTTGTCGGTGCCGCCGGAGACCAGACGGAAGCCCTGCTTCTGAAGCTCCTCGGCCAGAGCGGCAGCGTTTTTCACGATCTGCTGCTGATAGGCCTTGAACTCGGGCTTCAGCGCCTCGCCGAAGCAGACGGCCTTGGCCGCGATGATGTGCATCAGCGGGCCGCCCTGGGTGCCGGGGAACACAGCGGAGTTGATCTTCTTGAAGATGTCGTCGTCGTTGCAGAGGATCATGCCGCCCCGGGGGCCGCGGAGGGTCTTATGGGTGGTGGTGGTCACCACGTCGGCGTATGGCATGGGATTGGGATGGAGGCCCGCGGCCACGAGGCCCGCAATGTGGGCCATGTCCACCATCAGGTAGGCGCCTACAGCGTCAGCCACCTCGCGGAACTTGGCAAAGTCAATGACGCGGGGATAGGCGGAGGCGCCGGCAATGATCATCTTGGGCTGGCACTCCTTGGCCACCTGCATCAGCGCGTCGTAGTCGATGGTCTCGGTCTCCTCACCCAGGCCGTAGGGGACGATGTTGAAGTACTTGCCGGAGATGTTCACGGGGCTGCCGTGGCTCAGGTGCCCGCCGTGGGCCAGGTTCATGCCCAGGATGGTGTCGCCAGGCTTTACCAGGGCGACAAAAGCTGCCAGGTTGGCGGAGGCGCCGGAGTGGGGCTGGACGTTTGCGTGCTTGGCGCCGAAAAGCTGGCAGGCACGGTTGCGGGCGATCTCCTCGGTGACGTCCACGGCATAGCAGCCGCCGTAGTAGCGCTTGCCGGGATAGCCCTCGGCATACTTGTTGGTCAGGCAGGTGCCCATGGCCAGCATGACGGCCTCGCTGACGATGTTTTCAGAGGCGATCAGCTCGATGTTGCGGCATTCGCGGTTGAACTCTTCACGAATGGAGGCGCCGACTTCCGGGTCGGCCTGTTCCAGAAAATCCATGGTTTCCTTAATCATTGGGAAAGTTCCTCCTTCAATTTCTTCCATAAGCAGATGGTATTGCCCGCTTTTAAAAACTGTAGCGCAGGACAGGGTTACGGGCGGCGCCCACCTCGTCCAGGCGGCGGACCGGCGTGCACACGGGCGCGTCGTGCAGGGCCTGGGGGTTGGATTTGGCTTCCTCGTAGAGCTTTAGGAACACATCGCAGGCGTGATCCATGGTCTCCTTGCTCTCCGTCTCCGTGGGCTCCACCATCAGCGCCTCGTGGACGATGAGGGGGAAGTACATGGTCGGCGGATGGATTCCGTTGTCCAGAAGGCCCTTGGCAATATCCATGGCGGATACGCCGGTTTCGTCGTGAAGCCGTGCAAGGGTCATGACGAACTCGTGCATGCAATAGCCGCCATAGGCCATGTCATAGGTGTCCGTCAGCCGCGCCATCATGTAGTTGGCGTTGAGGACGGCGTTGCGTGCGGCCTCGGGGATGTTCTCCTTGCCCAGTGTCATCATGTAGGTCATGGCCCTGACCACCACCGAGAAGTTGCCGTAGAAGTTCTTCATGCGGCCGATGGAGTGTTTGGGGGTGTAGAAGGCGTATCTTCCGTTTTTCTCCGCCACGGCGGGGCCGGGCAGGAACTCCTTCAGCAGTGCCTTGCAGCCCACTGCGCCGGAGCCGGGGCCGCCGCCGCCATGGGGCGTGGAGAAGGTCTTGTGGAGGTTGAGATGGATCACATCAAAGCCCATATCGCCGGGGCGGACCACGCCCATGACCGCGTTGAGGTTGGCGCCGTCATAGTAGCAGAGGCCTCCCGCGTCGTGGACGATCTGGGTGATCTCCAGGATGTTCTTGTCAAAGATACCCACGGTGTTGGGGTTGGTGAGCATCAGTCCGGCGGTGTCTGGGCCCACGGCCGCCCGGAGGGCGTCTAAGTCCACACATCCGTCGCTGGCGGAGGGGATGTTGATCACCGTGAATCCTGCCATCACGGCGGAGGCGGGGTTGGTGCCGTGGGCGGAGTCGGGGACAATGATCTTCTTGCGGGCAAGGTCCTTGCGGTGGGTGTGGTAGGCCTTGATAAGCAGAAGGCCGGTGAATTCGCCCTGGGCGCCGGCCGCGGGCTGTAGCGTTACGCCGTCCATGCCCGTGATTTCGCAGAGGTACTTCTCCGCGGTGTACATTGCCTCCAGGCAGCCCTGGACCGTCCCCTCGCCCTGGGTGGGGTGGACCTGGGTGAAGCCGGGCAGGGCGGCCATGTCCTCGTTGATCTTGGGGTTATATTTCATGGTGCACGAGCCAAGGGGGTAGAAGCCGTCGTTGACACCGTGGACCCGCTTGGCAAGGGCGGTGTAGTGGCGGGTGAGCTCGTTTTCGCACACATGGGGCAGCCGAAGGGGGACCTGACGGGTTTCCTTCAGCTTGACAACCGGCACGTCGCACTCAGGCAGAAGGGTCATGTGCTGCTCAGGGGAGCCCTGCTCAAAAATCAGTTTCATCTCAGCACACCTCCTTCAAAATTGCAACCGCCCGGTCCAGCTCGGCCCGGGAGACCACCTCGGTGACGCACCACAGCAGTCCGCCCTCCACGCTCAATCCGCCCAGGATGCCGTTTTTCTCCAAGGCCTTCAGGGCCTTTTTGGCGGTCTTATCATCCACTTCCGTCACAAACTCGTGGAAGAATTCACCCTTGTACTTCAGCTTCCAGCCCAGCTCCTTCTCCATCGCCTTGGCCAGGTAGTGGGCCTTGGACATGGAGAGGGTGGCTGCCTGGCGCATGCCCTCCTCGCCCATGGCGCTCATATAAACGCCGGCCATGAAGGCGCACAGGGCCTGGTTGGAGCAGATGTTGGAGGAGGCCTTCTCGCGGCGGATGTGCTGTTCGCGGGCGGTGAGGGTCAGCACGTAGCCCACGTTGCCGTCCACGTCGTGGGTCTGGCCCACAATGCGGCCCGGCAGGTGGCGCATCATCTCTTTCGTCGCGGCCATGAAGCCAAGGTACGGGCCGCCGAAGGCAAGGTCCAGCCCCAGGGGCTGGCCGTCGCCCACGGCCACATCGGCGCCGTATTCGGCGGGGGTCTTCATCAGGGCGCAGGCGATGGGGTTGACGGACAGGACAAACTTTGCGCCTGCGGCGTGGACGATCTCCCCGGCCTGGCCGGCGTCCTCCATCAGTCCGTAGTAGTTGGGCTGCTGGAGGATCAGACAGGCGGCGTCGGCGCCCAGCATCTCCTTAAGGGCTTTCAGGTCGGTGCGGCCGTCCTTGGCGGGCACCACCACCAGCTCCGTATCGGAGCCGAAGCAGTAGGTCTTTACCGTTTCGATGACGCTGGGCTGAACTGTGGCGGAGATATAAGCCTTGGTGTGCCTGCGGTCCCGGCACATGGTGACGGCTTCCGCGGCGGCGGTGGCCCCGTCGTAGACGGAGGCGTTGGAGACCGCCATGCCGGTGAGTTCGCAGATCATGGTCTGGTATTCAAAGATGGACTGGAGAATGCCCTGGCTGATCTCCGCCTGATAAGGCGTGTAGGCGGTGACCAGCTCCTCCCGGGAGGAAACGGACTTCACCACGGAGGGGATGAAGTGGCGGTATGCGCCGGCACCCCGGAGGCAGGTCTTGAAGACTGTGTTTTTCTCCGCCATGGCCGTGACAGCGCCGCGGACCTCCAGCTCGCTCATGCCGGCGGGCAGGTCCAGATTCTTCACCAGCATCTTTTTCGGCACATTGCCATAAAGCTCGTCAATGGATTTTGCGCCGATGACATCCAGCATTTCCTTTTGTACAGCAGGGGAATTGGGAACGTATGTACCCATCAAATCACCTTTCTTTCCTGGATAGATCGAAAAACCGGCTCAGGCTTCCCGGGTAAAGGCCTCATAGTCCGAGGCGTCCAGCAGCTCCTCCGTGTCGGTGATGTTCTCGATCTTGGCGATCCAGGCGCCGTAGGGATCGTCATTGAGCTTTTCGGGGGCGTCCAGCAGCTCCTCGTTGACCTCGGCCACCACGCCGGTGACCGGGGACATGACGTCGGAGACGGCCTTGACGGACTCCACGTCGCACATGCTCTCCTCCTTGGTGACGCTGTCGCCCACCTGGGGCAGGTTGATGAACACCAGATCGCCCAACTCCTCCTGGGCAAAGTCGGAGATGCCCACCAGGGCGGTGGTGTCATCCAGCATCTTGACCCACTCATGGGACTTGGAATACTTCAGTTCGGCGGGAAAGTTCATAATCAGTTCCTCCATTTATCCTTAATTTGAGTTCAATGACTTGTTAGCGCTCGATCTTGTAGAAGGGCAGGGAGACGATCTCCACCTCCACCATGCGGCCGCGGACGTCGGCGTTGAGGTGCTTGCCCACCTCGTTTTCCTCCACATTCACATAGCCCATTGCCACGGCGTGCCCCAGGTAGGGGCAGTGGGTGCCGGAGGAGACCCAGCCCACCTTCTTGCCGTCCAGGGTGTAGAGGTCGCAGTGCTCACGGGGAATGCCGCGGCCCACCACCTTCATGCCGATGCGCTTGATGGTGGGGGTGCCCCGGGCGATGATGGCGTCCCGGCCGATGAAATCCTTGCCGTCCAGCTTGCAGGGGAGCCCCGCTTCCTTGGGGGAGATGTCGTCGTTCATCTCATGGCCGTAGAGGGGCATGCTGGCCTCCAGGCGCAGCGTGTCGCGGGCACCCAGTCCGCAGGGCAGGATTCCCTCCTCCTTGCCGGATTCCAGCAGGGCGTTCCAGAGTGTCACCGCATCCTCGGACTTGCAGTAGATCTCAAAGCCGAACTCGCCGGTGTAGCCGGTCTGGGAGACGATGGCTGGGATATCCCGTCCACCAGCCTTCAAAGCCGCGCCCTCGGTGAAGTGGTAGTATTTCTGGGGGATTTCCGACTCGTCGCAGAGCTTTTTCAGCACCTCACCGGCCTTGGGCCCCTGCAGGGCCAGCTGGGCCACCTGTTCGGACACATCGGCATAGTGCACGTCGCCGCTGATGTGGGATTCCACCCAGGCTGCGTCCTTTTCATGGTTGCCGGCGTTGACCACCAGCAGGTATTTGTCGGCGGCCCGGCGGTAGATCACAAGGTCGTCCACAATGCCGCCTTTGTCGTTGCAGAGCATGGCGTACTTGACCTGGCCGTCCACCATTTTGGAGATGTCCGCAGTAACCAGGTGCTGAATGTTGGCAACAGCGTCAGGACCCTCTAAAATGAGCTCAGCCATATGGGAGACGTCGAACAGGCCGACCTTCTGGCGGACCGCCATATGCTCGGCAATGACACCAGCGCCGTACTGGACCGGCATCAGGTAGCCGCCGAATTCGACGATCTTCCCGCCCAGGTCCACATGGGTCTGGTACAGTGGCGTTTTCTTTTCCATAATTTATGTGCCTCCATCCACAAAAATTAAGTATTAAAAAGACAGAGGCGCAACTTACCCCCTTGTAGTGTGAGTTCTTGTTGCGCCTCTGTGTCTTTACCTGAGAGATTCCCGGACCGCAGTCCGGTTGCCCCGCCGGTGCATGTGTCATGCTTTTCAGAGCTTCGTCCCGATCCAGTCCTCTGCCCAGCGCGGCTCACCGTCTGCTTGGCCTCTTCTGAATCGTTCATCCGACAATATGCAATTTTTAACACAGACACGCGGCCTGTTTGATTGTTTTTATTGAAGATAGGATACCAAAAAGCGGAAGCGGTGTCAAGAAATTTTACCTGAGCTAAAAGAAGAAAATGCCCTGCATTGCAGGGCATTTTTTGTATGTACGTATGTAAACGATTGCCTACATCCCATCTGTCCGACAGTGGTAGATTTGGGCATCTGTCACAAGTATTTCGATGGTCTGGTCGTACAAATCCGCAGGGATGCGCCGCCGCATCAGCGACTCCCGGCACACCATTGCCGCCCGGCCGCGGTAGTTTGCGAGGAAGCGGTCGTAGTAGCCGCCGCCCCGGCCCAGACGGTGGCCGGAGCGGTCGCAGGAGAGGCAGGGCACCACCGTGAAGTCCACCTCGTCGCTCTGGAGCACCTGGCAGGAGGCCACCGGCTCCAAAATGTCGTATGCGCCGGGGGAGAGGTCGTCTAAGGAGCGGATGACCACCGGCTCCATCCGGTGGCCGGCCAGGCAGCGAGGGACGCAGAGCCTGCGGCCGGAGGAGAGCACGTCCAAAAGGATGGGGCGGGTGTCGATCTCGTGGGGCGTTCCCACAAAGCAGAACACCGTGTCGGCGTTCTGGTATTCGCTCAGCGTCCGCAGCCGGGTGAGGATCCGCTCGTCGGAGCGCAGCTTTTCCTCAAGCGGGATGGCCCGCTCCGCCATGCGCACCTCACGGCGCAGCGCTTTTTTCTCTTCAGCAATCTCCATGGTTCAATCCTCCGTTTCGTCCAGCCGCCCGGCCGGGGAGCCGAAGGCGATGGCGTCTTTTCCGTAGCGGCCCCGGATGGAATCCATGGCCCGCTCCAATTTTTCCTGTTTTTCACTTTTTGCTGCGCTGTTTAAAAGGTCCAGCTGGGCATAGGACTCCTCTTCCGCCACCAGGTGGATGGCAGTGACGGAGAGCATCCGGATGGGGGAAGGGGGACGCCAGATGGTTTTAATCAGCTCCATCGCACCGTCGGAAAGCTCCCGCATCAGGTGGGTGGGGTGGGAAAACTGAGTCTGACGGGAGCGGTTTTGAAACTCCGGGTCCCGGACCGTGACCTGGACCCCGCCGGCGCAGAGGCTGTGGCGGCGCAGGCGCATGGCCACGCTGTCCGAGAGCATGGCGATGCCGGTGCGCACCTCGTCCCAGGTGGTCAGGTTTCTTGGGAAAGTGGAGCTGTTCCCCACAGATTTCACCGGCTCCTGCTCCGCCGCGCCCAGCACCCGGGACTGATCCAGCCCGTTGGCATAGGCGTGGAGCTGGAGCCCCTGCTTGCCCAGGAGGCCCTCCAGCATCTCAGCGCTGCACCCGGCCAGCTGGCCGATGGTGGTGATCCCGAAACGGCCCAGAGCTTTCTTCACGGCCTGCCCCACAAAGAGCATTGACCCCACCGGCAGGGGCCACACGATCTCCCTCCAGTTCTCCGGGGAGATGAGGGTGGTTGCGTCCGGCTTTTTATAGTCGCTGCCCAGCTTGGCAAAGACTTTGTTGAAGCTGACTCCAACAGAGGCGGTCAGGCCGAACTCCTCCCGGATCCGGCGGCGGAGTTCGTCGGCAATTTTGACACCGTCGCCACCGAAGAGGTGGGCGGTGCCGGTGATGTCCAGCCAGCTTTCGTCGATGCCGAAGGGCTCCACCAGGTCGGTGTACTGGTTGTAGAGGGCATTGACCCGCTTGGAGTACTCCCGGTAGAGGTCGTGGTGGGGAGGAAGAAGCACCAGGCCGGGGCATTTCCGCTTGGCCTGCCAGATGGTCTCCGCCGTGACCACGCCCATCTGCTTGGCCGGCTCGTTTTTGGCCAGGATGATGCCGTGGCGGGCGCTGGGGTCGCCGCACACCGCCATGGGCACGTCGACCAGATCCTGGTGGGAGAGCAGCTCCACGGAGGCGTAAAAGCAGTTCAAATCACAGTGCAGTATGATTCGGCCCACGGCTGTCCCCCCTCCTTCGGTCAAAAATCGCAGCGGTTTTCCAGGCTGTGCCCTGGCTTTGCTGATAGTATGCCATAGATGGGCCGCGATTTCCAGAGAAGTCTCCCCGGCGGTATTCCGCCGGGGAGTGATTCATTCGCCCAGTGCCCGTTTTAAATCCATGAGATACTGTTTTTGCTGCCGCTTAAGATAGAATCCGGCCGCCAGCTTCATCAGCGCCTTTTTGGGAAAAATCTCCTCGGTAAACTCCACGGAGGTGCCGCCGGAGGGGTGAGGCGAAAAGCGACCGGCCCATCGTCCGGTGAGGTTGCCGTTTTCCATGGAGAAGGCGTAGCGCCGGGGCGGGTCAAATTCTGTGATGGTAAAGGCGGTGGGGTAGCCGCCCTTTGTGTACTCAATGAACCCGCCCTCCGTGGGTTCGATGCGGCTCAAATCACTGCGCCAGTCCCAGCGGCCAAGGTCCGTCACAAGAGCCCAGACCTGCTCCGGCGCGGCGCGCAGCGTATCGTGGATGACAGCCATGGAATCCCTCCTGTCAGTTAAAAAATCCCTCCGGGTGATTGTCCTTGTCAAAAAGGTGGTTGTAGGCCATGATCCGGTAGTCGTCATAGAGGGCCTGCTGCTCTTCGGTGAGCTCCGCCTCCTCCTCTGTCACCAGGCCGTCGGCGGTTCGGAAGCCGATGGTGGTGGTCACGTCGAAGTGCTCCATCAGCGCGGCATGGAGCTGCTGATATCCGGTGAGGGGGAAGCCGGCCAGCTGCGCGGTGAGGGTGCCCAGGTAGTTGGAGCTGATGCGAACGTCCTCGGATTCTGGTATGTCGTAATTGGCCCAGATGAAAAACGGGGTCTCGTGCTGGACCATGGCCTCCTCCGTGGTGCGGTCCCCCAACTTCTTACCGTAGAGATACTCATAGAAGGAGTTCTCCAGGGGAGGCTGGTGGTCGCCGAAAAAGACGATCATCGTGCGCTCATCGGAGGCGCTGTAGTGTTCGATGAGCTCCCGGATGGCGTTGTCGCTCTCCCGCATCAGGGAAAAGAACTGGGCGGCCACCGGCGACTTGCCCTGGCTGTCGCCGGAGAGCTCCACGGTGCGCTCCAGGTTGTTCCACCCCTGCTGGTAGCCGCTGTGGTTCTGGATGGTCACATTGAAAATAAAGGTTGGCTCCTCCGATTCGTCGGTCATCCGGTAGAGCTGCTCATAGTCGTTGGAGTCGCTGATGTACTTTCGGATGTATGCGGGGGTTTGCACGTCCTCATCGTAGAGCTGTACGTCAAAGCCCATCCAGTCGTAGACAAAGGTGCGGTTCCACCCGGAGGAGTAGTAGGGGTGGAAGGCAATGGTGTGATAGCCAAGCCCCTTGGCCTGAGAGACCAGGGAGGGGCAGTTGTCGTAGAGGTAGAGCTGATAGGCCACGGTGGAAGAGGGCAGGAAGGCCAGGGAATCGCCGGTCAGGTATTCAAACTCCACATTGGCGGTGCCGCCGCCGGTGACGGGGGAGTACATGGTGCCCTTGACCGTGTTCTCCGTCAGAGAATGGTAGTAAGGGAGCGGATCCTCGGAGAGCTCTAACTTTTCAAAGCCGCCGAGGTCTGCAAAGGATTCGTTCATGACCACGATCAGGTTGACCGGGTACTCCGCTCCATCCACGCTGGCGGTGCCGGGATACCGCTGGGCGATCTCATTGACCCGGTCCAGGTCGTATCCTTCCGGCGCGCGGACGAAGCTGTAGCTGAGGGAGGTCATGAAGTTCAGCAGCCAGCCGTTCTGCTGGGTTCTCCACTGCTGGGCGTAAATACCCACAGTAGGCAGCAGGCCTGTGCAGAAAAAGGCAAAAAGGAATGCCCCGATGACGCCCCAGGAGAGGAAACAGGTGCGCAGGCGCAGCTTATTCCGGCCCTTGTGACGGGGGACCAGGAACAAAAGCAGCAGGTAGACCAGTAAAATGGCCAGAGCGGCCCACACGGTTCGATCCGGCGTGTAGTCGTAGTCCGAGGCCACATTGGCCGCCGTCTGAAGGCACAGGAGGTCGACGGGGAAGATGACCCGGCCCCGGAAGGTCAGGACATAGTGGTTCAAAAGGCCGATGACAAAGCAGAACACGGCGCTGATGCCGGCGGACAGGTTCCTTCGGCCCGTCACCATCCGCACCACCCAGTAGATCAGGCTGTACCACAGGAGGTTGAAGGCGATCTGCCCAATATTCAAATCGGTGAAGGGATTGTTGGTATTCATCAGCTCCACGCCGCAGTAGGAGGCGAAAGGCCCGATCCAAAATACCAGCCGGGAGAGGTTCTCCCGGTCTTTCAGCCAGGCGGGCAGCGCCCGCCGTCCGGCTCTGCGTGCAGAGCCGTCTTCTGCCCCGGCAGAAGACGCATGTCCCTCTGAATAATCCAGGACGGTGAGGGTTCTGACGGCGGGGGAGCACTGATCCTCCGGCGCCGTCTGAAGATTGGATTCCATGTTTGCGAGTTCCTTCCTTATGGGTAAAAATCGGATGATGCGTGAAATTCACGCTGTTCTAATATACCATAGACGAGATAAGAATTCAACTTGTGCCGCCTGGCCAAAAATTTCACCATTTGCCAATGCGCCCTCCGGGAAAAAAGATACGCCGCCCGATTTCGGGCGGCGCATCAAAGAGAGGGTTTATTTGTGCAGCAGGGGGGAGAGGGGCTTATAGATCAGGAAGCAGAGAATTACGTCGATCATCCCCTTGAGGAAGGTGAAGGGCATGTTGAAGGTCACCAGGCAATCCAAAAGTCCGTTGGCAGAGGGCCGGATGGCCTGATACATGCCGACAATCACGTCGATGGGCATCAGCTTGGCGTAGATGGGATAGGTGAGGTAGTAGTTCAGCGGCACGCTGAGTAGCGCCATGGCCAGGGCCCCCAGGACGGAGCCGATGATGGCGCCCTTGCGGCTCTTGTGGTTGTGGAAGCGCAGATAGACGCTGCCCGCCGCATATACAAATATGGCCCCCAATAAAAAGTTGCACAGTTCGCCGACGCAGCCGGTGGAGGTGCGCAGGCAGTTGATCAGGTTTTTGATGAAGCAAACGGCCACGCCGTACACCGGGCCCAGGCTGAAAGAGGCCAGAAGGGCCGGAAGCTCCGAAACGTCCATTTTGATGAATGCGGGCATAAAGGGGACGGAGAAGTCCACAAACATCAGCACCGCGGACACCGCCGAAAGCATGGCGGTGACGGTGATCCGGTGGGTCTTGCTCTGGGTGCGGCTTCTTGCCGCGTTTTCCACTCGTTCCATGATACATAGCTCCTTTGCTGTTTGCGCGCCGAGAGGCGTTGAATTTTTTGCCCTGAGGCAAGAAAAAACACCTTGAAAGCATGTGCCTTCCAAGGTGAACAAACAGCAAGGAATTACTCCCTGCCGCACTCATCTTCTACCATCCAGACTGTAACTGTCGGTACCGGATTCGCACCGGTTCCTGCTGCAAAACAGCTCGCGGACTCAGCCCATTGAGGGAATCACCGCCGGTGGGGACTTGCACCCCGCCCCGAAGACATACATTCAATTGTTTTTCCGCGTCCTATTATAACACCCCCGCATCAAAATGCAAGAGGAAATTTTGAGTTTACCGGCAAACTTCCTTCCGGTCCGTCCGCCCCACCAGATAGTCCAGGGAAACCTGGTAATACTCCGCAATGCGCACCAGGATATCCAGCTTTGGTTCCCGGGTCATCAGCTCATAGTTCTGGTAGGTTTTTTCAGTGATATCGCAGTAGATCGCCACCTGGCCCTGGGTCAATCCGGCCTCGGCCCTGCACCGGCGGAGGCGGGTTGCTAAAACATCTCTCATATACAAGCACCTACGATTGTTCTTGACACATTTAGTATATGAGGCTAAAATGGAGAATATACTAACGATTGTTGGTGGAATTCAATTCTCTACTTTACAAAATAGAAAATTTGTTCTATAATAGACATAAAAAGCAGAGGGGGGCGCGCGATGAGAGGACGGCAGAGCACCTGCAGCTTTACCGGCCACCGGCCGGGGAAGCTGCCCTGGGGGATGGACGAGGGAGACCTCAGGTGCCGGAATTTGAAGCAGCGGCTGTGGGACGCGGTGGAGGCCGCATACCAGGAGGGGATGCGGCATTTCATCTGCGGCATGGCGCTGGGCTGCGACCTCTTTTTTGCGGAGGCTGTGCTCCGGCTGCGGGAGATGCACCCGGAGGTGACGCTGGAGGCGGCGATCCCCTGTCTCACCCAGGCGGACACATGGCCTCCGGCGCAGCAGAGGCGCTACCGCGCGCTGTTGGAGCAGTGCGACTATGAGACGGTGGTGCAGGAGAAGTACTCCAGCACCTGCATGCAGCGGCGGGACCGGTATATGGTGGACCACTCCGCCATGCTGATCGCCGTATTCGACGGCCTGCCTGGCGGAACGCGCTATACGGTCCAGTACGCCATGGAGCGGGGAGTCAATGTGGTGGACCTGCCCGCGATGCTGCGGTAAAAAAGGACCCGCCGGAACTCCGGCGGGTCCTTTTTTATAATGGGAGGCAGTTTGAATATCCCTCTCTACACAGCACAACCCCCCATTCGTCCAGCGCGAATGGGGGGCTACCGCTCTTTCTGATTTTCGGTCAAACTTGCTACCTCTTACTTTCTACGGGTTCGTTCGGAACAAAATTGAAACATACTGTGGATTGCTATGCAAACTACCGGAAACATATTGCACACAGGATACTTCCTCATGCTTCTCATCAGAGTGAGTGCTGTTTTGGTTTTGCGGTTAGCGCCAGTTGTCCCGAACGGCTGGGATGGGGATTTGCTCTGGGGTCGGATCTATCTTCTGAGAATTTTGTGGCCCATGGGACTCACTCCTTCCCTGTGTCTACACTGTACAATAGGCTCCTGAAAATGTCAAGGGCATTGAAAGGTTTTCTACAAAAAATAGAAGTAAAACGATTGAATATTGTGCAAAATATACAAAAATGCATTAGAAGGGAAGGATTGGCACCGATGGTTCTCCGGCGGAATTGTGTTGGAGAACAGGCGATATCCCGCATTTTGAATAGAAAGCCTCCGGTAAGGTAAAATAAACCATTCACATTGCGGAGGTTAAAACATGAATGAATATCTGATGACACAGCGGGATATCACCGCCTTTGCGCGGTATCTCCACACTGAAGAGCGAAGCGCCGGTACGATTGAAAAATATTTGCGGGATGTGAGGGCCTTTGCCTGCTGGATGGAGGGGCGGGCGGTGGTCAAGGAGGACGCGGCCTTGTGGAAAGCGCACCTTTTGGGCCTTGGGTATGCCCCGGTCACCATCAACTCCATGCTGGCTGCGGTCAACAGCTTTTTCCGCTTCAAGGGCTGGGAGGGGGTTCGGGTAAAATTCCTAAAAGTACAGCGGCGGATGTTCCGGGAAGCCGGCCGGGAACTGAGCCGGGACGACTACGGGCGGCTGCTTGACACCGCACGGAAGCGGGGGCAGGAGCGGCTGGCGTTGCTGATGGAGGCCATCTGTGGTACCGGGGTGCGGGTCAGTGAGGTGCGCTACCTCACTGTGGAGGCGGCCCTTGAAGGGCGGGCGGAGGTAGCACTGAAAGGAAAAATCCGGGTGATCCTTTTGCCTGAAAAACTTTGTAGGAAGCTGCTGAAGTACGCCAAAAAGCAAAAAATCGCATCCGGTGAGATATTTCTCACAGGAAGCGGAAAAGGCCTCTCGCGGCGGCAAATCTGGGCGGAAATGAAGCGGCTGTGCAACCACGCAGGGGTGGAACCCTCCAAGGTGTTTCCCCATAACCTCCGCCATCTTTTCGCGGCCACATTTTACAGGGCCTGCCGGGATATTGCCCACCTGGCGGATGTGCTGGGACACTCCAGCATGGAAACCACCCGCATCTATCTGCTGGCCACAGGCACGGAGCAGAGGGAGCAGCTGGACCGGTTGGGATTGATCTGTTAGCGACAAAATCAACATTTTGCCGCAGCAGCCAAGCCGCCTTGGCTACATATTTTGTAAAAATTATACCACGAACCGTTGGAAAATTCAAGTAGTTGCCCAATTTGCGCGCACTGAATAAAGCCGCAGGACGCAATTGTTTTGCGGCTTGATCCTTGCGCCTCCAAACGGCTATGAAGGCGCTCCGGCGCTCCGGCTCCCTTCCCGATTTCTGGACTCAGCTGTAAGAAGGCTGCCGGAGCCGTATGCAAAATGTTGATTTTGTGATGAAGCGGGAGGAGTGACGGCATGCTGAATGGAAGTACGCTGGTTTCCCTGCTGGAGGCCATGCAACTTGAAACGGGATGCGAATACCTGTCGGATCTGCGGCGGCTCCAGGAATGGCAGCGGATTCGTTTGGCCAGGGCCCTGGAGGGGCTGGCGGCGGAATCGGCGCCGCTGCGTGAGTGGAACGACGCCCTGGCCTATTTGTCCAAGGAGCAGCCCCAGGGGACCTCTGAGGCCGCGCGGGCGCGGCTGATCCTGTCGCTGCGCGGCGGATGAGCGGAAAATGAAAGAGACGGCAGACCAGAAGTCCGCCGTCTTATTTCTTCTTCAGCGCTTATCGCCGGGGCGAAACAGCATGGCCATGAGAAAGCCGAAGAGCACGGCCGCTGCGATGCCGCCTGCGGTGGCGGTGAGGCCACCGGTGAGAACGCCCATCCAGCCCTTCTCGCCCACGGCCTTGCTCACGCCCTTGGCCAGGTTGTAGCCAAAGCCGGTCAGAGGGACGGTGGCTCCGGCACCGCCCCACTGGACGATGGGCTCATAAATGCCAAGAGCGCCCAAGATCACGCCGGCCACCACATAGCCGGTGAGGATGCGGGCGGGGGTCAGCTGGGTTTTGTCGATGAGAATCTGTCCGATGGCGCAGAGGATGCCGCCGCAGAGAAACGCATTCAAGTAGTCCATAGAGAACACCTCACTTGGTATTGGAAATGCAGATGGCATGGCTGATGCCGGGGATGGACTCCCCCTGGAAGGAGGAGGTGGGGGAGAGCAGTGCGCCGGTGGGGGCGAAGAGGATCCGCTTCCACCGTTTTTCCCGCATGCCCCGAAGCAGGTAGCCGTTGAGCACGGAGGCCGAGCAGCCGCAGCCGGAGCCTCCGGCGTGCATGTCCTGCTGTTTCAGGTCGTAGAGCATCAGGCCGCAGTCCTTGTAGTTCTTTCCCATCTTGACGCCGTCCTGGGCCATCAGGTCGCAGAGGATTTCATGACCCAGGGCTCCCAGGTCCCCGGTGACCACCAGGTCGAAGTCAGAAGGGGAGGTGTTGGTATCCTGGAAAAAGGCCAGCAGCGTATCGTGGGCGGCGGGGGCCATGGCGGCGCCCATATTGTTCACGTCGGAGATGCCCAGGTCCACGATCTTGCCGCAGGTGGCATGGGTGATATAAGGGCCGTCACCCTGGGCGCCCAGGATACAGCATCCGGAGGCGGTGGCTGTCCACTGGGCGGTTGGGGTTCGCTGGTTGCCATAGGGCACGGGCATGCGGTACTGCCGCTCCGCCGTGCAGAAGTGGGAAGAGGTCATGGCAGCGGCCAGCGTGGCAAATCCGCCGTCAATGGCCATGGCCGCCATTGCGAGGCTCTCGCCCATGGTGGAGCAGGCTCCATAGAGGCCCAGGAAGGGCACGCCGAACTCCCGCAGGCCGAAGGAGGAACCGATGCACTGGTTCAAGAGGTCCCCTGCAAAGATATAATCCAGGTCGGACGGGGCCATCCCGGCCTTTTGCAGCGCCCGGTTCAAAACCCGCTTCTGCATGGCTGACTCGCCCTTTTCCCAGGTTTTCTCTCCAAAGAAGGAGTCTTGGTCCAGCTCGTCAAAATAGTCTGCGAGGGGGCCGCGGCTCTCCATTTTGCCGCCTATATTGGAAAAAGAGATCACCGAAGGCGGTGAGGCAAAGGCCACCGTTCGTTTTCCCAGTCGTTTGCTTGTCATATGCACGCTCCTTTCCGTGGATGTAGTATTTCCCCGGGCGGGAAAAATATCACACATTTTTGGAAAATAGAAGAAAAGACTGGAATTCCATAGTGGAAGCAGGTATAATATTTGCCTGATCACGAGTTGGGAGGAATTTGATATGAACGGCGAACAGATGCGGACTTTCGGTTATATCTGCCCGGACTGCGGCAAGCCGGTGCTCGGCACCCGCAGCGTGTTTGCCCTGGAGGCATCCAATGCGGAGGTGGCCTGTGAGTGCGGGGCCAGCGCGCTGCGGGTGGAAAACGAGGGGGAGCGGTTCCGGGTGCTGGTGCCCTGCGGGATCTGCGGGGAGACGCATCAGGCCTTCTGCCGGCCGGAGGCGCTGCTGGAGGGGAACGGCATCGGCCTGGGCTGCACCGAAACCGGCCAGCTGTGCTGCTACATCGGCCCCATGGAGCGGGTGGCGGGCGCGCTGCGGGAGCTGGCGATCCTGGTGGAAAAAGAGCGGGAGCAAAAGGGAAACCCGGAGGCGTTTTTGGACAATGTCATTATGTATGAAGTGCTCTCCGAACTGAAAGAGATTGCGAAGCGGCCCAACGGCATCACCTGCTCCTGCGGCTCCGGGCGCTACTCCATGGAGGTGCGCCACGCCGCCGTGGACCTGGTGTGCCAGGACTGCGGGGCAAAGCTGCGGATTCCCGCCGCCACGGACGAGGATTTGGATCGCCTCTGCTGCCATATGAAGCTTAAAATCAGGGGGAAGTAATGGCAGCCTGTTTTGTACTCTTTTTGACAGCGGTGGCGGTCTGTCTCATGACGGGGAGGCCGCTGCTTGATGCGATCTTTTTGGGGCTGGTCCTCTTCTTCGCCCTGGGGCTCAAGCGGGGCTACTCCGCAAAGTCGCTGTGGGCGATGGCGTGGGAAAAGGGAAAGAAGGCGCTGATCGTGGTGCAGATTCTGATTTTGATCGGGATGCTGACCGCCATGTGGCGCTCCTGCGGGACCATCGCCTTTTTCTCCTATTACGGTATCCGGGCGGTGACACCGTCCTTCTTCATCTTGATTACGTTTCTTCTGACCACGGTGCTCTCACTGCTGCTGGGCAGCTCGTTCGGCGTGATCGGCACCGCCGGTGTCATTCTCATGGCCCTGGCCCGCAGCGGCAATGTCAGCGTGGCGGTAACCGCGGGGGCCATCCTCTCGGGCTCCTATTTCGGCGACCGCTGCTCCCCGGCCTCCTCCTGCCTGGCGCTGATCAGCGCCGTGACGGGAACGGAGATGCGCCGTAACCTGCAGCTGACCCAACGGACGGTTTTGCTGCCGCTGGCATTGACCACGGCCGTGTATGCCCTGCTCTCCTGGATGCACCCCATTGCCCGGGTGGACGGGGAAATCCTCGGCGCCCTGGCCGACCGGTTCAGCCTCCACTGGGTGGTGGTGCTGCCGGCGCTCATCATGCTGGTGCTGCCCCTTTGCAAGGTGGAGATCAAGCTGACCATGGCGCTCAGCATTGCATCCGCGGCGGCGATCACGGTGGCGCTCCAGGGCATGGGGGTGACGGAGATGCTGGGCACGCTGGTGCTGGGCTACGATCCGGCGGACCCGCTGCTGGCCCGGGTCCTCCACGGCGGAGGCCTCTTTTCCATGGCGTCCTCCATGGGCATGATCTTCATCACCAGCCTTTACTCCGGGATTCTGGAGGGCACTGACCTGCTGGAGCCTGTGCGCCATCAGGTGGACTCTCTGGCGGACCGCATCGGCCTTTACTTAACCACGGCCCTGGTCAGCGTGGCCAGCGTGTTCATATTCTGTAATCAGAGCGTGATGGTCTTTATGGATGAGCAGCTCCTGGGAAAGACCTACCGCCGTAAGGGCGAATCTCCGACAGGCCTGGCTATCGACATCGCCAACACAGGCGTGGTGCTGGCGGAACTGGTGCCCTGGAGTATCTCCCTGACCATCCCGCTTGCCATGTTGGGAGCGGGGCTCAGCGCGGCCCCCTATGCGGTGCTGCACTATGTGCTGCCTCTTTGCTACTATTTTACCCGCCCCCATTTTCATGAACAAATTTCCCGAAAGGAAAGACCTGCATGATTTCTCTGCTGGCGAAAGCCCTGATCAAAGATTACCGGCAGTACGCCTCCCCGGCGGTGCGCAAGGCCTATGGCCTGCTGTGCGGCGCGGTGGGGATCTGCCTGAATATTCTGCTCTTTGCCGGAAAGCTGTTTGCCGGGACCATCTCCGGCTCCATCGCCATCACGGCCGATGCCTTCAACAACCTCTCCGACGCCGGCTCCTCCCTGATCACGCTGTTGGGGTTCCAGTTGGCGGGCCAGAAACCGGATAAGCACCACCCCTTTGGCCATGGACGGATTGAGTACCTCTCCGGGCTGGTGGTGTCGGTGCTGATCCTGCTGATGGGCCTGGAGTTAGGCAAATCCTCCATTGAAAAAATCCTCCACCCGGGTGAAGTGGAGTTCTCCCTTTGGGCCATTGCGATTTTAGTGGCCTCCATCGCGGTGAAGGTGTATATGTGCCTCTATAACCGCAGCGTGGGGAAAAAGATCGGCTCACCGGCCATGCGGGCCACGGCCATGGACAGCCTGTCCGACAGCATCTCCACCGCGGTGGTGCTGGCCGCCTCCCTGGTGGGGCACTTCACCGGGCTTCAAATCGACGGCTGGTGCGGCGTGCTGGTGGCGCTGTTCATCCTGTGGACGGGCTACGGCGCGGCCAGGGACACCATCAGCCCCCTTCTGGGCCAGCCGCCCACACCGGAATTTGTGAACGAAATTGAGTCCCTGGTCATGGCGCACCAGGGAGTTCGCGGCATCCACGACCTGGTGGTCCACGACTATGGGCCTGGCCGTCTGATGATCTCCCTCCACGCCGAGGTGCCCTCCCATGAGGACATCATGACGCTGCACGATGAGATCGACAACATTGAGCGGGAGCTGCGGGAAAAGCTCAGCTGTGAGGCGGTCATCCACATGGACCCGGTGGTCACGGACGACATCGTCACCGAGGAGGTCCGCAGGAAGGTGACGGAGTTAGTGCACGTGGTGGACCCGTCCATCTCCATCCATGACTTCCGCATGGTCAGCGGCCCCACCCACACCAATGTGATTTTCGACGCCGTGGTGCCCTTCCAGTTCCGGATGTCCGACGAGGAGGTGGCCCAGGCAATCAGCCGGGCCGTGCGCACCATGGAGGGGAACTACTATGCCGTGGTGACGGTGGAAAAGTCCTATATCTGATAAAAAGCAGCCTGTCTCGTGACAGGCTGCTTTCCTTTTTTGCCTACAGTGTGGTATGATGGGAGGAGTTCATTCCCACTTGCTCCAGACCTCGGGGCAGTAGCCCACGGTGGCCTCCTTCCCGTTGCGGACGATAGGTGCGTTGAACAGCTCGGGATGCTCCAGCAGCTTTTCCTCCGCCGCCTCCGGCGTGATATAGGCCATGTAGAGGTCCTCATAGGCCCGGCACTTGGTGTTGACCAGCGCCGCATAGCCCACCCTCTGCTTGACGGACTGATACTCCCTTGGGGAGAGGCCCTTGGCCGGCAGGTCCACATACTGGTATTTGATGCGCCGCTCCTTGAACCAGCGCTCCGCCTTTTTTGTGTCAAAGGATTTACTGGAACCGAAAATTTGAATGTTCATCCGCAAGTCTCCTGTCTGCAAAGATTGAAAAGGGGGTCCAATCAAATGGACGAAAGAATCAGAAAGCTGAAAGAACTGGTGGAGGGCTCCGGCAACATCGTGTTTTTCGGCGGCGCCGGAGTGAGCACCGAGAGCGGCATCCCCGACTTCCGGAGCGTGGACGGGCTGTACCACCAGCAGTACAGGTATCCTCCGGAGACCATCCTCAGCCACACGTTCTACGAGCAAAACCCGGAGGAGTTTTTCCGCTTTTACCGCAGCAAGCTCCTGTGCCCGGAGGCAAAGCCCAACGCGGCCCACCGCAAACTGGCGGAGCTGGAGGCAAGGGGAAAGCTGAAGGCGGTGATCACGCAGAACATCGACGGGCTGCACCAGGCGGCGGGAAGCAAAACCGTGCTGGAGCTCCACGGCAGCACGCTGCGCAATTACTGCGAGCGGTGCGGAAAGTTCTATCCCATGGAGGCGGTTCTCCACAGCGGGGGGATTCCCCGCTGCACCTGCGGCGGTACGATCAAGCCCGACGTGGTGCTCTATGAAGAGGGGCTGGACAGCGCCGTGCTGAAGGATGCGGTCCGCTTCCTGTCGGAGGCGGAATTGCTGATCATCGGCGGAACCTCCCTGGCCGTCTATCCTGCGGCGGGGCTGGTCCAATATTTCCGGGGCAGGAGCATCGTCGTCATCAACAAGACCGCAGTGGGCGGAAATCCGGACCTGTTCATCGACCGGCCCATCGCCGAGGTCCTGGCGCAGATATAGGGAACAACACCACTTTACCACAGAGCGCCTCATCCGGCAACACGGCATTTTCGGCTTTTTCCCGATGGATGCGCGGCCCTCCGGCTCTGCTGGGCCGGAGGGAAAATCTTTCGAAAAGAACCGAAATTATGGTTGACAAAGCTGCGGCTACTCGCTATAATAATCAAGCAGTCGTTTTTTGGAAGCATTGATCTGCGAGTGTGCTGGAACTGGTAGACAGGCACGTTTGAGGGGCGTGTGTCAAACGACGTACGGGTTCAAGTCCCGTCACTCGCACCATCTGCTTTTCCAGCGACAGGAAGTTCATATGCGCGAGTGGTGGAATTGGCAGACTCGCTAGATTCAGGTTCTAGTGTGCATTACGCACGTGCGGGTTCAAGTCCCGCCTCGCGCACCACCTCCCATCGGAGAGAAATTCCCCGATGGGAACCATTTTGGCCTTTTACAAACTGCATATCGATGCGCGCGAGTGGTGGAATTGGCAGACTCGCTAGATTCAGGTTCTAGTGTCCATTACGGACGTGCGGGTTCAAGTCCCGCCTCGCGCACCAAGTCGGAGCAAACGGTATGACGTTTGCTCCGGCTTTTTTCAAAAGCCTTCTCAGTGGGAATGCGCCACAGGAGGGGCTGGAGCATATATTCTTTGTCCATTCTGATGTTTACGACTGGCCGGCGCCGCACTCACCCACGCCTGCGGTCAGATAGTATCTGGCAGAGGAGCGCGGACTCTCCAATTGCATTCTAAAAGCAGCGCGCCCATATGGGCGCGCTGCTTTTTTGAGCCTCTTTCCAATGAAGGATCAGAGGGCATATTCCACCGGTACAGGCTGTCACGCTGCGGCATTACGGTGGAATGGGGAATATCCGCCGCAGGCTAACCATTCTTTCAGCGAGTTTTGCCGATTCCCGTGGCGCCATGGCTCAGGATGTTTCCACAGCCGTGCAGATACATTACATATAACCGTCTGCACGTCATTTCACCAGTTGTATTTCCCCTTGTTCCGTGATATCATGAAATAATTATAGAAAAAAGGGAACGACCAAAGGAGTATCAGACCAATGGCAAAGTTATGGAATCCATATGGGAAGCGCTGTGCCGCCTCTATATTTGCGGCGCTCTTAGCGCTTGCGCTCTGTGCCCCAGCCATGGCGGCAGAGGGCAGTGCCCGGGTGCTCAAAGTCGCTTTTCCGCAGACAAAGGGCCTGACAGAGACGGCGGAGGACGGTACGCGCCATGGCCTTGTGGTGGACTACCTCAATGAGATTGCAAAATATACCGGATGGGAGTATGAATACATCGACACCACCGGCGAGGACATGGTAGAGGAATTCACAGAGGGAAAGTACGACCTGATGGGGGGCACCTACTATCTTCCAGGCTTTGAAGATTATTTTGCCTATCCGGATTACAATACTGGATACAGCCGCTCGGCACTGCTGGCCCGCCGGGATGACCACAGCGTCCAGAGCAGCAACTATGAGAGCCTGAATGGGAAGACCATCGGCGTGTATGCCAATGCAAAAGAGAATATCCGCCGGCTGAAGGAATTTTTGTCCATCAACAATCTGGACTGCACTCTTAAGGAGTACGTCTACAGCCAGCTCTCTGAGGACGGCAACCTGTACGCCTATCTGGAGAGCGGGGAAGTGGACCTGCTGCTGGGCAACGTGGCGGAGGATAATGCTGTGTTCCGGGTGGCGCTTTCCTATAATTCCCAGCCATATTACATCGTGACCAATGTGGGAAACCAGGAGGTGTTGGACGGGCTGAATATGGCTTTGGAGCGGATCGTTGAATCCAACCCCAACTTCAGCACGGAACGTTACGCTGCCAACTTCCCCTCCCAGATTCAGGACATCCAGCTCAACGATGGGGAACTGGAGTATATACACCAAAAGGGCTCTGTCACCGTGGCTGTGCCGGAGCATTGGCACCCGCTCTTCTGCATGACCACGGAAGGCGACATGCACAATGGCCTCGTACCCGATCTGATGGAGCAGGTCCGGGAGTTCTCCGGCCTGGAGTATTCCTATGTGTATGCGGAAACCTATTTGGACGCAGTGGAGATGGTGGAACGGGGAGAGGCGGATGTGCTGGGATTTTTCCTGGGCACGGAGGAGGACGCCGCCCGGCAGGGGCTGGCCCTGTCCTCGGCGTACACGGAACTGGACAACATCATTGTGCGGAACAAGTCGTCCAGCTATCCGGCGGAGGAGCTTACCTGTGCCGTGATAGAGGGGAGGACCCTGCCCGGCGATATTATTGCCCAGTCGTTTCCCTTTGCCAATATCACCGATGCGCTCTCCGCGGTCAATCAGGGTAAAATCGATTTTGTCTATGGCCTTTCCCCCAGGCTGGAACAGGAAATCCAGCAGTATCACTTCAACAACCTGGTTCCGGTCTCACTGGTCAATGACACCAGCAGCATCTGCTTTGCCCTGACGCGGCCGGCAAATCCGAACCTGCTCACCATTCTCAATAAGTCCATCAACCGGCTCACTTCCGAGGAGAAGGACTCCATGCTGAACCGGAACCTGGTCTCCATTGGGGCCAACCAGTTTTCCATCGCCGAACTGGTCTATGCCGACCCTGTGCTGTTTGTGGTGATTCTGGCGGTCATCCTGCTGATTGTGGTGGTCGCTGTTCTGATTGTGGCCCGGGCCCGGATGCGGGCCGCCGTCATGCAGAGCAACCTGGAGCGGGCCCAGGCTGAGAGCAGGGCCAAAGGTGAATTCCTCTCCCGTATGAGCCATGAGATCCGCACGCCCATGAACGCGGTGGTGGGGCTGGCGGATTTGACCGGCATGCTGGAGGGCGTCCCGGAGAATGTGCGGGAAAACCTTGCAAAAATCCGCGCCTCCTCCCAATATCTGCTGAGCCTTATCAACGACATCCTGGACATGAGCCGCATTGAAAACGGAATGCTCTCCATTGCCAATGAGCCCTTCTCCCTGGAGCAGATGGTGGATAACCTCTACAGCATGATGGAAGCCGAGGCCCAGCGGCGGGGAGTCGACTTTTCGGTGAAGCAGGAGATCCGCCACAGCGACCTGATGGGCGACGCCGTCCGGCTGCGGCAGGTGCTGACGAATCTGCTGTCCAACGCGTTTAAATTTACGCCGGAGGGCGGCAGAGTGGTGCTGCGGGTGACGGAGGAAGCTGACGCCACATTTACCTTCCGGGTGATCGACAGCGGAGTGGGCATCCGGCCGGAGGATCAGAAGCGGATTTTTGGTTCCTTTGAGCAGCTGGGCACCAGCTCCTCCAAGAGCCAGGGCACCGGGTTGGGTTTGGCCATCAGCAGCAACATCGTGAAGCTGATGGGCGGTGAGCTCAGCGTCAGGAGCGAGCTGGGGACAGGCAGTGAGTTCTACTTTACGATCACCTTCCCTCTGGGCAAGGCGGAGGACCGGATGGAGAAGCTGACGGCGAGCGGCCTTTTGAAGGGCGCCATGATCCTCCTTGCAGAGGACAATGACCTCAATGCGGAGATTGCCACCCAGCTTTTGGAGATTCAGGGCGCCTCCGTCTGCCGCAGCGAAAACGGCGCTCTCGCGCTGGAGCGGTTCCGGCGCAGCGCCGTCGGCGAATTCCAAGTGATTTTGATGGATATCCAGATGCCGGAGATGAACGGGCTGGAGGCGGCCAGGGCCATCCGCAAGCTGGACCGGCCGGACGCGGCCACGGTTCCCATTGTGGCCATGACCGCAAACTCCTTCAAGGAAGATGCCGACGCGGCCCGGGAGGCCGGGATGACCGGCTTCATCCCCAAGCCCCTGGACGTTGGGTATCTCTATCACGTCCTGCAGGAGATTTTGAATCAGGCGGACCGGGAAAAGGGCCAGGGCAGCTGATCCTTCCAACAGGCCGGAGCAATTTTGCTCCGGCCTTTTTTTGCTCCGGCGAGAAATTGCAATTCCTGAAAAAACAATGTACAATGGCGGTACTGCGCAATAGGGAGGGACGTTCTTGGAAGGATATCGGATTTTAATTGTGGAGGACGACGGCGTCATTGCCCGGGTGATGGAGGACCATCTCAAAAGCTGGGGGTACGCGGTCCGCTGCGTTACGGATTTTGAGCGCGTGCTGGAGGAATTTGCGGCCTTTGACCCCCAGCTGGTGCTGATGGACATCTCCCTGCCCTTTTTCAACGGCTATCACTGGTGCGCGGAGCTGCGGAAGGTATCCAAGGTGCCGGTGGTGTTCATCTCGTCCGCATCCGACGACATGAACCTCATCCTGGCGGTCAATATGGGCGGCGACGACTTCCTGTCCAAGCCCTTTGAGCTGCCGGTGCTGACGGCAAAGGTGCAGGCGCTGCTGCGCCGGACCTACGACTTCGGCGCCCCGGCCCACGTGCTCAGCTGCGGCGGAGCGGTGCTGAACGTGTCCGACTCCTCCCTGAGCGCCGGGGGCAAACGGGTGGAGCTGACCCGCAACGAGCTGCGGATTCTGCAGCTGCTGTTGGAGAACCGGGGCAGGATCGTCAGTCGGGAATCCTTAATGGTCCGGCTGTGGGAGTCGGATGCCTTTGTGGATGAAAACACGCTGACGGTCAACATGACCCGGCTGCGGAAGAAATTGGGGAGCGCCGGCCTTTCAGACCTGATCCAGACGAAAAAGGGCGCCGGCTATCTGGTGGAGTGAATATGCTGATTTCTTATATCAAGCGCCAGTACAAGCTGATCTTGATGCTGGCCCTGTTCGCCGCCGTGTTTGCGTCGGTCTTTTCCCTCTATGACCTGCCGGCGGAGGCGGTCTTCTATTCTGCCGCCCTCTGCCTTGTGATCGGGCTGGTCCTCTTTTCGGTGGGATACCGGCGGTATCTGCGCACGCACCGGGAGCTGAAGCGGCTGCTTGAGAATGTGGAGGAGCTCTCCTTCTGTCTCCCGCCGCCTCAGGGCGCGCTGGAGGCGGACTACCAGGCGCTGGTGCGCGCCGTCTGCCGGGACCGGGCGCGGATCGTGGCGGAGGGAGAGGACAAATACCGGGACATGCTGGACTATTATACCCTGTGGGCCCATCAGATCAAAACGCCGGTGGCCGCCATGAGCCTCCTGCTCCAGACGGAGGGGGCCAGCCGGGAGGCGCTGGGCGCAGAGCTTTTGAAGATCGAGCAGTACGTGGAGATGGTGCTGACCTATCTCCGGCTGGGCAGCGACTCCACGGACTATGTGCTGCGCCGGTGCAGCCTGGACGAGATCGTCCGCGCCTGCGCGCGCCGGTATGCAAGGCTCTTTGTGCTCAAAAAGCTCTCCCTGCGCTTTGACGGGACAGGCCGCAGCGTGCTGACCGATGAAAAGTGGCTCTCCTTTGTGGTGGGCCAGCTGCTGTCCAACGCCATCAAGTATACGCCGGAGGGCGGCGAGGTCCGCGTCTACGGAGACGGGCAGACGCTGGTGGTGTCGGACACGGGCATCGGCATCCGGGAGGAGGACCTGCCCCGTGTGTTTGAAAAAGGGTTTACAGGGCAAAATGGCCGGCAGGAGAAAAAATCCACCGGTATCGGGCTGTACCTCTGCCGGAGGATTCTGGACAAGCTGGGCGGCTCCATCTCCATCGTGTCCCGGCCGGGGAAGGGGACCATTGTCCGGGTGCTGCTGCCAGAGGGAAAGCAGGTCTTGGAGTAACCTTGCAAAAGTGTAAGATTGGGGGCCGGAGTGTAAGCCAAAGCGATGGCAGCACAGTCCGGCCCCATGCTATGATGGTCAGGAACAAAAGGAGGAGAACAATATGTCACTTTTGGAAGTCAGCCATCTGCGAAAAATCTACACCACCCGCTTCGGCGGCAATCAGGTGGAGGCACTGCGCAACGTAAATTTCTCCGTGGAAGAGGGGGAATACGTTGCCATCATGGGCGAGTCCGGCTCCGGCAAGACCACGCTTCTGAACATCCTGGCGGCCCTGGACCGCCCCACCTCCGGAGAGGTGTTTTTAAACGGCAAGGCGCTCTCGGACATCCGGGAGCGGGACATGGCCACCTTCCGCCGCAGCAACCTGGGCTTTGTGTTCCAGGACTTCAACCTGTTAGACACCTTTTCCATCCAGGACAACATCTTCCTGCCCCTGGTCCTGGCGGGCAAGGACTATGACCTGATGCATAAAAAGCTGGCCCCCATTGCCGAAAAACTGGGGATCACGGAGATTCTCACCAAGTTTCCCTACGAGGTGTCCGGCGGCCAGAAGCAGCGCGCTGCCATGGCCCGGGCGCTGATTACCGATCCCCAGATCATCCTGGCCGACGAGCCCACCGGGGCCCTGGACTCCAGGGCTTCGGACCACCTGCTGGACCTTCTGGGCCAGGTCAACGAAAGCGGCCAGACCATCCTCATGGTGACCCACTCCATCAAGGCGGCCAGCCACGCAAAAAGGGTGCTCTTTTTGCGGGACGGCGAGGTGTACCATCAGCTCTACCGGGGCGGCGAGAGCCAGGAGTCCCAGTTCCGGCGGATTTCCGACACGCTGACGCTGCTGGCGCAAGGCGGTGACCTCCATGCGTAAAAGTGGATTCTATCCCCGCATGGCTGTGGTGAACCTGGCCCGGAACTGGCAGTTTTACGGGCCGTACCTCTTATCCTGCGGCGGCACGGCGGCCATGTTCTACATCCTGTGCTTCCTCACCTGGAACGACCTCATCGATTCGGTCCGGGGCGCGGCCTACCTCCAGTCGCTCATGTACCTTGGATGCATCATCGTGGCGGCGTTCGCCGCAGTGATTCTGCTCTACGCCAACAGCTTTGTGATGAAGTGCCGGCGGCGGGAGCTTGGGCTTTACAACGTCCTTGGCATGGAAAAGCGGCACATCGCCCACGTGATGGTGTGGGAGACGCTGATGACTGCGACAGCGGCCATGGCGGGCGGGCTGCTGGCCGGGATCGTGCTGTCCAAGCTGATTTTGCTGCTGCTTTTGAAGCTGGTGCGGATCCCGGTGGTCATGGGCTTTGAGATCAGCCTGCCCGGCATAGGATACACGGCGGCGCTCTTTGCGGCGCTGTTCCTCCTGACGCTGGTGAGCAACCTGGTCCGCCTGGGCCGCTCCCGCCCCATCGAGCTGCTCCACAGCGACAGCGTGGGCGAGCGGGAGCCAAAGACAAAGCTCCTTCTGACGCTCATCGGCATGGTGAGCCTGGCTGGCGGGTACGGAATCGCCCTGAAGGTGCAGGACCCGACGGAGGCGCTGGTCTTCTTTTTCGTGGCGGTGCTCCTGGTGATGCTGGGCACCTACTGCCTGTTCACCGCCGGCTCCATCGCCCTGCTCAAGCGGCTGCGGGCCAACCGGAAATTCTACTACCAGACCAATCACTTCACCGCCGTGGCCGGTATGCTCTACCGCATGAAGCAAAACGCCGTGGGCCTTGCCAACATCTGCATTCTGGCCACCATGGTGCTGGTGACGGTCTCCTCCACAGTCTGCCTCTATCTTGGGGCGGAGAGCTCACTTGACGCCATGTTCCCCCACGACATAGAAGTGACGGAGTACCTGGAGGGCCAGGGAGCGGATCCGGAGGGTACCTTTGCGAAGGTGCAGGAGGAGGTGGCCGCCTCGGGACGGAAGGTGGAATATTTGAGCTATGATACGCTCACCACTCTCAGAGGGTGGCGCAGCGGCGGCACGGTGGACTTCGCGGCCTCCATTGGGGCGCCGGTCGAGCTGGAGATTTTTACAGCCGATGAGTACGGACGCCTGACCGGTGAGACCGTCTCCCTGGCTGCGGGGGAGGTGCTGGCCCACTCCCTGGACCAGGACCTCCCTGACGCCCTGAGCGTGGGCGGGCTCCCCTTTCAGGTCAAGGGTCACCTGAAGGGGTTTGTGGAGGAAAATGACGCCGTCGTGGTCAGCAACATGGAGGTCGTGGGGCTGGTGGTTGCGGACGAGGACGTGGTGGAGCGCGTGAAGGAGGCGGCGGGCGGCGGGTACACCGCATTTCGCATCCGCATGGACATCGACGGAACCGAGGCGGAGAAGATCGCCTGCGCCAACGCCATTCTTGGCTCCTCAGACGGCGCCTTCAGCCTCACCAGCCGCCAGGACAACGCCCTGGACATCTATGCCATGTACGGCGGGTTTTTGTTCTTGGGGCTGTTTTTGGGCCTGCTGTTCCTGATGGCCACCGTCCTCATCATATACTATAAGCAGGTTTCGGAGGGGTATGAAGACCGGAAGCGGTTTGAGATCATGCAGCAGGTGGGCATGAGTCCCCGGGAGGTCCGCTCCTCCATCCGCAGCCAGATTCTCATAGTGTTCTTCCTGCCCCTTGCCATGGCGGGGCTCCATATCTTAGCGGCCTTTCCAATGATCTCCAAGCTGCTGAAGCTCTTTCAGCTCACCAACACCACACTGTTTGCCCTGTGCACTGCCGGAACGCTGCTGGCTTTCTGCCTCATCTACGCGCTGGTGTACTGGGCCACGGCCCGGACCTATTACCGGATCGTGCAAAAGCCCGGGTTTTGATGAAAGCAAAAAAAAGGAGCGGATCACAGAAGGTATTCCCTCACAGGGACAACAACAGAAATCGAACAGAGCAGAGCGGCACGGGCAAGGAAACCGAATGGTTTTCCTTGCCCGTGTCATGGTTTTCAGATACGGCAGGCTTTTTTCAGCTTTCGCCCTCCCGATACCATGACATTAAGCGAGGTGGTTTTTGCGTATCACAGCAAATGTCCCCTACCTTTTTGGGCTCAAAAGCGGAGAAAAGGCAACTGTTTTTAAACCTGAACCCCCGGCCAGTGCACCAAGAACGGACTGGGAGGTGTGTATATATCGTCCAAAAACGTGCGAAAGGACCGCAGGAAAACCGATTCTTCCATCTCCATTTTGAAGCCCCAACGGCACGGAGATGTGAACAGATTTGTCATCGTACCAGGCATGCTTCCTGTGTGAATTTACATATAATTTTCGGCTATTTTACCAAAGGATGGTTTCAGATTTAGCGTACCACAAGTATACTCTATGGAAGAATTGCTCTGTTAGCTTGGTGACTTATTGTGACTCGCAATTGCGGGACATATTTACCGGCGTTACTGACCCTCTTGCTGTCAACCGAAAATTCCTTTCAATCACATGATGAACATGAGATAAACCAACAGGAGAAACCATTCTATGACGACAAAAGAAAGCCGAATTCAAAGAGGCATCCTATACTTGGCTGTTGCGGCGATTATGGTGCTTCTGGTATGCTTTCCGGTTCCGCAGAATCCATACCAGAGTTTAACGGCAAATGCAATCCGTTACGAACGCGGCGTTGTGGTGTCGGTTCTGAACGAAGAACTCTCGCCCAGCAGTGTGGAAGCCTCCCATCAGCTGGGAATGCAAACCCTGGAAGTTGCTTTAGAGAGCGGAACAACAATCCAGGTGGACAACTACCTGACAGACGTACATAACGTTCTGGCGAAGGCTGGCTCCCATATCATTGTCTGCGTGGACGCTCCGGAGGGGGTCGAGCCCTATTATACTGTTTATAACTATGACCGTACAGTCTCTGCGGCCATGCTGGTATGCGTGTTTTTGGGATTAATGCTGCTGGTGGGCCGTCGAAAAGGATTTGATGCGGCTCTGGCCATCCTTTTCTCCATGCTCATACTGCTTCAATTCACACTTCCGCTGATCTACAACGGAGCCTCGCCCGTTGCAGTGGGACTGGCGTCCGTGCTGGCCTCTACCGCTGTAACCCTGACCCTGCTGTATGGACTGACGGCTCGGGCCTGGCTATCCGCTGCGGTAACACTGGCGGGAGAGTGTACAGCGGTGGCACTGTTTGCTGGTTTTGCTTTTCTGCTGCATATCAGCGGCTTTCAGACCGATCCCGCCGAAAGCCTGATCGTAGTGGCCCAAAATACGGGACTGCGGCTGAAAAGCATCCTGCTGACGGCCACCATGATTGCCTCTCTGGGTGCGGTGATGGACGTAGCGGTCTCTCTGCTGTCGGCCCTGTGGGAACTGCGGGTTAACCGGCCGGGGCTCTCTGCCAGCGAGCTTTTTCGCTCCGGCATGAACATCGGCAGGGATATGATCGGCACCATGAGCAATACCCTGATTTTCGCCTTTGCCGGCAGTGCGCTGGCTACCATGCTGAGCCTATTTGCCTATGGCGTCCAAAGCAGCCAACTGCTGAATTCCGACTATGTGTCCATGGAGCTGGCGCAAGGCTTGTGCAGTACCTGCGCTGTGATCGCGACGGTGCCCTTGGCCTCCTTGGCCGCAGCAGTTGTCTTTCCAAAACTGAAAATTCCCGGAGAAGCGCCGGTGTAAATATACGATCCTAATAAGTGATATAGAAAAGGAGCAAGGTTAAAACAATGAGAAAAAAATCGCAGCGCTTCTTGTCGTTGTTCCTGAGCCTGGTCACGGTTGTTCAGATGGTGGGAGTCGTTCCCGCAGCAGCTGCTGACAACCGCTTGAGCGGCGCAGGCACGGCAGAGAATCCCTATCAGATTTCCAGCGAGGATGACCTCGCATTGATGACAGAGCAGTTGAACGGCACTGGCGCCGCCGACTTTGTCAATGCATATTATCAGGTTACCCAAGATATTGAGCTGGAAGAAGAGGTTACCCCCATCGCCACCTTCTCCGGCGTGCTGGACGGCGACGGGCATACCATCTCCGGCCTGACGGTGGACAGCAGTACCACTCAGGCTGCGTTGATCTTGGCCAATAACGGTACGATCTCCGACCTGGGCATGACCCATGTTTCCATCAGCGGAACGCCCAGTAGCGGCGACGTCAAGCGGGCCGCCTTCGCCATTGAAAACCATGGTGCCATTGAAAACTGCTATGCCACCGGCAGCCTGTCTGGCGGATGGCGGGTCGGCGGCATTGCTACCCAAAACTACGGCACGGTGGAGAACTGCTACTTTGTCGGCAGCGTGTCCGGAAACTGGGAAACCGGCGGCATTGTAGCCTGGTGTGCCGAGACGGCAAACAGCATCACTAACTGCTATGCAAAGGTCACTGGCAGTGCCACTAACAGTAGCATCGGTGCGATTACGGGCTATGCCTACGCACCGACGATCCTGAAGGGAAATGTGGCTCTGGATGGAGCACTGACTTCGAAAGGAAGCATTTCCCGTATCTGCGGTAAGGAAAAGAGTACCCCCATTACTTACCAGAATAATCTGTCCTGCGAGGACCTTCTGATTAACGGCAGCAAGATCACCGACGGCACCGCCGACAACAAAAACGGCCTGAACAAGACTGCCGCAGAACTGACGCAGCAGGAGACCTACACCGCTATCGGCTGGGATTTTGAAAATGTTTGGACCATGGACGAGACCCTGGGCCGTCCCACGCTGCGCAGCTGCCCTGAGTCGGCTGATGCTGTGGAGTACCCCATGCCTGAGGGCAGCGGTACCGAGGAATCCCCCTATTGCATCGCGGATGAAGAGAATCTGAAGCTGGTCATTGCCGCCATCAACAGCAGTGTAGGTGGTTATGCCGAAGCTTACTACCAGCTGACCGATGACATCACGGTGAACGGCGCCATCCCCTCTGTGTTTACTTTCTCTGGCGTGTTTGACGGCAACGGACACAGCATCGACGGCTATGAGCTGAGTACGTCTGACGAGACCGATGCCTTGTTCCGGAAGAATGAAGGTACCATCCGCCGTCTGGCTCTGACCGATGTGGAGGTCACCGGCCCCGGCACCCCTGAAACCAGCCGCCGGGCGCCCCTGTGCTTCCAGAACTACGGCACCATCGAGGAGTGCTTTGTCACCGGCAATGTTTCCGGCGGCCACCGCGCCGGCGGTATTGTGGCCGAAAACTACAAGACCATCCAGAACTGCTACTTCAAGGGTGATGTGGTCGGCGGCTGCGAGACGGCCGGCATTACTGCCTGGAACCAGACTACTGGTATTGTAAAAAACTGCTATGTGTCCGGCAGTATCACGACCTTGAGCAACAACAGCGGCTTCATCGGTGGCTACGGCTACACCGGCACCCTCTACCAGGGCAATGTGGTGCTCAGCGGAAGCGCACTGACCACCGAAAGTGCCAAAAACTATGCCCGCATCTGCGGCCGCAATAACGGCACTCCCACCTATACCGACAACCTCGCTTGCGAGGATGTGACCCTGAATGGCCAGCTTGTCACCGACGGCGCCGCCGACAACATAAACGGCCTGAACAAGACTGCCGCAGAGCTGACGCAGCAGGAGACCTACGCTGCTATCGGCTGGGACTTTGACACCGTTTGGACCATGGACGAGACCCTGGGCCGTCCCGCGCTGCGCAGCTGCCGCGAGAAGGCACCTGAAGTTGATGTCGAGCAGCCGGACAAGCAGACCTTTACCGTTTCCAGTCCCGACCAGGATCTGGTGGCTACGGTCTATGTGACTGCTGACAACGAGCTGGGCTACTCCGTCCGCCTGAATGAGTCTGACGTTCTTCTGCGCGCATCTCTGGGCCTGACCGTAAACGGTGTGGACATGGGTCAGGATATCACCCTGGGCAATCCGGTTATGACTACGGACAATGAGACCTATGCCACCCGCGGCATGCATACCACCGCCCGCAACCATTATAACCAGGCAGCGTTCTCTGTGACCCATGAGGATGGAGCCGCTATGACGCTGAATGTCCGCGCCTATGATGACGGCATTGCCTTTCAGTATGTGATGCCTGACGGTTCCGTCACCATCTCCGGGGATGACACCCGCTTTGCCCTGCCCACCAGCGCCAAGGCATTCTTCCAGTACGGCGACAATGCCGACGGCTCCGAGAGCTACGAGGGCATCCGCAATATGCAGGGTGTGACCACCGCCTCCACCGTGGCAGGTATCGGCAAGGGCCGCCTGCTGTGCGCGTTGCCCACCTTCCAGCTGGCTGACAAGTCCGCTTACGTCTGCATTACCGAGGCCAACATTTACGACTGGTCGGGCATGGGCCTGCGGGCCGAGGGGGACGGGGTCCTGAAGGCGGAATACTGGGATGCCAACGGCAAGACCTTTACCACCGAGGAAGACTCTCCCTGGCGGGTGGCTATCATCGCCGATAACCTAACGGACTTTGTCAACAGCGACATGGTGACCAACGTCTCCGAGCCTGAGGACGAGAGCCTGTTTACCGACAAGAGCTACATCCAGCCCGGCCGTTCCGTCTGGACCACCCAGGGCGGCGGCGCCTCTACGGTGGAGGGCTACAAAGAGTACAGCAAGTATGCCTCTCAGCTGGGCATTGAGTTCAACCTGATTGAGGCCCGCACCGGCTTTGGCGACACTCTGGAGCAGCAGTTTAAGGCCATCAAAGAGATCGCCGATTACAGCGCCGAACTGGAAAACCCCGTGAAAATCTGGATTTGGGAGGATGCCCCCACGACGCGCTACGCCGGCGGTCTCTATGTGGAGGCAAACGCCCGCGCCTTTCTGCAAAGCTGTAAGGATGCAGGCGTGGTGGGCGTGAAGATCGATCACATCCACAGCGAAGCACCCGACAAGGTCAGCTTCTATGAAAACTTCAACAAACTGGCCGCAGAATACAAGATCATGGTCAGTTACCACAACCCCTCCAAACCCTCCGGCCTGTCCCGCACCTACCCCAACGAGATGACCCGCGAGGCCATCCGGGGTCTGCAGTACAAAACCGACCCTAATGAAAATGCCATTCTGCCCTTTACCCGTCTGCTGGCCGGCGGCGCGGACTACACTCCCATGAACTTCACCAATGGCAGTAAGCTTGGCTCCGCTTCCTGGGTCCACATGCTGGCCAACACGGTGATCATGACTTCCCCTTATCTCCAGTTCAGCGAGAATCCCAAGAACATGGTCGGCCAAGTCTATACGGATTTCATCAAGGCCGTCCCCAGCGTCTGGGATGAGACCACCGTGCTGGAGCAGTCTGAGATCGGTAAGGCGGCAGCCTATCTGCGCCGCAGCGGCGAAGACTGGTATCTGGCGGTGCAGAACTCCGCCAACGGCGCACAGGAAATGACCTTTGATCTGGACTTCCTGGGCGAGGGTGACTGGTACGCTGATATCTACTATGACAACCTGAATGTGGCAGCCACCGTGAAACGCCGAGTTGAGCAGGTCACAAAAGAGAGCAGCCTTACGGCCCAGATTCGCTCCGGCGGCGGCTATGTGGTGCGTCTGACCAAGACACCCATCAGCTATGAACCGGAAGAGGGCAAGACGTATGAGATCAACACCGTGGAGGATATGGACCTGATTCGCCAGCACCCCGACGCCTCCTTCAACCTGAATGCAGATCTGACCCTCAGCGGTACCTTCCGACCCATCCCTGTACTGAACGGCACGATCAACGGCAACGGCCACACCATTACCGGCCTGCGCGTCAGCAATACCGATGCCTCCGCTGCCTTGATTCTCCAGAACAACGGTATCATCCGGCAGATGGGTCTCACCGATGTGCTGATCGACGGCCCCTACACCTCGGACAATAGCTGGCGTGCCTCTCTGTGCGTCAAAAACTACGGCGCTATCGAGGAGTGCTATGCTCTGGGCAGCGTGTCTGGCGGGCACCGCAATGGCGGCCTGGTCTCCGAAAACTACAATACCATCAAAAATTGCTACTTTATAGGCGCGCTGGAATCCAACTATGAGACTGGCGGCATCACCTCCTGGAACCAGGACGGAACCGCCTCGGTGGTCAACTGCTACGCAGCCGGCGATTATGTCTCTCGTCATAATAATATCGGCTTTATCAGCGGCTATGCTTACAGCGGCACCCGCATGACCGGCAATGTAGCGCTGAACGGCTCTCTGCGTGCATCCAATAATTCCGCGCGTATCTGTGGCCGCAACAACGGGGTGGACGAAGCTACCACCTATCAGAACAACCTGGCCTGCAGCGACATCCTGGTGAACGGCGCCGTCATCACCGACGGAGCCCTGAACAACAAGAACGGACAGGACAAGACCGCAGCAGACCTGAAGCAGCAGGCGACCTATGCGGATATCGGCTGGGATTTCGACAAGGTGTGGAGCATGGATGCCGTCTTAGGGCGTCCCGTGCTGAAAAACGTGGCAGAAAAGTCCGTCCAGCGGGAGATCACCACGGCTGACACCATTTGGCGCTATCTGGATGACGGAGCAGATCCCGCTGCCGGGAAAGACAGCCGCACGGCCTGGACGCTGCCCTCTTTTGATGACAGCAGCTGGTCCGTCGGCAAGGGCAGCTTCGGCGCGAAGAAGGGCGCTGTGTCCGACCTGGGCGGAGGCTGTGTCCCCAACACCCTGCTGCGCCAGTACAAAGCTGACGGCAAAACCGATAAGGAAGCATTCTTCTTCCGCACCACAGTCACCGTGGACAACCCCTCGGACATTGAGGCCATCACCGGCAGCATTACCTATGACGATGCCGCGATCGTCTATCTCAACGGCCAGGTCATCGCCGCTTTTGATGCGGACAATATCACGGAAAACCTGCAATATGGCGGTTCCAACGCCTCTGACCCCAAGGTGGGCATCATCTCTGCCACTGGTGCCGCCCGCATCGCTTCCCTGTTGAAAGCAGGCGAGAACACCGTGGCCGTGGAACTGCATCAGGGGCGGGCTGAAAGTTCTGACATCTACATGGATATGACATCTTTTGTTTTTGAAAAGGTTCATGTAGTAGAGCAGAACAGCATCTCCCTGTCTCCCGGATCCAATGAATCGCAGATGAACTTCTCCTGGTATGCTTCCACAGAGGAAGCGGGCACGGTTCTGGTGGCCAAGACATCTCAGTTGGCAGACGGCGCCATGCCCGCGGATGCGCAGCAGGTAACGGCGCAGTCTGCGGAGAGCAACAAGTCCGGCTTCTATTCCAACCAGTGTACTGTCACGGGGCTGGAAGCCGACACGGAGTACGCCTATCAGCTTGTGAATGGAAGTACTGTTTCTCCGGTCTATCGCTTCACCACGGCGCAAAGCGGCGCGTTCAAGTTCCTGTTTGCGGGTGATCCCCAGCTGGGCGCCAGCGGGGACCTGACCAGCGACAACAGCGGCTGGGCCTCCACCCTGGCGGCTGCCGCGCAGAAGGTGCCTGACGCAGCCTTCCTGCTGTCTGCCGGAGACCAGGTGAACACCGCCGACAATGAGGCCCAGTACAGTGCCTATCTGGAGCAAACGCAGTTATATAACCTGCCGGTGGCCACTGTGGTGGGCAACCATGACTCCGCCAGCAACGCCTATGGCCAGCACTTTAATGTGGCCAACGAGAGTTCCTACGGCCGCACCAATGCCGGCGGCGACTACTGGTTCTGCTATAACGGTGTGCTGTTCATGGTTCTGAACGTCAACAACATGAGTGCTGCTGAGCATCAGGCGTTCATGAAGAATGCCATCGACAAGAACCAGGATGCCTCCTGGAAGGTTGTGGCTATGCACCATTCCGTGTACAGCGTGGCCAACCATGCCACAGAAAGCGATATTCTCCAACGGAGAAATGAGCTGGTTCCCATCTTCAAGGCGTTGGATGTGGATGTGGTGCTTCAGGGCCATGACCATGTCTATGTCCGCAGCTATATGATGGACGGTCTGACCCCCGTTGCCGATCCCGCGGAATACGACACCCCGGAGATGAACAGCGTCACCGATACTGACGATATCCTGTACATTACCGCTAACTCCGCCTCCGGTAGCAAGTATTATGAAATCAAGAACGAGTCCTTTGACTATGCGGCTGTCAAGAGTCAGGAGCACGCTCCCACCTATTCCGAGGTGTCTGTTTCGGCTTCTCAGTTCCGCATCACCACTTACCGAACCAACGATGGCACTGTGCTGGATACCTTCGCCATTAACCGCTCCGCAGAAGAGCCGGTGGTAACCGGTATTGAAGTCACAACGGCTCCCAGCAAGCTCAGCTACACCGCTGGCGAGAACTTCAGCGCAGCTGGCATGGTCGTCACCGCTGCTTATTCCGACGGCACTTCCCGGGCGGTGACGGACTATACCGTCACCCCCGACCGGGCACTGACCGCCGATGACACCGCTGTTACCATCTCCTATCAGGGCTTCACCGCCCGGGTGGCCATCACGGTTACGGAAAGCAGTGGTTCTGGTTCCGGCGGCTCTGGAAGTTCCGGTAGTTCCGCAACTTATGTCATCACGGTGAAGAGTGCTGCAAACGGCACAATTTCCGTCAGTCACAAGAGTGCGACCAAAAATGACACAGTTGCCATCACGGTAAAGCCTGACGCAGGCTATGAGCTGGACACCCTGAAGGCATTCGACAAGAATGGCGATAAGGTCAAGGTAGTTGAGAAGAACGGCAAGTACACCTTCACTATGCCCGCTTCCAAGGTCACTGTCGAGGCAACCTTTGTTGAGAGCAAGACTCTGGACAATCCCTTTACGGATGTAAACGAGGATGCTTATTACTTCGATGCCGTCCTGTGGGCCGTGAAGAACGGCGTGACCAGCGGCACCACTGCTACGACCTTCGCGCCCAGCGCCACCTGCACCCGTGCTCAGGCTGTGACCTTCCTGTGGCGTGCCATGGGCAGCCCTGAGCCTACCATGACCGGCAATCCCTTCTCCGACGTGGCCGCGAACACCTATTACTACAAGGCTGTCCTGTGGGCCGTGGAGCAGGGCATCACCGTCGGCACTACCGACACGACGTTTTCTCCCAATGCACATTGCAGTCGTGCTCAGATTGTCACCTTCCTGTGGCGTTCTGCCGAATCCCCCAAGGCATCTGCTGTTAATCCCTTCGCAGATGTGGCTACCGATGCTTACTACGCCGACGCTGTCCTGTGGGCAGCCGAGGAAGGCATCACCAGCGGTACCACTGAAACTACTTTCAGCCCCAATGCTGATTGCACCCGCGCTCAGATCGTCACCTTCCTGTGGCGAGCTATGGCTGAGTAAGCAAATCTCAATTAGTTGAAAACGGCGGAGAACATTTTTGTTCTCCGCCGTTTTCTTTCTATTGAAACCAAATACCTATGGAACGGAATAACCCCGTTCTGCGGGGCCGAAGCCAACGCCGCCAGAGGCGGCGTTGGCGCAAGCATAGCGCAAAGATATCTTTTGCGCGCTTGCAGTGGGAAACCCCAGTCCCCAATGCCGCCTGCAGGCGGAAGTTTTCGGCGCCAAAACACCGAAAAAGCAGAATGAATATTGTGCCTGTCAATGTTATTCGTCTCGCTGTGTTATACAAAAAGGACTTCTGGCAATGTTGCCGGAAGTCCTTTTTAACAGGATCGGGTTCGGCAATACTGCCAAACCCGCTTTTGATTCAATTTTTCAGAACGATATCAATATAATCGGCACCCTGTTCCCTGGCCAGCCTGCCCAAACAGCGGATCTGGTTAATGGCGTCGCTGTTTTCTCGTTTATAGGAGATGATGGCACGAATCCACTTGGCCAGCGAAACTACCCAGGACACCACTGCAAGGATCAGCAAAGCGAAAAGTATGCCATCGGCCAGGAGTGTGTGAGCCAGATACCACTGACGAAACAGCGTGGGGACCAGCAAGGCGTACAGCAGCGGGCCGGAGAGCCGCAGGACTTTGACCAAACGGAACAGAATCGCAAGAAGTGAAATTCCCGCCCAAAGGACAATATGAAGCATCGGCGTACCTCCTTCAAATCGTTTGCGGTATGTTACCATCAGTGGGCAGACAATTCAAGAGTCTGTTCGTCGATTGTTTTGTCGTTCATAAAATTGCAGATCAATCGCAAAACCGCTTTCGGCAGCATTGCCGAAAGCGGTTTTCTTTAGCTTGAGGGTGTCTGCTTGGACACCCTGTTTTCGTATTTCACCGACAATCCCCCCAAATGTGGACAGCAGGGTGTCAACAACGACACCCTGTTTTAAGTTTTCACGTCGTTGAAAACTTTATTTTCCGCTCGTGTTTCGTTTTGGCACCTGCTTTGTGAAAAGGAGTCTTGAGAAAGCAAAAGAGGAGTGACGCCATGAGTAAGCAATGCCAGCGCACCTGCGTCTGCAAGCAAATCTATCTTCTAATGAATCTGGAGTAGGCCGTCGTTCGCCACACAACGCCCCGTGTGCCAATATTGTGGTGAGAAAGGGATGGGTGCCCCATCGCCAGCTCTCACCCAACGTGCGGCCTTTGTGGGCAGAAAATCGGGTTTGATGAATTCGTCAAACCCGGTCAATAGCCAAATCGGGCCGCGGATGACGGCTATTCGGGAGCCAACTTCAACCGCCCGGATTTTCAGCGCATGATCACCGACATGGAGAACGGTGAGATCGGCATTATCATCACCAAAGACTTATCCCGTCTCGGGCGAAACCAGCTCCACACCGGCCTGTACATCGAGGAACGGTTCCCCATGTTCGGCGTCCGCTACATCGCCATCAACGACAATGTGGACACCGACAGCAGCGAGAGCAACGACCTGATGCACTTTAAGAACCTGTTCAACGAGTGGTTCGTGCGGGATACCAGCCGTAAGATCCGCGCAGTGAACCGTGCCAAAGCAGAGCGGGGTGAGCGGCTGGGCACCAGAGCGCTCTACGGCTACCGCAAGGACGAGAATGACAGAAAGAAGCTGGTAGTGGACGAAAAGCCGCCGCTGTGGTACGCCGCATCTTCGCCCTGTGTGCTGCTGGCAAAGGTCCCAGCTAAATCGCCCGGTTGCTGAAAAAAGAGCAGGTGCTGTGTCCCACGGCCTATGCCTACAAAACCTTCGGTGTCGCCCACAGCAGTCTGAATCTGAACGATCCTTATGGTTGGTCTGACAGAACTATCGCTGGTATGCTGGAAAATGAGATATACCTTGGCAATACCGTCAACATGAAGTATAGCACCAAGTCCTACAAGGATAAGCGGAAAGTCGAACACCCCAGGGAGGAGTGCCTGGTATTTGAGAATACCCACCCGGCATTGGTGGCCAGGGAGACTTGGGATATCGTCCAGTGGGTGCGCCAGAACAAACGCCGCCCGACTAAGATGGAGGAACTGAACAAATATTCCGGCCTTGTGGTGTGCGCCGAATGCGGAACCACCATGGTCCTGCACCGGGCACATACCATGAGCGCAACCTACAACCACTTCACCTGCCGTACCTACAAGAAAAAGGGCGCGGAGGTCTGTACCGCCCACTACATCCGGGAATGTGTGCTGGACGATGTGGTTCTGGAAGACCTGCGGCGGATAACGGCTGTGGCCAGAGAACATACCAAAGAATTTGCCGCGTACATCGGCGGCAGACAATCTGCTGAAATCCAGCATGAAATTCGAAGGCTGGACAAGGACCTGACCGCTATGCGGAAACGCAGCGCCGATCTGGACGCAATCTTCAAGCGGCTGTACGAGGACTCCGTGCTGGGCAATATCACCACGGAACAGTTTCAGAACCTCTCCGGCAGCTATACGGAGGAGCAGGAACATCTGAAGCAAGCTATCCCGGAGCACGAAGCCGCCATCCAGAGGTTGAGGGATACCGTGTCCAACACCGATAGCGTCATTGCCAAAGCCAAGCGGTATACAGACATCACGGAACTGACGCCTGAGTTGCTGCGGCTGTTTATCCAAAAGATCGTGGTGCATGAGAAAGCCGTGAAGTGGTCCAAGCACACCGAGCGGACAGTGGAGATCTACTACACCGACATCGGCTGCGTGGGCAGTGAACTTGCAGAAATAGAAGAACCCCGGCAGGAATTGCCGAAGCAATCCCTGCCGGGGATTCGACCCGCCGTTTAGTTACCCCTGTCAGGGGGCACCAGATGTGATCCGCTCCTTTTTAAGTTGGCGTTAATCAAGCGGCCCCATGGCCTGGCGCAGCGTGTCGGTCACCGCGCCCTCAAAAAGCCGGGTGGCGTGGCCGTGGAGCGTCTCCATGCCTCCGGCCGCCAGATTGGCCGTCACCTTGCCGCCCATGGATAAGTCCATGTCCAGGATGAACTTGGTCTCCTGGTCCTCCGGCGCGCCGGGTTTACTGTTTTTCACCATGCCGGGGCCTGCGTGAATTTTGGCCCGGCAGCTGCTGTCCAAATTCAGCTCCAGCTCCACCGCGCACTTGGAGACCATACGCTCGGCCACATCCGGCTCCTCCAATGCGCCCAGGTAGGCGCGCTCAAAGAGGTCGGACCAGGGGGTGCCCTCCAACCCCAGGGCGCTGCGGGAGACGATGTTTACGTACCTGAGACCGATCCGCTCAAAAAAGGCGGGGCGGTAGATGCGGATGAACTCGGCCAGGGGTTTGTCCAACTTGGCGGCAAACTCCCGCCAGGAGGTGTAGCGCAGGGTGGACAGGGCGATGAAGTTCCGGGTCAGGTTGATCTTCCAGAGGCTGTCCGCGGAGACAAAGTTGTAGTTGACCACCGTGGGCGGCGTCTCCAGCTTGGGCGTCGGCGACCCAACGCCCACTACCCTGGGCGCCGGCGTCTCCTGCTTGGCGGCATAAAGGGGGAAGTCCTCCCGGATGGACTCCTGAAAATCCGCGGGCTCCACGTTGCCGATGGAGAGGATCGCGGGAAAACGGAGCTGACAGATCACCTCGCGCAGGGGAGAGCGGGCATACCGGCAGCTTTCACGGTCAGAAAACAGCATGGCGCATGGCTCCTTTGTTTGTTTTCTCCATTCTATCCCCGGGAGGAGAAAAAGTCAACAAAGCCTACAGGTAGAACTGGTGGCAGCCGATGGTCTTCAGATAGGTGCGGTTCTGGCGGATCCAGGTGCCCTGGGAGAGGGCGGGGGCGAAGAAGTAGAGGCTGCCGCCCGCGGTGGAGCTGCCGCTGAGCACCAGCTTGGCCGCGGCCACGGACTGGGCGGTGGGGGCGTTGTACAGCGTGCCGTTGGAAAGGGGCTCGAACTGAACGCCGTTGTTGGTGTCGAACACCACGGCGCGGATGGTATTGGGGAACTGGTCGGAGGCCACCCGGTTGAGCACGACATTGCCCACGGCGATCTGGCCCTCCAGGGGCTCGCCCTGGCTCTCGGCGCTGATGATCCGGCTGAGCCAGTAGAGGTCCTCATCCGTGTATTCGGAGAAGTCCTGGGACTTCAGCACGGCACCGCCGCCGGACCAGACTGCGGAGGTGCCGCAGGCTGCGGCCAGAAGCCGGGCGGGGACGTATGTACGGCCCTGGGTCAGGAAGGTCTTGGCCGCGCTCACATAGCGCTCGCCGTTCAGGGTGACGGTGCCGCTGCCAACAGGGGCCGACAGCCTTGAGCCCCCGGAGGAGGCGACGGCGGAGCGGGAGGCGCCGTCCCAGGAGACCTCCCAGCCGCCCAAGGCGTCCAGCGCCTCGCGGAGAGAGACATAGGTGGTCCCTTGGCTGAAGTAGCCGCTGACGCTGCTTTCATCCACTTGGACGTCCACCCGCTCCATGGCACTGGCGGTGCCGGTGAGCAGGACCGCGGCCGCAAAGCCGCACAAGAATGTTCGCATCATAAAAAAGTCCTCACTTTCCACAAATCGTGGCCGGCGGAGAGCGCCGGCGCCACAGCGCTTCCTGCTGGAAAGAAGCGGTCTGTTCTGGAAATGCATTATACGGGAAGGCAGGGAGTGGAAACAAGCTGTAAACCCTGGAAATAGAGGAAAAGAGCGGACGGAGTCCATGCTCCGTCCGCTCTTGAATCGCCTGGCCCCCTGGGGGAGAGGGGTTACACGTAATTTTGCTGCAGCACGTCGAAGACGCCCCGGGTGGTTAGGCGCAGGGTGGGAATGACTGGCAGGGCCATAAAGCTCAGCGTCATAAAGGGGTCGATGTCGTGGGAGACACCTAAGGAGAAGGCCTTTTCCTTGGCGTCCTCCAAAGAGGCGTTGACGGATACCAGCGTGCCGCTGCTCATGATGCCGGCGATGTCCAGGCGCACCTCGCCCAAGACGGATCCGTCCTCCATGACCGTGATGCCTCCTCCGATCTCCACGATCCGGTTCACCGCGTCGGCCATCTGCTGCTCGTCGGTGCCCACCACAATGATGTTGTGGGAATCGTGGGAGACGCTGGTGGCCACCGCACCGCGCTTGAGCCCATAACCCTGGAGATAGCCGATGCCGATGTGACGGGTGTTCTTGTGGCGCTCCACCACAGCGATCTTCAAAATGTCGTACTCCACATCGATGCGGTCGGAGTACCCGGCGTCCACCGTGGTGATCTCGCCCGCCACCATGCCCAGAATGCCTCTGGGCCGCTTTTCCGCAAAGTCCTCCGCGCTGAGGTGGGACACGTGGAAGGTGTCCGCGGCCCGCTTTTCCAGATAGGGATCGATGGAGGGGATGGGGAAGCCCTTCAAATGCCCCTCGCTGAACATCAGCTCACCCTTTTTGTAGACCTGTTCAATGTGGAAGCATTCAAAGCTGTCGATGACCACAAAGTCTCCTAAGTAGCCCGGCGCAATGGCGCCCCGGTTGTTGAGCAGGAAATACCGGGCGGCGTTGTGACAGGCCACCTTGATAGCGGTGATGGGATCCACGCCGAGGGAGATGGCCCGCTTGACGATATAGTCGATGTGGCCCTTTTCCAGCAGGTCGCTTGGGTGCTTGTCATCGGTGCAGAACATGCACCGCTCGGAGTACTTGTCGCACAGCAGGGGGACCAGGGCCTCCAGGTTCCGGGCGGCGGTGCCCTCCCGGATCATGATGAACTGGCCCCGCTCCAGCTTTGCGATGGCGTCTGAGAGGTCGTGGCACTCATGGTCGGAATAGACGCCGGCGGCGATATAGGCGTTTAGGTCGTTGCCCTGAAGGTCCGGGGCGTGGCCGTCGATCTTCTTGTGATGGGCCTGGGCGGCCACGATTTTTTCCACCGGCTGCTCGTCGCCGTTGATGACGCCCACAAAGTTCATCATCTCTGCGAGGCCCTGGACCCTGGGGTGGTCGTAGAAGGAGTCGATGGCCCGGTAGTCCAAAATGGCGCCGGACTCATCCAGCGGCGTGGCCGGCACGCAGGAGGGCAGCATGAACCGCACGTCCACCGGCAGCCCTTCCGTGGCCTGAAGCATGTACTCAATGCCGTCCGTCCCCATGACGTTGGCAATCTCATGGGGATCGGTGATGACGGTGGTGGTGCCGTGGGGCAGCACCGCCCGGACGAATTCGCCGGGGGAGACCAGGGAGCTCTCAAGATGGATGTGGGCGTCCAGGAACCCCGGGCAGACGATCTTGCCGGTGACGTCCACCTCCCGCTTGCCGGAGTAGTCGCCCATGCCCACGATCAGCCCCTCGGTGACGGCAATGTCAGCGGTGCACAGCTCGTTGGAAAAGACGTTCACATAGGTGGCGTTTTTCAGTACCAGGTCCGCCGGCTCCCGGCCCGCCGCCGCGTCGATGATCCGCTGCTTTTTTACCAGTTTGCGGTTGATTTTCCCTGCGTAGCTCTCCGACATGTGCTCAGCTCCTTTACAGATTCAATATTATAAGTTGTACTTATTTTGAATATTAAAACAAATTATGCCTCCTTGTTTAATTTGTTAGTATACCGCAAACGGGGCCTGTTGTCCATACGCTGGAAAGAAAAATTGTGCTGTTGCAATAACCATAGATAAAACCGGTAAAGATTGGTATACTGACAAAAACGGTAAAGGGAAAAAGAAAGGAAGGCGAATTTTATGAATCCTAAGGCATATGCAAAGATGAACTACGGGCTCTATCTCATCTCCGCCGCTGCGGAGGGCAAGCGCCAGGGCTGCATTGTCAGCTCCTTTGCCCAGGTGACCTCTTCCAATCCGGCCAAATTCACCGTGACGCTGAACCGGGACCACGAGACCTGCAAGGCGGTGGAGAAAGCGGGCAGCTTCTGTGTGACGCTGATCTCTGAAAACTGTCCCACGGAGTTGGTGGAGCACTTCGGCTACAAGTCCGGCCGGGTGGGAGACAAGTTTGAGGGCTACGCCGTGGAGGCTGACGCCGCGGGCAATCCCTACCTCAGCGAGCACATGGTCTCCCGGGTCAGCTGCCGGGTCACAGGGAAGTTGGAGATCGGGAATTACGTGCTGTTTGTGGGTGAGGCCACGGAGGCGGAGCTCCTAAAAGGCGGCAAGGTAATGACCTTAGACGACTACAACAACGGGGGAAAACCCACCCCGCCCTCTGCCACGGTCTACCGCACAGTGGAGATCAACGGCTATCGCTGCACCGTCTGCGGCTACGTATACGAGGGTGAGAGCCTGCCGGCGGATTTCGTCTGCCCCATCTGCCACGCACCTGCGGAGAAGTTTGTAAAAATCGAAAAGTAACAAAAAGAGGGCCTGCGCTTCAAGCACAGGCCCTCTTTTTGTTAGCGGATATTCAGGCTTTGACGGTGCCGTCGGCGTTGAAGACCGGCAGCGGCGCCAGAAATTTGATGTCATCGCGGTTCTGGGTGTCGCCCTCCGCCAATACGGCAATGCGGCCGGCAACCGTGCCTCCGGAAAGCTCCACCAGAGCCTCCATGGCATGGAGGGAGCCACCGGTGGAGATCACGTCGTCCACCAGGAGGATCCGCTTGCCTTGGATCAGCTCCGCGTCGTCCCGGCCCAGGAACAGCTTCTGGGTACCGGAAGTGGTAATGGAGCAGTCCTCCACATGGATGGGATCGGGCATGTAGGCTTTGGGGCCTTTGCGGGCAATAAAATATTTCCGGGCACCGGATTGGCGGGCCATCTCATGGATCAGGGGGATGCTCTTGGCCTCGGCGGTGAGCATGTAGTCATAGCTCCCCTCCTCCACTAACTTCAAAAGCTCCCTGGCGCAGGCCACCGTCAGCTCCGCGTCGCCAAAGATAATGAAGGCGCCTATGTACAGCTCATCCGTAATTTTACAAATGGGCAGCTTGCGGTCAAGGCCCGCTACATGCATGGGATAATACTGCATGAAAATTCCTCCCTCACACATTTGCCGCTTTCTACCGGCGATATCAATTTGAGACCAGGAAACATTATACAGGGTCTGGCGGAAATGTCAACAAACCGGGGATATTTGTCAAAAAAGAAACAAAAATCGCAATAAATCCTGCAAATGCAAGATAAAATTCACCAAAATATGCATAGTATGAGGCTTTTGCATGTTAAATATCAAGGTATGAAATGGACAACTTGCACAAAAAGAAGAGGAAATATTTTCGAAAAAAACAGGTTGTTTTCGTTCAATTCATGAGAAAAAGCACTTGTTTCTCTCACCTTTCGGTGTTAAAATGACGACAGTGATGGAAAGCAATTCCGTCATAATGCCTAAGAACGGAAAAAAATTAGGAGGCTGTTTGTTATGAATGCTTATCTGAGCAGAGTTCTCGAAGACGTAAAGACCAAAAACGCCAACGAGCCCGAGTTTCTGCAGACCGTGGAAGAGGTTCTGTCCTCTTTGGAGCCTGTGATCGAAGCCCATCCCGAGTATGAGAAGTGCGCGCTGCTGGAGCGCATCGTGGAGCCTGAGCGCACCATTGAATTCCGTGTGACCTGGGAAGACGACAACCACGTTTGGCATGTCAACCGCGGCTATCGTGTGCAGTACAACGGCGCCCTGGGCCCCTATAAGGGCGGTATCCGCTTTGATCCCTCCGTCAATCTGTCCATCATCAAGTTCCTGGGCTTTGAGCAGGTCTTCAAGGATGCCATGACCGGCCTGCCCATCGGCGGCGCCAAGGGCGGCTCCGACTTTGATCCCCGCGGCAAGAGCGACGCCGAGGTCATGCGGTTCTGCCAGGCCTTCATCAGCGAGCTGTATCGCCACATCGGCCAGGATATCGACTGCCCCGCCGGCGATCTGGGCTGCGGCGGCCGTGAGATCGGCTATATGTACGGCCAGTACCGCCGTCTGGTTGGTGCTTCCGAGTTCGGAGCCCTCTCCGGCAAGGCTGTCTGCACCGGCGGTTCCATCCTGCGTCCCGAGGCCACTGGTTTCGGTGCTGTCTATTATCTGGTTGAAGCCCTCAAGCACGACGGCGAGGACATCAAGGGCAAGCGCATCGCCATGTCCGGCTACGGCAACGTGGGTTGGGGCATCATGAAGAAGGCCGCTGAGCTGGGCGCAAAGGTTACCTATTTTGCCGGCCCCGACGGCTATATCCACGATCCTGAGGGCGTGAGCACCGAGGAGAAGCTGAACTACATCCTTGAGATGCGTGCCAAGGATCCCATGCACTGCAAGCCCTATGCCGAGAAGTTCGGCTGCGAGTTCGTGCCGGCCACCAAGTGCTGGGGCGTCAAGGATGTGGACATCTACATGCCCGCCGCCACCCAGAACGACGTCAACCTTGACTGGGCCAAGAAGATTGCCGAGTCCGGCGTGAAGTACTACATCGAAGTTGCCAACATGCCCACCACCAACGAGGCTCTGGAGTTCCTGAAGGAGCAGAAGCACATGGTGGTTGCGCCCTCCAAGGCTGTCAATGCCGGCGGCGTGTCCGTGTCCGAGCTGGAGATGGCTCAGAACGCCGAGCGTCTGTACTGGACTGCCGAGGAAGTGGACGAGAAGCTGAAGGGCATCATGAAGAACATCTATCAGTCCTCCGTCGAGGTCGCCGAGCGCTACGGCCTGGGTTACGACCTGGTTGCCGGTGCCAACATCGTGGGCTTCCAGAAGGTTGCCGACGCTATGATGGCTCAGGGCATTTTCTAAGAAAACGTTCAAAGGAAGGGCGCGGCATATCAGTTGATATGCCGCGCCCTCTTTTTTACTTCGCCTGTTTCAGGTGAAGCGGGAGGCCTGCGCCATGCCGCGCAGGCCTCCCTTCCCTTAGAGAAGAGGTCTGGTTACAGAGACTTCTCGTAGGACTCGATCATCTTCTTGACCATCTGGCCGCCCACGCTGCCGGCCTCACGGGAGGTCAGGTCTCCGTTGTAGCCTTCCTTCAGGTTGACGCCAACCTCGGAAGCAGCCTCCATCTTGAACTTATCCATAGCGGCACGGGCCTCGGGAACGTTGAGCTTGTTGTTGTTCTTACTGGACATAATTGTAATCTCCTTTTAATTTGTTGATTGTTGAAAGTTAGGCGATTTGGATATCGCAAGCATAGTTTGGCTCGAACGAAAGCGAATATGCTGAAAATTTGACGGTAAATTTTTGAAGTGCATATCAACGCGGTCAAGCTTGCGGATTGGCCGGGCGGATGCTATACTGATCTCACAGACTGTATAGGGAGGAACTCGCATGAAACGGGTACTGCTGATCGCCGCTGCGGCGCTGCTGACACTTGCGGCGGCCGCCGGGCTGTACTCCGCCCAATATCCCATCCGGGCGGATCAGAGCAACCTCATTGAATACACCCGGCGGTTCGTCAACCGGGGAAGGAGTGAGTCCTTTCCAATCGGAAAACAAATCGAGCTCTACGATTTTGTGGACATCGGGCGGGACCGGTTCGTATTGGTCGAAATCGACGAGTCGCTGGGCGAGCTTTCACTGCGCAGAGGGCTGACAGGGCAGTATCGGCTGGACTCCGCGGGCTATGGAGGCGGAAATTTCAGAGAGCGGGTTGTGGAAAGCGGCGGCAAACAGTATGATTTGCTTGGCGGCAGGAATTCAGGCTTGGCCATCTCTGAGATAGTTATTTCCCTGGACGGCAGGGACTATCGCCTGGATATTCCGGAAAAAGAACATTTTTTTGTCTGCACGGAGATTGACAGCGAAATTGAGGAGACGCATTCTGATTTGGATGAAATGAAATTTTACGACAAAGACGGCAAAGACATCTCGGATACGGTGAAGTGGAACTGAGCGCGAATGCTCTGCCGGACAAATAGAAAAATTGAAAAAGCGCCCCGGTCCGATTCAAAATCGGACCGGGGCGCTTTTATGCAGATTGAACATCTTGCACGCCGAGGTTAATCCGGCTCCACAATTGCGGAAATGGGGGACAGGGTTTCTGCGTCTAAGTAGATGAGCTTGACCGTGCAGCCCTCGTCCCAATTAGCGGTTAAGGTCAGAGTGAACGAACAGGCGGCGGATTCATAGTTGTTCAGCTGATATTGATCCGCTGCGCTCAGTCCAAGCAGCGCCCCATCCGCGCTGTATGCCGCGCAGTACACAGAACCGCTGACGGTATTGGCGGTATCGTTGGTCAGCGTGCCGTTCACCGTGAGGCGTCGGCTGTCGGCCGGGTCTGGCGTCACGGTATCCACCTGGGAGAGGATGGTGCTCTCCGTGCGCTCCATTCGGTACAAGGCCGTGTTGTTGCCGGCGAACTGTTCCTGTTCGCAGCGCACTACGATGTAGAACTGCTGGAAGGCCCTCACATCCTCGCCTCGGTCGATCTGCAGCTCGTAGCTGACCATGGCCTGCTCACCGGGGGCCAGGGCGCCCAGCGTCTGGGTAGCCAGCACCTTACCCTCGGGGCTGCTCTCGCGCAACTCCACCGTGGCTCCGGCGCAGTCCGCAAGGCCGGTGTTGGAGACCATCGCCCAGAGCCTATGGGATTCCACAGAGGAGTCGGCGGCTTGGATGGAGGCGGTTTGAACGTCGCTGACCACAAGGTCACAACCGCCGATGGTGGCGGAGGCGGTGTTGTTGTCCGGCGTCAGATCCAGGTCGGGCTGACCGGAGACAATGGGAGTCACCTCCAGCGTGAAGTCCTGATAGGTTAGGGAGCCCGGCACTGTAAAGGGAATGGCGAAGTCGCCGCTTGCACCGACGTCCAGAGCGCTTAGCGTCACAGTCTTGTCGATGGAGTGATCCAAGGTGTAGAGGTGGGCCTGGACGGCGTCCACGGCCAGTTCTCCGCAGTTGGTGACGGTGAAACCGGCCTCCAGATTGGCGCCGGAGCAGACCTTGGAGGAATCGTAGTGGAAGCCTGTGACCGCAAGGTCGCAGGAGGGTACGATTTGCAGCGTACAGAGATTGGAGAGATAGGTGACGGTCTGCACGCCCTCCTCGTCGGTGCCCACCAGTTCCTCCGAGCGCACATAAGCAAGATCCAGCGTGCCGTCATCGGAGAAGAGCCCGGTGGGCTTTGCCGCCCGGTAGGCGCCGGAGGAAAACTGAATGTCCCTGCTCCAGGAGGAGCCGTCATAGTAGGCGCCGAAGACCTCCACCGAGGATTCTCCGGCCGTGCTCCACAGCACCACTGCTCCGCCGCTGTGATTGACGCTCACGGCGTACTCGCCGGATGGGACGGTGCCCTCCTCCAGCGCGGTGGAGAGGTCGCGGCTGCCGGAGAGGTCGGTGAGGTACCGGATGGCGCCGTCCTGGCTGAAGAACAGTGCACACTGGCCGTTGAGTTCCACCAGCTGGGGATGGGAGGCCTGCTCGGCCACAAGGTCAGTCGTGACGGTTCCGGTATCGTCCAAGGTTAAAAGGACCACATTCTGATCGCTGAGGGAATCCAGCTGTTGGTCCGGGGATTCGCTGAAGGCCACCAACAGATTGGTGCCGCTGTAGGACGCGCTGAGGCCGGTGATGGCGCCCCGGCCGTCGGTTAGGACCACAGGTTCACCCCAAGTGCCATCGTCACCAAGCACACGGGCCACGATGGAACTGGTGCCGGAGACGCCGAGAATGTTGTTTTCCGAGTTTTTGGTCCAGACAACGGCAGTTTTGCCATTGGAGGAGGCCACCGCGGGCTGATAGTCCAGTACCTGGTCATCGGTGAGAAGGACGGGCACGTCAAAACCGGCGCCGTTCCAATGGGCGGCCACAATTTCGCTGCAAAGGGCCATGTCGTTGATGGAGACGGTCTCCTCAGTCATGGAGCGGCTCAGCTTCTGCCAGACCACCCAGTCTCCCTGGACCACGGGATAGAAGTCCGCCGTGCCGTTGTCCCAGAGAATGGCCGGGGAGGACCAGGAATCCAGGTCCTTGTCATAGACGGACCAGACCAGGGTGGTGCGGTCCCGGTCGTTGCGCTCGGGGTTGTCCATCAGCCAGAGAAGGACCTGCTGGCCGCCAATGTCCGTCAGCAGAGGCTCTGTCTCCAAGGGGACGTTGGTGAGGATCTGCCGCTCCGCGCGCTGGGTGAAGGAGGCGAAGGTGCTGATCTGGGGCTGGCCGCCCAGCCAGCGGCTGCTGTAGTTCAGGTAGCTGCGGTCCTCCGCGCCAAGGGGAGTGGAGAGGTCCATACTGCCCAAATCCAGCGTCAGGGCGGCGGGGTCTGATCCGTCTGCCGGCATCAGGGCGTAGGCTGCGCCGGACTTGGTTGAGGTGGGATAGAGGACGTAGGTGCCCTTGGCGAATGTCGTGGAGCCGATGGTTTGGCCTAAAATCTTGGCCTCCAGGCCAAGGCTTCCGTTCAGTGAAACAAGGGTATCCATATCGATTTTCACCTTGCCGTCCACGGAGGTGCCGATGCTGGAGTTGCTGAAATCCATCTTGGCGGACAGGTCGCCGCTGCCGGTGACACCGACTTGCGCCACCTTGCAGATGCCTACACCGGCGCCCGCGGAAACCCCTGTTTTGCCGCTGACCGACAGGGGAACGGTCACCTCGTAATTGATGTATTTGACGCCGCCGGTGGCTGAGACGGAGCCTTTGAGGCTGATCTCCACATAGATCGGGACGTAGCCGATGACAAACTGCTTATTCAAGACGTCCATATTTAGGATTTTACTGGTCCCGGTGACCAGGATGGACAGCTCCGTCAGCTGCCACTCGCCGTTGATCTTGTCGATCTGGGCATAGCCCTTGAGGTTGAGCGTGGGCTTTTTCCAGTCCGCCGTATTGGTCGCGGTGGACGCGGTGACGGGCTTATAGCCGGTCTTGGCGTCCAGAGCCGCCAGCTTATTGCTGATGTCCGTTTGGTTTTTGGAGGCAATTGCGGTTTTCAGGTCGTTGATCTCTGTCTTATAGGTTTTAAAGTAGTCGAGAGCCGTCTTATTCTGACTCGCGGCAGCGGACTGGAATTTAACACTGTCCGCGCCGTAGGCGATGCAGATGGAACCGCTGTCGCTAAATACGGCGGAGGCGATTTTGCCCAGCCCGATATCAAGCTTGCTCTGGCTGAGGAAGGGAATATTGTCTCCGGCAATGAAGCTGACGGGTACGGACAAGTTGAGGCTCTTCAGCCATGACATAACGCCCGTCTCGGTTTTGGACTCGGTAAGCTTGGAAATGGAGAGGTTGATTTTGAACTCAGGGGTTTTGGTGCCGTCGGCCGCTACTCCATAGAGATACAGATTGTTCCGGCCCACCTTGAAAATCTCCGCGACCTGCAGGCTGGAGAAGAGGCCTGTGTCGGAGACTCTTTGGACCCCATTGTTGTTCTTTTGGCAGAGGTAGACCTTGCCCGTGCCGTGGCTGCCCCAGTTGACGCGCGCGTCCAGGTCGATGACAGCCGCCGGTGCGCCGCTCTCCTGTTCCGCGGTGGTCAGCTTATAGAGCGTCAGGTCGGTGTTCCGGATGTCGTAGGCAAGGTGATTGGTGGTCAGCGTGGCGGACATGACATAGGGAGGCTCGGAATTTGCTGCGTACTCCAGTGTAACCCCCGTAAAGCGGCAGGTGGAGGATACGGTGCGCACGGCCTCAAAGTTGTAATAGTTCTTATGCGTGACCGAGATCAGCTGGCTGCCGTTGCCGACGCCCTGAAATACCGCCCGGCCGTATGTATCCGTGGGTTTGGTGACGCCGCCCACGGTGACGGCCGCTTCGGCAACGGCGTATCCGCCGCTCCGGGATGTGACGGTCACCACGAAATCGCCGGGTTCAATGCGGTACAGCTCCTGGTTGGCCACGGCGGTGACCGTCTCCTTGCCGCCCACCTTGACCCCGTTGACCAGAACGTCGCCCTGGGATACCTGGCGGTAGGGGATGTAAACGGTCATCGTCCCGCTCTGGGGCGACAGCCGCAGCCGGTTGTCCTGTTTAAGAACAGGGGTGGCATTGTAGTTATAGGTGCCTGTGGTGGACTTCCCAGTGCTGATGACGGTATTGGTGTAATCTGCAGTTGCCTTTACCGAGTTATCCAACAGCAGTTTGCCTTCGGTCAGTTTTGAGGCGCTGTCGATGGCGAAGGTGGCGCTCTGAGGCGTACCATCAATGGTATCCACGGTCTTGGCGTAGAACGCCGGGTGGTTCAGCTTGTCCACCTGCAAAACGCCCCGCTCCAGCCAGAAGGTGGGGAAGCACAAAATGCCGTTTTCGCTGTTGCAGGTGACATCCGCGGACTGATTGGCGTAAAGCGGAATGTTGTTTGAGAGATTCAGAAAGGACAGTGAGCAGTAGCTGCTGTCACCGGTATATGTGGCCACCGCCCAGAGATTCTTATATGGGTTTTGAATGAAAAGCCTTTCCGTTGAGCTGGACGCGGGGCGGGATAAGCGGAGGGTATCCCCTTTGTCAAAGGGTTCCCGGTACAGGACTTGATACTCGTGCAGCAGCGCGGCGCTCAGCCCGGTCTTCTCCAAAACAGTGGGATAGAAGAAGGTGGCGGGGCTTGCGGTCGGGGTGAGCTCCACGGTCTGCCCGGCATAGACATTGAAGGCATCATTTGTTCGCCCAATGTTATACTCTTTCACGGAAAAGGAACTGGTATTATAGGATATCTCATCCACAGGAAACCCACGGGTGGCGTCGGTGCGCTGAATGGCAACATATTTATTTACGCTGTCCGCCGAGAGGGAAAGACGGAGGGAGTCGCCCACGTTGACCGTGTAGGAGGTCATGGGGCGGCCTTCATACGTCTCGGCGGTGACGCCGTAGCTGTCATAGAAGGTGGGGTAGTAAAAGGTGACGTCGGAATCCGCCGCCGGGGAATACTCACCGGTGTGGCCGGCCTTTATGAAGGAATTGCCCCAAGTGCTTTCCGTATAGCTTGTCCTTCCAATGGTATCGGTCAGATAGTCGGCACAGCTGTAACGGGGAGTGCCCACAGTCCGGATTGTAGCGGCGGAGGAGCAGCTCTCCGGCACGGCCATGCGCAGTGTGAAGCCGTTGGGCACGTTGACGTAGGTGAGGGGCAGGCCGTCATAGAGCCCACCGGTCAGGCCGTAGAGGTTGGAGTAGCAGGCGGGGTAGAAGAAGACGACGGTTCCGCTCACCGGGGTAAGCTCAAGGGTTTTTCCGGGGAAAAGGGTTTCCCCGCCCCAGTTGCTGTCTGAGAGCCCCACGCTGTTCATTGTACCGGTCTCATATGTCAGCATGCTGTAACGAGGAGTGCCGACAGTTTGGATTTTCAAGGATTTTATGGCCGCATCGGCAGGCAGACTGACCCGGAGCGTCTGGCCCATGGTGACCTCGTGCCGGGTGAGGGGCTTTCCCGCGCTGACCCGCTGGACCAAAAGCCCGGAGTCAAGCCATGCCTGCGGGGCTAAGAAATGCATGACCTCCTTGTTGGGAGAAACGTCAATGGTGCAGGCGGAGTTGAACGTATTCCTTCCCAAAGAGCTGGCGTTGGCGTAGTAGCTGTTTTTTACCGTATCGTAAGATACGTATTCATAAGACAAATTCTCATAGGGGAACAAGGTGTAATTTTTCTGATCGGCGCCTGCTCCCAATTCCATATGCAGTGTCTGCTCAGGAGTCACCTCCGTTAAACAGATGGGGTCCCCCTTGCATACGGAGCACTGAAGGTCCAGATGGTAGGGCCAGTAACAGGTGATGGCCTCCGCTTGAGGAGAGACCTCCAGCGTGGTGCCGCCGTCAAAAGAGTGGTTGGAATTTTGCGCGATGGCGTAGTTCGCAATGGAAAAGCTGTCGTTGTAGTTGAAGTAGCTGTACTCCGTCTTGGCGGTCCAGCGAAGGGTATACCTGCTGCCCGCAGGGGCGTTGGCCACGATGCGGCTGCCCACCGGGACCTCCATGGTTTTGACGGCGGGGGTGACGTTGGTCACAAGGGTCATATCCTTGCTTTGGTAAAGCACGTTCAGGGCGGTTACGGCGGTGATGACGGCGGATTCTCCCGCCTTCAGAGAAAAGGTGTTTCGGCTCTCGGGCGAGAGATAGGCGCAGTAATCGGATGTGCCGTCTTCACTGTAGTGGGTGGTGAAGTAGCCGCAGCTCTCCGCGTTCTCGATGCGGTCGACGCGGATCAGTTGGTTGTCGCTTGCTTGGTTGGTGAAGCGGTAGCTCTCTCCCGCGCTCATCGTGACTTGGAGCTCCTCCGCCATGGCAGTGGTGATCAGCGGCAGGATCAGCAGGGCTGCCAATATCAGGATTCGTTTCATTTGTTTCATCGTACCAGGTCTCCCTCCAGGTAGTTTGGTTATATTTTTGAGTATAGCATAAATAATTTTGCTGTAAAGCGTAACTGCAGGAAAATCCTGTAAAAGGTTGGATTATCCTAAGAAAGAAAAGACATAATATTAATTTATGTAAATGAAATCCGCAGAGATGCTGCTTGGATCAAAATCAGGCCCGCCGGCAGCGCCGGCGGGCCTGAAATGGATCATGCTATTCTGCTTCCCGCAGGCGCTCCACCACGGTGGAGCGGGCCACGGAGCGGTAGACCGCCAAGGGCACCACACAGCCCAAGACGGCGAACAGGGGCATGAGCACCAAAATGGGGGAGACGGTAAAGCGGTAGGTGAAAAACCAGAACATGCTTTCCATGGCCGCGGACATCAGTGGCCCCATGACCAGTGTCAGCAGCAGCGAAAACAGGACGGAGCCCAGGGCATAGAAGAGCCCCTCGTACACCAGCATCCGCTTGAGCTGCTTTCCGGTCATGCCGATGGATTGGAGCACGGCGAATTCCCGTTTGCGGGTGATGATGCCGGTGAGCACGGCGTTAAAAAAGTTCAGCACGCCCACAAGGCCCACAATAAAGCTCAGCGCGCCGCCTAACATCAGGAACATGGAGCGGAAGCTCTCAAATTCCTCCGCATAGGTGGCCTTGCTCTCATAGTCAAACTGGGGGTTCTGGGTTTCCGTGTAGTCGGCCAGGAAGGACTCCATGGCGCTGTCCGCGCCGTCGTCCGCAGCGTCAAAGGCATAGAGCATCACGCTGTCGGTGCCGGTATCCTGGATGAAGGTCTGGTCGTTCAGCACGAACTCGTCACTGCCATAGTAGCGGTAGCTCAGCGTGCTGGGCACGCTGACCAGCGCCGCCACCTCGTAGTCGATGTCCCGGTAGTTGACCGCCCGGGCACACCAGGGCTCATCCTCCGGAATGCCGCCCTCATACACCTCACCGGTGAGTGGGTTGTAGTATTCGAACTCCTCCACATACCGCAGCGTGACGGTATCGCCCAGCCTGGCCCAGTGGGAGTTCATCTCCGGCTTACCGTAGTCATCCTCGAAATAGACCGCAGCGATGGAGCGGGAGCCGGGTTCGTAAAGCTTGGAGAGGTCGCCCTCCAGCACGCTCAGAATATCCAGGGCAAAGCGCTCCATTCCGTAGAGCTGGGCGGTATCCACCAGCTTCCCGCTGTCGGAGCGCTCCATGTTCTCCACGAGCAGGTCCAGATCTTCAGGGCTGTTCCACTTGCTCCAGATGCTGCGGTAGTAGTCCTCGTCCACGAACTCCTGGACCGCGGAGGTGCGGCCGTAGACCTTGCCGCCGCCCGCAATGCCGCCCTGGGCGGTTATGTCGTCGATGACCTCCTGGGGCAGCGCCATATCCCTGTTGAAGGCATCGCCGCCGGTCTGAAAACACCCGGCGTCGCCCACAATGAAGTCCGCCACCATGTTGCGCAGGTATTTGTCCATGTCAAAGCCGCCCGTAAAGGTGACGGTCATGTTCAGCAGAACCACCGCAAGGGAGAGGGAGAGCACCGTCACAACGGTTTTGCTGCGGCTGCGGCCCAGGTTGGCCCTGGCCATGGAGAAAAGGGACACGCCCTTGCCGGATTTTCTTAATTTGCGCTTGATGGAACCGCCCTCGGTGTAGCGCACGGCCTCAATGGGGGAGACCCGGGCGGCCATGCGGCCGGGTTTGCGGCAGGAGAGCAGCACCGTCACCAGGGAGAAGCCGGCCGCCGCCGCAAAGATCATCGGGTTCAGCGAAACCACGCTGACAACGCCGTTGAGCCGGGAGATGATGACCGGCGTCAGCTTGGCCCCCACCAGCCATCCTAAGATCAATCCAATGGGGATTCCCGCGGCGCTCAGCACCAGCGCCTGCTGGCGGATGATGCGCCTGAGCTGGCGGGGCGTGGTGCCGATGGTCTTCAAAAGGCCGTAAAAGCGGATGTCGTTGGTGACGGAGATCTGGAATACGTTGTAAATGATGAGATAGCCGGTGAAGACGATCAAAAGCAGCATGGCCGCGATGGCGAGCACTGTGGCGGGGTCCATGCTGTCCGATAGCTGGGCGCCGGAATAGCCCCAGTTGACGCCGATGAGGATGTAGTTGTCGCCCAGGGACCGGCTCTCACTTTGATAGCCGTGGTTTTGCAGCACCTGGTTCATGTCCCGGTCAATGTGCAGGGAGTTTTTGAACATCACGTCCAGGCCCCAGGTGCCGGAGTTGTCCTGGGAATTGTTGGGGTCCACGCCCAACTCGGAGAGGACCTCGTTTACCCGGCTTTCGGGGATCAGTATGTGGTTGGCCACAATGGCCTCGTCATAGTCCCACCAGCCGCACAGGCGGAAGGTCTGAGTGGTGGGCTTGCCGTCCACATAAAAGGTCACGGTGAACTGGGCGCCAAGCTCCGGCTCCACCCCAAGAAGCTCCAGCACATGGGTATCGGTGGCCGCCTCGTCGGTGCCCTCCTGGGGCAGGCGGCCCTCCACCGGGTCGCAGTACATCCAGTGGGCCTGGGTTTCATCGGAATAGCCCACCTCCACATGGCTTTTGTTGAAGGGGATGTCCGTGGGCATGCCCAAAAAGCGGCGCAATCCCCACTGCTGGATGACCGGATCATCCTTAAGATCGTTGAACTGCTCTTCACTCAGGTATTTGAAGGTGCCGTGGCTCCAGCCGCCGCACTGGCGGAAGTTGGACTGCTGGAAGCCGTCGTTGATGGACATGGCGATGGTAAAGAGGGAAGTGAACAGCACCGTGGTGAGGGCAATGGCCACAGTGGCCACTAAGTTCCGGGTTTTGGAGGCTTTCATCGACTGGCTTCCCAGGTGCCGGATGCACTTGCCGTTGGAGACTTTGACCATGGCGCTCACCCCTTCACCACAATCCGGCCGTCCTCGATGCGGATGACGCGGTCCGCCATCTGGGCCAGCTCTTCGTTGTGGGTGATCATGACGATGGTCTGGCTGAACTTCTGGCCCGTGACCTTCAAAAGGCCCATCACGTCCTGGCTGGTGCGGGAGTCCAGGTTGCCGGTGGGCTCGTCGGCCAGGACAATGGCGGGCTTAGCCGCCAGGGCCCGGGCGATTGCCACCCGCTGCTGCTGGCCGCCGGAGAGGTTGTTGGGCAGGTTCTGGAGCTTGCTCTCCAGTCCCAGAATATCGATGATCCGTCCAACATACTCCTCGTCCGGCGCCTCACCGTCCAACTGGATGGGCAGGACGATGTTCTCGCGCACATTCAGCACCGGCACCAGGTTGTAGTTCTGGAACACAAAGCCGATCTTCCGCCGGCGGAAGATGGTCAGCTCTTCATCCTTAAGAGCCGAAAGCTCCCTGCCGTCCACGGTGACGGTGCCGCCCGTCGGGCGATCCAGCCCGCCCAGCATGTGGAGCAGGGTGGACTTGCCGGAGCCGGATGTACCCACCACAGCGACGAATTCGCCTTTTTCCACCCGCAGGTCCACACCGTCCAGGGCGTGGACCGCGGTCTCGCCGCTGCCGTAAATCTTGGTCAGTGCCTTTGTTTCTAAGATGGTCATGCTTTTTACCTCCGATGATGGAAAGAGTCTGTATCACTACGATACAGACTCTATCACGGCATTCTTTCCACTTTCTTTCTGAAATCTTACAGTTCTGCAAGATTTACGGTTCTCTTGGAAGAAACAGGGAAAACACAGACCCTTTCCCCAGTGTGGAGGCGGCCTTGATGTACCCGCCCTGGCCCTGGGCGATCTGCCGGGCAAGATACAGCCCCAGTCCCGTGCCCTCATGGCCGCTGACAGCGGGGGACCGGTAGAACCGACCAAAGACCTTGGGCAGCTCCTCCTCGCGGATGCCCATGCCCGTGTCCGCCACGTCGACGCGGCAGAAGAGGGGATAGGAGGTGAGGCGGACCGTGACGGTGCCTCCGGCCGCGGTGTATTTCACCGCGTTGTCCAGGAGGTTGTAGAGGGCTTCCGCGGTCCATTTGGGGTCAAAGCAGGCTGTGTCTTCAAAGGGCTGCAGCTTCAGCTCAATACCCTTGGCCTGGGCTTTGGGCGCCGCTTGGGCGACCGTGCGCTCCACTGTGGGAAGCACCGGGGCGGAAATCGGGCGGAGGGCCAGAATGCCCGTTTCCAGACGGGAGACCTTCACCAGGGCGTCGATGAGAAAGCGGAGCTTTTCCGCCTGGGTGGTCAGGGCCTTTACGCAGTCCCGGCCCTCAGAGGTCAGTTCCTGCTCAGAGAGCAGCTGGGCGTAGAGGAGGATGTTGGCGATGGGCGTTTTCGTCTGGTGGGAGATGTCGCTGATCATGGATTTGATCTTGTCCTTCTCCGAGGAAAGGTTCCGGGCGGAAACGGCGGAGGCGGTGAGGTAGTGGGCCAGTTTGGTCTCCACGGCGGAGAGGCGGCTTTCGTCAAAATCCCGCTCAATGAAAGAGCCGTTCATGGCCTGGTCCAGCATCCGGTCCATTTCGCCGAGAATGCGGCTCAGGCGCAGGCGGTCATGGGCCATCACGGCGGCTGCGGCAAGGATCGCGCCAACCGCGGCTAAGAGCAGCGCCTTATCCATTTCCGTTCACCGCCCAGGTGTAGCCGATGCCGTAGACCGTCTTGATGTAAGCGGGCCTGGAGGGCACGTCCTCCAATTTGTCCCGGAGCCGCTTGACCGTGACGGAGAGGGCATTTTCATCCACAAAGTCCGCGCCGTCGGTCCAGATGCGGTCCACTAACTGCTCCCGCCGCAGGGTCTGGCCCCGGTTCTCCACCAGCATCCGCAGGAGCTTTTGCTCCGTGCGGCTCAACTCCACGGCCATGCCGCCCTTTGAAAATTCCATCCGGTCAAAGTCAAACTGGAAGGCATCCAGGCTCACCCGGTTTTCCGGATGGACTGTCCGGCGCAGCTGGGCATTGACCCTGGCCCGGAGCACGGCCAGGGAAAAGGGCTTGGTGATGTAGTCGTCGGCGCCTAACTCCAATCCGGCCACGATGTCGGTCTCCAGGTCGTTGGCCGTCAGCAGGATCACCGGCGTGGTGCCGGCGCGGCGCAGCTCCTGCAAAAAATCCAGCCCGCTGCCGTCGGGCAGGTTGATGTCCAGGATGATGAGGTCAAAGGATTGATTGGAAAGCTGCCGGCGCGCGGAGGATAGGTCGAAACACTGGGTGAGGCTGGTGCCCTCCCCCTTCAGGGCCAGGCAGATGCCGCTGCTGAGGGCACGGTCGTCCTCTACCACCAGAAGTTGATTCATAGCAGAAGGTTCTCCTTTCCGGAATTGTCTGGTTAACAGTAGCACAGCCAGCCCAAATTTGCAAGAATGGGCGGCAGGGAGTAAAGTTATGCGGTTCGCCCAAATTGGATCGGTGGACGCGGTGCACTTTGGGCAGGATGCCGTCCGGGACAGCTTTGACGTGCAGCATGCCGGAGGTGTGTGGTGAACACGGACACTGGAATTCCGCTTCAGTTAGCGGAATGCGGAGCCAAAGTCTGTCTTGAGGAAAAGGCGGCGTGTGTGCAGCTCGCGGCGCTGCCGGTGATCCCCATTCCCATCTGCTTTAAAACCGGTCAGAAATAAACTTGTTTTCCTGCGGCAATCCGGTTGCAATATTTGGAAAACTTGTTATACTGAATCTGATATACGATATTGCCCGTGTATGCGAAAGGTTTCTTGAGAAGGACGCTTTTTCCCAAAAAGCGGGTCAGCCTATTTAGGATGGCCTGATACCCTCTGAAAGCCGGGCAGTGTGAAAGAGGAGGAATTGGTTTGAGAAAGAAAATCACCGCGCTGCTGCTGGCGCTGTGCCTGTGCCTGCCCTGGGGGGCGGCGGTTGCCGCGGAGCCGGGCGGCAGGGCCGTCTTTGAAGCGGGCGAAGCGGATGCCAAGGGCTGCTTTGATGTGACGCTGAGGCTGTACGATGTGCGCTTCAACGTGTTTTCCTTTTCCCTGCGCTACGATCCGGATACCGTCCGCGCGGTGGATGAAACCGGTGCGGCCGTAAGCGGGTTTGACGGGTTCGGCGAGAAAGCGGACGCTTCCTGGCTCTCCGCCATCGGAACCAGCCTGGACACCGGGTCGGGCCGTGTGGAGGTCACAGGTTATGTCAACCCGGGCCAGTCCTTTACAACTGATGGGAAAGAGGCGGTTGCCGGCGTGGCCAATGTGGGAGCCTCCGGCGTGGAGGTATTTACCTTCCATTTCCAGAGAACGGGCACAAAGCCGGTGTCCATTGCCCTGGAACCTACGGACGAGCTGCCCGCCGGCGGTTCCATCCTGGATGCGGGCTACTCCTGCGCGGCCACCTATGAGGTCAAGCTGCCCACTGAGCTTGGCACCGGCGGCAGCGTGACGGATGAGGGGACCGCCGGTGAGGGGACCGCCGGTTCCGACCCAGGCACCATCACGGTGAAACCCGCCCTTACAGCGGACGAGCTGGTGCAAAACAGCATTTTCCTCCAGATCGGCAACCGGGCCGCGGTGGTGAACGGCAGCGTGACGGCCATCTATCCCGGAGAGCCGGACGTCTACGCCTATATCAACGGCGCGGGCCGCACCATGGTTCCGGTCCGGTTTGTGGCGGAGCGTCTGGGCGCCACGGTGGAGTGGGATCATGGCGTGGTGGAGGTCCGCACGGAGGATACGGTAATCCGGCTGCCCGTGGGCAGCAAGGAGTACACAGTCAACGGCGTCGCCAGGACCATGGATACGGCCACCATCCGGCCGTCCCACGGCCGTACGATGGTGCCCATCCGGTTTGTGGCCGAGGGGCTGGGGTATGAGGTGGAGTATGACACCACCTACCACATGGCGATCATCTCCAGCAGGAGCTGGACCATGGGCGGCGGGACGGAGAACACCGCCCTCAGCCAGGCCAACGGCCTGCTGGTGCTCTACGGCGGATTTGTGATGTAAGGAGGAAGCGTGATGAGAAACAAGATGATGAGGGCGGCGCTCTGCGCGGCGCTGACGGTATTGGCTCTGACCTGCGTGGCGTTTGCGGCGACCGATGGGTATACGGCGGATCGGAGCGGCACCGTGGACTACAACGCCAATACCGGCAAGTACACAGCCAGCTATGGCAGCGCTGAGGCCGGGCAGGAGGTGGTACTGCTGGTGGTCAGCGGGACGGAGAGCAGCTATGCCATCAGCGAGAAGACCATCATGTACATTGACCAGAAAACGGTGGCCGGCGACGGGAGCGTTTCTTTTGAGTTCATTCCCAAGAGCACTCCGGATTCCCTGGTGCTGTTGGGTGTGGCCGGCGCGTCGGAGCCCGTGCTGTTGGGCACGGTGGTGGGCCAAGGTGTCACTGTCAGCGGAACGGTAAAATATCAAGGAACTTATTCTACTGCCACGGTTGCGTTGAAAAACAAATCCACGGGTGAAGTGCTCTATGAAACTGCTACGGATAAATCTGGAGCTTATACATTTAATTCTGTGGCAGTTGGCGAATACAATTTGTATATAACAAAGCAAAGTTATCTTACATATACGAAAGCAATTATGGTAGATGATGAATGTGTATTGCCTACTGTAGATATCAGTAAACTTGCGGGAGACATTGTTGTAAATGGAAAGATCAATACTACAGATTTGTCTTATTTGATCCGAAACTTTAATGGCATAGATGAGATTTCTGATTTAAATGGAAGCGGTAAAGTCAACAGCGCAGATCTATCTGCTTTGTTGGGCAGTTTTAATGCGTCAAATTATGTTGGTTGATATGGGGGGAAAATCGTGATAAAGAAGTTCAAATCAGTTTTAGCAAGCATTTTAGCTTTGTGCATGATGCTTGGAATGGTACCGGTTGCCTATGGAGCCGATACTGGTATCTTCTCAATTGAACAAGAGGAAACAGCAGTTGCTGGAGTCTCTAAATTAACTGTATTTGTTCAAGCAGATGTTCAAAATGCTGATACAATGGATGTTATGCTTTCCTACGACAATACGGTGATCGTCCCTATCGTAGAAAGTAATTTAACTGAAGAAATTACAATTGTATCCGGAAATAAGGAAGAAAACCGATGCTTCAAGGTAGTCAACAGCAAATTAAGCGCCGTTGGATACGAGTGGGCGATTTCTGGTAACAGAACTGCATTCAACTGCGCGTTGATGACTGGAAGCGTTTTAGAAGGAACAGATTTGAGTAATAAGCAGGCAGTCTTTGAATTTTATTTCAAGACTGTAGAAGGGAAATCCCCCAATAAACAGACGTTCCGAATTGAAAGTGCACCCTCAGATTTACTGACTACATTGCAGCCATCTGTAGAAGAAGCTGCACCACTTAAAATTACAGACCTCGATGGAAACCTATATACTTTTGGTGGAACTAATGAAGCAAATGCTTTGAGCAGTGGTACCTTAAAGGCAAGCCTCTCTTATACCGGAGATGACGTTGCCGTGCCCCTCTCCACCCCCACAGTGACCCTCTCCGCCGTCAGCGGCGGCGCGGGCGGGCTGAGCGCGGTAATTATGCATGCTGAAAACGGCGATCTGGTTTCCGGCTACGAAATCAAGGTCTATGACAGCAAAGGAGCCCTTGTCGACACGTTTCAAGCGTCGGAAAACCCCACAGCAATCCCTGAATCCAGCAAAATTGTGGCCGGCTCTGCCTATACCGCCACGGTGAAGGCCCTGGCCAGCGATGCTGCCAAGGCCGCGGGGTATACCGATTCCGCTGAGAGTAATAAGTCCGCTTCCGCAACGGCCGGTCAGGGCACCCCGGTGGTCACCACGGTGGCAGTGAGCGAGCAGGCTGGAAAGAGCATCCTGACCGTGCCCACCGACACCACCAACGCGGTGGCCACGATGATAGCCGCAGTGAAAAACCAGTACGGTGAGGCTATGGAGGGCGAAGAGGTCGAGTGGAGCATCGAACCCGAGGTGGGCACAGGCGTCACCTTTGCCGAGGGCGTACTGACCGTGGCCAAGGAGGCTGCGGCTTCCATCACCGGGCCTGCGGGCGTCGCCTATACCATTACCGCCACATCCAAAACGGATCCCGACAAGAGCGGCAGTGCGAAGATCACCGTCAAGCGGGCCGATGCGGTATATACCGTGACGGTTTCCGGCGGAGCATCGGAGCTGGATATCCCCGCCGGCGATACCCCTGCGACGGCTACATTTACCGCAAAAGTTGTGGATCAGTATGGCACGGACCGCACCAGCGTGGGCGTGACTTGGGCCGTCAGCCCCAAGGTGGACGGCGTTACCATCAGCAGCGAAGGCGTTCTGACCGTCACCAAGGCGGCTGCTGCAGCCATTGCCGACACCACCGGAAAATCGTTCACCGTCACCGCCACGGTTCAGGGCGGCACTGCCTCTGACAGCAAGAACGTCACGGTGAAGCGCGCGGAGTCCGTCCCGACCGGCTTGAAGCTCACCGGCCCTGCCACCGTTGTCATCCCGCTGGAGGGCAAGCCGGCCAACAGCTATACGTATACAGCCAAGGTACTGGATCAGTACGGCGCGGAGCTGACCGGCCGTACCGTCAACTGGAGCAGCAGCCAATCGCCTGAGGGCGTCACCTGCACCAACAATCAGGTAAGCGTGGCCTCCGGAGCTTCCAAGGGCTCCTTCACCCTGACCGCCGCCGATTCTGCGGCGGAGTCCGTCAAGGACACACTCACCGTGCAGGTGGTGGACCTGGAGTTAAATTGGTCCGGGGTGGAAAGCAAGATCAAGGGGACGACCTACACCTACGGCGACCGCAACGACAAGGCCGGAGCCCTGGGCACCGGCACCGCCACGGTGGGCGAGACCGAGCTGAGCGGCGAATTTTCTTACGCCAAGCCGGCGGAAATCCAGGGCGCCGGAACCAAAACCATTACGGTGATCTTCACTGTGGGCGACAAGGTTGATGAGTACAAAGGTGTTCAACTGACCCGCGATGTGGAGGTCGGTATTGCCCCCAAGTCCCTCACCGTCACTTGGAGCGACGTGAAGCTGACCTACACCGGCAAGGAGCAGGGCCCCGCCGCAACGGTGACCTCCGGCGTGCTGACGGGAGACGAATTGGGCTTGAGCGTCTCCGGCCAGAAGAAGGACGCCAGCGGCGAATCCTACACGGCTGAGGCAAAAATCACCAATGGCAACTATACTTTGAAGAACCCCACCTGCCCGTTTACCATTGCGCCCAAGCCCCTTGCCGTCACCTGGAGCAATACCAGTCTGACCTACACCGGCAAGGAGCAATCTCCCACAGCGGCGGTGGAGACCGGCATTGAAGGCGAGACGGTTGAGTTGACCGTCACCGGCGGCAAGGCTGCTGTGGGCAGCAGCTATACCGCCACCGCCGCGATGAAGACAGCCAACGGCAACTATGTCCTGACCAACACCACCAAGTCCTTCTCCATCGGCAAGGCCGTGGTGAAGATCACAACAGAGCCCGCCGGGTTGAACAAGACCATCTATGCCAACGATCCGGCCAACACGGATGCTGAGTCGCTGAAGACGATGATGGCCCTGCCCGGCACGGTGAAGGTCACGGCCCCCAGCATGGACGAGACCGACGCCGCCATCACCTGGGCGGCTTCCACCCCCAAGTTTAACATCAAGGGCGCAGCCTACACCTATGTGGGCAAGATAAATGAGGATTCCAACTATGCGAACCAGCCTGAGCTGAAAGTGACGCTGACGGTGACCCCGGTCAAGCTGACGGGCGTCGCAACTGTCCCCGCAGCGCTGACCGTGGCCAAGAGTTCCGTGACGGCGCTGAGCGGCAGCCTTACGCCCTTGGGTCTGCCGGAAAAGGTTGTTCTGTCCTACGACCTGGCCGCTGCCAATGCAGAGGTGGAGGCCCAGTGGAATAAGACTGTGGCCGATCTGAAGGCTGCGGCAAACAGGGTCACCGCGGCCAAGAACCAAGAGATCACGGTCGCCCTCAGCGCAAAGACCCTGCCCGCCTGGGCCACGTATGATGCAAACGGCCTGCCTCAGTGCACCGTGACCATCACCAACAGCTTCCCCGTGAACGTGGCATTCACCACGCCGGTGACGGACGCGGTTTATGGTGGGACGCTTGCAACCCCCGCAGCCGCCGCCACCGATGCCGGGAACGGCCTGGGTGCTGCGACGGAGATGCAGTATTTTTACGAGGGCACGGGTGCCACGAACTATCAGCGCAGCAAGACCGCGCCCAAAGACGCGGGCACGTACCAGTGCATCGCGGTCTATGAGAACACAACCCATTATGGTGAGGCGAAATGTGCCTTTACCGTCAGCCCCAAGACGGCAACCTTCACCTGGAGCGGCCACACCGGCCTTACCTACGACAAGACTGTCAAGACCGTCAATGCCGTTGTGGGCAATTTGGAGAGCGGCGATGCGTGCGAGGTCACACTGACCGGCAACACCGCCACCAACGCGGGCACCTATACCGCCGTTGCCACTAAGCTGGGCAACCCCAACTACGCGCTTCCTGAAGGCGCCGCCGCCGAGCAGGAATATACCATTGCCAAGGCTGCGCGCAATGTCCGGATTACCACAGAGCCCATGGTGCTGACTGTGGGCAAGCTGACCGCCGGCATCACCTACACCTGCGACGATCTGGATCAGAGCGCTTCCGCCAACGTCTCCTGCACCAGCAGTGCTTCCGGCGTCGCCATGGTCAGCAGCACCGGCAAGGTCACGGCCGTGTCCAACGGCAAGGCGACCGTGACGCTCAGCATTTTGGAGAGCGACAACTATCTTTCCGACAGCGATACGCTGGAGATCGCCGCCCTGCCCCAGCCTCTGACCGGGGCCGCCGCTTCCGCCGGAGCTAACAGCAGCCTGACGGCCACTGTCTCCGGCACCAGGATCACCGTTGCCGGAACCATGGCCGAGGGCACCGAGCTGACCCTGACGCCTGCGGTTGCCGCAGTGGAGGGCGTGACCGTTTCCGCCCCTGTGGTGGACCTTGTAAAGAAGACCGTGACCGTCTCCGTCAATGGTACGGAAGTGGTCTATACCCTGGACCTTACCGGTATCTCGGAAATTCCCGGCCATGTCACGATCGTGGAAGGCGCTGCCGGAGTGGAGCCCGGGGAGTTCCCCGTCTCCATCACAGCAGCCGCCACCGATGGACTGGACGCAGCCGTGCCCCAGAGTGTGCTGAGTGCCGCCGCCTCCAAGCTGAGCAGCGATCAGATCAAGGAGGGCTATGAGGCCCAGGTCAAGGTCTATGCCAAGGTGGAAGCCACCGGATATGACGCGGCCAAGGGATTGAGCGTGGAGATCACTCCGTACTACACCATCCTGGCTGTGAAGGAAGGCGTTGCCGACGCAGAGCCCCTTCAGGCGGAGACCAAACTGACCGGCCTGGGCGGGAGCATTCAGGTTACGCTGCATACCAGCGGAGCAGCCTATAACTATGCCAAGTACGCCTCCGGCGGCAAGACCGCCTATCTGCCCATCACGGACAGCACCTTTGAAACCACTGGATTCGGCACCTTCACGCTGGTGAACGTGGCGGATAAATCCATAACCGTCGCCTACACCTATCATGACGGCAGAGAGCAGACGTTGACCTATACTGCGGCGGATATCGGCGCGGCTCTGCCCAAGGATGACAGCAAGAGCGGCTTCCAGGGCTGGAAGCTGAGCAAGGACGGCACTGCGGTCAACGCCAACAAGTACACCACATTGACGGAAGAGCTGTTCCTTCTGCTGGAGAGCGGCACTTACACTGCGGAGAGCGCCTTCAGCAGCGGCGGCGGTTCCGGCGGTGGCGGCGGCAGTGTCAGCACCACATACGCCATCACGGCCTCCGCCGGACAGGGCGGCTCCATCAGCCCCAGCGGCAGAGTTTCCGTGCCCTCCGGCAAGAATCAGACCTTCACCATCAAGGCCAACGCAGGCTACGCGGTGTCCGACGTGGTGGTGGACGGCAAGAGCGTGGGCGCAGTGAGCAGCTACACCTTCGAGTCCGTCACCAAGGCCCACAGCATCTCCGTCACCTTTGTGAAAGCGGACGACGTGGCCGTGATCTTCTCCGACGTGGCTGCTGACGCGTGGTTCCACGACGCGGTGCAGTATGTCTACGATGCGGGCATGATGAACGGCACCAGCGCCACAGCCTTCTCTCCCAACGGCACCATCACCCGTGGCATGATCGTCACCATGCTCTACCGCCTGGAAGGCGAGCCCACGGTGGCCCTCACCGGCAAGTTCGGCGATGTGGCCGCTGACACCTGGTGTGTCAAGGCCGTGTCCTGGGCTGCGTCCAAGGGAGTGGTCAATGGCTATGAAAACGGCCTCTTCGGCAAAGACGATCCCATCACCCGTGAGCAGCTGGCGGCGATCCTGTACCGCTATGCAGACCTCAAGGGGTACGACGTCTCTGTGGGCGAGGACACCAACATCCTCTCCTATCTGGATGTGCAGAGCGTTGCCGGGTATGCGATTCCCGCGCTGCAGTGGGCCTGCGGCGCAGGCATTGTCAACGGCAACAACGGGTATCTGATGCCCAAGGGTACAGCTACCCGCGCTCAGGCCGCCGCAATGCTGATGCGCTTTATGGAAGCCTATACCAAATAACAACTCCGGAAAAGCCGGAACCGCGGCCCTCCTCCGTTTCAAACGGAGGAGGGCCGCGCTGAAATTGGAATCAATGAGGTGACGCAGATGAAAACCTGGAGAACCGCCCTGCTGGCTCTTGCCCTGATGCTGGCGCTAAGCGTGAGCGCTTATGCCCAGGAGGGGATGGAATTCTATTGGGACGACGAATTTGTTGATCTGAGTATTGGAAACTTGCCGGCAGAGAACGGTATAGCGTCCATTAGCGGTGATACCGGAGAATCCGCGCTGGAATTGATGAAACAAGAGCTGACAGAGCAGCTGGCGGCCGGGGCAAACCCTGCGGTGATTACCAATCGGTTTGACAGCAGTTTGGATGGCGACGCATTACAACGCAGAATCGCAGCATTATTTTTCAACACGCTTTATGATAATCCGGAGGCAACTTTCCGCGTGCGTACGCAGATAGGGGAGGGCGGCTGGGTTTCCTCTAAAAAAATTTCTTTTCCTATCAGTTATCTTGATGTGGATCAAGCGCAATACACCGCCGCAGTGGACGCGGCCTATGCCGCCTGCATCAGCGAAGCGATGACGCCGGTGGAAAAGGTCGTGTCTGCCCACGACTATCTGGCCGCCTCCTGCCAATACGACCCCTACGTGGGGTACGGCTCAAAGGACTATACCGCCATTGACGGCACGGTCTATGGGGAGAACCCTGCGGTCTACACCTCGTACGGCGCGTTTGTCGACGGAAACTGTGTCTGCCAGGGCTATGCCCTGGCTATGAAGGTGCTGATGGACCGGGCGGAGGTGCCCTGCTGCCTGGCAACCAGCGATGCCATGAACCACGCCTGGAACATGGTTGAGCTGAATGGCATCTGGTATCACCTGGATGTCACCTGGGACGACCCGATTTTTCCGAAAATCGGTGATTTGGCTGGCACGGCATTCCACAAACACCTGCTTCTCAGCGATGAGGAGATCACAGCGCTGGACCACTTGGGCTGGACCACGGAGAACAGCGTTTCCTGCCCGTCCGCCTACGGCGGCAGCACGGTTTGGAAATCGGCGGGCGAGACGCCTGTTTTCCTGGACACCCGGGAACAGTGCCTCTATGTGATGCAGGGCACAGACCTTGCAGCCTATCCGGTGGGCGGCGGATTTTCCTCCGGGAGCACGGTGTCGTCCCCCACAGGCGCTGTGTATTCCGCAGCCTACGACGATGAGAGCGGGACTTATTTCTATGCCGCCTCCGACGGGAAGGTCTACGGCAGCGCCCTCTGGGAAAGTCCCCTCCAGTGGGTCTATTTGGGCGATACAGGCGGTTTGGAAGCAGGCATTGCCTTTGGCAGGGAGACCAACATTGCGGAAGCCAAAACCCTCAGCGCAAAATTCGACTACTCCACCGTCTGGAACTGCCTGCTGAACGTGCGGGCCACGGATCCGAACATGCCGGTGCAGGTTGCATGGTCCTATACGCTGACAGACGCCGCATCAGCCCGGGGACAGTACCTCTATGTACGCAATACCACGGGGAATCCGGTGCGTTTTGACCTCTATGCCGCCTTTTACCGCCAGGATGGGCGGATGCTCCGGATCGACAGGATAGAGGGGTTCACGCTGGAGGCGGAGGCCGGCCTGGAGACGGAGCAGCCCTTAGGAGAGGCGCCGGCGGGAGCATGTGAGGTAAAACTGTTTGCTCTTGCGGACGGCGTACCAGTCTCCGAATCGGTTTACAACCTGTCAAAATAGCAGGGGGAACCCGCCTTTCTCCAGAGAATTTACAAAATAACATAGCATGCGGTTGACACACATGCTACAATTAAAACTTGATATAATGGGCTGAACAAGATAGGGAGGTGTGACATGCAGGCAGTCTTTGACCATCTGACCGCTCTGATCGCCGCCAATCCGGCGGTGGGGGAGTGGTATACCACCATTGTTAGATTTCTCTTTCCGGTGCTGGCCCTGCTGATTTTACTCCGGGCCATCCGCTCGCTGCTCCGCGTGCCCCACACACCGGAGACTTGGGCCCAGCTGTCCATGCCCAACGGAGCGCCGGCGCCTTTGACCCATTGGGAAAATATCATTGGCCGCAGCAGGTTTGCCGATGTGGTGCTCAACTACCCCAGCATTTCCCGCCAGCACGCGGCGCTGATCCGCGGTGAGGATGCGGTCTGGACCGTCTATGACCTGGACTCCAAGGGCGGCACACTGGTGAACGGGGAAAAGATCGAGGGTTCCGCCCAGGTGCGGGAGGGAGACACCATCACCCTGGGCGGCGTGCCCCTGATGCTGCTGCCCATCACGGCGGAGGAAAAGCAGGCGCAGCTGGCCCACCGGAAGGCGGAGCGGCCAGCCACCATCTGGCCCTCCTTCTTGTGGCTGACGCTGTTCCAGGTGCTGACCTGCTTCCAGCTGATTGTCGCGTCGGGAGAAGCTGCCACGGTGATGATCCCGGTGGTGTTTTTGTGCCTCATCGTGGTGATGTGGCTCTATTTCATCGTCATCCGCCTGACGCGGTGCGTGGGCTTTGAGATGGAGACCATCGCCTTTTTCCTCTCCACGCTGTCCCTGGCCGTGACTGCCTCCTCGGCGCCCTCGGCGCTGCCCAAGCAGCTGATCGCTGTGCTGCTGGGGCTGGGGCTTTTTTTGATTTTGGGAATTTTTCTCCGTGACCTGAGCCGGGTGCAGAGAATCCGGTGGCTGATGGCGGCCGGCGCCATCGCCCTTTTGGGGATCACGCTGGTGCTGGGCAAGAGCAAGTACGGCGCCTCCAACTGGCTGGTGCTGGGCGGGCTCTCCTTTCAGCCCTCGGAGATCGCAAAAATCTGCTATATCTTTGCCGGCTCCGCCACGCTGGACCGGCTGTTCCGCAGGAGGAATCTGAGCCTGTTCATCGTACTCACCGGCGTATGCATCGGCTGCCTTGGGCTGATGAGCGACTTTGGAACCGCCGCCATCTTCTTTGTGACCTTCTTAGTGATCGCATACCTGCGCTCCGGGGATTTTGCCACGCTGAGCCTGATCTGCGGCGGGGCGGTGTTCGGCGGCATCATCATTCTGGAGTTCAAGCCCTATATCCTGAACCGGTTTGCCGCCTGGGGCCACGCCTGGGAGCAGGCCTCCGGCGCCGGCTTCCAGCAGACCCGCACCATGTCTGCGGCCGCATCCGGCGGCCTGGTGGGCGTGGGCGCGGGCAACGGGTGGCTGCACAATGTGGCCGCGGCGGACACGGACCTGGTATTTGGCATGCTGTGTGAGGAGTGGGGGCTGCTCATCGCCATTTTGGCGGTGCTGGCCATCATCACCCTGGCTATTTTCGCCGCCCGGGCCTGCCGGGTGGGCAGGTCCAGCTTCTACACCATCGCCGCCTGCGCCGCTTCGTCGCTGCTGGTATTCCAAACCTGCCTCAATGTCTTCGGCTCCGTGGACCTGCTGCCCCTGACCGGCGTCACCTTCCCCTTTGTATCCAACGGCGGCTCGGCCATGATGTCCGCCTGGGGGCTGCTGGCATTCCTGAAGGCCACCGACACCCGGGAGAACGCCAGCTTTGCCACCCGGTTCCTCTCATCCCGTCAAAGCGATGGAAAGGAGGCGCGCGCCCATGAAGAAGATTGAAAAGCGGGCTCTGGTCTGCTGGATGCTGGCCCTTCTGCTGCTTGCGGGCCTGTGCTTCTTTACCCTCCGGTGGTTTACCCAGGGCGGGGGATGGGCCTCCTCTGCCTTCAACCGCCACCTCTATAACAATGCGGGCGTGCTCAAAAGCGGTACGATTTTGGACCGGGACGGCGACGTGCTGACCACCACTGTGGACGGCCGGCGCACCTATTACGACAATGAGACCGTCCGCAAGGCCACGCTCCATGTGGTGGGGGACCTGTACGGCAACATCGGCACCGGTGCCCTCAGCGCCTTTGCCGACAAGCTCACAGGCTACAATTTTTTAAACGGGGCCTATTACGGGGACAAGGGGAACAACCTGTACCTGGCCATCGACGCCCGGTACAATTACATCGCCTACAATGCCCTCAACGGAAAAAAGGGAGTCGTTGCGGTTTATAACTATGAGACGGGTGAACTCCTCTGCCTGGTTTCCGCGCCCTCCTATGACCCACTGAACGTCCCATCGGACATCGCTACAAACGAACGTTACGACGGTGCGTACATCAACCGCTTTCTCTCCTCCGCCTTTGTGCCCGGGTCGGTTTTCAAAACCGTGACTGCAGCGGCGGCCATTGAGCAGCTGCCTGATTTGTTCAGCCGGACCTTTACTTGTGAGGGCTCCGCCCAAGTGGGGGACAATGTGGTCACCTGTCCCCACGCCCACGGGACCATGGATATCTACGGCGCGCTGTCCAACTCCTGCAACATCGCCTTTGCCCGCCTGGCGGTGGAGATGGGCCCGGCCGTCATGGAGCGGTATACGGAAAAGGCGGGGCTGACGGACTCCTACTCCGTCAACGGCCTGCCCTGCGCAAAAGGGAGCTTTTCCTTCCGGGACGCCACGGAGAACCAGCTGGGCTGGTCCGGAGTGGGGCAGCACAACGACCTGGTGAACCCCTGTTCCCTGATGGTCTATATGGGTGCCATTGCAAACGGAGGCAAGGCAGCGGTGCCCCGGATTCTCTTGAAAAGCACCACGGGCGGCGGCGTGCCCTCCTCACTGCAGCTGACAAGGAAAACCGGGACGCTGATCCGCTCCGAGACGGCCCAAACGCTCTCCGAAATGATGCGCCGCAACGTGGAGCAGACTTACGGCACCGGGCGGTTCCCCAATATGACCATCTGTGCCAAGTCCGGCACCGCGGAGGTGGGGGGAGACGCCAATGCCAACGCCTGGTTTGCCGGTTTTTTGCAGGATGAGGACTATCCCTATGCCTTTGTGGTGTTGGTGGAAAATGGCGGAGGCGGAGCCTCCGTGGCGGGTACGGTGGCCGGCAAGGTGCTGGACGCCATGGTCAATGGATACTGAGAAAAAGAGGAACGATTCATGAAATTCATGCTCCAGCTCTCTATAATCTTAGGCATTTCCCTGTTGGGCGAGGTGGTTCACGCGCTGGTGCCCCTGCCGTTTCCGGCCAGCATTTACGGCCTGGTGCTGATGCTGCTGGCGCTGTGTACCGGCCTGATCCCCTTAAGCCGGGTGAAGGAGACCGGAAAATTCCTGGTGGAGATCATGCCGCTGCTGTTCATTCCCCTGACGGTGGGGATGATGGATTCCTGGCCGGTACTCCAGTCCATCCTGCTGCCCTTTGCTGCCATCGTGCTTCTTTCCACCGTGGTGGTGATGGCGGTCTCCGGGCGGGTGACCCAGTGGGCGATCCGGAAAGGAGAGCGCCGGTGAAGGAGATTCTGTGCCAGTCCGCCTTTTTCGGCGTGGCCATCAGCCTTGCGTCCTATGGCTTAGGCATGTGGATGAAGAGCAGATGGAAGTTGGCGGTGTTCAACCCGCTGCTGGTCTCCACCGTGGTGGTAATCGCGGCTTTGGCAGTCCTGCGGATCGATTACGACAGCTACTATGAAGGGGCCCACTATCTGAATTATTTTCTCACGCCGTCCACGGTGTGCCTGGCTATCCCCCTCTATGAGGAGCTTCAGCTGCTGCGGAAAAACTGGAGGGCCGTCCTGGCGGGTGTGGCGTCCGGCGTACTGGCCAGCATGACCACGGTATTTTTGCTGTGCAGGCTGTTTCGGATGGATCACGCTGTTTACGCGACGCTGCTGCCCAAGTCCATCACCACCGCCATCGGTGTCGGCGTGGCGGAGGAGCTTGGCGGGCTCCCCACCATCACAGCGGCGGCCATCATTGTCACCGGGATTTTCGGCAACGTGGCGGCAGAGGGAATCTGCCGGCTGTTCCGCATCCGGGAGAGCGTGGCCCGGGGGATCGCCATCGGCTCCGCCTCCCATGCCATGGGCACTGCCAAAGCCATGGAGATGGGGGAGGTGGAGGGCGCCATGAGCAGCCTCTCCATCGTAGTTTCGGGCCTTCTGACCGTGCTGTGCGCCCCGGTGTTTGCCGGGATGCTGTAACGGAAACAGAGGAAAAAAAGAGGGAGACCGCAAGGCCGACACCCAATAAGGAAGTATTGAGGAACATTCAGTCTGGGCAGTCGGTAAGCGGAATGTGACAACAAAAGAGGGGCTATCGGCGGTAAGCTGATAGTCCCTCTTTTGCGCCCAGCGGGAACAGGCGAAGCCGTGACACGCTGGGCGGGGTTTCCAAAGGGGCACCCTTTGGCACACGACTTTGCGTAGCAAAGTGTAGTGTGTTATACGCTCTGTCTGCGTTGCCGTTTCAAACGCCGTTGCCGCCGTGGAGGGCAAGGGCGTTTGAAACGGCAGGAAAACAGGGCTGTGCTTGCGGGGCAACGCCGCAAGCGCAGGGCTGGTTTCATCAGCAGACAGGGCGTATATAAAAGCCCCCCGTCCCTCGTCCGCTTCCTAACTTGTGGACAAAATGTCCCGAAGTTTGGCCACACTCCCGGAAAAGTAGCAGGACAGCAGGCAACCGTCAAGGCTGAAATAAACGGGCTTGCGCCCGGCCTTGACTGCCGCCCGCCGTCCCGCTGAAAGGGTAGACAAGGCGGACAATCCCATACTGTGCTTGTCGGCAGACTATCAATTTTACCGGAAGTAAATCTTTTTCAAAATGGCATAGGGCAGGAAAGCCACAAGGGGGCTTTCCTGCCTTGATTACCCATTAGCAAAGACGGGCGAGACTGTCAACGGCGGCGCTGTAAGCGCCGTTCATCTTGACCGTTGACTGGCTCGCTCGTCTTTGCTATTTCCCTAAGGGTGCGTCTTATGCCAAGAAGGCGTAATAAATCAGTTCGACAAACTGGAAGTTGCTGAGGTGGATTATACTTATTTTGTCCGCAATTTACATCTGATTGCAGATATTAATTTACGCAAAAGGATACCAATAGAAGCTCCAAGTAAACCAACCAAAACAATTGAAGGTATAACAAGCCCTGCGGCAGCTATTTTTTCTGTTATTGAATGGCCTGATACAACTGGAATAAATAAATATGGAATGCTTATTGTTGGGGCAATACATATTGAAGCAAATAATCGCTCAGTAAAAAGTCCATATAGCAAAGATAACATCATCAATCCGAAAGGTACATAGACAAACATCATACCCATAAGAATATCCGTTTTATCTCCGGGCATTGTAAGCAACCCAATGTATGGTAGCAAATAAAACAAGGCCGTACAAATCACAGCGAATACAATGTTGTATACGGTGGTTTTTTTTCTATTCTTCATTCACACCACCTCACTGAAGTAAAAATATCTTAGCTCGCCAAATTCCAATTTGTCAAGTACGCCTTATCCGCCTAAGGCGTACTTGTTATTTTCTTTTTCCCCGTTGCGGCACATAACTTTTCGCCAGTTCGGATTTTTGGACAATCCGGGTCAGCCATTGTTTTTCTTCCTCTGTCAGCTTGTTATAGCGCAGCTTTGTCTGCTTGCAGAACACCATCAGCAGTTGTTCCGCCCGACTGCCCTTGAATCTCGCCACTTCCTCCAAATCCCGCTTGAGTTCGTCCACAATAGTATTCTCCGGGGCGCTGTCGCTTCTGCCCCTGTGGGCTTCCCGTATGTCCTCCATGATAGCGTCTATGTCATGATGTACCCGGCTGCTGAAATAGTCGCCCTCCCGCACATGGGCGGCTTGCAGCACACCGGCGGTCTTGTCATGCTCCCCCGGCTGGTACTTCTCCACGATTTCAGCCCTCGCCACGTCTACCCATGCGTTCAAGTTCTGTATCTGTGTTGCGGCGATACCCTCCACATAAATCTGTATATCGGCCAGCAGCTTCACAAAATCCGGGTGCGCCGCCAGCTCACAAAGCAGTGCGGTGTCAATGCGACCGCTTTTCAGCAGGTCTATCATCTCGTCACTCAAACGCAGGTCTGCAAGATCGGCGTTTGGGTGACTTTTTGTTTCCGTCAGCCCCAGCAGGTAGTCGGCGGTCATGCCATAGAACTTTGCCAGCTTGATAAGGGCATAGTGGCTGATGTCCTTAAAGTCGTCCGCTTCATAGCTGCCCAGCGCGGACTTGGAAAGCCCGGTCTGCTCCGCAAGCTGCTCCAGCGTCAGGCCGCGCTCCACACGCAGGTCTTTTAGTCGTTCTTGTATTGTCAACGCCAATCTGCACACCTCCTCTAATGCTTATTTCATGCTTTCTTGGCACTCGCTGCACTCTCTGTCATGGATAGAAATGATACCCCCGCATTTTGGGCAAGTATATTTCTCTTTCTGCTGTTCCATGAACCTTTCCAAACCGTGTTGACGAACAAACTCGCTATTCTCCATAAGGCTTGCCTGATACCTTTTGTTGTAGCTTTTTTCGAGGTTTTTTATCAGCTTGCATGGATAGTCGGGACACTCAAAACAATAGGATAGCCCTTTGCCCTTGATACAATCTTTTATCTTGCATTTGCGGCAGTGTTCCGGCTTTCCCATATCACTGTTTAAGCAACCTGCACACGGCTTTTTATGATAACAATGTTTATAGCAGACCAAACAGTTCATGCCGCAGGAGGCAAACATGGCCGTATCAATTTTTTCAGTTGGCATTTTCATGGCTCGTCCTCCTTGTCAGCTTACTGTTCCTTTCATTTTACCACAAATCCGAGAGCGTGGAAATAGTGCGTTTTCCAGTCAGATTTCCAACCTTTCGGATATACGGGATGGGCGGTCAAAAAAGTGTAGACTTGTGTTAGTTCATCGATGGACAATCACAAGTGAATGACCGTCCGAAAGAGATATTACCGACTGGGGAAGTACCGCCATAACGCCGCAACTTGTGGACAAAATGTCCAGAAGTCACTTCGGGCCAAGTTGGCCCGAAGCAGGTCAGCGTACCAACGCCGGGACACGCCGCCGGGAGGGGGCAGGAATGGCTTTCGGGAGAACGGCAGAATATGAAAAAAGCGGAGGAACGCATGAGCAAAAAACTACCAGAGATAGAGCGCACACCGGGCGGCGGCTTGCCCCGTATGACCCCGGCACAGCGCAAACGGGCAAACGCCCTTATTCGCAAAACCTGCTGTAATTACAACGGCGGCAACTGCCTATTGCTGGACGATGGGGAGGAATGTGTCTGCCCCCAGACCATTTCCTATTCCGTCTGCTGTAAGTGGTTCCGCTGGGCGGTGCTGCCGCAGGACAAGGCGCTGGAAGCGGGGATATTTCGCAGCGCCAGCGTAAAGCGGTGCGCCGAGTGCGGGGCGGCTTTCGTCCCCCGTTCCAACCGGGCCAAATACTGCCCAGAGTGCGCCGCAAGGGTACATAGGCGGCAGAAGAACGCCAGCGACAGAAAACGCCGCAGGAACACGGACAAATAAGGGCCAACAAAAGCCCATAAATCAAGGACTTTAAGGGCCTGTCTGGGGCGGGGCTGTATGTTTGTATGCCCCGCCCCCGAAACAGCCCCCGAAATGTCCGCAGGAGGGAGGATTGATAGATTGCCGCAATACGCAATTCTGCGATTTGCAAAACACAAGGGCAACCCGGCAAGGCCGTTGGAAGCCCATCACGAAAGGCAGAAAGAAAAGTATTCCAGCAACCCGGATATTGACACGACAAAGAGCAAGTACAATTTCCATATCGTCAAGCCGGAGGGCAGGTATTACCATTTTATCCAAAACCGCATTGAACAGGCCGGATGCCGCACCCGCAAGGACAGCACCCGATTTGTAGATACCCTCATAACCGCCAGCCCGGAGTTTTTCAAGGGCAAGTCTCCAAAGGAGATACAGGCATTTTTCCAACGTGCGGCTGACTTCCTTATCCAGCGGGTAGGCCGAGAGAATATCGTGTCGGCGGTGGTGCATATGGACGAGCACACACCCCATATGCACTTGACCTTTGTGCCGCTGACGAAAGATAATCGTTTGTGCGCCAAAGAGATTTTAGGCAACCGGGCCAGCCTTTCCAGATGGCAGGACGATTTTCATGCCTACATGGTGGAGAAGTACTCCGACTTGGAGCGCGGGGAGAGCGCCAACAAGACAGGCCGCAAGCATATCCCCACTCGCCTATTCAAACAGGCGGTTTCCCTCTCCAAACAGGCAAAATCCATTGAAGCGGCGCTGGACGGCATTAACCCGCTGAACGCCGGAAAGAAGAAAGAGGAGGCCATCGCCCTGCTGAAAAAGTGGTTTCCGCAGATGGAGAGTTTCAGCGGGCAACTAAAAAAGTACAAGGTCACGATTACTGACCTGCTGGAAGAAAACAAGAAACTGGAAGCAAGGGCAAGGGCCGGGGAAAGCGGCAAGCTGAAAGACCGCATGGAACGGGCGAAACTGGAAAGCGAATTACATAATATCCAGCGGCTTGTGGAGCGGATTCCCCCGGACGTGCTGACGGAACTGCAACGTCAACAGCATGATAGAAAGGAAAGGTGACAGCCTATCAATCAAAGTCAAACTGCAAACAACGCACCCCGGAAAAAATCTGTGCCGCCCGTCACGCTGGAACGGCGGATCGGCGGCACTACCTATATCGTTTCCTCCCGGTTCAATGAGCAGGCAAAGGAGGATATGGTCGCTAAAGTCAAGCGGCTCATTATGAGCGACAGCGGCCAGTAACATCCTTGCCACGGACAGCCGGACACGGTATAATATAACCATACATTACCGTTTATCCGGCTGTCCCCCATAAAGGAGGACACGACTATGAACAGACAGCCAGACATGATTACCGCTTTGTATTGCAGGCTTTCCCGTGATGATGAACTGCAAGGCGATAGCAACAGTATTGTAAATCAGAAAGAGATTTTACGGAGGTACGCCGAAGAAAACCATTTCCCCAACCCCCGGTTTTTCGTGGACGATGGGTATTCCGGCACGAACTTTGACCGTCCCGCCTATCAGGAAATGATGGAACTGGTGGAGGACGGCGTGGTGGAAGCCATCATTGTGAAAGACCACTCCCGGCTGGGCCGGAACCGCCTTGTGATTGGACAGCTTTTAGAGGAGATTTTGGAGGAACACAACGTCCGCTATATCGCTGTAACGGACAACATTGATTCCCTCAAAGGGCTGGACGATATGGTAGCGGTGCGGGATTTGTTCAACGAATGGTACGCGAAGGACACCAGCAAGAAAATTCGGGCCGTGTGGCGGGCAAAAAGCAGCGCCGGGAAACGGCTGTGCAACAATCCCCCCTATGGGTACAGGAAAGACCCGGAGGACAAGGAAAATTGGCTGGTGGACGAGGAAGCCGCAAAGGTGGTGCGGGAGATTTTCAGCCTTTGTATTGCCGGGCTTGGGCCGTTGCAGATTGCAAAGCGTCTGCGGAAAGAACAGGTGCTGAACCCCACCGCCTACCGGGAAGCCCACGGGCTGACTGTGGGCAATCCTACGCCCGCTGACCCGTACCATTGGGACAACAAGGCGGTTGCCGCCATTCTGGAACGTATGGAATACTTGGGGCATACGGTGAACTTCAAAAGCACGAAGAAGTCCTACAAGAGCAAGAAGCGTATCAAGAACCCGCCGGAAAAATGGCAGGTGATTCCCGACACCCACCCCGCCATTATCGAACAGGCCCAATGGGACAGGGTGCAGGAGTTGCGGAAGAACAAACGCCGCCCCACAAAGACGGGCAAGCACAATATGTTTTCCGGGCTGGTGGAGTGCGCCGACTGCGGGGCAAAGCTGTATTACTGCACCACCAACTACTTTGAGGAACGGCAAGACCACTTTGTATGCTCCAACTACAAGAGCAACACGGGGACTTGCTCGGCCCACTTTATCAGGGCCGTGGTTCTGGAAAAGCTGGTGCTGGAACACCTTCAAAGGACAATCCAGTATGTGCGGGAATACGAAAGCGAGTTTGTTCAGTCTATGGGGGAGAAATCGGCGGCAGACCGCCGCAAGGAAATCTCCACAAAGCGCAGGGGACTGTCGCAGGCCCAGCGGCGCATGGAGGAACTGGACAGACTTTTCCAGCGGCTCTATGAGGACAATGTTTCCGGGAAAATCTCTGACGAACGGTTTACAAAGCTGTCCGGCGGCTATGAAGCCGAACAGAAAGAGTTACAAGAAAAGGTTGCTATCCTGCAAGCGGAATTGACGGGGCAGGAGGAACAGGCCATGAACCTTGACCGCTTCCTCTCAATCGTCAAGAAGTACACCGAGATAGAAAAACTGACGCCCACCATCTTGAATGAATTTGTGGAAAAAATCATCGTCCACGCCCCGGACAAGAGTACCGGGAAACGGGTGCAGCAGGTGGAAATCAGCTATAACTGTATCGGTGTGATTGAACTACCGGACACCAACGAAACGGACAGCAAAACGGCATAGCCAAAATGACTATGCCGCTCGCTGTGACAATACTTCTTTATTGGAGACCGCATTGCGGTCTCCCTCTTTTTTTTACCATACGACGGTGGCAAAGTAATCGTCCGGCGTCTCCGCCCGGCGGATCAGTTCCACGCTGCCGTCCTCACGGAGCAGCAGCTCCGCCGAGCGCAGCTTGCCGTTGTAGTTATACCCCATGGAGAATCCATGTGCGCCGGTATCATGAATCACCAACAGATCGCCTAAGTCCACTTTTGGAAGCATCCGGTCAATGGCGAACTTGTCATTGTTTTCGCAAAGGGACCCCACCACATCATACTTGTGGTCGCAGGGCAGCTGCTCCTTGCCCATGACGGTGATGTGGTGATAGGCGCCGTACATGGCGGGCCGCATCAGGTTGACGGCGCATGCATCCACGCCCACGTAGTCCTTGTAGGTGTGCTTTTCATGCACAGCGGTGGTAACCAGGTGGCCGTAGGGCCCCAGCATAAACCGGCCCAACTCCGTGCACAGGGCCACATCCCCCATGCCGGCGGGGACCAGGAGCTCCTCATAGGCCCTGCGGACGCCTTCGCCGATGAGGTCAATGTCTCCGGCGGGCTCCTCGGGACGGTAGGGGATGCCGATGCCTCCGGAGAGGTTGATGAACGTGATGCGGCATCCGGTCTCCTCCTTCAGCTCCACCGCCAGCTGGAACAGAATGCGGGCCAGGGTGGGGTAGTACTCGTTGGAGAGGGTGTTGGAGGCCAGGAAGGCATGGATGCCGAATTCCTGGGCGCCTAACTCCTTCAGGCGGCAGAAGGCCTGTCCAATCTGGGAGCGGGTCATGCCGTATTTGGCGTCACCGGGGTTGTCCATCACCTGGAAGTCCTCATGGCTTTTCCCAACGGTGAACATGCCGCCGGGGTTGAAGCGGCAGCTGATTTTTTGGGGGACATACCCCAGGGTATTCTTTAAAAAGTCCACATGGGTGATGTCGTCCAGGTTGATGATGGCGCCCATCCGAGCCGCCATCTCAAACTCCTCAGCCGGAGTGTCGTTGGAGGAGAACATGACGTCCTCTCCCCGAACGCCGCACCCCTTGGCCAGCATCAGCTCAGTCAAAGAGGAGCAGTCCAGGCCGCAGCCCTCCTCGTGGAGGAGCTTTAATATCTTGGGAGTGGGCGTGGCCTTGACGGCAAAGTATTCCCGGAAGCCGGGATTCCATGCGAAGGCACGTTTCAAACGGCGGGCATTTTCCCGGATGCCTTTCTCGTCGTAAATGTGGAAAGGTGTGGGGTAGCGCTCCGCAATGGAGCGCAGCTGCTCGGCGGTGACAAACGGTGTCTTCATGGCAATTCCTCTTTCTTCTTGCCTCTTTCCGTAGGGAAGGAGGGAAATCCTACTTATTTTAAGAGAAAAGAGCACCGCTGTCAAGTGAATGCTGAAACAGCAGGGACCAAGCCGCCTTGCACATTGATTTTAGCGGTCCGATCTGCTAAGATAAAAACAGGGAATTGAGTCGAATTCCCGCTGTGGAATCCCGCGCGCCCGCCTCTTTGAAGGCAATTGCCCAAATGGGATTTTTATTGATTGTTTGAATGATAAACAGGTTATGATCGAAAATTGGCGTTGGAAATTTGGCTGGACGCGCACTATACTGGAAATGAAAACGATCCCACGAACAGGAGGACGATGATACATGGAAAAGATAGTTGTAAACGCAATTGGTGAGCAGTGCCCCATTCCCGTGGTCAAGGCCACAAAGGCCCTCAAAGCCATGAAGGAGGCAGGCGAACTGGAGGTCCATGTGGACAACGATATCGCTGTGCAGAACCTCAATCGCATGGCTGCAAAATTTGGCTGCAAAATGCGCTCGGAGAAGCAGGATGAAAAGCACTATGTGGTGACGCTGGATGTGGTCAATCCGGTGGCGGAGAGCGCTGCGGAGGAAGAGGAGATCGTCTGCGCGCCCAACGCCCTGGGCGCTTTCGTGGTGGCTGTGGACAGCAGCGTCATGGGCCGGGGCAGCGACGAGCTGGGCAAGACGCTGATGAAGGGCTTCCTCTATGCGCTCAGCCAGTTGGAGCAGCTGCCCAGGACGATTCTCTTTTATAACGGTGGCGCGCACCTGACCGCCGAGGGCTCCGACTCCCTGGAGGACCTGCGGAACATGGAGGCCATGGGCGTGGAGATACTCACCTGCGGCACCTGCGCAAACTTTTACCAGCTGACTCCCGTGGTGGGCGGAGTCACCAACATGTACACCATTGTGGAGAAGCTGACCGCCGCAGCTAAAGTGGTCAAGCCGTGATCTACTTGGACAACGCAGCCACTACGCTGCATAAACCGCCCTGCGTCATCGACGCGGTGACGGCGGCCATGTCCTCCATGGGCAACAGCGCCCGTGGAGCCTATGGCAGTGCCTTAACCGCCTCCCGCACCATTTTCGAAACCAGGGAGAAGCTGGCTCGCCTCTTTGGCTGCGAGCAGCCGGATCACGTCTGTTTTACTGCAAATTCCACGGAGGCACTGAACATCGCCATCGCCGGGCTCTTTGGCCCCGGGGATCATGTCATCTCCACAGACCTGGAGCACAACTCCGTCCTGCGGCCGCTGTACCGCCTGGAGCATCAGGGCGGGAAGGTGAGCTTTGTCCCTGCCGACCGTGCCGGCCGGATCGACTATGATGCGTTTGAGGCCCTGATCCGGCCCAATACGAAAGGGATAGTCTGCACCCATGGCTCCAACCTGACCGGAGACCTGGTGGATATCCGCCGCGTGGGGAGGATTGCCCACGACCACGGCCTGGTCTTTGTGGTGGATGCCTCCCAGACCGCGGGCGTGTTCCCCATAGGATTGGAAGATGCGGACGTCATCTGCTTTACCGGCCACAAGAGCCTGATGGGGCCCCAGGGTACCGGCGGGCTCTGCCTGCGTGATGGGGTGGAGATCCGCCCATGGAAGGCCGGCGGCACCGGCATCCAGACCTACAACCCGGATCAGCCGGAAGAGTACCCCACCCGATTGGAGGCGGGTACGCTGAACGGCCACGGGATCGCGGGCCTGGGCGCTGCGCTGGACTACATTGTGGAGACCGGACTTGAGGTGATCTGCGAGTATGAGCAGGGGCTGATGCGACGGTTTTATGAACAGGTGTCCCAGGTGAAGGACGTGTGGATCTGCGGGAACTTTGACGCAAAGCTGCGCGCGCCCATCGTCTCATTGAACATCGGCGATTATGACTCCTCCCAGGTTTCTGACGAGCTCTCCGAGCGCTGGGGAATCGCCACCCGTCCCGGCGCCCACTGCGCGCCCCGGCTGCACCGGGCCCTTGGCACCCAGGACCAGGGGCTGGTCCGGTTCAGTTTTGCCTGGTTCAACACCGAGGAGGAAGTCGACACAGCGGCCCGGGCTGTCCGGACCCTGGCGGAGGAATAAGGATGCGGGAAAAGACGTTGAAGCTGATCGTCACCTTCCACACCACCGTGGGCGCCATGGCCATGGAAAAATGGTGTAAGGAAGAGGGCGTCCCAGGCCGGCTGATTCCTGTTCCCCGGGCGATCAGCGCCGGGTGCGGCATGTGCTGGATGGCGCGGCCGGAGGATCGCATCCAGGTGGAGCGGGTTGTGGCGTCCCACGGCCTGGATGTGGACGGCACCTATGAGCTGATGCTGTAGAAGGAGAGGATACCTTGGCGGGAAGATCGAAATGCGAGGACTGCTTTCACTATGATTATGATGAGGAGCTGGACTCCTACGTCTGCGAGATGGACCTGGATGAGGATGAAATGGCCAGATTCCTTCAGGCGGAGGTGGACCGCTGCCCATATTATCAGCCTGGCGACGACTACACCCTGGCCAGGAGGCAGTGAAAAAAGAGCGCGGATGGTTAGGTCCGGCCTGACAGGGACAACTACAAATTTTAAGGATAGGCAGGTGTTGCATTGGCAGCACCTGCCTGTTCCTTTACGCACTTTTCGTGATGTTCATATTCCCAATCACGCCAATATCCGTGTAATGGATTTCCACCGTTTGGCTGGCGTGTTTGGACCACTTCACATCCTTCTCATGCACCACGATTTTCTCAATAAACAGCCGCAGCAACTCCGGCGTCAGCTTCTGAATGTCTGTGTAGCGTTTGGCCCTGGCAATGAAGTTGTCTGCGCCGGACACCGTGGCCTTCAGTTTGGCGACCTCCCGCTCCTTTTGCGGGATGGCAGTTTTCAACTGCTCCTGCTCCGCCACATAACTGGCGGAGAGGGTCTGGAACTGCTCCGTGGTGATGCGGCCCAGTACGCTGTCCTCATACAGTCGCTTGAAGATGGCCTCCAATTCCGCCTCGCGCTTTTTCATCCCTGAAAGTTCCAACTCCTGCCTGCGGATCTCCCGCCGCAGTTCAGCGGACTGCCGGTCACAGATATAGGCGGCGAACTCCTGCGTATGCTCCCGCGCCATCGCCGTCACCCTGCGGATGTCCTCCAGCACAATCTCGTCGAGGACACACTCCCGAATGTAGTGGGCCGTGCAGACCTCAGACCCTGCTTTCTTATAGGTTCGGCAGGTGAAATTGTTTTGCGTTGGTTTCATGGTGCGCGCCCTATGCAGGACCATTGTGGAACCGCAGTCGGCACAGATGACGAGGCCGGAATACTTGTTGAGTTCCTCCATCTTTGTGGGGCGCTTCCGGTTTTGCCGGACCCGCTGGACGATATCCCAAACCTCCCGCGTGATCAGCGCCGGATGGGTCCCCTCAAACACCAGACACTCCTCCCTGGGATGCTGCACATACCGCTTGTCCTTATAGGATTTTGTGGTGAACTTCATGTTGACCGTGTTCCCAAGGTAGGTTTCATTCTCCAGGATGTTGGCGATGGTGCTGTCGGACCAGTTATAGGGCTGGGACAGATCGAGGCAGGTATGGCCGGATCCCAACTTGCGGTAGGTGTAGACCGCCGGACAAAGCACGTTTTCGGCTCTCAACTGTTTAGCAATCTGACTCGGGCCGCGGCCGGCAGCGCAGAGGGCAAAAATGCGACGCACCACAGCGGCGGCCTCCTCATCAACAACGAGTTTGCCCTTGGCATTCTCATCCTTTTTGTAGCCGTAGGGTGCCCGTGTTCCCAGGCGCTCCCCGCGCTGAGCCTTGGCCCGCTGTACCGCCCGGATCTTCCGGCTGGTGTCCCGCACGAACCACTCGTTGAACAGGTTTTTGAAGGGCATCAGGTCGTTGCTCTCGGCGTTTTCCGTGTCCACATTGTCGTTGATGGCGATGTAGCGGACGCCGAACTGCGGGAACCGCTCCTCGATGTACAGCCCTGTGTGCAACTGGTTTCGCCCCAGACGGCTGAGATCCTTGGTGATGATGATCCCGATTTTCCCGTCCTCCATGTCGGACATCATGCGCTGGAAATCCGGTCGGTTGAAACTGGCCCCGGAGTATCCGTCGTCCACATAGAATTGGATGTTGGGAAAGCGGTGGTCAATGGCATACTGCTCTAATATTCTCTTTTGGTTTTGGATGCTGTTGGACTCCCCGTCCAGACCGTCGTCCTGGCTCAGGCGGCAGTACAGGGCGGTGATTTTCCCTTGGTTTGACTGACTCATAAAAGCCTCCTTCTCTCCAGTCAAACCGTCCAGAGTTTGTGTGATGTTACCTCTGACGGGGCGGTTTGTCCACCCCTTTCCGCAACTGTGTGGGAATTTTTGAGATCCATGTCAATGAGCGTTTTGAGTTTGTCCTCCGGCGAGCAGGCGCCGTCCGCGGGGAACACGGAAACCACATGAATCAGCCGTCCGTGGCTCAGCTGGTCGCGCTCGGCCACAACTTTTTCCACCCGGCCGGGCATGGGAATAACTTTGGGCATTGCGTCCCTCCTCTACAAAATGTGAGGGGCCAGGAAACGGCATATCGGGTCCGGCAGCGTTGCCAAACCCGGTCCCGCCTTACGTTTATGCCCGAAAAGAAAAATCCCCTTCATCCACCTCCCGAAAAACAGGGCAAGTGAATACCCATATTAAGAAAAGGCACGAGGTGTTCCATAAAAGGAGCACCTCGCGTTTGGCCTCTTGCGGCATGAGATGGAGGCGTGTATACTAAGCGTAGCCGTTCTCGAAAAAGAGAACACAGAATAGGAGGCACGCCATAATGGAGCAGACATTCGGCAGTTATGTGCGGGAAAAGCGGATGGCCCGCGGACTGTCCCTGCGCGGTTTGGCGGCGAAACTGGAGGTATCCCCGGTCTACATGAGCAACATGGAGAATGACCGAAGGCCGGCTCCCACCAAGGAGAAGATGGACCGCCTCATTGAGATCCTGGGGCTATGCCAGGCAGACACGGAACTGCTGTTGGATCTGGCCGCCAAATCTAAAACGCAACGGGTGTCCGCGGACCTGCCGGAGTACATCATGGAACGGGATATCGTCCGGGCCGCCCTGCGGACAGCCAAGGAAGTGGACGCCACAGACGAGGAATGGCAGGAGTTTATAGACCGCATCACCCAGCGGCAGAAACCGGGAAACTGAAATAGGAGGCAGGCACATGCGGAAGTATTATACCGAGCAGACGATGGAGAGCATCGCCCGGCGTGTGCTGGATGCCTACGATGAGCGCCTCTACCGGGGGCAGCCCCGCGCCATCCCCATCGAGGACCTCATCGAGCGCCACGGACTGACGCTGGAGTTCCAGTACCTCCGCAAAAATGGCCGGATCCTAGGGAAAACCGTTTTTGACACCGGCCTGGAGGCCGTGTACGACATGGAACTGGGCGAGTATACCCTGTTCCCGGTGAAAGCCGGCACGATCCTCATAGATGCCTCGCTGTGTGAAGAAGAAACCAGCACCGGCCGCCTGCGATTTACCGAGGCCCACGAACTGTCCCACTGGATCCTGCACAAGGGGCTGTACACAGGCACCGGGGAGAGCGCGGCGCTGCAGCCTGCCGTCAGGGAAACCAGTATGGAGATCCAGGCGAATATGCTTGGGTCCGCCCTGCTCATGCCCATGCCAATGGTCAAGCGGTGTTTCTACCAAATGCGGTCCGGTCGGGATAATCAGGCCATTGTTCAGGCCATGTCGGAGGTGTTTCAGGTATCCCGCCAGGCCATGCGGATCCGGCTCACCAACCACCATCTGCTGTAAAATTTTTTACTGTGGTGTTCTCAAAATTGAGAACACTTTGGAAGGAGGAACGCCATGCAACAAGTGAAAAGAACCCATGCGGTGCGCTGCCCTGTGTGCGGTAAAGGGCGCGTCATTGATGCCGCAGCCGACGTGGATCCGGGGCGCCTGCACCTCTACGGCCCGGAGCATGCGGACAAGGCGGAGCTGTTCTCCAAATGTCCAAAGTGCGGGCTGCAGATTGGCATCTCCTTTGAAAAGGCAGGACATTCCTAAAAGCAAATAAAATATAGAGTATCGACCTCGTCAAGTGCACCAACCGCCCGCATCAGCAGCGGGATCCACCGTGTTCGGAGCCTTACAGGCAGCAGTTCTGCTGTGCTGTAAGGCTCTTTTTTGCGCTTTTCCGCGGCAGAACAGCGGAAAGGCACGAAATGCGGAACGCCTGGCAGCCCTACATAGCAAAGTACCCGTGATCCCCAACTCAGAAGTTTCCCCTAAAAAATCTGAGATTGGAGATCACGACTATGGAAAAATGGCAGGAAAATCGCAACTACAGAAAAATCAGGGACGAGAATGGAACTGTCATCGCCAACATCATCACCGTGGATGGTAGGGATGTGGCGGTCACAGAGGACGTATTCGCGGCGTATGCCCAGATGGACCGGCGGGAGCGGTATCTCAGCGAGGATCTGCCCACTGGCAAGGTCCTCTCCATGGAACAGCTGGCAGAGGACGGCGTTTTGCCGGACTATGTGGGCGCGGAAACGGCGCCCAGCGCCGAGGACTGCGTCCTTGCACGGGAGTCGGAACGGGAGCGGGAAGAACTGACCAGCCTGCTGCTGGCGGCGCTTATCGCCTTGGAGGACCGGGACAGGCAGCTCATCACCGCGCTGTTTTATGACCGCCTCTCCACCAGAGAATACGCCCGGCGAATCGGCGTGACCCAGCGGGCCGTCATCAAGCGCAGGGACCGGATCCTGCGGGACATGAAAAAATATTTTGAAAAATTTGCGGCGTGAGGGTATTCACCCAGCCCCTTTTTCGGGAGGACAGCGAAAGGGGGAAATACCTCCCCCTTCGCTGCTCCTTGAAAAGTGCATACCAGCAATGCGGGTAACACGCAGCCGTACCCACCCCACAGCGCGCGCCAAGACCCGGCCCCAGCGGCCGGCGAGCGATCCAGCCTGCGGTCGGCCCTGGCAGGCCGGACAAGAGATGGAACGGCTCGAATAATGACACACCAAGCACGGCCTGCGCGTAAGACAGGCGGCGCTGCTCCGGGATTGAAAGCAGTAGAGATCCCGGAAATATGCCCGTGAGGCCCCGGCCAGGGGCCTGCCCGCATTGTTCCCGAACCCATCGGGGGGGCGAGTGCGAATACGATGGGAACACGAAAAAAGATAAAAGGACGGAAGTATCCATGAAGAAATATACCCATGAAAAGGCCCATGAGGAAATCGACTATATTTTTAAAACCCTATTGCCTCAGAGGGGCATGGCGGAGCGGCCGGAACAGATCCGGCTGTGTCACAGCATCCTGGACGCCATGCTGGACGGCAGCATCGCCCTGTGCGACGCGGGGACCGGCATCGGCAAGACCTTCGCCTACCTGACCGCCGGCATCCTGCATGGCAAGTGCCGGGCGGCAGAGGGTAAACCGCAGCGTCCTATCCTGATCTCCACCTCCAGCATCGCGCTGCAGAGCGCCATCCAGAAGGAGTACCTGCCCCTGCTGTCCAGCGTGCTGCTGTCCGAGGGGCTGATCTCCGCGCCCATTGAGGCGGTCATCCGCAAGGGCAAGGCTCACTACGCCTGCGACGCCCGGCTGGAACGGCGGGTCCGTCAGGTGGAGGGCAGCCATAAGAATCCCGCCGCCCGCCAAGCCCTGCACACCGCCTGGCATGTGCTGGATCTGGACCAGCTGTCCGGGATGAGCAGTTATGACCGGGGGCGGATCTGCGTTCCCAAGCGGTGTAATTGCCGGCGGAAGGACTGCCGATACCGCTGTTTCCTGGACGCCTGCCAGAGCGGGCAGTACACGGTTCAGATCTGCAACCACAACCTCCTGCTGGCGGACCTCATCCACCGCAGCCAAAAGAAAAAGCCCCTCCTGCCGGACAGCGCGGCCATCATCATAGACGAGGCCCACAAGCTGCCGGAAACCGCACGGCAGATGTTCGGCGTAACGCTGAATGCCCAGGACTTTGCGGAGCTGATCCGCAGCCTGCATGTGGAGCGGTATGTCCTCGCGGCGGAACTGCTGTCCGAGGCCGTGGAGCCGCTGGCGGAGAAACTGTCGCTCCCGGTGGAGGAAGGGGCCGGATTTGACGCCTACCAGATGTTCCTGGAGCGGCCGCATCAGGTCCTGACGGTGATCTGCCGGCAGCTGGAGGGCCTGCTGACCAGGGAAACCTGGCGCCTGCTGTCCGCCGTCGCCTCCACAGTATCCCTCTTTTACCTGGGGAATCCCGAGATGATCTTCTACGCGGCAGACGACGACCACGGCGGGGCCATGCTGTGCGGCACGGTGTCGGAACTGGCCGCGCAGCTCCAGGCCACGCTCTGGCGGCAGGAACAGCCCATTGTCCTGACCTCCGGCACCCTTGCCGTTGGGAAGGATTTCAGCCGGTTCCGCACCGCCGCCGGCCTGACAGGGGAACGGCCCGTGACGGAAACTGTGTGTCCGTCACCCTTTGACTATCAGCACAACTGCCTCCTCTATCTTCCCCCGGACCCGATCCCGCTGGACGCGGCGGACTACTACGACCGGCTGGCCGCACAGATCCGGCAGCTGGCGGCGGCATCCCACGGCCACGCCCTGGTGCTGTTCACTTCCTACTTCGCCATGTCGGCGGTCAAGGAACGGCTGCAGGCCGCGGCGCTGCCCTTCCCTGTATTTACGATGGGCAAACGCCCGGCCCTCACCCTGGCGGCATTTCGCGCCGCTCCCGGCAGTATCCTGCTGGCCACCGGCGCGGCGTGGGAGGGGCTGGACTTCGCTGGCGACGGCGTGTCCATGCTCATCATCCCATGCCTGCCCTTCGCCTACCCGGACGCTGTAAAAGAAAAAGAGCGGGAGGACTACCCGAACCTGCGGGAGTTCCTGCGCTCCGTCGTTGTCCCGGAAATGCAGATCAAACTGCGGCAGGGCTTTGGCCGGGCCATCCGCACAGAAACGGACACCTGCGTTGTCGCTGTGCTGGATCCCCGCGCCGCCCGCGGCCGGAGATATTTCCAGAGCATGGCAGAGGCCCTGCCGGGGATGCCGGTGACGGGCAGCCTGCGGGCCGTGGAACATTTCTACCGTGCCCACAAGGACGCCGGCTATTTCCGGCTCCCCAACGCAGGATGAAATTGTTGCCTTTGCTGCGTCTGTTCGCCATTCCTTGGTGGTGTTGGTAATGGCTTTCGTGATGCTTTCCGGCTATACTTGCGTTGCAAATCAAGAAAAGGAGGCAGTCAGACATGGAGCAGACCAAGGGCCTCTCATGCCAAATCCCGGAATCCCTGCATGCCAGGGTGACGGCGGAGCGCGTCGCGGCAAACCAGTCCCTCAGCGAGTACATCACGGGACTACTTACCAACTACTATGAAAATGGAGGAAAAAAAGACATGGCACAGACAAGGACAATGGCATTTCAAATCAGTGAGGACCTGTTCCAGCGGATCAAGGACTATCTGGCCCACGAGAATGAGCGCCAGGGCCGGAAAGTGACCCAGAAGGAGTTCGTGATTGGGCTGATCGAGGACGCTCTGGAGCGGTGGGAGCAGGAAACAGCGGATGCCGATCCCGGCGCACCAACTGACACGCTGGATCCCATAGATGAGCCGGCAGACAGCGCCCCGTCCTGGGAGGCTGAAGAAACGGAAGGAGGAGCCAAGAATGTGGCAGAATGAACTGGAGGCCATGATTGCGGCCGGCGGAGCGCCCTGCAGGGCTTGCGGCCAGCGGATGCTGAAAGCGGACGGCTGCACCTGGACCCATGTGAAATGCGGCAACCGGTACTACCGCCGCATTAAGTACGGCGAGGATGGCATGGCGCATGGCGATGCCCGCTGCCACGATTGCGGCGCCAGGCCTGGGCATTACCACCATGTGGGGTGTGATGCGGAGCGGTGCCCGGTGTGCGGAGGGCAGCTCATCAGCTGCGACTGCGACATCTCCGAGTATGTGGAGCGGCCACCCAGGAAGAGAACAACCAAGTAAATCAGGATCCCAGAACCGCCCGGAGCGCCCGACAGGGACGTTCCGGGCGGTCTGTTTCACAAGAGAACCGGAGGTGAGAAAACGTCGGAACAGAGAGCCAATCGTTTCACAGAACAGGAGTTGGAGATTGCCCGTGGGACGGACCTGCCGGACCTGCTGGCGTCTCTCGGCTACACCGTGACGCGGATAGGCCGCTACTACTCCACCAAGGAGATGGACAGCCTGCGGATCAAGAACCGCCGCACCTGGTATCGCTACTCCGAGAGAGTGGGCGGGGATGCCATCACCTTCCTACAGCATTTTTGCGGCAGAAGTTTCCCGGAGGCGGTGGAGGATCTGCTGGCATTCCACGGCCGCGCCAGGGACGCCCCCGCGGAGCGGAGCAGGCAAACTGAGCAGGCGCCGGAACCGCCGAAACCGTTTGCATTGCCGCCCAGGCACACCGATGCCCGCCGAGTGTACGCCTACCTGAAAAAGCGCGGGGTTTCTCCCCAGATTATTCGGAGTTTTATTTCCGCAGGACTGCTGTATGAGGACTCCGAGCATCACAACTGCGTGTTCGTAGGGTATGACAGGGACGGCAAGGCTGCCTTCGCCAGCCTGCGGGGCACCTACGACCGGGACGGCAGCGGTTTCAAGGGCGACGCCGCCGGCAGCGACAAATCCATCGGTTTCCGACTGCCGTATGCCCCGGACAGCAGGACCGTGTATGTGTTCGAGGCACCTATCGACCTCATGAGTTACTGCACTTTGCACCGGGAGTTCCACAGCAATGCACTTGCCCTGTGCTGCCTGGATGACCGCGCCCTGTCGGTGTTTCTTCGGGAGCATCCCACAGTGCGGAAGGTTGTCCTGTGCCTGGATCACGACCGCCCCGGCCAGGAGGCCGCGGAGCGCATGGGCCGGAAATACGCGGCGGAGGGATATGTCGTGCAGACGCTGTCCCCTCCCTCCCGGAAGGACTGGAACGCCTATCTGACCTTTGTGCAGCAGTTCCGGGAAAGGGGGCGGTGACCAAGTAAACGAAAATAAAAACCTGAACCAGCAATTTCTACACAAAAGGAGGAAAGAACGCTTGAAAAGCAAGACAACCAGGCATGGCCTGAAGCGCATGACGGCCCTGCTGCTGGCCGTGGTTCTGTGCGTCGGCATGGTGCCCACCGCCTTTGCCGCCCAGCAGGACAGTTACCACGACCCCGCTGAGAACTGGCAGGAGGCCAACAACCGCACCAACGAACTGGACGCCAACGCCACCGTGACCCACGAAACCTTTAACTGCAAAGTCTGCAAGCAGCAGACTTCCTTTATCGTGTTCCGCACCCCGGAATATACCAGGGATGGCCAGACGGCCATGAGCCGGAATGTGAAATACTCGGACGGCACCTTTGTAGATGGTTCCGGCAAGGGTTCCATTCTGGACGGCGTACCGGGACAGGACGCCTATTACACGGCTTATCACTGGACCAAAGCCGTGTGTGAAACCTGCGGCAGCATCAACACCAACATGGCCAAGACGGACTACGGCTACCTGAAGAACGTCTATTGGCTCTACGATTGCGCGAACAATTTTTTCGAGGAACTGCCGGAAACCCAGACCATTGAGCAAGCGGACAGCGAGTATCACCGCGTCATCACCACCAGCGGCGAATACTGCGGGTTCTGCTACGGCACATTCAAGGAGGAAAATTCCACGTTGGAGCGTCACCACATGGAGAATGCCATCCGGCCCGAGTTGGCCCATGACCGCTTTGTGGAGATGGATACCTGCGCCGACTGCGGCTATGCTGAAACTTCCTACACCGCCGCCAAGGCCGTCATTGCGGACTACTTCGGCGTGGTGGACGGCCAGCCCCACACCGTCACCGTGTCGGACTTGTCCGAGGCCGGCGTGACCACCGCTATCCGCTACGGCCACAGCGCAGATGCCTGCACCCTGACCAGCGCACCCAACTACACCGAGGCGGGGGATTACCCGGTTTACTACGAGATCACCTACACCTACCACGACACGGACATGGTGGAGGACGGTGTGGCGTATGTCCATCTCAGGGATGAAACCACCACCGAGGACGGCTCCTGCTCCTGCGGCTGCGGCAATCCTGACTGCGGCTGCCAGGATCCGGACTGTGACGGCTGCTGCTGTGACGACAAGGGCTGCGGCGAGAACCACAACTGGACACTGCTGGATAGCGTAGACCCCACCTGCCTGACCCTGGGCTATGACCGCTATCTGTGCGTGGACTGCGGCATGATTGAAAAGCGGGACTATGAGGCCGCGCTGGGCCACGCCTATCAGAGTGTGGTCATCCGGGACGCCACCTGTGAAGTCCCCGGTAAGACCATTGACATCTGTGAGCGGTGCGGCAATGTGAAAGAAACCGACCTGCCTCAGACCGAGCATGAGTTCTCCACCACCGTCATTCCGGCAACCTGTACCAGCCCTGGCTACACCCTGCGGGAGTGTACCGTCTGTGGGGAGCGCCACATCGAGGACATCACCGCCGCGCTGCCTCACAACTATGTAAGCAAGACCACCCCGGCCACCTGTGAGGGCGGCGGGCGCACCCTCCATATCTGCGAGGGCTGCGGCAGTTCGTTCATCACCGACTACACCGACCCGCTGGGGCATAGTTGGGACGAAGGCAAGGAGATCACCGGGGCCACCTGCACCGGCGAGGGCATGACCGAGTACACCTGCGTCCGCTGCGGAGCCACCCGTCTGGAGGGCGACGAGGCCGCGGGCCATATCCCCGGCGACCCGGCCACCTGCACCGATCCTCAACTCTGCACCCGCTGCGGCGCCGTCATTGAGAACGCTTTGGGCCATGACTATGCCGAGGAAGTGACCGAGCCGACCTGCACCGAGATGGGCTACACCACCTATACCTGCACCCGCTGCGGCGACGCCTACAAGGGCGACTACACCGAGGCGGCAGGCCATAAGCCCGGCGACTGGATCATCGACAAGGAGCCTACCACCGACAGCGAGGGCAGCAAGCACAGGGAGTGCGAGGTCTGCGGTGAGAAGTTAGAGGAAGAAACCATTGAGAAGATCTACAATCAGGCCACTACGGACAGTAAGGGCGAGGCCGTTGTGGGCGGCTATCTGGTAATTGTCACGGATACCGACACTAAAGACCCCGTTTCCAATGCTATTGTCACTCTCCATGCGGACGATACCCTGTCCATCCGTCTCCCCAATTCCCGCCAGCTGGACTATGCCGACCAGACTACCGTGACTGTCCTGCTCACCAAGGATAAGAGCGCCGTGGAGGGTATGTTCGTTACTATGACTGACAAGCACGATAACTACTGTGCCGGTAACACTGACAGCAATGGGCAGGTCACTGTTCCCGGCACCAGCGGCAAGACCAATGAGGACGGCAATACCACCGTTGGCTGGGAGGACGAGGACGGCGACCGCTGGACACTGACCGTCACTGTAGAGGACTACGAAACCGGACGCCCCATCGAGGACGCGGAAGTATCCATCGGCAAGGGCGGCAATATTACCGTCACCCTGCCGGACGGAACCGATATGGATGAGGATAACCGCATCACCGTCACGGTCACGGACAATGAGCGCGACCCCCAGGAGGGTGTGACGGTTATCGTCAAGGGTGATCTGGGCCAGAGTGAGCGCGGAGAAACCGACGAGGACGGCAAACTCACCGTCCCCGCTGTCACAGAAACTGAGTACCACGGGGCCTATATCTATGGCTACACAGACGGCACCTTTGGCCCGGAGCGCAGCATGAGCCGGAGCGAGGCCGCAGCCATCTTTGCCCGCCTGCTCTCTGACCGGCTGGACGAGCGCATCCCCAGCGGAAATAATGTGAAGTTCAAGGATATTGACCCGGATATGTGGTATGCGGGCTATGTGGAATATCTCACTGGCTACGGCGTGGCCGTGGGCTACAATGACCGCACCTACCGGGGTGATAAGGCCATCACCCGCGCCGAGTTTACCGCTATGGCGGCGCGGTTCTTTGATGTGTACGGCGATGGAGCCGAGGAAATCATGGAGCAGTACGAGGGCTTTGACGATGTGAGCGACGGCTACTGGGCTGCTGAGTATATCAAGGACGCCGCCATCCACGGCTGGGTAGAGGGCTACGGCGACGGCACCTTCCGGGCCGACGATCCCATTGACCGGGCGGAAGTCGTCACCATTGTCAACCGCCTGCTGGGCCGCGAGGCTGACGAGGACTATATTGCCGATAATCACCGCCGTCTGGTGATGTTCCCCGACGTGTCCTCCCGCCATTGGGCCTACTACAACGTGCTGGAGGCCGCCAACGCCCACACCGCCATCCTCACCGCCCCTGAAACCTGGGACAAGTGATCCAACCGCTGTGCCGCGGCCCCACTGTGGGCCGCGGCGCTTTTATCCCACAATTCACTCTACATTAAATAAAGAAGGAGAAATGCACCTATGCTGAAGATCGTAGCAATCGGAAACCTGACAAACGATGTGGAACTGAAGGTCCATGAGGCCACCGGCAAGCCCTATGCCATCCTGCGGATCGCCTCGGACCGCCGCTACCGGGACAAGGACGGCAACCGCCTGACGGATTTCATCTCCATTAAGGTCCGCGGCCCGCTGGCGGAACGCTGCGCGGAGTTTGCATGGAAGGGCTGCAAGTTGGCCGCCTCCGGCGACTTTGAAACCATCACCTTCGCGGACGAGCCGGAGCGTCAGCCCGGTTTCCTCATCAAAGCCACGGAGGTGGAGTTCCTGTCTCCCCGCCGCGTGGAGGAAAGCGCCGTGTCCATGCCTGCGGACGGTATGGATGAGGCTGCGGCCTGAGCGCCATGCGTAATACAGGCATTGAATACACCAGTGCGGAACGCACCCCCACCATTCTACCGGAACTGGCGGAACTGCTCCCCCCTCTCAGCGGGGAGCAGCTTGCCGCGCTGGAGAAGGACATCCTGCAAAACGGCTGCTATGCGCCCATCATTGTCAATGAGGATCTGGTCGTCGTAGACGGCCACAACCGGCAGCAGATCTGCACCCGGCACGACCTGCCCTACAAGATGGCGGTGTTTGCCTTTGACGATCTGCTGGAGGCCAAGCAGTGGGCGCTGGATACCCAGAAGGGCCGCCGCAACCTGGACAAATGGGAGTTGGGCAAGATCGCCCTGAAACTGCGGCCGGAGATCGAGGCCAGGGCAAAGGCCAACCAGGGTGCCCGTACAGACCTTTCGGCAACATTGCCGGAAGGTTCCGCACCTGTGGACACCCGCAAAAAATTGGCTGCATCCGTTGGCCTCGGAGAGCGCACGATGGGCAAGGTGATGCAGATCGACGAACACGCCCCCGCCGCCGTGAAGGAGGCCCTGGATAAAAAGGAACTGTCCGTCAACCAAGGGTATCAGATCACCCGGCAGGTACAGGATCTGCCGGAGGACGAGCAGGGGCAGGCGGCATTGGACCTGGTGGAGCTGGAAAAAGCGAAAAAGGAGATCCGGGAGAAGGATGCGGAGATCGACCGCCAGAGCAAGATCGCCGGCGTGTTCTGCAAGGCTTATGAAAAGGCCGTTCTGCTGACGCCCACAGAGGAAAATGTGCGCATCTGGGTCAAATGCACCCGCATGACTAAGGAAGAAATGGAGGATACCATCCAGGAGTCCCATGAGTTGGCCGGGGTGTTTACCTCCATTGCCGGCCTCATGGAACACCTCCTGCCGGAAAGGGGGACGCTATGAATGAGATGAGTGTGCGAACATGGCAGGAGCGGTTCCGTGCCGGGGATTTCAGCAGCCGGGACCGTGCTGTGCAGTGCGAGGCCGGCTGGTATGACTGGTTTTGCCGGGACGACGCCCTGGCCGGACGCCTGAAGAAGATCTCCAGCGTGGTGCTGGGGATCACGGACCCCTTCATTCTGGACAACTACTATGTGTGGTTCAAGAACAACTGCCCGCTGGAGGGACCGCTTTATGACGACGTCCGGTTTGAGCCTCTCACCGGGGAGCGCGACGGGAAATATTTTCTTGTTGCCCTGGACAGCCACCACGAACTGATCAAGTGGACGCTGTACACAGAGCGGTATGGCTATGACGCGCCGGAGTTTTGCTGCGGGAATGTGCGGGAGATGACCGCCTATATCAACGCCATGGCGCCGGAACTGGCCCAGGGGATCCAGCCTCGCTTCGTGCTGGAGAAAGCGGCTGTGGGGGAATATGTCCGGCAGCATGAAGGGAAAGCCGCCTACAGCATCCGGCGGGAGGGGGATCACCTGTTCGCCTACCAATCCTCCCGCGACTGGAAATATCGGACTGTCGCGGTTTCGGACTCTCCGGAGAATGTTCCCCAGGGCTTTCCCGCGGAGCGGGCCGAACAGCACGGCATGCTCTATGTTTTCCCAAGCAAGGCCCCCGCTCTGGACAGGGCCGACTATGTGGTGCGGCGCGCACAGCGCAGGAAGGAGCAGACGCGATGACCAGGAGATCCCACGGCCGCCCCGCGCTGCCGCCCGACGCCAAGGATGAGATCCTCCATGTGCTGTTTGCCAACATGGAGATCAGCGGCGACGAGATCGCGGCCATTTTGAAAAAACACCATGTCTCCTGCGACGCCGACGTCCTGCAGGACCGCTACCGCAGGCAGCTGGGCCAGCGCCTCATGGCCAGCCTCCGGGATGCCTCTGGTGAGCGCGAGGTCCTGTCCAATGGGAAGGGGCGGTATGTTGTGCTGGAGTGCTGCAGGGATCGCCAACAGCTCGCGGCCATCCGCCGCCGCATTCAAAATCAGGCGCATGGCCTGAACGCTTCCGCCGGCAAGGTGAGATCCCGCATCGCTGTGCTGGATCGCCTGATCGCCCGGCTCAGAAAGGCGGCGTGACATGAAGATCAAGGATCTGATCGCCGCGGTCCGGGACTACCCCGCTCTGCGGCAGGCGTTGGAGGAATCCAACACTGAATTGGACCTCAGCCGGATGGAATGCGCGCAACTGCAGAGCAAGATCAATGAACTGGAACCGCTCGTCGATGAATACTACCAGGAGAGCTGCGGTAAGGAATATGCCGCCAATCAGGAGCGCCAGAAAGTGGAAACACTGAAGAAAGCCCTTGCGTCCTTTTGCCCGGCCCTGGACAGCACGGAGCAGCTCCGGCGGTTCTATGACACCATCGCCCCGGATTTTGATGATGGTGGTTTCCGCCTCTACGACGCCGCCCTGGCGATCTCCGGCTATCCCAATCTCCCCGGCGAGTTCCCCTATGAGGACAACCGCGGTGTCTTTGATGAGGCGGACGGTCATCAACTGCTGAAGTACCTGACCGCCCTGCACTTCCATGCCGTTCGGTGGGAGGTCGTGCCGGGGACACCTTATGAAAAGGCTGTCCTGTTGGATGTGGACACCGCCACCCCGGAGTACCGGGCCTTTGAAAAGCAGCTCTATACGCAGGCCCTGCGTGACTTAGGTTTTCAGGGCCTTCTGCCCCAGGAGCAGGAACGGCGGATCGGCAAGCAAAAAGAAAAACGGAAGGAAGGTGCTGAGCGATAGAACAGAAACCTGACAATGGGATGAGCAAGGATGCCTTCTGGGCGCTGATTCAGGAGGCAAAAACCGCCTGCGGCCAGGATCTGAACGCTATGGAGGACTACCTGCGGGAGCAGCTTGTGTCTATGGGGCCTGCCGCGGCGAAAAATTTCCATGACATTCTGCAAACCTATGAGGATCTGGCGGACCAATACGGCCTGTGGGACGCCGTCAGCGTGATCAAGGAGTATGGCTGTTCGGATGACGGTTTTATCGACTTCCGCGCCTGGCTGATCGCCCAGGGCAAAGAGGTGTACATGAATGCGCTGAGGGATCCCGACACGCTGGCGGATATAGAGCCATACGGCGATTGCTGTTTCGAGTGCCTGTCCTATGTGGGCGATTACGCCTATGAGCAGCTCACCGGCCGCAGCGCCTACGACGAGATGGAACCAGACAGGATCGAGAAGATGCGGGACGAGCTAAAAAAGGATATCGTCTACAAAGACGGCATCCAATACCCCAGGGAGCCGAAGGACCTGCCACGGTTCCTACCCCGGCTGTGCGAAAAATACGGCGGGCCGGAGCGTTTCCTGGCGGCGCCATCCACATGGAATTACGACCTCCATGAGATCCGCCGGCTGCTGGACGAGGGCAAGGTCCAGGACATGGCTACCAAAAAAGAGAAAGGGGGCGGCGCTCGGTGAGCGAGGGATACGTCATCGGCGTGGACCACGGTTACGCAGCCATGAAAACTGTCCACGGTTCCTTCCCCTCGGGGCTGGTGGCCTATGAGCACGAGCCGTACACCCAGAAGAATGTGTTGGAATACGGCGGTACGTACTATGTGGTAGGCAGCGGCAGGCAGCCTCTGCAGAAAGACAAGACCCGGACGGAGGACTACTATCTGCTGACCCTGGCAGCCATCGCCAGGGAACTGGACTGCCGCAATGCCGAGCGCACCTGCTCCGTCATTCTGGCTGCCGGCCTGCCCCTGACCAGTTTTGGCCGGGACAAGAAGAAGTTCCGTGCCTATCTGCTGCGGGACGGCAAACCGGTGCCCTTCCGCTATGAGGGCCGGGACTATACCGTCACCGTCCGGGATGTGAAACTGTTCCCCCAGGGCTATGCCGCTGTGCTGACCCAGACGGAGCTGCTGGATGAACCGTCCGTCATCGTGGCGGACATCGGTGGCTGGACAGTGGACCTGATGCGCTTGGACAACCGCCTCCCCAATGCCGCCACCTGCCGCAGCTTGGAGTGGGGCATGATCCGCTGCATCGATGAGATCAGCGAACAGGTGCGACGCGTCCTGGGTCTTTCTCTGACAACGGCGCAGATCGAGTGCGTCCTGCGGGGTGATGCCAGCAGCCTCCCGGACGAGGCGAAAGGAATCATCCATGCCCAGGCGGACCTGTATGTGCAGAACCTGCTCTCCACCATCACGGAGTGCGGCCTGGACACCCGCGCCATGCCTACTATTTTTATAGGCGGCGGAGCGGCGCTCATGAAGCGGCGTGTTTCGGCCACAAACGGCCTGTGTCGGCCCGTGATCCTCGATGATGTATCCCTGAACGCCAAGGGCTATGAACGGCTTGTACGGCAGATGTCGGGGAGCGGCGCCCATGCCTGAAAAGCGACGGCTCAGTCTTTCCTTCTCCCTGACTCAGCGGGAGCAGCGGAACGCATGGGAGCGCCTGTCCGCCGTTGCGCCCGGACAGCGCATGGACGCCGTGTGCAGGATGATCAACGGCTATATGGAACAACAGGAACTGCTGGAGGCCATTCGCGGCGCTATCCGGGAGGAACTGGCAGGCGTTTCCTTCCCAAAGACCACTACGCAGCAGGAGCAGGCCGGGGCCGTCGATGAGGACGTCCTCGGCTTTCTCCGTGCGCTGCAGGAGGGAGATGATACCATCTGATTCGATATTTTGATATGTTCGCCGGGATCGGCGGCTTTCGGGCGGGGCTGACCCGCGTCGGCGGCTTCCAGTGCGTCGGACACTGCGAGATCGACAAATATGCCGAAGCCAGTTACCGCGCGATCCACGACATCAGGAAGGAGGAGCGATACTATCCAGACGCCCGAGCCATTGACCCCAACGACCTGCCCGACTTCGACCTTTTGTGTGGGGGATTCCCCTGCCAGGCGTTTTCTCTCGCTGGCCGCAGAAAAGGATTTGACGATGCAAGAGGTACTCTCTTCTTTGAAATTGCCCGCCTGGCTGAAACCAGACGGCCTTCGTATCTTCTGCTCGAGAACGTGCCAGGACTGCTTAACCATGACGGCGGCCGGACGTTTGCGGCCATCCTCTCCGCGCTTTCTGACCTGGGGTACCATGTCGAATGGGCTGTGCTTAACAGCAAACATTTTGGAGTCCCGCAGTCAAGGAGGAGGGTGTTCCTTATCTGCTATCTTGATCCCCGATGCGCCGGAAAAATATTACCTGTCTTCGGAAATGGTGCAAAAGCTCTTATACAACTCATCGGCGGGGCGCAAGGACACCGGGTCTATGACCCAGAAGGAGTAGCCTGTACCCAGACAGCCGGTGGTGGCGGCCTCGGTGTGAAAACCGGGTTATACCTGCTGCCGCCGGACGCGCCCTTTGTGGATCTGTGTGCGGGGCATCCGAAACGGACGCAGCAATCCCGATGCATCACTGCCCGCTATGGGCAGACGACGCTGTCCAATCATAAGGCGGAACGCTCCGGGGCGCTGCTGATCAAGGAAGCCACCCGAAAAGGCTATCAGGAGGCGGCGCCTGGCGACAGCGTGGACTTGGGCTATCCGGGCAGCGCCACACGCGCCGGTCGGGTCGGGGTCGGTGTCGCCCATGACGCCGCCAGTGTGCAGGGCATTGTGGAGCGCGGCGGACGCATCCGCCGCCTGATGCCCAGGGAGTGCCTGCGCCTGCAGGGCTTTGACGATGAGCAAATCGACAAGATCCTCGCCATCAACTCGGACGCCCAAGCCTACAAGCAGGCAGGCAACAGCGTCACCGTTACAGTGATCGAGGCCATTGGCCGGCGCATCCGGGCCGTGGACGAGGCTTTGCGAAAGGAGGCGGCTGCGTGACCGGGATGAAGGACCAGTATTTCGGCGTCGAGGTGGAGATGACCGGCATCACCCGTGAACAGGCCGCGCAGGCGCTGGCAGATTATTTCGGAACGATCCCACAGTACAAAGGTGGGGTTTATGATGCATGGGTCGTCAAAGACACAGAAAACAAAGAGTGGAAACTGATGAGTGACGGAAGCATCCGTGCAGAGCGAAAGACATTGCATGGCTACGAACAAACAAATAACAGGCAATATAAAGTGGAGATGGTTTCGCCCAAACTGACCTATGCGGAGCTGCCAAAGTTCCAAGAGTGTGTGCGGCAGATCCGGCATGCGGGGGCAAAGGTCAACAGTTCCTGCGGCCTGCACATCCATGTGGACGCGGCCAACCACAACCGCCAGAGCTTGAAAAACCTCCTGAGCATCATGTACGCCAAAGAGGACATTTTGTTCAAGGCCCTGCAGGTGAATGAGGCCCGTGCCGCCCGCTGGTGCCAAAAGGTGCGGGAACCCATGCTGCGGCAGGCCCGCACCCTCTCCGCTGAGGAAACCAAGGATCTGACACAGCTGGAGAGCATTTGGTATGAAGGGGAGGTCAGCGCAGGAGAGCATTACAACTGGACACGCTATTATGCCTTAAACCTGCACTCGGTGTTCTATCGCGGCACGGTGGAGTGGCGCTGTTTCAACTCCACCCTCCATGCAGGCCGTGCCGCGGCGTACATCAACCTGTGCCTCGCCATGTCGGCCCAGGCCATAGCCCAGCGCAGCACTGTCATGCGGAAAACCCACAGCGACAATGAACTATTCACTTTCCGTGTATGGCTGGTGCGCCTGGGCCTCAACGGGCCGGAGTTTAAGAACACCCGCGACCATCTGCTGGCCAACTTAGATGGTGACCGTGCCTGGCGCTACGACAAGGACAGTTACGAAGTCAACAAAAAGAAGAAAAAGAACCGAGAGATGGAGAGGTGACGAGATGAAGATCCGCATTGAAGAAGATATCCTGTCCGGTACCGGGGCGGAGATCATGGACCAGCTGCGCGCCCGTGTATTTGACCCCACGGAGTTCCCTGACACGGAGAGTTACATCTGGTTCCTGCGAAACAATGTGGTGCGTACCACCGGCCTGGACTTCCCACTGCCAGAGGGGGATGTGGAGCAGCAGGCCCGCATGATGTTCTCCCAGTTGGCGAAAGTAGGTGCCCTCACGATTCTGGAGGACTGATATGGCGGAACGGTTGTATTTTGCCTATGGCAGCAATATCAATCTGGAGCAGATGGCTGTCCGCTGTCCCGCCGCTCAAGTGGTTGGACCTGCGGTGCTGGATGGCTATGAACTGCTGTTCCGCGGCAACCGGCGCGGAACCGGCGTCGCTACCATCGAGCCTTTGCCTGGCAGCCAGGTCCACGGCCTTCTGTGGAAGCTGACGCCGGAGTGTGAGCGATCCTTGGACGTCTATGAGGGATACCCGCGCCTGTATGAGAAAGAGAATATCACGGTCCGCACCGGGGACGGCAAAGACGTGGTCGTCATGGCCTACATCATGACAGGGGAACTATGGCGGGATCCCACTATCCCTTCTCCCGCCTACTATGGCGGCATTCTGGAGGGATACCGCCAAAACGGCCTGCCGGTGCCGGAACTGGAGGCCGCGCTGAAAAATGTGCACGACGAGGTGCGGCAGGCCCGGCACTTTGAGCGCATGCAGGAAATGGACCTGTTTTTCGGCGAAAAGCCAGGCAGGAAGAAGGGCCACCATGAGCGATAAAGGAAAGAGAGGCGCGGTATGGCAAGAAAAACCATCTCTCTGACGGGAGAACTACACATGAATGCCACAGGATTTTCCGTAACCGTAGATGCACTGGAAACATTGAAAATCGTTGGTATCGCATATGGTGTTTATGACCATGCGGAAGATCTGCGGGATTGCCGTGTCACACTGGAGAATGGTGAGCGGCCGGCACTGGTTGTTCAGGAAGATGTCAGCCTGCATGGAAGTCCCTTTTGGGAAACCGTGCGTACCATTACAGATGACCCGGAACGGATCCGGCAATATGTGGCATTTCGGGAAACGCTAAAAATGTTCCAACAGATAGAACGGGAGCGCGAAGTTGTGCAACGGGATACAGGCCGCAGCAGTCAACAGGGCGCTCCCGCCAAGAGGAAGGATTGCCATGAGCGATAACCATCTGACAATCCTCGTTGTAGAGCCGGGGAAACCGCCATATCCCCGGCAGATCCCAGACACCCTGCAGGCCATGCAGGAGATTGTCGGCGGGGACATCGACGCCACATACCCCTATGAGGATCCCGTGGCGCTTATATTTAACAGCAGCGGCAAGTTTGCTGGCCTGCAGCCAAACCGCCTCCTCCGGCTGGAAAACGGGGATCCGTATGATGTTGTGTGCGGCACCTTTTTCCTCGCCGGCCTCGGCGGGGAAACCTTTGTGTCTTTGACGCCGGAACAGCTTCGAAAATATGAATCCCTGTACAGCCGGGAGATGTTGTTCCCACTCCCCAAAAAGAAAGAGAGAAGGAATGAGCATGAAAGATAAGACCATTCTGACAGCGGAGTCCGTCACAGCGGGCCACCCGGACAAGCTGTGCGACACCATAGCGGATACTGTGCTGGACTGCTGCCTGGAACACGACCCCAACGCCCGCGTCGCCTGTGAAGTTCTGGCGACGGCGGGCAAATTTGTGGTGGCCGGCGAGATTAGCGCGCTGACGATCCCGGATATCTCTTCCATCGTGCGCGACACGGTGCGCCGGGCCGGATACAACTGCAGGGACTTTGATGTGGAGGTTCTCATCCACCCCCAAAGCCCGGACATTGCAGACGCTGTCGCAGACAGCGGCCAAGCAGGTGCCGGCGATCAGGGCATCATGTACGGCTACGCCTGCAGTGAAACAGAAAATCTCCTGCCACTGCCGGTAGTGCTGGCCCACCGCCTGACCGCCCTGCTTACCTGTGCGCGGACGATGGGCAGGATCAGCGGCCTGCGGCCGGACGGAAAGGCGCAGGTGTCTGTGGAGTATGTCTTCGGCGCACCCCGGCGGATCTCCGCCATCGTCCTCTCCTGCCAGCATGCGGAGGATAAGGATCTGTCCCAACTGCGGGAGGAACTGCTGGAATTCGTCATCCAGCCAGCCCTCCGCATCTTCCCCGCGGATGAGGACACGGAGATTTTCATCAATCCCTCCGGCCGCTTTGTACTGGGTGGGATCGAGGCGGACACCGGCCTGACCGGCCGCAAACTGATGGTGGACACCTATGGAGGGCTGGCCCCCCACGGCGGCGGCGCGCTGTCCGGCAAGGATGGGACCAAGGTGGACCGCAGCGGCGCCTACATGGCCCGCTGCATCGCCAAGAATATTGTGGCCGCCGGCCTCGCGGAGAAATGCACAGTCGCTCTGGCCTATGCAATCGGGCGGGCCGATCCGGTGGCCGTCGACGTGGATACCCACCTCACCGGTACATACTCGGACAAACTGCTGGAACAGGCGGTCCGCTGTTTCTTTGACCTCACGCCCGCAGGTATGATCCATACCCTGCAGTTGAACCAGCCGATTTTTGCGGACGCCTGCAACTATGGCCACTTTACCAGGGCAAACCTGCCGTGGGAGCAGACCGGTCAGGCCGGAAAGTTTGCGGAGCTGTGTGCGCAGTTGGATCACGGAGATGGTGGCGGCTGAAATATATAGCATCCTGTTCTTTTGGTAAGGACAGCATCGCCACCATCCTGCTGGCGCTCCGCTACGGGGAACCGCTGGATGAGGCGGTGTACTGCGAAGTTATGTTTGACAGCCATATCTCCGGCGAGGTGCCGGAACACCGGGACTTCATCTATGGCACGGCCATCCCCGCACTGGAGCGCATGGGCGTAAAGATCCGCATTCTTCGTGGGCTGCAGACCTATGTGGGGCTGTTCACCGGGCGGATCACCCGCGGGCCGAAAAAGGGCCTGCTCCGCTCCTTTCCCATCTGTGGGCGATGCGCCGTCCAGCGGGACTGCAAACTGAAACCGATTTTACGGTACCAGAGAAGCCTCCCGCCGGACACGGTCCAATACATCGGCATCGCCAGGGATGAGCAGGAGCGGCTGCTCCGGCTGGACGGACGCCGTGTTTCCCTGTTGGACAAGTATGGCTATACGGAACAGGACGCAAAGCAGCTCTGCCGGGAGGCGGGGCTGCTTTCTCCTGTCTATGACTTCACCGACAGGGGCGGCTGCTGGTTCTGCCCCAACGCCAGGCGACGGGAACTCCGCCATCTCTATGACCACCACCCGGATCTGTGGGCCAGGATGCTGGAACTGCAGGCCCTGCCGGGAAAGGTCACTGAGAAGTTTAACCGGACCACGACATTTTCGGAAATTGACGCAGGTTTTCGGCGTGAAGATGAACAACTCAGCCTATGGAAAAACGCCGCATAGCGGTGAAGGGAGGTTTCATGCCAAATCATATCACAAATTTGATCTCATTTGGAGATCAGCCGGAGCAGGTCGCCGCTTTCCATCAAATGCTGCGGGATCTGCGCCAGAAGGATGGTGTTTACGGGAGCATCGATTTTAACAAACTCATCCCTATGCCAAAAGCCTTAGACATTGAATCCGGAACCAGGACAACCAACGGCCTTGACGCATATCGCCGGTTTATAACTGGTGACAAAGCCGGCGCGGAAGCTTTCCAAAAAGAACATCCGGAGGAATGGGCGCTTGGGAAACAGGCGTATGAGAATATTCAGCAGTACGGTTCCCCCACCTGGTACGAGTGGTGTAATAAAAATTGGGGAACCAAATGGAATGCGTATTCCTGTGTGGAACTGGGTAAGGATGATGATACCCTGGAGTTCTTTACTGCCTGGAGCAGCGTCCCGACAATTTTGGAGGCCCTTTCGAGAAAGTACCCGGATCAGACTATCTCCTACTGCTGGGCAGACGAGGACATCGGGAGCAATGTGGGAGAGGCTGTATACAAAAACGGAGAAATGATCGATGCAAACATCCCGGAACCCGGATCCAGAGAGGCGTATGAACTGGCGTCGGATATCATGGGGATCGACCTTGCAGACTTTGACCTCTATCTCTCTGCGGATAAAAGCACCTATGAGTACCATGAGGACCCATCCAAAACAAAACGCACCAAGGATGGGCCGGCGAGATGACATTTTACGAACAGGAACTTCGGAAACTGTTTGCAGACGGCACGGTGATCGGCAGCCCCAAGTTTACAGGCCGGGCCTGTTTGGGAACGCTGGGAAAGGATCTCCGTGCCCGTGTGCAGTTTGTGACATCAGGCCACGCGGACCACTATGACGTCATCAGCGTTACGGTGCTGAACCGCACAGACGGCGTAGTAGATAAGCTCCGCCTCCGGCTGAAGGACGTCCTCGGCGTCAAGCAAGTGCCGGGCAACCCCAACTTCCGTAATGGCGTAGCGCCGCATATCTGGGAAGATAGCGGGAAAGTGGAGTGGTACGCCTTCCGCCCATCCGCGGCGGACTATTCCGCCATGCGGCAGGCTGTGAGCGAGTACCTGGGAGTGTTCCGGGATCGTGTGACGGAGCGCCGGCAGGATGGCCCAAGACTCGTCTACATCTGCGCCCCGCTCCGCGGCGAGGTGGAGAAGAATATCGCCTTCGCCAGAGATAAAGCGCGGGAGGTATTCGCAGCGGGCAACGTGCCCATCTGCCCCCATTTGATGTTTCCGCCCATTGCCGACCCGGAAAACCCGGCACAGGATCAGGCGGCACGGGAGATGGGCCTGCGGTTGGTGGAGTCCTGCCAGCAGGTCAACGTCTACGGCCCCGTCTGGACGGAGGGCATGTGGGCGGAGATCAACCACGCCGAGAGGCTGGGGATCCCTGTCCTGACAGACCAAAAGGAGCTGGGAAAGCCCCCGCGCCGGCGAACCAAGCAAGGGAAGGAGCGATGATGTGATGGTGGACAACATTCCGCCAGAAGAACTGGAGATCGAATTATCAGGCAGGCAGATCGAGCAGTTAGATGCGATTGACAATACCGTTTACCAAACGATCCTCACCTTCCTCAACAAGACGGAAGATGAATTTCCCTGGGATATGCATTATATAGGCGAAGTAGCGGATGCCATCGAAGGAACACTGCTGGATCTCGGCCAGCGGGTCCACCGGCCTGCAATCATAACGGAAAAAGACGGAACAGTGCATTTGGAAGAATATCAGGAACCTGTACTGCAAACACCCAAAAAGAATAAGAAGAAGGAGAAACCTGCCTATGAGCGATAACCCCCAGTGGGAAATCATCCAAGGCGACGCGCTGAAGGTGCTGTCCGGCTTTGCGCCTGGGACCTTCGACGCGGTGATCACAGACCCGCCCTACGCATCCGGCGGGCGCACCCAGGCGGAAAAGAACAAGTCCACGGCCAAGAAATACTCCAACATGGGCGACCATGCTCCGCCGCCCTTTGACGGGGACGCCAAGGACCAGCGGTCATGGACGCGCTGGGCGGCGGAGTGGCTGTACGACGCCAGAAAAATCTGTAAGCCCGGCGCCCCGGTGTGTATGTTCATCGACTGGCGGCAGCTTCCCGCAGCTACGGACGCCCTCCAGTGGGCTGGCTGGATCTGGCGCGGCACCGCCGTCTGGGACAAGGGCAACAGCCGGCCCCAGAAGGGACGCTTCCGCCAGCAGGCGGAGTACATCGTCTGGGGATCCAACGGGGACATGCCCATCAGCCGGCCTGTGCCCTGCCTGCCCGGCGTGTTCAAGTACGGCAACCCCCAGAACCGCATCCACCTGACGGAAAAGCCCCTGCAACTTATGCGGGACATCGTGAAGATCACCGAGCCGGGCGGACGGATCCTGGACCCCTTTGCCGGCAGCGGCACCACGGTGCTGGCCGCTGTGCTGGAGGGCTACTCCGCCACCGGCATCGAAGTCACGGACGCCTATGCCGCACTGGCCAGAGGCCGGATCCGCCAGGCGCTGGAGGACGTCCAATGACACGCCCTTGCTTTTCAACCGTGGACGGCAAGGACGTCCAATGACACGCCCTGCCATTGAAGGGAGGTCTGCACCATAGCAAAAGAGCAGCAAGCACGATTTTTCAGAAAGGCGGCTTCTGTTGCTGATTTGCAAAACGACACCCCGATCATCAAGACCGCGCCTTTTACGGTGGTGCGGGAGATCATCCTGCCGGAATCCAAATACCGCCGCTTTCAAGCGGACCTGCTGGCCGAGGCCCCTTTCATCGCCGCAAGGACCCAGCTCACCGGGTACAGCGAGAAGTTCGGCCGCTTCCGCTGCCTGCTGGTCACCGCCCGCAGGCGGCAGGACGGCATCCTCGTTGACAGCGAAGGTTACACCTACGCCCGCTATGCGGCGTATGTGCGGGACAAGCGCGAACTGGAACTGGCCGGCGTCCCGCGGGATAACCTGGACTTCAAGGCCCATGAGCGGTGAGCATTTTTCTTTTCCGCAGGAGAGGGAATTGAAATCCACCTACCGCTTGAAAATGGCCGCGCCCTGCGCGGCGAGGCCACCGCCGCCTTCGGCGGCGATGGCGCAAGCATAGCGCAAAGATATCTTTTGCGCGCTTGCAGGGGGGATCCCCCTGGCCCCAATGCCGCCTGCAGGCGGAAAATTGCCGGCTGTGAGCCGTGGAAGGAGTGAGCATGCAGAAGAAATACGAGATTTGCCTACGGCTGTCCCAAGAGGAAAAAACGCTGCTGGAGAACAGCGCCCGATGTTGCGGCCTTTCCAAAACCGCCTACCTCCGGCGCCTCATTCTGGGGGCGGAGGTTCGCGCGCTCCCTTCTCAGGAGATCAAAGCCCTCCGCACGGAGATCCATCATATCGGCAACAATATCAATCAAATCGCCCGCAGTGTCAATGCTGGAATTGCCAAACCGGACGATGCCAAACACGGGCTGTATATGCTGGATCGTGTCTATGAACTCATGTACCAAGTGGCGAAAAAGTAAATGGCTGTTACAAAAGTTCTTGCCAGGAAAGGTCGTCTGGATGTCGGCATCCACTATGTGCTCAATGGCGATAAGACTAACGAACAGATTCTTACAGCCTATCTGAATTGCGATCCCGGCCACGCATGCAGGCAGATGCTGGATACGAAACGTGCAATGGGCAAAACAGACGGCGTCCAGTATTATCACATCATCCAGTCCTTCAAGCCCGGCGAGGTCACCCCGGAGCTGGCGCTGGAGATCGCCAGGGAGTTCGCGGCAGAGCATCTGCCCGGCTACCAGGCGGTCATCGGCGTCCATGTGGACAAGGAGCACATCCATGCCCATACCATCTTCAATTCCGTGAATGCGGATACCGGCGAGAAGTACCACAGCAATGCCCGCAGTTACTACAGCCAGATTCGCGCCATCTCAGACCGGCTGTGCCGGGAACATGGCCTGTCCGTCATCATGGAGGGAAAAGCAGATAAGGCCGTCAGCTACATTGAGTGGCTGCGGCAGAGCAGGGGCCAGCCCACCTTCCGGGCAATGCTGGAGGCGGATCTGCGGGAGGCCATAGAGGATGCCAACGATATCGGTCACTTCTTCCTCATCATGGAGCACAAGGGATATGAGATCAAGCATGGGAATCGCCTCGGTTTCCGTCTGCGGGGCCAAGATCGGTTCATGGTACCGGGCCGAAAAAACCCGCTGTTCACCGAGGACGGCATCCGCGCCGCCATTGGAGGGAATCTGGATGCCATTGCCGCAGGTACGCGCCCCGCCATCATCTACCGGCCGCGGTACCAGCCGTACCGCAGGCATCCCAAGTACACCGGATTCATGGCCCTGTATGTCCATTACCTCTATCTGCTGGGCAAGGCCGGGCAGCGGCAGTACCCGCCGAGGATGACGCCCCATCTCAGACGGGAGATCATGAAGTTCGAGAGTTACAAGGAGCAGTTCGCCTTCCTGCGGGCGCATGGTATTACTACGGCGGAGGATTTGAGTGCCGTCCGCGCCCGCGCAGAGGAAACGCTGGCCAGCCTGATGAAACAGCGCACCATCCTCAACGTGCGGAAGAAGAAACGGCGGGCGCTCTACGACGCCCTCTCCGACGCGGAGGCCCTCGCCCCGGCAAGGGATTGCTATGAGTCCGGCATGCCCGGCATGGAGGAACCCTTCGCCCGCTACATGGACGCCGTCTCCGCGCTGGAGCAGTGTGGGATCCATAGGGAGCAGCTCATGGCGGAAAAGGCGGAGTTGTACCGGCAGTTGGCGGACGTCAACCGTGAGATCCGGCGGGCGCGGAAGGAGATTTCCATGTGCGATACCATTGAGCGGAACCGGCCTCAGATGGAACACGACATCCATGTGGCCGAGGCCAAGGCAAAGGAGGTGGAACGAGATGAATATCGGAGGCGGTGAAGCTGCGGACCAACTGGTCCGCATGATGCTCTCTGGTGGTGAGGTCGCAGTTCGGCTGACCGGTTCGGCAGTGAAAAATCTTTTGGCCATATCGCTGGCGCTGGCGAAAAGCCACAAGAAGATCAGCGGCAAGGTCCGCATGGGCAAAATGCTGCAGCAGACACGGGATCTGCGGGTATTCCCCATGACGCAGGAGGAATACCGGGAGTTCAGGCACAAGGCGCGGGAACCGAAATTGCTCTATGCGGCCATCCAAAACTCCAGAGATCCCAATGACCCCAAAAGCATGGTAGATGTTGTCATGCCGGCCACAGAGGTGGAACGGGCCAACTTGGTGTTCCAGAAGATGATGTACCAGCAGCCGGAGGCCCCCCAGAAGGAGCAGCCGGAACGGGAGCGGCAACCGGAGAAGGAACCTGGAACGCCAAAAAAAGATTCCCGGTCGGGACGCGCCTCGCGCGATACCAGCACCAGCTCTCCTATGCACGCCGGGAGCGCGGCGAGGACGACGAGTGATGAGCGGCCCTCCGTTGAGGGCCGCCTGCAGGACTATCGCGCACAGTTGGAGGAACAGCGGCGGCGCGCCCCGGCCAGGCAGAAAACCAAGACGCGGACCAAGACCAGATAATTGAGTGCTGTTTGGGGAAAGTGCTGGATATTCCGGGCCGGTTCAGGTATGGTTGCGTTACAGAAAAAGTGAAGGAGGCCAGATACCATGAAGGTCGTTTACTACTACAGAGGACGCACCGGCAGCGCAGGATTCCTGCTCCCGGAGGATATGGCACTGCTGAAAAGGCTGTTTGCGCACGGGAGCCTGCCGCCCAAAGCGCAGCTGCGAGGGAAACGCTGCTGGCTGTATCTCCGGGTGAACACGAACAATCCGGCAGCAGACGAGATCGGTATCAGCGGACAGGACACTTACCTGCGCCAATTTGCAGAAGTAAACAGCATGCAGATCGTCGGCGTATACAAAGATTATATGTGCGGATGGGACCTCCGGAGGCCCAGCCTCCGGTTCCTGGCGCGGGAGGCTGCCGAAAAGAAAATGGATTACATCCTGTCCTGTAAACAGGATCGGATCTACCGGGGCCACGACCTGCGGGGCCTCCTGCAGTATGAGGATCACATGCACGCCCTCGGTGTGGACATCCTGTATCCCTTCGAACAGGACTAAGCAAACAGGCATACATCCAAACAGCCTATGGGGCGTACCAATGCGGTGCGCCCCTGTTTTTCAGTTGGAGGTGAATGCCGCTGAATAAACCGGGCAGATCGGGAGGGATCCTCCCGTATCTGTTTCTCTACATCCCCGTGGTCTGGGCCGCTCTCCTGATTGCCCAGTCCCTCGGGAACGGCCTGCCGGAGCTGCTGACGAACCTGACCGCGGCCCTGCAGACTCCTTTGAAGATCCGCTGGACGGAACACAGCCTGATGAGCATCCTCGCCTGCACCGGCGCGTACATCATAGGCATCTGCCTGTATTGCACCACACAGGGCCGCACCCGTGACGGCGAGGAACACGGCTCGGCACAGTGGGCGTCTCCCAAACAGGTCAACGCTATGTTCTGTCAAAAGCAGAATAAGCCCCTGACACAAAATGTCCGTTTGGGGCTGGATACCCACAAGCACCGCAGGTCCCTCAACGTACTGGTCATCGGCGGCAGCGGCGCGGCCAAGACCCGCAGCTATGTCCTGCCTAACATTTTGGAGGCCAACACCAACTATGTGATCACCGATCCCAAAATGGAGGTGCTGACTGCCACCGGCGGCTACCTCAAAAGCCAGGGCTACGATGTGCGGGTGCTGAACCTTGTCAATCTGGAGCAGTCGGACGGATACAACCCCTTCCGCTATATCCGGGACGAGAAGGATGCCCTGCGGCTTGTCAATAACCTCATTCAAGCCACAACACCCAAGAACAGCCATGAGTCGGATCCGTTCTGGACCAAGGCCGAAACGGCGCTGCTGCAGGCCATCATCCTCATGCTGTTTCAGGAGGCGCCGGAGTCCGAGCAGAACTTTTCCATGGTCATGCGGGTGCTGGAATACGCGGAGGTAAAAGAGGACGACGAGGACCACGTCTCGCCGCTGGATCTGCTGTTCAGCGCCATTGAACGGGAGAAGCCGGACAGCGTCGCCGTCCGGCAATATAAGGTCTTTAAGATGGCGGCGGGCAAGACTTCCAAGAGCATCCTTGTGTCGACCGCTGTGCGTCTGGCCCCCTTTAACCTGCCCCAGATCCGGGCCATCACGGACCACGACGATATGGATCTGTACACGCTGGGAGAGAAGAAATGTGCCCTGTACGCTGTTATCCCGGACAATGACAATACCTATAACTTTTTGGTAAGTCTGCTTTATTCCCAGGTGTTCCAGACCCTTTACTACTGTGCAGACCAGATCCACCACGGTCCGCTGCCCCGGCATGTCCACTTCATCCTGGATGAGGCGCCCTCGGTCAATTTGCCGGGGCTGCCCCGCGAACTGGCAACCATGAGGTCCAGAAACATCTCCTGCAGCACCATCATCCAAAACATGGCGCAGATCAAGGAGCAGTTCAAGGACTCCTGGGAAACCATCCCCGGCAACTCGGACACCCTGCTGTACCTCGGCGGCAACGAGTCCAGCACCCACAAGTACATTTCCGAGGCCCTGGGCAAATCCACCATCGATACCAAGACTCATGGGGAAACCAAAGGTAAGTCCGGCTCATGGTCCACCAACATGCAGATCAGCGGCCGGGAGCTGCTGACGCCGGACGAAGTGCGCCGGTTGGACAACCGGTACGCCATCCTGCTCATTCGCGGTGCCGGACCGGTCATGGACCTGAAATACGATTTAATGAAACATCCCGCCGTCCGGCAAACCTCACTGGCTGGCGGGCCACCCTATATTCACCACAGGCAGAACCAAGCACCGGTGATTTCTGGACATGAATTTTTTGCGGCATTTTCCACCGATGACGCCAATGAAAACAAGGAGAATGCAGCATGAATCATAAATTCGAAAAGCGGGTCAAGCGCATTTACGCCATGCTTTCCTGCTTTGTGCTGGTCGCGGTCATGACCGTCTGTCCTGCCTTCGCGGCGGACGATCCGCTGGCGGTTGTGACAAATCTGAGCGACTTCATTTTTTCCCTCATCCGGGCCATCGGCCTCATCCTGCTGGGCTTCGGCGTCCTCCAGCTGGGCCTGTCCCTCAAGAGCCACGACCCCTCCCAGCGCGCCAACGGCATGCTCACCATCGCGGGCGGCATTGTGATCACGTTTACCAAGGAGATCCTCACCCTCATCACCGGCTGAGTGGGCAAAGCGGGAGGGCGCACACAGCGTCCTCCCGCTCCCTTCCCACACGGAGGTGATGCACAATGGGAAGTGGAAACTGGATCGTTGACAACCTGAACTCAGCCCTTGCTACCTGGAATGAAAAACTCACCGAGATTTGGACGCTCATCTCCACGTCGCCGGAAGAATTCAAAGGCGGCGGGATCTGGGACGTCATTCTCAACATCCATGACGCGCTGAGAGCCATCGGCTACGCTCTGTTGGTACTGTTTTTCGTCGCCGGCGTGGTCAAGACCTGCGGCAGCTTTACGGAACTCAAGCGCCCGGAGGTGGCGGTCAAGACCTTTGTGCGGTTCGCGCTGGCGCAGGGGGCCGTCACCTACGGCTTGGAGCTGATGATGACCCTGTTCAGCATCGCCCAGGGCGCGGTGTCCACCATTATGGACGCCTCCGGCCTCACGGCCATGTCCGACACGGCCCTGCCAGACGAGATGGTGACCATCATCGAGGACGTGGGCTTTCTGGAGAGTATCCCGCTGTGGGCGGTAACGCTCCTGGGATCCCTGTTTATCTGGGTTTTGTCGCTGGTCATGATTTTGACCGTCTATTCCCGCTTTTTCAAACTCTATATGGCGACGGCCATCGCGCCCATCCCCCTGGCCAGTTTCGCGGGGCAGCCCTCCAGCAGCATCGGCGTGGCTTTTATCAAAAGCTACGCCGCCATCTGCCTGGAGGGCTGTATGATCGTTTTGGCCTGTATTATCTTTTCCCAATTTGCCGCGGCGCCTCCCGCTATTGCGGACGACACCATGGCTGCCGCTACCATCGTTTGGAACTATATCGGGGAATTGGTTTTCAATATGCTGGTTCTGGTGGGCGCCATCAAGATGAGCGACCGGCTGGTGCGGGAACTGATGGGCCTTGGTTAATCCTGCAGGTCGTCAATATGGACGATACCGCCGCCGTTGAGGCCGGCCTCGCGCACCCGCTGGATCAAAATTTCCTCTTTTTCTTTCCCGCGCCGGCGCCGCTCCATGATGGCGGAGAGTTTCCGCACCAGGGAGTACACCCAGGACAGGACCGTCACCGCCAGCAGGATGTACCAGATCACATTGGCCAGCGTGTAGTGGGCGTAGTACCAATCGCTCAGCAGCGTCGGCACCACCAGCGCATACAGCAGCGGGATCGTCAGACGGAACACCGCGGCCAGGCGGAACAGGATGGACAGGATCAGGATCCCGGCCCCCAGAAAAATATATGCATAGAACATGGGTACACCCCTCTCGCTATTTTTTCACTTTGATGTTAGCATACCCCGGCGGACATGGCAACTCCTGTCTGCCAAAAGTCCAGGAACGGAAACGGAGGTGAAATCCAATCGAGGTACGCATCAACAAAGAGGTCCGAAACTATCAGGAGAGCCTGTTTTTCGGGCTGTCGCTCCGCCAGCTCATCTTTGCGCTGCTGGCCGTCGCTGTTGCCGTAGGCGTGTATTTTGGCCTGCGCTCTGTGCTGGCGACCGCCGAGATCGGATGGGTCTGCGTCCTGTGCGCTTTCCCGTTCGCTCTCGGCGGATTTTTCCAGTATAACGGCATGACGCTGGAGCGGTTTCTACTTGCTTATATCCGCACGGAATTTATATATCCTCACCGGCTCGTCTTCCAATCGGACAACCTGTACGCAAAACTCATGGAGCGTTCGAGTATGAAGGAGGCCCTGAAGATTGATTAAAACCCTGCAAAATACATTAAAGCAGGACAAAGAACAATTTACCGTGCCAAAATCCGTACAGGACGCCATCCCCATTCGCCGTATCTGGCCGGATGGGGTTTTTCAGTTTGGGAGCAAGTTCTCCAAGTGCATCCGTTTTTCGGACATCAACTACGCCATCGCCTCCAAAGAGGACAAGACGGCGATGTTCCTAAATTATTCCGAACTGCTCAATGCGCTGGACACTGGCTCTACCACCAAGATCACCATCAACAACAAGCGGCTCAACCGCCAGAACTTCGAGGAAACCATCCTTCTCCCGCCCCGCGGGGATTTTCTGGACGGATACCGGGCCGAGTACAATGCCATGCTCACGGACAAGGTCACCGACTCGTCCAACAGCGTGGTGCAGGAGCGGTACATCACCGTATCCACCCATAAGAAAAATGTAGATGAGGCCAGGACCTTTTTTGACCGTGTCATCGGCGACGTCACCAGCCGGCTCAATAAGCTGGACTCCCACAGCGAGGAACTGGACGCCATCGAGCGTCTGCGGATCCTCCACGACTTCTACCGGGTAGGTGAGGAAACGGAGTTCCACTTCAACCTGAAGGACAGCATGCGGAAGGGGGCCTCCTATAAGGATGCCATCTGCCCGGACAGCATGGAGTTCAAGAAGGACCACTTTGTCATGGGCGATAAGTTCGGGCGGGTCCTGTTCCTCAAGGAGTACGCCTCCTACATCAAAGACTCCATGATCAACGAGTTGACGGAACTAAACCGGACGCTCATGCTGTCCATCGATGTGATCCCCGTCCCCACGGACGAGGCGGTGCGTGAGATGCAGAACCGGCTGCTGGGCGTGGAAACCAATGTGACCAACTGGCAGCGCCGGCAGAACAGCAACAACAACTTCTCCGCCGTTGTACCATATGACCTCGAACAGCAGCGCAAGGAAACCCGTGAGATGCTGGACGATCTCACCACCCGTGACCAGCGCATGATGTTCGCCGTAGTGACGCTGGTGCATCTGGCGGACAGCAAGGAAGAACTGGACAGCGACACAGAAACCCTCCAGTCCATTGCCCGCAAGCACCTGTGTCAGCTCTCCACCCTCAACTGGCAGCAGGCGGAGGGGCTGGTGACGGCGCTGCCCTTGGGCCTGCGCCGCATCGATGCCCTCCGCACCCTTACCACCGAGGCGCTGGCCGTCCTCATGCCGTTCAAGGCCCAGGAGATCCTCCATCAGGGCGGCGTGTACTACGGCCAGAATACCATCAGCAAGAACCTCATCCTCGCCAACCGCTGGGAGCTGCTCAACGCCAACGGCTTTGTCCTCGGCGTGTCCGGCTCCGGCAAGTCCTTCACCGCCAAGCGGGAGATGGTGGGGCTGGCCCTGGCGGCGGAGAATGGTGACGGCGGGGCGCCGGACGACATCATCGTCATCGACCCGGAGAGCGAGTACCGGCCACTCATCGAGGGGCTGGGCGGCGAGGTGATCGAGGTGTCCGCCACCTCGCCCAACCACATCAACGCCATGGATATGGAGCAGGGCTACGGCGACGGGGAGAACCCGGTGGTGCTGAAGTCCGAGTTTCTGCTGTCCCTGTGTGAGCAGCTCATGGGATCCGGGAAACTCTCCGCCAAGGAGAAGTCCATCATCGACCGCTGCGCCGCCCAGTGCTATCGGGAGTACATCCGCAGGGGCTACACCGGCGCGGTGCCCACCCTGCAGGATTTCCATGCCGAGCTGCTCCGCCAGCCGGAGCCGGAAGCGCGGGACGTGGCGCTGGCCATCGAACTGTTCACCGAGGGCAGCCTGAACACCTTCGCCAAACCCACCAATGTGGACACCAATTCCCGCATCCTCTGCTATGACATCCGGGACCTGGGCCGTCAGCTTCTGCCCGTGGGCATGCTGGTGGTGCTGGACAGCATCTTCAACCGTATCATCCGCAACCGCCAGCAGGGGCGGAATACCTGGATCTATATTGACGAGATCTATCTGCTGTTCCAGCATGAGTACAGCGCGAACTTCCTGTTCACCCTCTGGAAGCGCGTCCGCAAATACCGGGCCTGCTGCACCGGCATCACACAGAATGTGGACGACCTCCTCCAGTCCCACACCGCCCGGACCATGCTGGCCAACAGCGAGTTCCTCGTCATGCTCAACCAGGCGGCGACGGACCGGACAGAACTGGCCCGGCTGCTGAATATCTCGGACAACCAGCTCTCTTACATCACCAATGTGGACTCCGGCCGCGGCCTCATCAAGTGCGGCAGTGCTATCGTACCCTTCATGGACAACTTCCCGAAGAACCGACTGTATAAATTGATGACTACCAAGCCCTCTGACACAGATGGCACCATCGGGATGGGGCGGGCCGCGTGACGCGGCCCGTTTCCATGGGGAGGTGCTTGGATGGATAAGATCAAGGAGAAGCCGCAGGCCACATCCTCCATCCGGGAGAAGATAACGGCCGTACCGAAGGAGTTGGTCCATCGCGGCCTGGAGGATGGGACGGACCGCCTGCGGACGCAGCTCCGTGACGCCGCCCAGCAGGGGCGGCGGGATGACTATGGCGGCGACCAAATCGAGGATACCACTGCGGACAGCATGCGCCGCATGGAGCGCGGTGCGGAAAAGCTCATTAAGGAGAAACGGAAGAACCGTGCCTCCCGCGACGGCAGTTCCGCGGATTCCACCGCTGGGGATCCCGCGCCGGAGATCCGTACACGGGAGCATGAAAGCCGTGTCAACGCCGCAGCGGCAGACCAGCCGGCGGAACCGGTCGGAAAAGCCGGGCAGCGGATCAAGACCAAGGACGCATACCTGCGCGCTCAAACGGAAACGCAGGTTTCCGGCCTGTCACCAGAGCGCACCCAGGGCCAGCAACCCTTCATCCGGGAGCGCGGGCGGCAGGCAGCGCAGAAGTCCGCGCAGGACAGAGTCGAGCGGATGCGTCAGCCAGCAGGCAGCGGGCAAGAGCCTATGCAACCTGTAGGAGATCGCCGGTCTTCCGGCAGAACTGCACATGGGAATGGGGGCAGGCGGGACGGGACTGTATCGCCCATGCGGCCAAAGGTGGAGCCTGCCCAAGATGCCGGCCCCCTGCCAAAAGGGAAACGCAAAACACCTGCCATAAAGGAGGCAGGCCGTGGCAGGGCCGTGCGCCACGCAAAGCCGGTTGCCGGCTCCTCCAGGCGGGTGGTAAAAACAGCGGACCATGCTGGGAGGGCTGCGGCCCAGACGGGGCGTGGGGCCACCCGTGCCGCCCAGAGCGCCAAAGCAGCCCATGTGGCACAGCAAACGGCCCGGTTCCGGCAGGCGGCAAAACAGGCGGGGAGTGCGGCGAAAAAGGCCGCTGCCAAGGCTGGAAACGCCCTGCGGGCCATCTATGCCGCCGCCAAGAGCCTGATCGCCGCTGCGGCTGCGGGAGGATCTGTCGTCCTTGCCCTGTTGGTCCTGATTTGTGTCGTCGGCCTGTTAATCGCCTCCCCCTTTGGTATCCTGTTCGCCAACGAGCCTGCTGACAGTACCTCTGTGGCGCTCAGTACGGCCATCGCCCAGATCAATGAGGAATACGCTGGTAAGCTGGAGGAACTGCAGGCCGGGGACTACGACCAGATTATCATAGACGGCGCCCCGCCGGACTGGCGGGAGGTCGTGGCGGTGTTTGCGGTGAAAACCGCAGGGACCAATGACGGCGTGGATGTGGTCACCCTGGACGCCGGCCGGGTGGAGCGTCTGCGGGAGGTGTTCTGGGATATGGTATCCCTCTCCTCCGAGGCGGAAACCATAGACCACCCGGACAGCGACCCGGACGACGGCGAGGACGACAGCTGGACGGAAACCATCCTGACCATCTCCGTCACGGGAAAGACCGTGGACGAGATGCGGGAACACTACGCCTTTACCGACGAACAGAACGACATGCTGGATGACCTGTTAGAGAACCTCGACCTGCTGGGCGGGGCCATTGGGAATCTGGCCGTGACGGAGGCCGACGCCAAAAAACTGCTTGCCTCGCTGCCGGCGGGCCTGAGCGCCGAGCGCCGGGAGATCATAGAAACCGCCTGCCAACTGGTGGGTAAGGTCAACTACTTCTGGGGCGGCAAGAGCCTGGTCCTCGGCTGGGACTCCCGCTGGGGTACCACCATGCAGGTCACTGCCCCCGGCAGCTCCAGTTCCGGCACCTACCGGCCCTACGGGATGGATTGCTCAGGGTACGTTGATTGGGTATTCTATAATGCCACAGGCGGCGAGTATATCATCGGTCACGGGGGAGGGGCCTCCGCGCAGCACACCTACTGCACCACCATCTCTTGGGACGAGGCGCTGCCCGGCGATCTGGTATTTTACCCAGAGGACTCCCATGTGGGCATCGTAGGCGGCAGGGATGAGAGCGGCAATCTGCTCATCATCCACTGCGCCAGCGGATACAACAATGTGGTGATCACCGGCATCGAGGGCTTTACATCCATTGGCAGGCCGGTATACTTTTCGGACTAAAATCAGGAGGACCGCTGCGGGGATACACCCCGCAGCGGTCCTCCTGCCCCGTAAAGGTGAGAGGGATCTGCCCAGCGTTTCCTGGGCGGATCCCTCTTGCTTTTATGTATGCAGCCACGAGGCCATATCCCGCATCTTCGCCAGCGCCTCCCCAGGCCCCTCGATGCGGATAGCGCCGCCGAAGGTGAATACCCATGAGAAGAACGGCGGCGTGGGCGCCACATCCACGGTGGCCCGGAAGTGGTTGGCGTCCACCACCTCCGTGTCCACATCCTCCCCGAAGTGATCTATGATGTTTCGCATGGTGCGGTTCTCACACAGCAGCGTCACCCGCTGGGGCATGTCGTGATACATGCCAAAGATTTCCCGGATGTAGGACGCTGGGTCAAAGGACGGATCCGCTATGTAAGGGGCATCTGAATCCTGGATGGCCGTCATGCGGTCCACCCGGAACTGGGCCAGTTTGCCGTGCTTTTCCGACCAGCCCACGGCGTAATAGAAATCCCGGCTCCAGATGAGGACATAGGGGCTGAATCCATAGCGGTAGCCCTTGTGTTTCAGGACCTTTTCCTTTTTCGGCGTGTACTCGAAATACTGGAAGGAGATGGCCCGTTGTTTGTGAATCGCCGTCTGGATCGCGTCGATGGCGTAGTACACGGCCTCGTTGTCCGGCTTGGCCGTGCCGTCCATGTAGACGGGGCGGTTCAGGAGCGCGGCGTTGTGTCTGCTGGTAAGATGGCCTAACTTCTCAATGAGGGCGGTGCTTTTCTTCTCTGTGATGAGGTGGGAGGACTCCACAGCGTCCACCAGCAGTTTCAGTTCCGGCAGCTCAAGCAGCCGGGAACCGACGAAGTAGCGGTTTTGCGTGCTTTTGATGCAGATGACGTCCAGGCCGAAGTCCATGAGCAGTTGGATATCGCTGTACACATTTTTCCGGGTGGTCTGGATGCCATGAGTCTCCCAAAAACGGAGAATATCCGCGCCAGTTGCGTAGTGGTGCTCATCTGTCTGCTTCAGGAGAAGTTGTAGCAATAGGAGAATTCGGGAGCGCGGATCGTTTTGCATATTGGTCATCCTCAATTTCGAAGACACTCTTGGTGTAATGAGTTCGATCTCCACAGGTTACATGAGTTGTTTCTTTAATTTTTGGAAACTCTCGTCGCTGATGACGTGCTCAATCCGGCAGGCATCTGCCTCTGCGGTTTTCGGATCCACGCCGGCGGCAATCAGACGCTCGGTAAAGAAACGGTGCTTTTCGTAAATCTGTTCCGCCACTTCCCGGCCAATGTCGGTCAGGTGCAGGAAATAGTCGCTGTCCATCGTCAGAAAACCTCCATCCCGCAGGGTCGCCACCGCATGGCTCACGCTGGGCTTTGACACCTCCATATGCCGGGCGACATCAACAGAGCGCACTGTTCCTTTCTGCATTTGGAGCACTAAAATTGCCTCTAAATAATCTTCACCCGATGTGGTGGCTTGCTGTTTTCTTTTCATATTTCCCTCTTAGGACGTTCATGTCGGTAAGGAAGACATTTGCTGTTTCTGCTGGAGTGCAACCAAATGCGCATACAACCCGCCTTTTTTAGCCAACTCGCTGGGAGTCCCCACTTCAGTCACTTTTCCTTTGTCCAAAACAACTATCTTGTCTGCATTTGCTATGGTCCTCATTCGATGCGCAATAACTATCACTGTCCTACCTTTTAATAACGCTGACAAGGCAGTTTGTACCATTGTTTCACTTTCTGCATCCATAGATGCAGTTGCTTCATCGAGAAGAATAACAGGAGCATTTTTTAGCAAGGCACGGGCAATAGAAATGCGCTGGCGCTCGCCACCGGATAATTTACTTCCGTTTTCCCCGATATTCGTGTCATAGCCTTGCGGTAAACGATCAATAAACTCATCACATTGGGCGGCCTTTGCTGCGGCTCTAACATCTTCGTCAGAAGCTCCGCTACGGCCAAGCCGTATATTTTCCATTACCGATTCGTCAAAAAGGGTGACATTCTGGAATACGATTGCATAGTTTTTTAACAATACTTCTGGTTCAACAGTTTTGACATCTATGCCTCCAAGTGTTATGAGTCCGGAATCGGCGTCCCAAAAACGCGCTGCTAATTTTGAAACTGTTGATTTTCCACTGCCAGATGGCCCGACTAAAGCAGTTATTTCGCCTTGCTTTGCTACAAAAGATACTCCTGTCAGAACTGGTTCCTCGTTATAAGAAAAGTAAACATCCTTGAACTCAATATCGCAGCCAATGTTATTGCAACAGTCTGAGCCGGTTTGTTCCTGTGTATTGTCTATCTGTTTCATCCGGCCAATGCTTACAAGTGCGGCAAAAACCTCCGCTAATAGCATGAAACAGTTGGTGAATGGATCATAGATTCGACCAGCGAAAAGAAGGAACAGTATGAGCATGGGAATAGAAAGCATACCTTCAATCACCAAGTTTCCCCCTATAAGCAAAACAGCAACTAAACCAAAGCGCAGGATGAACTGAGCAGCTGTTGTAGATGCTCCGGGGGCTAACTCATTTCGGAAGGAACAACGAATAACATTCTCTAACTTTTTATCAAGTTCATCCAAGTATACATCCGTTTTTGAGTATGCTTTTAATTCTTTTATAGTATCAATATATTCTTGTACTGCGTCATAGGCGCACCTTTTTGCCTCCAGATTTTCAAGTTCCGCCTTACTCTGTGCCTTACGAGCAAGAACAACAACAATTGAGGCAACTGGTACCGGGACAATAATACAAAGAGCCATCCTCCAGTCTAAAACTGCCAGCCCCACGGACATAATAACAAACATAAGAATTGTGCCTAACAACTGTGGAATCGCATTAGAAAATGTCCTTTCTAATGCTGTACAATCCCCCATAATAGTAGTTGTCAGATCGGCTAAATTTTTCTTTTCAAAGAATGACAGTGGAAGTTTTCTGAGTTTTTCAGCCAGCACAATTCTTCGGTTTGCACTTTCCTTATATGCAGCAGTGTATGTCAAATTGTATTGTACTAATTGGGCAATCGCGATCATGCCAAAAAGCACCAGGGTAATTCCGACAAAGAACGGAATATTCCGACCTACATTAACTTGAGTCCCCGCCGCTTTTTCTAAAAGCATCATTACTACCATCAACAACAAACTTGCTGGAATGATCTGTATCAAATTGGCGCAGGCAGTTGCTATAATTCCTTTCGCTAAATCTTTTGCGCCTTGATCGCTTAATGCAAACGCACGTTTTAGCATAGACAGCACCTCAACTTTCTATATGCCACTGCACCGTTTTGTTATAATTGTCCCACATTTTAGCATACTCGCCCTGATGCTTTATCAAATCAGAATGTGTTCCGCTTTCCGCTATCGCACCGTTTTTCATCACCAATATTTGGTCTGCATCCTGGACAGTCGAAAGCCGATGTGCAACCATAATAACCGTTTTATTCTTTATAAGTCCATCAAAGGCCTTCTGGATTTGATGCTCATTTTCGGGGTCAGCATATGCTGTCGCCTCATCTAAAACTACAATAGGAGCATCTTTTAAAATAGCGCGGGCAATAGAAATGCGCTGTGTTTCGCCCCCGGACAGGTATATACCTTGACTTCCAATAATTGTATCTATTCCGTTTGGAAGCTTTTTCAGTATGTCGTCGCACTGCGCCAGATGAGCTGCCTTTAGAACTTCCTCACGGGTTGCCGATGGTCTTCCGGCTCTTATGTTTTCTAATAGGCTATCCTTAAACAACTTGGGGTCTTGGAACACAAATGCCACCATTTTCATTAAATCACCCTGTGGGATTTCCCTGATGTCAACGCCGCCAATTTTTACTGCGCCATCCTGCACGTCATAGAACCGAGGGATCAGACTGGCCGCTGTGCTTTTACCTGACCCGGAGTGTCCCACAAGGGCCGTTATTGCTCCTGCTTTTGCCATAAAAGTGAGATGTGAAACTGCGGGGTGATCGGTATTATCATATGCAAATGTCACATCTTCAAAAGCGACCTCATATGTATCAGGATATTGGGGGATCGCTGGTTCTGGTTGCTGTTTAGAAGTTAAAATCATATCGATTCTACGCATAGACTCCTCTGCCTGCATTTTATAACTAGTCATATACATAATTTTATTAAGCATCACTGCGCATGCCGGAGAGAAAATCACGTAAAACAGAAAACTTTGAATAAAATCTCTGAGTGTCGGGGTCGTAAATCCAACTAGAAAGCCAATCGGAACCAGCACTAAAAAGGATGAGTTTACGATAGCATTAAATGCAACCATGCCTTTCTTGCAAGACATAGTATAAGCAAGTGCGTACTTTTTATAGGTCTCTATCGCATTATGAAATTTGGCGAACGACTTTACAGTTTGTCCGAACACCTTGACAACGGCGATTCCTCTAATATATTCAACAGCCTCATGGTTCATTGTTTCTTGAGCGTCTTGATAAATTCTCATAAACTCAGCACTATTCTTTCCCATGAGAGAGCTTTGCAGATAAAAGGCCATTCCATATAAGATAATAAGTGGAACTCCAATACGCCAGTCAAAAATGATCATAAAGCAAACACCAGCAATCAGGGTTACTTGGGCGCCTGTTAAATCTGGCAACTGATGTGCAATAAAGGTCTCCGTTTGAAAACTGTTTTCATCAATTATTTTACGCAATTTTCCGCTTGGATTGGCATTAAAATAGCCAATTGGCATATGAGCAAGGTGCCTTAATGCTGCCATCTGCAGGTTTTTTTGAATATGGAACGCAACGATATGAGAAGATAGCAAAGCCAAAAAGTAGAGTACTACTCCCACGAGTTCTAATCCTAATGCAAAAAGGCCCCAATTCAATAATGCTTGGCCATTCAATTGATCGCCTAAAAATACAGCGATAAGTTCTCTTGCCGCAAAATATACACAGATAAAAGGGCCTATAATAAACAACGCACTGATGCCGGAAAGGCAACGGGCAAAAGTCAAGAGGCCCCTGTATCTGCCGGCAAAACTGAGAATCCGCTTAATTCCTTTTGATTGATTGCTCACCAATATCTGGACTCCTTTCAACCGGCAGAGCAAATATATGGTTTAACATAACTTCTCTGTAATCTATTTGCAATATGTCGTTTCTCTTTCTACAAACGGCGTGCTATGTTTTGCATAGCACGCCGTTTGCAGAATGGGAAAATGCTCACTTTAATGTGATATTTTGTACAGCAGTAAAGTTTGCATCAGGCGGAAAATCGTAGTTTGCAATCTTATCACTATATACTGCAAGTTGGTGAGGATACACCAGAGGTGTAGTAAGGCACTGATCCGCCATCGTAGTCAAAATAATTCCATAAATCTCTTGGATTCGTTCCTCGTCAGTAGTAGATTCCAATTCTGTAATCAGATCGGCACCGCCCGGCAAGTATGCAGCGACCTGGGAGATAATTGGGTCCATGGCCATGCTGGGATCGATATTACCGATCGTATTGCCCGGATCATAGAAACCGCCTTGTGTTTTAAATAAGGTAAGGCCGTACTCTCCAGTTGTAATCATTGCATACCAGTCCATCATTTGTGCAGACTGCGGTGTAAGTTCGATTCCGATTTTCCCTAACTGGTCGCAGATATAAACAACCAAGTTATCATCAGAAGCGGAGCCTGCTTGGTACTGGAACGGAGAGGATAGTTTCTCACCGTCCTTTTCACGGATGCCATCGCCATCCGTATCAATGTATCCTGCTTCATCAAGCAATTGGTTTGCCCTGTCTATATCATAAGAGTATACGGTTTGCTCTACATCACAATAGGGTAGGGTCTTCGGGAAGAATGTATCTGCTTTTTCATACAGGCCGCCATAAATGCTCTCAGAAATTGCATCTTTGTCTAAGGCCAATGTAATGGCTTGGCGAACAACTTCATCACCGAACATAGAGCTACTTAAATTGTAACCAATATATCCGGTGCGGAAAGATTTGTCGTCAACCTTGGCGCCAAATCCCTCAGTGTTTTGCATTTCCACAAAACTTTCGTTGGAGACGTTCGTGATTCCTGCGACAAAATCAATCTCCCCGTTTTTCAATGCGAGAATTTTAGCATCATTGTCAGGAATGCTCTTGATAGAAAAACTCTCAACATCAGGTCTTTCACCCCAATAGTAGGGATTGCTCTCGAAATTCCAGGTCTGCCCGTCATTATCTCCAGCATACATATAGGGACCTGTACCATAGGTTGCAGTTTCAAAAGTATCCTTTTTCGTTAAATCATCATTAAGTTGTTCACTCGATACGATTCCGAATGGATTCGCCAAACACAGCTCCCGCAGCGCATTATAATAAGGTTGCGTCAGATGCATTTCAACAGTATAGTCATCAACGACCACTGCATCTTCAATAATTGTAGACAGGCGGCCATAGGTTCCATTGTATTGCCCCAAATTGATGGGAACGGCCAAAAGCGATTTGGCAACATCTTCCGCAGTCAGATCGCTACCATCAGAAAATTTCACATCATGCCGTAGATTGAATGTGTAGACCGTTCCATCTTCGCTAATTGTCCAATCCTCGGCCAGACCACCAACGTATTCTCCATCTTGATATTCTACAAGCACATCGTAGAAATTGCTAAGATAATATGTGATACCGAAGTTGCTTGCCGATACATCGGGCGTCATAATTGTATAGAAATTTTCAAATCCCCAACTTTCGGCCAAAGTGATGTGGTTGGTTTCCGTTTCCTCCACAACATCATTGCCCGAAGTAACAGGCGTTTCTGAGTTTTCGCCATTGTCGCCTGTACAGGCAACCAACGAAACCATCATGGCCGCAGCCATAAGAATCGTTGCAAGTCTTTTGAATTTCATCGCAAACTATCCTTTCATTTTATTTCTGCTATGATCAATTCCAACAATGATTATGTATCAGTAATTCCACTCGCATATAAAAGCGTCTTGCTGTATTCGCTTGTAAATACTGATATATCTCCAGAAAATTCAACCTGTTCAATCAAGGTGGAATTTCTCATAACCAAAATTACGTCAGCAATAACGACGGCTAACTCCATATCATGTGTAATAAATATAAGGGTAAATGCGAGTTTCCTCTGCAAGTCAACAATTTCTTCAATGATCTTCTTGCGTAAAGGAAGGTCAAAGCCATTTGTTGCCTCATCAAAAATTAGACACTTAGGTTCTGCTGCCAAGGCCCTTGCAATAGCGACTCGTTTTTGCTCGCCCCCAGATAATTCTGCGGGAAGACGCGAGTAGTATTCAACAGGCAAATTACATAAATCCATCAGATCATGACACCTTTTTTTGCGTTCTCCTTTGTCTAAATGAAAAAAACACAAAAGAGGTTCTTCGATTGATCTACCCACGGACATTTTAGGATCTAATGCAGATGAAGAGTCCTGTTGAATAATTTGGACTTCCTTGAAGTAATTTGTATGAACCTTGTGTTTACCGTAAACAGGCATCCCATCGACATAGATATTCCCCGTCGTAGGACGCTGGAGGCCCGCAATCATTCTGGCGAGTGTTGTCTTACCTGACCCTGACTCACCAACGATGGCATACCGTTCACCATCAATGAATTGGATTGAAACTGGGGAAACCGCCATGAATCCCTCTTTGGAAAACGGATTGCGGGCAAAAGTGCAACTTACATCTTTCGCCTCAATCATAGATAATCACCGCCTTTCCAACGTACAAGCACTAAGCAGATATTTTGTATATTCTTCTTTAGGTTCATTGAATATCTGCTCTGTTGTCCCTGCCTCGACCAACTGGCCATCATTCATTATTAAAATTCGATCCGCCATTGACGCCGCTCTTAAATCATGTGTAACAAATAAGATCGCCATGCCGCCACTGCATAACTGCCTAAGTAATTGCATCAATTCAATTCGGTTACAGGCATCTATTGCTGTAGTCGCTTCATCAGCAACCAATATAGTAGGCTGATTGATTAGTGCTGCTGCAATCATAATCCGCTGCAACATCCCACCTGAAAGGGCATCAGGGTAACTCTTCAGTATCCGTTTCAAATCATCAAGGCCCAACTGTTGTAGTGTGTTGCTCACTAATAGTTGTAATTCCTGCCGCGATATTTGGGGGTTATGTAAGTAACATGTTTTTTCTAATTGCCTTCCAATACGCAGCGATGGATTAAATGCTGTCATGGGGTTTTGCATAATATAGCATATTTCTTTACCGTAGATTGCCTGCAATCGTTTCTTTGAACAGTGCAGCAAGTTTTCCCCCCTATAAAGCACCTCACCTGAAATGGAATAATTAGAACTAAGTAAGCCCATAACGGCCTTGCATACCGTCGTTTTTCCTGCCCCAGAGCTGCCCACAATGGACAACATTTCTCCTCCATCTATTGAAAAAGAAATATCCTTTGCAATTTCTTCACCCGTTTTGAGAGTAATAGTGAGATCTCTGACGTCAAGAAACACTGATCTGGTCCTCCTTGCCAATAAAATCCCGAATACCTTCACCTAATAAATTAAAGCCCGCACAACAGATAATGAGGCATATGCCGGGATAAACAATTAGGGCGGGATTTGTATAAATGCTGTTTCGAGCGTCATTAAGCATGGCTCCCCACTCCGGAGTACCAGCAATAAGGCCCACACCCAAAAATGCAAAACTTGATACCGATAGAATTGCTGATGCTATTCCCGTGGTAAAATAGACAACAAACTGTGGCAATACATTCGGGATAATGTGGTGAAGTACGATCCGCATTGCAGATGCACCAGATACTCTTGCGGATTCTACATACCCCTTTCCACACTCGGTCTTTGCATAAGAACGCGCCATGCGTAAGAACCACGCAGACATAGAAATACCAATTGCAGTGATAATGCTCGCAACAGAATTGTTAATAACTGACACTAATGACATTGCTATTACTAAAAGCGGAAATGCCATAAATATATCGCACAACAATCGGATGACCTCATCTATTAGGCCACCTTTATAAGAAGTGTAGCATCCAATAAACAATGCAATCGCTGCTAGTACTATCAGCACAGGCACCGTAAGGCTTAGTGAATATCGCGCTCCGTAAATTAAGCGCGAAAGTTCACACCGCCCCATTTGATCGCATCCAAGAGGATACTCGGCTGATGGCGGGGCATTTTTTAGTGCAAGGTTTGTTGCATTTGGGTCATTTGGGGCAAGGAGGGGTGCAGTTATCGCAATACAAATAAATAACGCAATAAGCAAAACACCAATGACAATTTGTGGATGTTTCCTCATACACGTTTCCTCCTATACGCAGGGCAAATAATGCCCGAGAAGATGTCTGCTGCAGTATTAAAAAGAACAAATAGGATTGCGCAAATAAGTACCACACCCGATATTCCATATACATCCATACTTTCGCACGCTTCAGTTAAATAGTATCCAAGACCCTGAATGGAAAAGACAGTTTCTATCAGTGCAGAGGTTCCAAAAACTGATGCGCAATATTGTGCGAAAAGTGTTATGGCCGATGGAAATGCGTTCCTCAGGACCTCGCCGTATACAATTTTAGATGTGGAAAACCCCCTCGCTTTAGCGTAAGTAACATAGTCACTTTTTAATTCGTTTATTACAGCAGCGCGCAAAACTCTGATAGAAATACAAGCAATTGGAATGGCAATAGAAATAGATGGCAATATAAGGGATTTAATACTCCCGTCTGAAATCACACTAAATATCGGAATCTCAACTGCAAAAGCAATTAGCAGAATGAGTGCCAGCCAAAAACTCGGAACACATATACCAATTATGCAGATAACTCTTGTTGCATGGTCAAATGCTTTGTCTTTCCATATGACAGAAAACGCTGATATTAAAACGGTTAAAATAGCAACCCAGAGCATAGACATAATAACTAACATACATGTAACAGGAAGGGCATTTCTAATATTATCAATGACAGGCTTTCGATTGGTAATTGAAATACCCAAGTCCCCGGTAAGTAGTCCTTTTATATAATCTGCATATTGCTCAGAGAGTGTACCATCCAGGCCAAGTTCAACTCTCATTGCTTGGATTTGCTCTTCTGTTGCGAACAATGTAGTCTTTCTTACAAGCATTTCTGCCGGATCTGTACCGGTAAATATCTGCAAGCAAAAACTGAGAGTAACGACTCCCAAAGTCACAATTAGCAAGGTTATAATACGTTTTACAATTCGCGCACTGATCCCCATACTGAACAACTGATTTGCCCCCCATTCGCTCGAGGTTAGACATCGCTAACTAACACCCTTAAAAAGAACCGCTGAACGCGGCTCTTTTCACCATTCTCTAATTAACGTCAATTATGATAGCACAAGATCATATATTCGTCTATAACTGTTTAGGTCAAGTCTTAATCCATTTAGGTCACGAGTATTTCAAACGATATGCGATAGGAGTCATTTCGTATACTGATTTGAATGCCCCAGAAAACTTTCCTTGATTTTCATACCCTGCAAGACTGGCAATTTCACCCACACTCAATGTCGGCTCTGACCTAAGTAATTCCGCAGCAGCCTCCATCCGTTTCCTTTTCATAAACGTGCCTAGAGAAGCACCGGAAATTGACTTAAAGCAGCGTTTCATACTTGATTCCGAAACCCCATAAATCTCTGCTATCTCAGAAATATTTTTTTGTGTAAAAGGATTTTCAATAATATACTGATAGACCTGTTGAGTCCGCCGGGATACTTTCTCCGTAAACTGTTGGGGCGGCTCCACATAACTGTTATCCAGTTGGCTTAATAAAAGTAAGATTTCCAGGATTTTCAGCCAGTAATACGGCAATCTTATCTGGTTCTCAACGCTCAAGATCTCTGCAAAAATATGGTCGATTTTTTGTTTGGATTTTATTAAAAGAACACGTCCTTCCGGACATAGAGTTGTGCGGATTTTTTGCAAGTCTATATGCCACTTAGAGAATTCATTGTCGAGAGTCGTCTGGGCTGTTTCTAGCTCCAAGAGAATGGTTATACCTTTATATTTATTGAAAGGGATTCTTGAATTGACAATAACCCGTTTATCATGGTATAGGCCAGATATACTTAAATCCTTTTCACCCAAGAAGGTAATTCCGCCTCCGACCATTTCAACTTCGTGTCCGCCCTCAAGGCAATAATTTATTTCTAAAAAATCTTTTTGGACATTTAGTGGCTGATAGCAAGAACTTAGATTTAGATCATTAAAAGACAGTTGAATACCTGGCGCAATATTATAACAGTGCATTTTCCCAGACCCGCTCTCATCCTCGTATCGCCGGAGGGTATAAAACTGGCGGGGCGTATCATCTGTATAATAAAATGCTCTGAATTCCGGAATATCAACAACATCAGCCATACTTATTTGCCCTTTCTTGGAAATCGTGATTGACTAAAGAAAATGATAACGCAAGTGTATTCTAATTTCAACAAGGATATGTAATTGAAGTATAATTAAAAGCAGGACACATGCCACACGGTGTGTAGCATGTGTCCCAACTTACTGAACCTGGACGGTTTTAAATGATACCCTTATGCGGCCGGGCCCTTCCGCGCTCTTTTCTTATTGCTGGAGCGTTTTCATGGCGGCCGCCTCGCCATGAAAAGGTGCTTTTTTATATAAAGGATGCATGCCGCACCGCTGGCGCGTCACTATGGCTCTAACGGCTCCTCTTCTTCCGGGTCAAGAAGGTGCATGACCGAGACCTCGTATGCGATTCGCTCCTGAGGAACGCCGTCGATGAGCTTTGTGTAGGTCCTGCTCTGCACCCGCCCCTCCAGGGCCAGGGGGTCACCCACCTGCATGGCGCCGGCCCGCAGGGCCAGCTGACCCCAGGTGATGACCGGCAGGTAGTCAGCCCGGCCGTAGTGGCGCCCCACGGCCAGCATGATGTCGCAGATGTTCCGCCCCAAGGGCGTGCGGCGCAGGACCGGGGCTTTGCAGATGACGCCGGTCAACTGGATCTCGTTGCGGGTCTCCTCGTCGCCGGGGGAGATGGACTGGGCGAAGACGGTGATCACCAGGCGGTTTCCCTGTCCGCTTTTGTTGTTGAAGGAGCGCAGCTGCCCGCTCAGGCGAAGGGGGGCGTCCGCCTGCACCTGGTCCCTCAGAGACATGGGCAGCAGAACCGGCAGCCGGTCTGTCTGGCCGGAAAGGCGGGGCACCAGCAGCGGGAATTGGTAGAAGGTCTGACCGTGATTTTCGTGGGAGAGGACAGGGGAGGACTCCGGGACGCCCCACAGCTCCACCTGGTTTTTACTGTTTGTCATATCCGTACACCTCTGTTGTTGATGAATAGTACACGATATGAAGGGCACGTCCCGATTAGACCTCTTTTCAAAAACGCTTTTTCGGCGTATAATACCCGGTAGATTGCCGGGTGAACCCGGCCGGATGGAGGATTGCGTGTGGCAAATCTGCTGGACTATATCGATTGGCGCGGAGACCTGACCTTTGCGATGTCACCGTTCAACGAGGTGGATAACCTGATCCTGGCGGAACTTTCCTTTCTGGATTTTGAGGGGATTGTGCCGCCTGTGGGCGGTGGAGCGGGCATTCCGCTGAAAAAAGCGGCGGAGGTCTATTTCAGGCTGCACCCAGGCCGGGAGGGGGACATGGGCCTGATCGTGCCCGACTGCATCCCGGATCTGCTGAAAAAGGCGGCGGGAAGCGCCCGGTTTTCCAGCATGGTGCTCAGCTGCTTTACCGACCTTTTGGACGAGGAGCAGGGGCTTCAGTTTGCCGCCTGCACGGCGGAGGTGGGAGACGGAAGTTTATATGTCTCCTTCCGGGGCACGGACGACACCATCGTGGGGTGGAAAGAGGATTTCAACATGAGCTTCATGGACGTGGTCCCCGCCCAGCGGGAGGCCGTATCGTACCTGCGCTCTGTGGCGGCCCAGCACCGGAGGCGGAAGCTGCGCATCGGCGGCCACTCCAAGGGCGGCAACCTGGCGGTTTACAGTGCTGTCCACTGCGGCGCGGCCATCCAGCGCAGAATCCTAACCGTATACAACAACGACGGCCCCGGCTTTCGCACCAGTATGCTGCAAAAGGCGGAACACATCCGGATCGCGGACCGGATCACCACCATTGTGCCCCAATCCTCCGTGGTGGGAATGATCATGGAGCACGAGGAGACCTTTACCCTGGTCAAGAGCGCCCAAAAGGGGATTCTGCAGCACGATGGCTTTTCCTGGGAGGTAATGGGACACGGCTTTGTCCACCTGACCGAGGACGCTCCGGAGCGCTGGCGCAACGACCTGACGCTGAAGGGCTGGATCTCCGGCATGAGCGACGAGCAGCGCCGCCGGTTTACGGAGGGCCTCTTTGACATCCTTTCCGGCTCCGATGCCAAGACGCTGACCGAGTTGACGGAGGACGGGTTCAAGACGGCGGCCGCCATGGTAAAGGCTATGGCGGATATGGATAAGGAGACCCGGGATGTGCTCCTCTACGCGTTCCGGAAGCTCTTTTTGAGCAAGGCCCAGGTGATCCAGGAGGAGCTGATCGGCAAGCGCCGGAAAAAAGAAAAGAAAGAGGCAAAGAAATGAAAGCAATCGTTTATACCTCCAAGGCGGGCCACACGGAGCGCTATGCCCGGATGCTCTCCAAAAGTACCGGCCTCCCGGCCTACTCCCTGGCGGAGGCCAGGAGCGTGCTGCCCAAGGGCGAGGAAATTTTTTATATGGGCTGGGTGATGGCCGGAACGATCTCCGGCATCCGCCAGGCCGCAAAATGGTACCAAGTCCGGGGCGTGGCCGCCTGCGGCGCCTATGCACCGGATCCGGAGGCCACCCGGCAGATGCGCGTCAACTGCGGCGTGGCGGAGGATGTGGGCCTCTTTTACCTCCAGGGCGGCATTGACTACAAAAAACTCCATGGCCTGAATCGCTGGATGCTGCTCTATATGAGCAAGATGATGGGAGAAAAGCTGGAGGCGAAGCCCCAACGCACGGCGGCGGAGGAGGAGATGCTCCGCACGCTGAAAGAGGGCGGCGACTTTGTCCTGGCAAAGAACCTCAACGAGATCGAGGGGTGGATGAAAGCGCGGCAGGCCAATGAACTTTGACCCGCTGGAGCAGCGCTATCCCTCCCGGCGAAAGGTGGTCTTCGGCCGCTGCGCCGTGGCCGCCTCCCAGCCCCTTGCCGCCCAGGCGGGGCTGGACGTCCTCAAAGAGGGGGGAAACGCCGTGGACGCGGCCATCGCCGCGGCATCTGTGCTGACGGTGGCGGAACCCACATCCAACGGCCTGGGAAGCGACGCCTTTGCCCTGATCTGGAGCGGGAAGCGGCTCTATGGCCTCAACGGCAGCGGCCGTTCGCCTGCGTCCATTTCAGCCCAGGCCCTTTCCGGCCAAAAGGAGGTGCCCCGCTTCGGCTGGACCCCGGTGACGGTGCCGGGAGCGGCCGGCGCGTGGGCGGAGCTCTGGCGCCGTTTCGGGCGGCTGCCCTTTCCAAGGCTCCTCCAACCGGCTGTGGACGCGGCCCGCAATGGCGTGGTGGTGCAGCCCACCACTGCCCGCAGCTGGCGCCAGGCTCTGGAGCTGCACCGCCGGGAGCTTCACGGGCCGGAGTTTAAAGAGTGGTTCCGGGTGTTTGCCCCCGGCGGCGCCGCGCCCCGGCCGGGGGAGATCTGGCATTCGGAGGAGCACGCCCGCACACTGGAGGAGCTGGCCCGGACGGAGTGCGAGTCCCTGTACCGGGGAGACCTGGCGGAGCGGATCGACCGGGCCAGCCGGAAGGACGGAGGCTTTTTGCGCAAGGAGGACCTATACGCCTACCGCCCGGTGTGGGTGGAGCCTATCCGCATGGATTACAGGGGCTATGAGGTCTGTGAGCTGCCGCCCAATGGCTGCGGCGTCGCGGCGCTGATGGCTCTCAATATTTTAAAAAACCTCTCCCTGGGGGAAAGGGAGCACGGGGACACCTATCACAAGCTGATGGAGTCCATGAAGCTTGCCTACATCGACGCCAGGGAGTACGTGGCGGACCCGGAGTACATGGACTATACGCCGGCGGAGCTGCTTTCCCCTGATTATGGCGCCGCCCGCGCGGACCTCATCGGCGATCAGGCGCTGGACCCGGCGCCGGGCGCGCCGCCGAAGGGGGGCACGGTGTACTTCTGCACCGCTGACGCAGAGGGGAACATGGTCTCCTTCATCCAGAGCAGCTATGTCGGCTTTGGCTCCGCGGTTGTGGTGCCCGGCACCGGCATCACGCTTCAAAACCGGGGGTGCGGCTTCAACCTGCGTCCCGGCCACCCCAACTGCCTGGGAGGAGGAAAGAGGCCCTGCCACAGCATCCTTCCTGGATTTTTGATGAAAGCCGGCGAGGCGGTAGGGCCCTTCGGCGTCATGGGCGGGGCCATGCAGCCCCAGGGCCATCTCCAGGTGGTCACCAACACCATCGATTTTGGCCTCAGCCCTCAGGACAGCTTGGACGCTCCCCGATGGCAGTGGACCGGCGGCCGGGAGATTCTGGTGGAGCCCGGCTTTTCCCGGGAAATCGCGGAGGGGCTTCGCAGCCGGGGCCACGAGGTTCGTTTTGCTCAGGGATCAGACTCCTTTGGCCGGGGACAGATCATCTGGCGGGACCCGGAGACGGGAATCCTCTGCGTGGGCACGGAATCCCGCTGCGACAGTGCAGCCGCGGTCCTGTAAAGAAAAGAACAGCCTGCCGGTTTCCCGGCAGGCTGTTGCTTATTTAGGGGAAATCCTGCCGGCAGCGGAAAGGCAGGGGATGGAGCGGCCTCATGCCGTAAAAGCGCGCAGAGTACAAAAGAAAAGCCGGGGCAGTGATCTGCCCCGGCCAAAATTAAAAGAGATTCAGCGCTGGTAGTCGAATTCCAGGTTGTACATGGAGACGGTGTCGCCGTCCTGAATACCCATTTCCTCCATCCGGGCAAAGAGCCCGGACTCCCGGAGCATCTTGTCGAACCAGTTGCGGCTTTCATAATCGCCGAAGTTGGTGTTGGCGATAAGCCGCTGGAGCCAGGGGCCCTCCACGATCCAGACGCCGTCCACTACCTCAATGCTCAAAGGTGCGGAGGTGTCCACCTCGGCGGGCCGGGGCACGTACTCCGGCTCGTAAACCGCCACGGGCGGCAGGGCGGAAAGGGCCTCAGCCACCTTGCGCACCAGCTCCCGGGTGCCCTTGTGGGCAGCTGCGGAAATCTCATAGAGGGGATAGCCCAGGGCCTCCACATGGCGGCGGAGGGCGTCCAAGCCCTCTGTGGTCTCGCAGATGTCGGTCTTGTTGGCCGCCACGATCTGGGGACGGGTGGCCAGCTCCGGACTGTACTGCTTCAGCTCTTCGCAGATTGCGTCAAAGTCCGCCACCGGGTCCCGGCCCTCGCTGCCGGAGACGTCCACCACGTGGACCAGCAGGCGGCAGCGGTCGATGTGCCTGAGAAAGTCGTGGCCCAAACCGGCGCCGCCGCTGGCTCCCTCAATGATGCCGGGAATGTCAGCCATGACAAAACTGACGCCCTCATCCACATACACCACGCCCAAGTTGGGGTAGAGGGTGGTGAAGTGATAGTTGGCGATCTTGGGCTGGGCCTTGGAGACCACGCTGAGCAGCGTGGATTTGCCCACGTTGGGAAACCCCACCAAGCCCACATCCGCCAGCAGCTTCAGCTCCAGGACCACGTCGTGGGATTCTCCGGGCAGCCCCGCCTTGGCAAAGCGGGGCACCTGGCGGGTGGGGGTGGCGAAATGGGTGTTTCCCCATCCGCCCTTGCCGCCCCGGCAGAGGACAAAGGGCTCTGAGTCCGACATGTCCTTGATGATCTCATTGGTCTCCGCATCCCGGATCAGCGTGCCCCGGGGGACCTTGATGGTGAGGGACTTCCCGTCCTTTCCGGACTTGCGGGCTCCCTGACCGTCCACCCCGTTTTCCGCCACGTACTTGCGCTTATAGCGGAAGTCCATCAGCGTGGACATGTTGTCGTCCACCTGGACGATGATGGAGCCGCCCTGACCGCCGTCGCCGCCGTCTGGGCCGCCTGCGGCCACGTATTTCTCCCGGTGAAAGGAGACGGCGCCGTTGCCGCCCTTGCCAGCACGGACGGTGATGCGGGCCTTGTCAATAAAAGATGTCGCCATGGTACCCTCCGTTTTCTCTTTAGTATGCCAATTGACGCCCAGGCCATACGCCCAGGAAGACAAAGAGCCCCGAACGGAACGTTCGAGGCTCTTCTCACAATCTCATTACTGGGCTTCGTAAACAGAAACCTGCTTGCGATCTTTACCCAGGCGCTCAAAACGAACGACGCCGGAGGCGGTGGCAAACAGCGTGTCGTCGCTGCCCTTGCCAACGTTCACACCGGGATGAATGTGCGTACCGCGCTGACGAACCAAGATGTTGCCGGCCTTGACAAACTGACCGTCGGCACGCTTGGGCCCAAGGCGCTTGGACTCGGAATCACGGCCGTTCTTGGTGGAGCCCATACCTTTTTTATGAGCGAAAAACTGCAGACCAATACGGATCATAGCAAAGTACCATCCTTTCTGTAAGATGATGTTGGAAGAGGAAGGAGGTCAGCCCTCCAGCACCTCGACATAGTCCGGGTAATCCTCGTGCAATTGAGAGAGATAGACCATCAGCCCCGTCAAAAGCGTCTGACAGGTGGATTCCGCCGTGGGGGAGAGCCCCCCGGGCAGCCGGAGCGAAAGTTTCGCGTCCCGCTCACTGATCTTCACCGCTGCAGCCAGGCCCATCACGTCATTGACGGTGGCCTCGACCAGGGTGATGACCGCAGTGATGGATGCGCAGACGATGTCCGACCCGGCCTCGGCGTACCCGCTGTGGCCCCGGCTTTCAAAGCCCACGATCCGATTGCCCTCCAAATGGAACGTAACGGTGGTCATTCTCTTAGAGGGAGATCTTGCCGATCGACACCTTGGTATAAGGCTGACGATGGCCCTGACGCTTACGATAGCCCTTCTTGGGGTTATACTTGAAAATGCGGATCTTCTTGCCCTTGCCGTTCTTCACGACAGAGGCCTCCACCTTGGCGCCTTCCACCGCGGGAGCGCCGAACTTGGTGTTCTCACCGTCCAGGACAGCCAGAACACGGTCGAAGGTGACGCTGTCGCCAGCCTCTGCGGGCAGCTTTTCGATGAACAGGACATCGCCTTCGGCGACCTTGTACTGCTTACCGCCGGTTTCAATGATTGCGTGCATACTTTGCACCTCTCTTTCCTTTATTACGGACTCGCTGTCGGGGGCGGAGAAGAATTCTCACTTGTCAACCCATTCAAAGCGGCTTATCAAGTATATCAGCGAAAGTTCGGATTGTCAATGGATTCCGGAAGAAATTTGCAAAAAAACAGGAGAATCCCGGCGCTTTTGCGGCAGATCGTCTCAGACCTTTTGATCCTGTGGCGCGGCGCGTCCGCAGAGCAGGCGGCCCATCTCCAAAAAGTCCGTGTGCCGCACGTCCCGGGGCTCAAAGCGGAAGAGGCGGAACACCGCCTGCATGGTTGCGCCCAGGCCGAAGACGGAGACCAGCGTCCCCACGCCGATTGGCCCCTTAAGCAGCCACGCGGCGCAGATCACCACGCCCAACAGCATGACGTTCACCATGCCGATGGGGAGGCGGCGCATCCGTTTGCCCAGGGCCACCAGCAGGGAATCCCGGGGGCCGCAGCACAGCGCGGAGCGCATGTAGATGAGCTGTCCAAACGCCACGATGAAAAGGCCCAGGATCAGCACCGCCAGGGAGGCGGGAAGGGAGGTTTGAAGTGGCACCAGTTCCAAAGCGGTGAACAGGTCTATGCTGAGCCCCACCAGGACTGCGTCCAGGAGCGTGCCCATGCCGATCCGCTCCCCAAGCAGCAGGTCGGCCGCCACCGCAAAGATGCTCAGCACGATGGAGGCAGTCCCATAACTGACCCCGAAGCACCGGGAGAGCCCCATGTTCAAAGCGTCCCAGGGCGCCAGGCCGATGTTGGCCTGGATGGTCAGATAGATGCCAAAAGCGGCTACAAAAAGCCCCCCGGCGGCCTGGAGCGTCCGGAGCAGAAGCATCAATCGGGGAGAACGGTTCATAGCGGACACTCCTTGTTACTCATTGGTGTAGGACAGCTGCTCCACGGTCCAGCCGGCGATCAGTTCCGCATACCACTTGCAGACCGCTTTTGCGGCCTCCGCATCTAAGTTTACATAATTTCCACACTCGGCGGCGCTCTTTCCGGGCAGTTCGCCGTCAAAGCCGGCAGCCTGCCGGAAGACCCGCTTCAAAAGCTCCACAGCATCCTCGCAGCAGAGCAGGCGATTGTCAAAGAGGAAGTAGAAGCCGGTCTGGCAGCCCATGGGACCGAAATAAATCACGGCCTCTTTCTCCGGTGCGTTGCGCAGCAGCGTGGCAATGAGATGCTCTGTAGAGTGGAGTTCGCTGTTGGAGAGCAGATCGCCGGTGTTGGGCTTTTTCAAGCGAAGGTCGAAGGTGATGATGTCACCGTCCCGGCGGGAGAAATAGAGCCCGGGCAGCAGTTTGTTGTGATCCACGGCAAAGCTTGCAATACGATCCATATCAGCATTCCTCCTGCAATTTTTTGGCAAAGGGCAGAACCACCCTGCCCAGGGCTTCCAGGGCCTGGCTGAAATCAAAATACTCCTCCGCCTGCCTCTCGGAAAACAGCCGGTCGGACACGGACTTCAAGGATACGAAGCGCACGTTGTTGCGCAGGCAGACCTGGGCAATGGCCCCGCCCTCCATTTCGCAGAGGGTGGGGGAGAAGGTATCACGCACCCAGCGGGCCCGGTCCCCGCCCACGGCGAACCAGTCCCCGGTGGCCACCCGGCCCAGTTGGGCGGAGAAGCCCAGCTGGCGCAGGAGCGCCTGGCAGTGCTCCGGCCGCCAGGTGGGGAAGTCCACCCGATTGACGGTGGAGACCAGGCCGATCGGGTCGCCTACGGCGGAGGTGTCCACGTCGTGCTGCACAAAGTCCCGGGCCAGCACCAGCGTGCCGATGGGCAGGTCCCGGCAGCAACCGGCCACGCCGGCGTTGAGGATCAGCTCCACGCCGCAGTGCAGGCACAAAAGCTCGGCGGCCATGGCGGCGTTCACCTTGCTCACGCCTCCGGCGCAGGCCAGGATGCCCTCCGCCACCTCAAAGACCGGGATGCCGGACACAGTTTCCAGGGGGGCAAGGTTCCGGGCGCCGGGCAGGGCATGGAGTTCCGCGGGCATGGCGAATTGAAGACCGATTTTCATGATGCTCTCCTTGTTGTGATTGTTTCTGGCCGTAACGGGCCGGACTCTCTGCTCCACCGGGAGGGCCAGCTTTTCCTGTGGGGCCGCAACGCACAGGCGGCCGTCCTCCAGAAAGAGCCGGCACGGAATATTCAAAGCGCGATAGGAGCATCTGCCGTTTTCCTGAGGCGCTAAGGGCAGGTGATGATGTCGACGGCGGGGGCGTCCGAGGGTACGCCAAAGTGGCTCCAGGCGTCGTCCTTGGCCTGGGCATAAGCGGCCTTCTCAAAAGCCCGCTGCCGTTCGCCGTCCAGCCGCTCCACCAGGTATCTGACGGAATCCGGAGAGGGTCCTCCGAAAGCTTGTAGTCAAAGAGGTTTTTTGGATCGTTTATCGCGTCCCTTTCGATCCATTGCAGGTGGCTGCGGGCGGGCCGGAGTCCGGAAAAAGGGGCGGACCCAGCCGGCCCGCCCCTTTTGAAAGGTGCTTATTTCCCGGAGACGATGGCTGCGGTGTCCATGGCAATCATCAGTTCTTCGTTGGTGGGGATCAGCAGGACCTTGACCTTGGAGTCGGGGGCGGAGATCACGGCCTCCTCGCCCCGGACCTTGTTGGCCTCGGCGTCCATCTTCACGCCCATGAACTCCAAATCAGAGGCAATGGCCAGGCGCTGGGAGGCGGAGTTCTCGCCCACGCCGGCGGTGAAGATGATGGCGTCCACGCCGCCCATGGCGGCGGCATAGGAGCCAATGAGCTTCTTGACGCCGTAGTTGAACATCTCCACGGACAAAGAGGCGCGCTTGTTGCCCTCTTTGCCTGCGTTCTCCAGATCACGGAAGTCGGAGCTGACGCCGGACACGCCCAGCACGCCGGACTTCTTGTTCAGGATGGAGACCATCTCCTTGATGTCCATGTTGTACTTGGCCATCAGATACTCCAGGATGCCGGCGTCCAGATCACCGGAGCGGGTGCCCATGGGCAGGCCGGCCAGGGGAGTGAAGCCCATGGAGGTGTCCACGCTCTTGCCGCCGTCCACGGCGGTGACGGAGGAGCCGTTGCCCAGGTGGCAGGAGATCAGCTTCAGCTCCTCGCTCTTTTTGCCCAGCATGGCGGCGGCGCGGCCGGCCACATACTTGTGGCTGGTGCCATGGAAGCCGTAGCGGCGGACCTTGTCGGTCTCATAGTACTCGTAGGGCAGGGCGTACATATAGGCCTTGGCGGGCATGGTCTGATGGAAGGCGGTGTCGAACACGGCCACCATGGGCACGCCGGGCATGACCTTCTCACAGGCGCGGATGCCGGTCAGGTTGGCGGGGTTGTGGAGGGGGGCCAGGGGGATGCAGTCCTCAATGGCCTTCATCACCTCGTCGGTGATGAGGACGGACTTGTTGAAGGCCTCGCCGCCGTGCACCACGCGGTGGCCCACAGCGTCGATCTCCTTCATAGAGGCGATCACGCCGTTTTTGGCGTCCACCAGGGCGTACAGCACAGCCTGGATGGCTTCGGAGTGAGTGGGCATGGCCACGTCCACTTCCTTCAGCGCTTCCTTGCCCTCCACCTGGGGCTTATAGGTGAACTTGCCGTCGATGCCGATGCGCTCGCACAGGCCCTTGGCCAGCACCGCGCCGCTGTCGGGATTGAGCAGCTGATACTTCAGGGAAGAACTTCCGGCGTTGATGACTAATACGTTCATGTTTTTAACTCCTTTTTTCCAGACGCTTGCGTAACGCCCGCAAATGATATAAAATAATAACAATCAGTTTTCCCGATTGTTTTCGGGACAACACCTTTATTATAGCAAAAATTTTCCTGGATACAACCGTTATTTTCCTGGACTTTACGGTTTTTGGATGAAAAAATTGTAACCAATTGTCACTTTTTGAGGGGGAAGTCCATGGGGGCGGCAGGTATAATAGCAGAGTATAATCCACTTCATCTGGGCCACCGGTATCAGATGGAGCGCACCCGCGCCCTGTTGGGAGAGAAGACGCCCATCGTCTGTGTAATGAGCGGGAACTTTGTCCAGCGCGGAGCCTTCGCCATTGTCCGCAAGCATGTGCGGGCGGAGGCGGCGGTCTGCGCGGGGGCGGACCTGGTGCTGGAACTGCCCCTCCCCTGGGCCCTTGCCTCGGCGGAGCGGTTTGCCCGGGGCGGAGTCAGGGTTTTGCAGGCTGCCGGCGTTGTGAGCCACCTCTCCTTCGGCAGCGAAAGCGGCGACGCGCCATTGCTGATGGAACTGGCCCGGGGCCTGCTGCATCCCGATTTTCCCCCGCTGCTGCGGCAGGAGCTGCGGTCGGGGGACAGCTTTCCCCGTGCCCGCCAGCGGGCGCTGGAGCAGCTTTTGGGCACGCGGGCGCATAGACTGGAACAGCCCAATGACCTATTGGGCGTGGAATACTGTAAGGCGTTGGTGCAGCTTGCACCCCAGATCGAGCCGTTGGCCATTTTGCGCACCGGCGCTTGGCATGACGGCGAGGCGGTGGGGGGAATTGCATCCGCCTCGGCCATCCGCGCGCTGCTTGAGGATGGGAAAGAGGCAGACCGCTACATGACCCCTGACATGGCGCGGCTTTATCGGGAGGAGCTGGCCGCCGGCCGCGCCCCGGTGAACCTGGCGGCCTCGGAGCGGGCGGTGCTGGCCCGGCTGCGGACCATGGAAGAGGCGGACTGGGCTCTCTATGACGAGGGGGCGGAGGGCCTCTACCATCGGTTTTACGATGCGGCCATCTCCTGCGCCACGGTGGAGGAGCTGCTGCGCACCGTCAAAACCAAGCGCTATCCCATGGCGCGGCTGCGCCGGATGCTGCTGCGGGCCTATCTGGGGCTTCGGGACCTGCCGGAGGAGATACCCTATCTCCGGGTTCTGGCCGCCGGCCCCCGGGGACGGGAGCTGCTGGCCCGGATGCGCCGGTGTGCCGAACTGCCGGTACTGACCAAGCCCGCCGATGTGCGCTGCCTCTCACCGGAGGCAAACCGCGTCTTCGCGCTGGAGGCCCGGGCCGCCGACCTCTATGCCCTTGCATATCCATCCCTTTGTCAGGCCGCCGGCGGAAGCGAATGGACAACGGGACCGCACATCCAAACCCCCTGAAAAGGAGTGTTATTATGGAAAAGCTGATCGCCCTGTTCTGCGCGCTCTGCCTGATGGCCGGCTGTGCCAGCGCCTCGCCGGAATTGGGGGAAGCGCCGCTTGAAAAGGGGGCTCTGACGGAGGAAATCTCCCAGTCGGTGGAGAAATCTGCCGTCTACGGCGCTGCGGTCCAGGCGGCCGTCTATACGGTGGAGAGTCAGGTCTGCGCCGACACTGTCTACGATGAGGATGGCGCGCTGTTGGCCAACTACCGCTATGAGGTGCCCCATCTGGCTGCCTGGAATGAAAACGGAGAGCCGTGGCCCTGCCGGGACGACACTGTGGCCGCCAACCTGGAGACGTTCAACGGACGCTTTGAAGAGTGGCTCAGCGGTGAGGATTTCCAGGAGAAGGCGGACGAGGCCCGTGCATTTTACGAGGACTGGAAGACGGAGCAGGAGAAGGCTCAAAGCGGGGACGTGTGGAATCTTGAGTTTTTGTACGACCTCTCGTTCACCTCTTATATGACCGCCGATCTCATCAGCATCGACGGACGCTACTATGACTGCAGCGGCGGCACCCACGGCATGACCGTGCTGTTGGGCTGGAATTACGATTTGGCCAGCCAGAGGTTTATCGGCCCGCTGGAGCTTGCTGCCGACCAGGCCGTCTTTACAGAGGCGGTGGCCCGTAAGATTTTGGCTCAGATTGAACCGGGAGACCCGCTTTACTGGGATGATTACGATGAAATTGTGGCCTGCTGGCCCAACTATGCCGTCTCCTTCAACGAGGAGGGGATGGAGGTGGGGTTTTCCTCCTATGAACTGGTCTGCTATGCCGCCGGCCCCCAGCAGTTCCAGATTTCCTGGGATTTCATAGAACCCTACCTCAGCGACTACGGCAGAGCGCTGTTGGGATACGCGGCATAAGAAGAGAGAAGCCCTCATCCGTACCGGATGGGGGCTTTTTGTAGTTGACAATTATACGAATCCGTACTAAAATAATACGAATTCGTATAATAAGGAGGATTGTCATGGATGGGACGATGGACCAGGTGCGCAGCATCATGATCGGCATCAACCGCATCGACGGGCTCTATTATCTGTGTGCAAAGCGCACGGGGCTGAAGGAGAACGCGCTTGCCCTGCTCTACGCGCTCAATGACGGGAAGCCCCATACCCAGACCCAGATCAGTGAGCAGTGGCTCATCCCCAAGACCACGATTAACACGGTGGTAAAAGAGTGCGTGGAGCAGGGGTATGTGTCCTTTGACCCGGGGGAGCACAGGCGGGAAAAGACGCTTTTCCTGACCCCGGCGGGAAAGGCGCACGCGGACGCCCTCCTCTCAGACCTCTATCAAATGGAGTGCACGGCGCTGGAAAAGACACTGGAGCGGTATCCGGCGGGCTGGATCGATGCCCTTTCGGAATTTGCCGCGCAGCTGACGGCGGCCTTTGGGGGAAAGGAGGAGCGCCGCTGAGTACGGATTGAATCAAGGACGGAGTATCTTATGTATTTTGAAACCATGCAGCCCACAAGGCTGTTTTTCCACTGCGCGATTCCAAGTATGGTCAGTATGGCGGTCAGCTCCCTTTATACGGTGGCGGACGGCATCTTTGTGGGCCGCTTCATCGGCCAGGACGCCCTGGCGGCGGTGAACCTGGTCATGCCGCTGGTGATGATCTGCTTTGCCCTGGCGGATATGGTGGCGGTGGGTTCGTCGGTCCAGATTTCCATTTTGCTGGGCCGCAGAGAGGAGGATCAGGCCAGGGTGATCTTTTCCTCCTGTGTCAAACTGATTGCCGCCTTCTCCTGCCTCGCGGGGCTTCTTGGCTTTTTCCTGGCAAGACCGGCCCTGCTGACCATGGGGGCGGGGGAGAACGTGACGGAGCTGGCCGCCCAATACATCCGGGTCTACGCCGTGTTTTCCCCGCTTGTGATGGTGTTTTTCGCCATTGACAACTACCTCCGCGTCTGCGGGAAGGCCCGCTACAGCATGGTGCTGAATGTGGTCACGGCGCTGGGGAACATCTTGCTGGATTTTGTGTTCATTGTCCTGCTGCGCTGGGGAATTTGGTCCGCGGCCCTGGCCAGCTGCCTGAGCCTGTCCCTGGGGACAGTGCTGGCGATGGTGCCCTTTTTCCGGCAGAAGCTGAAGCTCTATTTTGTCAGGGGGATTCTCTCCCTCCGCCAGCTTGGCCACCTGCTGGCCAACGGCTCCTCAGAGCTGTTCACCAACATCGCAAGCTCCGCGATGATGCTGATTTTAAATGCGGTGCTGCTTCGGATCGGAGGGTCGCTGGCGGTGGCCGCCGTTTCGGTGGTCATGTATGTGGACAGCATAGTAAACTCCCTGATCTTTGGGCTTGCGGACTCCATGCAGCCTGCCATCAGCTACTGCCATGGCTGTGGGCTCAGGGCGCGGGTCCGGGCGCTGGAAAAGCGGGTGCTGCTCACGGCGGCGGCCATCTCCCTGGCGGCGCTGATTTTTATGCGCAGCTGCGGCGGAGGGCTCATCGCACTCTTTGTCCAAGAGGGCGACAGTTCGCTTTTGACGATGAGCCTGCGGGCCATGGAGCTTTTTTCCCTGTCCTATGTGGTGAGCTGGGTGGACGCATGCCTTGGCTCTTATCTGACCGCGCTGGACCGGCCCGGCAGGTCCCTGGCCGTCACGCTCTGCGGCACACTGGTGTTCCCGGTGCTGTCGCTTGGCATCCTTGCCCCGCTGTGGGGCCTGGACGGCGTGTGGTGCATGCCTCTGGCCGCCGGCGTTGCCAGCGCCGTGGTGTCGGTGGCGGCCGTGGCCACCATGGGGCAGACGGGCGGTACCTCTGAAAGCGCCGGTCCCCAGGAATAAAGAGTGAAAAAGCACCCGGTGGAGTGTCCACCGGGTGCTTTTTGATCGGGTTCCGCGGCCATCCCATCATTCCGCCGGCGGTCAAACGTGAAGCGCGGGCCGGATTTCCGGAAATTTCCTGGAATGAAAGCTTGTGGAAGGGAGAGATTGAATCCGGGGGCTTTTATCAAAAAAGCCTGTCCGGCGCGATCCGGCCGGATCGGAAAGGAAGAGAGTCATGGAAGAAAACAAACCCTATATCCCTGCGGACCGGGTGATGCCTGAGCTGACGGCGGTCTCCGTGGTGCTGGGTGTGGTGATGGCCGTCCTATTTGGGGGTGCCAACGCATATCTGGGGCTGCGGGTGGGAATGACGGTTTCCGCCTCTGTCCCCGCGGCGGTCATCTCCATGGGGGTGATCCGCAAGCTGATGCGCCGCAACTCCATTTTGGAAAACAACATGGTGCAGACCATCGGCTCTGCCGGAGAATCGGTGGCCTCCGGGGCCATCTTTACACTGCCGGCGCTGTTCATGTGGGCAGGAGAGGGCCTGGGTGACATACCGTCGCTCCTTGAGATCGGGCTGATCGCCCTGTGCGGCGGAATCCTGGGCGTGCTGCTGATGATTCCGCTGCGCAGCGCCCTGATCGTCAAAGAGCACGGGGTGCTGGCCTATCCGGAGGGGCAGGCCTGCGCCGAGGTGCTCATAGCCGGGGAAGAGGGCGGGACCAATGCCTCGGTGGTGTTCTCCGGTCTGGGGATTGCCGGGCTTTACAAGTTCATTGCCGACGGGCTGAAGGTCTTTCCCAGTGAGATCGCGTATGATATCCCCGGCTACAGAGGCTCAGGCATCGGTGTGGATGTTCTGCCGGCCCTGGCGGGCGTGGGCTATATCTGCGGGGCCAGGGTGTCCTCCTATCTCTTTGCCGGCGGCGTGCTGGGCTGGTTTGTGCTCATGCCCCTCATCGCGCTCTTCGGCGGGGATGCGGTGCTGTTCCCCGCCTCCGTGCCGGTCAATGAGCTGCTTCAGGAGGGGGCCTCGGCGCTCTGGGGCAGCTTTATCCGCTATATCGGCGCGGGCACCGTGGCGGCGGGCGGAATCATCAGCCTCATCAAGTCCCTCCCTCTGATTGTGCGTACCTTCCGGGATGCCTTGGGAGGCTACGGAAAGAACGGGCGGGGGACGCTCCGCACGGAGCAGGACCTCTCCATGGGCACTTTGCTGGCGGCGGTGGCCGTGGTGGCGGCCGCCCTGTGGCTGATTCCGGTGATCCCCCTCACGCTGCCCACCGCGCTGTTGGTCATCGTCTTTTCCTTTTTCTTCGCCACCGTGTCCTCCCGGATGGTGGGGCTGATCGGCTCCTCCAACAACCCGGTCTCCGGCATGGCCATCGCGACGCTGCTGATCTCCACGCTGCTGCTGAAGGCGGCGGGCAAGACGGGGATTGAGGGAATGACCGCGGCCATCACCATCGGTTCCGTGATCTGCATTGTGGCCGCCATTGCCGGCGACACCTCCCAGGACCTGAAGACCGGCTTCCTCTTAGGCGCAACGCCCCGGAAGCAGCAGATCGGAGAACTGATCGGCTGTACGGCGGCGGCCATCGCCATCGGCGCAATATTGTATCTTCTCTCCATCGCCTGGGGATACGACTCCACAGAACTGCCCGCCCCCCAGGCCACGCTGATGAAGCTGGTGGTGGAAGGCGTCATGGGCGGGAACCTGCCCTGGACGCTGGTGCTTGTGGGTGTGATGATCGCCCTGGCGGCGGAGGTCCTGGGGATACCCGTGCTGCCCTTTGCCATCGGGCTGTATCTGCCCATCTACCTCTCCACCCCCATCATGGCCGGCGCGCTGGTCCGGCACTTTGTGGAAAAGCGCCGCTACCGTTCGGAAGAGGAGAAGGGCGGCGCGGTGCGTTCCGGCGTGCTCTATGCCTCCGGGCTCATTGCCGGAGAGGGGCTTGTGGGGATTGTGCTGGCCTTGTTTGCCGTGATCCCCTTCCGGGGATATGCGTCCCTCGGCGCGTTTATAGACCTCTCGAGCCGGGGCGCCGGCATCGGCAGCGCGGGCGGGCTGATCGCCTTTGGGCTTTTGCTTGCGAGCCTCTGGTGGGCCGCCTCACGGGGCCGGGACAGCAATTGAAGCTTGCAAGAAAGGCGGGAGGGCTGTATACTTTTACTGTACGGCCTTCCCGGTCAACTGGAGGAGGAAACGTGGCAAAGAAGGGAAACTTTTTGGATTGGGTGCCTGTGGCCAACCCGGCGTTCCAGTGGGAGGAGCGGGAGGATGGCACGGTGGTCATCCATGTGGCCCACAGAGGCGTTTTTGACCGCATTGCCCAGACTGTGGCCCATACCCCGCCGGTGAGCCACATCGCACTGGACGGCTATGGCAGCTACCTGTGGCGCCTGATGGACGGGACGGCTACGGTGGGCCAGCTGGCGGAGCAAATGCTGGAGCGGTTTGGGCCTGAAGTGGAGCCGCTGTACAACAGGCTGGTCAGCTACCTGAACACCCTTTGGAACGGACGGCTGATCCGGTTTGTGGACGCTTCCCTGCCGCTGGGAACGGCAAGTCGCGGCACCCGCAGGGCGCGGGGGTGATCTTAGGCGGCCAACGCCGCAAGGAGGAAATAGAGCGATGCGTGTATTGGAACAGCTGGAACCCAGTCGGGTATTCTACTATTTTGAGGAGCTGTGCAAAATCCCTCACGGCTCCCGGAATACCAAGGCCATCAGCGACTACTGCGTGGAGTTTGCCAGGGCCCGGGGCCTGGAATGCCACCAGGACGCGGCAAACAACGTCATCATCGTCAAGGGGGCCACTCCCGGATATGAATCGGCGGAGCCGGTGATTTTGCAGGGCCATTTGGACATGGTCTGTGAAAAAGCGCCGGAGTGCACCCTTGATATGGAGAAAGAGGGGTTGGAGCTGGCGGTGGACGGCGACCAGGTCTACGCAAAGGGAACCACCTTGGGCGGAGACGACGGCATTGCCGTGGCCATGGCCCTTGCCGTGCTGGAATCCGACGGGATCTGCCATCCCCGTCTGGAGGCGGTGTTCACCGTGGATGAGGAGATCGGCATGCTGGGCGCGGCGGCGCTGGATGTGTCGCCGCTGAAGGGCCGCAAGCTCATCAACATTGACTCCGAGGTGGAGGGCATCTTCACCGTCAGCTGTGCCGGCGGCGTGGTGGCCCGGTGTGACCTGCCGGTCCAGTGGGAAAAGGCCGGCGGAACCGTGTATACCGTGACGGTGGGCGGCTTGAAGGGGGGCCACTCCGGTGTGGAGATCGACAAGGGCCGGGGCATGGGCAACGAGCTGCTGGGCCGGATTCTCTGTGCCCTGAGCCGCCGGACGGAGTTCCGGCTGGTGTCCGTCAGCGGCGGCACAAAGGACAACGCCATTGTCCGGGAGTCCTCCGCCCGATTTTTGTGCGAAGACGCCCGGACGGTGAAGGAAACGGTAGAGGAGCTGAACAGTGCCTTCCGGCAGGAGCTGGCGTCCTCCGACCCGGAGGTGAGCGTCACCCTGGCCGCTTGCGAAGGATGGGACGGGAAGGCCATGACCAGGGCCTCCACCCAGGGGATTGTCCTCTTCCTGGGCCTCTCTCCCAGCGGCATCCAGGCCATGAGCCAGGATATCCCGGGCTTGGTGCAGAGCTCGCTGAACCTGGGGATTCTCACCACGGAGGAAGACCAAGTGGTGGCCGCCTACTGTGTCCGCAGCTCCGTGGCCAGCCAGAAGGAGATGATGCTGGACCGGCTGGCCCTCCTGTCAGGCCAGATCGGCGGGACGCTGCACTTGAGCGGCGACTATCCGGCCTGGGAGTACCGCAAGGATTCGCCCCTGCGCCAGGTGATGGAGGGCGTTTTCAAGGAGCAGTATGGCCGCGCCCCCAAGGTGGAGGCCATCCACGCGGGACTGGAGTGCGGCCTTCTCTCCGGGAAGATGCCGGGATTGGACTGCGTGTCCATTGGCCCCGATCTCACCAAAATCCACACCGCCCAGGAGCGGATGAGCATCTCCTCCGTCCAGCGGGTCTGGACGTTCCTGCTGGAGGTGCTGAAGCGCTGCCGTTAACGGCGGAACGCCTCCGCGTTCTGATGGGAAGAAGCGCGCTTTTCCGCTTGCCGCATGGAGTGAGGCCTGAACTCAATGGCGAAACCCACGGGAGGAATATCATGGATCAGGAACAGCTGCTTTTCAAGCTCCGGGGTGACCTGGACGCCGTTGTGATGCAGATTGGAGAGGCGGATTACGGCTGCGAGGAGCGGCCGGAGGAAGAGGAGCGCCGGGTGTTCCTCCGGATTCTCACCCGCCGGGGCCAGGTGTGCCGAGAGGTCCCGGAGCCTCTTTTGGAGCGCCTGGGCCTGGAGGAGGGGACGGCCTTCCGCCTGAAGGACTTAAGTTGACCAGTTATACAAAAAAGCGCCTCTTCCAAATAGGAAGAGGCGTTTTTCATCAGGGCTGGTCGTCGGTGAAATGCACGTGGTTGAAGATGTGGTCCTGACAGTAGCAGTGGTAGCCGGTGCAGCGGGAGCAGTAGCGGAACTGGAGCTCTGGATGATCCGCGTCGGTGCGGCCGCAGACGGCGCACTTGTGGCGGTAAGGATGTCTTGCGGCTTCCTCCTTATGCATCGTCTTGCGGAAGCTGCTGCTTTGCCGGCTGTGCTGGTAGCGCTTGCGCTCGGCAAAGTGGAAAAAGTCCGGCGCGAAAAAGACAAAGAAGTTAAAGAGCGCAATGAGGGGGAAGAGGATACCGCTGAGGTTGAACCAGATGAGGGAGCGCAGGATGTCCACCGCGAAGAGTGCCGCGTTGGCCCATGCCAGCCACTTGACCTTCAGTGGGATGATGAAAAACAGCAGCACCTGCATGTCGGGATAGAGCATGGCAAAGGCGAAGAACATGGACATGTTCACATAGTAGGTGCCGGACAGCATCAGATGCCAGTTGCCGCTGATCAGCGAGGCGATCACTGTGGCCAGCAGCGTCAGCACCGCGCCGCTGAGATAGTAGAGAGTAAATTTGGCCGTGCCCCATTCCCGCTCCAGCACACTGCCCACGAAATAGTAAAAATAGAGCGAGATGGCCAGGGAGAAAAGGTCAAAGGTGTTGGGGACGAAAAGGAACGTCACCAGCCGCCAGATCTCACCGTGGAGCAGGTGGTAGAGGTCAAAGCTCAAAAAGGCGACGGCACCGTAATTGCTCAGCCGGGCCAGCAGATAGATGATGGCGTTGCCGATGACAATGGTCATCATCAGGTTGGGGATACCGAATCGCGGATGGGAGGCGCAGAACCGGTCCACCGCATCATACAGTTTTCTCAAAATCACAACCTCCATTGCGACAAATCATAACGCAATATACCATACCATAGAGTGTGCAAAAAGTCATGTCTATTTTTTGAATTTCCTGCAAAGGCATCAAAAAAAGTGCAAATCCTCATAAAATCCAGTAAGTGTATATTGACAATTCGCCAAAAACTGCGTAGTATAGTAAACACAATTAAATCCCTTATCAAGAGTGGCGGAGGGAACGGCCCTGTGAAACCACGGCAACCTGCACTGCAAGGTGCCAAATCCGACGGTCTATCGAAAGATGAGGAGCGGTAAAAGCTTACTGACACGATCCGTCGAGTGCGGAGCGTGCTTTTTTTTGGCTTGCGCTCCAAAGGGAACATGAAAGGAGCAACAATATGGCAAAGCATTTCTTCACCTCTGAATCTGTGACGGAAGGGCATCCCGACAAAATCTGCGACCAGATTTCCGACGCGGTGCTGGACGCGATCATCGAGAAGGACCCCGAGGCCCGGGTGGCCTGCGAGACCACGGCCTGCACCGGATTGATCCACGTCATGGGCGAAATCAGCACCAGCTGCTACGTGGACATCCCCAAGATTGCCCGCGAGGTGGTGCGGGAGATCGGCTACGACCGGGGCAAGTTCGGCTTTGACTGCGAGACCTGCGCCGTCCTCACCTCCATTGACGAACAGTCCGGCGACATCGCCATGGGCGTGAACCAGTCCCTGGAGAGCAAGGAGGGCAAGGACAGCCTGACCAACGGCGCCGGGGACCAGGGCATGATGTTCGGCTACGCCTGTGACGAGACCCCTGAGCTGATGCCACTGGCCATTTCGCTGAGCCACAAGCTGGCCCTGCGGCTGACGGAAATCCGCAAGAGCGGCGCGGTGGACTACCTGCGGCCCGACGGAAAGACCCAGGTCACCGTGGAATACGAGGGGGACAAGCCCGTCCGCGTGGACACGGTGGTGGTCTCCACCCAGCATGGCCCCGAGGTCTCCCTGGAGCAGATCCGCAAGGATATGATCGAGCTTGTGATCCGGCACACCATCCCCGCGGAGCTGCTGGATGAGAATACGAAATTTTATGTCAACCCCACGGGCCGGTTTGTAAAGGGCGGCCCGGCGGCGGACGCCGGCCTCACCGGCCGAAAGATCATTGTGGATACATACGGCGGCAGCGCGCCCCACGGCGGCGGCTGCTTCTCCGGCAAGGACCCCACCAAGGTGGACCGCAGCGCTGCCTATGCGGCCCGGTATGTGGCTAAGAACGTGGTGGCCGCGGGGCTGGCCAGAAAGTGCCAGGTGGAGCTGGCCTATGCCATCGGCGTGGCCCAGCCGGTCTCCGTACTGGTGGAGACCTTTGGCACCGGCACGGTGTCCGATGACGTGCTGGAGGCCGCGGTGCGCAAGGTCTTCGATCTGCGTCCGGCCGCCATCATCCGGGATTTGGACCTGCGCAAGCCCATCTACCGGAAGCTGGCCGCTTACGGCCACATGGGCCGCACCGATCTGAAGGTCCGCTGGGAGGATACCGACCGGACCGAGGCGCTGAAGGCCGCCGTTGCACAGGGCAACTGATCCCTTGTCAGGGCATTCCGGAGCTTCCGGAATGCCCTGATGATTTCATCCCGGCGTTTGGAACAGGCTGCCTTTGCCATGCGGCCTCCTGAGCCTGCCCCCCAAGCGCATATGACGGGGAAAGCGGGCAGGATGATTTTGTAAAAAAATAAAGCTTGCTTTTTCCGGAAAAGGGTGTATAATAAACTTGTGTTCTAAATGTAGTGATTGATTGCCACTGGATGTAAGTCAATTTTCATTTTGACTTATGCCCAGTGGTTTTTTGTTTGCCAGATTTTGAATCACAATTTTTCAGGAGGTACATGTTGATGAATAACGGTACTGTTAAATGGTTTAACGAGGAAAAGGGATTTGGATTTATCTCCAACGACGACGGCAGCGGCGATGTGTTCGTGCATTTCTCCGCCATCCAGGGCCAGGGCTTCCGCACGCTGCAGGAGGGCCAGAAGGTCACTTTTGAGACGGAGACCGACCCCAAGGACAGCAAGAAGCTCCGGGCCGTCAACGTCCGGGCCGCTGCCTAAGGGTAAAATCGAATCAAAGCCTGCAAGCAGGCGAACGGGAGCCGCGAAACAATTTGTTTCGCGGCTCCTGCTGCGTTCAGAATCGATTTGCACTGGAAACAGAAAAAGACGGCTGTTCAGCTGCCGTGTTGGAGAGCCCTCATCCAAAAGCTGTGGCGCGGGCGGAAAAAGCATGGTACAATAAGCGCAAAAGTGGGGAACCAACTGGGTGCGCGGGTGGTTGGAGCGATTGGCCGGGCCGCGGCAATCCATTGGGTGCGCTGAAATGGAAGCGGACGCGTGGAAAGGGGAACTGGATGGAGACATTTGACATCGTTGTGGTGGGCGGCGGGCCGGCAGGGGCCACCTTTGCCCGGATTGCCTCCGGCGGAGGGCGCAGCGTTCTGCTGTTGGATGGAAACCTTCGGGGAAAGCCCTGCGGCGGCCTGCTGGCGCCTGACGCCCAGAAGGCCCTGGCCCGGTTTGACCTGACGCTGCCCAAAGACATTTTGGTGGACCCCCAGATTTTTGCCGTGCGCACCATTGATTTGAAAACTGCGAGGCAGCGGTACTACCAGCGCATGTATATCAACTTAAACCGGGACAAATTCGACCGCTGGCTGCTCTCTCTGGCAGATTCGGCGGTTCAGGTGCGGAGGGGGAGGTGTACGGCTCTGGACCGGACCGGAGGCGGAGTGGCCGTCACCTACCGGACCGATGCGGGGGAGCGCCGGACCGTTCTGGGCAAGGTGGTGGTGGGCGCCGACGGAGCAAACTCCATCGTGCGCCGCAGTTTTTTCCCCCCGCTGCACACCCGGAGCTATGTGGCCATCCAACAGTGGTTTCCCCTCCAAGAGGAGAGATGCAAGGCCTTTTACTCCTGCATCTTCGACCCGGATACCTCGGACTGCTGCTCCTGGTCCATCCATAAAGACGACTATATGATCTTTGGCGGGGCCTTTGCGCCGCACGGCTGCCGGGAGAGCTTTGAACGCCAAAAGGAGAAATTGGCACCTTTTGGCTTCCGCCTGAGCCAGCCGGTGAAGACTGAGGCCTGCATGGTGCTGCGGCCCACAGGGCTTCGCAGCTTTTGCTGCGGAGGCAGCGGCGTGTACCTGATCGGTGAGGCGGCGGGACTCATCAGCCCCAGTTCCCTGGAGGGGATCAGCTCCGCCATTGTCAGCGCTGTGGCGCTGCGCCAGTCGCTGGAGACGTCGGATCCGGGCCGGGAGTACCTGCGCCGCACCCGCCGTCTGCGCTGGAAGCTGACGCTGAAGAACCTGAAGTGCCCCTTTATGTACCAGCCTCTGCTGCGGAACCTGGTGCTGGCCTCGGGCCTCTCCTCCATCCGTCTTTACGACGGGGAGCGGGACAGCCTATGAAGAAGCTGATCGTCCTTTTGGGCGTGGCCGGAGTCTCCGTCTCGGCGCTTTTGGTCCGGTACTCCACCGCGCCCAGCCTGACGCTGGTGGTCTACCGCATGGCCTTTGCGGCGCTGCTGTTGCTGCCGTGGGCCGGGGCCTTCCACCGCAATGAACTGCGGCGCCTTAGGTTCCGCCAGCTGCTGCTGTGCGGTGTGTCGGGCCTCTTCCTTGGGCTCCACTTTTTTGCCTATTTTGCCTCGCTGCAATACACCTCCATCGCCTCTTCCGTGGTGTTGGTGGATACGGAGGTGTTCTGGGTGGCGGGGCTGATGTTCCTGCTGACCGGGGAGAGAGTGGGGAAGTGGGGGGCCCTGGGCATCGCCCTGGCATTTGCGGGCAGCATTGCCGTGGTGCTCTCAGAGGGGGTGGGCGGAAGCGTGAAAGGCGGCCTCATCGCCCTGGCCGGCGCCGCGTTTATGGCGGTTTACACGGTGATCGGGAGGCTGCTGCGCCGGGAGGTATCCACCACGCTCTATACCGCCCTGGTCTACGGCGCGGGCTTTCTGACCGCTGCGGCCCTGGCCCTGGCCACCGGTGTGCCCCTGACCGGCTGGGGAAGGGAGGACCTGTGGATCGGCCTGGGCCTTGCGGTGTTCTGCACCCTGCTGGGCCACAGCGTCTTCAGCTGGGGGCTGAAGTATGAAAAGGCCGCCTACATCTCCACGGTGAAATTTTTGGAGCCGGTCTTTGCCTCAGTGTGGGGAATCCTCTTTTTGCAGGAGATACCGCCGCTCTCCACGGTCCTGGGCGCTTTGGTGATTTTGGGCGGTGTGGCCCTGTGCGCCTGGGACGGCGGAACGGGCCGCCGCTCCCCGGAGAAAAGCATACGCGGATGCCGTTGCCAAACAGGGAAAAAGAGCGTATAATATACCAATCTGTGAGTTCAAACCAGGAGGTGCGCCATGCCCGCCGTTTCTGTGATCGTTCCCGTCTATAAGGCGGAGCCCTTTTTGCGCAAGTGTACGGACAGCGTGCTGCATCAGACGCTGCCTGATTTGGAACTGCTGCTGATTGACGACGGCTCACCCGACGGGAGCGGGGCGCTGTGCGACGCCATCGCCGGGGAGGACGGACGCGTCCGGGTGTTCCACAAGGAAAACGGCGGTGTCAGCTCTGCCCGGAACCTGGGGCTGGCTCAGGCAAAGGGGCATTATATCGCATTTGTGGACAGTGACGACTGGATGGAGCCGGAGATGCTCAAGACGCTCTACACCGCCCTGCAGTCCGCGCAGGCGGACAGCGCGGGCTGCGCCCATCTCAACGTGACCCCTTCCGGGCAGAACTGGCCGGAGGCAGGCGTTCTCCCCGCCGGCATCTATGGGCCGGATGAGATGATGCGCGGCATTGTGGATCCACTCTTAGGTGACCGGGTGGGGACAAACGTGGTCAACGGATTCATCTGGCGCTTCCTCTTTTCCGCCGATGTCCTCCGCTCCCACAGCATGTCCTTTGAAGGCGCCTATTTGGAGGACGAGCTCTTTTTGATGGAGTATTTCTGCTACGCGAAAAAGCTGGTCATGGTAGATCAGCCCCTGTACTGCTACCTGCAAAACCCCAGCTCTGTGACCCACCGGTACATGAAGAACTACATGGATACCTTCCACCGGTTTATGGAGCGCAAAGGGGAGCTGGTGGAGCGCCTGGGGCTGGAGAGCCGCCGCCCCCAGTGGCGGCAGAATTCCAACTTTGCTGGTTTGCTGATCGCCATAGGAAACGAATACGCCGCCGGCAACAGCGCTGCGGCGGCGGAGAAAAGGGAACAGGTGCGGCAAATCGCATCGCTTCCGGAGATGGAGGAGGCACTGCGGACCGTACGCCCAGAGGGCCAGTCCCGGAACAAGCAGATTGTGACGGCGCTGGTGCGCCGGCGGTGGTTTGGCCTTCTGACCCTGCTGTATCGGATGAAAAATAGAAGCTGAGAGGAATTTACGCAAATGGTAGATACGATCAAAGAGAGCTTGATCTGCTGCGCCCTGCTAAAGTTTTGGACGGCCCTCAGCCAGGTGTGGAACGATAGCCGGACCGGGAGAGCGATCCATCGGTTTGAAGCCTGGTGTGAACGGGGCTGGCACGGCAGCGCGCTGGTTGGCTTTTTTACCAGGGAGGGGACACTGAGCGCCTCCTGGGCACCCAGCCTTTCCTGCCGGCTGCTGACTTGGCTCATCAACCTGCCGGCCTCGGCGCTCCACTGGCTGTACCGGAAGCTGCAGCCTTATTTTGACGGCAGTTTTTTTGCCGCCCTGGCCTTTGACATGGGGGAGTCCACCGCCATCGCCGTGTCCTGGCTGGTGGCGCTGCTGCTGTCCATTCCCTATGAGCGCTGGAACAATGCCTACAGCCTGATGGGATTTTTCCTCTGCCTGCTGCTGTTGGTAGCAGGCGGGATGCGCCGCAGAACCTTCCGGCTGAACGCAGCTGCTGTGGGCCCGTACGCCGTGCTTTTGGCTGCATCCGTGTGCCTGGCGGTGGTGTTTTCCGCCTATCGCGGACTCTCCTACCGGTTCTTCCTGTTCCACCTGACCTGTATGATCCTGGTGATCGTGACGGTCAGCGCAGTGCGCCATGCCGGCGATCTGGTGCGCCTGGCCGCCGGGGCGGGCCTTGGCGTCTTTACGTCCTCCGCCTATGGAGTTGTTCAGCGGATTCAGGGTGTAGAGGTCAACGCCTCCTACGTGGATCTGACGCTGAACAAGGGGATGCCCGGGCGGGTTTACTCCTTTTTTGACAATCCCAACGCCTTTGCGGAGATGCTGATTTTCTTCCTACCCCTGGTGCTGGCGTTGGTTTTTTGCTCCAAGCGCTGGTACAGCGTTCTGGCTGCGTTGGGCGTGTTCTGCATGGGAGTGGGCGTTGTGCTGATGACTTACTCAAGGGCCAGCTGGATTGGGCTGGCGGTTTCGCTGCTGCTGTTTGTCTTTTTGTGGAAGCCAAAGCTGCTGCCGGGGCTGATCCTGCTTGGGATCGCCTGCATACCCTTGCTGCCAGACACCATTCTCAACCGCGTTATGACCATTACCAATCTGAAGGACACTTCTACGTCCAGCCGTTTCCCGCTGTATGAGGCGGCCTTGGCTCTGATCCGCCAGAGCCCTGTCACTGGCGCGGGGCTTGGCACGGACGCGGTGAAGGAGTATATCTCCGTCCACAACCTCTATCACGCACGGGCGCCTTTTGTCCATTCCCACAATATCTACCTTCAGATTTGGGTGGAGCAGGGGATTCTGGGGTTGTTGGCCTTCCTGGGCACAATGCTCTGGGGCTATAAGTCTGCAGCTGCTGCGATTAAGGGCAAAGTGTCCCGCCAGGCGAAATTCATCACGCTGGCCGGAGCCTCTGCAATTGCCGGTGCAATGGTCTGCGGAATGGCGGATTATCTCTGGAATTACCCCCGGGTAATGTGCATGTTTTGGTATTTATTTGCCGTGACTGCCGCTGGAATTAAGGTTTGCAAAATGGAAAAAGACCTGATATAATAATCTGGCCGCCCAGTCGGGCGGCCATCCTTCTGCCTAAATTGGTCAGGGGGAGACCGTACATGGTACGGATTTTGGCAGTTGGTGGAATATTGGAAGTGCCGCAGCGCTGCCATTGGGCACTGCCGGGAACCGTTTGCGCGAGTTTTGTGCTGCAATGGAATAAGCAGATTCACGTATAATCCCCGTGCAGCACACGCGGAGCGCCGCAAACCGGAAACAACCGGGTGTAGCGAAGTTGGTATCGCGCCTGGTCTGGGAGTGGCCCTACCTCATCCATGAGCCGCTCTGACACAAGCCCGGAAGCCCTTGGAACACGGGTGAAAGCGGCAGTTTCCCGGCTTTTCAAAAACTCCGCAAAAGTGGTTTTGACCACATGAATGACCACAGACAGAAAATTATTTCAATCGCACGGGTTTCGTGCTATAATGGACGAAAACTAAATATCCGGGTGTAGCGAAGGTGGTATCGCGCTTGATTTGGGTGTGCCGTGGCTGTATCCGGGTCGGGTAAAGATGAAACGCCGGAAAGCCTTGCAGCACCTGTGTTTGCGGGTTTTGCTTCCTCGGTCAAACCGGGCGGAAAAACCGATTTGACCACATGAATGACCACAGACAGAAAATTATTTCAATCGCACAGTTTTCGTGTTATAATAGTCCAAAATCAAATATCCGGGTATAGCGCAGTTGGTAGCGCGCTTGATTTGGGAGAATACGCCCGGGCCACCCCACAACTTCATATCCGGGTGTAGCGCAGTTGGTAGCGCGCCTGCTTTGGGAGCAGGATGCCGCAGGTTCGAATCCTGTCACTCGGACCACCTTTCTTAGAAAAACCGCCTTTTTAGGCGGTTTTTCTGCATTTTTAGTTCTATTTTTGCAGTTTGGATAACTGCTGTTCAGCGGTGGTTTCAGGGGCAGAAAAGCGGCGTGAGCATGAGCGAAGATAGCCGATGAAACCGCCAAATCCCTAACCTATCCCTAATTAGCATGACTGCCGCATTTTCATTTCAGATACAACGAATTCTTGAGTTTTTTGTCTATACCCCATATAATAACTTTGAAAACAGAACGGGCGCATCCTGAGTTCAGGGAATCAGCCTTGAGGTGAGTGTGTTATGAGCAAAGAAAAGAAAGGTATTTCTCAAGAAGATATCATGGCTCTTCTTGATACTTGCTACGAGAAATGTCTGAATGGCGTGCCCTATGTGAGCCCATCCGTAGAGGAATTGGCCAACGACTATTTAGACAAATATCCCACCAAGCAGCAGGCATGCAAGGCCATGATCAATAATCAAATCATCAAATGCACTACCTCTGGCTTCATTACCGGATTCGGTGGGGTTATTACAATGCCTGTTACCTTGCCTGCTAATATTGGCAGTGTTTTATATGTGCAAATGCGCATGATTGCCTGCACAGCATATATGGCCGGCTTTGAACTGAATTGTGACCAAACACAAACATTTGTCTATGCCTGCCTTGCAGGTGTATCCGTAAATGCATTGGTTAAACAGGCGGGAATCAAGTTTGGATTGAAATTCACTAACGGATTGATCAAGAAAGTTCCTGGGAAAGTTTTGACCAAAATCAACCAAAAAGTAGGATTTAGATTTATTACGAAATTCGGAAGCAAGGGCATTATCAATTTAGGAAAACTTGTTCCTGGTGTTGGTGCTGTTATTGGCGGTGGCCTTGATTTGGTTGAAACCAAAGTTATAAGTGCTCGAGCGTATAAATGGTTTTTTGAAGGAGACTTCTCTGGCGATCAAGATTCCGCTGATGATGCAGTCGAGATTGTAGCAGATGACTTTGAATGTTCCACAACTTTTTAATCTTTTGATTTATGGTTACCCCCAAAAATTATAAAGTCCAAGGGACGATATCTCGTCCCTTGGACTTTGTTTCTTTTACCCAACTCTCTCGAACGGTATCACCTTGCACCGGCTCTCCTCCGGAGGGTCAGGCGGCCCCGGTTCCGGTTTGGCCGTAGCCGTTTCCATGAAGCCGCCGATCTTTTCCGCCGCACCTCTCTGCATATCATTGGTAATGTGCGTATAGGTGTCGAGGGTAAATCCGGCGCTGTAGTGGCCCAGCATGCTGGACAGCGTCTTCACATCCACGCCGCTGGATAGGGCCATCGTGGCGAAAGTGTGGCGCAGATCGTGGAAGCGAACATGCTCCTCAATGCCCGCCTTCGCCAGCAGTTTCCGGTTGATCCTGGACACCGCGTCCGGGCTCCAGTAACCGCCGGTGCGGGGCGACGGGAACAGGATGGGGCTGTCCGGGTGCTGTTCATGCTCTCGCACCAGCAGGGCCACCGCCTGCTGAGCGCCACCTTGCGGACAGAGTTCTTGGTTTTCGGCTCCGTCACCACCAGTTCGCCGTCGATCCGAGTGACCTGCTTGCTCACCGATAAGATTCGGTCTTTCACATTCAGGTCATCCCACTGTAGTGCCAGCAGCTCTCCACGCCGCAGGCCGCTGGATAACTCCAGGAAGAACATGGGCAGGACGCCGTACTTCTCCGCCTCGCTGAGATATACCCCCAGTTTCTCCGGCGGGATGATGGTCATCTCCTTTTTCTCCTTGGGCGGGATGCGGCAGTTGTCGCAGGGATTGTAGGGAATGATTCGTTCCTTGACCGCCTGCTTCAGTGCCGAGGACAGCACCATGTGGATGCGTCGCACCGTACTTCCAGACAGGGCTGTGTCAGTCTTTTTTTCGAATCGCTGTACCCTCCCATTGGTTTTAGAATCGTTGTACATCTTCTGGATCTGGATGGCGGTGAGTCGCTTGAGTTTTACTCCTCCAATGGCCGGTACGATGTGGTTTTCGATCATGTTCTCATAGGTCTTTGCGGTGTTGGGGCGGATCACAGGCTTGCTGTAGGTTTCAAACCACAGCCTGCACCACTCCGCTACGGTATAGTCCTCGTTGTGGTTGACCGGTATGCCCCGGTTATCCCGGATGGCTTTCGCCAGTTTCTCTTTGCACTCGGCCTGCGTCCGGGCGGACACGCTTTTCTGAATGGCGCGGCCGGTGCTGGGATCGATGCCCTGGGTGTATCGGCCCTCCCAGCGGCCGTTGGGCTTTTTCCGGATGCTGCCCTCGCCGTTTGCTCGTTTCTTTGCCATTGTTCATCCCTCCTTTTGCAACACAAACAAATACCACAGAATTTTTGAAATAGCCACTAAAATATTTCCGTCTTTTTGGCCGCCTGCTCGTCGATCCACGCCATGAATTTATCACGGGGAACGATGATCCGGCTGCCCAAGGTGATAGTGGGGAAATCCTGCCGGTGGGCAACCTCGTAGGCGTGGGCCAGTCCAATGCCCAGCACATCGGCCACATCCTGCACGGTCAGCATCAGAGGGAGTTCATTGAAAGAGTTGTACTTGGATCGTTTCATCGGATTCCTTTCTACCCTTCTCGCGGAAGGGGTTTTATTCTTTGTTTTGCGGCTCATATTCTGCACCGCTTACATGGTCATTTCAGGCCACTGCTCCTCATGGTCATCCGGCTTGTGGCCCATAGCAATCTTCTTCTCCTGGATCTTCCGCCTGAGTTTCCGATCCACCTGCTGGCCCATTGGGACAGCGGGCGGCACAGAGTTGTCCTGGAAGATCCGGCTCATGTGGTAGAGCAGTTGGGTGACCGCCAGCATCACAAAGGGCGTGCGGAGATGGTTTCGCTGCTCCCAAAAAAACTGAGCATACTGGTTTCCCTGAACCGCGGAACGGCTGAACCACACCATTGCCTGGTCTTGGTCTTGAGGAAGCCCCTGTCCCGTCAGGCACAGCTTACCCAGCATGTACTGGGCGTATTGGTTTCCAGCCTCCGCCGATTTGGTGAACCAATCCGCCGCTCTGGAGGTGTCCTTGTTGACAGCGTTTCCCTCCAGATACTCTTTGCCCAGACGGTAAGCGGCGAAGTGGCTTCCGTTTTCCGCCGCCCGTCTCAGCCAGCGGATGCCCTCGTCCATGTCCCGCACCTCCCAATCGTCGGAGAGAAGCAGCTTGCCAAGGGCATACTGTGCTTCCGGCAGACCCTGTATTGCCGCCTGGCTGAGCCAGTGCTTTGCCTTGCGGTTGTCCGGGATCAGCAGAGGACCATCCCGGTAGAGCTGTCCCATCCGGTATTGGGCATGGGCGTCGCCGCGCTCCGCCACCTGCTCCAGCTTCTCTGCCGCTCGGTCACGATAGTCCAGAGAAATGTCCTCGTTCCGAATGATTCGCCACAGTTCCCGGCAGGCATCGGACTCATGACGCGCCGGTTCTGGTTCGTCGTGCTCAGCCAAGTCATCATCCTCGAAGGAGATATCACCAAGACGGATGTGCTCCGCCTCCTGGATGACAGAGTTTTTGATCTGCCGGAACTCTTTCTTCTGGGACAGCTTTTTCCGTTCTCTGGGGTTGTCGTGGTAGTAACTCTCCACCTCGCCCTGGAGCCTGCACCATCGGTCGTAGCACTCACGAACCACCGGCAGCTCCTCCAGCTTGTCCACTACCTCATCCACGGTTTTCTTCACGGACTTGGGAAGGTAGCCATAGGATTTTTTGCCCTTGACCGTTTCCAGTTGTCCAGCCAGCTGCTCCATCTTATGCTCAATCTCAGGAGCCGTACAGATGCTTCGTATCATCTCCTGGGTGAGCTGCCGGATCACGCGGCGGGCCTCCCGCACCAGTTCATCCCTCGACTGTGACTTCTGTTCGTAGGTGTGGAGCATCTCCTGATTGAAGATCTGATTGGTCAATGCGGATTTGATGTTGCGGATACCATCCCGCGTGAGATATGCTTCTCCCGGCTGTGTTGACCACGCCATCATGTGAACATGTGGATGCTTGCCCTCATCGTGGAAGGCGGCATACCAGCGGAAGTGATTCGGCTGAATGTTCATGGCGGCGGCGATGTCATTGCGATTTGCTCGGAGCAGGTTCCGCTACGCTATGGCATTGTCATAGCCAAGACGCGCAGCGTCCTCCCGCTTCAGTGAGAGGATATGCGTCCACACATTCCCGTTGTACTGATCCAGTTCCTGCATGGTCTGCTCCAAGTCCACAGCATCTTCATCACCAAAGAGCCCGTGATCACCAAGCCGTTCCGCACGAGGCCGAGTAGCGATGTACTTCATGTAGCCGTCTGACTGCTGCACTTGAGACCAGTTCTCCTCCAATGCTCGGGTGATAAAGACAGAGGCATTGGCCTTGGTAGGCTTGTCTGTGTAATCGGAATACTCACCCAGTTCCCTGGCCTCCGGGAAATCCTTGGTCAGTTTGGTGATGAGCTGCTCCTGCTTTTGAGTGGGCGGACGGTCATCCGGGAGGATCTCCACCCGTTCCCGTGTGCCGATGTACCTCAGATAGCCGCTGACTGAATCGCTGCCTCCGCACTTGAGATAAGGGCTTTTCACGATCAATCCTGCCACTCATCGTCCTCCTCCCACGCACCACGCACCCGCTGCTCCAGCGAGATGCGGCCATTGGTTTTCCGCACATTTTGAACGCTCTCCGCCCGCCGTCGGCGCAGATCCTCGCCACTGAACTGATACGCGTCGGCGAGGATACCGGCTACCATGTCCTGCTCCACCGCCTGCCGGAAGGCGATGGAGGACAGTCGCTCCTCCAGTTGTCCCATCCTTCCGTCCAGGTAGGACTTGATGGAGGTGGGGAGAAACAGTCCGGCATTGTTGGCGCTGAGATAGTCCAGGTAAAAGTCCACCGCCCGCTCAATGAAGGCGGTGATGCTCCGGCTCCCGTCCTCCTGATACCGGCGCTCCAGGATGGCCTTTTTCTCCGGTGAGAGGTAGAGGGGGAATTTTTCTTTTTTGCTCATAATGTTCTCCTTTCCGGGGGTTGACCCCTGTTTTTTCCTTGTGGCAGTAGGCTTTTGGGGATAGTGACCGCAGAGATGATATCACGGCCCGGATTTTGACTCCATTTCCAATCCCTGCAAAAGCCCCCGCAACTGCCCGCACTGCGGGCGGAGGTGCTTCTGACGGGGGCGCTTGCGACCCCGTCGTTTATCCTGCTTTTTCTTTCGTCCTCGGGATCGTCTCCGAAAGCGGGCCAACTTGGGCCTCTAACCCCGGATCGGCACTGGGACTCGCTTCCTCTCCGAAAGACGCACACAGGGCGTTCTGGGGGCTTTCACGGGCCAATTCTGCGAGGCGTTCCGCCGCTCTCTGGCGGGCGGCATTCTCCTCCAACTGCCGGAACTGCCGCTCGTAGAACAATTCGACTGCCGCCTGGATCGGTCGAATGGTGTAGAGCAGATTTCCATTGAGGGGCCTGCCGTCTTTGCTCCGCACTATCGTCGGCTCGGTGCGGATGAGACCTTTCTCCTCCAGGCTGCGCACATACTTGCTCACGGTGTTCTCACTCATACCCAGCGCCTTGCCGATGGTTTTGTAGCTCGGGTAGCACTGGTAGGTTTCTCTGTCCTCGATGCTCAGCAGATAACAGTAGATGGAGATCTCCGGGTAGGACCGATGTGAAAAATTTCGTTGGGAACCTTGAAATAGTTTTTGTCGGGATCTCGTTTGGGCCACTGTTGGAACTTCATATAGCACCTCCCGTATGCTCCTCCATCCACTGAATGAACTTTTCTTGCAGCACCACCATACAGCGGCCCACACGCAGTACCAGGTAATCCGGTTGGTGCATCAGTTCATACCCACCGGACGGTGATGTTCCCAGCACCTTCGCCTCGTTGTAGTTCTTGCAGACAGATTCTCTCATGTTGACCATCTCCTTCTCAAAACTCCCTCTACTTCTTTAGCCGCGAACATTTGCATGTGACATAGGTTTGACATAACCTTTGGATGGTGTCCCAGTTGTCTCTCTACTTGTATTGGGGAAAATATATCCCACTGACATACATTTGACAGAAAAACGGAGCGCCTGCTTTGTCGCAGACGCTCCGTTTGAGGTTGGATTATTTACTTTTGTGCTGGTTTCAGCAGCCGGCATGTTCCCTCCGCCTCGTCCCGCTCTTTCAGCAGAGAGGCCAGAGCAGAGAAGAATTTCTTTTGCTGATAGTCCACGCTGCCACGGTTCAGTTGATGGGCTTCCGCGTACTTGCGAATGGACAGGCCATCCACGAACCGCTCCTGGAAATAGCCCTGGTATGTAGCCAGCACCGTTTTCAGGACATTGTCCAGAAACTGTAGATCCTCTTTCAACTTGGCGAAGTCACTTTTGGTGATGGCAGCAAATCTCTTTTCCTTTACGCAGAGGCGATATTTGCTCCGGTCGAAATTGTAGTGCTCGCAGAGATCTTTTGCGTATGCATAATAGGTAAGAGACTGCTGATAATCTCGGGAGTCATAAGCTTCATCCAGTTGCCAATTTTTTCGCTTACGAACCGGTCCCCGAAAGCCCTCTTCCTCCAGCCGCTCTATGGCTTCCCCTGAGATCTTCATATTGAGCATTCGCTTATACTTAGCTTTCCGCTCACCGTTCACTTCGATAAAAGCGCAGAAGGACTTTTTGCTGGAGGTGTAGTATCTGGGGACAGTTGCAAAAGGGTAGGTGGTCCAGATGACACTTTCCTCGCCGGTGTCAGCATCGGTGGCCAGAGAGACAACATAAACCACCTTGCCGTCATGCCGCTGGTAGTATCCGGCACTGATCCGTCTGCCCGCCATCAGCGCACCTCCTTGCTTTTCTGTTTTCAATATAGCGGAATACAGGACTGCTGTAAGTAGCGGAGGCATTTATTGTTTTATTCCTCCGCAACATTTGAGGACACCTTCTGCTAAAGTTCCGGTGTGGAGAAAGCAAAAGAGCAGACATTAAAAAGGCTAAACCCGGTGCCTGGATAGTCTTGTATGAATACAACATTGCCACCGGTTTAATCCTTGGTGAGCGATGAGTGTTTCGAGGTTTTTCAAACAACACATGTGTCTATTGCGTCCACAAGTTCTGTAATAAAATGAATCACATCCTCTGTATCAGATAGAGAGATCGGTTGCTGAACCAATGGTATATTTGTCGATAGGCAATCTCCCTCGTGCACGATCTGATTTCTTCGCATAACAATATTTTTGAGTTTTGTTTTCAGGGTTGCTTGGTCAATGGGTGTAGCCATATTTCTACTAATTACCAACCATTTCTGGGACTCATTCCAAATAAATGATAGTGCATCAGCTATCTTATCGGGTTCTTGAAATGCCAAATAACTATTTTTACGAATAACTTCATTTCTAAACTCAATTTCAGGTACTGGAGCAACTGAAATGTTGGAAATTACATTCATACTGAGCTGAAATGCATCAAATTTGGGTGTAGTAGGTCTTCTATTGAGGTATTGCTCAACCATTCCAGCAGCAACAATATCATGTATGTATTTATCTAAAGCTGATACTGCTAATACCCATTGCCACCGTAACAGATCCGACGAATCAAGTGGTATTCGGCTATTTGATAAATATTCGTATAATCCTGCCGTCACATTTTTCTGTGCCATTAGTGCACAGAACACTACCTTTGCTTGCCTCATTTGAAAGTCTCCTGCAATATATCTGCAAGTTGCGAGAAAGTGTTCTTAATCTCATCGCGCTTTGCGGTTGTATTATCAAATGAGGCTCCGCCTGGTAGCTCATTATCTTTAAGACAGAATACAGGAATCCGAAGTTCATTTGCTTTTTGTAGCATTGCACCAAAATCAGGAATCTCTGAAAGATGATAATTGTCTCGATGGCATGTCATACCATACTGTTCAAGAGTTTTTGCAAAAGTATCATTCACAAAATTTCTTATATCTGTTATAACCGTTTGATATGATGCCGTTGGTTTACGATTTCTTCTATTAAAACGCTGGCTTATTTCACCGACAAATTTCATTTCGGCTTCTGGTAAGGGATAGGATGCATCTTCTAAAATGGGGCGTGTACTATCAGCCCAACGCTTCCATCTGGGTAACACTTTTAATAATGTCTTTAAGGCCATTAATGAAAATGGATCTGGATTAGTTGGCACAATAAATCTATCAGACATAGTAAATGCAATCTGATTAAGAGCACCTAATCCAGGGTTAAAATCAATAAGCTAAAAGAAACTTTTTCGTGCTATTTCTAACCGTTTTTAGCCGTTTCCTCTCGATTTTATTTCTTTTCAAAGCACCTTTGGCTGCAACTTTTCCATGTGTCCCGGAGCTGTCTGTGGCTGTTTATGTGGTCAAAACCGGAGCCTCGTTGGAATTATCCCAACGAGACTCTGCCTTTGCAACATAGCGGTTATTCATACAAAGCAGTTCTTTCTTCGCTTTGGCAATGCACGAGGTGGGATGCTATAATCAAAGAATAAGGCCCCAAAGCAATCCCCCTGTTCTGCACAGTAAGGCGCTCTGAAACCAGCGCTTGAAATCCGAAAGCTGGATTTCAAATAGACAAATTGGCTTCTCTGCGATAAAATATATCCTGTATCAGTGTAACTTCTTACATGATTGAACCGGAGAAGGAGGAGCGGCATGATTGACTTTACCAAAATAGAGCAGTATCGGGAGAATAACCGCATCGAGGCAAAGAAGGCTCTCGGCGGCCTGCCCAAGAGCATCTGGGAAACCTATTCTGCCTTTGCCAATACCTATGGCGGCATCATTCTGCTGGGCGTGGAGGAATTGCCGGACAAATCCTTCCGGACAGTCAATTTGCCTGACCCGGAAAGACTCATCAAGGAGTTTTGGGACATCGTCAACAACCCCAACAAGACCAGTGTAAATGTGCTGTCCTCCAAGGATGTGTTTGTGCAGGAGGTGGACGGCGACCACATCGTGGTCATCAATGTCCCCCGTGCCGAGCGCTCCTATAAGCCGGTCTATGTGGACGGCAATCCCCTCAACACCTATCGCCGCAACGGTGAGGGTGACTACCGCTGACCAAAGAAGAATATCAGGCCATGGTGCGGGACGCCTCTGTGAAGACTCAGGATATGCTTGTCCTCGAGGAAATGGACATGGATGTGTTCAACAAGGAGAGCGTCCGCAGCTACCGCCAGAGAATGCGGCTCTCCCGTCCCGGCCATGTGTGGGAGGCATTGGAGGACGAGGACTTCCTGCTGAAGCTGGGCGCTGTGGGGATCGGCTCCGATGGCAAGAAGCACCCCACCTCTGCCGGACTCCTCATGTTTGGCAACGAATACGACATCGTTCGGGAGTTTAACACCTACTTTCTGGACTATCAAGAACAGTACGACGCCGACACCCGCTGGACTGACCGCATTATCTCTTCCTCCGGAGACTGGAGCGGTAATGTGTATGACTTCTATTTCCGGGTTTATAACAAGCTGATTCAGGATATCAAGGTGCCTTTCAAAATGGAGGGCGGAGCCAGAGTAGATGACACCTCCGTCCATCAGGCCCTGCGTGAGGCTCTGGCCAACTGTTTGGTCAACGCTGACTATTACGGCAGGCAGGGCTTGGTCATCATTAAAAAGCGGGACACCATCACCATGTCCAACCCTGGCAGCTTTCGGATCGAGATCGACGCGGCAAAGAGCGGCGGCGTGTCCGACCCCCGTAACGGGACAATGCTGAAAATGTTCAACCTGATCGATATTGGCGAGCGTGCCGGCAGCGGCATCCCCAATATCTTCCGCGTCTGGCGGGAGCAGGGTTGGGTCATGCCGACATTCACAGAGCAGCTTGAGCCGGAAAGAACGATTTTATCGCTCACATTTGAAAAAATCGGCGATAAAAAATCGGCGATAAAAACCAGTGATAAAAAATCGGCGATAAACGCAAAAATGAAGGAAACTATCATGGCGTATCTCACCGACCATGCCGAGGCAAAGGCATCCCCCATAGCTGAGTATATCGGACTGAAACCTTCTCGCACAAGGGACTATCTGAATGAGCTGATAGCAGAGGGAATTGTTGTGGCTGAGGGTGGCAATCGCAACCGCAGCTATAAGTTGAAATCATAAATCGAAATGACAATTTATGCAAAGCGGCGTAATAGGGAAAAGCAACGCGAATCTATAGAAGAAAAGGCTCGCAAGGAAACGAAAACATCAAATTAAGAGAAGTGTGGTAAGCAAACATGGCCATAAAGAAAAACGAACTGTACAGTTCCCTGTGGGCGAGCTGCGATAAGCTGAGAGGCGGTATGGATGCCTCTCAATATAAGGACTACATTTTAACCCTGCTGTTCGTTAAATATGTTACGGACAAGTTTAAGGGCGTAAAATATGCCGATATTACTGTTCCGGAAGGCGGTAGCTTCGACGATTTGATTGCATTGAAGGGCAACAAAAACATCGGCGAGGAAATGGATAAAGTCATTGCCAAACTGGCAGAAGCTGGGGAGAACAATCTTCGCGGCGTGATTGACAATGCCCATTTCAATGACGAAGCAAAGCTGGGCAGCGGCAAGGAAATGGTAGATAAGCTCACCGGTTTGATTGCCATTTTCCAGCGTGACGAATTCAATTTCAAAAAGAACAAGACCAGCGGCGACGATATTCTCGGCGACGCCTATGAATATCTGATGCGTCATTTTGCTACGGAAAGCGGCAAGAGCAAAGGACAGTTTTATACCCCTGCTGAGGTATCCCGTATTCTTGCCAAGGTCATCGGCATTGATAAGATTGAAGAGCGCGACGAAGGCTATTCCGTCTATGACCCAGCCTGCGGCTCCGGCTCTTTGCTGATTCGTGCAGCGGATGAAGCTCCCTTTGAGATTGCCATTTGGGGACAGGAAAAGGAAGTGACTACCGCCGGTCTTGCCAAGATGAACCTCGTTCTGCACAACAAGGCAGCCGGTGAGATCAAAGCCGGAAACACGTTCTCCTCGCCTCACTATTTTGAAGACGGTTCCGACGATGAGGTGCTCAAACGCTTTGATTTTGCCGTTGCTAATCCTCCGTTTTCTCTGAAAAACTGGATGGACGGCCTCAAGGATTATGGCCGCTTTGATGGTTACGGTGACAGACCGCCCGAAAAGAATGGCGACTTTGCATGGCTGCTCCATATCTTGAAATCTCTGAAGAGTACAGGCAAAGCAGCGGTCATTCTGCCTCACGGTGTTCTATTCCGCGGCAACGCCGAGGCCACCATCCGTAAGGCCATTATTGACAAGGGCTATATCAAGGGCATCATCGGTCTGCCTGCCAACCTCTTTTATGGCACCAGTATCCCTGCTTGCATTCTGGTAATCGACAAGGAATCAGCTGATCAGCGAACCGGTTCATCTGGCGAGTATCAGGACTTGGATGCAGAGGCTCTACAGAGTATATTACTTGATGAATCGTCTGCCGGCAAAGGCATCTTTATGATTGATGCCAGCCACGACTTCGTAAAGGACGGCAACAAGAACCGTCTGCGTGAGCGGGATATCTATAAAATCGTCACCACATTCAATCAGCAGGTCACGGACGATCCCAAGTATGCCCGGTTTGTTCCTAACTGGGAGATCAAGGTCAAAAACGAGTATAACCTGAATATTCCCCGTTACATTGACAGCTCCACCCCGGAAGATCTACAGGACATTGACGGACATCTCCATGGTGGTATCCCTGCAGCGGATGTGGATTCCATGGACAAGTATTGGGCGCTGTTCCCCAGCCTGAAGACCAAGCTGTTTTCCCAGATGCGGGATGGCTATTATCAGCTGAACATTCCAAAAGACGACATTCGCAATACCGTTTATAATAATCCCGAGTTCTCTGCTTATGCGGAGCGCATTGACGATGCTTTCGATGCCTGGATGCAGAAGGTAGACGGAGGACTGCGCAGCATCGATGAAGACACGGAATTAAAACCTTATATCGTGGAACTGGCCCAGCAGCTGATCGACTGCTTTGAAGGTATGGAGCTGGTGGACAAGTACGATGTGTATGAGGTCCTGCTTTCCTACTGGCATGAAGTCATGGGCGACGACATGTATCTGGTGTCTGTGGACGGCTATGGTGCGGCCCGGCAATGGGAAAATATCATGGGTGAATATACCTCCGGCAAGAAAAAGGGGCAGGAGAAGGTCGTTGGATGGGAGGGCGTTTTGCTGCCCAAGGCGCTGATAGAATCGGTATTCTTTACCGCCGAGCGCAAGGCAATCAACGATGCGCAGGCCGTTGCTGAGGAAACACAGAGCCAGCTGGATGAGTTCGTGGAAGAGCAGACCGGGGATGAGGGCTATCTGAAGGAACACCTCAACGATAAGGACAAGGTGGATGCCAAGGCTGTCGCCGCCCGTCTGAAGGTGCTGAAAAAGGCCGATCCCAAGGACGAAGAATATGCGGCATTGAAGCGTTTTGCCGATTTGACGGATTCTCTTGCCAAACAGAATAAGGCTATCAAAGAAATGAACGCCGAACTGGAAGAAAAGGTGCGGAAGAAGTATGCCCTGCTGACGGACGAGGAGATTCTGGATCTGCTGATCAACCGCAAGTGGTATGCCGCCATCTTTGAGGGTATCAAAGCGCTGTATGTTACCACCTCTCACCGGATGACCAATCGCATTGTGGAGTTGGTGGAGCGGTATGAGGATACCCTGCCGGAACTGACTGCTGCTGTAACAGACTATGAAGCCAAGGTCAAGGCTCATCTGGAAAGGATGGGGTTTGTATGGTAAGACTCGGCTCTGTTGCACAGATCCTTAACGGCGATAGAAGTAGCAATTACCCTTCTGGTGATGAGTTTCAAGACACTGGCATCCCTTTTATAAATGCAGGTCATTTACAGGGGGGAAAAGTTGACTATTCCTCAATGGACTATATTTCCTATGAAAAATACAACCAGTTGAGTGGCGCAAAAATTCAGCGTAATGATATTCTTCTTTGTTTGCGAGGTTCGCTTGGGAAATATGCCTTTGTAACTACTGATGGTGGTGCACCTGCTTCATCTATTGCTGTTATTCGCCCAAATACCGAGAAAATAGATCCAGATTACTTATTGCAAATCATTGCCTCATCAATATTCCAAAAGCAGATTGAGGTAGAAAATAATGGCAGTTCTCAGCCAAATCTGTCTGCAAAAAGCGTTTTTGATTTTGTAATTCCGCTTCCTTCGTTAGAAGAACAGCGAAATATAGCAGCTACTCTGAATGACACTGATGCTTTGATTAGACTTCTAAAAAATCAACTTGCTAAGAAAAAGGCAATCAAGCAGGGTGCAATGCAGGAACTGCTGACCGGCGAACGCCGCCTGCCGGGATATTCTATGCCATGGATTAATAAAAAACTATGCGAGATTGCGCCTTTGCAACGTGGGTTAGATTTACCATATTCCAAATTAGAGAACGGACATGTCCCTGTTATCTTTTCAAATGGAATAAATGCATATCACCGCGTAGCAATGGTTAAAGGCCCAGGCGTGATTACTGGCAGATCGGGAACAATTGGAAAACTCCACTATGTAGATGGTGATTATTGGCCTCATAATACAACATTATGGGTAACAGATTTCAAAGGCAATAATCCGCGTTTCATCTATTATCTGTTTAATTTAGTGAACTGGACAGACTATATGACTGGCTCGGGTGTTCCAACATTAAACAGAAATGACGTACATGCTAAAATCATGTCAATTCCAGAAAATGTCGAAGAACAAGAATCCATTGCAACTGCATTACTTGCTATGGATTCTGAAATCGAAGCTTTGGAGCAGAAACTCGCAAAATACCGCCAAGTCAAGCAAGGCATGATGCAGCAACTGCTGACGGGCAAAATCAGGCTGATGTAAAGGAGAGAGATAGAATGCCTTTAGATTTATATTTAGGGATTGAGAAGATAAAAAATATCAATCATTTTGAGTATACTTTTGCTTTTGATAAAGGGATTTATGCTCTTGTCGGCGAAAATGCAGTTGGAAAAAGCACGGTTATGTCGGCGGTTGCATCTGTTGTGTATAGGCAGACTCTAAGAAAACTGGGAGAAGCTGAATTGTGCGAAGATTCAAGCATAACGCTGAAATGCGCTGATAAGGAAACAGTTTGGTCATATGATTCTGCAACCAAAAAACTGGTTCCGTCAGATCTGAGTATTCAGTTTTATGGCATTTATGAAGGTAGTGTTTTTACAGGAACAAGATTCGAGGATATGAAAAACCTCGATGATTTGACGAATGATGCTGAATTTGTTGAAAAGCTTGTCCCGGCCACTACTGAACTCAAAGATACACTTAGTTATATTCTACATGGAGAAAAAGGTCATTACAAAGATCTTTACAAACTAAAAAATATGGATGTTGCGCGTGAATACAAGCTGGGCAATATGCCGTATTTTCTGAAACTAAGCTCTGGAAAATACATAAGTAAATATAAAATGAGTTCTGGCGAATGTATGCTTATTTCGCTCTTGAACTTTATAAATTCTTCGGCCTTAAAGCCTGAAATCATTCGCCACAAGCACAAAGTCCTTTCCAACAAATTGTTTGCATTTATTGACGAAGTGGAATTGGCACTTCACCCGAGTGCCATAGATCGTCTTATGGAATACCTCCAAGAAATGATTTCCACAAAGGATCTTACGGTCTTGTTTTCGTCTCACTCGTCCGAACTAATCAGAAGGCTTAACCCGCGTAACATCTATTATATGAAAAATGATTCCGGCGCAGCCAAAATCATTTCTCCTTGTTATCCGCAATATGCAATTAGAAGCCTCTACAACCATGATGGATATGATTGTACTATCTTGGTCGAAGACAAGGTAGCTGAATTGATGGTGCGTAGATTAATTGCTGATTATCGGACAAAAAACAATCTATTGATGAATGTTCTCCCTGCTGGCGGTTGGAACAATACCCTTGAGCTTCAAAAGAATTTCTGCGAGCAGAACATACTCGGTAGAGATAAGTTTACTTTTTCCATCATTGACGGAGATGTCAAGAAAGAAGTCAACAAACATAGTGAGTATAAATCTCTGAAAAAGCTGTTTTTGCCAATCAAAAGTTTGGAAAAGTACCTTTATCAGAAGATCCTTGTAGATAAAGATACCAACTTTATCGCATACTTTGGGAACAGATATTTTACGCTTACTTTTTTTGATGAAATAGTAAAAGGATGCCGCAGCAATGCCTACGTAATGCAAGACATAAGCGGCAAAGCTCTGTATGAGTTGATTCTGAAAAAACTTGCCACAGAACGGGTTGACGAAGAGACTCTAATCAGAGACTTCAGTGAGTATCTTTTCGCTAAAGAGAATTTTGCTTCCCTCCAGAATAATATCGAACAATTTATCGATAATAATTTTGCGAGATAATAGCACATAGGAGGTGCCTCCATGCCCAACATTGGCGACAGCGAGCGCAAAACTCAAAACCGCGTAGTCAAGTTCTTCCGGGACAAGCTGCACTATACATATCTGGGCAACCTGCATGACAGCGAGAACCGCAACATCATGCAGGAGCGGCTGCATGCCTGGCTGCTGAAACAGGGCTATTCCGAAAAACTGGCGAGTAACGCCGTGGACGCCTTGGTAAAAACCTCCACCAATCTGCAGCAGGGGCTGTACCATGTCAACAAGGAAGTTTACAGCCTGCTGAAATATGGAGCCAAGGTAAAGGAGTCCGTGGAGCAGTCCCCCAAGACGGTATATTTTATTGACTTTGAGGATGTCAGCAAAAATGACTTCTATATCGCAGAGGAAGTCACCGTTGTCAGCAACAACACCAAGCGCCCGGATATCGTTCTCTATGTCAACGGCATTGCTCTTGCCGTGATTGAACTGAAAAAGAGCAGCGTGTCCGTGTCCAACGGCATCCGCCAGAATCTGACCAATCAGAAAGCGAATTTCATCGAAGATTTCTTTACGACCATTCAGTTTTGCATGGCCGGTAACGACAGCGAAGGCTTGCGTTATGGCACGCTGCTTACCCCGGAAAAGCACTATCTGGAATGGAAGGATGACGGGTTCTCCGAACATCAGCCGGAACGCGATATTGTGGACATTGAGGTTGAAGAATACTGCGAAGGCATCCCCGGCAAGCTGGAGAAGCAGATTTTTGCGCTGTTTTACAAAAAGCGTTTCCTTGATTTGATCCACAACTTTGTGATCTTCGATAAGGGGATCAAAAAGGTCTGCCGCTATAATCAGTATTATGCCATCAAACGAGCGCAGCATCGGTTGATGGACAAGCACAGAGGCGGCATTGTCTGGCATACCCAAGGAAGCGGCAAGAGCCTGACCATGGTCTGGTTCTCCAAGTGGATTCTGGCAAACAACCCCAATGCGCGTGTGTTGGTTGTTACCGACCGCGAAGAATTGGACGAGCAGATTGAAAAGAACTATAAGGGCGTTGATGAGAATATCATCCGCACCAAGAGCGGCAAGGATCTTCTTGAGCGTCTGAATGCTTTCGATGACCGGCTTTTGTGCTCTCTGGTACATAAATTTGGAAAACGCGGCAGCGACAGCTCGGAAACTGATTATGAGAAATATATTGAGGATCTGAAAAACTCGCTGCCCAAGGATTTTTCCGCAAAGGGCGATATCGTAGTTTTTGTGGATGAATGTCACCGCACTCAGTCCGGTAAGCTCCACGAGGCTATGAAAGCAATCCTTCCCAATGCCATCTTTATCGGTTTCACAGGCACACCGCTTTTGAAAAAGGATAAAAAGACAAGTCTGGAAACCTTTGGCGGATACATCCATACTTATAAGTTCAATGAGGGCGTTCGGGACGGCGTTGTTCTGGATCTGCGCTATGAGGCCAGAGATGTGCCGCAGGGAATTACCTCGCAGGACAGGATCGATGCATGGTTTGAAGCGAAAACCGTTGGTCTGGCCCCCAGAGCAAAAGCCAAGCTCAAAGCTTATTGGGGTAATTTGCAGAAGATTTTCTCCTCCCGCTCCCGGTTAGAGCAGATTGCCAACGATATCATCTTCGATTTTGCTACCAAGGCAAGGCTGATGGATGGGAACGGAAATGCTATCCTTGTTGCCGGTTCTGTGTATTCGGCGTGCCGATACTATGAAATCTTTCAAAGCAAAGCTTTCCGGAAATGCGCGATTATTTCCTCCTATACACCGCAAGCCGGGGATTTGAGGACGGATACTGTCAGTGACGAGGAAGAAACCGAAACATTTGAAAAATACAGCACATATCTGAAAATGATTGGTGTTGATCCGTTGGAGGACAAGGCGCAGATCGCTAAAAAAGTAGAGGCTTTTGAAACGGAAGCAAAACGCAAGTTTGTGGATGAGCCTGCAAACATGAAGCTGCTGATTGTGGTGGACAAGCTGCTTACCGGGTTTGATGCTCCCAGTTGCACCTACCTCTACATTGACAAGGCGATGCACGACCATGGTCTGTTCCAAGCGATTTGCCGTGTAAACCGTTTGGATGGTGAGAGCAAAGACTTTGGCTATATCGTGGATTATAAGGAACTGTTCGGCGACTTGGCAGACGCAATGAATAAGTATACTGCCGGCGCCTTTGAAAGTTACGATGCGGAGGATGTAGATGGGCTTTTAAAGGATAGAGCTACGGAAGCCAAAAAGTATTTTGTTGACACGCTGGAAGAGTTGGACGAACTTTGCGAGGGCGTTGAATTGCCCAGAGAAGAACTTGACTATATCCACTACTTCTGTGGCGAAAGTGGCCGCGATGAAGACCAAGATGAAGCCTTTGCCCGTATCCGAGAGAAACTTTACAAGCTTGTTGGGCGTTTGATTCGCGCTTTTGCGGAGCTGAAACCCCGCATGATGGATTTGGGGTATACAGCATCTGAGCAAAATGCATTGGATGATAAGGTTGCGTTCTACGTGGGCTTGCGTGACACGATTGGCAGAGCCAGTGGCGATTTTATAGACCTGAAAGCCTATGAGCCAGGGATGCGGTATCTGATTGACAACTACATTTCGGCCAGCGAATCGCAGAAGATCGGCAGTATGGACGACTTCACCCTGCTTGATTTTATCATCACGCAGGAGGATAAGCTGGAGAGCGAGCAAAAAGGCGAACAGGAAAGCGCAGCAGAAACGATTGAGAACAATATCCGCAAAAAGGTTGTTGAGAGAATGGTCATCAACCCGGCATATTACGCAAAGATGTCGGCCATTCTGGAACAGCTGATTCTCGACCGTCGCCGCGGTGTGATCGCCTACGGACAGTTACTGGATATGTACATGGAACTGGCGAAAAATGTCGCCAAGCCCGAGGAAAACACCAAGTATCCCGAGAGCATTCGTTCCAACGGCGCGCTGCGGGCGCTCTATGATAATTGCGGAGAAGACGAGGCAACGGCTTTGAAGCTGCATAAGGCAATCGTCAAAGCGCGGCTCGACGGCTTCCGCAACAATCCGGTTAAGGCAAACAAAATCAAGCGGGCGCTATATCAACTTTTGAATGATGACGATGAAGTTAAGCGGATTTACCAAATCGTTGTAGAACAAGAGGAGTACTGATGCAGATAGTTATTTCCAATATTCCTGTGGAAGTTATCAGAAAAAACATTAAGAATATGCATCTCTCTGTGCTTCCGCCGGACGGCAGGGTTCGTGTATCCGCACCAGTGACGCTAACCAATGAAGCAATCACGATGTTTGTTCGGACAAAACTCGGCTGGATCAAAAAACAGCAGGAGAAATTCCAACAGCAGCCGCGTCAAAGTGAACGACAGTATGTGTCCGGAGAAACACTATATGTTTGGGGCAGGCAGTATTTTTTGCAGGTAGAGCATAGCTACAAAGGAAATGCGCTTGTACTCTCGGGAGACAAAGCGATTCTCACAGTTCGTAAGGAAAGTACGGCAAAGCAACGCGAGGCCTATGTCAACGAGTGGTACCGTGAGCAGCTGAAGAACGAGGTCACAAAGCATCTCCCAAAATGGGAAAAGATCACCGGACTTTATTGCAGCGGGTGGCAAAGCAAATACATGACCACCAAATGGGGCACTTGCAATACAAGCACCCGAAAAGTCTGGCTGAATCTACAGCTCGCGAAGAAACCGGTAGAGTGTCTCGAATATGTGATTTTGCATGAACTGGCGCATCTGAGGGTAAAAAACCACGGACCAGAATTTGTCTCAATTCTGAATCAATATATGCCACAGTGGCAGGAACGAAAGAGACTGCTGAACGAAAGTAAACTTGACTACTTGCTCCCACGGTGAATAAAATAGTAGCAATTTCTATTCTCGTGTGCTATTGTGTCTTGCTGTCAGGATGCAGGCGTATGAGCAAACTGCTAAAATCCCTATACGACAACTACTACGAGGACTCTCGCTGATGCAGCTCACAGCCGAGATTGAGCACTCCGTCAAGAACTGAATATGTATGAATAAGAGCACTCCCTATTCAACGAAGTCGCATGTTGAAAGAGAGTGCTCTTGTCGTATTGGGGCGCAGTATCCAAAACGCGGCAGCATAACAAGAACACCAGACTCAGTTGACGATGTCAGCCGAGTCTGTCTTTTTTCTGAACCCGGACTGGTAGGTCGGGAAAATCGCTAAAAACCCGACCTACGAGGCCATAAAAAAGAAGCTGCAAGTCCGTTACAATTATATTGAACACAAAAGATGAATTGCAAAACAGAGGAAAAGATTCAGCAAGAATCTTAGAGCGCACCATGGAGATCGTCTCTGCCTCCAAGCACCCGCTGCGATGCCTAATCAATGAAAAAACAGTTGTCAAATTGAACGAAACGAAGAAGCTAAATTTATGCATCCCTCTGAATTTAGTGCAGACAGAAAAATTGTGGGTTAATAAAAGCGGGATATCTTCCCCTATACAAGTGGGAGATCATGTATCCCCCAATCTAACCAAGGAGGAATTCAAAATAAAAAATCTGTGTTCACAAACTACGACGAGCTGCCGCTGCTTCTGAATGTGAAGCAGCTGGCCGACCTGCTGGGTGTCTCAGACTCCAGCGCGTATGAGCTCGTCCAGGAGGATGGCTTTCCCTCTCTGCGCATCGGCAAATGGATCGTCGTCCCGAAGGAAGAACTGCGTAAGTGGATCGCCACGCATACGAAGGGGGTGACATGATGCTGACCTCTCAGTATGAGCAGAACATGAAACAGAAGAATTTCTTCCTGCTCCCAAACGCCATCTTCGAACTGCAACTGAACAAGTATGAGTTCCACATCTACGCCTACCTCATCCGCACCGAAGACCGGCGCACGTACCAGTGCATCGTCAGCTATCCCACCATCGCGGGTGCGCTGGGCATCTCGGTCAACACGGTGGCGAAGTATGTGCGCACGCTGGAGGAGCGCGGCCTCATCCGCACGGAGCGCACGGAGATCGTGACCAGGGACGGACGCAAGCGCAACGGCTGTCTGCGGTATCACATCCTGCCGATGCAGAATGCGCTCGACCGTCATCACGAACGGCGGCTGGCAGAACTGGAACTCGTCACCGCACAGCAGAAAGCCAACGCAAAAGCTGAAAAGCTGGGCGTTGAGTTCCTCCCGGCGTGCGATGGACAGAGCAGCGCATAAAGCGGAAAATAAACCATTCTGACACCCGCCCCCGGGTAGTTCGACGACTCGCGGCACGAGCCGAGGGTAGTGATAGCACCCCCTCCCAAACGCCCCGCCTTTGCCCCGCACAGGCCGCTGTGTGCGGCGTGCCGGGCGGGGACAGGCGTGGACCAACAAGGCGAATTTGCGCCCCGCTTAGGAGGGTTGTTACCCTTCGGCGATTTGCACGATCACGCTCGTTTTCGTACCTTCAAGGGCGGTCGAAAAAGGTGCGGGATAAAGCGGTGACATCACCGCCGTTCACACCGCCCCGCAACGCGGGTCGGGAGTGCCGAAAAACAGCGGGGTTGTGGGGGTTTTCCTCACGATTTGTTGATTATGACCATGACATCATTTTTTGCCAACGGTTGCCACATTTGGCATTACCACAGGCTCCAACGCTTACAAAACAAAGGGTTCTTCATGCCCCATTGATGACATCATGCCGCGTTTCAAGAATGTTTGGATAACGAATGAAACGGGGTGGAACAGCGTTACCTTCAGGCAGAAACAACTCAAAATAGTTGCGAAAAGTTTCTGGTTTGGGATAGCTATTCTCGCAGAAGTGTGGTAATTGTGTTTGCTGACAAAAAGCACGGAAGGAGATATGAACATGAATCATCAGATCCCAGTGAAGCAGTGCCGCTACTGCGGCGGCGAAGATATCCGGGTCGGCTGGCAGCACGATGAAGCCCTGGTCACTTTCAAGAAGCATGGCTGGATGGGAAACCGTCTGAGACTTTACATCTGCGGCAGATGCGGAGCGATTCTCTACCAGTGCGTGGCAGAGCCGCACAAGTTTCCGCAGGTAAAGTGATGAACAGGCAGCGCAGGAGATGCGATGCCTAATCAATGATAAAACCTTCGGAGGTGAAACCAAATGGCGAAACGAAGACCGTCCGGTGATGGCATGGTACGCAAACGTGACGATGGCCGCTGGGAAGGCCGCATTGTGGTAGGCCACAAGGAAAACGGCGACTCCATCTTCCGCTACGTCTACGCGGACACGCAGAAGGAACTGACGGCAAAGCTCCGCAAACACATTACCGCCTATCAGGGTGCGGACTTGAGTGAGCAAAGCAGCATGACCCTGGTTGAATGGCTGGAGCTATGGCTGGAGGATGTCGCCGGGACCATTCGCCCCAACACGCTGAACCGTTACCGCGGAACGATCAAAAATCATATCAAGCCGCAGCTTGGGCAAAAGGTCATCTCGCAGATCACGCCAAAGGACATTCAAAAATTCTATGACAGACTGCTGACGTGCGGAAACCTAAACAGCGGCGAAGGGCTGTCCAACAACACAGTGCGCGGCATCCACGGCATGCTGCACGAAGCGCTTGACGCGGCAAAACAGGCTCGCCTCATCATACGGAACCCCACCGAGGATGCTATGCCTCCCAAATTCTCGCAGACACCGAAACGCATCCTGACCGATGAACAGTTGGACATCTTCATGGACGCTATCAAAGAAGATGATGTCTGGCACGATTTCTTCTACACGGAGTTGATGACCGGCCTACGCCGGGGCGAGCTCTGCGGTCTCATGTGGGATGACTTCGATGAGGTAGATGGTACATTGCGCATCAGACGCACCGTCCGCCGTGAAAAAGCGACCGGTCTGATCACAGGCGACACAAAGACCTACGCGGGAACGCGCAATATCGTTCTGCCCCCCAGCGTGATAGAACTTCTCAAGGAACGGAAAGAGAAGGCTCTGACCGAATGGATATTCCCAGACCCTATCAGACCGGAACGACCCACTGATCCCGGCACGGCATATAATCGCTTGAAAACTCTGCTGAAACAGGCGGGTTTGCCCAGCATCAGATTTCATGATCTGCGTCATACCTTCGCCACCCACGCCCTTGCCAGCGGGGTCGATATCAAAACCCTGTCCGGCATTCTGGGACATACAAGGACTGCATTCACTCTCGACACCTATGCCCACACCACCGGCGATATGCAGAAGCGTGCTGCGGAGATCGTGGGCAAATTTATGACAGACATCTTCGGAGAGGAGTTGAAGCCATGGGAAGAAAGCGCAAAAGCGGGGATGGCACCGTCCGCCTGAGAAAGGATGGGCGGTGGGAAGGCCGGGTGGTCATCGGCTACGATGACAAAGGCCTCCCAAAAACCAAAAATGTCCTTGCCAAGACCAAGACGGAGTGCGAGGAAAAGCTGAACGCGCTGAAGAACACCATTACACCGCCTACCCCCGCAAAGGTCAAAGCGGATATGCCCTTCGGTGCGTGGGCAGAGCATTGGTACGAGACTCACAGCAAATCTGCCATCCGTCCCAGTACCCAGCGGTACTACGAGGGGATCATCCGGCTGTATGTCAAACCGAAGCTGGGCCATATCCCGCTGAACAAGCTGACTGCCAACGACCTTCAGCAGCTCTACACATGGTTGAAAACAGAAGCTCGTCTGGAACAGGGGGATGGAAACGGCGGTCTTTCCGACAGCCAGGTGCGCGGCTGCCATAGCTTCTGTTCCCGCGCCTTGGAGCAGGCGGTCAAAGAGGGGCTGATCCCACAGAATCCCGCCGCAGGCTGTAAGTTCCCTTCTGTGCAGAGAAAGGAGATGCAGGTGCTGTCCCGCGAAGAGATGCAGCGGTTATTGATCCAAGCGAAGTACGAGGGCTATTACGAAGTGTTCCTGCTGGAGCTTGCCACGGGCCTGCGTTTGGGAGAGCTGATGGCACTCCAGTGGGAGGACCTGAACTTCACCACAGGAGAGCTTCGCGTCAACAAACAAGTGACCCGCACGAAGGACGGTCTGGTGGTCTCAGAGCCAAAGACGAAAGCGGCCGTTCGCACGGTGATCCTGCCTCCCCCTGTCCTGGACGCACTAAAAGAATACAGGAAAACCGTGGATTCCCGCTGGCTGTTCCCATCTCCCAAAATAGACGACCAGCCCATGAGTCCAGGAAATATCAGTCACAAATTGCAGAAGATACTGCGGAACGCTGATTGTAAGCATGTCCGGTTTCATGACCTTCGGCACGTCTTTGCCACCAATGCTTTGAAGCACGGAATGGATATCAAGACCCTGTCCACCGTCATCGGTCATGTATCCTCGGCAACCACGCTGAATGTGTACTCCCATGTCACCGATGAGATGAAGCAGAAAGCCGCGGTCACCATCGACAGAGGCATCGGCAAGGCAGAGCCGCAGTCCATTCAACAGGCCGTGCCGCAAAAAACGATGACGGACTTCCAGCCCGCAAAGGACAAACGGCGAAAAAATAACACAGGCTGTCTGATGCAGCGGAGCGAAAACCGCTGGGAGGGCCGGTACAGGATGGTCATGCCGGACGGCACAAAGAAATACCGCTGCGTCTCCGCAAGGACCGAGGAGGAATGTGAGGCAAAGCTGGCTGAGCTGATCGCCACAGCAAGAGCGGAGATGGCGGCCCAAAAGGAACGGTTGAAAGCGGAAGCCAGGGCAAGCTGAAAAGAATCGCCGCATCGGGATGGGAAACCTCCCGGTGCGGCGATTCTTGCTGTCTGTGGGCAAATATGTGGTCTTGGCAATGGCGCGGATTTTTAAGGGTAATAAATTATCATGAAAATGAGCGTATTTCAAGCTGTTTCAAGCATTTCAAGCCCAGTTAATCCGCTGGTAACAGAGAAGCGTGCATTGGATGCGGTGCCATCAATGAAAACATAATCCACCCCATATTTTTCTGCACACAGCTTGGTCAGTTGAGACAATGCGCCTGGGAGGTTTTGTAAGGCAGTCATTGCATTGTTGCTATTCATAGCCAAACTCAATGATGGCTCAAACTCAGATAAATCCATATGACCAGGAAGCAAGAATAGATTAGTATTATTGGATGACGGAAAGCATTCAATCTCTTTTATGGGCTCAGGTCGGCTTTCAAACGCTACGCGAAGTGCATCCTTGACATTCATATTTTTGGTTTCTTCTCTGGTGTAGTAATCATCGAAATCATCGCCCAAGAAAAGAGCAGACATATTGCACTGTGGATCAGCATCCACTATGAGAACTTTTTTCTCTTTCATTGTGAGCATCCATGCTAAATTAAATGTTGTTAGGGTCTTACTCACGCCACCTTTATGGTTGAATAAAATTACGGTTTTATAGCTCATTATATGCACTCCTATTCTGAGGTTCTTTTGTGATTTGAAGATGTACTGCTTTCTAATAATTGCCTTCACTTTAACCGTTCATATAGCAGCAGTGCTCGTACCAGCTTTTCTACAATGTAGTTGCATTGACCTAATATTCTTCACCAAACTTCGAAACAACTTTTTTATTTAGACAATAAGTAATAGGGTCTTTTTCCATTTTATAGAGGTCGATTCTGTTAGTAGAGCAATAATCTGTTACTTCCCGCTCAAATTCTGGTTGTGCCGCACATCCGAGAATGATGGAGCTTGGTGGGATCATATCAAGCAATGCTCCTTTTTTGTCTGCATTCCATTGATCACCACAAGCTTTTTGATTTCGGATAATTCTCCACTCTTGTTCGTAGCCCCACTCAGGTGATTTTGAAGTGAGGCTTTGAATAAAAAGTTTCATTGTGTCGTTTTCAATACTTTGTGGATTAAGAAAATCAAAACATGTTCTTTTTCCAGAATATATTACCGGAACTGCTGTAAATTTTAGCATATTATTTATTGCCAATAGATCATACTCCACACAAATCCCTCGGTGATTATTTGCATAATGCGCCCACATCAGCAAAGAGTTTTCCGATTCACTAAGACAGGAAACTCCAGTTGTGTCTCTCAATTCATTAAATTGGGCTCGCAGTTCTCGAAGCTGCTGATTCATCGTTGCCCGAAAATTTTTCCACGCATTGCTCCCTGGACGGATTCCTCGATTGTCTGGAAACAATTTTAATGCTTCGTCAAAAACTTTTTTATCATCAATAGAAATGTCACAGTCAAACACATCGTTGAAATTACATGGTGCGGAGTACCACATTTTATTCTTTTTAACAGCATTGACCTTTTCGGGTGTATCACTATAATATTTGTACAATGAGGCAGGCGCACAACATTGATAATAATATCCGATTTCTGCATAAGCATGAGCCTTTTCAACTGGATTCCCTGTCATTGCAGTAAGGATTGCCGTATGTAATGCAATTTTCCATTCATCCTGTTCGTATTCTTTTTCTTGATTTTCCATCGTAACGCCTCACTTCAACCGCTCACATAGCGGCAGCAGCTGTTCCAGCTTTTCTACAATGCGTTTTTGCTCGGCAAGGGGTGGGAGGGGAAATGCTATTTGAGACAATATTTCTATATTAATATTTTTTTGTGCTGTTGAACGAGACAGTTTATCAAGAATCGTTTTATAGCACATTAGTCCGTACATAAAAAACTCATTCGACATAATAGGCTTATAGGCATTAAACCCCACTACACTATCCGGAAAGCAAGAGTCAAAGTCTAAAATTGCAACATCACCGATATTTGCTGCAATAGTAAGGCAAACTGTACCCGATGGCCAGATTCTACTTTGCGCAACACCTTCTTGATTGTACATAGTTGACCAACAAAAAATATGACCATTAGCTCTGGCAACATCTCCAGTTTGAATAAATGGAAATGTCCCATTTATAAACAAATTCGGATCATTTCTTGGCCGTTTTTGAGATCGTCCTCGACTTAATTCGCCAATTTGTTGCAGCCTTACCCACTTCCAGCTCTCCGGAATATCAAAGGGCTTTTCGTCCTCGGTGATTTCGGGCAGGGGCTTTTCCTTTTTGATTTTCTTCTCGGCAATCAGCCGCTGCTTTTCCTGCTGAATCTCGGCAAAGAGTTCCTCTGCCGTACCTTCTTCGGGGCGCTGTTCCACCAGCTTGCCCTGAATGGCGTACTGCAAGAGGGATTTTTTCATATCCTCCGGGAAGCGGCTGTTAAACTGCTCCAGCTTGCTCCATGCCTGCTCGTAGCGATCAATATAGGGCAGCAGTTCCTCGATTTTAGCAATAATCCGCTTTTGCTCAGCAAGGGGTGGGAGGGGAAAACAACACATAGAGAGATAATCTTTGTGTATTCTCTGCTGTCCTGCTGTTCCAGTAAAAGATTTCACTCCATTTTCAATAAAATAGGCAGACTTAAAAAACCATAGCAAAAAATCTCGTGATAGCAAATCATTTACAACCCGAACAATGGATAGTTCAGTTGTACCTGCACCACAGCCGTTTTTCAGATTGCGAAAAACGACGGATTTTCTATTTTGGAAACAAGGCGTTATTTTGGCAATGCCAATATCTCCATCCGCAAAATGAGTGAATCCTTTTTTGATGTCACCCCATTTTTTAATCTCAAAGGAATGGTTGTTACGATAACCATCATCCACCAATGCCATAGGGATAAAAGAAACTTCAAGTTCATCCGATAAATCATTTTTCGGATTTAAGCAGACAATTTTCTGAACCCTCACCCATTTCCAACTCTCTGGAATGTCAAAGGGCTTTTCATCCTCGGTGATTTCGGGCAGGGGCTTTTCCTTTTTGATCTTCTTCTCAGCAATCAGCCGCTGTTTTTCCTGCTGAATCCGGGTAAAAAGTGCCTCCGCTGTCCCTTCTTCGTGGCGCTGCTCCACCAGCTTGCCCTGGATAGCCAACTGCAAAATGCTGTTTTTCAGTTCCTGTGGGGTCATTCAGCGTTCCCTCCCAGCAGGTTGGTGATCTTAGCCAGCACCCGGTCGATTTCCGCATTGAGGGAGGATCGCTGCTCCTCATACCGATGGATCAAATCCATGGGGGCCAGGATTTCTTCCTCCTCATGGGGATAGCCACACTGGTCCAGGTTATAGCCCAGCTCCTCTGTGAGCTGCTGGGCGGTGAACTTCTTCGCCTTGTCAAAGCCGTCCTCGGTGATCTCTTGCCGGTTGTTCCACCACTCTACCACCGGAGCAAAGTGATCCAGCAGCATAGGCTTTGTTTTGGAGAAGTGCTTGTACCCCTCCGACATATCCAGCCGGTAGAACCAGGTCTCCTGGGTGGGGCCGGTTCGGTCAAAGAACAGAATGTTGGTGGTGATGGAGGTATACGGCGAGAATACGCTGCCGGGCATACGGATCACCGTGTGCAGATTGAACTCAGAGAGCAGCTTCTTCTTGATATTCACCTTGGCGTTATCGGTACCGAAGAGGAACCCGTCCGGCAGGATCACTGCCGCCCGGCCATTCTCTTTCAGGCGGTACATAATGACCGACATGAAAAGGTCCGCCGTCTCACTGCTGGCCAGATCCGCAGGAAAGTGATTTTTTACCTCAGCTTTTTCGCTGCCGCCATAGGGAGGATTCATCAGCACCACATCAAACTGGTCCCGCTGGGTGTAGTCCAGCACATCCCGGAGCAGGGCATTGTCGTGGTACACTCTGGGCACATCCAAGCCATGGAGCAGCAGATTGGTGATACAAAGCATATAAGGGAACTGCTTCTTCTCGATGCCGTAGATGGAGCCGCCGTACTTTTTGGCGTCGGTAGTGCTCTTTACCTGCTTTTGCAGTTCTTTCAGCCAACTGATAAGAAAACCTCCGGTGCCGCAGGCAAAGTCGGCCATCTGCTCTCCAATCTGCGGACGAATCATCTGGGCCATAAAGTCGGTGACCGCTCGGGGGGTGTAGAACTCACCGGCAGAACCGGCGCTTTGCAGTTCCTTTAGAATGGTCTCATAGATCTCACCAAAGGCGTGGCTCTCCTCGTAGTCGCTGAAATCCAACTCGTCGATCACATTCAGGACCTGCCGCAACAGAACGCCGTCCTTCATGTACTGATTGGCATCGGCAAAGGTGGTCTGAACGATGGCTTTTCGGATGGGCGTGTCCGCATCCACCTCGATGCCTTCCACCAGAATTGTCCCGTTGGAGTCCTTCACATCTTTTCCCTTAAGGACAGGAAAGAGGGTGTTATTGACAAAGTCCAACAGGTTGTCGCCGGTCATGGCATTGCCGGATTTATCGTCATGGGCCCAGTTAGCCCAGCGGCATGGTTCCGGGATGATGGACTGATAGTCCTCCTCATCCCACTCCCAGTCCTGTTCCTTGGCGTCATATACTTTCAAGAACAGCATCCAGGCAATCTGCTCAATGCGCTGGGCATCACCGTTGATGCCCGCGTCATTGCGCATAATGTCCCGCAGCCGCTTTACAAATCCAGATAAGTTGCTCATTGTGGTGTTCCCTCTCTACCGTCCATAAGTTTCAAACATATATTGCGCCCGTTCCTCTGTGAACTTCCATTCCTCGGGAATACGGTCTATGGTGCCGCTACCAGCCGCGCGCGGTCCCCATTTATGATATTCATACAGAATGGTTTCACCCCGCCCTCCGGCAGAAGCAGTCATCACTTCCGCAATCTCAGCGGGAGAGGCCAAATACATCCGGGGCATTTCATTTTCTGCGGTTCCCTGAAATTGAACCAGACAGAAAATGGTCTTTTTGTGATGGCCGTCCAGCCACTTTTGGATGGCCTCATGATAGTCATAGCCTTTTTTATAGTTCTGGGTTAAACCCCATCCGCCGTCCTGGCTGCCTTTCACCGAGATTTTCAGCATTTTCTCTCCGGAGGCGGCAATCAGATCATACTCCGGCTGGTTGGCTCCATATTGAACGGACACATCGTATCGAAACCTCGCAAATTGTGCCGCAGCAAACGCCTCGGCCGCCACACCAACATGCCATGATGTCATTTTCTGCATTTATATGACCTCGTCCATATAGATTGCCTGCTCCAACTCCTGAACTGCCTTCAAATACCCCTGTTTGCCGCCAAAATATCCGGCTATCTTTGCAGGTTTTCCCAGTTTCAGGAACGGATCAAGCTTCAAAATCTCCGTTTTCTCGATTTCATAGATACCTGTGTTCATGTACTTGTCCAGCAGTGCTTCCAGCACCTCACGGGCAACGCCGCTGTACTTGCTGAAAAAGTCCCGCTTTTTGACATTGTTGGCCCGCTCCTTCCGGGTCAGAGGCTTTTTGTCAAAGGCCACATGACAGATGAAGTCAAAGTCATCCACATCGACCATCCCCTGATCCGCTTTCAGCAGTTCCAAATCAATGCCCCGCTCCCGGAGCAGATCCCGAATCTGCTCCTTTTTTTCTTGGGCACTCCACTGGCGGATGAAGTTGTCCAGAGACGCATACTCTCCACGGATATTCTCCTTGGTGTAGTCCACAACGCTCTCCTGTCGAAGAAGTTTCCCATTGGCGTCGTAGACGGAGACCGTCTTATGGATAATCTCCACCTTGCAGCCGTTGCGATCTACGATGGGCTTGGGACTTTGCGGCGGAGGGTCACCACCAGGGGGATCTCCTGCACCGTCAGGCGGAGTCGCCGGTTTCGTACCTCCTGTACCAAAGCCAGGGTCCATCTCAATGGGGCCGTCCCACTCCGGGTCGGCGAACAGCCGCGTTACATTGCGGAAATCCATCACAACAAAATGGGTCTTTCCATCTTGCTCCCGCAGGCGGGTGCCGCGCCCGATGATCTGCTTAAACTCAGTCATAGAGCCAATCATCTCATCCAGAACAATCAACTTTGTCATCTTACAGTCGGCCCCAGTAGAGAGCAATTTAGAAGTAGTTGCAATAACCGGATATTGGGCAGACACTGAGATAAAATAACTCAGTTTCTTTTTGCCATACTCATCGCTGCCGGTAATTCGCACCACATAATCAGGGTTCTGCTTGACCATGTCCGCATTCAAATTGACCAGCGCCACCCTCATTCGCTCAGCGGCATCTTCCGTTGCGCAGAACACGATCGTCTTGGCCATACGATCGGTGCTTTTCAGGTAGCGCGTGATTTCGGCAGCCACCTGCTGAATGCGGTCTTCAATGATAATGTTATAGTCGTAGTCGCTGTTGGTATAAATCCGATCCGGGATCTCATTGCCGTAGATGTCCCGCTGTCCCTTTCGGGGACGCCAGCCATCGCCAATGTCCGTCATGACATTGATCACCTTGAAGGGCGCAAGGAATCCATCCTCAATGCCTTCCTTCAAGCTGTATGTATAGACTGGCTCCCCGAAATAGTGCAGATTGGAAATATACTTGGTTTCCTTGGGGGTGGCCGTCATACCGATCTGGGTGGCAGACTGGAAATATTCCAGAATCCTGCGCCAGCGGCTTTCCTCCTTAGCCGAGCCTCTGTGACACTCATCCACAATGATCAGATCAAAGAAATCCGGCTGGAACAGTTCACTAAAATGTTCCTTATCGTCATCCCCTACAAGTTGCTGATACAGAGAGAAATACACTTCGTGGGAGGTAATGGTGCTCGGATCATCCTTTGCCACATTGATTTTATGGATCGTCTTTTCCAATGGAGCAAAGTCCTGCAGGATGGATTGATCCACCAAAATATTGCGGTCTGCCAGATAGAGCACCTTTCGCTTCATTCCACTTTTCAGCAAGCGGTAGACGATTTGAAATGCGGTATAGGTTTTTCCAGTACCGGTGGCCATGACCAGCAGCAACCGCTGCTGGCCGCGGGCGATGGCATCTATTGTACGGTTGATGGCGATCCGCTGGTAATACCGGGGCGGATAGGTATTCTGGCTGGTATAGTACGGCTGGTCGATTGCAATTTCCTGGGCATTTGTCAGGCCGGATTCTTTTTTATAGCGTGCAATGAGCTCCGCTTCTGTAGGAAATTCGTTAAGGCCAAACTCACGCTCTTTCCCCGTAAGAAAATCATGCTCGGCAAACCCGTCTCCGTTGGAGCTGAACGCAAACGGCAGATCCAGCATTTTGGCATACTCCATCGCTTGCTGAAGGCCATGAGAAATACTGTGGTTGTTGTCTTTCGCCTCAATCACCGCAATGGGGTTGTTGGCGCTCAGATATAGCAGATAATCAGCCCTTTTCGGCTTTTCACGGAAGACAAAGTTCCCCTTGAGGTTGATCTTGCCGTCGGTGATCTGTGTCTCCATGGTGATCTTCCCGATGCTCCACTTGGAGGTCACAGCGGGCGTGATGTACTGGAGCTTAATATCCTCCTCTGTCATGCTTTTCTTGGGTAAAACAGGACTCATCCCTGGGACCCCCTTTTCTGTAAATCGCTCTCTGGAATAATCTCCAGAATATCATCTACCGTACAATTCAGCACCGTACATATCTTTACGAGAACATCGACACGAACATCCTCATTCCGTCCGAGGCGGGCCATGGCATTGGTAGTAATGTTCGCTTCCTTGCAAAGCTGCGTCTTGTTCAGTCCTCTGTCAATCAAGAGTTTCCAAAGTTTGTTATAACAGACAGCCATATTCCGCCTCCACTTGACTGAAAAACTCATAAACTCACTTTATTTCAGTATAACAGAAAGCAAAATTTCTTCAAGGAATTCTTGAAAATATCAAGAAGACTCTTATTCGATAGACTGGCAGATATAAAAACATCCGCCGCAGAAAGAAATCTCTGCGACGGATGTTTGGTTCGGCAAGTTCAGGCTGCTAAATACGATTTTCCCGCTGATTCGTGGTTTCCAGCAATGAATCACATCTCGACCAATCTATGTTTTAGTTCATCCTCAAAGGCTCGCACCTTTTCCATGCACAAGTCCAATTTTTCAAAAATCTCCTCTTTATCAACGGACTCACTGATGCACACGCTCTCCGTGCGGAAAATCGTCCACCACTTCCATCCGTCCTTTCTGGGGCGGACAATGGGCAAGGTGCTGACACGGGCGCAGGTTTCCCAAAAGTCCTCCGTTGCGTTCTTTGAACTAAGGGCCAGTTGAATATGTATCTTGTCTCCCGTCCGGTTGACGATTTCGTAGAAGTAATGGTTCTCCGTGCTCCAGCCACTGGGAGCACCGGGAAGGTCCGGAAAGATTTCCGACATCTTATCCGTTGTAAAGCGGGTCAGGGTACGGTTGCACTTCGCCAGATTTTCCTTTACTTCCGGCCGGCTTACAGTCCACTCCCGTAGGATACCGGCAATCTCGGAAAGGCGCTGCCCCAGTGCATCCTCGCTCTGCAAATATGGGAGGACCGCATTGCAGATGGCATCACTCCATTCCGCATGGAACTTTGCCATACGGAGCCAGTCTCCCTCATCCACAATACTCACATCTTTCAGCTCATAAGAAATCCAAGACGCTTTATACTGGTCGGCCCGTACCCAATTCAGGGAGACTCCCAGTTCTTCCTCAATTTCGTCCTTATGGCTGTACAGCAAATCAAAGGAGGCCTTATTCCATGCGGCATCGCTGCTTCCCAAATAGAAGTCGATCCGTGCTCCGTCATAATTGGCGATACACTGAACCGAGCATCCACTGATGCCAAAGAATCCGGCCACGGTATTGGATGTGCCAGAGCTGACATTGCTGAAACTGCCCCGGTGCATATGCTGCTTCTGAATGAGTGGCAGGGCATAAGTCCAGTACCGCCTGCGAAGTTCAAACCGGCTGGCCTCCGCCATTTTTTCGCTGTCCGGATCTTTCAGGTAAAACACCAACTCCATGGGGTCTACATCATAAAGGGCAAACAGCCGCCGCAGTATCGACAGTTTCAGTGCTGTGCTGGTGTTCTTCTCGAAATAAACCGTGTTGTCAATTTGCAGCGCACCGCGCAGCTCACTTCCGGTACCTGAGACATACCCCGCCAGGTCCGTCGCCTGATCCGTGCTGCACGCCAAAGTTGAAAGGACAGACTTATCTTTCTGGTGCAGGAACTTTACCACATGTTCAAACATATCTGTCCAACTGGCTGCGGGCTGCTCCATATTCAGCAGGCTGTATTTCACAATCTCCCGGCCGGTGAGATCCACATCCTCATCATCCAGAGTGCAAGAATCAAACTCCTTTTCCGCCGGCTTGAAGTCCGTCTGCGGGCAGGGCCAGATCTGGAGAGCCCGGGCAACCATCTCGCTGCTTCGTTCCTCCAACTCTGGCAGGCCCCAGGCATCCTTCTGCCCGATTTTCTGGTTCATCCGCAAACCGCTGTCTTTATACCCCTTCTTCTCGTCCCGCTTTTCCCGGAAACTCTTATTGCTGAGATTGGGGTTGTAGCCAGTCAGCGTCAGGTTGGCCAGGCGGTGCAGCCATGTCGCATGGATCTCCGATGCATTGGGTCCCAGCTCCTCCGTCCAGGCCGGCGTCAGGTGCTGAGGCATGATGTGCTCAATGCTGTGCTCATTGTCGTCTAAATGGGCGTAGACATCCTTGGTCTCCACGGTACCGAAGTTCTCAAACCGCTCAAACAGATATGCTTTGTATTTGCCCCGCATCAAATAGATCTGCTTAACCGCCAGGGCATCGGAAAATTCCCGGTCATCCGGGAAGCGCCCGCTCTCCCGCTTGGCTCGCAGAGCATAGATGCATTTGTCTACATAGTTATCGGCAGTATTGTCGTAGCGCAGGATCTCCTTATTCAGCGTCAAGAACACCTTGTTCAACGCATTGGTGGGAACTTCACAGATGTTCCGCCGGAAGAGGTAGTTCTCCGTGATCTCGAAAACATCCCGCACCGTTTCTACGGAGAGTTTGCCATCCTGGTTCAGCCGCAACACCTCCATCAGGAAGGGGCGGGTCACTGTGATCTCCAGGCGGGCCATGCGGTACAGGCAGTTATCCAGCCGTTTCTCTCCCAGCCCGCTTTTACAAGTCAGAAGCTTTTCAAAGAGCCGTGCATACTTCAAAAGGTCCTCCAGCAGTGCCTCAATGGGCAGCTGAATCCCCTCCACATATCGCTTGAACGCCTGGTAGATCGTGTTGACATTGGGAGTCATCTGCTGTTTGATACTGAGATAGTCCCGAACAAAAGCGCTGACATCATTCCGGGTGCATTTCTCAATTTTCTCCCAGTACTCGGTGTAGTATTTGCTCTGCTCTTTGGGCGGAAGGCCCATGAGGATGTAATTGCGGATTTTATCCCCTTCCGCCAGAGCCAGGCCGGTGGAGTTCAGGCTTTCAAAGATCAACTGGGCATTGTCGTCCGGTTCCAGCGTGATGCTGATGATCTCCAGCTTGCCAATGGCGGCATACATCTCATCAACGGCAACCTCTTCCTTCAGCAGAATATCCCTGAAAAACAAATAGTTGAGGGTCAGGTTGGAGGTGCGGTCATAGTCCTCCTCCGGGCCGAACAATCTGGCAAGGGCCTCCCGGTCACTCTTGACGGGACAAAGCTTGATCTTGTCGTCCTCGCCGGCCCAGGGTGCAATGAGAAAGCGGTGGCTGATCTGCTCATCCAGCCGCGCCTCCCGGGATGTCAGTTTTCCCTTTGCGATCAGATTGCTGATAGCCAGGAGCAACAGCGAGACGGTGGTCAGGCGCTGCTGTCCGTCTATGATGTGATACTCAATTTTGCTCCCGTTGGGGACTACCGATGAGACAATGCTCCCGAAGAAATGGCTGGATCGGCCAGCCTGTATGACCTTCTTGAGGTCCTCATAGAGTTGGCGGCAGTTCTCCTGCCTCCAGTCATATTTCCGCTGGTAAACCGGGATCACATACCGTTTGTCTGCACCTTCCATGAACGAGGTCATTCTCGTCTCTGAGCCCTTCATGAAGTGTCCTCCTCTTTCTTCCGGCAGGTCTTTCGCTGTAAAATTTCATTTAGAAGTATAGCATATCTTCAAGAAAGTATCTACCAGCACATCCTCAGATTTCATTCTATTCCCAAGCGGTGCGGCTATCATTTGCTTTTCATCATTCACTATTTCAAAAACGAGCGGCAGAGTTGTTCTCTCCAGAAAATAAAAAGGCAGTACCAATTTTGTAACAACCCGCATTCATGCGCGTCATATAGGCAGAAAGCGAGGTGGTGTGGATGGATTTTGACCAACTGTACAAGGAGCAGTTCCCCGTAGTGTACCGCTATCTGACAGGACTCAGTGGAAACCAAGCGTTGGCGGAAGAATTGACCCAGGAGACCTTCTGCCGTGCCATTGAACACAGCGCCTCTTTTCAAGGAAAATGCCGTCTGTCCGTATGGCTGTGCCAAATTGGGAAGAACTGTTGGCTTTCCTACTTGAGAAAGGCAAAACGGCAGGCTGGAGACGAAGCCCTGGAGCAGATGACCTCCCCTCAGAATGTAGAAGAGGATCTGCTCATCCAGGAAAATGCTCGCCAGATCCACCAGCGACTCCATGCTCTGCCAGAGCCATATCGGGAGGTGTTTACCCTGCGGGTTTTTGCGGAACTGCCCTATATGCAGATCGGTGAATTGTTCGACAAATCTGAAAACTGGGCCAGAGTGACTTATTATCGTGCGAAACAGAAAATCAAGGAGGGGTTATGATGAAATGTGATATCATCCGCGACCTGCTGCCCCTGTACTGCGACGGGCTGTGCAGCGAGGCCAGCAAGCAAGAGATCGAAGCCCATGTGGTACAATGCCAGGAATGCCGCACCTGCTTGGCGGAAATGAAAGAGGAGGCTCCCGTCCTATCGCTCTCTCAGGAGTCGGAAACGGAAGCCCGTGTTCTTCAGGGAGTGAAGAAGAAGTTTTCCCGTGGGCGCCGGTGGGCGGTCCTGCTTGCTGTGGCCGTCATGCTGATCTTCTCTATTGTTTTGGCGGGGGCAGCCGATGTCCCACAGCCGGTATCCTATACGGACGGTCTGGTAACGGCAGAGCTTGCGGTGGATGAAGTGATCGACCTCTACTATCACGGCGGGAGCTACGATTCTTTCCATGGCTTCAGCCGGGAGGTGGACGGACGGAATGCTGTTTTCCTCTATTTTGACCGTACCCTTCGCTCGGATGTGATGCCGAACCGTGAGGGACATTTGTGCATCGGCAACGGGCTGCTGACCGACTTTGAGACAGCCACCTATCAGGTGGAGCGGCAGGTGGATGCGGTCTACTATTTGGTGGGAGATTATTTACAGCTCCCCGGTCTGGCGCAGGCCGAATTTGAGCAGGCCGTGGCGGATGCGGTCCTTCTGTGGGAACGCTGAACCAAGCCCACACGCAGAATGCCTGGGCAGCTTTTCGAGGGCTGCCCAGGCTCATTTTATATTTCGTCATCCCATACACAACGAGCGCCCGTTCTCCTGGTCCGATAGGAGAATGAGCGCTCGTTTTCCTCATTTTGCAGTTCTATTGAGAGCCTCCACGCCAGTTCAAAGCCAGCCATAAAACTGTCGAGGGAGGTCTGTTCTGTGATATAGTTTTGGGCGTCGATAATCCGCAGCACCAGTTTTCGTTCCGGCTTTTCCAAAGCTGCAATCAATGCTTTGTGGCACTCCTCCACTTCGTTCTCCTGTTCGTCAAGCTCCGGGCGGACATAAAAGTAATCATACAGCTCTTTGAGCAGTTTGTTTTCCACCGTCATCATCTCCTTGCGACCCAAACATATACCACACCTTCCGCAGAATATCCATCAGAATTTCAGAAGATTATCCAGAATATTTGCCGCTTCCCTAAGATCTTCCGTGGATGTTTCATTGGGCTTGCTTTCGCTTTTGGCGGCAGTATGGGCCAGGTATGGTGCATAGTTCTGCCGCGTCATTGCGATCCTGAAGTGGCCCAGCATCTGAGAAACTTCTTTCATGTCCATTCCGTTTTGCAGGGACAGGACGGCGCAGGTGTGCCGGAGATCCGCGAACCGGATGTGATCCAGCCCGGCCTCTTTGATGATCTCATTGTGCAGCCGGCGCACCATCTGGGGTGAGTAGGGCCTCTGGGTGGCCGGGTGCATGAACATGAGCGGACTTCCTGGGTGTTTAGCGTGTTCCAGGCGCAGGAGTTCAACCGCTTCCGGGGTCAGACTGACGATCCTGGTGCCGCCTTCGTACTCCACCAGTTCCCGCCGTTCCACCGAGCGTTTCTCAGTGATGGTCAGCGTCCGCTTCTTCGTGTCCAGGTCGCTCCACTTCAGGGCAATCAGTTCGCCTTGCCGAAGTCCTGCTGTCAGCGCCAGCAGGAACATGGGGAGGTGACCCAGCCGCTCTGCCGCGTCCAGATAGTCCTCCACTTCTGCTGGCGTCAGCACATTGGCGCTGACCTTCTTGGGCTTTGGGTAGTGAAACGCTCGGGCGGGATTTTCCGTTATCAGGCTATCTCGCATCGCTTGATCCAGACATTGCTGGAGTAGGCGGTGAATGTGCCGCATGGTATGCTCCCCCAGCCCTGGGTATTCAGGGCTTTCCGGGCGATGACCGCCAAAGTGCCTTCGTTCCTCCAGGAAATCTCCCACCTGTTCTGCGGTCAATTCAGAGAGCGGGATCTCTCCAAGTCCGGGGAGAATGTGGTTCTTGAAGATGTAGCCATGAGCTGCGTATGTGGTCGGACGGCTCTGGCTCTTGTCGTAGACCTCCTGCCAGTTGAGGATATACTTTCTCAGCGTCATATCCCCACCTCCATGCACTGGCGCTGCAGATTCCGGAAGGCCACCCACGGAAGCCCTGCTTGTTTCAGAATCCGCTTGTGCAGATAGTAGAACTCATGGAGATGATATGGCGCTCCGGTCTTGGGGTTGAGGAACACATAGAAGCCGGTTTCCGGTATCCGTCCCAGAAGATGCTCCGCTTTGCTGTTAAGGGTCAGCAGGCGCTGTCCCTTGAGAATGTACCGGCAGCGGATATGAAAATCGGCCCACGACAAGGTGATGAGTTCACATTGCCGCAGGCCGCTGGAGAGTCCTGTGTAGATGAGGGGGAGTGCGCCCAACTGTTCCGCCGCGTTCAGGTACCGCTGGATCTGCCCCAGGCGCAAAGGGGCTGTTTTATATGCTTCTGCTTGCGGTTCCCGGCAGAGTCGTACCGGGTTGTAGGGGATGCGCTGGTCACGGGCCGCTTCATCCATACAACGCCGTAGGAGCAGATGGACGCACCAGACGCTTCTGGCGCTGAGCCCCTGGCTCCGCAGGCTGTCATAGAAAATGGTGACGGTGTCTTCGGTCAGCTCCGCCAGCGGGATGCCCCGATTCTGGGGAGAATGTGGCGGTAGATCAGGTTTCGGTATCCGCCCACGGTGCTGCCGCTCCATCTGCCCCGGTTCTTGCAGAACCAACGGTCGCACCACTGGCCTACTGTGTAGCTGTTTTCGTTCTGCATATCGTCGCCTCCTTTTGGCAACCGAACAATACCACAGAAAGAGGGAAATAGCCACTGGTAAGAACTGAATTCTTTTAGAGTGAATCTTTAACTACACTCTGACGATACTGAACTGCTGATATCATTCGTTGCAATTTGCCTTTTTTAGTAGTAAATGATAAAATGTCTAACAAAAGGAGGTGCTGATATGGTCGGGAGGAAAGTGACTCACAAGGTTTATGGATGTGGGACGATTACTGAACTTACAAGTGCGTATCTCACCGTCAATTTCGGGGATAGCGAAAAGAAGATTTGAGATGCTTCTACGTGCAGTACGAAGGATTTTTGTATTGTTCGGAATGAAACTACTGGTATTGTTTTGAACAACAGTTCCGTTTTCTAAAATACACCAGCCTAAATATACAATTTTGTTGAATTTGCTGTCGATATAGAGTATAATTTTATTAATATAGGCGGTTTATGCCGTCAGCAATTTCCGTCAAAAAGGGGCCAATCGCTGTGAGCATGATACAAAAAGAATTTAACGAATCGAATAAGTTGACACTTTTCAATGGGGATTGCTCGAAACTCTTGAAGACTATTCCGTCGAATTCAGTAGATTTGATTATTACTTCCCCGCCGTATTGTATTGGAAAGGCTTATGAAGATCCCAGTGATGATATTGAAACGTTCAAAAAACAGCATGAGGATATTTTTGTTGACTTATATCGTGTGTTAAAAACAGGTGGAAGCATTTGTTGGCAAGTAGGTTATCACGTTTCAGATCAATGTGTCATTCCACTTGACTATATTGTATACGACATCTTCACCAGTAAAAGTGCCGGTTTTGAAAACCCGTTAATCTTGCGCAACCGTATTATTTGGACTTTTGGTCACGGACTAAATAGCACAAAACGCTTTAGCGGGAGACACGAAATAATCCTTTGGTTTACCAAGGGTGAACAAAGTGTGTTCAATCTTGATGATGTGCGGGTTCCACAAAAATATCCCGGAAAGAAGTCATATAAGGGTCCTAACAAGGGAAATCTTAGCGGGAATCCATTAGGAAAGAATCCTTCGGATGTTTGGGATATTCCTAATGTAAAAGCAATGCATGTTGAAAAAACAGATCATCCATGCCAGTTTCCTGTTGCCATTCCTCAGCGTCTTATTAGGGCACTTACTGCACCAAACGGCCTGATTCTCGATCCCTTTATGGGATCTGGAACTACAGGAGTAGCCGCATATATAGAGAACAGGCGATTTGTAGGTGCCGAAATTCTAAAAAAGTATTATGACATTGCCATAGACCGGCTTGAGGAAACTGTATGTGGAAATATTAAGATTCGTGAAGATAAACCTGTTGCCGAACCTAACACAAATACAGCTGTAGCGAAGCTCCCAGATGAATTTGCAAAGGCACGAGGGAAGATATTATGAAAACGAAGCGTACGAAGAAAAAACTGACCGCAGAGCAAAAGGCTGCACAATTGAAAAAGCACAAAGAACTTGCATTTAGAAAGAAAATTCACAGTAGTTTCACCGAAGCAGGTTTTACATATTTCTCCACACTGGGCAAGCATTTCTCGATCGGTACCCGGATTGTAGAATTAGACTATCTGTTTTTGCATGAAAATATCATCGTTATTTGCGAGGACAATACCAAGCAAAAGAAGGATATTAACCATATTAGGAACAAGAATGAAAGCTTTGCAGAAATCAGGAGTAATAAGACTGCTTTCCTTAGCTGGCTTGCAAGTACTTTTCCAGAAAAAGCAGCTATGGTAAAGCAATACCTTCCTGAGCGATACTTTTTGTACTACATTTATATTTCTCAAACAGAACTTGAGATTACAGAAGAAGAGAAAAAGAGATATAGTAATTTGCTTTTCTGGGATACTGAGACACTGTCCTTTTTTAATAGAATGGCTCAATGTATCCAGCATTCAGCTCGATATGAGATATTCCGCTATTTGGGGTTAAAGAATGACGAGATCGGATTCAGCGGAAGTGAAGGCGGAAAAACAACAATCAAAGCCCCCATCATCTATCCCCAGGATGCAACCGGTTTGCGTAACGGTGTAAGAGTCGTGTCGTTTATGATGTCTGCTGAAAAGTTGTTGCGCACCAGCTATGTTTTACGAAAAGATAGCTGGGAAGAATCCATGTTTTTGTATCAAAGATTGATCGAAAAAGATAAGGTAAAAAGTATCAGGGCGTTTTTAGCGCAAAAAGGTGAGGCATTTTACAATAATATCATTGTAGCCCTTCCTGACAACGTAACGTTCGAAGATGATACTGGAAATCCCATCTTAGTGGAGAATATTGGAGATTTCCAGCACTGTAAACTCGTTTTACCCGATGAAATGAATAGCATTTGTGTTATTGATGGACAGCATAGAATTTTTGCTCATTATGAAGCACCTATCACTGAAAAGTACGAGCTACAAATTGCGCCGTTAAGAAAACAACTGCATCTTTTAGTTACTGGACTAATTTTCCCCGCAGAGATGAAGGAGGCCGAACGCAAACAAATTCAAAGCCAGATTTTCTTAGATATTAATGATAATACTAAGAAAGTTGCTCCCAATGTACTCACGCATATTGAGATGGTTAAAGACCCATTCTCTGACATAGGTCTGGCACGTCGCGTAATTGAGCGACTAAATAAGAAGCGCGTATTCTTAAATTGCTTTGAATTATCTGCCCTTGATGAAAGCAAGATTAAAGTTGCGTCTATTATTAAATTTGCGCTTCGCTATCTGGTAACCACTACTCCTGCCGAAGAAAAGACAAGCTTATATGCTTACTGGCCGGGTGACAAGGAAGCGTTTCAGCAAAAGGACGAAACTGCTCTCAATGATTATATTGAGTTTTGCGCCAAAAGCATAGATTTGTATTTCTCGGCAATTAGGGACGCTTTTAAACTTGCTTGGAACGATCCAGCATCGAAAATTCTTTCCGTAATTTCTATCAATGGTTTTATCATTGCGTTTAATAGACAGTTGAATAAATACGGAGTTCGGGATTATCCGTTTTATAGCGGCTGCGTAAGAAAGCTATCTATTGATTTCTCAAAAGACGGTTTCCCTTATACATCAAGCCAGTATAGAAAGTTTTCTGGAAAGATACTCGCCGAAGCATTTGACTTTACTGATGAGGAATTAGAGACTACTTAATAACAAGCGCTGCGGCTACAGGGATATTTTTCAACTTGATATCAAATGTTTGATTTACGGTCGAAGTAAAGCATCTCATAATTTCATTATCAGACATATGCTCGTACACTGGGTTCGATTTGTAGAACTGACTGGCAAATTGTCGGAGTTGAAATAATTGCTTGTCTGTAATTGTGCTTAAATAAAAGTATAAGGACCCTCTAATCGACAGTTCAATTAGTTTATTCACTGTATTTCCCCCCAAATGATTTAACACTATTGCTGTTGATAGTATTATTCTGGTAGGAGCTTATATTCTACAATAATTTTTATATTAAGGGCAATGAGTATATGACGGTACTCATTGCCCTTTTAATAATTAACCTTTATGCCTGCCCCTCTTCCCCTCCGGAGACGCTCCATTTCCTTCGCCCAGATCCTTCAGCCGCTACACCTCCGCAATGTCAGCTTTCATCTCCACGATGAGCTGCTTTAATTTCTCCTCGCACTCCTCGCGGGTGTGGGCGTAGACGTTGCGGGAGTGCTTTTTGCCGTCCGGCCATTTGGGGGAGTAGCGCCCCTCGAACAGGTGGTCGTTGATTCCGGTGACGCAGCCGGTGCCGGGCTTGCGTTTGCGGCCCACGTAGGGCTTGAAATCGGTCATCCTCGGCTTTTCCGCTGTGGCCGGGGCAGTTTCCTGCCCCGGCGCCGAAGCGGCCTCCTGCGGCTCCACTTTGCCGATATCCCGGTCGATATTGGCGGCGGCCATGCGCTGCATATCGTCGGTGATGTGGGTGTAGATGTCCAGGGTGGTGGCTGCCGACACATGGCCCAGCATGGCGGAGAGGGTCTTCACATCCATGCCGTTCTCCAGCGCCAGTGTTGCGAAGGTGTGGCGCAAGTCGTGGAAGCGTACATGCTTGCACTCCGCGTGCTCCAGAATGAGCTGCAGCCTGCGCCGCACCACGCCGGGGGTGAGGGGGCAGTCCTCCTTCACCGGAGACGGGAACATCCAACGGGAGTCCACCGTTTTCTTGTACTCACGCAGCACCTCCACCACGGCAGGCGGCAGGACGATCTTGCGGATGGAGTTCTTGGTCTTCGGTGCGCTGACCTGAAGCTCACCCCGCACATCGTAGACCTGCTTGTTTATGCACGCCGGTCTTGAAGTTTAGGTCGTCCCACTGCAGCGCCATGAGCTCGCCCCGGCGCAGGCCGGTGGCCAAGTCCAGAAGGAACAACTCATAGTAACCCTCTGCCTTGGCCTGAATGAGAAACCTTGCAGCTCCTCTCGCGTCAGCACCTGCATCTCCCGCGCCTTCTTGGGCGGCAGCTTGCACCCAATGGCCGGGTTCACACGGATCAGCCCGTCCTGCACCGCCTTCTCCAGTGCGGAGCGGCAGGTGGCGTGGCACATACGCACCATCCGGTCGGACAGCCCTTCGCCATATTGTTCGGTGAAGCGCTTCCGGCCGTTTTTCTTGAGCCGCCCGTAAAACTGCTGCAGATCATTTTGCGTCAGCTTGTTCAGAGGAATGTCGCCGATCTCTGGAACGATGTGCAGGCGGATGCGGCTCTCGTAAGTCTCCTGGGTGGTGGGGCGGATCTTGGGCTTGGAGTAGTTCTCGTACCAGTATTCCATCCAGTCCCCGAAAGGTATCTCAGATCGCACCTTCTCCGGCTTCAGTCCGCCGCATTCCTCCTTGAGTGTTTGGAGTTTCTCCAGACACTCTTTCTTCGTTTTTGCGAGGACATTTTTCGTCTTGGGATATCCGTTGTCATCGTAGCCGATGACGACGCGGCCCTCCCAGCGCCCATCCTTGCGCTGTCTTACGGTTCCGTCGCCGGCCTTTCGTTTTCTTGCCACGGTTTCAACTCCTTTCCGAACAGGTCTTCCATGAAGCCGCCCACGATGCCAGAGGCTATCTTCTGCATATCCGATGTGACGTGGGTGTAGGTGTCCAGCGTGAAGGACGCATTGGTGTGGCCCAGGATGCCGGAGAGCGTCTTGGCGTCCACGCCGCTGGTAAGGGCGTGGGTGGCGAAGGTGTGACGCAGATCGTGGAAGCGGATGCTGGGCAGGCCCGCCTGCTGGAGCAGGGTCTTCATGTGGTGATAGGCTGCATTGGGATAGACGGGGTCCTCCGGCTTCACCGGGTCAGGGAAGATCCACGGACCGATGGCATCCGCCCTGCGCTGCCGCAGAATATCGGCCACGCTGTGGGGCAGGATGATGGTGCGCATGCCCTGGCCGGTCTTTGACTCGCCGGTGGTGTACTCGCCCTTGCGCTTGCTGTGGAGGGTGCGGCACACCTTCAGCGTCCCGGCCTCTCCGTCGAAGTCGCTCCATTGCAGACCACAGATCTCACCCCGCCGCAGGCCGGTCATCAGCTCCGTCTGGAAGAAGTCACGCCACAGCTCGTCCTGTTCCACTACCTCGAGGAAGGCGTCCAGCTCCGCGCTGGTGAGGATGCGCTTGGGCTTGTAGTTGGGCTTGGGCGCTGTCGTTCCCTCGGTGGGGTTGCGGGGAATGACATGAGCCTGCACTGCGTCTTTCAGCGCGGCGTGGAGCATGGAGTGGATGTGGCGGACCATGGAGTCGGAGAGCTGGTGGCCCAGCTCGGGATGCTCGTGGATGCGCCCATCCGTTTTCAGTCGGCGGTACATCCGCTGGACGTCCTGCTGGGAGATGAGGGAGATCTGCTTGTCGCCCAGCTGCGGTTTGATGTAGCTGTCGATGTAGCGGCGGTAACCGGTGAGGGTGCCGGGGCGCACCGTACCCGCCTTAAAAACGGGCCATGGGGCCGGTACGCCGTCGGTGAAAGCCCTTGCAAACACTGACTTTTTCGGATTTGGAGCGTCAAAAAGGTTCCGCAATCTGTAAAAGAGCGTCACCACGTCCCCGGTCAAAAACCCTTGAAAATGCCCGCACTGCGGGCATTTGTGGGGTGGACCGAGCCGCTAACGGCGCCGATCCTTTCTTTTTCGACAGCGGCAAATCGGCGGTCATCCCGCCCTGTGAAGCTGCCACAGTGCGTTGTTTCCTTCCGGATAAAATACACTGCGGTAGGCATCGGCATCCGCCACCATGTTTCGGCGCAGCATTTCCTCGCACAGCATCAGGCGGCACACCACCGCGCCGTAGACACTGCGCATCTCGTCACGGAGCGAACGGACGAAGACCTTCTGATCCTCTGTCAGTTTGCCGCTGCGCTCATCGCAGAGGAACAGATGGAGTTGGCCTGGATCGATGGGTTCGGCGTGGCTCTTGCTCCATTCACTTTGGATGTAGAGAACGGTGTCTCGAGTGCGCTTTGCGACGGTCATGGGATCATGATCGACGATGAGTCCATCGCTCCCTGAATGGGCCGGATGGTGTAGCGCAGACTTCCGTTGCGCGCCCGGCCATCCTTCGTGGTGATCATAGTCGCCTCGGTGCAGATGAGCCCTTTCTCCTCCAGACTAAGCACGTACTTGCGCACCGTGTTCTCACACATTTTCACCGCTTTGATACCTGATCGGCGGTGATGTCTATGGTGAAGTTCTCCACATAGCAAATGTGGTCAAACGGCCAAACGCCAGAAAAAAGCAACACGGCGGCAGACAAAATCATGCCGCCAAAACTGCATAATCCCTAACCATCCCTAACTGGACAATCGGTAGATATTATCACATCCGTTGGATGCAAATACATTGAAATGTGTGCCTTTGCGGTATAAAAACGGTCGTTGCGGCATTAAAGCCGAAGTGACTGTTTTTTGTTTGTAATTTCAGTGAAGTGTATTGAAAAAACAGAGAGCATGCAGTATAATCCCGTCTGGGATTTTGAAGGGGGCACGATATGAAAATAGAGTCGCAGAATCTATTCAATGATATTAACCGGGCGATCATCAAGTGCCGCGGTTTATATTCCGCATGGTCTGCCAATCACGGAATCAGCTATCATGAGATGCTCGTGATCTATACCATCCGTGAGTTTGGATTTTGCACACAAAAACATATCTGTGATAGTTATCTGCTCCCACGTCAGACGATGAACAATGTCATAAGCGGAATGCGGAAAAATGGTTTGCTGGTATATAGCAGCGAACACTCTGTTGGCCGGGAAAAGGCATTTGTGCTTTCCGATAAGGGAGAAACTTATGCAGCTCCATTACTCGATTCACTGGACATATTGGAATCCGGTGCATTGGAACGGCTTGGCAGCGAAAAAATGGCTATGCTGATACAGCTTTTGTCGGAATATGACAAGGCATTATATACCGTTATGGAAGTAAAGAAGGAATAGAATATGGATGCCATAGAATTTTACGGAAAAGAAAAAATCAGCAAAATACTTCTGAAATTGGCGCCGCCTGTTATGCTGGCACAGCTCATTCAGGCGCTGTATAACATTATTGACAGCCTGTTCATCGGAAGATTTTCCGATAACGGTTTAACAGCGCTGTCCATCGTATATCCCCTTCAGCTTTTGATGATCGCCCTTGCTGTGGGTACAGGTGTGGGCATCAACACGGTCATTGCCGCCAAGCTTGGAGAAGGGCGTCAAAAGGAAGCCAACGAATATGCCGGTGTGGGCACACCCCTTGCTGTTGTGCTCTGGTTCATCTTCGCATTAATCTGTTGGGCCATTATGCCGACCTACGCCAGGATGTCCACCGAATCCGAGCCGGTTGTTCAGGATGTGATCACTTACGGAAGGATCGTCTGCGTATTCAGCTTTGGGTTGTTTTTGGAAAGCATCTGGACAAAGGTTTTACAGGCCAACGGCGATATGAAAACGCCTATGATTGCGCAGATTGTCGGCGCGGTGACGAATATTCTTTTAGATCCCCTGCTGATTTTTGGTATGTTTGGACTGCCCCGCATGGGCATTGCAGGCGCTGCTATCGCCACCGTTGCAGGACAGATCGTTGCCGCTCTGATCGTTATGAAGAAGGGTTATCGTCCTTCTCCCGCAAAAGAGGTCTATCCCTTATACATTGCAAGGATCTTCCGCTTGGGAACGCCCAGCATTCTCATGCAGTCTGCGTATACCTTTTACATCCTTGGCTTGAATCTGATTCTGGCGGGCTTCTGCGATCAGGCTGTTACTGCACTGGGGCTTTACTATAAGTGGCAGACGTTCTTCTTTATTCCGCTGAATGCCATGCAGACCTGTATCGTACCGATCATCAGCTTTAACTATGCCGCCAGAAACATTGACCGCTGCAAAAAAACGTTGATGACTGCGATTGGCTTTGGTCTTGCCATGATGGTCGTGGGAACGCTGTGCTTTGTCTCCATTCCCGGACCGATGCTCCGTGTATTCACTGCAGACCCTCTTGTGATCGAGATTGGGTGCATCGGTTTCCGCTTCGTGGGTATCAGTTTCCTGCCGCTGGTCACATCTCTGACGTTCCCTGTATTTTTCCAAGCTGTGGGCTATAGCTTGAAAAGCACAGCTTTGACCGTCATCCGCACAGTGGTACTGTTTGTACCGTTGGGATATGTATTTTCCCGCTTTGGCCTTACATGGTTCTGGATGACTTTTCCGGTAACGGAGATCATCACAAGTATTGCGGGTATCGTATTCTATCGTCAGTTTCTGGAGGCGGACTATGTTAAACATAGAAGGCCTGAGCTTCCTGTTTCTGGTGCCGCTCCAGCTCTGCAGCCATCCAAACCGGGCGTTATTATCACCATAGCAAGGCAGCACGGCTCCTCTGGCAAGCAGATTGGCAAGTTGGTGGCGCAGCGGCTGGGCATCCCGTTCTATTACAAAGAGATGATCGCATTGGCTGCCCACGAAAGCGGACTGGATGCGGAGTTTATTTCTGATATTCACAAGAATTCACCTGATGTACTTCGTGATCTGTACTTAAGCACCGGTGCTGTTCGTCATGCGATCCGCGCACAAGAGAAAATCATTCGCAGAATTGCGGATAATGGCAGCTGTGTGATCGTTGGCAGAGCCGCAGGCTATGTGCTTCGGGATCAAGACAATGTGGTTCGTGTATTTATCCATGCACCGAAGAACTATCGTATCAGGCGTGTCATGGAAATTTACGGTGACACGCCCAAGGAAGCCAGGCAGAATATCCTCCGTTCGGACAAAGCCAGAGGTGCCTACTATCGCCATATTTCCGGCAAGCGCTGGGGTGATGGAAAGAACTATCAGCTTGTCCTGGATTCTTCTGTTGGTATTGATAAAACGGTCGAAACAATCGTGAATTATATTTCTGAAAAATGAAAAAGTCTCGGATGGAAAAGGAGAAGAGCGCCTCACCGCTGGGTCGGGAGGCTCTGTGCCATTGCCGACTCTATGAAGCAGCTGATTTTTCCACCGCGCCCTTTTTCAGATCGTTGGTGACATGGGTATAAGTGTCCAGCGTAAATCACGCGCTGTGGTGGCCCGGCATGCCGGAGAGCGTCTTGGCGCCCACGCCGCTGGTGAGGGCGTGGATAGCGAAGGTGTGCCGCAGATCGTGGATGCGGATATTGGGCAGGCCCGCCCGCTGGAGCAGCGTGTTCATGTGGTGGCAGGCCGCGCTGGGATCGATGGGCACCGGGTCGGGGAAGATCCGCCGACCGATGGCATCCGCCTTGCGCCGCCGCAGGATTCGGCCATGCTCCGGGGCAGGTTGATGGTGCGCATACCTGTTTCGCCGGTAGTGTACTCGCTCTTCCGCTCTTTCCGTCAAAGTTACACCATATTTGACTGCTTTTCAATTAACCGGGTGCATGGTATCATGGGGAAAACAGGGGAGGAGGGCCTTTATGAAGATGCCGGAACACTACGAAACGGATTGCTTGCTGTTCTTTGCAGGAAAGCCTGAGGAGCTGGAGCTGTATGAAGCCTTTTTTCAGCACATGTGCGATGGGTTTCCGGATGCGGAAGTGAGGGTGCAAAAGAGCCAGATCAGCTTCTACGGCCGCCATCTTTTTGCCGCCGCGTCGCTTCCGAGGCGGAAGGAAAAGGGCGTTCACGCCCTGCTTGTGACTTTCGGCCTCTCCCACCGGCTGGAATCATCCCGGATTGCCGTGGCTGTGGAGCCATACCCCAACCGGTGGACCCACCATGTCCTTGTGACGGGGGAGGAGCAGATCGACAAGGAGCTGATGGGCTGGATTTCCGAGGCCTTTGCATTTTCGCAGAGCAAACGCTGAAGCCGCATGGCTGCTTCAGCACGCGCGGATCGCAGGAAGACTCGACCCCATAGGGCCAGTCCCGGAGCCACGGGACAAGCAGAACGAAACGGGCTGCTTTCAAAAACTCTCCTTTTTGGGAACTAAAGGATTCTGCGACAAGGCCCAGGCGGGAACTGTTGCAAAAGCGGCGGAATCTGGTACAATCGATTTAAATTTTGAGTCAGGGGGAAGCGGAGTATGGCCGATATCATTTCATTCAGCGAATTTGCGGAAGAACCGGACCTGGACGCCATGAGCCGGGAACAGCTTGCCGATTATCTGGAGGCGGTCCAGGAACAGATCAAACAGCTGGATCGGGAAGAACCGGAGGATATGGAGAGCGAATCCTATGAGAACTGGGGCGATCGCCACGAGGAACTGGAGGATCTGGCGGACGAGATTTTGGAGCGGCTGGAGCGGTAGCGTGGCTGCCGGCCTATCCGTTCCTCCGCATGGACGGCTTCGGACCGCTGCGCGCTATATACGGTAAAATCCCGGCCGCAGAGCGGCTGGAGAAAACGCTGAGGATAAAAAAGGATGCAGGAAACCACATTGAAACTGCCCTTTGGCGCGGTGCCCGCTATTTTATATGGAGCACCGTCTCCGGAGGTTTGGCTGTATGTCCATGGGAAATGCGGCTGTAAGGAGGAGGGGGCCGCGTTTGCCCGGCTCGCCTGTCCCAAAGGCGCCCAGGTATTGGCCATGGACCTTCCGAAGCACGGGGGGCGGAAAGAGTCGGCGGAGTCCTTTGCCCCGTGGGACACCGTGCCGGAGCTCCGGGCGCTTTTGGCTTGGGCCCGGCAGCGGTGGGAGACTATTTCCCTGCGCGCCACCAGCCTGGGGGCCTGGTTTTCCCTGCTGGCCTTTGGCTCCTCGCAGCTGAAACAGGCCCTTTTGGTCTCTCCGGTGCTGGATATGGAGCGGCTGATCCGGGACATGATGGGCTGGGCCGGAGTCAGTGAGGAGCAGCTGAAGGCAGCTGGAGAGATCGACACCGGGTTTGGTGAGACGCTCTCCTTTGCGTATCTCCAGTATGCCATAGCCCATTCGGTTCAGCGGTGGGATACGCCCACCGCGATCCTGTACGCCGGACAGGACCACCTGACCGGACGGGCGACAGTGGAGGAGTTTGTCCGCCGTTTTGGCTGCGGGTTTTCTGTGATGGAGGACGGCGAGCACTGGTTTCACACTCCGGAGCAGCTCTCTTTTCTGCGATCCTGGGAGGAAGCCCACCTATGACGCTGAAAAAGCGGGCCGCAGGGCTCAGAAGGGACATTCCCGCGGTATACCTTGCCCTGAAAAGCAAAGAGTCGCCGGCCATTGCCCGGATTGCGGCAGGGCTGAGCGTGGCGTACGCCCTGTCTCCCATCGATCTGATTCCGGACTTTATTCCTGTGCTGGGCTATCTGGACGATCTTATTGTACTGCCCGCGCTGGTGGCGCTGACCATCCATCTCATCCCGGCGGAGACGTTTGCCCGGTGCCGGGAGGAGGCCAGTGGAATGTGGGAAGGCGGGGCACCGAAAAAGTGGTATTTTGCCCTGCCGGTTGCGGCGGTCTGGCTGCTGCTTCTCCGGGCGGTCCTAAGGGCGATTTTATGAAAATGGGAGGAAAACAGTGGTACGGGAAATCGTGAAGGATGAGGCGTTCCTCTCCCAAAGGGCGGAGATCGCCGGTTCAGAGGACCTTGCGGCAGCTCAGGACCTTCTGGAGACATTGGCGGCCCACCGGGACAGCTGTGTGGGCATGGCGGCCAACATGATCGGCGTGAACAAGCGGATCATTGCCTTTGACTGCGAAGGACGGTACCTTCTGATGTTCAATCCGGAGATCATCCGGACCTCGGGCCCCTACGAGGCGGAGGAGGGCTGTTTGTCCCTGGATGGGCTGCGGAAAGTTAGGCGCTGGAAATCCATCAAGGTGCAGTATCAAAACGAACGGTTCCAGACCAGGCGGAAGACCTTCACGGGCTGGACCGCTCAAATCATACAGCACGAGGTGGATCACTGCGAGGGGATTCTCATCTGAGTGACTGCGTTCAGGCGGCCTGAAAGGGAGCGTCGGTCAGGGCCGCGCCGCCCCTTTCAGGAAGACGTAGCAGCTGTCGGTGGACAGCTCCGGGGAGAAGGCGTATTGCAGGCGGCGGAAGTCTTTGAGCTGCTCGGGAAATAGGATGTGGTTCTCCGCCATGAAGCGAACCATCTCTCCCCGGGCCATCTTGCATGGGATGCCCTTTTCCACCACTTTGCCGCCGGCCCATTCGCCGAATGCACAGGTGATTACGCGGCCGGGAAAACAGCCGCAGACGGCTTTTCCATACTCCCGGGAGGCCAGGTTGACAAGGGTGTCCGTCTCAGAGCCGAGGGCGTCGGCGAGAGCGCTCCCCCAGAATTCGTAAAGGGAGGAAAAGCCTGGGCCGGAGAGCTTTGCGCACATCTCCAGGCGGTAGGGCACGACGCCGTCAAAAGGCCGCAGCAGCCCGTAGAAGCCGGACAGGATACGCAGGTGCGAGCCGATGTACTGAAACTGGTCGTCCGTAAAGACGCCGGGGGCCATATACCGGTATTGGATGCCCTCATAGGCCAAAATGGCGGGAGTGAGACGGCGGCGCAGGTCCATGGCCTGAAGCCGGTCATAATTGAGGGCGGCGATCTTCTCGTTGCAGCCCCAAAGGGTTTTGAGCTGCCCATAGGACATCGTGCGGAGAAGCCCCAAGAGATACTCCGCCCGTTCCAAGAACAGGGGAAGGCTCCGGATCTCCATGCTGTCTGTATCCGTATTCATTTTTTTGGCCGGGGCGATGATGATATTCATAGGAAACTCCTGCGGATGAATTGAAGTGATGTTTGGAATTGTATCATACCGCCGCCGGGATTTCCAGGGATAGGGGAAAATGAACAGGAAAAGGGAGGCTGATGCAATCAGCCTCCCTTTTTGGGAATATCCGATCAGCTGCTCAGGCGGAGGCGACGGGGACAACCACCACCACGCCGGTCAGGTCGATGTTGTTGGTGCCCGGACCGTAGGTCAGTTGGAGGGTGAGCTCGGCAGGGCCTTCGGCGGTCTCTGTCACTAAGAAGGTGCCGGATGCCGAGGCATTGCGGCCGCCGCAGGCGGAGGCCACGGTGCTGTAGAGCAGCCGGGCCTGGCCGTTGATGAAGGGGAGAATCTGGTAATATTGGCCCTCCTCGGGCGTAGCCAGGAAGGTATAGCTGACTTGGTAAATATATCCTCTCTCTAAGGTCAGAAGGTCGGGCGCAATGGCACGCACCAGCCCACCGGATTCGGAGAGCAAAAGATAAGACACGTTGCTGCGGGAGGGGCCGGTGCCGCTCGCGCCGAACTGCGCGTAGGCGGTGTTGAAGGGGCGCAGGGGGCGGGGGCAGCAGTAGCAGCATCCGCCGCAGTCATACAGGGTAGAATCCATTGTTGAAAACCACCTTTCAGGAGCTCCTTTTCATCATATGCGCCCCACTGCCCCGGCGCTACCTGGGGCTCAGGATATTCAGCTTGGCGCAGACCCGGCGCAGCGTCAGGCGGTAGACCAGGTACAAAAGGAGGGAGACCGCCGCGATGACGGTGAGGCAGCTGCCCATGCCCGCCAGTTCGTTGACGGTGAGGCGGTTGTCGTTGAAGTACAGGATCATCGCGTAAAAAGCGTAGATCAGCCCGGTCCCCGCCAGAATAGGCACCAGGAACACCCGCTTGATCTGGCCCCGTACGGAGTGGAAGAGGTAGTTGTTGGGCGCGCCCAGGTGGCGCAGGTCGTCATAGACCCTGGCGTTGGTCAGGGCTATGGTCATGCACCGGGTGAAGGCGATGACGATCACGGCCGCAAAGCACACAATGGCGATGAAGATGAAGAGCATCAAAAAGACGGCTGTGGTCTTAACGAAATCCGCCTTGTCCAGGACCCGGAACTGGGGCATGTACTGCCAGTACAGGCGGAAGGCGGAGCTATCCCGCTGGGCATAGTCGATGCGTTCAAAGCCGTGTGCCGCCAGATTGTCCCGGTCGAAGGAATAGGGCTCGCCCGCTTCCTCGCTCATCTGCCTGCGGACGGGATCGTAGGCGTCGTACTGCTCCACCTCGGGGCCGGAGCGGTCCACGATCTCGTAGAACAGCGCTTTGGCAAAGTCATAGGTGTCGGCGCAGTGTTCCACATTGAAGAATACCAGTGTCTCCAGCCAGTCCCGGGGAAGGCCGGCGGTGATGGATGCGTAGTCGCCGTCATCCATGACATAGCGGCCGAAGAGCATGTCGCTGCGCAGGCCCTCCGTGGGCGTGACAGCCAGTTTCTGTCCGGTGACGGTGTTGGTGATTTGGGTGGCGTCGCCGCCGAACACGCCCTGGCCGTCGCCGGTGGCATCAAAGACGCCGGCCACCGTGCCGGGCAGGACATCGACCGCCTCGCCGGTGAGGGCCGCATAGGCGGATTCGGAGAGGAAGATGTCGCTGCTGTTCAGCTCCCGGTACTCCTTTTCCCAGGTGGTGCCAAGAGGCCCTTCCTGCTCCACGTGCTCCCAGCCGTCCACACCTAACCGTGCGCCGCCGGCTTGGGCCCATGAGGTGAGGGTGACACCGTATTCTTGGGCCATGGAGCGGACCTCGTCCTCCATGGGGATATCCTGGTCCGAGCGGAAGTGATAGGCGTAGTCCACCGGGCGGGCGTCGTAGGTCATCATGGCTCCGGTGCCTAACATGGGGGTGTAAAAGGCGCCGAAATAGGCCCCTGCGATGAGCAGCGTCATCACCAGCATGTTCCGCACGGTCTGGCGGCCCTGGAACTTCATCATGCTGGTGGAGATCAGGTCTTTATAGCGGCTCCCCTTCCGCCGCCAGCCGTTGACCACTGTGTGGAGCAGGATCATGTAGAGGCCGATGAGGGCGGGCAGGTAGAAGATGGCGCTGAGGCCCTCCGGCGGATACCAGTGCATCACAAAGACGAAGAAGGAGGGCATGCTGTAGCCGAAAAAGGCGCCGGCGGCCACAAGGACGATGCCCACGGGCCCGTACCAGCGGGGTACATCCCGGATGGGCTCGGATTTGTGGGACTCCTGGACGATGTCGATGATGTTGGTGCGGCGGATGGACCGGCCGCCTAAGAAGAACAGCATGAGGATGACAAAGGCGGAGAAAGCCAGGGCAAAAAGATAGGCCTGGGGGTCAAAGGAGAGGGACATCTCGGCGGTATCCACCACGCCGAGCCGGAACCCCTGCCACAAGAGCCAGGCCAGGGGCGCGCCCAAAAGGGCGCCGGCGGCGCAGGAGCCAAGGGATAAAATTGCAAGCTCCCGGGTCATCTCGGACTTCAGTTGACGGCGCGTGGCGCCTAAGGCCAGGAAGATGCCGGTCTCCCGGGACTTGTTGCGGAAGAAGAGACCGGAGGCGTAGGTGGTGAACACGCCGCAGCCCACAACGGCCAGGACGAAAATCATCATCACCTGCTTGCGGGAATCGCCGCCCTCCGGCAGGACGGAGAGGACGGTGGGCGAGCGCATCATGGACACATAGGCGGTGATGAGCAAAACGGAGAAGAAACTGCATCCGGCAAGCAGCGAGTACTGCTTGCGGTTGCGGCGGCGCAGTGCCGCATAGACTTCAGAGAAGTGTTTCATAGTGGAGTTCTTCCTTTCAGGTTGTAGTGGAACGATTCCCGTGCGGAGGGGGTCACTCCTTGCCCATCTCCCGGATACCATCCAGGAGCTCATCCTGAAACTCGCCCCGCTGCTTTTCCCCCCGCTCCAGCGTGCGCCAGACCACGCCGTCACGCAAAATGATCACCCGGTCGCAGAAGGAGGCGGCAAAGGAGTCGTGGGTCACCATGAAGATAGTGGCGTCCAAGGCGCTGCGCGCCTGGCGGAAGGTGTCGATTACCGCCCGGGAGGACTTGGAGTCCAGGTTTCCGGTGGGCTCATCGGCCAGGATCAGCAGCGGGTCGTTGATGAGGGCCCGGGCGATGGCGGTGCGCTGTTTTTCCCCGCCGGAGATCTCCGCGGGGTATTTGCCGCGGATGTGGGAGATGCCGAACACACCGCACAGCCGGTCCGCGGACTCCTCCATGGACTGGTAGGAGCGGCCGGCGATGATGCGGGGCAGCAGGATGTTGTCCCGGACGCTGAGTCCGTCCAGGAGGAGGAAGTCTTGAAAGACAAAGCCAAGCTTTTGGTTGCGCAGGGCTGCCAGCTCATTTTCGCTCAACTGGGAAAGCTCTGTGTCTCCGAGGCGGATGCTGCCGGAGTCCACAGGGATATAACAGGAGATGCAGTTGAGCAGCGTGGTCTTTCCGGAGCCGGAGGGCCCCATCACCGCGACAAACTCCCCCTTTCCCACGGAGAGAGAGACTCCTTTCAGGACCTCGTAGGTGGTCTTTCCCACCTGGTAGCTTTTGTGCAGATTTTCGACAGTCAACATGTCAATCGTTCCTTTCCGTCAGATCAGAAATTGCAGCGCGGCAATGGCCGCGAGATGGGCGGGGTAAAATGCATAGAAGAACCACTTGGGGAGCTTAATGGGCACCTGCATGGGAATCAGCAGCAGCGGCAGCGCCAGCAGCGCGAAAATCTGGGCATTCAGCAGGAAGCCGCCCACCGACAGGGCCATTGGGTCCAGAGGGTCCACGGTGGAAAAGAGGATGGGCAGGTAAAAGAGGGTGTAGAGGATGCCCATCCATTTGGGGCTGCGGCGGCAGAGGTAAAAGATCAGCATCAGGATCACGCCATTGCCCGAGTAGTCAAAGTTCCACCAGCACAGGGCAAACAGCGCCAGGGCAAAGAGCCACCACCGGTGGGACTGGAAGCCGTACATGGCGAGAAGGCTGAGAAACAGCGTAAAGAAGATGTTCCAGTTGGTGAACTGGGCCCAGAAGTCGTGGGGGTGGAAGGCCAGCACATAGAAGGGCTGGCTGATGAGGGCAAAAAGTCCCAGCCGGAGAAGGTAGCGTCTGATGTCGTGGGTGTAAAGGAGTCCCACCGTCATGCAGTAGCAAAAGATGGGAAAGGCCAGCCGTCCCACACAGCGCATCCACACGGCATCCGGATACAGAGCGCCGCCCACGTGGTCCACCAGCATGGAGGTGATGGCGATCAGCTTCAGCAGGTTGGTGTCCAGATTGGTGTTCAGCTTGGTTTCTAACATGGGTTGAATCCTCCTTATCTGGCTTCAGTGTAGCGCTGCTTTGATGAAGGCGGGGAAGGAGCCGTCATATCCGGCGGCTGGGATGTAAAGTTTTGCAGCCCGATGGCCCGGGATGTAAAAAACGGCGCCTTTGGCGTCAACTTTGGTTTGGCCGGGGAGAAAAGATGTGGTATCATATCCCCGTACCCTTGGATGAAAAAGAGGTGAGCGTATGCTTCGCATTGGAATTTGTGACGATCTCTATGACGCCCGGGCAGCCCTTGCCGCGGCGCTGGAGCGCATCCTGGAGCCCCAGGGAATCGCCTGCCAGATGTTTGAATTCTCCTCCGGGGAGGGGCTGCTGGGCTGGCTTTCCAACCATGCCGGGGAGTTGGACCTCGTTTTCCTTGATATGGAGATGGGTGAGCTGAGCGGGATGGAGACGGCCCGGCGGCTGCGGAGCGCGGACGAGGGGCTCCAGATCGTCTTTGTCACCGGGTACACCGATTACGTATTTGACGGGTACTCCGTGGGCGCCTTGGGCTATCTGGTCAAGCCGCCCAAACGGGAGCAGCTGGCCGATGTGCTCACCCGGGCCCAGGCGGCGCTGCACCTGGGGGCCGGACGGACCTATCTCTGCCGCAGCGGTGAGGTGACCTACCGCCTGCCCAAAAGCAAAATCCTCTATTTCTGCTCCGACCGCCGCCAGGTCACCTGCGTGACCCGGGATAAGTCCTACACCTTTTATGCCAAGTTGGACGATGTGGAGCGGGAAGTGGGGGAGGGGTTTATCCGAATCCACCAGCGCTATCTGGTCCGCGCCGCGGCGGTGGAGCGGGTGGAGAGCGGCGAGGTGATGGTGGAGGGCAGGGCGCTGCCCATCAGCCGCTCCTGCCAAAGCGCGGCGCTGGCGGCTCTGACCCGCTGCCTGCTTGAGTGAGGAGAGAGACGATGACATGGATTGCGGTTTTAAAGGGCCTCGTGGTACTGGCCTGCATGGCGGCGGGGAGCGCCTGCATGGAGCGGGCCGTCTCCCGTGTTTTGCCCCAGGGCCGGAAGCCGCTGCAGCGCATTGCGCCCTATGCGCTCTTTTTTGTTGTGATCGAAATGCCCAGCTGGGTCGGCGATGAAAACCCCCTGTATCTGCTGCCCTTCTTTCTGGCAGTGATCTGCTGCTGCTATGAGGGAACACGGCTTTCCCGGTTGGTGGCGGCGCTGCTCTTTTACATCCTGGTGATACCGGTCAATATGATGGTGGATACCCTGTGGTACTGGGGCATGGCGTTTAAGGGGGACGACGCGGTCGGTATTTTCCTTAAGGCGGCGGTTTATCTGGCGTTGTGGCTGCTGATACGCCGCCTGATTCCTGCTGGCGGCGCCATCCAGCTGCCCCAGAGGCTCTGGGGCACGGTGGGGGCGCTGTGCCTTGCGCCCCTGTTCGGCACGCTCTCCTATTCCATCTGGAATATGCGCTGGCGCTGGACGCTGTCCTTTGACTACGACGAACTGACCAAGCCCCTGGCTTACACGGTGCTTCCCTTTGTCTTCCTCTCCGCGCTGGCCCTGCTGTACGCGCTGACGGTGTTCTCCCGCCAGGAGCGGCTGGAGCAGGAGCACCAGCTGGCCAATTTGCGGGAGATCTATTACCAGGGTGTCCGCCAGGAGCAGGCCCAGGTGCGCATCCTGCGCCACGATCTGCGCAACCATCTGACGGTGGTGCAGGGCCTGATGGACCAGGGGGACTATGAGAAGGTTCGGGGCTATTTGGATCAGATGGCCCAGTCCCCGGCGCTCCAGGGATCCCGGCGCATCTGCGCCAATGAAACCGCAAACGTGGTGCTCTCCAGCAAACGGGCGGTCATGGAGAGCGAGGGAATGGAGGCGGACTTCTCCGTTTCCCTGCCGGAAGCCCTCTCCATTCCGGACCCGGAGCTGTGCGCCCTCCTGGGCAACGCGCTGGACAATGCCATCGAAGCGGTTAGAAAGGCGGAGGACAAGCGGATCACCGTCCGGGCCCGGGCGGACAAGGGAATGCTGATGCTGCGGGTGGAAAACCCGGTGGGCGGGACACTGAAGGAGCGCAAGGGCTGTTTTGAGACCACCAAGTCGGACAAGAGCGTCCACGGATTCGGCATCACCGGCATGCGGGAGATCGCGGAGCGCCGGGGCGGCACCCTGGATACGCTGGTGCGCAACGGCCGGTTTGAGCTGATTGCCTGCGTTCCTCTGACGGGGGATTGAAATCCCGGAATTCCTATGTCATAATAGGGGAACCAAGGAGGGATACTATGAAGATTTCCACCAAAGGGCGCTACGCCCTGCGATTGATGATGGACATTGCCGTGCATTCCAATGGGGAGTTGGTGGCGCTGAAGGACGTGGCCCGGAGGCAGGAAATCTCCGTCAAATACCTGGAGCAGATCGTGGGGCTTTTGAGCAAGGCTGGCTTTTTGCGCAGCAGCCGAGGCCCCCAGGGCGGGTATCGGCTTTCCCGCCGGCCGGAGGAGTACACCGTGGGGGAGATCCTCCGCCTGACGGAAGGAAACCTGGCGCCGGTATCCTGTCTGGAGGATGCGGAAAACCAGTGCAGCCGCTGCAGTCAATGCGGCACGCTGGACTTTTGGACGGGGCTCTACCGAACCGTCAACGACTACATTGACCGCTACACGCTGGCTGATCTGGTGGAGAGCGAGGAACAGAAAAAGCGCGGCGGATCACTTGATGGTGCGGAAGCGGAAAGGAGCGGTATATGAGGAGCCTACGGCTGGAACTGCTTGGGATTGGAGTCATTCTTCTGGGGATTGCGCTCAGTACAAACAATTTCTTCGCCATTTTGGGCGGTGTGCTGGGATTTGGCCTCATTGCCGCAGGATGTTTTCTCAAAGATAAATAGCCGCCCTCTCAAAGGCGGCTTACGCTTGCAAAAGGCCGCCTCAGTAATGAGGCGGCCTTTTTTCGCGGCTGGAAAAGCGCTTTGTTTGCTATTGACAAAAAGGGAGGGGCGTGATACAACTATAACATAGTTATCAAATAGGAAATAGAGGAAATGGAAGGAGGCATTAAATTGATGAAGGTTTATGCGGACAACGCGGCCACCACCGCTGTGAGTGAAGCTGCCTTAGGCGCCATGCTCCCCTGCCTGAGGGAGGACTACGGCAACCCCTCCAGCCTTCACGGCTGGGGCCAGCGGGCGGCGGAGAAATTAGAAGAGGCCCGGGCGGTTTTTGCCGCACGGCTCCATGCCGACCCAAAGGAGATCACCTTTACCGGCAGCGGCAGCGAGTCGGACAACCAGGCCATCTGCTCGGCGGCGGCCCTGGGAGAGAAGAAGGGGAAGCGTCACATCGTCTCCACCAAATTTGAGCACCACGCGGTGCTCCATACCTTGAATAAACTGGAGCGGCAGGGCTTTGAAGTGACGCTGATAGATATTCCAACCTCCGGCGTGATCGATCCGGAGCAGGTGGAACAGGCCATCCGGCCGGACACCTGCCTTGTGAGCGTGATGTTTGCAAACAACGAAATCGGCACCATCCAGCCCATCGAGGCGATCGGCCGGCTCTGCCGCAGCCGCAGTGTCCTGTTCCACACGGACGCGGTTCAGGCGGCGGGGCACCTGGGCATCGATGTGGAGGCCATGCACATTGACCTGATGAGCCTCTCGGCCCACAAGTTCCACGGGCCCAAGGGCGTGGGCGTGCTCTATGTCAGACGGGGGATCCCCTTGACCGCCCTGATCCAGGGCGGCGCCCAGGAGCGGGGAAAACGGGCCGGCACGGAGAATGTGCCCGGGATCTGCGGCGCTGCTGCCGCCTTTGATGAGGCCTGCGCCAATATGGAAGAGAACGCAAAAAAGCTGACCGACCTGCGGGATAAGCTGATCCGAGAGCTGAGCCGGATTCCCCACAGCGTGGTCAACGGCGACCTAACGCGCAGACTGCCGGGCAACGTGAATCTGTGCTTTGAGGGTATCGAGGGGGAGTCTTTGCTGCTGCTATTGGACGCTAAGGGCATCGCGGCATCCTCCGGCTCCGCCTGCACCTCCGGATCATTGGACCCGAGCCACGTGCTGCTGGCGTTGGGGCTGCCCCACGAGGTGGCCCACGGTTCACTCCGCCTCTCGCTGAGCGAATACAATACGGAAGAGGAAGTGGACTATATCATCGATGTGCTGCCGGGGATCGTCTCCTACCTGAGGGAGATGTCTCCGGTTTGGGATGAACTTGAGAAAGGAGAGCGTACGCATGTTATATAGTGAAAAGGTGATGGATCACTTCCAGAATCCACGGAATGTGGGCAAGATGGAGGACGCCGACGGAATCGGCGAGGTGGGCAACGCCAAATGCGGGGATATCATGCGCATGTATATCAAGGTGGACCCGGAGACCCAGGTCATCACGGATGTGAAGTTCAACACCTTTGGCTGCGGCAGCGCCATTGCCACCAGCTCCATGGCGACGGAGCTCATCAAAGGCAAGCCCGTCAGCGAGGCGCTGGAGCTTTCCAATCACGCTGTTGTGGAGGCGTTGGATGGGCTGCCGCCCCAGAAGCTGCACTGCTCCGTTTTAGCGGAAGAGGCGGTTCGCGCAGCGGTGCGGGACTATTACGATAAAAACGGCATTGCCTATGGAGATGAACTGCGGGAGTGCCCGGGTCACTGTGACAGCTGCGGACATGCGCAGTGTGAAGAATAAGTTTTTCGAAAAAAATCGAAATTGAGACTTGAAAAGTCAATCCGGATATGCTATTCTATCTTAGCTGGCTATCCGGGTGTGGCGAAGTTTGGTATCGCGCTTGAATGGGGTTCAAGAGGCCGCTGGTTCGAATCCAGTCACTCGGACCAAAATGTGTTGATGAAAGATGCAGCACAGAAAACGCCGCACGAAAGTGCGGCGTTTTCGCATATAATGCGCCACTTTTAGAATGAAAAAGTTGCAAAAACTCGATTTTTCAAAATCTCAGTTTTGCCCAGCGAGAGGCGACATTTTGAAGATGCGCCCTGCCAGATTTGTGGTCTGGTGTGGTTCGAACACTGAGGCTTAAAAAAGAATAAAGAATAAGAAGGCAGGCCGCCGTTCGGCTCCCTATGTGGGAGCGGACGGCGGCCTTTTTCGACTCATAGGTGCTTATGTTGCTTTCGCTTCGTTTGTCTATCATTCCTTGGTGGTGTTGGTAATAGCTTTTACTGGACCTTTCGGGTATGCTTGCGTTACAAAAAACGAGGAGGTATCCGAGAATGGCAACCACTAAAAACTTGTGTGCTCAGATCCCCATCGACCTGCATGAGCGGGTCAGCGAAGAACGGGAACGGCTGGGCCAGACCACCAGCGAGTACATCGCCAACCTCATCCAAGACTATTACAACATGATGGAAAATCAGAAAGGCGGCATCACTATGACTGAAAAAGGCAGAACGATGGCATTCCAAATCCCCGAAGAACTCTTCCAGCGCATCAAGCGTCATCTGGAGCGCGAGACGCTCCGAACCGGCAAAAAGCTCACCCAGCGAGACTTCGTGCTGAACCTGATCACGCAGGCGCTGGACGAAGCGGACGCTGAGAACACCGCAGAGCAGAACGCCCCCACTGAGGCCTCTGTCGCGCCCCGTGTGGCCGACGTGACCGCTCCAGCGGGCACGGACACCCCCCATGAAGATAACGCCGTTTAGGCCCGCGTTAAAGCCCAAACAAAAGAACACGATTTAGGGAAACGCCACCCAGGGCATCCGAATATATCGGATGCCCTGGGTGGCGTTTTGCGTTTCATCAGAAAGGAGGCACACATTATGGCAAGCGAGATCAGAAATCGCTTCACAGACACAGAAATGCAGATCGCCAGAGAAACGGACCTGCCGGATCTGCTCTCCCACCTCGGCTATCAGGTGAAGCGCGTGGGACGCTTCCATACTACCACGGAGATGGACAGCCTGCGGATCAAGGATCGGCGTACCTGGTTCCGGTATTCCCAGAATACCGGCGGGGATGCCATTACCTTCCTCCAGCAGTTTTGCGGAAAATCCTTTCCGGAAGCGGTGGAGTACCTTCTGACCTTCCATGGGAAAGCCAGAGACGCGCCCATTCCGCAGCCAAAGCCGATCAGCCCGAAACAGGAGTTTTCCCTGCCGCTCCGCAACGCGGATGACAGAAGGGTTTTCGCCTATCTCCGTAAGCGCGGCATCGCCGCACAGGTGATCCGGCAGTTTATGAACAGCGGCCTGCTGTATGAGGATGCGGTACATCATAACTGCGTCTTCGTCGGCAGGGATGAATCCGGACAGGCAAAGTACGCGGGGCTGCGTGGTACCTATGATCTGGACAGCCCCGGCTTCAAGGGAGACGCAACCGGCAGCGACAAAAACACAGGCTTCTCCCTCCCGCACGATCCGCGCTCAGATCTGGTGCTTGTCTTTGAGGCGCCCATTGACCTGATGAGTTACCTCACGCTCCACAGAGACACAACCAACGCCCTTGCTCTGTGCGGACTCTATGACGGCGCACTGCAGACCTATTTGCAGGCGCATCCGGAGATCCGCCGTATTGCGCTGTGTCTGGACGCGGACGAGCCTGGGCAGAAAGCCGCCCAGCAATTACAGGAAAAGTATCAGTTACAGGGGTATGCCGTTACCGTGGAGAAACCGCGCTGCGGCAAGGATTGGAACGAGTATCTGCAAAAACGGCTTTGCAGCCGGGAAAGGGGGCGATAGTCAAAAGAACATTGTTTTCAACGCGGATAAAAAACAAAAAATATAAGGAGGACCTATGAATCTGAAAAAGAACCATTATTCCCGCAGGGCGCTGGCACTGCTGCTGACGCTGGTCATGTGCGTGGGCATGATCCCCACCGCTTTTGCCGCCCAGCAGAACAGTTACCACGACCCCGCCGAGCACTGGATGCAGGCGTCCGGCCGTACCAATGAGCTGGACGCCAACAGTGTTGTGACCCGCGAGACCTTCAAGTGCGGTGAGTGCGGCAAAGCCACATCTTTTGAGGTGTTCCGCGTTCCCGAATATACCCGCAATGGCCAGCCGGCACTTAGCCGCAATGTGAAATATTCGGACGGCACGATGGTAGATGGTGTCGGTAAGGGTGATACCATGGACGGCATCCCCGGCAAGGACGCTACCTATACCGGATATCACTACACCAAAGCCGTCTGTGAAACCTGCGGCGGCATCAACACAAATATGAGCAAAAGCGAGTACGGCTATCTGAAAAATGTCTACTGGCTGTATGACTGTGCCGCCGCATTTACGCAGGAACTGGACGAAACCGTTTCCTACGAGTACACGGACGATACCTATCACACTGTCACCACCAAGGGCGGCACCTACTGCGCATTCTGCTACGGTACCAATCATACGGTCAGTCGCAAGCTGGAGCGCCACAGCATGGTGACGGAAGTTCTGCCCCAGCCGGCAAACGGCCGCTTTGCTACGGTAGAGAAATGCAGTCTGTGCGACTATACCCGCTATGACTATACGGCTGCCAAGGCCGTTGTTGCCAGCTACTACGGCGTGGTAGACGGACAGCCCCATACCATCAGCGTTACGGACTTGTCTGAAGCCGGTGTCCGCACCTCTATCCGTTACGGCAACAGCGCGGATAGCTGCACCATGACCTCCGCGCCCAACTATACGGACGAGGGTCAGTACACTGTCTATTACGAGATCACCTACACCTGTGACGGTGTGGATATGACGGAAAACGGTGTGGCCTATGTCTGGCTCCGTGATGATACGACGGATGAAAACGGCAACTGCGACTGCGGCTGTTCTAACCCCAACTGTGGCTGCCAGAACAAGAATTGCAACGGAAATTGCTGTGCCGACAAGGGCTGTGGTGAAAACCACAAGTATATTCTGCTGGACAGCACCAAGGCCGGCTGCACCAGCCTCGGCTATGACCGCTACCTCTGCACGGAGTGCGGCAAGATCGAAAAGCGCGACTATGTGGACTCCCTCGGTCACGCATGGCAGAGCATCGTCATCCGCGACGCCACCTGCGAAACGGATGGCAAGCTGCTGGAACTGTGCTCCCGCTGCGGACAGATGAAGCAGACCGCCACGCCCAAGGGCGAACACAGCTATGAGGTCTACACCGTGGCTGCCACCTGTACCAGCCCCGGTTATACCGTCCGCGAGTGCTCCGCCTGTGGGGATCGTCACATTGAGGACATCACGGCGGCGCTGCCTCACAATTACGAATCCCATGTCATCGCCGCTACCTGCGAAAACGGCGGCAAGACCATCCACCGCTGTGACGGCTGCGGCAGCAGCTTCGTCACAGACTACACCGACGCGCTTGGTCATAGCTGGGATAAGGGAACCCTTGTTACCAACGCCACCTGCACCGGCGAGGGGGTCATGGAATACCGCTGCACCCGCTGTGGCTACCACCGTCTGGATGCCGACCCTGCGGATGGACACATCCCCGGCGCTCCTGCTACCTGCACGGAACCCCAGCTCTGCACCCGCTGCGGCGCGGTGCTGAAAAATGCGCTGGGACACGATTACAAGTCCGAAGTGACTGCCCCCACCTGCACGGAGATGGGATACACCACCAACACCTGCACCCGCTGTGGCGACACTACCAAGACCGACTATACCGAGTCTGCCGGTCATAAACCCGGCGACTGGATCATCGACAAGGAGCCTACCACCGACGCTGCGGGCAGCAAGCACAAGGAGTGCGAGAACTGCGGCGAGAAGCTGGAAACGGCAGAGATCGAGAAAATCTACAACAGCGGCACCACGGACAGCAAGGGTGAAGCCGTTGTAGGCGGTTATCTTGTGACCGTCACCGATACCGACACCAAAAATCCTGTGGCAAACGCCGCAGTTGCGCTCCACAAGGATAACAGCATCTCCATCCGCCTGCCGAACAGCCGCCTGCTGGACTACGCCGACCAGACCACCGTGACCGTGCAGCTTGTCAAGGACAAGTCCGCTGTGCCGGACATGAGCATCGCTGTCACGGATAAGAATGACAACTACGCCTTCGGCAAGACCGACAAGGCAGGTCAGATCACCGTCCCCACCAGCAGCGGTAAGACCAACGAGGACGGCAAGGTCACTACTGGCTATGAGGACGCGGACGGCGACCGCTGGACGCTGACCGTCAAGGTCATCCGCACGGACACGAAGCGCCCCATCTCCGGCAGTGCAGTGTCCATCGGCAAGACCGGCAATATCACGGTGAAGCTGCCGGACGGCACAGATCTGGACGCCAAGCATCAGGTGACGGTCATCGTGACCGACCACAAGAAGGCTCCCCAGCAGGGGAAAAATGTCACGGTCAAGGGTGATCTGGGTCAGTCTGCCGTAGGCAAGACCGACAAAAACGGTGAGCTGACCGTCCCCGAAGTGGAGCAGACCGAGCGCCACGGCGTTTACATCGTCGGCTACACGGACGGCACCTTTGGCCCCAGCCGCAGCATGACCCGCAGTGAAGCCGCCGCGATCTTCGCCCGCCTGCTGGCGGAGAAGAACGGTGACACCATTTCCACGGCGGCAAATACCAAATTTGCGGACATTCCTGCCCACGCCTGGTATAGCGGCTATGTGAAGTATCTGTGCAACAACGGCATTACCTATGGTAAGAGCAAGACCATCTTTGCCCCCAACGATGCCATTACCCGTGCTGAGTTTACCACGATGGCTGTCCGTTTCTTTGATGTGTACGGCGACGGCGACGCTGAGATCATGGAGCAGTTCAGCGGCTTCAATGATGTTTCTTCCGGCTATTGGGCGGCAGAATACATCAAGTACGCCGCGCTCCACGGCTGGATTAACGGCTACGGGGACGGCTCGTTCCACGCAGACCGCGAGATCAACCGCGCCGAGGTCGTCACCATCGTCAACCGCCTGCTGGGCCGCGAAGCGGATGAGGACTACATCGCGGACAATCTCCGCAAGCTCAACACCTTCCCGGATGTGAGCCGCAAGCATTGGGCGTATTACGCAGTCATGGAAGCCGCCAACGCCCATACCGCCATTCTGGGTGACAGCGAAAGCTGGGGCAAGTAAACACCCTGCCACCCTCCCGATGCCGGGAGGGTGGCTTTTCTAACATCAAACATCATAATTAAAAAGGAGAAATGAACCATGCTGAAAATCACTGCCATTGGCAATCTGACCCACGATGTGGAACTGAAAATGAATGAGGCCACCGGCAAACCCTATGCCATCCTGCGTATCGCTTCGGACCGCCGCTATAAGGATAAGGACGGCAACAAGCTCACCGATTTTATCTCCATCAAGGTGCGCGGCCCTCTGGCCGAGCGCTGCGCGGCGTTTGCGTGGAAGGGCTGTAAGCTGGTAGCCACCGGCGATTTCGAGACCATCACCTTCGCGGACGATCCCCAGCGCCAGCCCGGTTTCCTCATCAAAGCCAGCGATGTGGAATTCCTGTCTCCCCGCAAGGCGGAGGACGCGGCACAGGCGGTGGAGGATATGTCCGCCAGTGAGGACGCCGCCTGATGAAAAACACCGGGATCACATACACCAGCGCAGAGCGCAGTCCTGTGATCCTGCCGGAGATGGCCGAACTGCTCCCGCCTTTGAGCGCGGAGCAGTCTGCCGCTCTGGAAGAGGATCTGCTGCGAAACGGCTGTTACTCCCCCATCATCGTCAATGAGGACATGGTGATCGTGGACGGGCATAACCGTCAGTCGCTGTGTGAAAAGCATGGCCTGCCCTATACGATGGCGGTATTTTCCTTTGAGGATCTGCTGGAAGCCAAGCAGTGGGCGCTGGACACGCAGAAAAATCGCAGAAATCTGGAAAAGTGGGAGCTGGGTAAGATCGCGCTGAAGCTGAAGCCGGAGATCGAGGCAAAAGCCAGGGCAAACCAAGGGACACGCACAGACCTTTCGGCAACATTGCCGGAAAGTTCCGATACTGTGGACACCCGCAAGGAGCTGGCAGAAGCAGTCGGCCTGGGTGAGCGCACCATGGGCAAGGTCATGCAGATCGATGAGAACGCCCCGGAGGTCATCAAGGAGGCTCTGGATAAGAAGGAACTGTCCATCAACAAGGGTTATGACCTGACCCGGCAGCTTCAGAACCTTCCGGAAGAGCAGCGGGAGCAGGCGGCCGCCGAAGCGCTGGAATACGAAAAAGCGAAAAAAGAACTGAAAAAGCAGGATGCCGAGATCGACCGAAAAGGAAAGATCGCGGCACTTTTCTGCAAAGCGTATGAAAAAGCCGTCCTGCTGACACCGTCCGAGGAAAATGTCCGCTGCTGGACGGACGGGACGCGGATGACCCCGGAGGAAATGCGGGATACCGTGAAGGAATCCCGCGATCTGGCGGAGGTGTTCCGGACGATTGCGGATATCATCGAGCAGAAGATCCTGCCCGCGGATTGGAGGTGTGCCGATGCAGAAAGCGAAGAAAACGATGCCCAGCCGGACGGGAATCCCGCCTGACGCGCAGGCGGAGATTTTGCAAAAGCTGTCTGCCGAGACGAAGATCACTTCCTGTGAGATCGCGGAGATCTTGAAAAAGCATGATGTCTGCGGAGATATGGACGCGCTCCAGGACGCCTACCGGAAACGGCTGGGACAGCGTCTCCTGTCCGGCATCCGGGACGAGAACGGCAAGCGGGAAATCCTCTCCACCAGCGGCGGCGAGTATGTCATCGTAGACTGCTGCAATGACCCGCAGAAGTTGAAAGCCATCCAGCGCCGCATTCAGGCGCAGATGAATGGGCTGGATGTGTCTGCCGGGAAGGTGCATGGTCGCGTTCACTTTTTAGAGCGTTTTATGGGCTGGGTAAGAAAGGAGCGGTCAGATGGAGCGGCATGAGGAAATGCTGTCCCCGGAGGAACAGTACGCGCAGCTTGCGCCGACGCTGGACGCAGACGGTTTCTCGCTGTATGCCGCCGCGGAAGAAGTCACCGGGCTCAAGGTCTATGAGGAATTTCCCTATGAGGATAACCATGGAATGTTTGAGATGGCAGACGGTCACACGCTGCTGCGGTATCTGGAAGCGGCATACTTTGGGGTCGTTACCTGGGAAATCGTCCCCGGCACGCCCTATGAGCGGGCTATTCTCGGTGAAGTGGATAAGACCTCACCGGAGTATCGCGCGTTTTATCAGAAGATCTGCGCGGGTGCGGCAGCGCACATCAAAAAGCGTATTGGGAAGGAGAGACAGAATGTGAAGGGACCGATCACAGAGATCAACAAAGAATCCTTCTGGGACCTGATCCATGAGGCAAAAAACGCCTGCGGGCAGGATATGGACGCCATGCTGGCCAATCTGAAAGACCGGCTGGTTTCTATGGGCCCCACGCAGGCACAGAATTTTCACGACATTATCCACGCCTATGAAGATCTCGCGGACAAGTTCGGCTTGTGGGACGCGGCAGGGATCATGAAGGAATACGGCTGCAGCGATGATGGGTTTATCGATTTTCGCGCCTGGCTCATCGCACAGGGGCGCGAGGTCTATTTTGCCGCGCTGGCAGACCCGGACAGCCTTGCGGATGTCGTTCCCTACGGCGATTGCTGCTTTGAGCAGTTGAGCTATGTCGGGGACTATGCCTACGAGCAGCTCACCGGGAAAAGCGCCTATGATCAGACAGATTGGAGCGCATATGAAGCGCTTTTGATGAAGCTGGAACAAGATATCGTCTATAAGGACGGCATCGAGTTTCCCAGAGAGGGTGCGGATCTGAAGAAATATCTGCCCCGGCTCTGTGCGAAGCATCCGGAGTGGGACGGTCAAACGCGCTGGAATCTGCAGCTGAAGGAGATCCGGGATCTGATCCATGCCGGAAAGGACTATGACCGGCGCCAGACATCAAATAAGAAGAAACGCAGCCGTGGAGGTGAAGCAAGATGAGCGAGTCCATGATTGTTGGTGTCGACCACGGCTATGCCGCTATGAAAACGGCCCATTTCTCGTTCCCCTCCGGCCTGGTGGCGTATGAGCACGAGCCATATACGCTGAAGGACGTGCTGGAATACGGCGGAAAATTCTATGTGGTGGGCAGCGGGCGTCAGGCGCTTCAGAAGAACAAAACGCAGACAGAGGACTACTACCTCCTCACGCTGGCGGCCATTGCAAAGGAGCTTTCCTTCCGTCATGCGGAGCCTGCGACAGAGATCCATCTGGCGGCCGGACTGCCCCTTACCAGCTTTGGACGGGAGAAAAATGCATTCCGGGACTATCTGCTCCGGGATGGGAAAACGGTAAATTTCCGCTATGAGGGACAGGAATACTCCATCGCCATCCGCAAGGTGTCCCTGTTCCCGCAGGGCTATGCCGCAGTTTTGACCCAGAGCATCCTGCTGGATGAGCCTTCTGTGATCGTGGCGGATATCGGTGGCTGGACCGTGGATCTGATGCGCATGGACAACCGTATTCCCAATGCATCGACCTGCCGCAGTCTGGAACTTGGCATGATCCGCTGTCTGGATGAGATCGGTGAGCAGATCCGCCGCACGCTGGGCCTGTCTATGACGGCAGCACAGATGGAAAGCGTGCTGCGCGGCGATGCTGTCCATATCAACGATGATGCCAGAAAAATTATTGACCGGCAGGCAGACGCCTATGTCCATCGTCTGCTCTCCGCCATTACGGAGAGCGGACTGGATACCCGTGCCATGCCTGCTGTTTTTCTGGGCGGCGGCGCAGCGCTTCTGAAGCGGACTGTATCCGCCGCGGACGGTCTTTGCCGCCCAGTCATCCTTGACGATGTATCCCTCAACGCCAAAGGCTATGAGCGGCTGACGGAACGTCTTTCCAAGAACGATGAGCAGTAACAAAAAGCGGATCAATCTGTCCTTTTCCATGTCCTCGCCCATCCAGCGCAGGGCGTGGAAGAAGCTGACGGAGATCCCCGCAGGACAGCGTACCGCCGCGGTCTGCCGCATGGTCTGTGAGTATAAAGGGCAGCAGGAACTGCTGGACGCCGTTCGCCAGACCATTCGGCAGGAACTGCGGGGAGTGCAGCTCACCAAAGAAGAAGCGCAGGATAGCGGCGGCGCCGGGGATGTAGATGAAAGCGTCCTCGGCTTTTTGCTTGCCCTGCAGGAAGGAGATGAGATGACCTGATCCGATATTTTGATATGTTCGCCGGCATCGGCGGCTTCCGCACGGGATTGACCCGCGCGGGCGGTTTCCGGTGTGTAGGACACTGCGAGATCGACAAATACGCCAATGCCAGCTATGAGGCCATTTATGAGCCGGGAAAGGAGGAACGATATTATCACGATGCCACAAAAATCGACCCCGCAGACCTGCCGGACTTTGACCTTCTGTGCGGAGGATTCCCTTGTCAGACATTTTCAATCGCTGGCAGAAGAAAGGGCTTTGACGACACCCGCGGCACTCTCTTCTTTGAAATTGCCCGATTGGCTCAATCCAAACGACCTTCGTATCTTCTGCTCGAAAACGTTCCGGGACTGCTGTCGCATGACAAAGGCCGGACGTTTTCTGTCATCCTCGCCACGCTTAATGACCTGGGGTACCGCGTGGAATGGATGGTGCTTAACAGCAAACATTTTGGAGTCCCGCAATCCAGAAGGCGGCTGTTCCTTATCTGCTATCTTGATCCCCGATGCGCCGGAAAAATATTTCCTGTCTTCGGCACAGGTGGAAAAGCTCTTATACAAGTCCTCGGAGGCTCGCAAGGCTCCCGTGTCTACGACGCAGACGGAATAGCCTGCACGCAGACTGCGGGCGCTGGAGGTGTGGGCGGCAAAACAGGATTGTATATCATTCCGCAGGACAGACCCTTTGTGGATCTATGTGCCGGGGAGGCGAGACAAACGGAGGCTGCCCGCTGCCTCACTGCCCGTTATGGACAGACAACGCTGTCCAATCATAGAGCAGAACGTTCCGGCGTTCTGCTCATCAAGGAAGCCACGAAAAAAGGCTATAAAGAGGCGAATCCCGGTGACAGCGTCGATCTCGGCTTTTCCGGGAGCAATACCCGCCGTGGTCGTGTGGGACAGGATATCGCCCATACATTGGAGACGAGCTGCATCCAGGGCATCGTGGAACGTGGCGGACGCATCCGGCGTCTGATGCCGCGGGAGTGTCTGCGGCTGCATGGCTTCGATGAGTGGCAGATCGACCGCATCCTCGCCATCCAGTCTGATGCACAGGCGTATAAGCAGGCAGGCAACAGCGTCACCGCCAATGTCATTGAAGCCATCGGGCGCCGTATCCGGGAGGTGGATGCGGAACTGAAAGCCGGTGCTGCCGCATGATCGGGCTGAAGGACCAGTGCTTCGGCGTGGAAGTTGAAATGACCGGCATCACCCGTGAGCAGGCGGCAACAGCGCTGGCCGCGTATTTTGCAACGGACGCCCGCTATGTGGGCGGCGCTTACGATAAATGGTGTGTGACGGATCGGGACGGCAAAGAGTGGACAGTCATGAGTGACTCCAGCATCCACGGGGAGCAGAAGATCGGCAGCGGCTATCGTGCAACGGGTGACTACAGATACCGCGTGGAGATGGTAACGCCAAAGCTTACCTATGCGGAACTGCCCAAGCTGCAGGAATGTGTCCGGCAGGTACGCCACGCAGGAGCCAAGGCCAACAGCTCCTGCGGCATCCATGTCCATGTGGACGCAGCCAATCATAACCGGCAGAGTCTGAAAAACCTCATCGGCATCATGTACTCCAAGGAGGATATCCTGTTCAAAGCGCTGCAGGTCAATGAAAGCCGGGCGTCCCGCTGGTGCCAGAAGGTGCGGGAACCCATGCTGAAGCAGGCACGCAGGCTCTCGTCGGATGAGACAAGGGATCTGACGCAGCTGGAGAATATCTGGTATGAGGGAGATAACGGCAGCGCAGACCATTATAACTGGACCCGCTATTACGCGCTGAATCTGCATTCGGTCTTTTACCGAGGGACGGTGGAATGGCGCTGCTTCAATTCCACGCTCCACGCGGGAAAAGTTGCCGCCTATGTGAATCTGTGCCTTGCCATCTCCGCCCAGGCTATCGCCCAGCGCAGCACGGTCATGCGCAAGACCCACAGCGACAATGAACTGTTCACCTTCCGGGTCTGGTTGGTGCGGCTGGGACTCAACGGCGAGGAATTCAAGCATACCCGTGACCACCTGTTGGCAAATCTGGACGGTGATCGGGCGTGGCGTTTCGATAAGGACAGCTATACAGTCAATCAAAAGAAGAAAAAATCCAGAGAAATGGAGAGGTGAAGCCTTTGAAGATTCAAATTGAAGATACCGTGTACGAAGGGACCGCAGCCGGGATCATGGAACAGCTTCGGGATCTCAGCTTTGATCCCACAGAGTTCCCGGATGTGGAGACCTACATCTGGTTTGTACAGAACAATGTCATCCGCACCACGGGAATGGACTGTCCGCTGCCGGATGGCGATGCGGAGACACAGGCGGCAGCCCTGCTCCGTCATCTGGACCGCTTTGGCGCTCTGAAGCTGCTGGAGGTGTGACGTGGAGGAAAACCTGTATTTTGCCTACGGCAGCAACCTTGATCTGGAGCAGATGGCACAGCGCTGTCCGGACGCCGAGATCGTGGGACCGGTCAGGCTTGAAAACTACGAACTGCGCTTCCGCGGCAGCGGCTTCGCTACCGTTGCACCGAAAAAAGGCAGTACTGTCCACGGACTGGTGTGGAAGATCACGCCAAACTGTGAACAGTCTCTGGATCGGTATGAGGGGTATCCCCGCCATTACACGAAAGAAACCGTGACTGTTAAAGACGCGGCTGGCGCTGAGCTCCCAGTCATGGTCTATATCATGGCGGAGCCGTATTGCCGCCAGCCTGCACTGCCGTCCCCGTATTATTACCGCGTGATCCAGCGAGGCTTTGAAGCCAACGGCCTGCCGGTGGAGTCATTACAGGCTGCGTGGAGCAGGACCATTGACGAGGTATGGAGCGGCAGGATCGACAAGCCAAAGCGAGCGCCTGAGCGAAACAGAGGGCCGGAGCGGTAACTCAGAGCAGCGCCGGCGTCTGTGCAAGAAAGAAGATCACCAGAATAGAGATCACAAAGGCCAAGATCCCAACGAGCAGGAAAGCCTTTCCGCCGGGGCGGACTTTTGCCGCCTTGCCGATCAACGCGGCCGCGGCGACGCATACCGCGGAAACCAGTAAAGCGACGCCAAGCATCTTCCACAGCCATGAAAGCTCCCAAAGCCATATCATCACAGCAGCCTCCTCATATTTTTGTTCGTAAGCACAGTGTATCACAGGCGCGGTATCCGCGCAACAGACAGTCGGAGCGAAAAAAGAGGTGTTCATTTTCCGCGGTCTGTGTTACAATATCCCCTGTTTGCGGGAGGGGTGCGGATATGTTTTACACGATGGAGGAAGCCGCTGTCCTCGGCGGTTTTCTGGAACTGTATCTGGACCGGGATAGCGTGGACCCGGCCGTGCGGGAACGGCACCGGAAATTCCGGCAGGGACTGATGCGCGGCGCTCTGGAACGGGCCGATTATGAATGGGCGGCTGCGACGCTGGGATTCCTGCGTCCCCAATGGTGGCCGGAGCATGAAGATCATCGGGCGTTGGAGAATGCCCTGCTGAAGACCCGGACGCTGGCATCCAAAAAAGAATAAGAATCACCATTTGCGGCAACGGCAGAGGAATCTGTCGCTGCCGCTTTTCTTTTGAAGAAGGAGGAACCCATATCAGCACAGAAAAAATGAAAGTCCTTGTGGTGCGCCCCATGGAAATGCCTGAAGTGCAGGAGATCGACCACACTCTTTCTGCCATGCAGGAACTGGTAGGCGGCACCATTCAGGCAGTTTACCCCTTCGATGACCCGGTGGCGCTCGTCTGTAATGACGAGGGCAAGCTGCTGGGCCTGCCGTGGAACCGCACCCTGACCGATGATCACGGTGTGCCGTATGACATTGTCTGCGGCACATTTTTTGTTGCCGGTCTTAAAGAGGATGATTTTGCCTCGCTGACGGAGCAGCAGATCGAAAAGTATCAGGACAAATACAGCCATGAAATGATCCTTTCTGTTCCGAAACAGCCGGAGGCACATAAGAAACCGATGAAAAAGGAGAAACATGAACATGAAAGATAACTGCATTCTGACCGCTGAGTCAGTCACCGAGGGACATCCCGACAAGCTCTGCGACACCATCGCGGACGCGGTGGTGGATGCCTGTCTTACGCAGGACACCGCTGCCCGCGTTGCCTGTGAGGTCATGGCCACAGCCGGAAAGATCATCGCCGCAGGTGAGATCACGGCAGCGAAGATTCCGGATATCCCTGCCATTATTTGCAGAACGGTGCGGGAAGCCGGATACGGCGGCAGCGACTATGAAGTGGAGGTCATCACCCATGAGCAGAGTCCCGACATTGCGGAAGCTGTGTGCGGCGGCACGGAGACCGGCGCAGGAGATCAGGGAATCCTGTACGGCTTTGCCTGCGATGAAACAAAGGAGCTGCTGCCCCTACCTGTGGTGCTGGCCCATCGACTGGCCCGCCTGTTGACCGATACCCGCAGGCAGGGCATCATCCCCGGCCTGCGTCCGGACGGCAAGGCACAGGTGTCTGTGGAATACCGCTCTGGAGTCCCGTACCGCGTTGCCGCAGTGGTGGTATCCTGCCAGCATGAGGAGGAACTGCCCCTGCCGGAACTGCGCCGGGACATCCTGCGCCATGTGATCCGACCCGCCATGCAGGAACTTCCGCTGGACGAGCATACCGAAGTGCTGGTCAATCCCTCCGGTCGATTTGTCCAGGGCGGTTTTGAAGCGGACACCGGACTCACCGGGCGCAAGCTGATGGTGGACACCTACGGCGGCCTCGTCCCTCATGGCGGCGGCGCGCTGTCCGGCAAGGATGGAACGAAGGTGGACCGCAGCGGCGCGTACATGGCCCGTTACATTGCCAAGAATATCGTAGCGGCAGGACTGGCAAAGCGCTGCACCATCAGCCTTGCCTATGCCATCGGCAAGGCACAGCCTGTGGCGGTGACGGTGGATACGGAGCATACCGGCATCTATTCCGATGACGTGCTGGAGCAGGCAGTCCGCACGGTATTCAACCTGACGCCGGACGGCATGATCGGAACGCTGGGACTGGATCAGCCTATGTTCCAAAAGTTCTGCAATTACGGTCACTTCACCCATGCGGACGCGCCCTGGGAGCGCACGGATATGACAGAGGTGCTGGAATGTGCCTGTCGTGCCAAGGACATGGGCGTATCGCACCGATAACAGAAAAGGCCCGCGAGAGATGGTCTCTCGCGGGCGTGTTATCACTGCACGGAATCCTTGAACGCCTTGCCGGGTTTGAAAGCCGGCGCCTTGGAAGCGGGGATTTCAATGGTGGCTCCGGTGGCGGGATTCTTGCCGGTGCGGGCGACGCGCTCCTTCACCTCGAAGGTGCCAAAGCCCAGCAGCTGTACCTTGTCACCGGACTTCAACGCAGTCTGCAGCGTGTCGACAAACGCATTCAGAGCGGTGTCGCAGTCCTTCTTGGTAAGGCCGCTGGCTTCCGCCATGGCGGTGATCAGTTCTGTTTTATTCATCGTATTTCGTCTCCTTCATATCTAAAAATGACTGGAAATGATATGCGCTATTATAGCAGACTCCCCACCTGCTGACAATACTGCCAGCAAAAACAGAATCAGAGAGGATGATCATGATTTCAAAAGAAAAGAAGAACACCCTGCATATTGCGTCCTGCTCCTTCGGCAAAGACAGCCTTGCCACGATCCTGCTGGCGCTGGAGCACGGGGAACCGCTGGATGAAGCGGTCTACTGTGAGGTGATGTTCGATAAAAGGACCTCCGGCGAGGTGCCGGAGCATCGGGCATTCATCTATGAGACTGCGCTCCCCAGACTGGAACGGTTGGGCATCCCGGTCCGTGTGCTGCGTTCGGATAAGACCTATCTGGATTTGTTTGCAGGAACAGTTACCCGCGGTCCGAAAAAAGGACTTCGGCGCGGATTCCCTCTGTGCGGGCATTGCTACGTTCAGCGGGACTGTAAGCTCCGTCCCATCCGCCGGTATAATAGGACTCTGACGCCGGATACTGTGCAGTATGTGGGCATCGCCAGCGATGAGCCGGTGCGCTTGCGCCGCTTGCAGGGAGATCAGGTGTCCCTGCTGGAAAAATATCACTACACCGAAGAGGATGCAAAGCAGCTCTGCCAAACGGCAGGGCTGCTTTCACCTGTCTATGCGTTCACAGACCGTGGCGGCTGCTGGTTCTGCCCGAATGCCAAGCGGAAGGAACTGCGGCACCTTTATGACCACCATCCGGAGCTGTGGGCAAGAATGCTGGAGCTGCAGGCCATGCCGGGAAAGGTGTCCGAGAAATTCAACCGCACGGAGCGCTTTTCCGACATCGATGCGGCATTCCGAAAAGAAGATGCCCTGTGCCAAAAAGCGGCATAAAAAAGGAAAAGGAGATGAGAACCATCAGCAATCAAAAATATGAGATCACAGACATGGCCCATGAGGAATATCCGTTCCTGCACCGCATCCGCGCGCTGCGGGACATCTGCGGCGAGATCCGCGCAGGCGACATAGGTGGCTTCGTGGAAAGCGAAAGCAACCTGTCCGCGGAGCCGGGAGACTGCGCGTGGATCTTCGATGACGCCATTGCAGCGGGTGACGCCTATGTGGATCGGGATGCCTGTCTGCGGGGCGACGCCATTGCCTGTGGCAGCGCCTATGTTTCTAAAGGCAGCGTGATGAGCGGCCACAGCCACGCCGAGGACAACGCCTATCTCCGCGGGGCCTCCATGACCGGAAAAGCACTGGCTTCCGGAAACGCGCAGATCATTCACGATCCCCATACGATGGGGACTCCCATCCTGTCCGGCAACTGCAAGGTGTATGGCACGGTGCAGGGGGATATCCGCATCACCGGTTCTGCCGTGATCCTGCCCTGCGAGGAAGTCCGCAACGATACAAGGGATACCTTTGTCCTGAGCGGCAAGAGCCGCAGCGTGATCCGCGGCATCGGGCGTGAGACCTTGAAACCTCTGCAAAAAGAAGTAAGTCCTATGAAAACAAAAACGCTAAAGAAACGAGGTGTGGAGCGATGACCGTGTATGAGCAGGAGCTGCGAAAGCTGTTTGAACACAGCGATCTCGTGGATCGGCCTCAATTCTCCGGGCGTGTGTGCGTGGGAGATCTCGGAAAGGACCTGCGTGTACGGGTGGAGTTTCTCTCTACCCATATCTCCAGCCAATATGACGCCATCCGCCTCACGGTGCTCAACCGCACGGAGGGCGTGGTGGACCGGACGCTGCTGCGCTTTCAGGATGTCTGGGGTAAAAAGCAGGTGCCGAACAATCCCAACTTCCGCAGCGGCGTCATTCCCCACCTGTGGGATGACTACGGAAAAGTGGAATGGTACGCCTATCATCCCACTGCCGCGGACTATGCCGCTCTGCGGGATGCCGTCGGTCAGTATCTGTCCGCATTCCGGGAGCGCACGCCGGAGCTGGAACGGAGCGGCCCCAAGCTGGTCTATATCTGTGCTCCGCTGCGGGGCGATGTGACAAACAATGTGGAGTTTGCGCGGCAGAAAGCGCAGGAGGTGTTTGCGGAGGGAAATATCCCTATCTGTCCGCACCTGCTGTTCCCGCCTGTCGCAGATCCCGACGATCCCGCCCAGGATGAAAAAGCCAGGGCGATGGGACTGCGCCTGCTGGAATCCTGTCAGCAGATGAATGTGTACGGTCCGGTCTGGACGGATGGGATGTGGCAGGAGATATACAAAGCCGGCGAGCTGGGCATCCCCGTGTTGACGGATCAGAAGACCATTGGCCGGACGCCGCCTGCACGGCATCCCAAAAGAAAGGAGAGATAAATGCCAATTGAGAGGATCACTGCGGACGATCTGCGGGATATGGAGCATCAGGAGGGACTGGTGCTGCAGGGCTGCGGCGGAGAGGCGCAGGAGTGGCTGGATGGCATCAATGACCTGTTGACGCAGGACGGCATCCTGCAGAATGGCAACCGCTTTGAGACGGTCAAGGTTTTTCAGCACGATGGACTCACCAATCTGCTGTTCCCCTTCGAGGACATTCAGGTGGACATGGGGAAACTGGCGATGTGGCGTTTGCAGACCCACGGCGCATTCGGCGGCACATGGCTTTCTGACTATGTTCCCAACAGGCTGGGCGAGTTTCGCTCCGTCCGGCAGGAGAACCCCCGCCCTCTCTGCCCTCTGCTGGGGCAGGACGGCAACATCTTCCATCTGATGGGTATTGCCGCCAGAGTTCTTCGGCAGAATGGCATGGCGGCAGAAGCCAAGGAAATGCAGACCCGCATCATGGGCGGAGCGTGCCACAGCTACGAGGAAGCACTGGGAATCATCAGCGAATATGTGGAAACGGAGCTGTCTCCGCCCCGCGAAAATCGAACGAAAAAGAAGGAGAAGCATGAGCATGAGCGATAATCAGAAATGGAGCATCCTCCAGGGTGATGCCCTGAAGGTGCTGGGGACCTTTGCCCCCAACACCTTTGACGCTGTCATCACCGATCCGCCCTATGCGTCCGGTGGGCGCACCCAGACGGAGAAAAACAAATCCACAGCCAGAAAGTATTCCAGCATGGGCGAGAACGCACCGCCCCCTTTCGATGGGGACGCCAAGGACCAGCGCTCCTGGACCCGCTGGGCGGCGGAGTGGTTGTATGAAGCGCGAAAGGTATGCAAGAGCGGTGCGCCGGTATGTATGTTCATCGACTGGCGGCAGCTTCCCGCGGCGACAGACGCTCTCCAGTGGGCCGGTTGGATCTGGCGCGGCACCGCAGTTTGGGATAAGGGCAACAGCCGCCCGCAGAAGGGGCGCTTCCGTCAGCAGGCGGAGTATATCGTCTGGGGCTCCAACGGCGATATGCCCATCAGCCGTCCGGTCCCGTGTCTGCCGGGGGTGTTCAAATACGGCAATCCCCAGAGCCGCATCCATCTGACGGAGAAGCCGCTGCAGCTGATGCGGGACATTGTGAAGATTACGGAACCGGGCGGGCATATTCTGGACCCCTTTGCCGGCAGCGGTACCACGGTGCTGGCGGCTGTGCAGGAGGGCTATACCGCCACCGGCATCGAAGTCACAGACACCTATGCGGAGCTGGCACGGGAACGTATTCGGAAGGAACTGGCGTGCGCCGCCTGAGCCTGCGCTGTGTGGCAACAGCACTTGCTATGCGCCTCTTGTGGCATTCTTTGTAGAGGAACAGACGAGCTATTATCAACAGGTAGAAGGATTCGTTCGTCCTTCCTTTCGACGCAGCTCGAACTACTGCACGAAACAGCAGGCAGAAAACGGAAGAGATCGAGCGTTGATTCAATATTTGAACGGGCAGGGTGTCTTGATGACACCCTGCCGTTTCTATTTTGGGTGTTACATTGACACCCTGTGCGGAAGGACCCTGCGAAACCGGATGTCTGGCGCTGCTGCCAGACATTTCTTTTTTCTGGAAAAGGTGCGGACCGTGTCCGCCTGTATTGGAATCAACCTACCTCTCAAAAAGCGCCCCGCCATCGGCGGGGAACAGCCAACGCCGCCGTGGGCGGCGCTGGCGCAAGCATAGCGTTTGTATGACAAACGCGCTTGCTGGGGGCATCCCCAGTCCCCAATGCCGCCTGCGGGCGGAAGATTTTGCGGCAGCGCCGCGGGAAAGGAGGGCGATATGCCCGGAAAAACACACATGATCTCCGTCCGGCTGACGGACGCGGAGCGCAGGAAGCTGTCGCAGATCTGCGCCGTTTCCGGCCTGCCGGTCAGCGCGGCGATCCGGGAGATGATCGGCGGCGTTACCATCCGTCAGCGGCCGCCGCAGGAGCTTCACGACCTGTATGTGGAGATCAACCACATCGGCAATAACATCAATCAGATCGCCCGCAAAGCCAACGCCGGCTTTGCAACAAAAGAGGATGTCAGGGAACTGAAATTCCTGATGCGGACGATAGAGACAAAAATGACAGAATTGGTGAAACAGTAATGGCAGTCACAAAAATCCTTGCCCGCAGAGGCGGTTTGGCTCAGGCCATTGCCTATGTGGTCAACGGTGACAAGACGGAGGAACAGGTGTTGACTGCCACGCAGGGGTGCTCAATCGGAAGCGCCTGCGCCGAGATGCAGGATGCCAAGATCCGCTGGAATAAAACAGACGGAGTGCAGCTCTATCATATCATCCAGTCCTTCCGTCCAGGCGAGATCACGCCGGGATTGGCGCTGGAGATCGCGCAGGAATTCGTGCGGGAGCATCTGCCGGGATATCAAGCGGTGATCGGCATCCATACAGACCGGGAACACATCCACGCCCATATCATATTCAATTCCGTCAATCAATTTACCGGCGAAAAATACCACAGCAACGCCCGAAGCTACTACCAGCAGATCCGTGCCATTTCAGACCGGCTCTGCCGGGAGCATGGATTATCCGTCATCGTGCAGGGCGAGCCTGCCAGGTCGGTCAGCTACATTGAGTGGCTGCGGCAGTCCAAGGGGCAGCCCACCTTCCGCTCCATGCTGGAGGCAGATCTGCGGGATGCCATCCGGGACGCCAACGACCTCGGCCACTTCTTCCTGCTCATGGAGCATAAGGGGTATGAGATCCATCATGGAGGCAGGCTCGGCTTCCGCCTGCGGGGACAGGATCGTTTCCAGTACCCCGGCAGGCGAGATCCGCTGTTCACAGAGGACGGAATCCGTGCTGCCATCCAGGGCAACCTGGAACAGATTGAAGCGGGACTGCGGCCTGTCTTGCCTGCGCGTCTGGCGTATCAGCCGTACCGGAAGCATCCCAAGTACAGCGGCTTCCTTGCTCTCTATGTCCATTATCTCTATCTGCTGGGCAAGATCGAAAAGCGGCAGTATCCGCCCCGCATGACGCCGCATCTGCGGCAGGCGGTCATGCACTTTGAGCGGTACCAGGCGCAGTTCGCGTTCCTGCGGGAAAATGACATCAGAACGCCTGCTGACATGGCGGCATTCGAACAACGCACAGAGGAAACGCTGGGCAGATTGACAAAGCAGCGGACCCTCCTCAATGTGCGGAAGAAGAAACGCCAGCCGCTCTATGCGGCGCTGGCAGACGCGGAGGCGCTGGAACCCAGCAGGGCGTTATACGAGGAAGGGCTCACCGGCATGGAGCAGGAGTTTGAGCAGTATATGAAAGCCGTGAAGCTGCTGGAGGACAGCGGCATTCCGCAGGAGGTGTTGAAGAAAGAAAAGACAGAAGTGTATGAACAGCTCTCAGAGGTGAATCGGAAGATCCGGGCGGAGCGGGAAAAGTGGAAGCTCTGTCGGGAAATCTGCCAGCAGACGCCTGCAATGGAGCAGGACATCCAGAAAACAGAAGAACACCAGAAGGAGGTGCGGGAGCATGAACATCGGAGGCGGTGAAGCGGCGGACCAGCTGGTACGCATGATGCTCTCCGGCAGCGAGGTCGCTGTCCGGCTGAGCGGCTCCGCCATCAAAAATATGCTGGCGCTCACCATGGCGCTGGCGAAAAACCACAAGACCATTTCCGGTAAAGTCAATCTGGTCAAGATGCTGAAGGAGACCCGCGATGTGCGGCGATTTTCCATGTCACCGGAACAGTATCAGCAATTCAGGCAGCGGGCAGGAAAACAGAAGATCCTGTTCTCTGCCATCCGTGATTCGGATAACAAGGGAAAAGTCGTGGATGTGATCATGCCGGTAACGGAGATCGACCGCGCCAATATGATCTTTGAGCGCATCCGATATACCGGGCAGCCGGAGCAGGCGCGGCAGGATGCCCCCTCTAAGGAGCAGGAAGCCCGTGTGGGACAGGAGGCGCCGCAGTGCGAACAGGAACGCCCCCGGCAGGAAGAAACGCCTGTAACGCCGCCTGTGGGCGAGCGGCAGGAGGTGACGCCAAAAAAAGGATCTCGGTCGGGAACAGACTTGCCAGATACCAAAGGCAGATCGACCTCATCCAGCGGCAGGGAAACGGCTGCCGGGACGATGTCGAATGAGCGGCCTTCGGTTCTGGAACGGCTGAAAGGCTATCAGGCGCAGCTGGATACCCGGCAGAAGTCTGCCCCGGCCAAGGAAAAGATCCGTCAAAAAGTACGACCGGACAGGACAAAGTAAGAAAGCCGTTTCGTCAGTAAGGCCGGCAGAGTGGAATGCTCTGCCGGCCTCGTATTTTTTATGCAGGAGGTGATGCGGCTGAAAAAGACATCCCAAACAACGGATCTGGTACTTGCGTTGTTCCTCTATATCCCTGTGATATGGGCGGCGCTGCTGATCGCCCAGTCCCTTGGCGGCGGTCTGCCGGAGCTGCTATCAAACTTAACCGCCGCGCTGGAACAACCCTTCCAGATCCAATGGACAGACAAGAGCCTGTTGTCCATTCTCGTCTGCACCGGCGCGTATTTCATGGGGCTGTGTCTCTATGCTTCCGGACAGGGCAGGACACGGGACGGAGAGGAACACGGCTCCGCCGCATGGGGCTCGCCCCGGCAGCTCAATGTGCAGTTCCGGCAGAAGCAGAACAAGATCCTCACCCGCCATGTGCGGCTGGGGCTGGATACCCACAAGCATCGGCGCTCCCTCAATGTGCTGGTCATTGGCGGCAGCGGCGCCGCCAAGACCCGCGGCTATGTCAAGCCCAACATTCTGGAAGCCAACAGCAACTATGTGATCACGGACCCGAAAATGGAGGTACTGACCGCCACCGGAGGGTATCTGAAACGGCAGGGATACGACATCCGAGTGCTGAATCTGGTGGATCTGTCGCAGTCAGACGGCTATAATCCGTTCCACTATCTGCGGGATGAGAAGGACGCGCTGAAGCTGGTCAACACGCTGATCCAGGCAACGACGCCCAAGGGCAGTCACGAGTCCGATCCGTTCTGGTCGAAGTCCGAGACAGCACTGCTGCAGGCCATCATCCTCATGCTGTTCCAGGAAGCGCCGGAATACGAGCAGAATTTTTCCATGGTGATGCGCGTGCTGGAATATGCCGAAGTGAAGGAGGACGATGACGAGTATGTCTCCCCGCTGGATCTGCTGTTCCGGGCAATGGAGTATGAGAACCCGGAAAGCGTTGCCCTGCGGCAATATAAGGTTTTCAAGCAGGCTGCGGGCAAGACAGCGAAAAGCATTTTGGTGTCTGCCGCTGTGCGGCTGGCACCCTTCAATCTGCCGCAGATCAAAGCTGTCACCGACCATGATGACATGGATCTCTACACGCTGGGAGAGCGAAAGTGCGCTCTGTATGCCGTGATCCCGGATAATGACACGACCTTCAACTTCCTCGTCAGCCTGCTGTACTCCCAGATATTCCAGACGCTTTACTACTGTGCAGACCAGATCCACCATGGGGCGCTGCCGTGCCATGTCCACTTTATTTTGGACGAGGCTCCATCGGTCAATCTGCCGGGGCTGCCGCGGGAGCTTGCGACCATGCGCTCCCGCAACATCTCCTGCAGTACCATCATCCAGAACATGGCACAGATCAAGGAACTATACAAGGATTCCTGGGAAACAATCCCAGGCAACTCGGACACGCTGCTCTATCTGGGCGGCAACGAGGCAAGCACCCACAAGTACATTTCCGAGGCGTTGGGCAAGTCCACCATTGACACAAAGACCCACGGGCAGACCAAAGGGCGGTCCGGGTCTTACTCCACTAACTTCCAGATGAGCGGCAGAGAACTGCTGACGCCGGACGAGGTGCGGATGCTGGATAACCGGTATTGCATCCTGTTCATCCGCGGCACACGGCCGGTGATGGACGAAAAGTATGAGCTCATGGAGCATCCCGCCATCCGCTATACGATGGATGGCGGCGCACCGCCCTACATCCACCACGGGACGGCGGAGCCTCCTATTCCGGGAGAGCCGCTGTTCCAAACTGATTTTGACAATGAAAAGGAGAATGCTGCAGCATGAAACATGATTTGAACAACAAAAATTTTGAGAGAAAGGCAAAGCGGGTCTATTCCGTCTTTGCCTGTGTCGCCCTGCTTCTGGCAGTCACCGCGGTGCCTGCGCTGGCGGCAGATGACCCGCTGACGGTGGTCAACAACCTGTCTGATTTCATTTTCTCGCTGATCCGCGCCATTGGTCTCATCCTGCTGGGCTTCGGCATCCTGCAGGTGGGACTGTCCCTCAAGAGCCATGACCCCTCTCAGCGCGCCAACGGTATGCTGACGGTGGCAGGCGGCATCGTCATTACCTTCACCAAGGAGATCCTCACTCTCATCACTGGCTGAAAAACGCGGCAGGGTGAACGGCATGATACCGTTCACCCTGTTCTTCCCGTAGGAGGTGATTTTGAATGGGAAGTGGAAACTGGATCGTAGACAACTTAAACTCCGCGCTGGAAATGTGGAACGGAAGGCTGGCAGAGATCTGGCAGCTCATCAGCACCTCGCCGGAGTCCTTCAAGGGCGGCGGTGTCTGGAATGTCATCGTGAATATCAACGATGGATTGAAGGCTGTAGGCTATGCGCTGCTGGTGCTGTTCTTCGTCATGGGCGTGGTCAAGACCTGCGGCAGCTTCGCCGAGATGAAAAAGCCGGAGGTGGCCTTCAAATGCTTCATCCGCTTTGTGCTGGCGCAGGCGGCGGTATCGTGGGGCATGGAGCTGATGACCGGTGCGTTTCGCGTTGCCCAGGGCATGGTGACGACCATCATGGATTCCTCCGGGCTGACGGCGATGTCTGCCACAACATTGCCGGACGAGCTGGTGAGTGTCATCGAGGATGTGGGCTTTATTGACTCCATCCCCCTTTGGGCGGTGACGCTGCTGGGCTCGCTCTTTATCTGGGTGCTCTCCCTTGTCATGATCCTGACGGTGTATAGCCGCTTTTTTAAGCTCTACATCGCCACGGCCATCGCGCCTATCCCGCTGGCCAGCTTCGCAGGACAGCCCTCCAGCAGTATTGGCGTAGCCTTTCTGAAAAGCTATGCCGCCATCTGTCTGGAGGGCTGTGTCATTGTATTGGCTTGTGTGATCTTCTCCGCCTTTGCATCGTCCCCGCCCGCCATCGCGGACGATACGCTGGCGGCAGCCACCATCGTGTGGAACTATGTGGGCGAGCTGATCTTCAATATGCTGGTGCTGGTGGGCGCGATCAAGATGAGCGACCGCATCATTCGGGAGCTGATGGGCCTTGGCTGATTCAGCGCCACAGACCCTCAGTGCTGACGGTGTCTTCGCCGTTCTCCCGTGCTTTGCGAACACGGTAGGAGAAATCCTCCATAGCGGCAGCGTCATCCCGTGCCTGCATAACAAGATCGCAGACAAAGCGGATCAGCGAAAGCAGCCAGGACAGTACTACCAGCCCTACAAGGACGAACAGGATGCGGTCTGCCAGCACGGTATGGGCGCGGTACCAGCCGTGGAACACCGTCAGCATGGACACGGTGTACAAAAGTGGGATGGTCATCCGCGTCAGCGCGGCCAGCCGGGAGAGAAGCGCCAGGACGCCAAGTCCGGCGATCATCAAAAAAGCGATCATGTGTCACGACCTCCTTCATCGGGTTTGTGGCATAGTACCATGACTGCACAGACAAAGCAAGAGTCTGTTCAGCAAAACTCAGAAAAAACTCGGAGGTGATCCATTGGAGGTCCGCATCAACAAAGAAGTACGAAATTACCAGGAGAGTTTATTTTTCGGCCTGTCCCTGCGGCAGTTGCTGTTCGCACTGCTGGCGGTCGCCGTGGCAGTGGGCGTATATTTCGGCCTGCGCCCTGTGCTGGGGAATGGGGAGATCGGCTGGGTCTGCGTGCTTGCAGCCTTTCCCTTTGCCCTGGGCGGCTTTTTTCAGTATAACGGCATGACGCTGGAACGTTTTCTGCTCGCGTATATCCGCTCGGAATTCCTGTTTCCCCGCAGGCTCGTGTTCAAATCGGACAACATATACGCCAAAGCTCTGGAAAATTCAACGATAAAGGAGGCTCTCAAACTTGATTAAAACTCTGCAAAATACACTGAAGCAGGACAAAGAAAGATTTACGGTTCCGAGATCTGTACAGGACATCATCCCCATCCGCCGCATCTGGCCGGATGGGGTCTTTCAATTTGGCAGCAAGTATTCTAAAACACTGCGTTTTAGCGACATCAATTATGCCATCGCCTCGAAAGAGGATAAGACAGCCATGTTTCTCAGCTATTCCGAGCTGCTGAACGCACTGGACACCGGCTCCACCACAAAAATCACCATCAACAATAAGCGCCTGGATCGGCGCAATTTTGAGCAGGAGATCCTCATCCCGCCCAAGGGCGATGATCTGGACGGCGGGCGCAAGGAATACAACGCCATGCTGCTGGATAAGGTGACGGACTCCTCCAACAGTGTGGTGCAGGAACGCTACATCACCCTGTCCGTCCACAAGAAAAATGTGGAGGAAGCCCGCGCATTTTTTGACCGCACGGTCCATGACGCCTCTTCCCGTCTGAACCACATGGACTCCCACTGCGAGGAACTGGACGCGGCAGACCGTCTCCACATCCTGCATGATTTCTACCGTGTGGGAGAGGAAAGCGAGTTTCGCTTTGACCTCCGGGAGAACATGAAAAATGGGCGCTCCTTCAAGGACGCCATCTGCCCGGACAGCATGGAATTCAAAAAGGATCACTTTATCATGGGCGGTAAATATGGCCGGGTGCTTTTTTTGAAGGAGTATGCCAGCTACATTAAGGATTCCATGATCAATGAGCTTACCAGCCTGAACCGAAGTCTTATGCTGTCCATTGATATCATCCCTGTCCCTACCGATGAGGCGGTACGGGAGATGCAGAACCGCCTGCTGGGTGTGGAAACCAATGTGACCAACTGGCAGCGCCGGCAGAACGCTAACAATAACTTTTCTGCCGTTGTACCTTACGATCTGGAGCAGCAGCGCAAGGAGACCCGTGAGATGCTGGACGATCTCACTACCCGTGATCAGCGGATGATGTTTGCCGTGGTGACGCTGGTGCATCTGGCAGACAGCAAGGAAGAGCTGGACAGTGATACGGAAACGCTCCAGTCCATTGCCCGCAAGCACCTCTGTCAGCTTACGACACTGAACTGGCAGCAGGCGGACGGGCTGGTGACGGCGCTGCCGCTGGGCCTGCGCCGCATCGATGCCCTGCGCACGCTCACCACCGAGGCGCTGGCTGTTCTCATGCCCTTTAAGGCCCAGGAGATCTGGGATCGTGGCGGTGTGTACTACGGGCAGAACGCCATCAGCAAAAATCTCATCGTGGCGGACCGCAGGCAGCTTCTCAACGGCAACGCATTCATTCTGGGCGTCTCCGGCTCCGGTAAATCCTTCAGCGCCAAGAAGGAAATGGTGTCACTGGCATTGTCTACCGACGATGATATTATCATCATCGACCCTGAATCCGAGTACCGCCCGCTGGTAGAAGGGCTGGGCGGTCAGGTCATCAATATCTCCGCCACCTCACCCAACCATATCAACGCCATGGATATGGAGCAGGGCTATGGGGATGGAGAGAACCCCGTGGTGCTGAAATCCGAGTTCCTGCTTTCCCTCTGTGAACAGCTCATTGGGGCGGGCAAGCTGTCTGCCAAGGAAAAGTCCGTCATCGACCGTTGCACCGCGCAGGTGTACCGGGACTATATCCGCAGCGGCTATCACGGCGCGGTCCCCACCTTGCAGGACTTTCACGCGGAGCTGCTCCGCCAGCCAGAAAAGGAAGCACAGGATGTGGCGCTGGCCATTGAGTTGTTTACGGACGGCAGTCTCAACACCTTTGCCAAGCCCACCAATGTGGACACCAATGCCCGTATCCTCTGCTACGATATCCGGGATCTGGGCAAGCAGCTTCTGCCGGTGGGGATGCTGGTGGTGCTGGACAGCATCTTCAACCGCATCATCCGCAACCGTGGGCTGAAGCGCAACACCTGGATCTATATTGATGAGATCTATCTGCTGTTCCAGCATGAGTACAGCGCCAATTTCCTCTTCACCCTGTGGAAACGTATGAGAAAGTATCAGGCTTGCGGAACGGGGATCAGCCAGAATATCGAGGACCTGCTGCAGTCCCACACGGCCCGCACCATGCTGGCAAACAGTGAATTCCTCATCATGCTGAACCAAGCGGCCACAGATCGGGAGGAGCTGGCGCGCCTGCTGAACATCTCGGATAATCAGCTCTCCTATATCACTAATGTGGACTCCGGTCGGGGACTCATCAAATGTGGCAGCGCCATCGTGCCCTTCGTGGACAGTTTTCCCCGCCACACCAGGCTGTATCAGATGATGACGACCCGCCCCTCCGACCTTGCCGCTTGATCTGTTATGGAGAAGGTCAAGGAAAAGCCCGCGCTTTCACAGCGCGTTAAAGAAAAGGCGGTATCGACACCCAGAGAACTGCTGCGCAAAGGCTTAGACGACGGCTCTGAGCGGCTGCGGACGCAGCTGCGGGATACGGCCCAGCACGGGCAGGCAGACGAGTACGGCGGCGACGCCATTGAGGACACCGCCGCCAGCGGCCTGCACCGCGCCGAAAAGGAACTCACCCGGCAGCGGAAGAAGAAACCGCAGGAGCAGGCGCCAGAGGGCGGCACTCCTGCTGCCGATGGCACAGTGCAGAAGCCTTCTGCTATCAAGGGAAAAGATACCACTTCTGCCGGGCCGCAGACGCAGACCGCTGCGGAGCATGGACGGCAGCAGGCACGTCAGAACGCCGCACAAAAAGCCGCCAAGGTCAAGACAAAAGATATCTATATCGGCGCACAAACAGAGACACAGGTCACAGTGGCAGCAGATCCGCAGCGGCAGGGACAGAGAGTATTCATGGAGGAACGCGGGCGCAAAGCCGCCCAATGGCAGGCAGAACAAAAAAGAGCCGTATCGCGCCGCCAGGTCAAGACGGCACAAGCCTTGCGTTCAGATGGGGGCGGCAGCGCCATACCCGACAGGAAACGTTCAGCACAGGCTCCTCGCATCAAAGAGCGGACGATGAGCAGCTTGCCCAAATCGGCGCGGAAGGACCACTTGGCGGTGGAACGTGACATCGTCTCCGCTTCACCGCATTCCCGGAAGATGGCTGATACAGCGAAAACTTTGGAGTCCGCACAGAAGCAGGCGGCCATGCTGCAAAGCAACGCCCATGCCGCACGGGAAGCAGCGGTGCAGACAACGCGGTATCAGCAAGCCGCGAAAGCGGTGCAGGCCACGGCGCAGAAAGCATCCCAGGCGGCAGGACGGGCGCTGCGGGCCATCCTGTCCGCCGCCAGAAGTCTTGCGGCGGCGATGATGGCTGGCGGCAGTACGGTCCTCTCGATGGTGTTAGTTATCTGCCTGATCGGACTCCTGGTCGCGTCACCGTTTGGGATATTCTTTTCCGGCGAGGACAGCGGCACCAGATATACGATGCCGGAGGCTGTGACTATGCTGAATACAGAGTTTACAGACCGCATCGAGCAGATCAAGGCGGAGAATCCGCATGATGAATTGGATATGGACAACGCGGGCAGCGCCGCCATGATCTCTAACTGGCGGGATGTGCTGGCTGTTTATGCTGTGCGGACAACGACAGATGCATCGTCGCCGGACGAGGTGGCGACGCTGACGGAAGAAAAGCTGGATATTCTGCGGCAGATTTTCTGGGATATGAACGCCATCTCTTATTGGGTGGAAACCATCTCAGGCGACAAGGATGAAAGCGATACCGTCATCCTGCACATCACTGTCACAGTCAAGGATCATCTGCAAATGGCGGACGAGTATCGGTTCAACGCCGAGCAGCACAAGCTGTTGGAGGAACTGATGCAGCCGGAGTATCAGGAACTGTTCGCGGCGCTCACCGGTAGCTACCAGGACATTGAGCTGAGTCCCGACGAGGTAGCGAAGATCATGGAAAACCTCCCCGCCGATCTCAGCGAGGCCCGCAGAGAAGTTGTGCTGACAGCATATCAGCTCTTGGGCAGAGTCCATTATTTTTGGGGAGGAAAATCTTTGGTAATCGGCTGGGACTCCCGCTGGGGAATGCCGATGGAGGTCACAGCCGAGGGCAGCTCCACCACCGGCACTGTGCGGCCCTTCGGACTGGATTGTTCGGGAATGGTGGATTGGGTATTCTACAACCAGAGCGGCGGACAATACGTCATTGGGCATGGCGGCGGGGCCACTGCGCAGCACAGCTACTGTACGCCTATTGCTTGGAGTGACGCCCAGCCGGGAGACCTTGTCTTTTATCCGGGTGACAGCCATGTCGGCATTGTTTGCGGCTTTGACAGCGGCGGTAATATCATGATCATCCACTGCGCCAGTGGCGCGAACAATGTGGTGGTTACCGGCAAGGAAGGATTTACTGCCGTTAGCAGACCATTTTACTACAGTAAATAGCGTCAGGGGCTGTCTCAGAATATTTGTTCTGGGACAGCCCCTGTTTATTTTGATGTACCGCAGCACGTTATTGTCCTATGTGTGTCCAGCCGCCCTCAGCTTTGACGGTATAGGCGTCGAGTGTAACTAACCGCCAGGGATATTATTGCTACCGCCACCACTACTGACTCTGCCGCTGCTTACCAATTTGGGAATGCTCTCCGTCTTTGTGGCCTTGCAAATCCCACAGGTGTAAGTTTTGACGCCTGTTTTTTCGTGGGTAGGTGCAGTTGTCACTTTACCCTCGCCTGTATAGACGCCGCTGGAATTGACGCTTACGTTACCGGGTGGTTACTGAGCACTTACACAGCTTACCAAAGAACGGCGGCAGGGAATCATTGATTCCGAGCCGCCGTTCTGATTCACTTTGGGTTACCCGTCAGTCGCTTCCCTTACTTGCCCTGATAGGCACGGAACAGGAAGGTCACGATCTGGGCGCGAGTGCAGCCGTTGTCGGGGCTGAACGTAGAGTCCGTCGTGCCGTTGGTCACGCCGTTTTCCACAGCCCAGGCCACTGCATCAGCATAGAAAGCATCAGTCGCCACATCGGTGAAGCCGTTCGCCGTGCTGGGCGCGGTGCCCAGCGCGCGGTACAGGAACGTCACACTCTGGGCGCGGGTGCAGGTGGCATCGGGGCTGAAGGTGCCGTCACCGGTACCCAGCGTGATGCCATTCTCCACAGCCCAGGCCACAGCCTTGGCGTAGTAGCTGTCTGCGGGAACATCCGCGAAGCTAACCGTGCTCTTAGGCTCGGGAGAGCCAGCGGCGCGCCACAGGAAGGTCACAATGTGAGCGCGAGTGCAGGGCTGGTCGGGGCCAAACAGACCACCGCCGATACCGCCGGTGATGCTCTCCTTAGCGGCCCACTTCACAGCGTCATAGTAATAGGCGCTGGAGGGAACGTCCACGAAGTCCATGGCCTTGATCTCAGCGAATTCAGCGGAAACCGTCACCTTGGAGGCGGGCATGGTAAAGGTAAACTTGCCGTTGCCCTTGTCCTTCACCTTGATCTTGCTACCGCTGGCGTCCTTCACGGTCAGGGTGTCCAGCTCATAGCCGCTGTCGGGCTTGACGGTGATGGTCACGGTATCGCCCGCCTTGGCGTTCTTGGGGTCAACGGTCACATCGCCGTGCTTGACAGAGGGCGCGGAGACGTCATAGCGTCTGGTGGAAGAACTGGAACCGCCTCCGGAGCTGCTGCCGCCACCGCCGGTGCTGCCGCCGCCGGTCGTGCCGCCGCCGGTCGTGCCGCCGCCGGTCGTGCCGCCGCCGGTCGTGCCGCCGCCGGTCGTGCTGCCACCGGTCGTGCTGCCGCCGGTCGTGCTGCCGCCGGTAGTGCTGCCGCCGGTAGTGCTGCCGCCGGTAGTGCTGCCGCCGGTAGTGCTGCCACCGGTAGTGCTGCCGCCGGTCGTGCTGCCGCCGGTAGTGCTGCCGCCGGTCGTGCTGCCACCAGTAGTGCTGCCACCGGTAGTGCTGCCACCAGTAGTGCTGCCACCGGTAGTGCTGCCGCCGGTAGTGCTGCCGCCGGTAGTGCTGCCGCCAGTAGTGCTGCCGCCGGTAGTGCTGCCACCAGTAGTGCTGCCACCGGTCGTGCTGCCACCGGTAGTGCTGCCGCCGGTAGTGCTGCCGCCGGTAGTGCTGCCGCCGGTCGTGCTGCCACCGGTCGTGCTGCCAGGCACATTCACTCCGCCGGGAATGATATTCACTTGGAAACTTTCATTTTGTATGCCCGTAAATCCTTTGTTTTCGATGTCCACCTTAGCATTATCCGAATCCGCCTTAGCAATGAATTTCAGAGTAAACAGTGCACCATCGCCACTAAGGAGTTCTGTGTTAGCAAAGACTACTTTATTCTGTTTTGCATTGGGCGTAAAGAAACCATTGCTGAGCAGGGCTCCTTTGACAACGTCCTTCAATTCCAGCTTGTTTTGATCATACACAACGGTAAAATCAAGGCCAGCAAAGCCCGGGTTGTCCGCAAGGGAAACATTCAGTGTGACTTCCTCACCCGCTGTAACTGCTTTTGTCACAGTCTCAACAGTGATAGTCGCCGCACTGCTGTCATCAGTGCCAGTTGCCATAGCAGGGGTGATTGCCATTGTGAGCACTACCGCTACGGAAAGAAGCACCGATAACCAGTGTTTTGCATTCTTCATGTTTTTCTGTTCCTTTCTTTTATAAAAAATGTTGTATCACATGATACACAAAGGATTGGTGCTTCTACCGAAGGATGCCCTATCCAGCATCCTTCGGTAGAAAAGAGAACCTCAATCGTTGTAGCCAGCCAAGCGTCGCAGTAACGTTACGGCATCCGAAATATTTACGGTGCCATCACCGTTCATATCGCTATTTCCGATGATTATATTTACACTCTCATCCCCCGCGAGGTAACGGAGCAGAGCCACTGCGTCAGAAATATTGACCACGCCGTCGCCGTTCACATCGCCCGTCACAAAGACAGTTTCCGCAAAAGTCACATTCAATTTTGCGATACGCTGTGTGAGCCAATTCTGCATATCTGCAAGAACCGAAGCATAGGTGGTGTTCTTCCAAATGTGTTCGGTATTATTCGGATCTCCCACTCGGATATACGGCCAGAGGACGAAGTTCATTTCCGCACTATCTGTCAGGCGGTCCGCATAACCATAGATCGTACCGTTCTCCGCAATCAGAGCATTGGCTTGCGGAGCAAATGTCTCGTTATAGTATGCGATGACGGCCTCCCGGAAGTCGGGGATCTGGATCAGCGCATCCGCCAGATAGTGATAGTCGGTCGTGTCCGGTGAGATATACTTGGTCCAGCCGGTGCCGAGCGTCATGTCCTGATCCCAGATGGGACCGGCATACATGATTCCGTTGGCATCCTTGTAGAAATAGAGCGAGGAAATGAAGCCGTCCGGACTCAGCGCCAGTTCCTGCAGCAAGAAGATCTTCACGAGCGAATCACGGTCAACATACTCGTAATAGTGCCTGCCGTCATCGTTGATGCCGGTGTAATTGCCGTTTTCGTCCATGGCATAGACCGCATTCTCAAACGCCTGATAATACTCGCTGATGTACTCCATAGCTGCATCGCCGCACCATTCGGGGCTCTTGACATTGACGCCCTTACCCTTCTTGGTCACAAATCCGTTGACCTCATCCGGTGCGTCGTGGTTCAGCTCCAGCAGGTATCCGCCCGTGATGTCGGTCGGGTCAGTAAGGCTGGTCGTATAGGTATAGCTCCCACCATAGGCATTGGTGCCGGTCGCGGTGGTCATGTTCGTCCCATACTCCGGATTCTGATCCTTGTACGCAGCTTCCAGATCGGTGATATTGATGCCGGTATCCTTGACCGCATTCTTTTCGCTCAGCAGATACACGCCGCGATACTCACCATCGTAGTACAGGTTCACCCAATCGCAGCTCGCAGTATAGGGCATTCCCAAAGCAGCCGCCATGTCCTTGAACAGCTTGTCATGCATCAGTGTAGCGTCGAAGTAGTTTGCCAGGAGCACCCACGTCTTCACGTTCTCGCCGTTTTGCAGCAGATCGGAGGCCGTTTCCAGCTTCATCTGATAGGACTTCTTCGCAGCGTAGGTAAAGGTGGAATTGCCGCGTGCCTTGAGCTCTTTGATGTCCATCGTACTGATCTCGCTGCCGGCTGCGTCGATCATCTTGAGTGCCGCCGTCGTGGTGTTCCGCTTGCTACTATCCACATAGCTGCGTCCCTGCGTGTTCGCATTCGTGCTGGTCAGATAGATGGTCGGCAAATTCGTCGCCTGCATGATGCGGACGGTGAACGCTGTACCGTTTCCGACTTTTGCAGTCAGGAGGCGATAGCCGTCCGTCTCAGAAGCCAGTGCGGAAACATTCAGTGCAGCAGCATTGCCGTTAACGGGCTGGCTGCCCTGATCGCCTGCAACCACCAGACTGCCGTCATTAGCCGAGCGGGTGATGGTTACATTCAGGTTCGCAAGATCTGCCGAGGCAGGCAGGAACAGATAATTTGTACCGTCCACATCGACCGCCGGAATCTGTATGCCATCTACTGTGGCAGTCATAGCCGTTACATTTGCCGAAAGAGGAGACGTTGTTGCGCAGAGGATATTGGACCATTTTACGCTGGTGTAGACCTTGTTGTCTTCTGTCGGAACCTTAGTCCGGCCAGCCGCTACAAAATAATACGCTGTGTCCGCGCTCAGCCCCGTGACTTCAAAAGCGGTATTCTCAGTGGTTCCCAACGATGTACGGTTTTGGCCCTTCTCGTCGCATTGGAAGACCTCATAATACTCCGCGCCGGGAGCCACGCTCCAGGCAAGGGTCAGGGAATCTATCGCAGCAGAGGTGCATCTCAGATTCTCCACATTGTTCGGAACAATGTAGTAGGTCAGCGTTTTATTGCCGTAGTAATTTCCTCGGCCTTCGCATTTGATCTCGGCCTTGCCGACATTCTTGCTGTCCGGCCATTCCACATACAGATCGGGGATCTGTCCGTTGATGAGGTTGGCATCATTGTTCTGCGTCAGCACATAGTCACCGTGTTTGGCAAAGCTGCCGGGACGAACACCGGTGTCGGTGTAATAATAGTTGGGGGCCGGTTCGATATCGCGAGGCTTTTCAGGGCTTCCGAATTTGAAGTCGACATCTTTGCTGTTGATATCGATGCCGTGGAACTTGCAGACCGTGCAGATATGGTTTTCATCCCATTTGTGATCGACGGGGCGCTGAAAATCAGATCGATCCGTTGCCGTGCATTGCGGACAGGTATAGGTAATATAGCCACCGGTCACGCAGGTGCGGCTGTCGCTCTCCGTGGTCCGGAAGGCGTAGCCGTCCGCGCAGGAATGGTATCTGTCCTCGCCCTGAGAAGAGAACTCGTTTTTCTTGACGATTCCGTTTGCAAGGATGACCTGTTTGCTGTCTGTGGTAGAGAGCAGACCACTGAAAGCATAGTCGCCTTCAGGTTTCAGTGCCGTCCCGCAGACTGTGCAAGTGATCGTTCCAGCGGTCATATCGTACTTGCTGGTGCCATTCACCGTGTGCTTGCCCAACTCGCAGTCGGTGCGCGTTTTGGTGTAGGAATCCAGCTCAGTGCCATCGTACTTGATAGCCTTGACTGTGAAGGACGCTTCCGTTGCCTGCACTGTGAGATACATGCCGTCGTATTCGGTATGAGGCTTGGCGCACGCATAGTACTCTCGATTTTCAAACTTGTTGCTCTTGCTGCTCAAATCACCGCAGACAAAGTACACAACGCCGTTCCGGCTGTTTTCCGCCTGCTTCACGCCGCCGAGCATGGGATAGGTGCGGGCGTAGGCATGGTCATCACCGCCGAAGACGAAGCTGAAGCCTGCCTTCTCAATACTGGCAAGGATCTCCGGTGTTGCGGAAACGGACTCGGTGCCATAGATGGGCTCGTGCGACACGAGTACCTTCCAGACGCAGTCGGTGGTCAGATTCTCTGCAATGTCCGCCAACGTCTCAGAGAGCTTCGTGCCATGGTTCACGACGACTACACAGACCTTGCCGTATTCCATTTTGTACCAGCTGTTCTGCGCGCTCTCAGGCAGATCATAGATTGCCTTGCTGATCTTGCCATCCGCATCGCCGTAATACTCATGGTTGCCCAGCACATGGATCAGATCCACTCCGCCCAGCGTACCGCTGTTGACCGCATTCAGGAACGGGCGGCAATGCGTTTCATACATTGTCACATTGTCGATGGCATCGCCGGTCTGAACACCGAAGTCATAGCTTTCTGCTTTCAGCTTTTCCAGCGCTGCAGCCAGATTTGCTGTGTCGCCTGTTTGAATGTCGCCCAGGATGAAGAAGTTGGTGGCTACCGCGTCCGCGGCAGGCATTTTAAAGCTCTGCGTATTAGACCAAGTAGCGCCATCACCCACCTGATAGTAGTAGGTGGTGTCTGGTGCCAGATTGGTAAGCGTTACCTTGTTGCTCCGCAGCGCGTCGCCGCGGGTGCTCTGCACAAAGGTCTGGATCGCGGAGGTTCCATCCACCGTAGCGGCGCCGTTGAGTTCGGCATCGGTGGAATACTTTACCTGCGCCTTTGCCGCAGAGTCATCAATCTGGGTAAGCCAGGTGATGCTCTTGGTTCCGGCAGTCGTCACGCCGTTGGTGAGGATACCGAAGGGCTTGCCGTCGTTCTCAGCCGTTCTTTCGCAGACGATCACGCGCTGGTTCCAGGAGCGGCCGCTGCCGGCCTTTTCGGCGTAGAAGGTGTATTCACCCGCCGTGTCAAAGGTTTTGGTAAATGTACCCTTCATGCTGGTGCGGCCCAACTTATGGCTGCCGTCACTGCTCACCTGATAGATATCCGCACGGGAAATCGGCTTGCCGTCGGCATCCGTTACGGTCAGTTCGGCAGGCATCCCGGCAATGGCCTGCTCACAGGTGAGCTGATAGCTTGCCGTCATGGGGACGACCTTTTCCGTACCGGAGAAGGTATAAGTCGTTCCGGTTTCGGTATCGCCCGCGATAGTGTAGCTGCCCTGCGTCACCGTGCATTTCAGCTCGCTGTCCGATGCGGCGTTCTTGGGGATATTGATGATGAGATAGCCCAACTCGGAAACATAGTTGTAATCCGTGTCCTGCGCACCGGTACGCATCGCCCGCCGGGCCTGCATAGCTTGCGGCTTTGTGACCGTGATTTTGGCAAGTCCCTTTGCCAAAGCGCTTTGGTCCAGTGTCAGCGTATAGTCGCTGCTGAGTGGCTCGACCTCAGCGCCCTTAAGATACTCCGCAGCGTTGCCCATGGCGCGGAAATCCACCGTCAGTTCTGCCTTTGTGACAGGCTCGCCAGTGTTATTTACGATAGCAAAGACGTAGTCTTTGCCGATCTCCGGCGGCTCGGGCTGGGGCAGAATATCAATGGCAGACTGCATCCCCTTTGCGTCCTCCACACGGAAGGTGCGTGTTTCGGTGGTCACGTTGCCGTAGAAGTCCTTGAGCCGGACAGTGAGCGTATGCGTGCCGTTACGGAGCGCCACGCCCTTGAGGTAGAGGGAACCGTCATTGATCTCCAGCTTGCCGGTATAGTCCGTACCGTCCAGCAGCACGCGGATACCGCTGGTATCGATGCCGGTGGCATACTTATCGGTCATCTCGCTGTCGGAGTAGACGGCATTAAAGGTAAGATTGCCGCCGTTCAGCACGGTGGAGCCGTCTCCTGCCAGCGCCGTACCGGAGGAAGTCTCGGTGACCGATTCCAGCACCGGCCGGGTAATATCGTTGGTATTCGTGCCGTAGATGAACTGGAGATTATCGATGTAAAGATAGCCGGTACTCTTGGTGCAGTTCTGGGGGGATGTAACACGAACTGTATAAGCGCGCGAAACATCCACGGGCATCTGGAACGCGGAAATATCCGCTTCGACCCAGGTCCAGTCCTTGCCCGCCCAGTCGCTGAGCGTACTGCCGCTTACCGTGCCGTCGGCATTGTAGCTGTAGTACTGAACGTAAGCCGCCGTACCGTTGAGCTGCTTTCCGTCAACATAGCTGACACTGCCGTCGTTGTTGAACTTCATGTAGGCGGTATTCAGATCGGCTTCAAACGCGCCGCCCTTCAAAATGGCCTTCAGAACAGAGTTATCGCCCGCACAAGCGGTTGGCACTTTGATCCACATGCCGATTTTGGTCGGCTGCGTCGTGTTGACAAGAAGGTCACCAGAGAAGCCAAAGTCTGCCGCTGCAACCGTCGTCGGCTTAACATTGGTGAAATCATAGCCAAGCTTGAACGCGTACTGACCGAAACGGACATTCTCGTCCTCGTCGGCACTCACAACCCTATTATACCCCTCAGGAAAAACGATACCCGTGCCGTTCGCTTGACGAATCCAAAGGCGCTTCGCCTTCACTTCTTCAGGGAGAAGCTGCCCACTGCCGCCGACAGACGACGGACCGACATGGCATTCCCAGTATGCCGTCGCAGCCGTATCACCGTGATCCTCAAAGTCCATCAGCACAAACGGCTCCATACCAACGACAACATCAACCGATCCGTTGACATCGGAATCGTTAGCAAGCGCTACATGGATCGTGCCGCGCAGAGAGGTATCCTCATCAGCGGTAAACTTATTGTTATTGAATTTTCCCAGTGAAAACGTAAATGTGTTTTCTGCGTTCAAGTTGCGGATGCCGTAGGCCTTTCCGTCAGAAAGACTTGCTGCTTCAAAGTTCTCGGTAACATCCGCCTTGACAACTTGCGTCGGGTCCGCCATAGAATACATTGTCGCCGTCTTATGCTTCAGCGTTTCTTCTACCTGCACAGACCCGTCGGGAATGGTTGTGATTGTGCGTCCGGATTCGATATATACGGAATCATAGAGCACATCACTATCGTACTTATAAATAAGATGGAGTTCATCCCCGATTTTCTCAGTTCCAGTCAAGGGAAGATACAACTGCGCCCAGCGAACGCTTGCAGCCTGCCAAAACGGGGTATAATACTGTTCCAGCGCGACAGTATGCTTATAGCTCAGGCCATTTTCGCTGATGCTCCACGCAAAGTCTCCATCCTTGTAGTTGACCTCGCGCCCCTGCCAGGTAGGTTTGAAGGTGAGGTCGCTCTCTTCTCCGAAATCGATGGAAACACTATTGTTTGTAAAGCCCAGCTTATCCGGCCACTGCACCTGAATTTTGGTCTGGCCAATGATCTGGCCGCCGGCCTTCAGACCGACTTCGACCTCGTCGCAGGTACCGGCAGCCGTGTAAAGGCCGTTTGCATCAATGTGGCCATTGCCGGAGAGAACCGCCCAGGAAGCACCTGCGGGGATATCCGCCTTGCCGCCAGCGGCGTCAATGCCGGTCGCCGTAAACTGCACCGTGCTGCCGGGGGTATAGACCTCGTTATTGGGCGTCACCACCGCGTGGTCGAACTGACCCGTGGGCTTCGCCGCGGAGAGCACCATGATGGTGTTGGACACCTTACGCTCGTAGCCGTCGGACGGACGGCAGCGCAGGGTCAGACCGGCGGTGCTGCTTTCCGGCTCGCCTTCGCGCTGGGTGGCGAAGGTCGAGGAGCCGCCGCCATCCAGATTGATGGCCTGCACGCAGCCCAGATCTTCCATGGAGGCCGCAACCTCTGCCATGGTCATGCCGACAGAATAGGGTGCCTGACGGCCATCCACCATGAACATCACCACCGTGCCGTCAGCCTTGATGCCGATGGCAGTGCGGGAAGCACGGGTAGAATTGTCAAGATCGCTGCGGGCGTGGCCGTCCACAAAGATATCGCCAAAGCTGGCGACAGCTTCCAGAACATTGCCTGCCGCAAAGGCGGTGCTGCATTCCTGTGCGCTGGTGATGTGCGCGTTGCCGCTCGCATCGATCCAGAAGGTCGTATTGGTCGGCGCATTGATCTGCGTGCCGCTCATGATAAACGCGCCGCTTGGGCGACCGTTGCTCATGTCATAGCCGCCGGCGTTGATCGCGCCGACAACATTGGTTGCGCGACGGGTCTGCATGCTCTGCGCCTGCTTGGTCGTTTCCGTCATGGCCCAGTTTCTGCCGGTTTTGATGGTTTCGATATCATCATCACTGTAACCAGCCGCAATGGAAGCTGTGGAGCCTTCGCCCACTTTGACCTCCATCACATGACCCATCATCTGCTGGGTCAGTGCGCCATTGTTCAAGATCCATTCGTATTCCTTGACATCGGGTGTCATGGCATATTCCTTTTCGGATATCTGCCGGATACCCAGTCGGCCAAGTCCGCCGCTGCTTGCGTTCTCCGCTGCCTGAACCTGTGCCGGTAGCAGTGATGCCGTCAAACAGAATGTCAGCAGCAGCGAAAGCAATCTTTTCATGTGATCTCCTCCTACAGTATATGTTTTCTGCGGCTCCCCGCAGTTGAGCACCTATTATATTAGTGTGTCGGTTTCTCCGGCTGCCCGGCTAAGATCGCCGTACATTGGCTCAGCGGCCTGCCTGCGCAAACAGGGCAGCCGCAGCGCTGTTTTCCTGTACGGCTGCTGATGACCGATTTCCACGCATGGCCGTTTTCACACAGCCACCAGGCCTTCCGGCTGCTGCCGGGCGTCACCTGCTGCGGCGTGAAGCTGCCGTTAAGGGTTGGATGCCATTGCGACGCGATCACCGGCTCCTTGGTCTCCAGATCATTAAATCCCGGCAGGACCTTGCGGTTGGTGCAGTACGGGCAATCGCTCCCCTTATTCACACGGTGGGCGATGACCGCACAGAAGGAATGGCCCTTGTCACAGAGCCACCACACGCGGCGATTGGAATATGCGCTCACCGCCTCCGGCGTCAGCGCGCCGTTCTTTTTCCGGTCCCACTGGACCGCAAGCCGCGGATGCAGCGAAGCGAGATCATTAAATCCGGACAGGACCTTTTGTCCCGCGCAGAACGGACAGCCTGCATTTGATGTGACGCGGCTGGCAACGCTCACCTGCCAGCTATGTCCTTTCGGGCACCTCCACCAGACCTTCCGGTGTGCTCCCGGCATGACCTGCGTCGGCAGCAACGGGGAATTCTTTTCTGTGTCCCAGTCCGAAAGCAGATCAGGGAATTTTGCCGCCAGAGAGTTTTCCTCCGGCAGAACGATGCGGCCAGCGCAGATGGGACAGCCCGTCCCTTGCGTGCGGCTTTTAACTGCAGAGCGGTAAGAATGCCCTTTAGCGCATCGCCACCATACAAGCCTTCGGCTGCCAACCGTCAGCTCAGAGAATTGCAGCGGGCCATTCTTCTCTGCATCCCATTCCGGCTCAAGCTCTGGATAGCACATTCGCAGGGCCCTCTTTGGCTCTGCCAAACGCCCTGAGCAGTATGGATATCCGCTGCCGGCGGAGCGAGAATAGATCTTTGCCTGCCAGTGATGCCCGCTGGCGCAGTACCACCATACCTTTTGATGGCTTCCGTAGGTCACATCCTTCGGCGTGAGCGGCGCATTGCGTTCACCGTCCCATTGTGCCAGCAGGTGAGTTTGTTCATGCCCGGTGCAGAAATCGTACAGAGACGGACGCATTACCGCTCACCTCCCGCAGAATAGTTGGCCGCCTGCAACACAGGCGGAAGGGTCTTTTTTAGCTGATCGTGTATCCGGCACAGTGGCTAAAAAAGTACGTTTTTTTAGTCGGATTTAAGCCGTTGGCCTATTGCTATTCTGTTGGGGGAGTGCTATGGTAGATGTATAAGATTTTGTGTATATCGCTGTGGTCGGCAACCTGTACTTTTTTATCCAAGCATCTCCGTCCGCTCTTTCTTAACAATTTCTTTACATCCGTCATCCTGCGCCCAGAGCAAAAAGCTCCGGTGGGTGACGCCCAGCAGTCTTCCTGCCGCACGTGCAGACAGCTCGCCGCGCTCCCAACGCGCTTTGACTTCGCCGAACCCTTCTGGCAGCGCCTTGCGGGGTCTGCCGAATTTCACGCCGCGCGCCTTCGCTGCGGCGATCCCTTCCGCCTGCCGCTGGTGAATGAACTCGCGCTCTGTCTGCGCCACATAGGATAGCAGCTGCAGCACGATGTCCGCGATCAACGTTCCGGTGAGGTCGCGATTCCGCCGCGTGTCAAGCAGAGGCATATCCAGCACAACGATTGCCGCACTCTTTTCCTTTGTGATGATGCGCCATTGCTCCAAAATTTCTTCATAGTTTCTGCCAAGACGGTCGATGCTCTTGATCACAAGCGTATCGCCGTCTTTCAGTTTGCGCAGCAGCCGCTGGTAGCTGCGGCGGTCAAAATCCTTGCCGGACTGCTTGTCCACAAAAATCGCCCGGTCCGTTAAACCGAATTCCCGCAGAGCGATGAGTTGGCGCAACTCATTCTGTTCCTTGGTCGAAACTCTTGCATAACCGTATTCCATGTGCTGACCTCCCAATTTATCGGTGGATAAATTGTAAGCCAGGTGCCGGCCACATGGACAATATAGTGTTATATCACTATTATAGCACATATTTTTCTGTTAGTGAAGTATCACTAATAACCTTTTCTCAAATAATTTACCATAGTGATAAATCGTCATGGAGGTTTACACTATGGATACTCGGGAAACTGTTGCACTTCGCATCCGCCAACTTTGCGCAGAACGAAAAATTACACCGAACGGATTAGCAAATCTGTCTGCCGTTCCTCAAGCAACCATCAAGAGTATCCTTAATAATGAAAGTAAAAATCCGGGCGTCGTGACGATTAAGAAGCTTTGTGATGGTCTTGACATTACCCTCGGTGAGTTCTTCTCCACGCCTGAATTCGATACGCTGGAACAGGAGATCAAGTGAAGCCTCTTTCTCAGCCTCTACCGCCAGCGCTCCTCCATTTTTTCGCGTAGAGTACACGCATAGTGCGTGAACTCTACGCTCTATACGGGGCATTCTCTCATTTTCACGGAAAATCTTCCATCCGCTGCTGCGTTTGACGGTTACGTATTGCCGCCGCGCCGTTTCCCATTTGAATGGAGTACAGCTACATGAAAAATGAATCCCAATATGGTCTGCTGCTTCTCCGGCAATATCTATATCAGCAGACAGACGAGCAGCATCCGGTCTCGGTCACGGACATTCTCGCATTCTGGCAGCAGCACGGCATTCAGGCCGGACGCAAGAGTGTTTACACTGACATCGAACTGCTGCAGTACGCCGGGATGGATATCGTCTGCGTCAAAAGCAGCCAGAACAAATACTTTGTTGGGCAGCGGCTTTTCGAACTGCCGGAGCTGAAGCTGCTGGTGGATGCGGTGGAATCCTCCCGGTTTATCACGGAGAAAAAGAGCACCGCCCTCATCAAGAAGCTGGGCCATCTCACCAGCACAGCGCAGGCGGAACAGCTGAACCGCCGCATTTACATGGGCGGCACTCCAAAGCCGGAGAATGAGAGCATCTACTACAATGTGGATACCATCCACAACGCCGTCCAGAAGAAACAGCAAATCACCTTTCAGTATTACGAATACACCCCGCAGAAAGAAAAGATACTCAAGCATAACGGCTACCGCTATCAGTTTAGCCCGTATGCCCTTATCTGGAGCCGAGATTGCTACTATGCCGTAGGCTGGTCGGAAAAGCACGGAAAGATTGCACAATTTCGGGTGGATCGCATGACGGCAGTCGAACCGCTGGAACAGACGGCAGTCCAGACACTGGACTTTGATCCGGCGGAGTATGTCCGAAAGGTGTTTGGGATGTACCCGGACAACCTCTGTACCGTAGAGCTGCTGTGCGATAATGAGGTCATGCGCAGCGTGATCGACCGCTTCGGTGAAAATGTGCAGACGGAAACTGTAGATGAACAGCATTTCCGTGCCACAGTCGAGGTCGCGCCAAGCCCTCCGTTCTTCAGTTGGGTCTTTACCTTTAGCGGTAAGATTCGCATCGTCAGCCCAGCAGCAGTGTTGGAGGAAATGCGGGATATGGCAGCGTGGCTGAAATAATTTCTGGATGGTGTTCCCTGCGGGGAACACCATCTTTTTCACGTCTTGCCAATCGAACGAATGTTTGCTATACTGAGGCTACAGTGTTTCCAGAGAAGAGAACACACGGATAGGAGGTGAATTACTTGGAACAGACATTCGGCAGCTTCGTTCGAGAGAAACGGCAATCTATCGGATTGTCCCTGCGCACACTGGCGGCAAAGCTGGATCTGTCGCCGGTCTATCTGAGCAACATTGAGAACGACCGCAGACCGGCGCCGACGCGCGCATATTTGGAACGGTTGGAGCAGGAACTGCATCTGAACAAGGCGGAAACCGAGCAGATGCTGGATCTTGCCGCCAAGTCTCAGAACAACCGTGTATCCGCAGACTTGCCGGACTACATCATGGATCGGGAGATCGTCCGGGCCGCGCTCCGCACGGCGAAGGAGACAGACGCCACAGACCAGGAGTGGCAGGAATTTATCGACCGGATCACCCAGCGCGCAAAGAAATCCAAAGAGGGCGGTGAAATAGACACATGAAAAAAGCATATTACCGCGAACAGGCGCTGGAGCGGATCGCCCGCGATGTGATCACCGCCTATGACCCCAGACTTTATTACGGTTCCCCCGCAGCCATTCCCATTGAGGACATCATCGAGGCACAGGGGCTGGTGCTGGAGTATCAATATCTGCGGAATAATGGGCGGGTTTTGGGCGAGACAATCTTTGACGACGGTCTCACAGCGATCTATGACCGGGAAAACCACCGCTATGACCTTCTTCCCGTCAAGGGCGGCACCATCCTCATCGACTGCTCTCTCTGCGAAGAGGAAGCATCTACCGGGCGGCTGCGCTTTACCTGCGCCCATGAGCTGGGGCACTGGCTGCTCCACAAGAAACTGTTCTGCGGGACCGGCGAAAACGCGGCGCTCCGTTCCGGCAATGAGAGCGACAACACATTGGAAGTGCAAGCGAACCTGCTGGGCTCTATCCTTCTGCTGCCGCTGCCGCAGGTCAAGCGCTGCTTCTATCAGCTGCGCTCCGGACGGACGAACCAACAGCTGGTGACGGATATGGCAGGTATCTTTCAGGTATCCAAACAGGCCATGCGCATTCGGTTGGAGAACCATAACCTGCTGTAAAAAATTTTCATGTGCTGTTCTCAAAAAAGAGAACAGAGAAAGCGAGGCGCTATGTCAAAAACCAATTCCCTGCGCTGTCCGCTGTGCGGCAAGGGCCGCATCGCGGATATCCCCAGCGGTGCGGAACAGTCTCAGTACAGGCTGTTTGCGCTGCACAGAGCGGAACACCCTGACCTGATTGCCAAATGCCCCAAGTGCGGCGAACAGATCGGCATCACGGTGCTGACACCGGATGCTCATCCCCTGATCCACACGTCCATCCCCTTTATGGGATATGTTCAGGCATAAATTAAAAATCAATTGATATGACTTCGTCAAGCGCACCAGCCACCCATCATCGAATATGGGAACATTGAGTTAGGAGCCTTACAAGTAGCTTTTCAGCTATGCGTAAGGCTCTTTTTTTGCGCCTTTCTTCGGCTGAAAAGCGGAAAGGCACACAATGCGCAGACGCTGGCAGCCCTATATCGCTAAATATCCGTGACCCCATCTCAGACATTTCAAAAAATCTGAGATTGGAGTCATGAAACATGAAAAAATGGCAGGAAGAACGCAACTATCGGCGCGTTCGAAACGAAGGTGGCGAAGTCATCGCCAATATCATCACTGTAGACGGTATGGACGTAGAGGTGCCGGAGGATGTCTACCTCGCCTATGCGCAGGCAGACCGCAGGGAGCGCTATATCACGGAGGAACAGTCCTCCGGAAAACTGCTCTCTCTGGAGCAGATGGAGGAAGATGCGCTTTTGCCGGACTATGTCGGAGCAGAAACGGCCCCCAGCGCCGAAACTGAGGCACTGGAGCGTGAGGAACTTCGGAATCTGGCAGAACAGAAGCAGATCCTTTTGCTGGCGCTGCTGTCACTAAAGGATACCGACCGGGAACTCATCAACGCCCTGTTCTTCGACGGCGCATCCACACGGGAATACGCCCAAAGAATGGGCGTCAGCCAGCGGGCGGTCATCAAGCGGAGAGACCGCATCCTGCGGGATCTCAAAAAGTTTTTTGAAAATTCCTCGAAATAAGGGTATTCACCGAACGCAATTTTCGGGAGGACAGTGAGAGGCTCCGAATGCCCCTCGCTGTTCCTTGAAAATTGCATACCAGCAATACGGATAACCACCCGGACAGAAGAGCGATCCGCGCAGTGTGCGCCACGACCCGCGGGAAGCCTTGCAGCTTCTGGCGGCGAGCGATTTTACCTGCGCGGGGGCGGCGTTGGCAGCGCCGCCCGCAGAGACGCTGTTCGGGCAGATAATGAGACACAATGCACTGGCCAGCATGAAGAGGCTGGGCTGCTCCGGGATTGAAAGCAGTAGAGATCCCGGAAATACGCCCGTGAAGGTCTTGCCGGACCTTGTCCGTATTGTTCCCTTTTCACACCGGGGCGCGCGCTGCAAATACGGTGGAAACGAAAACAAAGCATGACAAGAAAAGAGGTAATTATCGGATGAATACCAATGACAACAGGCTGAAAGCCCATAAACTGATCGACCATATTTTTCAGGACCTTCTTCCCGCCCACGGTATGGCACAGCGCCCGGAGCAGATCCAATTGAGCCACCGGATGCTGGACGCCATGCAGGACGGGAGGATCGCCCTGTGCGATGCCGGGACGGGCATCGGCAAGACCTACGCTTATCTGGCGGCTGCCACGGCAGCGTCTGCTTTCCCGACAGGGCAGATCGCCCGCCCCATCATCATTTCCACCTCCAGTATCGCGCTGCAAAACGCGGTGCTGACGGAGTATCTGCCGCTGCTGTCCTGTGTCCTAATGGCGGACGGGATTCTTACCAAGCCACTGAAAGCGGTCATCCGCAAAGGCAAAAGCCATTATGTCTGCGACGAGCGATTGGACAGGCGGCTGCGTCAGGTAAACCTTGCAAAGAAAAATCCGGAAGCGTTGGCAGCGCTCCGGACTCTTAAGGAAACGCTGGACATGGACGGCGTTTCCCATCTCAGCGGCTATGACCGGGAGCGTGTCTGCGTACCGCAGGTCTGCGACTGCAAGCAGAAGGACTGCCGCTATCAGCGGTTTCTCAAAACCTGCGACAGAGGTCAATTCCTGTTTCAAATCTGCAATCATAATCTGCTGGTGGCAGACGCCATCCACCGCAGCGAGGGAAAACGCCCCATCTTCCCGGAGCACAGTATCATCATCGTGGATGAAGCCCATAAGCTCCCGGAAACCGCACAGCAGATGCTGGGTGTGACGCTGACCGTAGAAGAGATACGAAACCTTATCCTTCAGCTAAAAGAGGAACGGTACTTACTGGCGGCAGAAATGCTGGAGGACAGCACCGGCCCTCTGCTGCGCAAGCTGGCACAGCCCAGAGAGGAAGCGGAGCCGGTGGAAGCCTGTTTGCGATTGCTGACCGCGCCATCCTGCACACTGCCCATCATCCAGCGGCAGATCGGCAGCCTGCTCTCCCCGCTGGGAAGCCGCCAGCTGAATACGGTGCTGGACGCGGTCAAGCTGTTCACCAGTTCCCAGACAGATATGATTTTTTACACTGCCGAAGATGTCAGCACAGGCGGCGCCATGCTGTGCGCCGCAGCCGGCGATATCACGCAGCGAATAAAAAAGATCCTGTGGCAGCCGGATCAGGCGTTTGTTCTGACCTCCGGCACCATGGCGGTGGGAAGCGATTTCCGCCGTTTCAAAACGCAGGCAGGATTGAAGAAGGGACACCGCGTTATGGAATCCGTTTCTCCATCCCCCTTTGACTACCGGAACAACTGCCTGCTCTACCTTCCGCAAATCCCGCCCCGCCAGAGAGTGGAGGATACGGATGTGTACTTTAATGAGCTGACTGCCGAGCTCGTCGGACTCATTAAAGCAGCTTCCGGTCACGCGCTGGTGCTCTTTACCTCCTACGCAGCCATGTCGGCTGTGAAGGAGCGGCTGCGGGAGGAATCTCTCCCATTCCCATTGCTGACGCTGGGCCGCAACGCGCCCCACATCATTGAACAGTTCCGGCACACGCCGGGAGCGGTGCTGCTGGCCACCGGCGCGGCATGGGAGGGCTTTGATTTCCCCGGCGACTGTGTATCTCTGCTGATCATCCCACGCCTGCCTTTCGCCTACCCAGACGCACGAAAGGAACGGGAATTGGAGAAGTATTCTTCCCTTCACGCATTCATCCGTGAGGTAGCTGTACCAGAGATGCAGATCAAGCTGCGCCAAGGCTTTGGACGGGCCATCCGCACGGAGAGCGATACCTGCGTCATCGCCATTCTGGATGAACGGGCCTGCCGTGGCCGCAGATACGCCCAGGCTGTGAGTGAGGCATTGCCGGAAATGCGGAGGACCGGCAGCCTGCGGGAAGTGACAAGGTTTCTGCGGGAGAAAAAGCCGGAGAGCTATTTTGAGGTAGAAAGATGATCGACGCAAAGAAAGAATTGCAGTATCGGCTGGCAGTCAGGATGCTGGAGCATCTGGCGGAAATCGGCCTGCTGAGCGCGGAAGAACTGTCTTACGCCAAGAGACTGGCCAGAGAGAAATATTCCCCGCAGACTGTTTGGGAATAGTGCTGGATATTCTGCGGATCGTGTGGTAGCTTGTGTGTTGACAAAAAAGATACAGGGAAGTGAAAACATGGCACAGGTAAAAATCATCGCGCCGCAGACGCGGGAAGCGGAACATCTGCGGGTGGCAGCCTACTGCCGGGTCAGTTCGGACTCCAAGGATCAGCTGCATTCCTACGCCGCCCAGATCCGCAATTATACGGAAGAGATCGCCCAGCATGACGGCTGGGAGCTGGTGGATGTGTATGCCGACGAAGGGCTGACCGGCACCCGGATGGATCAGCGGGATGACTTCAACCGCATGATGCGGGACTGCCGGAAGGGTAAGATCAATCGAATTCTGGTGAAGTCCGTATCCCGCTTCGCCCGGAATACCAGAGACTGCCTGTCCGCCCTACGGGAGTTATCCGCCATGGGCGTCAGCGTCCGGTTTGAAAAAGAAAATATCGACACGAAAACGCTCACCACCGAACTGATGGTGAGCGTTTCCGGTTCTCTTGCCCAGCAAGAATCCATCTCCATCTCCGCCAATCAGAAGATGAGCTATCAGCGGCGGATGGAGCGTGGGGAATTTATCACCTGCACCGCCCCTTACGGATACCGAATCGTAAATAAGAAAGACCTTGAGATCGTCCCGGAGGAAGCCGCCACGGTGCGCTGGATCTTCGACGCATACCTCAAGGGACGCAGCTCCGGATGGATCGCGGAGCAGCTGACGGCGAAAGGCATCCCCTCCCAGTCCGGCGCGGAATGCTGGAGAGAAACGGGGATTCGATACCTGCTGACCAATGAAAAGTACATCGGAGACGCTCTGAGCCAGAAATCCTACAGCTGCGGCTTCCCCTTCGTGCAGAAACGAAATCACGGGGAACGCCTGCAATACTACACGGAGAACTCCCATCCAGCTATCATCGATCGGGACACCTTTGAGCGGGTGCAGGCACTGCTGCAAAAGAAAGCGCAGAAAGAGAAAAAGCGCAGAGAAAAAAGCCCTCTTGCCTTAAAAATCGTTTGCGGGAACTGCGGGACGGTGTTTCAGCGCCGAAGCAGCCAGAACGGATATGTGACCTGGGTCTGCCGAACCCACGACCGCTACGCCGCGGACTGCCCTGTAGGACGCATCCCGGAAGCGGAGATCCATGCCGCCTTCCTGCGGATGTACCACAGGCTCAAAAGCAACGCGGACATCATTCTGGCCCCGGCCCTCCGGCAGCTGAACACACTGGACACGATCCTGCGGCAGAATCATCCGCAGTTGCTGACCATCAACCGGGCCATCGCGGAAGCAACAGAAGAAAGCCATAAGATCAGCACTCTGCGGGCCAATGGCTTGCTGGACGCGGATATCTGCGCCGCCCGCATGAATGCCATCAGCGCCAGACTGGCGCAGCTTCGCGGAGAACGGCGCAGGCTGACAGAGAACGAAGCGATAGACGAAACGATGGATGCGCTCCGCAAGGTGGAGCAGACGCTTCTCAACGGACCGGAACGGCTGGACGGCTTCGATGAAGAGCTGTTCGAACATCTGGTGGAGAAGATCATTGCAGAGTCTCAAAACCGTATCCGCTTCCGGCTTTACGGAGGCTTGGAGCTGACAGAACAATGGGAGGTGGCGGCAAGATGATCAACCGCAAGGTGTTATACGGGTATCAGATCCGAAACGGCGCGTTGGAGATCGTGCCGGAGGAGCAGCGGGCCGTCAGTATGGTTTTTACGCTCTATAACGCCGGGGCTTCCTATCAGGCCATCTCAGACGCCTTGAACCGGCAGGGTATTCCGTATTGCCTGGAAGTGCCGCTCTGGAACAAGCACAAGGTAAAGCGCCTTTTGGAAAATCCCCGTTACACCGGTAAGGAGGGATACCCCATACTGGTGGAAGCGGATATTTTCCAAGCGGCGCAGGGAAAGACGGCGGAAAAGAATGCCAGGAAGCAGTCCCACGGAGAGAAGCCTGCCATTGCGCGGTTGACTCCATACTTCCGCTGCACCTGCGGCGGGAAGATGACCCGGCTGGGCGGCGGCTGGCAGAACAGCGGCAAGCTGTATCTGAGATGCGAAGGCTGCGGAAATACCGCGGTCATGGACATGGAGGCGACGGTAAACGGGATCGTCCGTCAGTTCCGGGACCATGAACAGCCCAGCTACACCGCCTACACGCCCTCTGCGGAGGTCATGCGGCTGGACAATGCCATCAACCGGGGGCTGGAGCAGCCAGACTCGCCGGAAGCGGTGATGGCGCTGATCCTGCAGGGTGCGGCAGCGCGGTATGCCTGCTGCCCAGAGCCGTCTGCCGAATCTGAGCCGTCAGATAGTCTAACAGAGGCGGATTGGAGACGCTTCCAACGAGCGGTTTCCCATATCACCATCTCACAGGATACCGAAGTAACTCTTATATTTACGGATAAAAAAGCGACAGGAAAGGACGAATGATCCATGGAAGCGACAGCAGCCACCTTAGAGCGGCGGGTGCGGGTGATCCCCGCAACCAGAAAACTGGAAGAACTGCACAGAGACCATGACGGGAAAATGCGCGTAGCGGCCTACTGCCGCGTCTCGACGGACAGTGAAGAGCAGCTTAACAGCTATGAGGCGCAAAAAACCTACTACACCCAGAAGATCCAGGACAGCCCGGATTGGGAGATGGCAGGGATCTATGCCGATGAGGGTATCTCAGGCACCAGCCTGAAAAAACGGACGCAGTTCAACAAGATGATCACTGCCTGCAAGCGGGGACACATCGACCTCATCATCACCAAGTCCCTCTCCCGCTTTGCCAGAAACACGGTGGATTGTCTGGATACGGTGCGGCTCCTGAAAGCAAACGGCATTGGGGTGTACTTTGAGAAGGAAAACATCAACACCCTCACGGAATCCAGCGAATTTCTCATCACCCTGTTCAGCGGCTTCGCCCAGGCGGAATCCGAGTCTCTCAGCAAGAATGTCGCATGGGGAAAGCAGAAGAGCGCGGAGGCGGGAAAGGTTACCTTCCAGTACAAAAAGATGCTGGGATACCGGAAGGGGGCGGACGGACAGCCGGAGATCGTACCGGAGGAAGCGGAGATCATCCGCCGCATTTACCACAGGTATCTGGACGGCTGCACCCTGGGACAGATCAAGCGGGAGCTGGACGATGACGGTGTTCCCACCGCACAGGGTGTAGAGCGCTGGTCTCCCTCCATCATCCACAATATCCTGACCAATGAAAAGTACATTGGAGACGCCCTGCTGCAGAAAACCTATGTGACGGACTGCATCAACAAAAAGGTCAAAAAGAACCGTGGTGAACGCACGATGTACTATGTGGAGAACAGCCATCCGGCCATTGTCTCAAGGGACCTGTTCAATCAGGTGCAGCAGGAGATGACGCGCCGGTCCAGCAAACGGAAGGTGCTGCAAAAGAGCGGAAAAACGGAACTTGGGAAATACTCCGGCAAATACGCTCTGACAGAATTGTTGGTGTGCGGCGAGTGTGGCTCCCCCTACAAGCGGGTCACATGGGCCAGAAATGGGAAAAAGCGCATCGTGTGGCGCTGTGTCTCCCGGCTGGAGTTCGGTACAAAATACTGCCAGCACTCTCCGACACTGGATGAAGGCAAGCTGCACAGCGCCATCCTCGCGGCCATGAACGAGTACGCCGCCATCCGGCAGGAGGTCTGCCCCGATGTGCTGGCCATGGCGGAGGAAGCCAGGCAGGCGTTATCTCAGGCCGGTGCACGGCTGCTGCAGCTGAAGAAGCGTATGGATGCGGTGAGCCGGGAGCAAAGCGATGTGCTGGATCGGCTGCTCGTCAACATGGCCGATACCGAGCTGAATGCCAGAATGAAAGCGCTGACGGATGAGAAGGAATCCCTTAAGGCGCAGATCGCAGACGCGCAGCAGGCAGAGGTCGATCTGGAGGAACAGGCTGCCAGACGCCGGCAGATGTGGGACAGTATCATGGAATGCGCCGCGGGCTACACGGAATTTGACAATGAGCTCGCCCGGCAGGTCATCCAAAAGATCACGGTGGAGGATGCGGAAACCATCCACATCCACTTCCGAGACTCGGATGTGGTGCTGGAACAGGAAGTAGAATGAATAGAAAAGGGAGAAAGGAAATGGCCATTTTTATAACCGGTGATACGCACGGTGATTTCAGCAGGCTCCTGCCTGCAGCATTCCATGAGCAACGTGACCTGACCAAAGAGGATTACCTCATCATCTGTGGAGACTTCGGCGGTGTCTGGGATGGCGGCGATGCGGAGCAGCAGTGGCTGGACTGGCTGGAGACCAGGTCCTTTACCACGCTGTTCGTCAGCGGAAACCATGAAAACTATGATCTGCTCCGCAACTATCCAATCAGCCAATGGCACGGCGGCTTGGTACAGGCCATACGCCCCAGCGTCCTGCATCTGATGCGGGGCCAGCTTTATAACATCTGCGGAAAGCGGATATTTACCATGGGCGGCGCCAGCAGCCACGATATCCGGGACGGCATTCTGGAACCAGATAATCCGGACTATGAGCGAAAGCTGTGGCAGCTCAACGCCGCAGGCGCTCTCTACCGAGTCAATCACCGCTCCTGGTGGAAAGAGGAACTGCCCGGCGAGGACGAATACCGGACCGCAAGAGAAGCACTGGACAAAACAGGTTGGGACTTGGACTACATCATCACCCACTGCTGCCCCAGTAGCATTCAGGACACATTCAGCGGCGGATTGTTCCAACGGGATGCCCTGACAGACTTTCTCGATGAGGTTCGAGAGCGATGCCGATTCCAATACTGGTTTTTCGGACACTACCACGAAAACATGGTGGTAGAGAAAGAGTTCGTAATGCTCTATAATCAGATTATCCGACTGAAATGATGAGTGGAGGCGCACTGGCGATTGGCTAATGTGTCTCCACTTTCTATTTAAGTAAGTTTTTCACAAGCTCAGGCATAAATCTTTGTCCGGGTTCACGAATAGCTTTCCCGACTACGTTATGCCATTGTGTTGACGCAGGCTACGCCCAAGACAAAAAACAGGAGGAAACAAACATGACGATTGATAGCGCAAAGGATCTTCAAATGAAAGGCTCGTAAAATTGGTCTATTGGAATTGACGTTTTATGTATTTTCACGTATACTTAATTTACAGATTCACGCGCACATTTACAGATCATTCATCCGTCATCACAAGATGCTGGGGGTTCGAATTGCAAAACGGAAAATCGAGCCTCAAAAGCCCGCAAACCCTTGCGACACAAGACTTTGCTCCTGCATCTTTTCTGTCAACACCCGACAATTGAGAAGACCGTCGACTTTTGTCGGCGGTCTTTTGCTTTGCCTGTATTCATGCAAGGCTGAGGATTTTGAGACACTCAGAAATCCTATAATTACACTCCAACACAAAATCAGGTGACAGAATCAGATTTCCATAGTATAATTAATAAAATTGGAATTTCTTAATCTTTGAGAGAAGGATAAATTAGTGGCAAGATGGAAAGAAGTTGAATTTTCAAGATCGCAAATTATTAAGGCAGGAAAAACCATTCGTAAAACCGAGGCTTCTGAAGAGGAAATTGCTCAAGCGACTACTATAATTAACAACTGGCGAGCAGCCCATGCCTATCCTCTTCATGTTATCTATATACACTTACGTGGTATGGCAGCAAATAGGCAAGATATAGTTGTTGCTGAGCGGTTGAAACGTTTGGATTCTATTGTAGCTAAGCTGAAACGTCAACCTACTATGAGTTTGTGGGAAATGCAAGATTTGGGTGGCTGTAGATTTATAGTTCCAACCGTGCCAGAAGTCTATCAGTATGCGAAAAAATATAAGTCTTCACGAATTAGACATCAGTATATCGAGACTTATGACTACATACAAAGCCCTAAAACATCTGGCTATCGAAGTTTACATTTAGTATTTCGTTTTAACAGTGACACAAAAGAAACTTATAATCGAAATATGTTAATAGAACTTCAATTTCGCACACATTTACAACATGTTTGGGCAACTGCAGTAGAAACCATTGGCTTATTTACAAAACAGGCACTAAAAGCCGGGCAAGGAGATGCAGAGATTAAGCGTTTTTTTGTTCTGATTTCTTCGTTATTTGCAATAAGAGAAAATTGTCCTGTTGTTCCCAACACACTTAATGAGGTAAATGAGCTTATTGCAGAAATCGAACAAATAAATGATGATCGCCATTTATTAGACATGTTGAAAGCAATTCGAGTAGCAGTTGATCATGAAGAGGATGAGCGTTTAGATAAAAAAGGCTATTATATTCTGATTTTTAATTATAACACTAAACGGTTACGCATTAAGTATTTTTTGCCTGGTGACATTGAAGAGGCGAACAAAATGTATAGCCAAATCGAAGCTACACGAGCTGACGCCCAGATTGACGCTGTGCTGGTTCGCGCTGCATCATTTAAAAGCCTGAAGGTAGCTTATCCAAACTATTTCTTGGATATTGGGGAATTTGTCGATATTGTTATGGAATATTTAGGATAAAGCCTCTTGCCTACAGCCTGTAAACCATTGATATTATAGGGTTTCTTTAAGTCCTATAATTACACTCCGACCAATTGGAGCATCCTTATGGGATGCTCCGATTTTTATTTTCTCTTAATTTTGCTGCACTAACTATGCAGCTTTTTTCATTTATGAGCTGTATGCGGAGGGAACTTGCCCTTACTACACAGGAGGCCGCATATGGCTGAAGAGTTCATCCATACAGGGTTCCGGGCCCGCCCGGCATATGGGAAACCCACTCCAGATACCGCCAACCCCCGGAAGATGAGGGTGCTTGGGGAAATCTCCAGTCCAAGTCAATTGCAGTTCAGCACTATTACGCCCAGTGCGGGAGAGGTGTTCCTGTAGAGCGAGGCAATCAAAGGGCGCGGACATATCCGTCCGCGCCCTTTTGCTTATTTGCAGTGGCAGCATCCGACGCAGTCGCCGCCGCAGGAGCAGCCGCCCTTGCCGTGCTTTTTGTTGTAGACGCCCCGGGCCACAATTGAAAAGAAGGCCGTCAAGACGAGAAGGCCGATGAGGATGGTGGGCAAATTCATAAATTCTCTCCTTTCAAAGCTCAGCTGTTACCGGAGACCGCGGCCTCCACAGCGCTGACGGTGAGGATGTTGTTGTATGTGTTCTTGCGGAACAGCATGTAGAGCAGGAGCACAAGGGTTGCGGCCGCGGCCGCAGTGCCCAGCCCGAGGCCGACCTCACCGGTGATCAGCCCGCCAAGCTGGTAGACAATCAGAGAGGCCAGATAGGCAAAGCCGCACATGTAGCCGATTGCGGCCCAGGTCCACCTGGCATTGTTCATCTCCCGCTTGATGGCGCCTATGGCGGCGAAGCAGGGGGCGCACAGCAAGTTGAAGATCATGAAGGAGTAAGCGGAGATGGCGGTATAATGGGCGCCGACAGCGGCAAGCAGCGCCGCGTCGTCCTCAGCGACCTCCTCGCCGATATGGAACAGGACGCCGAAAGTGGACACCACATTCTCCTTGGCGATGAGCCCTGTGAAGGTGGCCACGGTGGACTGCCAGTCGCCAAATCCCAGGGGGGCAAACAGGAAGCAAACGGCGCTGCCCACAGCAGCCAGCAGGGAGGAGTTGTTGTCCTCCACCATGCCGAAGGAGCCGCCGGTAAAGCCAAAGCCCTGGAGGAACCACAAAATGACGGAGGAAGCCAGGATGATGGTGCCGGCACGCTTGATGAAGGACCAGCCCCGCTCCCAGGTGGCGCGCAGCACGTTTCCCGCCGCGGGCACATGGTAGGCGGGCAGTTCCATGACAAAGGGAGCGGGGTCGCCGGCAAAGCCCCTGGTCTTCTTCAGGATGATGCCGGAGAGGATGATGGCGGCCACGCCGATGAAGTAGGCGGAGACGGCAACCAGTCCGCTGCCATGGAACAGGGCGCCCGCGAACAGGCCGATGATGGGCATCTTGGCGCCACAGGGGACGAAGCAGGTGGTCATAATGGTCATCCGGCGATCCCGTTCATGTTCAATGGTGCGGGAGGCCATGACGCCAGGCACGCCGCAGCCGGAGCCGATCAGCATGGGGATGAAGCTCTTGCCGCTGAGTCCGAACTTGCGGAAAATCCGGTCCATGATGAAGGCCACCCGGGCCATATAGCCGACGTCTTCCAGCACGGCCAGCATCAGGAACAGCACCAGCATCTGGGGCACAAAGCCCAGGACCGCGCCCACGCCGGCCACAATGCCGTCGGACACCAGGCCCACCAGCCACTCCGCGCAGCCCCAGCTCTCCAACAGCGCCCGGGATCCGGCCTGAAGCCACTCGGCGCCCAGCACGTCGTTGGTCCAGTCGGTGAGGAAGGTACCAAACGGACCCATGGCGACCCAATAGACCAGGAACATGGCAATTGCGAAAATGGGCAGGGCCAGAACGCGATTGGTGACGACTTTGTCAATTTTGTCAGAAACGGACAGGCTGTGCTTGGGGGCCTTTTTCCGCACGGCCCGCTCCACCACGCTGTTGATGTAGGCGTAGCGCTGGTTGGTGATGATGCTCTCGGCGTCGTCATCCAACTCCTGTTCGCATTCGGCGATATGTCCCTCCAGATGTTCGCTCAGGCTGCTGCTCAGATTCAGCTCTGAGAGAACCTTATCGTCCCGCTCAAAGACTTTGATGGCATACCAGCGGAGGAAGCGGTCGTCCATTTTTCCCGCGATGGACTCCTCAATGTGGGCTATGGCGTGCTCCACGCTTCCAGTGAAGACATGGGGCAGTATGCCGGCGGAAGCGTGCTGCCGGGCAAGAGAGACTGCGGCGTCCGCCGCCTCGATGCCGCCCTCGCCTTTCAGGGCACTCATGGCCAGCACCTCACAGCCCAGGGCTTCGCCCAGCTTTTTCAGGTTGATCTGATCCCCGTTTTTCCGCACCAGGTCCATCATGTTCACCGCCACCACGACGGGCAGACCTAACTCGATGAGCTGCGTGGTCAGGTAGAGGTTGCGCTCGATGTTGGTGCCGTCCACGATATTCAGTATGGCGTCCGGCTGTTCGCCCACGAGATAGCTCCGGGCCACTACTTCTTCCAGCGTATAGGGGGAAAGGGAATAGATGCCGGGCAGATCCTGGATGACCACGCCCCTATGGCCTTTGAGCCTGCCCTCCTTCTTCTCCACCGTGACACCGGGCCAGTTTCCCACATACTGATTGGAGCCGGTCAGGGCATTGAACAGTGTGGTTTTCCCGCAGTTCGGATTGCCTGCCAGCGCGATTTTGAGTTCCATGGATAATCTCCCTTCCTGATTTTAGTTAGCATATACTAACTACTTGGCTCAAAAAAAGCGGCCTCAGCCGATTTCAATCATCTCCGCATCGGCCTTGCGTACGCTCAGCTCATAGCCGCGTACGTTCAGCTCCATGGGATCGCCCAGCGGAGCCACTTTGCGCACGTGGATTTCCACGCCGCGGGTGATGCCCATATCCATAATCCTGCGCTTGACGGCACCCGCACCGTGGAGTTTCAGTACGACTGCGGTCTCGCCCACCTTGGCGTCTTTCAATGTTTTCATTCTCCATTCGCCTCCTTAAATCATAATCCGGTTTGCCATGGTTTTGTCCAGTGCGATGCGGCTGTCCTTTACCTGAAGAATCAGATTTCCGGCAAGTTCGCTGACCACAGTCACTGTGCCGTCCACCACAAACCCCAGTTCCGCCAGGTGCTGGCGCACCTCGTCTTTCCCGGTTACTTTCCGGATGATCACCGTTTCGCCTGTTTTTGCCATCGTCAAAGGTATCATTTTGCCTCCCTCCTCAAATGGTTAGCCAAGACTAACAATACGGGGTTTTGATGGGAGTTAGTGTAAGCTAACTCCCTGGATGACTACTAATATAATCCGGATGTGTTTTTTTGTCAAGCCCTCTTTTGTGATTTCTTGCCAAATGAAAAGGTTTGTGGTAACCTGTAGAAAAATCGGCGGATTCAAGGAGAATCTGATTATGAATATTTATGAATCATCTGAAAACTATTTGGAGGCCATCCTCAGGCTGGAGGAGCAGATGGGCTCTGTGCGCTCCGTCGACGTGGCAAATGCTCTGAATTTTACAAAACCCAGCGTCAGCGTGGCAATGAAAAAGCTGCGCCAGAGCGGATTTATTGAAATTTGCGGCGACGGGTCCATTCAGCTCCAGCCCTCCGGACGGGAGATTGCAGAGCGGATCTATGAGCGCCACCGCCTGCTGACGGAGTTCTTCGTCCGGCTGGGGGTGGACCCTGAGGTGGCGGCGTCGGACGCCTGCAAGGTGGAACACGATCTCAGTGACGAAACCTTCCAGAAGATCAAGGAACATGCATTGAACAAGAAAATATGAAAACCAGCCTGCTGCGACTGCGGCAGGCTGGTTTTCGTTGGGAGCTGGACTCACAGGGCATGACATACGTCTGAAATCCATATGAGGGAAAAAGGAGGTGAGCAGGGAAGCAAAGCCACGCGGTCCTCCGTTTAAAAAATCGGATACGATCTCATTCCACCACAGAGCCGTCGGGGCGCAAGGTGATGATCTGCCAGGGGATGAACTTTTCGCTGCCGAGCAGCGCGGCTCTGACTGCCGCGGCCAAAGCGTCGCAGCAGGCGGATTCCATGCGGACCAGAGTGACGGTCTTGACGTCGTTTTCGGCAATCAGTGTGCTGAGCTTTTCAAGATAGTCGGAGTGCTCCGCGTCGGGACAGCCGATCAAAACCGTGCGGCTGCGGACAAAGCGCTGATGGAACTCACTGCAGGTGTAAGCGGTGCAGGAGGCGGCGATCAGCAGATGAGTGTTGTCAAAGGCGCCTGGTTCCCCGCTCAGGCGGCAGATGGGGATGGGCGGGCGGCCGGGACGGAATTGGGGAAACTGGGGCGGATGGCCGCAGGCCCCGCAGCCGGCGCAGGTTTTTTCCATATGACGCCTCCTCTCTAAGATGCACTCATTGTAGCATACCTCCGTCAAAATGCATGTTGCTTATGCAACCGGAATAGCTGGAAACAGTTGGAGCGCAAAGAGCGGTTGTAATTTATAGAAAATATGATACAATCACAACTGTTGAGATGGGAGGCGTGCCGATGCAGAAGGTCCTTTATATAAATGAGATGGAGACCTGTTCCTCTGACATGGATGATCGGGTGGCGGAGCACATCCGCTCCGGCCAGGTGGTGACATTTGAGGGCATGGCGGAGTATGACCTTCTGGCCTTTGACTGGTATGATGTGAGCTATGCGGGAACGGATACCTCCCGCATTTTGATCTATCTGGACCGGGAGGACCTGTTCTTCTTTTGTGAGGACAAAAAGGCGTATGAAAAGGTGCGGGCCCTGCTCCCGGAAGGGGAGGGGAATGAGCGGACACTGTATCGCTTTTTCCTGGGTCTTCTGCAGGAGGACCTGGCCCATCTGGAGCAGTATGAAGGGGAGATCACCGATGCGGAGGACGCGGCCCTGAAGAGTTCCCGGCGGGACTATTTGGACAAGATCGTGGAGTACCGAAAGGAGCTTTTACGTCTGAAGCGGTATTATGAGCAGTTGGACGCCATTCTGGACAATCTGACGGCCAATGACAACGGCCTTTTGACAGAGGACGCGGTCCGCCATCTTGCGATCCTCGCCAACCGGACTGAGCGCTACCGGGGCAGTGTGCTGAATCTCCGGGATTACGTGACGCAGATGCGGGAGGCCTATCAATCTCAGATCGACATTGAGCAGAACAATCTGATGCGGATCTTTACGGTGATCACCGCGGTGTTTTTGCCGCTGACGCTGTTGGTGGGGTGGTACGGGATGAACTTCAAGAATATGCCCGAGCTGTCCTGGCCTTACAGCTATCCGGTTTTTATCCTGTGCAGCCTGCTGATCTGCGCGGGGCTGATTTGGTACTTTAAAAAGAAGAAATGGTTTTAGAAAAAAGCTGCCGCGGCTTTTGGCCGCGGCAGCTTTTTTTATTTGGCGCGGGGATTCTGCCCACAGTGCCTGGAGCAGCATTCACAACTGCCGCCGCAGCCCCGTTTCCGGGGACGGAGGGCAAAAATGAGCCAGAGGCCCAGCAACAGCAGGATGCCATAGTCTAAACTGCCCAAAAGAGCCTCCTTTCAAAAGAGCAGCAGCGCCGCGTGGTAGGCCAAAAAGGCGGCGGCCCAGGCCACACAGCACTGGAACAGGGCCACGCCCGCGGCCTTCCACCCGGAGTGCAGTTCCCTCCGGACCGCGGAGATGGCGGCAACGCAGGGGGTGTAGAGTAGGGTGAACACGAGGAAGCTGAGGGCGGTAGCCGTGGAGAAGAGGCCCGCGATTGCGGCGGACACATTGGAACTGCCGCCCAAGAGAACGCCCAGGGTGCTGATGACGGACTCCTTGGCAATGAACCCGGTGATCAGGGAGGTGGACACGCGCCAATCCCCAAAGCCCAACGGGGCGAAAAGGGGAGTGAGGAACTGGCCCACCAGGGCCAGCAGGCTGTCGGCACTGTTGGAGACCACGTTGAGGCGGGTGTCGAAGGTCTGGAGGAACCACACGATCAGCGTGGCCACAAAAATCACGGTAAACGCCCGCTGGAGAAAGTCCCGGGCCTTTTCCCAGCACAGCTGAAATACACTCTTGAGGGAGGGGAAGCGGTAGTTGGGGAGCTCCATGACAAAGGGGACGGGGTTGCCGCGAAAGAGCGTCTTTCCAAAGCCCTTGGCGGCTACAATACCCACTAAGATGCCGGTGACATACAGGCCGATCATCACCAACGCCCGGTGGCGGGGGAAGAAGGCGGCGGTAAAGACGGAGTAGATGGGGATTTTGGCGGAGCAGCTCATAAACGGCGTCAGGAGAATGGTCATCTTCCGGTCCCGCTCCGATGAGAGGGTGCGGGTGGCCATAATGGCGGGCACGGAGCAGCCGAAGCCGATGAGCATGGGGACGATGCTGCGGCCCGAAAGGCCGATCCTGCGCAGCAGCTTGTCCATCACGAAAGCCACCCGGGCCATATATCCCGTATCCTCCAAGATGGAGAGGAAGAAAAACAGCACCACAATGATGGGCAGGAAGCTGAGCACGCTGCCCACGCCGGTAAAGATGCCGTCAATCACCAGGCTATGTACCACCGGGTTGATGCCGTAGGCGCTCAGTCCGGCGTCGGTCCAGGCGGTCAGCGCGCCGATTCCGGAGGCCAGCAGGTCGGACAAAAAGGCGCCGATCACATCAAAGGTCAGCCAGAAGATAAACAGCATGATGCCAAGAAACAGCGGGATGGCGAGAATCCGGTGGGTCAGCAGATTGTCCAACTTTTCGCTGCGCGCCCGCTCCCGGCTCTCATGGCAGCGCACCACGGTGTCCCGGCAGACGGATTCAATGAAGTCGTAGCGCATATCCGCCAGGGCCGCGTTGCGGTCCATCCCATGCTCCGTTTCCATCTGGACCACCAAATGCTCTGTCAGCTCGATCTCATTCTGGGCCAGGTGCAGCCGCTCCACAATGTCGCCGTCCTCCTCAATGAGCTTGGTGGCGGCAAAGCGGATGGGAATCCCCGCAGCTTCCGCATGGTCGGCAATTTGGTGGCACACGGCGTGAATGCAGCGGTGGACAGGGCTTTCCTGGCTGCAAAAGTCGGTGACAGCCGGCCGGACCCGGTTCTTGGCCACCTGGAGCAGCGCGTCTAACAGCTCTGAAATGCCCTCGTTTTTCACGGCGCTGATGGGGATGACCGGGATGCCCAGCCGCTGGGACATCTTCTTCACGTCGATGGTCCCGCCGCCGGAGCGGACCTCGTCCATCATGTTCAGCGCCAGCACCATGGGTACCTGCAGCTCAATAAGCTGCAGTGTCAGATAGAGGTTGCGCTCGATGTTGGTTGCATCCACGATGTTGATGATGCCGTCGGGCTTTTGATTGAGGAGAAAATCCCGGGTGACGATCTCTTCGCCGCTGTAGGGGCGGATAGAGTAGATGCCGGGCAGGTCCACCACCGTGCAGTCTCTGTGGCCCCGGATCACGCCGGACTTCTGATCCACTGTGACGCCGGGGAAATTGCCCACGTGCTGGTTGGAACCGGTGAGTTGATTGAACAGGGTGGTCTTGCCGCAGTTCTGATTGCCGGCCAGTGCAAAAATCATCTCTGCCGCGCCTCCACTTCGATCTTTGCGGCGTCGTCCCGGCGCAGTGTCAGCTCATATCCCCGTACCCGCAGTTCCATGGGGTCTCCCATGGGCGCCACCTTTTTGAGCGTCACAGCGGTTCGCGGAATCAGGCCCATGTCCAGCAGCCGGCACCGCAGCGTCCCCTCTCCGCCCACCTTGGTGATGACCGCAGACTGGCCGACGGCAAGTTGATCCAATGTCATAGTATTCCTCCTCAAGAAAAAAAGCTCCCAATATAACTATAGAATAGCATAGCTCCGCAGGTGAGTCAAATCCAATGTCGACTGGGTTCGACCAGGCAAACGGAAGAAGCCGGCTGTCAGCCGGCTTCTTCCGTTTGCTATTCAGAAAAGAGAGGGGTGGAGAGATACCGCTCGCCGCTGTCCGGGAGCAGGGCGACGATGACCTTTCCCCGGTTTTCCGGCCTCTTGGCCAGCTCAGCCGCGGCCCAGAGGGCGGCTCCGGAAGTGATGCCCACCAAAACCCCTTCCTGGCGGGCGATGGAACGGCCAGTTCGATAGGCATCCTCGTCGCTGACCGTCAGAATTTCATCGTAGACGCTCCGGTCCAGCGTGTCGGGGATGAAGTTGGCCCCGATGCCCTGAAGGCCGTGGGGGCCGGCCTTGCCCTGGGACAGCAGAGGGGAGGAGGCGGGCTCCACCGCCACCACCTTCAGATTGGGATTCTGCTCCTTCAGATACCGGCCCGCGCCCGTGAGCGTGCCGCCGGTGCCCACGCCAGCCACAAAGAAGTCCACATGGCCCTCTGTGTCCTCCCAGATCTCAGGGCCTGTTGTGGCGTAGTGGGCCGCCGGGTTGGCGGGATTGACAAATTGGCCGGGGAGGAAGCTGCCCGGGATGGTTCTGGCCAGCTCCTCCGCCTTGTCCACCGCGCCCTGCATCCCCTTTGCGCCCTCTGTCAGCACCAGTTCGGCGCCGTAGGCCTTCAGCAGCGCCCGGCGCTCCGCGCTCATGGTCTCCGGCATGGTGAGGATGATGCGGTAGCCCCGGGCGGCGGCCACGGAGGCAAGGCCAATGCCGGTGTTGCCGGAGGTGGGCTCGATGAGGACGGAGCCGCTTTTCAGAAGGCCCCTTTTTTCCGCGTCCTCCACCATGGCCTTGGCCACCCGGTCCTTGGCGCTGCCGGCGGGGTTGAGATACTCCAATTTTGCCAGTATCGTGGCCGGGAGGCCCTGCCCAAACCGCCGCAGCTCCAAAAGAGGGGTGTGGCCCACCAGGTCGGTGACGGTGCGAGAAACGTTCATAAAATCGCTCCTTACATGCTCCGGCGGAATAGCCGGCATTTAAACTATAAGACATCATAGCACACCGGAGGCGAAAAGCAAAGTGGGGGAATATAGATGGCCGCCGCACGGGAAATCTGAGCCCGATGCAGCCATCGTCTCGTCGAAGGAAGAATAGAGCCCCGGTTCCCAATTGGGAACCGGGGCTCCTTAGAGTCTGCCTTAGAAGATGGGCAGCACGTTGCCCTGGAAGGTGTCGTTGATGTAGTCGCGGACGGCGTCAGACTTCAGCGCCTCCACCAGAGCCAGAACTGCGGCATTGTTTTCGTTGCCCTCCTTCACCACGATGACGTTGGCAAAGGTCTGGGCGGCTTCGGAGGAGGAATCCTCCAGGGCGATGGCGTCCTGGGCGGAGGAGAAGCCGGCCTGCAGGGCATAGTTGCCGTTGATGACAGCGATGTCCACCTCAGAGGTGACGTTGGGCAGCATGGCTGCCTCCAACTCCTTGAACTGCAGGTTCTTGGGGTTTTCCTCGATGTCGTTGGGGGTGGCGTTCAATCCGGCGCCCTCCTTCAGCTTGATCAGGCCCTGGGCCTCCAGCAGCTGCAGTGCGCGGGCCTCGTTGGTCACATCGCTGGGCACGCCCACGGTGGCGCCGTCAGGCAGGTCTTCCAAAGAGGCGGTCTTGCCCGGGTAGATGCCGAAGGGCTCATAGTGGATGGTGGCCACGCTGACCAGGTGAGTGCCGTTGCCCTCGTTGAACTCATCCAGATAGGGCTGGTGCTGGAAGTAGTTCACGTCCTCGTCCCCCTCTTCCACAGCGGTGTTGGGGACCACGTAATCGCCGTATTCGGTGATCTGCAGATCGATGCCCTGCTCGGCCAGGACGGGCTTCACCTGCTCCAGGATCTGGGCGTGGGGCGTGGGAGAGGCGGCGACCTTCAAAACCACGGTTTCGGCGGAGCTGCTCCCGCTGCCGGACTGAGAACCGGAGCCGGAGGCGCTGCCGTTTCCGCTGCTGCCGCAGGCGGCCAGGGACAGGCTCAGGGCCAGGGCCAGGATGAGAGACAATACCTTCTTGTTCATACGATTTCCTCCTTAAGATGTTTGGATTATTTCAAGCGCTTGTCAAGCTTGGCTGACAGCAAACTGAAAACGGATTGAATGACCTGCACCAGCACGATCAGCAGGATGACCGTGGCTAACATCATTGCGGGGACGTTTCTCTGGTATCCGTAGCGGATGGCCAGGTCACCCAGCCCTCCCGCGCCCACGGCGCCCGCGATGGCGGTGTAGGCGAGGATGGTGATGACGGAGATGGAGCCGCCCAGCACCAGCGAGGGCATGGCTTCCGGCAGATAGACCTTCCAGACGATCTGGGGGATGGACGCTCCCATGGACTGGGCCGCCTCCACCACACCGGCGTCCACCTCGGCCAGGGAGGTCTCCACCATGCGGGCGATGAAAGGCGCGGCGGAGACGATCAGCGGAACAATGGCGCCCTTGACGCCGATCTTGGTGCCCACGATCAGCTTGGTGAAGTCCATGATGGCGATCATCAGGATGATGAAGGGCAGGCTCCGGCCGATGTTGATGATCCAGCCCAGGATGCGGTTGAGCATCCTGTGGGGCCAGATGCCGTGGGGCTGGGTCAGGACCAGCAGCACCCCCAGAGGAAGGCCGATCACATAGGCGAACACCGTGGACACAAGGACCATCACCAGTGTGTCGCAGGTGCCGTCCAAGAGCAGCTTACCGTATTCGGACCAAAAGCCGGAGGTAAAGAGATCAAGCATTTTCTTCCACCTCCTCCACCGTGACGTCGGGCTGGGCCCGGATGTAGGAGAGGGCCTTTGCGGCCTCGTTGGGGTCTCCCGGAAGGCCCAGGAGCATGGTGCCGAAGGCCTTGCCGTTGACGTTGCGGGTGTCGGCGCCCAAGATGTTCGCCTTGACGCCGCACTCAATGGCCAGCGACGCGATCAGGGGCTCGTAGGCGGAGCCGCCGTTGAAGGCCACCCGGACCACCCGCTGGGCGGGGAACTGCTCGATCTGGGCGCCGCCGGGGTAGACCAAACGCCGGGCCGCGTCGGTGGTGGGGTTGGAGAAAATGTCTTCCACCCGGCCCTGTTCAGCCACCGACCCGCCGTCCAGGATGGCGACCCGGGAGCAAATCTCTTCGATGACGCTCATCTGATGGGTGATGACCACCACCGTGACGCCAAGCTTCTCATTTAAATCTTTCAGCAGCGCCAGAATGGACTGGGTGGTGGTGGGGTCCAGGGCGGAGGTGGCCTCGTCGCACAGCAGCACCTTGGGGTCGGTGGCCAGGGCGCGGGCGATGGCGATGCGCTGCTTCTGGCCGCCGGAGAGCTGCACCGGGTAGGCGTCGGCCTTATCGGACAGCCCGACCAGGTCCAGCAGCTCCATGGCCCGATTTTTGGCCTGCTCGGCGCCGACCCCGTTGATCTCCAGGGGGAAGCAGATGTTTTTGAGGCAGGTGCGCTGCATCAGCAGGTTGAAGCTTTGGAAAATCATGCTGATGGACCGGCGGGCTTGGCGCAGCTCCTTGGGGCGCAGAGACGTGATCTCCGCGCCGTTGACCCGCACGGAGCCGCCGGTGGGGCGCTCCAGCAGGTTCATACAGCGCACCAGCGTGGACTTCCCCGCGCCGGAGAGGCCGATGATGCCGAAAATCTCCCCGGCTTCCACGGATAAGGTGATATCGTTGAGCGCCGTCACGGCTCCCTCGCCGGTGCCAAAGGTCTTGCTCAGGTGCTCAATCTGAATAATCGGTTCACTCACGGAATGAATCCCTCCTGTAACGGAATTGGCCCAAGGGCCGCGAAACAAAAAAATCGTCCCCGATGCATTGCATCAAGGACGATTCGAAAATCGTGGTACCACCTTGGTTCGCCGCTTCTTCACAAAAGCGGCCTTTGAGAGTGCCAGCACACTCCTGCGCGATGACGGGCGCTTCCGTCGCAGCCTATGCGGTTTCCAGCAGTCGGTGCGCAACTCCAAGACCATGTTCAGCGATGCCTTCCGTACCTCGTTTCCACCGGCCGAGGCTCTCTGCAACGTATCTCAACGCTTACTCTTCTCTTCATTGTCTTTTTCATATTCAGTTGTTATTGTTTTGAGTTTACATGGAAACGCCAGATTTGTCAACTGTGCGTGTTGCACGCAAAAATTGAAAAATAGCGGGGCGGATTTGTACAAAATATTTGATTCTGTACAAAATAAAGAAAAAAGCAGGGCGGGGCCGCATTCTTCAGCAGTGGAATTGAAACTTGTGAAAAAACCTGTTATACTTCTGGACAAACAGATCATACGTTGGGAAGGCGCGCTATGAGCGACAGGGAAGAGAAAAAAAACTGGGTTCTTGGGCTGATTTGCGGCGCACTGATGGGCGGCGGCGCGATTTTGCCGGGCGTCAGCGGCGGCGTGCTGTGCGTGGTGTTTGGCTACTACCGCCCCATGATGGAAATTCTGACCCACCCCAAGCGGGGGCTGAGCAAATACTGGCGGATGTTCGTGCCCGTGGCGATGGGCTGGGTGCTGGGCTTTTTCGGCTTTGCCAAGCTGATTGCCGTCTTGTTCAGCGCCTCGGAGCTGCTGGCCACCTGGCTTTTTATCGGTTTGATCGTGGGCACCATGCCCTCGCTTTTCCGGGAGGCGGGAAAGGAGGGCCGCGGATGGCCCTCCTGGGCGGCGTTGACAGTCTGTGCCCTTGCCATGGGGGCAGGGCTTTATTATGTGGGCCATGTTGCCACCGTGCAGGTGGAGCCTAACTTCTGGTGGTACACCTTCTGCGGATTCCTCTGGGGACTGGGCATTGTGATCCCCGGCATGACCACGGCCTCCATCCTGATGTCCCTGGGGCTCTACCAGCATCTGACAGAGGGTATCTCCAATCTGGACATCGTGGTGATGACCGCCTGGATTCCGGGATTGGTGGTGACGGTGGCGCTGCTGTCCAGGCTGATGAGCTATCTGTTCCGCGCCCATTACTCGGTGGCGTTTCATGGGGTGGTGGGGATCGTCATTGCCTCCACAGTCATGATCATCCCCACGGCCTATACAGGCGCCGGAGAGGCCCTTGGGGCGGCGGTGTGCTTTTTCGGCGGGTTTGCCATCGCATTTTTACTGGATCAGATCGAATAGACATCCCTCCCTCCGGGGAGGGATTTTTTTGCATAGTTTTCCCATCTTGAGCCAAAATAGGAGCATGATGTAAGGGAGGGACAATATGACCAGACTGACGCTGTTGGAGCTTGTGGACGCGCTGGGAATCAAGGAAGTGCCGGAGATGTCAGAGTCGGAGTTTCACGACGCGTCGGAGGGACAGATGGATGCCGACGACCTGTTCCGGGAGCTTTTGCGGGGGGAGGGGCTGATCGCCTGCCAGGAAAAAATCCTCCGCTGGGCCCACGATCTCTATGGGCTTCCCCGTGATAAAGGGCAGTGAGGCTGTGAGATCGGGTGATCTTCATGGATGGAGCCGTGGGAAATGCTGTAAAATAAAGAAGAAACAAGAGATTTAAGTTGAAATTTCAAAGCCTGCGTGGTAACATAAACCCATGTGTAGGGCAAACCCGGCGAAAGCCGGCGACGCAAAGCTATAGGATCGTCAGACATCTACGACAGCCAGCTGCAACACAGAAATTGGGGAACTTTAATTTTTCCCTGTATTGATGTGAAACCGTGTTAAAACTGTCGCTGCAACTCAACAGCGGCAGTTTTTTACTTCGGCCGGGGTGGTTGGCGTACGCTTGTGGGAGGGAAGCAGCAATGGGCAATCGGGAAAATCGCGGCTTCACCCTTCAGGAGGCGCTGTTGGCCGTTGTGCTGGTCGTTGTATTGGCGTCCATCGCGATTCCATCCGTGCTCACACTGCGCCAGAGCCTGAAGCTTCGGGAGCTGGACGACACCGCCCGTTCTCTGTATCTCACCGTGCAGAATGAGCTGACCGTCCGAAAGGCCACAGGCACCCTGCCGGACCTCCAGGCGGCCCTGACGCCGGAGCAGAGCCTGGAGGTTTTGGGAGCAAAGCCCCAGGATGCGGAGGACGACACCTGGACCGGACTCTATTACATCCCTTCCTCCCAGGCGGAGGAGCTCTTTCCCGACGCCTGCCTGACCCTTTCTACGCTGGCACCGGAGGGCAGCTTCCTGCTGGAGTTGGACCCGGCCGGCGGCAGCCTGTACGGGCTTTTTTATGCTGAGCGGCCGCTGCGCTATTCGGAGGTCACCGCCCTGTCCAGCCGCAGCAGGGAGGACCGCAAAGCGGTGGAGATCGGCTATTACGGCGGCTTTTCCGCTGCTGCCGCCGGGGAGAACCCGGCGCTCAAGCCCACGCTGGAGGCAGTGAACAGCGAGGATCTTTACATAGTGTTTCACTGTGCCGGCCTGAAAGAGGCGGTGATTGACCAGAGGAATTTGACGCTGACGATCACCGTGGCCGACGAGTCCGGAGCGGCGGATCACCGCTGGAGCCGCAGCTACACGGGCGGCGACGCGGAGTTCAGCGTGCTTGCCACGGGAGAGGTGACCACGAGGCTGCTGTTGGACAGCCTGCGGCAGGGAGAGCATTTTGCGGAGCTCACCGAGGGGCGTTTGACGCCGGGCGACAACCTGACCGTGACGGCGGTCATCACCTACAGTGGAAAAGAAGAGGTCCTGCGGGGCGAGACCTGGATCGCGGTGAACAGCCTTTTTGCGCAGAAGCGGGAGGCGGAGGGCGCTGTGGAGTTGGACGTGGCCTGCCTGCGCCATTTGAACAACCTGCGCGGCGACTGCTATGAGGGCCGGGCCGGAACCAGCATCCGCCAGACGGCGGACATCGCTTTTGCCCCGGACAATTGGCAGGAGCTTGTGATGCCCGGCGCATCGTCGGGGGAACGGCCGCTGTCCGTCTTTTCCCCCATTGTAAATGAGCCCCTCTTCAGCGGCGGCACCAGCTATGACGGCTGCGGGAACCTTTTGGAGGGGTTTCGGATCGCCGGCGCTGACTCTGTGGGGTTGTTCAGTTCCCTGCGGGGGTGCACCGTGCGCAATGTGCGGATGAAGGATGTGGCTGTCAGTGCCGCCGGGAGTTACGCGGGAGCCTTGGCCGGCAGCATCGGCGGGGAGTCGGCGGTGGAAAACTGCGGCGTCTGGCAGGGGAGTTCCGGTTCTGTGACGGCCCGGGGCAGCGCTGTGGGCGGCCTGGCGGGCCGGTGCGAAAGCGGCACACTGCGGATAAAAGACTCCTTTTCGGCAATAGACGTCACCGGAAACTGGTACGTCGGCGGCCTGGTGGGCCAGGTGGACGGCGGCTTGCATGTGGAGCGTTCCTATGCCTCGGGTTCGGTCACCGGCAACTCAAGGGTGGGCGGCCTGACGGGGCTTTGCAGCGCAGGCGGAGTACTGGAACTCAGGGAGTGCTATACCACGGCCTCCGTGACCGCCGCGCTCAGCGCCCCGGTCACCGCCCAGCGGGCGGAGGAGGACCAGGCCGGCGGCGCCATCGGCAATGCAGGCGGCACGGTTCGGTGTGTCGACTGCCGTGTCTACGGCAAGGTGACGGCTCAAACCGCCTCCGGCGCATTTTTCGGAAAGGGCGCGCTGAGTGCAAGCGGATGTGTCTACCTGGTTCAGAGCGGCTATAACGATGACCTCCCCCAAGCCGGTCAGGCCGGATTGACGGCAGCCTCCTATGGGGAGTTGGAGCGGGCGGACAACAGCGTGCGCAACAGCCATCCCCACAGCCACGAACTGCGGGGGCTGGCATTCCCCTTCCCCATGGTGACGTCGGACCACTACGGCGACTGGCCTCTGGAGACGGAAGCCCCTGTGGAGTGGGAACTGCCTTATGGCCTTTGCTATTATGAGCGGTATGGTGATGGTTCCTGGGGCTTTTATGGATATGACCGGGAAAACACGCTGAAAGACAGCCTTGCCGGGAATGAGAAGTCCATTGCGGAGGCCGGTTACGGCGTTCTCTTGCTGAGGGGTGAATCGGCGGACGGATGGTTCCAGGGATACGGCGACGCGGTTTTGAACCCTTCGGTCGCGGTGGTATGGGGCGGGGCAAGCGGCGACCTGCACCCCCTCAGCGACAGGGGGCAGGAGCTTCTCAGCCCACTGCTGCTGCCTGGGAAGGCGGTCTATGAGACGAAGACCGGACGCACCTTGACCTTCAATCTCTATTTTGGAGCGGCGCTGTCCCTGGACACCCTCTATCCCTCTGAGCAGGAGCCCTTCCAGCTTCGCACGGCGGAGCACCTGGAGAACATCGGCGGCCACGCCGGAAGCTGGTGGAACTTTCGGCAGACCCACGACATTGAGGCCAGAGCTTCCACGGCGCGGATCGACAACTATTTGGGCTGCACGGTGGACGGAGGAGGCAACCGGATCACGGGCCTACAGGATACGCTGTTCCTCTGGAACAACGGCACGCTGCGAAACCTCCTGCTGGAGGAGGTGGATATCCGGCAGCTGGATGCCTGCGCTGCGCTGGTAAACAGCAACACCGGATGGGTGGAGCGCTGCGGCGTTACGGGAAGCATCACCGGGACGGGAAGCGACTCCGCCGCTGCACTGGTCTCTTTGAACAGCGGCTACGTGATCGACTCCTGGGCCCGGTGCGATGTGGAGGGCCAGGGAGCCTCCGGCGGACTGATCTTCCGCAGCGGCGGATCGGTTTCCGGCTGCTATGCGGCGGGAACCGTGTCCTCGGGCTTGGGGAATGCGGCGGGGCTGGTGGTGGAAAACAGCGGCACCATCGCCTCTTCCTATGCAAACTGTACGGTGACGGCGGAGCGCGGCAGCGCGGGCGCCCTGGTCTGCACAGGGGGCACCATCACAGACTGCTACGCCGCGGGCTCCGTAACGGCAAGAAACACCGCCGCGGGAATCGCCGCCGTGACCGGAGGCAGCCTTCGTGCGGAGCGCTGCTACAGCGTGGCGGAGATCAAAGGCGGCTCCTGGCAGTACGGAGTGGCTCCCTTAGGTACGGCGGAAGCGTGCTTGTGGGGCTATGGGCCGGGATACAACGATGCACTTCAGGGCGGCGTGGGCCAGCCCATCACGCTGGCCGAACTGAGGGTGCTGCGCATGGCGGGGCCCTGGACACTGGACACGGCGGTGGAGCAGAGCCATCCCTGGGCGCAGGAGCTTCAGGGGAAAGCCTATCCCTATCCGCGGCTCTCTGCCCTGGACCACTGGGGAGACTGGCCTTTGAGCAGTGAGCAGATTGCCGCCGGAGATCTGGGGGCTGTGATCCTCTGCGGGGAAAACAGCGCAGGCGGGCCGGACGGGAACTCCGAGATCGTGGGCCTGAGCATCGGGCTGGATGGAGAACCGGCGTCCCAGTGGCCGGTGCGGGAGAAAAACTGGCACCCTCTGGGCTATGGCATCCTGCTCAGCGGACGGATGGACGGATCGGAGTGGACGGTCACCTATACCAGCAGCCGGGGCGGCACGGTCCGCATGAACCTGAGCGCGCTCAACAAGATGCCGGAGCTTGCGCCGCCGGGAATGAACCTCTACCTCATCAGCGATCCGGAGATCATCAATGGCGCCAAGGATACCACGGACCTTGTGCTCTCGGATGGGAAGACCTCTTACCGGTTCCGGATCGGCTATGATTCCAGCAAAGAACCAACAGTGAAATTCATCGGATAAAAGGGGAGACCACATGGGCTGCGCCAAGTCAAAACTGCATAGCCGGCGTGGCGCGTCGCTGCTGCTGGCCCTTGGCGTCTGCCTCATCTTCGTACTTGTGGGATCGGTGGTGTTGGGGTCGGCCACCGCCAGTGCCTCCCGGCTCAAGGACCGTCGGGCACGGGAACAGGCCTACCTCTCCCTGAGCTCCGCGGCGCGGCTCCTTCAGGAGACGCTGGCCGGATCGGAGTGCAGCGGCTGGATCAGCCGCACGGAGTATACCTGCGGCCGGGAGGAGGATACCGCCGGGCGCTGCGACAGCCTCGTGGGTGACAGCAACTTCCTCACTGACGCTGCCTGGCCGGTATTCTGCGGCCGGACAGGGGGCGGCGGCTACACCGTCAGCGCCGAGCATATGGAGGAGGTCCACGCGGGCCTTGAGATGGACGACGCCTACCGGGCGGTGTTCACCCTCACCACAGACAGCTCCGACTATGTGATGACCCTGACCTTTGAGGCCACGCTGACCCACTCGGAGGCCAGGGAGACCTCCTCCTGCTCCCATGAGACCACGGAGGTCAACGAGGATGGGGAGGAAGTTTCGGTGACGGAGACCTATGACGTATACACCACCACCGAAACCACGGCGATCGTGTGGGACGGCGGCACCATTTCCAAAGGGGGTGCCAAGAGTGGGTAAACGCTGCAGCCGGGGCGAGACGCTGGTGGAGACGCTGACGGCGATTCTGCTGGTGACGCTGGCCAGCCTGATGATGGTGCGGATGTGCCTGAGCGGAATCCAGCTCAACCACTCTGTCAGAGTGCGAGAAGATGCGTTCCGCGCGGAGCGGAACATTGCTGAGCTCTGTGAGGAGAGCCGGTCGTCGCCGGGACAGGTGTCCATCCGCGGCAGCGGGCGGGAGGAGACCTATGAAGTCCGTGTGGCGGGCGGCGAGGGCAAGCTGACCTCCTATTCCCTTGTGAAGGAGGGGCGGTGAGATGAGAAGAAGCAGGGGCTTTACCCTGGTGGAGACGCTGGCCGCCGTGGCGATATTGGTGATCCTGATTGCCACCATGTCGCTGGGCCTTGCCTCCGCATCGGATACCTACCGCATCTCCCTCTTTGACGCGGAGAGCGCCACGCTGGCCGACACGGTGGATACGGCGCTGGGCGATGTGCTGCGCTACGCCGCATGGGAGCGGGAGGACCGCTTTACCAACCCGGACTACGGCGTCTCCGGGGGACGGCTGTTCCTGAAGGAGGGGAAGCTCTGCATCAATCCCTCTCCCCTTGACGAGGATGCCGAGGGGCTCAGGATCACGCCGCTGATCAGCGACGGAGCCTATTCCAATTTGGAGCTTTCCGGGTTTACTCTCTCGTATGAAGACGGGGTCTTCCGCGGAAGCTATACCATTGCCTCCGAGGGAATCTCAAGAGAAATCGAGTTTTGCTTCCGCACACTGCGGTGCGGTGGGAATAAAGGAGCGTAGGGCCATGGCGTATACGAGACTGGGGGACCTGCTCAAGTCTGTGAACCTCATCACCGACGAGCAGCTGTCCGCCGCACTGGAGAACCAGAAAAAGACAAAGCGGCGGCTGGGCGAGGAGCTGATCGCCGAACATGTGATCACGGAGCAGCAGTTCATTGAGGCGCTGGAGATGCAGCTGGGTGTGGAGTTCATCGACCTGAGCCAGATCAGCATACCGCCCCAGATGGCGGAGGCACTCCCCCGTGGAATCGCAAAAAAGTACGCCCTGGTCCCGGTTCGGCTCAATCAGAACACACTTTACATCGCTATGACCGACCCGCTGAACTTCATGGCCATCGAGGAGGTCAAGACCGCCACCCGCCATCGCGTGGTGCCCATGATCGCGACCTCCGAGGCGGTGAGCCGGGCCATTGCCTCCCTCTATGGCAACGAGGGCGCAGCCCGGGCCATCGAGGAGATGCAACGGGAGATGCGCACGTCGGAGGGGGGACGGGGGCCGGATCCCTTCCAGGCCAATGAGATTGGGGACGACGCCCGCTCGGCGCCCACTGTCCGGCTGGTGAACTCCATCATTGAGCGGGCCATCTCGGAGCGGGCCAGCGACATCCACCTGGAGCCGGAGGAGGGCGAGCTAAGGGTGCGCATGCGCATCGACGGGCTGATGCGCGCCGTGATGTCGGTGCCAAAGGCGCTGCAGTCGTCGGTGATCTCCCGGCTGAAGATCATGGGGGGCATGGACATCACCGAGCGCAAGGTGCCCCAGGATGGGCGGGCCAATGTACGCATCAAGCAGTCGGACGTGGACCTGCGCATGTCCACCCTGCCCACCATCTACGGAGAGAAGTTTGTCATCCGCCTGTTGGATAAAAGCGCCCGGCTTCTGGACAAAAGCCGGATCGGCCTCACCGGGGAAGACCTGGGGAAATACGAGCGGCTGCTCCGCCAGAACAGCGGCGTCATCCTGATCGTGGGCCCCACCGGGTCTGGAAAATCCTCCACCATGTACACCATGATCCGGGAGCTGAATACGGAGCAGGTGAACCTGGTGACGCTGGAGGACCCGGTGGAGTACAACATCGCCGGCATCAATCAGGTGCAGATCAACGAAAAGACCGGCATGACCTTTGCCGGAGGGCTGAGGGCCATTTTGCGCCAGGACCCGGATATCATCGCCGTGGGCGAAATCCGGGACGGCGAGACCGCCCAGATCGCCATGCGCGCCGCCCTCACCGGCCACCTGGTGCTTTCCACCATCCACACCAACGACGCCATCTCCACGGTGGAGCGGCTTTTGGACATCGGCGTGGAGCCCTACCTCATCGCCAGCGCCCTGAGCGGCGTGATCTCCCAGCGGCTGGTGCGCCGGATCTGTCCGGAGTGCAGGGAGGAATACCAGCCCTCGGAGGAGGAGTTGGCGGACATGGGCCTTCCGCCGGACACGGAACATAGATTCTGCCGGGGCAAGGGCTGCCCCGCCTGCTTTGGCACAGGCTACCGGGGCCGCACCGGCGTATTTGAGCTCCTGGTAGTGGACCGGAAGCTGCGAAGTGCCATTTCCGACGGTATCGGACGGGAGGAGCTGGCCGCGCTGGTCCGGCGGGAGGGGAAGTTCACCTCCCTTGCGGACAACTGCCGCCGCCTGGTGCTGGAGGGCGTCACTACCATTGAGGAGGCAAGGCGGATCACCAATTCCGCCGATTATGACTATGAGAGCTGAGGAACTGATTCGCAGCGCGTCGGAGGCCGGTGCGTCCGACGTGCATCTGATCTGTGGCCTTGCGCCCAGGTTCCGCATCAACGGGACGCTCTGCCCTCAGGGGGAGGAGCCGCTGACAGCGGAGGACTGCGAAGGCCTTGCCCGGGAGCTGGCCGGCGCGCAGTTTTCCGATCTGGAGCGCACGGGCGAGTGGGACGGCGCCGCCACCATCGCCTCCCGCCGGGTCCGCATCAACCTCTTCCGCCAGCAGGGCCGCTACTCCGGTGCGCTGCGGCTGCTTGCTGAAAAAATCCCGGCTCTGGAATCCCTGGGGCTGCCGCCTGCCGTGGCCGCCCTGACGGAGCTGCGCAGGGGAATCGTGATCGTCACCGGCGAGACGGGCTCCGGCAAGTCCACCACGCTGGCGGCCATGATCGACCGCATCAACCACAGCCGTTGTGAGCATGTCCTCACCTTGGAGGACCCGGTGGAATACCTTTACACGCCGGACCGGTGCGTATTCAACCAGCGGGAGGTGGGCCCGGACACCCGGAGCTATGCCGCGGGCCTGCGCTCGGCGCTGCGGGAGGACCCGGACATCCTGCTCATCGGCGAGATGCGGGATTTGGAGACCATCGAGACGGCGCTGACGGCGGCAGAGACCGGGCACCTGGTGCTGACCACGCTCCACACCGGCAGCGCGGCGGACGCCGTGGACCGGATTGTGGATGTGTTCCCTGAGGCGCGCCAGCGCCAGATCCGCATGCAGCTGTCCATGACCCTCCAGGCGGTGCTCAGCCAGCAGCTGCTGCCGCTGCGCGGCGGGGAGGGCCGGGCTGCGGCCTGCGAGCTGATGGTGGTGAACCACGCTATCCGGAATCTGATCCGGGAGGGGAAGACGCCCCAGATCGCCAGCGCAGTGGCCACCTCGGCTGCCGAGGGCGGCATCTCCATGGACAACGCTGTGCTGAAGCTGTACCGGGAGCGGAAAATCTCCGCCGAGACAGCCCGCCAGGCGGCCCATGACCCGGACTTTGTCCGGAAGAATCTCTGAGCGAAGGGATGATCTGATTTGCTCACCTTCAAATATCGCGCCATCTCCCGGGACGGGGCCAAGGTCAGCGGCGTGGTCGAGGCCTTTGACGAGTATGAGGCCGTGGCCAAAATCAAAGAGAACTGCACGGTGGTGACAAAGATCGCCCAGGTGGAGCAGCGCGAAAACCTGCTGCACCGGGAGGTGCTTCCGCCGCGGCGGATCAGCGAGAAAACCCTTGCGGTGGTCAGCTCCCAGTTTTCCATCCTCTTAGGCTCCGGCATCCCGGTGGTCCGGGCGGTGGAGCTGATCGCACGGCAGACCAATGACAAGGCCCTGAAGAAAATCCTGACGCAGGTGGCCGGGGACGTGGCCTCCGGCTTCGGCCTGGCCCAGAGCTTTGAAAGCAAGGGGCGGGGGCTGCCCACCACATTCATCGAGACCGTGCGCTCCGGCGAGGAGTCCGGCACGCTGGACGTGGCCTTCGGCCGGCTGAAGACGTACTACGACAAATCCTCCCGTACCAAGGCAAAGGTGAAAAGCGCCATGGCCTATCCCCTGTTTACCATTGTGGTGGCGGTGATTGTGGTGGCGATTATCATGGTGGTGGCTGTCCCCGTCTTCCTTTCCAGCTTTGCCGCCATGGGGGCGGAGATGCCCCTGCCCACCCGGATGCTGATCGGCCTTTCCAATTTCTTTACCCACTACGGCCTGGCCGCGCTCGGGCTTCTGGCCGCGGCCGCCATCGCCCTGAAGCTCTACGGGCAGCGGGAGAAAGGGCGCCTCCTCTTTGCAAGGCTCCATCTGCACCTGCCGGTCCTTGGAAAGATCGCCGTGCTCAAAAGCGCCTCCCAGTTTGCCAACACCATGTCCACGCTCCTGGCCGCGGGGCTCCCTGTGATCCGGGCGGTGGCCACCACCGGGAAGGTGATGGACAATTACTGCATCGCCTCCCAGGTCCTGCGCATGGTGCCCGGATTGGAGGAGGGCAAGCAGCTGGGCCTATGCATGAAGCGCTGCCAGTACCTGCCGGAGCTGCTGATGGAGATGACCGGCGTGGGCGAGGAGACCGGCACCATGGAGACCACCTTGGAGGTGGTGGGCTCCTATTACGACAACGAGACGGAGCTTGCCTCCCAGAAGGCGCTTTCCCTGCTGGAGCCGGTGGTGATCTGCATCCTGGCGCTGTTGGTGGGCTTTATCCTGCTGGCGGTTTACGCGCCCATGTTTGCCATGTACAACGGGGTCATGTGAAACGTGTATTCTTCCGGAAGTTCAACCCGCTTTCGGATGGATATAGAAAGAGAATACTTATTTTAAATTTAGGAGGACTATTGCAATGAAAAATCTGAAGAAACGTTTGAAAAAAGGCTTTACCCTGATGGAGATGCTGATCGTGGTGGCCATCATCGCCGTCCTGGCCGCCATCGCCGTCCCAAGCTTCAACGCGTCCCTGGACACCGCCAAAAAGGCCGCCGATGACGCCAATATCCGCACCGCTTACATGGAGAGTGTACTGAATGATTATGATTCTACCATTACAGGTAAACCCAAAGTGGAAGGCAAACTAATTACATTTGGTGACGGTACTACCTATGAACTGAAGTATTATGAGAAGGTCACTACTGGCGACCAGCAGTGGTCAGGTGTCGAAAAAGGCACTAAATAACCCATCCTTTCTTTTCTCTCAACCCACTGCGGGGCTGAAACCGCCCTGCTGGATAACCGTTGAACCGCCGCGGGCGGGGGCCGATGGGTTGCGGCTCCCGCTTGCGATGATTCACCATTCCGGGAGGGCTTATGCTGCATCTCACGCCGGCCGTCACGGCCTACATATTGACCCTCTCCGCGCTGTTGGGGCTGGTGCTGGGCAGTTTTTCAAACTGCGCGGCCTGGCGTATGGCCCACGGGGAAAGCGTCGCCAAAGGGCGCAGCCACTGCGGCGCCTGCGGCCACACCCTGTCGCCCCGGGAGCTGATCCCGGTGGTTTCCTGGGCGTTGCAGAAGGGGAGATGCCGCCACTGCGGCGCACCGGTCTCCGTCCGCTATCCCCTGACGGAGGGCTTTACCGCCCTGGCCTTTTTGCTGATTGTCCTGCGCTACGACGTGACGCTGGACACGCTGCAATTCTGGATTCTCACGCTGCTGCTTCTTGCAATTGCGCTGGTGGACCTGGACACGGGATATATCCCGGATTCCCTGGTGCTGGGGATCCTGCTGGATTTCGCCGTCGTCACCGCGCTGCGGGGCGGGCCATTCTGGCGCCTATGGCTGGAGGGCATCTTCAACGGGGCAGCCGTTGCGCTGCCGCTGCTGGGACTGGTGCTGATCATGGACCGTGTGCTGGGCAGGGAGAGCATGGGCGGCGGGGACATCAAGCTGATATTTGCAGTTGGGCTTTTTTTCCACTGGAGCTGCAATCTCTTTACCCTGCTGCTTGCCTGCCTCTTGGGCATCGCGTTTGCATTGATTTTCCGCAGCGTGCGCACGGAGGACGGCGAGGGGGCGTTCCCCTTCGGCCCCGCCATCGCAGCTGCCGCATTCCTTTCCATACTGGCCGCTGAGCCAGTCGTTCAGGCGTATTTGAGCTTATTTTAAATCGGAATCAATTTCCCAAAAGCGGGAATGAGGATACAGGAGGGAAGCCTATGACCTACCTTGGTCTGGACATCGGCAGCAGCGCGGTGAAAGCCGCGGTTGTCACCGACGGCAAGATTCAAAAGCTGGTGATGGAGCCGCTGCCGGAAAACCTGGTGCGGGACGGACGCATCCTGTCGCCGGAGGCCATGTCCGACGTGCTGCGGGAGATCGTACGGAAGCATCACATCTCCGCCCGGCGCTGCGCACTGGCGCTCCCCTCGGAGACGGCGATGACCCGGCGGATTGCCATGCCCTATATGACGGTGGACCAGCTGGCGGTGAACCTGCCCTATGAGTTCCACGACTACATACAGGGGGATAAGGACCTATACTTCTATGACTACGCTGTGGTGGGCACGGAGGAGGATGAGGACGGCCAGCCCAAGACTCTGGAGCTGCTGGCCTCGGCGGTGACAAAGGAGGAGATCGCCGCCTGCCGCCAGATGCTGGGCAAGGCGGGGCTGAAGCTGACCACGGCGGTGCCGGAGTGCATGGCCTACCGGAACCTGCTGCGCCGCTATGAGCAGGACCATCCCGGTGAGCATCCGGCGGAGTACTGCGTGATCGACCTGGGCCATGAGGCCATCCGCATGCATGTGTTCCGGGGCAGCGTCTACGAGGCGACCCGGCTTGTGGACATCGGAGGCCGGGATTTGGACGGTGCCATCGCCGATCATATGGACGTGGACCCCCATGTGGCCGCGTCCTACCGGATGAACAACTATGAGGACGCACAACTTCTGCCGGAGTGCATGGAGCTCTATAACCGCGCGGCTGTGGAGGTGCTCCGCGCCATCCATTTCTATGGGTTCAACACGCCGGACAGCGACCTGAGGGATGTCTATTTATGCGGCGGCGGGGCTCAGATGGAGCCGCTGACCCGGACGCTGCGCTCACAGCTGGAGCTGACGGTGCACGATATCTGCGAGCTGATGCCCGAGGGCGGGGAGCTGCTCTATCCCGCCGCCGTGGGCGCGGCGCTGCAATAGGGGGGATTGGATGATGAATCGGAATGTACCGGGAAAACGGTATCCCTCCAAGCAGACACTGAACCTGGCCCAGAGAGAGCGGAATCCCCACCACTTGGAGGCAGTGCTTCCCGCAGCGCTGGTCCTGGCGGTGGCCGTGGGGCTATTTTGTAAATTTGCCGTGGTGGACCGCTTGAACGCAGCCGCCCGGGCGGAAGCCGCCGCCGCTGCCGCCCAGGCGCAGTTGGCGGAGATCCGGGCCGCCAACGCGGAGTATGACGATGTGGCGGCGGCCTATGAAGGATATGTCCTTGCGATGCGCGCCACCGGCGGAGTTGACCCCATGGAGACGCTGGAGCTGGTGGAAAAAGAGCTGGTGGCCACCTCCCGGGTGGAGTATTTTTCCATGGCCGACAGCGTGGTGACGGTCAAGCTCTCCGGTGTGACGCTGAACCAGATTTCCCGGATTTTCAAGTCCCTGACCGACTCCGAACAGGTGGCCAATGTACAGGTATACACTGCCAGCACCCTGGGGGACGACAGTGCGCTGACCACCGCCACCATGACCATTCAGCTTTCCGCCCTGGAGGGCTTCGCCCCCTCCGAATCGGAAGGAGGCGATGAGGCTTGAACCGCACCTTTACCAACCGGGAGAAAGTGCTGCTTTTGATTCTGGCGCTGGTTTTGTTGTTTGTGGGATATACAAAGATCGTGGCCCAGCCGGTGGCCCAGCGCATGGCCGACGCCCAGCTGCTGGGCCAGAGCGCCCAGGATGAGCTGGTGTTGGAGATAGCCAAGGCCCAGCGGCTGGAGTCCATGAAGCAGACGCTGGAGCAAAGCGGCCACGCGGTGCAGGCCGCATCCATACCGGACTACGACAACCTGGAAAACGTCATGGTGCAGTTGGACGCCATATTGGGGCTTGCCCAGGAATACAGCCTCACCTTCTCTGACGTGACGTTCGGAGAGGATGGGCTCGTATCCCGGCCCATCCAAATGACCGTTTCCTGCGCAAGCTATGAGGCTGCAAAGCAGGTGATGGAGCGTCTCTCGGGCTGTGTTTACAGCTGTTCCCTCAACGGCATCACCGTCACGGCCGCGGGCGGTGTCACGCCGCCGGATGTGACTGAGGGGCCGGTCACCGTGGCGCTGACGGCCACCTTTTATGAAACCATCCGATGATAAGAACGCAATAAGGCTCCATCCAAATTGGATGGAGCCCTCTATTTGGTCAGACGTGTTTGGATTGATAGCCCGTGCCCCACTCAGTCATGGCGTCAAGGACAGGCTTCAGGCTGTACCCAGTCTCCGTCAGGGTGTATTCCACCCGGGGCGGCACCTCCGGATAGACCTTACGGCTGAGCAGGCCGTCCGCCTCCATCTCCCGCAGATTTGCGGTCAGCACCTTTTGAGATACGGCGCCGATGGATTTTTTCAGCTGGCCGAACCGCCGGGTTCCATCCATCAAATCCCGCAGGATCAAAACCTTCCAACGGTCGGAGATCAGCATCAGTGTGGTTTCCACCGGGCAGGCGGGGAGTTCCTTTGCCATCATGCACACTCCTTTTCTGCTGCTTTTGACAGGGACAGTTTACACCAACTCCCTGCCGGTTGTAAACTGTAAAAGTAAGTTTTGGATACAGAGCGGGTTTTTGCATATGGCGGGAACCTGCAATTGACAATGGTATCCGTTTGGTAACTATACCACAAATAAGTGCTTACTTTACAATCTGGATGTTCAGACCTATGATGTGGCTGTACCGGGGAGGTGACGCCCTCCCCAAAGCACAGATTGAAAAAGGAGGCAGTCATTATGAATGAAGTCGTTCAATTTTTACAGGAAAACCCCGTCCAGTATCTGGCCACTGTGGGCCGGGACGGAAAGGCCAAATGCCGTCCCTTTATGTTCGCACTGGAACAGGATGGGAAGCTCTGGTTCTGCACCAACCATACGAAGGATGTGTATCTGGACATGCAGGCCAACCCCTATGTGGAGGTCACGGTGTCCAGCCCCGACTACGCCTGGCTCCGGCTGAACGGGAAGGCCGTCTTTGAGGACAACCGGGCGGTGAAGGAGGGCTGCATGGCCAACCCCATCGTCAAGGGCCAGTACCAGAGCGCCGACAACCCCATTTTTGAGGTGTTTTACTTAGAGGGTGCCCACGCCGTCATTGCCGACTTCTCCGGCAATCCGCCCAGGGAGTACAGCCTGTAAATAAAAGTTTGGGAGGCGCAAGATGAACCGGATGGAGCAAATCCGCTATCTCAATGAACTTTTGTTAGAGGAGATGCCGGAATACAGGGAGCAGGCCGCGGAATTCCCGGAGGATGAACAGCGGAGGCTTTTGCGCAGCTTGATGAACCTGCGGCCGCCGGGAGGGCTGAGCCAAGCGTTTTTGGACGTGCAGGATGCGCTTTTGAGCGCGGAGCGGGAGGACAAGGGCGTGGTGGACGCGGAGGCTCTGCCTCCCACTGCCCGGGACCCCCGCCTTGTACTGTGGAGAGGGGACATCACCCGCCTTGCCGCCGGCGCTATAGTGGACGCGGACAACAGCGCGCTTTTGGGGTGCTTCTGCCCCTGTCACGGCTGCATCGACAACGCCATCCACTCGGCGGCGGGGCTCCAGCTCCGGGAGGAGTGCAGCCGCATCATGGCGGCTCAGGGCCATCCCGAGGCTGCCGGACAGGCAAAGCTCACCCAAGGGTACAACCTGCCCAGCCCCTATGTGCTGCACACGGTGGGCCCCATCGTCCGGGGACGGCTGCGGGAGGAGGACTGCCGGACTCTTTCAAAGTGCTACCGCTCCTGTTTGGAGCTGGCGGAGCACCGGGGTATCCGGAGCGTGGCCTTTTGCTGCCTCTCCACAGGGGAGTTTCACTTCCCCAACCAGCGGGCCGCGGAGATCGCGGTTAAGACCGTGCGGGACTTCCTGGATGAGACCGGGAGCGGAATGAAGGTGATTTTCAATGTATTTCGGGAAAAAGACGAGCGCATTTACCGAGCCCTCCTGGGCCCGGACCGAGCAGCTGAATAAGGCGCTTGAAACCGCAGATGCCATTGTGGTGGGCGCAGGGGCGGGCCTTTCCACCTCGTCCGGCCTGCACTATTCAGGGCCCCGGTTTGAAACCCACTTTGGAGACTTCATTGAAAAATACCGCTTCCCGGACATGTATACGGCCGGCTTCTACCCCTACCCTACGCCGGAGGAGTACTGGGCCTACTGGAGCCGCCACATCTACTGGAACCGCTATGACCGGCCGGTGGGGGAGGCATACCGGCTGCTGTTGGAGCTGGTGGGGGGCAGGGAGTACTTTGTGCTCACCACCAATGTGGATCACTGCTTTCAGGACGCCGGGTTCGATGAGGAGCGGATATTTGCCACCCAGGGCGACTACGGGCTCTGGCAGTGTTCCCTGCCCTGCTGTGAGAGGACCTTTGGAAACGAGGAGGCGGTCCGGCGGATGGTGGAGCTGCAAAGAGATATGCGCATCCCCACGGAGCTGGTTCCCAAGTGCCCCGCCTGCGGCAGGCCCATGGCCATGCACCTGCGATGCGACGACCGGTTTGTCCAGGACGCTGCATGGTATGCGGCCCAGGCGCGGTGCACGGGCTTTTTAAGCCGGCACAGGACGGGACGGGTGGTCTATCTGGAGCTTGGCGTGGGCGGAAACACGCCCGCCATCATCAAATACCCCTTTTGGCGCTTCACCCGTGAAAATCCAGACGCCGTGTACGCCTGCATCAACCCTGAGCCCTGGCCATTGCCGGTGGAGATTGCGCCCCGGGCGGTCTGGATCGGGGCCGACATCCGAAAGACGTTGGAGGAGATCATAAAGAGCAGAGCCAAATAGAAGGAATCCCCCGGGAGCATACTCCCGGGGGATTGTTCTGTTACAGATCGAATACGCCCATGATGAAGATGCCGGCCACCACCAGCGCGATCATGCCATAGTGCTTCCAGGAGAGCTTTTCCTTGAGGAAAAGACGGCTCCAAAGCACGGAGGCCGCGCAGTAGGAGGAGATGATGGGGGCGGACATGGCCAGGTGCTGGGTATCCGCGATGGCGTAGATGTAGGCGAACTGGCCGGCTGTTTCAAAGGCTGCGCCGGCATACTTGGGCAGTTCGGCTTTTGGAACAAGGGAGTCCCGTTTGATGATCACCACGTAGAGGAAGCAGAGGGCCGCGGCTAACAGGAAGGTCAGCTCGTAGGCCACGTTGGCGCTGCTCTCATAATTTTCCACCATGGTGCTTAAGACCTCCAACACCCGGTTGTCGGCGAAGGTGCCCAGGGCGTCCAGCAGGCAGTAGGCCACCGGAAGGGCAAGGGCCAGAGCGCTCTTGGCGTATTTGTAGTTGCCGGCCTCCTGCCGGGCGGCGCGGAGGGATTCGTCCTCCCGGGCGTCCACCACGCCCAACCCGATGGCGCCGATGCACACAAGAGCCACGGCGGCCAGGGCCAGGGGCGGATAGTCCGAGGCTCCGCCGGTGACAATGGCCAGCACGGCCACCAGGGCGCCGGAGGAGTTGCAGATGGGCGAGGAGATGGAGAGCTCAATGTACCGCAGGCCCAGATAGCCCAGGGTCATGGAGCCGATGTACAGCAGGGAGACCGGCAGGTAGATCAAAAGGATCTGAAACGTGATGACCGTGCCGCCCACAAAGATTTCATAGGCGGCGTGGAGGCCCATGACCACGCCCACCGCCATGACCATCTTCAGATGGCTGTATTTGTCGCTGCCATCCCGGCAGCCAATCTTGGAAAACAGGTCGGAGCCGCTCCAGCACAAAAGAGCGACAAGGGAAAGCCAAAACCACATAGATAGTTCTCCTGAATCGGTAAAATTTTTTCTAAGTCATGCCGTACCGACGTCCAGCTGACAGTTGAGGCAAGGGCTAAGACAGCATTTGACAAGAGAGAAAAGCATCGTAAGTCCCGCTGCCTTCAGGGGAGCCGGATCAGCCCGGCTTCCAACAGCTTCTGGACGGACATGAGGATGCCCAGCTTGGCGTGATACCAGGTGAGCCCGCCCTGGAAGTATACGGCATAGGGCGGCCGGATGGGGCCGTCGGCGGAGAGCTCGATGCTGCTGCCCTGCACAAAGGCCCCGGCGGCCATGATGACCTCATCGTCATAGCCCGGCATGGCCCAGGGCTCCGGCGTGACATAGCTGTCCACCGGCGCCGCGGCCTGGATGCCCTTACAGAATGCCACCATGGCCTCCCGGCTTCCCAAGGTCACCGCCTGGATGATGTCGTGGCGGGGCTCCGAGGCGTTGGGGACACAGGAAAAGCCCAGGCTTTCATAGAGATTGGCGGCGAAAACAGCGCCCTTCAGCGCGCCGGAAACCACCGTGGGGGAGAGGAAGAGGCCTTGGTAGAGGGCCGGCATCAGCCCTAAGTTGGCGCCCACCTCCTGGCCCAGGCCGGGGGCGGAGAGGCGGTAGGCGCAGCGGTCGACGCACTCCCGGCTGCCGCAGATATAGCCGCCGATGGGGGCCAGTCCGCCGCCGGGGTTTTTGATGAGGCTTCCCACCACCATGTCTGCCCCCACGTCGGAGGGCTCCCGCAGTTCCACAAATTCCCCATAGCAGTTGTCCACCATGCACTTGACGTCCGGCTTGACGGACTTGCAGAAGGCGATCAGCTCCCCGATCTGCTCCACGGAGAAGGAGGGACGGGTGGCGTAGCCCTTGGAGCGCTGGATGGTGATGAGCTTGGTGCGGGGGGTGATGGCGCGGCGGATGGCGCCGTAGTCAAAGGAACCGTCCTCCTTCAGGTCCGCCTGGGCGTAGGTGACGCCGTACTCCTTCAAAGAGCATTTGCTCTCCCGGATGCCGATGACCTCCTCCAAGGTGTCATAGGGGCGGCCCACCGGAGAGAGCAGCTCGTCGCCGGGGAGCAGATTGGCGCTGAGCGCCACCGCCAAGGCGTGGGTGCCGCAGGTGATCTGGGGCCGGACCAGCGCCGCCTCGGTGTGAAACACATCGGCGTAGACCCGCTCTAAGTTGTCGCGGCCGTCGTCGTTGTAGCCATAGCCGGTGGTAGCGGCAAAATGGGTGGCGTTGACCCGGTTTTTCTGCATGGCGGCCAGGACTTTGCACTGGTTGTACTCGGCCACGGAGTCGATTTGCTCAAACCGCTCCTTGAGTGAGGCAAGGAGCTTTTCGCCATAGGAATAGACAGCCGGGGAGACCCCAAGCTGTTGATAAATATGATGCATGTCAATCAGTCCTTTTCCCCTAAATCATCAGGGAATGTAATTCCATTGGCCCGCAGCATCACCCGTAGGGGGTAGCAGCGGTCCAGATAACAGTCGCAGAACCACTCGTAGGTGGTGCGGCCGTCGCGGGAGAGCTCCGGGGTTTCCCGGCGGAAGGCCTCATAGGTCCGCTGATCCCCGGAGAGAAGGGCGGCGGCAAGCTCCCGCCTGTCCTCCTGAAGCAGGCGGTGGATCAGCCCGTCGTACAGCGCCGCGCAGGAGCGCTCCTCCTCATCGGCGTAGTCCTCCTTGTGGCCCAGCCAGTACAGGAAGTCCCGGGGGCTGATATCCGCCCTGGCCGCCACTTGGGAGAGCCTGAAAAAGGACAGGTCGTCGCCCCGGCGGAGAATGTCGATGAGATATTCGGTCAGGCCCTCCTCCAACATCACGCTGGCGGCAAGGGCCTCTAAGGCGAGGGGCTTTGGACCGGGCGCTCTCGGGGGCTCGTCCTCCACATCCAGGGAGATCTGGGAGAGCGCTTTTTGGACATCCTCTTCCCGGAAACTGTCGAACAGGGACTGGGGGATGGCCTCGCCCTTGATTTGGGCGCAGGCGCGGACAAAGGAGGGGATATCCCGGATCAGACCCTGCAATTCCACGGCCCGCTCCAACGGCGTTTCAGCGCTGAGCACAATGCCGTCGGGCGGGGAGATCGTCCCCTCGCAGAGCTCGCCGCAAAATTGCAGATAATAGTCCATAAGCGTCACAAAACCACCTGCCTTTCCAATAAAATTACGGAAAACCGCAATTTAAAACTTTACCACAATCAGGCAGCAATTGCAAGTGTGTGCCGATTCGATTTCATCTGGCACCATAGCCGCACAGCGGTTATATTCCCATGCATATACCACAGCGGCGCTTTCGCGACTGTGGTATAATGGCCCTGTGGGGCGATGGCCTTGATACATGCGGAGGCGCCCCGGACAGTAAGAATAAATCCTGCACTTACGGAAAAGGTTCATACTCGGAAAAGAGGAATCGACTTGTATCTACACAGCTTCAATGAGGAAATGCGCAGCCGGTTTGGCTGCAAGGTGTACCGCTTGGCGCTGTCCGCCGGGTGCACCTGCCCCAACCGGGACGGCACCGTGGGCAGCCGGGGCTGCATCTTTTGCGACGGAGCGGGGGCGTTTGCGGCCCACGGCCCCATTTCACAGCAGCTGGCCCAGGCAAAGGCCCGCGTATCAGCCAAGGCCGGGAGCGGTGCGTATGTGGCCTATTTTCAGGACTTCACCAACACCTACGCTCCTGTGGGTACGCTGCGCCGGCTCTTCACCGATGCCATGGAGCCGGAGGATGTGGTGGCGCTGTCCATAGCCACCCGGCCCGACTGCCTTGGAGAAGAAGTGCTGGACCTCCTCCGGGAACTGGGAAGAAAAAAGCCGGTCTGGGTGGAACTTGGTCTTCAAACCATCCACCTGGCGACGGCGGAGTACATCCGCCGGGGCTATCCGCTGGAGCGGTACGATGAAGCGGTGGAGCGGCTGCACGGCGTCGGCGCGGAGGTGATCGCCCACATGATCCTGGGCCTGCCAGGGGAGAATGTGGAAGAGATGGCCAGGACAGCGGAGTACATCGGCCGATCCGGCGCGGAGGGGATTAAGCTCCATTTGCTCCACGTGCTCCGGAACACCGATCTGGCGGAGGAGTACGGCCGGGGCGTGTTCCGCACCATGGAATTAGAGGAGTATATCTCCGCCCTGGAGCGGTGCATCCGGCGTCTTCCCCGGTCGGTGGTGATCCACCGCCTCACCGGAGACGGGGCGAAAAAGGATCTGATTGCCCCGCTTTGGAGCGGAGATAAGAAGCGGGTGTTGAACGCCATTCGGGCATCGTTTTTAAGGGACGATTTGGTGCAGGGGTCGGATCTTTGAAATTTTGAAAGCATGCGCCGCCTTTGCACAAGCTGAGCCCGCCATATGGGCTTTTGCAGGCTGCTGCTTCTGCAAAAAAAACTCCCGGGCGCGGAAGTTGAGGAAGTTCCGGCCCGGGAGACGTTATATCAATAGAAGGGACTCCATGTCCGGCGGAAGGGGCGCGGTGAACCGGAGCGCCTCTCCCGTGATGGGGTGGCGCAGGTACAGCACGTGGGAGTGCAGGGCCGGCCGGCCGATGAGCGGACTGTCCCCCTCCCCATAGAGCCAGTCTCCCTCCAGCGGATGCCCGACGCTTGCGAGGTGGAGCCGGAGCTGGTGAGTGCGGCCCGTCTCCGGCAAAAGCCGTACCAGGCTGTAACGCCCTGTGCGGCGCACCGTCTCATAGACGGTGGCGGCATGGTCCCCATCCGGGCGGATGCATCGCCGGATGGCGGAGGACTCGTCCCGGCCGATGGGCAGGTCGATCCTTCCACAGGGCGGTTTTAGGTGCCCTCTGGCCACGGCCAGGTACTCCCGGTAAAACTCGCCGCTGTGCAGCTGGCGCCGGAGCCGGTCGTGGATATAGCCGCTTTTGGCCACGGCCATCAGCCCGGTGGTTCCCTTGTCCAGCCGGTTGACCGGGTGGAATATAAACCCCTCTCCCCAGCGGGCGGCCAGGGCGCCGGCCACGGTGGGCGTATCCGGCGTCAAAGAGGAGGCGTGGACTGCCATACCGGCGCTTTTATCCAAAATCAGCAGATCCTCATCCTCATAGGCCACGTGGAGCGGGATATTCAGAGGAGCGATAGCCTGGGCCGGGGGGTCGCCAATTTCAATTTGGAGGACGTCTCCCGCCTCCACGGACCGTGTGACAAAGGCCGGCGCGCCGTTGAGCAGGATGCCGTCCGGGCGGCGCTTGAGCCGGGCCAGCTGATGGGAGGAGAGGCCCATCTCCCGGCGGAGCACCTCTTTCACTGTTTTTCCGCTCTGCTCCCGGCTGATGGTGAACGCAAGCGTGCGCATGGCAATTCCCTCCCTTTTTCCAACTGGAGACAGTTTAACAGAATTCAGGTGGAAAGGCCAGAAAATTTATGGTATACTACTTTGGTTAAATCAAAAAAGGAGCGTATTCCATATGCTGCTCTCTGCGGAACATCTCTCCATCAACTTTGGTAGCCGTCAGCTGTTAGAAGATGTGAGTTTATTTTTGAATGAAGGGGACAAGGTGGGGATCATCGGCATCAACGGGACAGGGAAGTCCACGCTGCTGCGGCTTCTGGCCGGCGATTTGACACCGGACAGCGGCACCATCTCCCGCAATCCCAACGTGCAGGTGGGGTATCTGCCCCAAAACCCCGTTATGGACGATGAGGCCACCGTTTTGGAGCAGGTGTTTTTGCACATGCCGGACTCGTTTCGCGCCCTCAATGAATATGAGGCCAAGGCCATGCTGAATCGGCTCGGCATCGGGGATTTCGGCCAGCGGGTGGGCACCCTCTCCGGCGGACAGCGCAAGCGGGTGGCCCTGGCCGCCGTGCTGCTTCACCCGGCGGATGTGCTGGTGCTGGATGAGCCCACCAACCACCTGGACAGCGAAATGGTGGCTTGGCTGGAGCAGCGGCTGGCCCGCTTCTCCGGGGCGCTCATTATGGTGACCCATGACCGCTACTTTTTGGAGCGGGTGGCCAACCATATCACCGAAGTCTCCCGCGGAAAACTATATCACTATGAGGCAAACTACTCCAAGTATCTGGAGCTGAAGGAACAGCGTCAGGAGATGGAGCGCTCCAGCGAGCGCAAGCGCCAATCCATCCTGCGCACCGAGCGGGAGTGGATCATGCGGGGCTGCCGGGCCAGGTCCACCAAGAGCAAGGACCGGATCCAGCGCTACGAGGAGCTGAGAGACCGCTCTGCGCCGGAGGCGGACAGCTCCGTGCAGATGGCGTCGGCCTCCGCCCGGCTGGGCCGGAAGATCATTGAGCTGTCCCACGTCTCCAAGGCCTTCGACGGACGGACGGTGATCCGGGACTTCTCCTATGGCGTGGGACGGGAGGACCGTATCGGCATCGTGGGGCGCAACGGCGTGGGGAAGTCCACGCTGCTGCGGCTCATCGCCGGCGATCTGGAGCCGGATTCCGGCGCAGTGGAGCGTGGGGCCACGGTGAAAATCGGCTACTTTTCCCAGGAGGGAAGGGAGCTGGATTTAAACCAGAGGGTCTATGACTTCATCCATGAGATCGCCGAGGAGGTCAAAACGGAGGAGGGTACCTTTTCCGCCTCCCAGATGATGGAGCGGTTTTTATTCCCGGCAGACCTGCAGTCCGTGGCCATCGGACAGCTCTCCGGCGGCGAGCGGCGGAGGCTGTACCTGCTGTCCATCCTCATGTCCTCGCCCAATGTGCTGCTCTTTGACGAGCCCACCAATGATTTGGATGTGACCACGCTGGCCATTTTGGAGGATTACCTGGACGGTTTTTCCGGCCCGGTGCTGGCCGTGTCCCATGACCGGTATTTCCTGGACCGCATTGCCACCTCCATGTTTGAGATCCGCCCGGAGGGAGAGCTGCGCCGCTACAGCGGCAACTACTCTGACTACGTGGAAAAGCGGGTGGAGGAGGACGCGGCGAAGGAGCGGCCGGAGCGCGCGGAGGCGCCAAGGGAGCGCCGCCGCAAGCTGAAGTTCTCCTATCAGGAGCAGCGGGAGTACGAGACAATCGAGGCGCGTATTGCCGACTTGGAGGAGCAGCTGCGCGTATGCGCCGGAGAGATGGAACTCTGCGGCAGCGACTATGTGCGGCTTCAGGAGCTTCAAAGCCGCCAGGAGGAGCTGAGCGGGCTTCTGGATCAGGTGATGGAGCGCTGGATGTACCTCAGCGATCTTGCCGAGAGGATCGAAGCGCAGCAGGAAAGGAGCTTTTGATGGAACATAAGAGAACGATCTGCCTGATGAATGATTCATTCCCGCCGCTGATCGACGGCGTGGCCAATACAGTGGTGAACTACGCCACCTATATCCAGAAAAACCACGGCAATGCCATCGTTGCCACCCCATACAATCCGGAGGCCAGGGATGACTTTCCGTTCCCGGTGCTGCGCTACCGCAGCTTTGACACCACCCGCCTCGTGGGCTACCGGGCCGGTTACCCCTTTTCCGTGGAGGCCATGCGGCAGCTGAAGGAGGCGGACATCAGCCTGATCCACAGCCACTGCCCCTTTGTCTCCACCTTCCTTGCAAGGACGCTTCGGGCGGCCATCGACGTGCCTGTGGTCTTCACCTATCACACCAAGTTCGACGTGGACATCGCCAAGATCGTGGGCGACCACCCGTCCCTCCAGGAGAAGATCGCTAAGGTGGTGGTGATGAATGTCCAGGCCTGCAACGAGGTCTGGGTGGTCAGCCATGGCGCCGGGGAAAACCTGCGCAGCCTGGGCTACGAGGGGGACTACGTGGTCATGGAAAACGGCGTGGAGTTTCCCCGGGGGCGGATTGATGAGGAGACGGTCGGCTCCGTCACCGCCCAATATGACCTGCCGCCCCAGGTTCCGGTATTTTTGTTTGTGGGCCGCATGATGTGGTACAAGGGCCTTCGGATCATCGTGGACGCCCTGGCCCGGCTGCGTACGGCGGGGCAGGAGTTCCGCATGGTGTTCATTGGCGACGGCAAGGACCGCCAGGAGGTGGAGGAGTATGTCCAGGCGGTAGGGCTTGGGAACCGGTGCATCTTCACCGGCGCCATCCGGGACCGGGAGACGCTGCGCGCCTGGTACTGCCGGGCGGACCTGTTCCTGTTCCCCTCCACCTATGACACCAACGGGATTGTGGTGCGGGAGGCCGCCTCCTGCGGTCTGGGCAGCGTCCTGGTGGGCGGAAGCTGCGCTGCGGAGGGCGTGAGCGACGGGCGCAACGGGCTGCTGATCCAGGAAAACCCCGAGTCCATGTCCGCCATGCTGCTGCGGGCCTGCGACCACCCCGAGTCCATGGCGCGGATCGGTGAAAACGCTATGAACGACCTCTATCTTTCCTGGGAGGACAGCGTGGCCCGGGCGGCGGAGCGGTACGAGGTGGTGTTGGAGCGCTACCGCCGGGGTGAGCTGGAGCAGGACCCCAGCGTGTTTGAGGGGTTTTTGAAGGCCGCCGGAGAACTGATGACCGCTGTGGAGAAGGCGCGGGACTTCCGGGCGGACCCGGTGGGAGAGCTGAAGGAGCTGCGGGGCCGCCGGCGGGAAACCATGGGCCGGATGGTGGAGAGCTTCTGGCAGTATCTGGACCGATATTTATAAGAGAGAACAAGAGAGGGCTGGTGAGGCTCTCTCTTTTTCGTGCGGCAATTGTCGGAGGGGGAAAAGAGGCCTGGGGATTCGGAGGCAAACATCCTTGCCAGAGCGTATACTGTAGCGTAAAGGGGATTGACGCAGGTTACAGAAGCTGGGGAAAAAGGTTGTTTTTGCCATTCTTTGTAAAAATCCAAAAAAATACATGACAAGCACAAAAAATCTGCTATACTATCCTAAACAAATGTGAGATTGACAGGAGAAGCCTATGCCGCAGAACGATCAGGAAACCACGAATGTGGAGATTATCCAGGCGGAGTACCGCCGGATCAACCGGAAGTGGATGGGGCTGCATTTCAAAGCGCTGTTTGGTCTGGCCCTATTCACCTTTGTAATGGAAATCGCCATGTTCTTTGTGATGGGCCAGGCAGGCCTGATCAGCACGTCAAATGACATTTACATGTGGAAATACATCCTGATCCCTTCGGGGGTGAATTTCCTGTGCGTGCTGGTCAGCTTTTTGGCCAAGCGGTGCACCAAGTGCTCCGACACGGTAAAAATCTATGTGGTATCCCTCTGCTTTGCCTTGGCGGGATTCAGCGTATACAATGCCCACAGCCTCTTTGACGCGCTTTTCATCGTGTTCACAATCCCCATGCTGATGACCACCGCCTATGGCAATCTGACCCTCACCACCCTGGTGGCCACCTGTTCGGTGATTGCAAAGGCGGTGTCCGACCTCTGGCTCTGCTGGGACCCGGCTCGGGTCAGCGTCACCGCCACGGCCACGGAGTATACCGACTTTGCCATGTCCATGGTGCTGCTGCTGGTGTTTTACGCGGCCTGCGTCATTGTGATCCACATTGAAAAAGAGAAGAACGACGTCAGCATCCAAAAGGAGCTGGAGCGGCAGCGGCTGAGCAGGGAGATGCTGATCGACGGCCTGACCCGGATTCAAAACCGGCACGGCCTGCGCCGGGCGTTTGACGAGATGCTGAAGGACTGCGACAGTGTGCCGTATCAGCTGGCCATGCTGGACCTGGACAATTTCAAGCAGGTCAACGACACCTATGGACATCAAAAGGGAGACCGGTGCCTCCAGGTTTTCGGCGGAGTGCTGCGGGAGGCCTGCGGCGACAGCGCCAAGCCCTTCCGGTTTGGAGGCGATGAGTTCTGCATCCTCTTCCGGGGACAGGAGATGGGTTCGGCGGTGGAGACCTGCCGCCGGATTCAGAAACAGTATACCGCGGCGCTGGAAGCGGAGGGAGAGAAGCTGCCTTTTCACACCGCAAGCTTTGGCCTTGCGGCCTATCGGGCAGGGATGACGCCCACCCAGTTGATCCGGGAGTCGGACGCCGCGCTCTATGAGGCGAAGCGGGAGAAAGATCAGATCAAGGTGTTTCAGGCGTTGGAGCAGTGATGAAAAAAGGAGGGGGATCCCCCTCCTTTTTATTTATGAGAGCCGCTGGCTTTTGTCGGAGGCATACCACATGTTGTAGGTCTGCTGGTAGACGCGCAGGGCGTCCTCGCTGTGACAAACCATCCGCACCCGCTCCGGCATGGAATGGCTGGAAAGGAAGTCCATGATGGTCCGCAGCGCCACCGTGGCGGCCTGGGCCATGGGATAGCCGAAAATCCCGGTGCTGATGGAGGGGAAGTCCACGCTGCGGCAGCCGTATTGCCGGGCCAGCTCCAGGCAGGAGCGGTAACATGAGGAGAGCTGCTCTGCCTCGCCGCAGCCGCCGCCCCGCCACACTGGGCCCGGCGTGTGAATGACGTATCTGGCCTTCAGCCGATAGCCCTTTGTGAGCTTGGCCTGTCCTGTTTCACATCCGTGGAGGGTCCGGCACTCCGCCAGGAGCTCTGGTCCCGCGGCCCGGTGGATAGCGCCGTCCACGCCGCCCCCGCCCAACAGGCTGGTGTTTGCCGCGTTGACGATGGCGTCGGCATCCGATAAGGTGATGTCTCCCATAATAAGTTCTAATTTTCCCATACAGCTGTCCTTTCTGTTGCTTTTCCTCAGTATAGTCAGCTTCGCGGGAAAAAACAAGCTTTTCACCGGAGCCGGGATGCAGTATAATAACTGTACATGGCTATTTTTTGCCTTTACCGCGGCGGCACCTGCGCGGCAAGATGCCAAAGCGGCTGAGCGCCCGGCAGGAAGCGGCCGCAGGGATGGGCAGCCAGAACGCCCGCCTGCCCAAAGATCAGAGGAGTGTGAGACTATGCGTGTCAACGACAGACACCTTTCCTTTTACTATGAGATGGACGATGACATTGAGGCTGTCCACATCGACCGGCCAAGGACGGCCCTGCTAATCATCGACATGCAGTACAGCCAGATCAGCCGGCCCCAGGGAAGAAGCGAAGCGGAGCAAGTGCGCTGGGAGCCGTTTTACCGGAAGATCGAGGAAGTGGTGCTGCCCAATAACCAGACGATTTTGAAGGCCTTCCGCCGCCTGGGGATGAACGTCTGCTTTGCCAAGGTGGTGACCCGGAAGAGGGATGGCAGCGACCGGTCGCTGAATCAGAAGGGCACCGGGTTCAACGCCTCCTATACGGTGGATGGAGACCCCAGGGGAGAGATCGTTGCAGAACTGGCACCCATAGCGGACGAGATTGTGGTGCGCAAGGGCACGGAGAGCGCCCTCACAGGCACAAATCTGCGGCTGCTGCTCCATAACATGGGCATTGACACGGTGGTGGTGACCGGCGTGCTGACGGACCAGTGCGTGTCCAGCACCGTGCGGAGCTTGGCGGACGAGAGCTTTCAGGTCTGGCTGGTGGAGGATGCCTGCATGGCCGCCACAGAGGCCATCCACAACCATGAGCTGGAGATCCTCAACAACCTCTACTGCCATGTCATCAATACGGAGGAGCTGTTGGAGGCGCTTTCAAATTCATAAAAAGAAGGCCGCGGGATATCCCGCGGCCTTCTTTTTTCAATCACTGCTTTGCAAGGTACCGGTCACAGGCCTGGCTGGCCTGGCGGGACAAAAGCCCCTCATCCACCCGGCTCAGGCGGCCCTGTTCCACCACCAGGTTGCCGTTCACCACGGTGTAGTCCACCGGGCCCCGCAGCCCCACGGTGGCCAGCACGGATTTGGGATCGTACAGGCCGCCCACCAGCTCCATGCGGCGGCGGTCCACCAGGAACAGGTCGGCGCACTTTCCGACTTCCAGGGAGCCAATGTCCGACCGGCCCAGCAGGGAGGCGCTGCCCCGGGTGGCCAGTTTCAGCACATCGTAGCCGGAGGGGGCATCGGCGCTGGAGGTGAGCCGGTGCAGCAGGTAGCACACCCGAAGCTCCTCCATCAGAGAAGAACCGTCGTTGGAGGCGGAGCCATCCACCGCCAGCCCCACCTTCACGCCAAGGCGCAGCATTTCGCTCACCCGGGCCACGCCGGAGGAGAGCTTCATATTGGAGATGGGGCAGTGGGCCACGCCCGTGCCGGTCTCGGCCAGCAGCCGCAGCTCTTCGTCATTGAAGTGGATGCCGTGGGCATACCATACGTCGCTGCCGGTCCAGCCTAAGGAGGCCATGTAGGCCAGGGGGCGCATGCCGAATTTTTCCAGGGTAAAGCGCTCTTCATCCTTTGTTTCCGCCAGGTGGGTGTGGAGCCTAACCCCGTATTGGCGGGCCAATATGGCGCTTTGTCGCAGCAGCTCCCCACTGACGGAGAAGGGGGAGCAGGGGGCCAGGGCAATGCATCGCATGGAGCCGAAGGAAGCGTCGTGATAGCGCTCGATGAGCCGGGCAGAGTCGGCCATGATTTCATCCACCGTCTGTACCACGCTGTCCGGCGGCAGTCCGCCGTCCTTTTTGGAAAGGTCCATGCTGCCCCGGGAGGCGTACATGCGGATGCCCAGCTCCTCTGCCGCGGCAAACTGAGCGCCCAACAGGTCGCCGGCGCCATGGGGGAAGACATAGTGATGGTCAAAACAGGTGGTGCACCCGTGCTTCAGAAGTTCCCCCATGCCGCTCAGGGAGGACAGTCGGACCACTTCCTCGTCCAGGCCCTTCCAGATTTCGTAGAGCGTAGTGAGCCAGTCGAAGAGCTCCATGTTCTGCACCTGTGGCAGGTTCCGGGAGAAGACCTGGTACAGGTGGTGGTGGGTGTTGACCAAGCCTGGATAGCAGACCATCTGGCTGCCATCCAGGACCCGGTCGGCATCGCAGGCAAGGCCTGGGCCCAGGCGGCGGATGACGCCGTCTTCGCAGTAGAGGTCCGTGTTGGAGAGCACGGAATCGCTGTCGTCGCAGGTGACAATTGTGTGCAGGTTGCGGATAAGAAGAGAGGACATGTCGGCACCCCTTTCTAAGTTCAGTTTCTGGCGCACTTGGCATAGTCTGGTGTATTCGGCGGCTGAAGTCCAAGGCATGGCCCAAGTCGGGCCATATGCTGTAAACGTTATTTTCATTATACCATAGACCGGGACGTTTCACAACGGCGGCGATGCCTTTGCGCGTGAAAGGGGCAGGCCTCCATATACCATGGCTTACGAAAATGTTACTGGCAAACCCATATAATCGCTTTTTTGAAAGAGCGGTCTCAATCCATTGCTTCTTCCGCTTGCACTGGGCGGTAGGGTATGATACAATAACCGCAAATCGGCTGTTCAGCCGCCCTTGATCCTGCAACAAATTCGATCAGAAAAAGAAGAGGCAAACGATTATGCTGGATATATTTGAAATTTTGGGGCCGGTGATGGTTGGACCCTCCAGCTCCCACACCGCCGGGGCGGTGCGCATCGGCAATATGGCCCGCACCCTTTTGGGCGAGCCTCCTGTGACAGCGCACATTGGGCTCCACGGCTCCTTTGCAGAGACCGGCAAGGGCCACGGCACCGACAAAGCGCTCATCGCCGGCCTTTTGGGGATGAAGCCCGACGATATGGACATTCCGGTAAGCTTCCAAATCGCTCAGGCACAGGGACTTTCCTTTGATTTCCGGGAGGTCCAGCTGCGGGATGCCCACCCCAACAGCGTGGTGATGGAGCTGGTGGGGAATGCGGGGCACACCCTGAAGATGCAGGCGTCCTCCACCGGTGGCGGGAGGATTATGGTAAACCAGTTGGATAACATCCCTGTGGAGTTCACCGGCGACTACCACACGCTGGTGATCCACAACCAGGACGACTGCGGCTACATAGCGGAGGTGACCACGGAGCTGTCCAAGATGCAGGTCAACATTGCCAACATGCGCCTTTGCCGCCACGAGCGGGGCGGGGAGGCCATCATGGTCATAGAGACGGACCAGCAGGTGCCGCCGGTGGCGATCCAGCTGTTGGGAGAGCTGGAAGGCATCAATAAAATCACCTATTATGAGAGAGAGGACACATAATATGGCACTGGACTCAATGACGGAGATCCTGGAGGCGGTGGAGAGGACCGGAAAGCCCTTCTGGGAGGTCGTTTTGGATACAGACGTGGAGGAGCGGCAGGTCAGCCGGGAGGACTCCATAGAAAAGATGCGCTTCACCTGGCGGAGCATGGTGGCGGCCTCCGACGCCTATACCGGTACCCGGCGCAGCGTCAGCGGCTTGGTGGGGGGCGACGGCGCCAAGATGCGCCAGTTCATCCAGTCCGGACAGGTCATCGGCGGACATCTGTTGGGCGAGATCATCGCCGAGGCGCTGGCCATGGGCGAGTCCAACGCCTGCATGCGCAAGATTGTGGCCGCGCCCACCGCGGGGGCCTGCGGCGTGCTGCCGGCAGTGCTGATCCCGCTGTACCGGTGGGAGCTGGCCGCGGAGCGCAAGATATTGGAAGCGCTCTATGTGGCCAGCGGCATCGGCGCGGTGATTGCCTACCGGGCCTGCATTTCGGGCGCGGCAGGCGGGTGCCAGGCGGAGATCGGAACCGCTTCGGCCATGGCGGCAGGCGCATTGGTCGCCCTGCGGGGCGGCGGCGCAGAGATGATTGCCAACGCCACGGCCATGGCGCTGAAGAATCTCATGGGATTGATCTGCGACCCGGTGGCGGGGCTGGTGGAGGTTCCCTGCGTCAAGCGGAATGTGATCGGTGCCATGAACGCCGTCAGCAGCGCGGACATGGCGCTGGCGGGGATTGAGAGCCGCGTACCCGTGGACCAGGTCATCGACGCCATGGGGGATGTGAGCCGTCATATGCCTGTGGAGTTCCGGGAGACAGCCCTGGGCGGCTTGGCGGTGACGGAATTTGGGCTGAAGGCCAAGGAGAACCTAAAAAAACAGCATTAGAAAACGGGCCTCCGCCAACTGGCGGAGGCCCGTTTTAGTAGTATATCCGGCGGCTCAGCAACGCCCATGACAGCTATTCCGCCTGCATTTTTTTCATTTTTTGCGGCAGCGGCTGGGGCACCCGGCCATAGACGATGAAATGCAGCGGGATGCAAAGTGCCACGCCGGCGAACACATCTAAGATGGAGTGCTGCTTGATGAACACCGTGCTGATGGCGATGAGGAAGCAGAGGACCACGGTCAGGGCCTTCAGCCAGTTTTTCTTCTGAAGCATTTGGGAGTGAAAAACGCCCGCCGCAACGGCGATGGCGCCCACCACATGGGCGCTGGGGAAGACATTGGTGTTTGTGTCCGCCGCGTACAGCCCGGCGATCAGCTGCGTGAAGAAGTTCTCCCGAGGGAAGACCTCCGGCCGCAAATTCTGCCCATTGGGGAAGAGGACCCAGATGACCTCGCAGAGAAAAAAGCCGGCGAACAGGAACTTCATGTAGCGCTTGAAATTCTCGGGCTCCTTCAGCAGGAGATAGACGCCGATGAGGATCATGGCAGGGTACCACAGGTCGTAGAACAGGACAAACCCCTCCAGAAAAGGGATGTGGTCGTCTAAGGGCAGATAGGAGACCCAGTAGTTTTTGGTAATCAGCGCCTCAGCGATGAAGTAGATCGCCAGATAGACAGGGAAGAGCAGGCAGTATTTGACGTGAGGATAGGTATGATAGAACTCATTTAGTTTTCTCATCATCTGATGTACCTCCGTTTGTTTCCCAAAGAAACAAAATGCATCATAACACATTATTTACAAAAAATAAACGGAAGCGCACAAAACTGCATAAAAAGTTTACAAATAGCGCACACAGGCGCGATTGCCTGTGTGCGCTTTGCTGTTACCGCTCTTCCCGGAAATAGCTCAGGCCCAGACTGGCCGGAGGCTGGTTTTCCCGCTTGTTGCGCAGGGAGACGATGATCAGCACGACCAGCGTCACCACATAGGGGATCATCTTGTAGAGCTCCTTCACCGACAGGTCCAGTCCCGAGGGGATGTAGAGGTAGAGGATATAGAAGCCGCCGAACAGGATGGAGGCCAGGATGCTGACGTTGGGCCGCCAGATGGTGAAGATCACCAGGGCGATGGCCAGCCAGCCTCGGTCGCCGAAGGCGTTGTTGGACCAGACGCCGCAGGCGTAGTCCATGACATAGTAGAGGCCGCCCAGACCAGCCACCATGCTGCCGATGCAGGTGGCCAGATACTTGTAGCGGGTGACGTTGATTCCGGCGGCGTCGGCGGTGGCGGGACTCTCGCCCACTGCCCGGAGCTGGAGGCCCACCCGGGTGCGCTTGAGCACAAAGGAGGACACGATGGCAATGATCACAGCCAGATAGGCCAAAAAGCCATAGGAGAGAAACACTTGGCCGAACCAGCCCAGATCGTCCGCAAAAGGAAGGGCCTTGCTGAAATAGGAGCTGGTGGCGGAAAGGGCGATGGAGGGCACCTCACTGCCGGTGAGCTTGATGAGGGAGCCGCCGAAGAAGTTGCCCACGCCCACGCCGAAGGAGGTCAGAGCCAGGCCGGTGACGTTCTGGTTGGCCCGGAGGGTGATGGTCAGCACGCTGTATACAAGGCCCATGAGCAGCGAACCCAGCAGGGAGCAGACCATGGGGATGCCCACCGCCAACAGGGCGTTCATCTGCGCTGCGGGAACGGCCTGCTCATAGAAGAAGGCGCCGATGACGCCGCAGATGCCGCCTACGTACATAACACCGGGGATGCCCAGGTTCAGGTTGCCGGACTTCTCCGTCAGGATTTCACCGGTGCTGCCATAGAGCAGGGGGATGCCCTGCATCACGGCCCTGGGGATAAAAGATACCAGATCAAACATCGCTTACGCCTCCTTCTCGGCGGATTTCCGCAGGTTGATCTTATAGGTGATGAAGAACTCGCTGCCGATGATAAAGAAGAGAATGATGCCGGTGAGGATATCGGCAAAGGAGTGGTTCAGGCTGAAGGTGCTGGAAATCTCGCTGGCGCCCCGGCTGAGGAAGACCAGGAGCAAACTGGTAAAGACCATGATGATGGGGTTGAACTTGGCCATCCAGGATACCATGACGGCGGTAAAGCCCTGCCCGCCCACGATGGTGGTGGTGAGGGTGTGGTTGATACCGCCCACCAGCAGCAGGCCGATCAGGCCGCAGATGGCGCCGGAGAGCACCATGGTGCGGATGATGACACGGTCCACCTTGATGCCGGCGTAGCTGGCGGTGCGCTGGCTTTCGCCCACCACGGCAATCTCATAGCCGTGCTTGCTGTAGTTGAGGTAGATGTAGATGACACCAGTGAGGATGGCCACCAGCACGATGCTCAGGAGATACTGGTTACCGATCTCGGGCAGCCAGCCCACCTCTGTGCCCTGGTTGATGATACCGATCTTGCCGGCGCCTTTGGGAACCTCCCAGACGATGATATAGTAAGCCGCCAACTGGGTGGCGATGTAGTTCATCATCAGGGTGAACAGCGTTTCATTGGTGTTCCACTTGGCCTTGAAAAAGGCGGGCAGAAAGCCCCACAGGGCGCCCGCGGCAATGCTGGCAATGACCATGCAGAGGATCACCAGTGCGTTGGGGAGTTTGTCTGACAGGCAGATCATGCATGCGGTGGTGGCGAGGCCGCCGATGAGGACCTGTCCCTCGGCGCCGATGTTCCAAAAGTGCATCTTGAATGCCGGCGTCACGGCCAGGGCGATACCCAGCAATATGGCCAGGTCCTGGGCTGTGACCCAGGTGCGCCGGGCCGTGCCGAAGGCTCCGTAAAAGATGGTGGTATAGATACTGATGGGGTTTTCTCCGGTCATCAGCATGGTGACAATGGCACAGACGACCAGCGCCAGCAAGATGGCGGCGCCCCGGATAGCCCAAGCCTGATATCGGGGAATGTCCGTGCGCTTGGAGATGTAAAACCGCTTCTGCTTATTCATCTGTACCGCCTCCTCCCACATGTGTCATGAGAGTGCCCACCTGAAGCTTGTCGGTGGTGCGGGCATCCACGATGCCGCTGACCTGGCCGCCGCAGAGCACCAAAATCCGGTCGCACAGCTCCAGCAGCACATCCAGATCCTCGCCCACATAGATCACAGCCACACCCTTTGTCTTCTCTTCCGTAAGCAGGTTGTAAATGGTATAGGACGTGTTGATGTCCAGGCCCCGGACGGCGTAGGCCGTCATCAAAACGGCGGGATCCTGGGCGATCTCACGGCCCACCAGTACCTTCTGCACATTACCGCCGGACATCCGCCGCACCGGGAAGGAGGTGCTGGGGGTGACGACATCCAGTTCCTTCCAAATTTGGTTGGCCAGATTCTCTGAAGCCTTGCGGTTGAGGAAGGCTCCCTTGCTCTTATTCCAGGAGCGCAGCATCATGTTTCCGGTCATGCCCATGGAGCCCACCAGTCCCATGCCCAGCCGGTCCTCCGGCACAAAGGCCATGGACACGCCGCACTTGCGGATGGCCATGGGGTCCAGCCCCACCAGCTGCCGGCTCTCGGGTTCTTCGGCGCCGTCTTCTGTGGGGGGATAGAAGCGGATGCTGCCCTCAGAGATGGGGTAGAGGCCGGAAATGGCCTCCAGCAGCTCCCGCTGGCCGGAGCCGGAGATGCCTGCGATGCCGAGAATCTCACCGCTCAAAGCGGTGAAGCTCACATTGTTCAGGCGCTTGACGCCCAGGGGGTCATAGACTGTCAGTCCCTCCACCACCAGACGCTTGTGGGGGTCCACCGGCTGGGGGCGGTTGATGTTCAGCGTCACGGACCGCCCAACCATCGTGTCCGTCAGGGACTGGCTGCTGGCGTCCTTGGTGGCTACGTCGCACACGTATTCGCCCTTGCGCAGCACTGCCACCCGGTCGGAGACTGCCAGGACCTCGTGGAGCTTGTGGGTGATGATGATCAGGGACTTGCCGTCGTCACGCATATTGCGCATAACGGCAAAGAGCTTTTCCGTTTCCTGGGGGGTCAGAACCGCGGTGGGTTCGTCCAGAATCAGGATTTCGGCACCCCGGTAAAGGACTTTCACGATTTCCACCGTCTGCTTTTGGGAAACGGACATCTCGTAAATTTTCTGATTCAGATCGATCTCAAAGCCATACTTATCGCAGATTTCCTCGATTTTCCGGCTGGCCTTTTTCAAGTCCAGCCTGCCGGTGTCCTTCAGGCCCAGTACGATGTTTTCCGCTGCGGTGAAAACGTCCACCAGCTTGAAGTGCTGGTGGATCATGCCGATGCCCAAATCGAAAGCGTCTTTGGGAGAGGCGATGGTCACCGGCTGGTCATTGACATAGATTTGCCCTTCGTCGGCGTAGTAGATGCCGGAGAGCATGTTCATCAGCGTAGTCTTGCCGCTGCCGTTCTCTCCCAGAAGAGAGAGGATCTCCCCCTTGTGCAGCTCAAGATTGATGTCGTGGTTGGCCACGACACTGCCAAAGCGTTTCGTGATGTGTTCCATCCTAATGGCGTTTTTAACAGTTTCCAAGGCTGTCATCCTTTCTCTGCGGAAGTGCCGGGAAGTCCGGCTTCCTGGTGTGGGCATCACTTAGAGGTAATCTATTTTAGCATATCTGGAAGATGAAGTAAATCTCATTTCCACATCCGCAGGCAGAGTTTGGAAAGCCCCTGTCTGGAGCTTTGGCCAGACAGGGGCTTGGCATCGATCTTAACTGAAAGAGCCGATGCAGGAAGGCTTAATAAGCCTCGTCCAAGAGGGTGATGCCGTCGATCCGCAGGTCGAAATAAGGCGCGGAGCGATACTCAGACTCATGGAAATACCCATCGGCAATGACCTCGGTGTCGGGGGTATAATCGGCGTCGGTATCCACGTCCGCCATGTAGCTGGTAAGGGCCTCTCCGTTTACGGTGAAGGTGGAGGTGTCGAACACATGCAGCGTGCCGTCCTCCAGCTGGGCTTTGGCCGTCTCGACCGCCTCAGCGGTGCCCTCAGCCACCACATCGGCGTTCAGGTCGGTGAGGACCACGGAGCCGGTGGAAAGGGTGCCGGTCCAATCGGCGTCGATGCTGGTGCCGTTCATCACAGCGGAGATGGCATACTCATAGTAGGGAGTCCAGTCGATGCGGGAGGAAACCAGATAGGTGTTGGGGCAGGCGCTGATGGTGGAGCCGTTGTAGGAGACATCGGGTACGCCGGCCAGTTCGCAGGCAGTGGGGGCGCCCATGGAGTCGGCGTGCTGGCTGATGAGCTTGCAGCCGTTGTTGATGAGCTTCTGTGCGCCTTCCTTCTCGGCGGTCTCGTCATACCAGGAACCGGTGAAGGTCACTTCCATAGTGGCGGTGGGGCAGACGGAGCGTGCGCCCAGGAAGAAGGAGGTGTAGCCGGAGACCACCTCAGCATAGGTGAAAGCGCCCACATAGCCGATCTTGGCCTGATCGGCGGTGATGGTGCCGTCCGCGATCATCTCGTTAAGCTTCAAACCGGCCACGATACCAGCCAGATAGCGGCCCTCATAGATGGAGGCGAAGGCATTGTGGTAGTTCTCCAGGCCCTCGGTGTGGGCCTTGGTGCCGGTAGAGTGGCAGAACATCACATCGGGGAAATCCTTGGCGGCCTGGATCATAAAATCCTCATGGCCGAAGCTGTCGGCAAAGATGATGTTGCAGCCGTCGTCAGCCAGATCGGCAGCGGTATCATAGCATTCCTGGCCTTCGGGGACATTGGTCTTGAGGACGTAATCCGTGATGCCAAGATTCTCGCAGGCAGCCTTGGCAGCGTTGATGAAGTTCAGATCATAGGTGGAGTTTTCGTCGTGCAGGAAGATGAAGCCCACCTTCACATTGGCGGCGCCGGCTCCCTCAGAGGAGCTTCCTCCACTCCCTGCGCCGGAGCCTCCTCCGCTGGAACTGCCACCGCCGCCACAGGCGGCCAGACTCAGAACCATAACCAATGCGAGAAGGGTTGCAAGAAACTTCTTCATTCTAAATTCCTCCTTATTCATATGCAGCTGATGTATTACCTGTCTGCTACGACCATCATACAGGATGGAGGGCGGAAATTCAACATTAATTTTGTAAGATATGGAAAAAGCCGCACATTATCCAAAGATTTCTTGCCCCAATTTAAACAAATTTTCCAGGTATCACAAAATTTACAGGGGAAAAATAAAAGGGATTAGCGGCACTTATAATGCGGAAATCCCCGGCGGAATTTTTCCGCCGGGGATCGGGCTTATTGATGGACTGCGGTGCCTGTTTTCCCGGAAATACCGTCCTTTGCTTTTTCCAACAGGGTGATGAGCGCGGTGCGCCCGGGCTTGGACTCGGCGAACTTGAGGGCGGCCTCCACCTTGGGGAGCATGGAGCCGGGGGCAAACTGGCCCTGGGCGATATACTCCCGGGCCTTGTCCGGGGTCAGGTCGCTGAGCCACTGCTGGTCGGGCTTGTTGAAGTTAATGGCCACCTTCTCCACTGCGGTGAGGACGATCAGCATGTCGGCATTGAGGTGCTCCGCCATCAGCTCCGAGGCAAAGTCCTTGTCGATTACGGCGGCAGCGCCCTTGAGATGGTGGTGATGCTCGGTGACAACGGGGATTCCGCCGCCGCCGCAGGCGATGACCACGTGGCCGGAGCCCACCAGGGCGCTGATGGTGGACAGCTCCACAATGGCCTGGGGCTTGGGCGAGGCCACCACCCGGCGATAGCCGCGGCCGGAGTCCTCCACCATCTTGTATCCGTGCTCCTTCTCCATCTTTTCCGCTTCCTCACGGGTCAAAAAGGCACCGATGGGCTTGGTGGGATTCTGGAAGGCAGGGTCGTCCTGATCCACCACCACCTGGGTCAGCACCGTGGCCACGCCCTTGTCGATGCCGCGGTCCAGCAGCTCTTCCTTCAGGGCGTTTTGCAGGTCATAGCCGATATAGCCCTGGCTCATGGCCACGCAGACGGACAGGGGGAAGGGGATATACTTTTCAGGCTCGGCACGGGTCAGCAGGCCCATTGCCTCCTGAATCATGCCCACCTGAGGCCCGTTGCCGTGGGCGATGACCACCTCGTGGCCCTCCTCGATCAAATCGGCGATGGCCTTGGACGTCTTGCGGACAGCGACCATCTGTTCCGGCAGGTTGCTGCCCAGGGCGTTGCCGCCTAAAGCGATGACGATACGTTTACCCATGTGAATCTTACCTCTTTTTCCTATCAGTGATGATATGTGAGGAAAATTATGCGGGAGAGCATCCCTCCCGCATAATGAAACAGGATATGTACCTTAAAACTCCTTGCGCTTTTCGCCCCGCCGGTCCAGCTCCATCAGCGCCGCGGCGGGATCCTTCACCTTGGACAGGAAGATCATGGCCGCGATGATGTAGGGCTTGTAGGAGGCCTGCTTATAGAGGGGCACCAGGTAGCGGTCAAAGACGGAGCTGTCCACCTCGCCCTCTTCACAGCTCAGCCCGGAGATGTCGGCGGGCAGGCAGTGGAGGTAGAGGGCCTTGCCGTCACGGGTCAGCTTCATCATGTCCTCGGTGCAGGCCCAGTCCTTGTGCTGGGCGTTCTGGGCCAGCAGCTCCTGCTCCAGCTGGTCGATGCCGGCCTGGTCGCCGGCGGCATAGAGCTGGGTCCGCTGTTCCATGGCGGCAAAGGGCGCCCAGGACTTGGGGTAGACGATGTCCGCGTCCCGGAAGGCCTCCTGCATGGAGCTGGTCTTGGAGAAGCTGCCGCCGGTGGCAGCGGCGTTCTTTTTGGCGATCTCCTCAATCTCCGGCATGACCTCGTAGCCCTCGGGATGGGCCAGGACCACGTCCATGCCGAAGCGGGTGAACAAGCCGATAACGCCCTGGGGCACGCTGAGGGGCTTGCCGTAACTGGGGGAATAGGCCCAGGTCATGGCGACCTTTTTACCCTTGAGGTTTTCCACGCCGCCGAAGTGGTGGATCACGTGGAGCATGTCGGCCATGCACTGGGTGGGGTGGTCCACGTCGCACTGGAGGTTCACCAGGGTGGGGCGCTGCTCCAGGATACCGTCCCGGTAGCCCTCTTCCACCGCATCCACAAAGGTCTTCTGGTACTTGTGGCCCTCGCCGATGAACATGTCGTCCCGGATGCCGATGACGTCGGCCATGAAGGAGACCATGTTGGCGGTTTCGCGGACGGTCTCGCCATGGGCGATCTGGGATTTCTTCTCGTCCAGGTCCTGGACCTCCAGGCCCAGCAGGTTGCAGGCGGAGGCAAAGGAGAACCGGGTGCGGGTGGAGTTGTCCCGGAAGATGGAAATGCCGAGGCCGGAGTCAAACACGCGGGTGGAGAGGTTGCGCTCCCGCAGGTCCCGCAGGGCGTCGGCCACGGTGAAGACGGCCTCCAGCTCCTCATCGGTCTTATCCCAGGTCCAGTAGAAGTCGTTTTTGTACATGTTGTTGATATGCAGCTTTTCCAGGTGCTTTGCCAATTCAACAGTTTTGCTCATATCGTGTTCTCCTTCAATAGTATGTCAGATTTGATCCGGATTATCGAAAAGCGCAGATTGCAAATTTTGGTTATTTGATGTCGTTGCCGGTCTTGCCGCCCCGGTATTCGCACACATCCTCGTCGCCCTTGCCCTTGTAGAGGCCGGGAACGGCGGCATAGATGGCGGCGCAGGCCACCAGGTCCTCTTTCCAGGTGATCTCATTGGGGGCGTGGGCCTGGGATTCGGCGCCGGGGCCAAAGCCCACGCAGGGGATGCCGTAGCGGCCCTGGATGGACACTCCGTTGGTGGAGAAGGTCCATTTGTCGATCAGGGGAGCCCGGCGCTTTTGCGCCGCCTCGGGCGTGGACGGGGAACCCACCCGCTTGTCGCCGTAAAGGGCCCTGTGGGCGTCCACCAGCGCCTGGACGTGGGGGGCGGTCTCCTTGTTGATCCAGGTGGGGAAGTAGCACTCCGTCTCATAGATCAGGCCGGTCCAGGCGGGACGGTCGTACATGTACATGCTGACCTTTACATCATCCTTGTACTTTTTGCAGGCAGGCAGATTGCGGATTTCCTCCAAACAGGAGTCCCAGGTCTCGCCGGCGGTCATGCGCCGGTCGATGGAGATGGCGCAGCTGTCCGCCACGGCGCAGCGAGAGGGGGAGGTGTAGAAGATCTGGGACACGGTGCAGGTGCCCCGGCCCAGGAAGCGGGCGTCCTCATAGTGCTCGGGGTTGTACTTGGGGTTGAGCATCTTCACCAGGCCCTTGATCTCCGTATCGTCGGAATCGTCGTTTTCATTGAGGGAACGGACGTCGGCGATGATGTCCGCCATCTTGTAGATGGCGTTGTCGCCCCGCTCAGGCGCGGAGCCGTGGCAGCTGACGCCGTGGACGTCCACACGGATCTCCATGCGGCCCCGGTGGCCGCGGTAGATGCCGCCGTCGGTGGGCTCGGTGGAGATCACGAACTCCGGCGTCACCTTGTCCTCGTTGTGTATGTACTGCCAGCAGAGGCCGTCGCAGTCCTCCTCCTGAACGGTTCCGGTGACCAGCACGGTTACGTCCTCAGGGATGAGGCCCAGGTCCTTCATGATCTTGGCACCATAGACCGAGGAGACGATGCCGCCCTCCTGGTCGCTGCCGCCGCGGCCGCCGATCTCCGTCTCCGTCTCATAGCCTTCATAGGGGTCGAAGGTCCAGTTTTCCCGGTTGCCGATGCCCACCGTGTCGATGTGGGCGTCGTAGGCGATGACCTTGGGGCCCTTGCCCATCCAGCCCAGTACGTTGCCCTCGCCGTCGATCTCCACTTTGTCGAAACCGACCTTCTCCATCTCGGCGGCGATGCGCCGGATGACGCCTTCCTCGCCGCAGCTTTCACTGGGGATGGCAATCAGGTCCCTCAGGAATCTGGTCATGTCCGCCTCATACCCCTTGGCGGCCGCTTGAATCGCCTCAAAGTTCATATCCATTCCCTCCGTCTGTCTTATTGATCTTACCGGCAGTGATTCTTTTTTACTATTTCTATCATAGCATAAGAATGCAATATGTCAAACAAAAAATGAGCAAACCTAAAAGATTTTTAGAAAAATACGTTGATTTCTTGCAAAAGTATGCTATGATATAGAAATAGTGTGTTACACTATTTTCTGCGGCAGATTGCCGGAGGCCCAAGGCGGACCGCCGGCGGCATGCCGCCATGGCATATTTTATCGCGGCGCGGTAAGATATGTTGCAGAGCAATGGGCGGCGCCGTCTGCTGACGGCCACCGCTTTTAAATGAGGGGTGATATCACTGGAAGCGGGAAAACTGGAACTGCTCAAGCAGGTGGCAAAGGGGATTGCCAGACAGTTCGGCAGCAACTGCGAGGTGGTGGTCCACGACCTGAGCCGCCACCCGGACCACTCCATTGTTGCCATTGAAAACGGACACGTCACCGGCAGAGAGGTGGGCGGCGGGGCCTCCCATGTGGTGCTGGAGCAGATGAAGGAGGCCGACGCCCAGCCGGAGGACCACCTTTGCTACCTGACGCGCACCCCGGACGGGAAGATACTCAAATCCTCCACCGTGTACATCCGCAACAACCGGGGCCGGGTCTCCGCCATCTTGTCCATCAACTATGACATCTCCGCTTTGAGCATGGTGGAGCAGGCGGTCCACGACCTGGTCTCCACCGGGGAGCCGGAGCAGGCGGAGCCGGAGAAGATCGTCAACGTCAATGAGCTGCTGGACGATCTGATCGCCCAGTCCGTAGCGCTGGTGGGCAAGCCCGTAGCACTGATGAACAAGGATGATAAGGTCAGGGCCATTCGTTTTCTCAGCGACAGCGGCGCATTTCTGGTAACCAAGTCCGGCGACAAGGTCGCCAAATACTTCGGCATCTCGAAATACACACTCTATTCTTATATTGATTCAAAACAGGAGGGCAAACGTCATGATTGATCTGAGCATCAACAAGCAGGGTCTGGAGCACAACATCGAAAAGGCCAAAGAGAGCAATGTCATCATCCCCACCATCGCCCAGATGGAGCACCCGGAGACCATTCCGGAGAAGATTCAGGAAAAGCTGAAAACCGTGGGCCTGTGGGACGTGAACCCCTTGAACCTCTTCCGCATTACCTGGAAAAACGAGGCGAAGGAGAGCGGCGGCTTGTTCCAGGCTGTGCCCAATTACGTGGAGCTGCCCTCCGAGCTGACCGGCGTGAAGTGCCGCATCATCGCCATGGCGGGCAAGTGGTTCCCCACCGGCTGCCATAAGGTGGGCGCCTCCTTCGGCTGCCTGGCCCCCCGCCTGGTGACCGGCCAGTTTGACGCTACATACCACCACGCCGTGTGGCCCTCCACCGGCAACTACTGCCGCGGCGGCGCCTTTAACTCCAAGCTGCTGGCCTGCGACAGCGTGGCCATCCTGCCCGCTGAGATGAGCAAGGAGCGCTTTGAGTGGCTCTCCAAGATCGCCGGCCAGGTCATCGCCACCCCGGGCTGCGAGTCCAACGTGAAGGAGATATTCGACAAGACCTGGGAGCTGAAGAAGGACCCCACCATGATGATCTTCAACCAGTTTGAGGAGATGGGCAACCCCCTGTGGCACTACAACGTCACCGGCAACGCCCTGGCCGACCTCTATGAGGCCGTCAAGCGGCCGGGCGACCGCTTTGCCGGCGCCTGCTTCACCTCCGGCTCCGCCGGCACCATGAGCGCCGGAGACCTGCTGAAGGAGAAGTACCCCAATTTGAAGCTGGCGGTGGGCGAGGCGCTCCAGTGCCCCACCATCCTGGAAAACGGCTTCGGCGGACACCGCATCGAAGGCATCGGCGACAAGCACATCCCCTGGATTCACAACGTGAAGAACACCGACATGGCCATCGCCATTGACGACGAGGACTCCCAGCGGCTGCTGCGCCTGTTCAACACCGCCGAGGGCCAGAAGTACCTGAAAGAGGAGCTGAAGCTCAGCGATGAGCTGATCGAGAAGCTGACGTGGCTTGGCATCTCCGGCATTGCCAACGTGCTCTGCTGCATCAAGATGGCCAAATACTATGAGCTGACCGAGCATGACGTGGTGGGCACGGTCCTCACCGACTCCGCGGCGATGTACCAGTCCCGCGTGGAGGAGCTGGACGAGATGCACGGCGCCTACGACGTCCATGAGGCGGCTCTGGACCACAATCTCCATATGCTGGGGCTGAAGACCGACAATCTGATGGAGCTGACCTACACCGACCGCAAGCGCATCCACAACCTGAAGTACTACACCTGGGTGGAGCAGCAGGCCAGGGACGTGAAGGACCTCAATGCCCTGTGGTACGACACCGAGAACACATGGGACGCCGTTCACAAGCAGGCCAAGGACCTGGATGAGCTGATCAACGAGTTCAACGAGGCCACCGGCCTTCTGAAGGCGCTGTAAAAGACGCGAAGCCCAAATGGGCGGGCTGATCAGCCCGCCCATTTCTTGAAAGGAGCGAGGCGGAATGTACAGACGGATTGCGGCATTGCTGATGGCGGCTGCTCTTTGCGCCGTGGCGGCGGCCTGCGGCCCGGCCCGGCAGGGAAACGAAAGCAGCCAGGAGCCAAGCCAGCAGGAACCGGTCAAGCCGGATGCCAGCCAGCCGGGGCAGACGGACGATCTGCTGGAGCTGGAGTGTCTGGGCGGACTTCGGTACGGCCAGACGGAGGACGAGGTGGAGGAGCTGCTGGGCGAGCCCGCCGACCGCGCGGAACCGGAGTACTGGGAATCGGACGGGCTCACGCACACCCAATGGTCCTACGAAGGAGCGGAGCTCTCCTTTGCGGAGGGCTTGCTGGAGCGGGCGTCCGTGACCGCCCCCTTTGCGGGGGAGACCCAGGCCGGGATCGCCGTGGGCGATGGCGCGGAGGAGGTCCGGGAGGCCTATGGCGGCTGGATCGACGAGGAAGCATCCACGGAGGAGCGGATCGTCGCCGGGGACGTATACGGCGGGCTGATCTTCACCCTGGAGGGCGGTTCGGTGGTCCGGATCACCCTGGGAGTGACGGCTGAGTGATGGGAGGAACTGATGATGAAACATGTAAAGTATGGGAAGTGTGTCCGGTGCGGCAGGACCTATGAGGCCGTGCCCGGGCTGACCACCTGCGAGTGCGGCGGTATTTTGGATATCGTCTACGACTATGACTACATCAGGCAAACGCTGACCAAAGAAAAGCTGAAGGAGCGGGAGCATACCATGTGGCGCTACCGGGAGCTGCTGCCCATCGAGGAGGACACGGCGCCCACGCCGCTGCGGGTGGGCTGGAGCCCGCTCTATGAAGAGCCCCGCCTGGCAGAGCAGCTGGGTCTTGGGAGGCTGTGGGTCAAGGACGACGGGCAGAACCCCACCGCCTCTTTGAAGGACCGGGCCAGCGCCATGGCCGTGGCCAAGGCCGCCGAGGCGGGGGCCAGGGTGATCGCCTGCTCCTCCACCGGCAACGCGGCCTCCTCTCTTGCGGGCAACGCGGCCGCCGCCGGGCTGAAGACCTACATCTTCGTGCCCAGTCGCGCGCCCAAGGGCAAGGTGGCCCAGCTGATGACCTTCGGCGCCACCGTGGTCTCCGTCCAGGGCAGCTATGAGGATACGTTCGAGCTGTCCAAGGCCGCCATCGACCGCTGGGGCTGGTACAACCGCAATGCCGCCATCAACCCGTACCTGTCCGAGGGCAAAAAGACCGTGTCGCTGGAGATCATGGAGCAGCTATGCTGGCAGGTGCCGGACTACATCGCCCTCTCCGTGGGCGACGGGTGCACCATCGCCGGCGTGTGGAAGGGTTTGAAGGATTTGTACGCCATCGGCTTCATCGACAAGCTGCCCCGGCTGATCTCCGTCCAGGCGGAGGGCTGCTGCCCGCTGAACCGGGCCATTGCCACGGGCGAACCCTGGCGCCCCATGGAGGAGAATACCCTGGCGGACTCCATTGCCGTGGGCGTGCCCCGCAACGCCGACAAGGCGTTGATGGCCATTCGGGAGTCGGGCGGCCTGGTGGTCAATGTCTCAGACCAGGAGATCATGGCGGCCCAGAAGCTGCTGGGCGCCGCCTGCGGCGTGTTCGGCGAGCCGGCGGGCGTCACCGGAACGGCGGGCGTGAAGAAGCTCTGTGAGCAGGGCGTTTTAGGAAGAGGCGACTCGGTGGTCAGCATCGTCACCGGCAACGGGCTGAAGGATGTGGCCAACGCCATCAAGGCCTGCGGAGAGCCCATCTCCATCCCCGGGGACATGGAGCTGCTGCTGCGCGCCTTTGCAGACCGGGGCATCGTGGTGGAGTAAAGGAGGGCCGGCCATGCGGAGAAAAGACAGGGAAGTGACGGATGAGAAGAAGATCGCAGAGGTGATTGAACGCTGCCACTGCTGCCGTTTGGGCTTTTGCGACAAAGGAGAAGTGTATATCCTGCCGCTGAGCTTCGGCTATGAGAAGGGGGCCTTCTACTTCCACGGGGCAAGGGAAGGCCGGAAAATCGACTTGATCGCGGATTCCCCCATGGTTGGATTCGAGCTGGACACGGACTACGAGCTCCACGAGGCGGAGACCGCCTGCAAGCACTCCGCCCGTTTTTCAAGTGTCATCGGCACGGGCCGCGTCTCCTTTGTGGAGGGCGCGGCGGAGAAGGAGGCGGCGCTCCGGTCCATCATGCGCCACAGCACGGGCAAAGGTGAGTGGGCCTTCACGGAGGCCATGGTGGATGCGGTCCGCGTGTTCCGCCTGGACGTGGAGAAACTCTCCTGCAAGGAGCACCTGTAAGATTAAAAACGCAAATGAGCATCCGGCCGCGGCCGGATGCTCATTCTTTTTCGTCAGGGGTAAATTGAATGATGTCTGATACGTCACATTGGAGAATATTGCAGAGATCATTTAACGTATTTAAAGTGATACTGCGGTTTTTGCGGAGAGCATCCAGTGTTCCGGTGCTGACCCCATATTCCTTAATCAATGCATACTGACTGATTTTCTTTCTCTTCATTGTTTCCCACAACGGGTCAAACGTCAACATGTCCACACCTTCTTTTTTGTTAGCATAACTTGATTAGTGTGGATTGAATATTGCCGAATATTAGGCTATAATGAAAGAGAGAATATTGAACTTACTGGTTTTAAAGGGAGGAGCGGCAATGCGGATGTTTCCCCAACAGGTGCCTCAACCAAATTATGAGCAGCTCTGCCGAGTATTGTTTGTCGCTTTGCATGCAGCCCGGCTTCACCTGTCCCAAGGACGGAAAGATCAGGCTGAGGCTGTATTGGATCAAGCAATGGAGCGCTGCCGGGAGCTGGCTACTGGTCGAGAGCTGCCTACCCACATCTATATAAAAAGAGACAATTAGGACAACCCCTTTTCCTTGCCAAGAAGCCGCCAAGTGTTTATAATGGCTTTATGAGAAAGAAGACGGTATATTGGCTTCCTGAGACCAGCCTTCTGGTCATCCTGGCGGCGCTGTTCATGATTTGCTCGGCAGTGGTGCGCATCGTGTACTACGCCGGAGAACGCTATGTCTCCGGCGGAACCATAGCGTTCCAAATCCTCCTGCCAGTCGCGGCAAACATCCTCTTCGCGCTGCTGCTGTTCACCTGCGGGCGGGACCGGTTCTACCGCACCGCCATCCCCGTGTGGCTGGGCTGCATGTTCTTTGCCGTGAAGGCGGCAGGCTTCCCCTCCCTGACGCATATGCTGCTCTGCCTGCTGCTCTACGCCCTGGTGGCGGCCCTCTACACCGCCACGGTAACCGGCCGCATCCCCACCCAGGCCCTGCTCTATCCGCTCTTTGCGCTGCCCCTTTTGTACCACGTGTTCATCGAGGACCCGGTCAAGCTCCAGGGCCAGACCCTGCGGGGCTGGCTGCCGGAGGTTTCGGTGCTGCTGTGCATGGCGGCGCTGCTGGCGGTGTCGGTGAGCATCCGGAAAAAGAAGACCGGGGAAGGTGAGTACGTCCGCCGCTTCGGGGACCGCTGCGACGGGCGGAGGCTGCGTTCGCTCTCGCCCATCTTTGCCGTGTCGCCCTACATCATGAAGACCCGCAACACCTCTCAGAATTTCATCGAAGACCACATCGAGTGCTCCAACATGGAGCGCTACATCCAGGAAAAGCGGGCCCAGGGCATGGAGCAGTTCGGTGTGCTCCATGTGATTTTGGCGGCCTACGTCCGCGCCTGCGCCAAGTACCCGGGCCTCAACCGCTTTGTCTCCGGCCAGCGGATCTACAGCCGGGACGGGGAGATCGAGGTGGCCATGACGGTGAAAAAGGAGATGCGCACCGACTCCCCGGACACGGTCATCAAGGTCTACTTTACCCCGGAGGATACCGCCGCCTCAGTCTACGACCGCTTCCACGCCAAGGTGCTGGAGGTGAAAAACGCGCCGGAGGACACGGGCTTTGACTCCTTGGCCAGGGTGATGCACTTCATCCCCGGGCTGGTGCTGAAGTTCGTGGTGTGGCTGCTGGAGGTGCTGGACTACTTTGGCGAGCTGCCCCGGGGCCTTCTGCGGCTGAGCCCCTTCCACGGCTCGCTGTACATCACCTCCATGGCGTCTTTGGGGATTCCTCCCATCTACCACCACCTCTACGATTTTGGCAACGTGCCTGTTTTTTGCTCCTTCGGCAAAAAGCGCCGGGTGCGGGAGCTGGACGGCGACGGTACCGTGGTGGTGCGCAAGTACGTGGACTGCAATTTTGTCACCGACGAGCGGATTGTGGACGGCTTTTACTTTGCCTCCGTCATGCGCTATCTCCACAACCTGCTCCACGACCCCTGGCAGCTGGACCAGCCGCCGGAGGAAGTGGCCCGGGATGTTGAATAAGTTTACATAAATAAAAGGGCTCCGTGCAGATGCACGGGGCCCCTTTTTTGACCGCAGGGGAGGGACAGGCCGTCGCAAAGGGGGCGTTAAGAGTCGCTAAGGCGCTGTAAAGGCAGTGCCAATAAGGCGCAAAACCCATTGCACATTCCGATGGAGCGGCTAAAATGAGAGCAGTAAAAATTGCAGGAGGGGTTTCATTATGCAAGTTTCCAATCTGTTTGTATGCGTCATGGGCATGGGCGTCACCTTCATCGGCCTGATCTGCCTGATTTTCCTAATCAATCTGCAAAGCCTGCTGTTCGGCAAGAAAGAGGAAGCGCCTGCCGCCGTCCCGGCCTCTGTTCCCCTTGCGCCGGTGCAGGAGGAAATCCCCAACCGGGGCGAGCTGATCGCCGCCATCTCCGCCGCGGTGGCGGAGGACATGGGCGTGGACGTTTCCGCCATCCGCATCCTTTCGTTGAAGAAGCTCAGCTGAGCATTCTGCATAAGGGCGGCTCCGATGGAGAGGGGGGCCGCCTGCCGTCAGGTCGGGACAGTAGCCGTACCGAAGGAAAAAAGACTCATGCATCGGCATGAGTCTTTTTTGCTGTCCTGAAACTGCGATCAGAGGTTCAAAGGCTCAAAGAGCACCCGGATGCGGCCGCCGCAGATCATGCCCAAGGTGGCTGCCGCGCCGTTGGAGAGGTCATAGGTGCGGATTTGGGGGCATGCGCTGCCGCAGAGCGAAGCAGCCTCCCGGATGGCGGCCGCCTCCACCGCGCCGCCGCCGATGGTGCCTGTGATGGAGCCGTCCGGGCCCACCAGCATCCGAGCGCCCGCGCCCCGTGGGGACGAGCCGGTCTTTTCCAACACCGTGGCCATCACCAGGGGGCCGTTCTGGGCCTTTAAGGCTTCTGAGATGGGCCGCTCCAGATAGTCCCGGGGGGAGGCGCGGAACACCTGGATGAGCTCCGCCGCAATGGACACTGCGATCTCCTCCGGCGTCTGGGCGCCGATGCGAAGCCCCACCGGGGAGTGGACGCCGGCGATCTCTTCCGGCGTGAAGCCGTCTTCACGCAGCCGCTGGGCAGTGGCGGCCACCTTGCTGCGGCTGCCGATCATGCCCAGATAGCCGCAGCGCCGCCGCAGCAGCTGGCGCAGGCAGGCGTAGTCATCCTGATGGCCCCGGGTCAATATGACGGCGTAGTCCCCGTCGCGGAAGGGAGGCAGCGGGTCAAAGGGGGCGCACAGCCGCCGGGCGTGGGGGAAGCGCTGCTCCGTCACGAATTCAGGCCGGTCGTCCTGCACGCTGACCCGCCAGTCCAGGGTGTGGAGCAGAGTACACAGTGCGGCGGAGACATGGCCGCCGCCCAAAAGGTGGACCTCCGGCTTGACGGAGAGCTCCTGGCAAAGGGCGCCGGGAAAGGGCGCATACCCCTTTTCCCCAGTGGCGGGATCGGTGTAGACGGAGCAGGTGCCCTGGGCGCTCAGGCGCTGGATCAGGTCCAGATAAAAAAGACGTGGTTCCATGGCCTTAGAGGCTGTTCTTGCCCCGGGCGATATACCGGCCCTCCGGCTCCTCCGGGAGGACTTGGCCGCCGCGGACGGCAAGCTTGCCCCGGAGCCAGACCTGGGCCACGGAGCCGGAGGTCACAAAGCCCTCATAGGGGGAGTAGCCGGCGGCGCCGATCATGTCGTCGCCCCGGAGGACGTGGCTGGCTTTTGAGTCGTAGACCACGATGTCCGCGTCGCTGCCCGGGCGGAGGATGCCCTTGCGGGGATACATGCCGTAGAGCCGGGCCGGGTTTTCACTGAGCAGGCGGCACATCTGGGCCGGGCTGATCCGCTTCTGGGCAACGCCTGCGGTGTAGATCAGCTCGCCCCGGGTTTCCACGCCGGGCAGGCCGCCGGGGATCCTGGTGAAGTCATCCCGGCCGGCGTCCTTCTGCTCCAGGGTGAAGGAGCAGTGGTCCGTGGAGATGGTCTGGATTTCCTCGCGGCGCAGGGCGCGCCATAGGGCCTTCTGATCGGCCGGCGTCCGCAAGGGCGGCGCACAGACATACCGGGCGGCCGCGGAGTAGTCCGGCTGGAAGTAGACGGACTCGTCCAACAGCAGGTACTGGGGGCAGGTTTCCACATAGACGGTCTGGCCCCGCCTGCGGGCGCGCTCCACCTCCTGGAGGGCGGCCGCGTTGGTCAGGTGGACGATGACCACCGGGCAGTCGGCGGCCTGGGCGATGCGCAGCAGCCGGGCCACGGCCTCCGCCTCCAGATAGTCCGGCCGGGTCAGGGGATGGGAGGAAGGGGCCAGCTTTCCGGCGGCGGTGCGCTCGGCAATCATGGCGTCGATCACTCCGGCGTTTTCGCAGTGGACGCCGCAGATGCCGCCGTGGGTGCGGATTTTTTTCAGGGCAAAGTACATGTCCCGGTCGCCGATCATCATGGCGGGGTAGGTCATATACAGTTTGAATGAAGAGATGCCGGCGGCAAACATATCGTCCACCTCGGCGCAGATGCCCTCGTTCCAGTCGTCGATGGTCATGTGGAAGCTGTAGTCGCAGAAGGTCCTGCCGTCGGCCTTTTCGTGCCACAGCTCCAGGGCGTGATGAAGGGACTCGCCCTTGTTGGGGCAGGCGAAGTCCACCACCGTGGTGGTGCCGCCCCGCAGGGCCGCCCGGCTGCCGGAGGTAAAGTTGTCGGCAGTGGTGGTGTTTGCCACATCCAGGTCGAAATGGGTATGGGCGTCGATGAAGCCGGGGAAGAGCAGCATCCCGGACACGTCGATCACCGCGGCACCGATGGTGCTGAGGCCGCGCCCGATCTTGGCGATTTTTTCGTTTTCAATCAACAGGTCGGCCTTGCGCAGGCCCTGGCCGGTGACCAGGGTTCCCCCCTTAAAAAGAGTTTTCATCGAATCGCTCCCTTTTTCATTTTATTGGTATCAGCATAGCACAGTCTCAGCGGGATTTCCACCGGAAGGAGAGAAAAAGCGTGTCTTCTTCAAAAGATGGCTCTGCCCAAAGCAATGCAGCCTTTGGTTAGAACGGAAAATTTTACACAATTGGGCTTTCTTTTTTCGGCAAAACTGATATACTGATGCGTAAGAAGGATACGCGTGCGTATTCAAAATTTTGGAGGAGGTAAAATATGAAGAATATGCGAAAGAGCATGTCTCTGCTTCTGGCGGTCGTAATGGCACTGAGCCTGACGGTCACCAGCTTTGCGGCGGACACCACCACATCGGTGGCAAAGGGCGATATCGTGGTGCTGTACACCAACGACGTCCACTGCGGCGTGGACGACAACATCGGCTATGCCGGGCTGGCCGCATACCGCAACGACATGAAAAAGGCCACGGAGTATGTGACGCTGGTGGATGCCGGCGACGCAATCCAGGGCGCTGCGCTGGGCACGCTCTCCAAGGGAGAATACCCGGTGCAGATCATGAACGAGGTGGGCTATGACGTTGCCGTTCCCGGCAACCATGAGTTCGACTACGGCATGGAGCAGTTCCTCTCCCTGGCCAAGGAACTGAAATCCGGTTATGTCTGCTGCAACTTCATGGATTTGAGAACCAACAAGACCGTGTTTGATGCCTACAAGATCATCACCTATGGCGACACCAAGGTGGCCTATGTGGGCATCGACACCCCTGAGGCAATCTCCAAGTCCACCCCCACCTATTTCCAGGACAGCAAGGGCGAATACATCTACGGCTTCTGCCAGGGCAACGATGGCAAGGACCTCTACAAGGCGGTCCAGACCGCCATTGACGCGGCCAAGGCCGACGGCGCGGACTATGTGATCGCAGTGGGCCACTGCGGCATTGACGAGCAGAGCGCACCCTGGCGTTCCACCGACATCATCAAGAACGTCTCCGGCCTGACCGCCTTCATCGACGGCCATTCCCACAGCACCATTGCCTCCGACAAGGTGGCGGACAAGGACGGCAAGAGCGTGCTGCTCACCTCCACCGGAACCAAGCTGGCCGCTGTCGGAAAGCTGGTCATCAAGAGCAGCGGCGCGGTCACCACCGGGCTGGTCACCGATTACACCACCAAGGACGAGACCGTCAAGGCCTATGTGGACAAGATCAAGGCTCAGAATGACGCGCTGCTGAAAAAAGTGGTTGCCAGAACCGACGTCACGCTGACCACCCTGGGCGCCGACGGCCAGCGGGCCGTCCGCAGCGCTGAGACCAATCTGGGTGATTTGTGCGCAGACGCATATCGGGCCATCGCCGGCTCTGATGTGGCCATTGTCAACGGCGGAGGCATCCGCGCCGACATCCCCGCCGGTGATATCACCTATGAGCAGATCATCGCGGTCCACCCCTATGGAAACGCCCTTTGCGTGGTGGAGGCCACGGGCCAGGAGATCCTGGACGCGCTGGAGATGTCCTCCCGCAGCTGCCCTGGTGAAAACGGCGGTTTCCTTCAGGTCTCCGGCATCACCTATACCATTGACACCACCGTCGCCTCCTCCGTCAAAGTGGACGACAACAAAATGTTTGTCAGCGTGGACGGCCCCTACCGGGTGAAGAACGTGGAGATCAACGGCAAGCCCATTGACCTCGCAAAGACCTACACCGTGGCGTCCCACGACTATATGCTCAAGAGCGCCGGCGACGGCATCAACATGTTCCAGAACAACAAGCTCATTCAGGACTGCGTGATGCTGGACAACCAGGTGCTGATCACCTATATCACCGAGAACCTGAAGGGCACCGTGCCCGCCTCCTACGCCAAGCCCCAGGGCCGGATCGCAGTGATCCGCGAGCCTTTTGCCGACGTGGTGGAGAGCGACTGGTACTATACCGGCGTGGTATACGCCTATGAAAACGGCCTCTTCTCCGGCGTGACCGCAAGCAGCTTTGCCCCCAAGGCCACCATGACCCGGGGCCAGCTGGTCACCGTGCTGTGGCGCATGGCGGGCAAGCCTGAGGCAACCGCCGCCGGATTCACCGATGTGGCTGCCGACTCCGTTTACGCCGCGGCCATCAACTGGGCCTATGCCAACAAGATCACCAGCGGCTACACCGAGACCACCTTCAACCCCAACAAGGCCATCACCCGTGAACAGTTTGCCACCATCCTCATGAACTATGCCAAGTACATGAAGTACGACGTCACGGCCGGCGGCAACGCTATCAAGGAGTATACCGACTATCCCACCATCTCCGCCTTTGCAGGCGAGGCCATGAACTGGGCCAATGCGGCGCAGCTCATCAACGGTTACGACGACAACACCATCCGGCCTCAGGGCACTGCAACCCGCGGCCAGGTGGCTGTCATCCTGCAGCGCTTCTGTACCACTGTGGCCGCCTGATCGAAAAAATCAGCGATCCCCACTATACGAGGAGCCTCACACCGCCTGAAAAGGGCGGTGTGAGGCTCTTATCGAGGAAGAAAGGTGCTGTCGACGCGTCCGGCCTTTCACACTTGATTCCTGATGGGCGGAGGGATACAATGGGGGTATCATCATCTGACACGGGAGGAACGCAACAAATGAAAATCGCAGTCACTTATGAAAACAGCCAGGTGTTTCAGCACTTCGGCCACAGTGAGCAGTTCAAAGTATACGAGGTGGAAAACGGCGCGGTGGTCAGCCAGGAGGTGGTGAGCGCGGAGGGCAGCGGCCATGGCGCCCTTGCTGGATTGCTGTCTGAGCTCCATGTGGACACCCTCCTCTGCGGCGGCATCGGCGCCGGAGCCCAGAACGCCCTGGCCCAGGCGGGGATCCGGCTCTACGGAGGCGTAAGCGGAAACGCGGATGAGGCGGTTCAATCCCTTTTGAACGGGACGCTCCGCTTTGACGCCAATGTGCACTGCGACCACCATCATGAGGAGGGTCATGACTGCGGCCACCAGTGTGGGGAGGAGAAGCACGGCTGCTCCGGCAACTGATCTCTTTGCAAATTGGATAGAGCCTGTATCCGCTCCGGCAGCAGACACAATCCCAAAAGGCAGTACGGCTCAAAGCCGTACTGCCTTTTGAAGTGCATGGGGGAATTTATGCGGCGTCTCAGGCAAGGGTCAGGTCGCCGTCTTTGACCCAGCCCAGCTTCCGGCAGCCCAGGTTGATCAGCGGGCAGAGAAGGGCCGGGAGGAGGAAGCAGATCCAGACCAATCCGGCCCAATCCCAGGCGCCGGGGACAATGGCGGCGGCACCCTTGGAGAGGGCCTCCGCGCTGGGGGCGACCCAGCCAGTCCACACGCCGATCTGCCCCACCAGTCCGCAGGTCCCCATGCCGGAGGAGATGGGGGAGCCATTCATCTGCATGTGGAACAAACAGGTGGCAATGGGGCCGGTGATGGCGGAGGTAAGGGTGGGCGCAATCCAGATGCGTGGATTGCGCACGATGTTGGGCATCTGGAGCATGGAGGTGCCCAACCCCTGGGAGACCAGCCCGCCCCAGCGGTTTTCCCGGAAGCTCATGACCGCAAATCCCACCATCTGGGCACAGCAGCCCGCCACGGCGGCGCCTCCAGCCAATCCCACCAGCTGGAAGGAGGCGCAGATGGCGGCGGAGGAGATGGGCAGCGTCAGGGCCACGCCCACGGTCACCGAGACCAAAACACCCATCCAAAACGGCTGCAGGTCCGTGGCCCACATGATAAAATTGCCAATGGACATGGCTGCTTTGCCAATGGCCGGCGCCCACCAGGCGGAGAGCGCCACGCCCACGCCGATGGTCACAAGGGGCGTGACCAGGATGTCCACCTTGGTCTCCTTGGAGACCGCCTTGCCCACCTCAGCGGCGATGATCGCCACAAAGAGCACTGCGAGCGGGCCGCCCGCGCCGCCCAGGGCATTTGCGGAAAAGCCCACCGTAATGAGGGAGAAGAGGACCAGCGGCGGGCAGTGGAGAGCGTATCCAATGGCGGCCGCCATGGCCGGACCGCTCATGGCGGAGGCCAGTCCGCCCACCGTATAGGAGATGGCGTGGTCGCCGCTGCCAAGGGTGGCCACGGTGCGGCTCAGCCATTCGATGTGGAACTGGGTGCCCACGGTGTTGATGATGGTGCCGATGAGCAGCGAGCAAAACAGCCCCTGCGCCATGGCGCCCAGGGCGTCGATGCCATAGCGGCGGGCGGAGAGGACGATGTCTTTCCGCTTTAAAAATGCTTTAAATTTCTCCATGTACATTCCCTGCTTCCTGAAAGAATAGTCAGGACATATGTCTTGACACATGTCCTGACTATTCTACTTGACGCGGATTTGATTGTCAATCCTCAATTGGACAAAAGAATGCCTTCCCTGTCCAGGGCCTCCAGCACCCGCTGGCAGGCGCCTTCGTCCGGGCAGGCAATGGTGTGGAGGTGGATGCCGTCGGTGAGGGCGCTGAGCGGCATGGCCTCGGAGGAGCTGACCCGCTGGAGGAACTGCTCCACCTCATACCGGCTGGTGATCTGAAGCGGGCCGGTGAGCTGGCCGTAGACAGGATGTTCCACGATTACATCCACCACGGTGCAGCCCTGGTCCACAATGGCGCAGAGCTCGGAGCGCATCTGCTCCGCGCTGTGACGGCAGGCGATCTTCCGGATCAGACGGTCCGTTGCCGGCAATATGACATAGCCCCGGGGAGTGGCGCAGATCTCCACCCCCGCGGCCCGCAGCAGGGCAATGTCCCCCACAATGATCTGACGGCTGACGGAAAAGCGATCCGCCAGGGAGGAGGCACTGACGGGGCCGCTGGAGCGCTGCAGAAACTGGTGCAGCTTGGTTCGGCGCTCTTCGGCATGCAATGCAATCACTTCCTTTTACCCATAGGATAGCATGGACCCGGCCGGATTGCAATTCCTTGTTGATTGGATGAAAGGGAGCTTCTTTTGGAAGCTTCTTTTCTTTTCAGGAAAACTGTGGTATACTATAACCCAATTTGTCTGCAGGCCGCCTGAGGCGGCTGCGGTTCAATTTTGTATGAGGAGAAGGAGCACAACATGATCACAGTTTCCGACGTTTCGCTGCAGTACGGCGGCGAGCCGCTGTTTTCCCACGTGGATCTGCAGTTTCTCAAGGGCAACTGCTACGGCATCATCGGCGCCAACGGCGCGGGAAAGTCCACCTTTTTAAAAATCCTTTCCGGTGAGCTGGAGCCCACCTCAGGCGAGGTGTCCGTTTTGCCCAATACCCGCATGTCCATCCTGAAGCAGGATCAGAACGCCTATGACGAGTACACCGTGATGGATACGGTCATCATGGGCAACCGCCGGCTGTACGACATCGCCAAAGAGAAGGACGCCCTCTACGCCAAGGAGGAGATGACGGAGGAGGACGGCATCCGGGCCTGTGAGCTGGAAGAGGAGTTTGCCGAACTGGGCGGCTGGGAGGCCGAATCCGATGGTTCCCGGATTTTGCAGGGGCTGGGGATTCCCGTCTCCATGCACGCCGACCCGATGGCGAACCTGGACGGCCGGCTGAAGGTGAAGGTGCTGCTGGCGCAGGCCCTGTTCGGCAGCCCGGACATCCTGATGATGGACGAGCCCACCAATAACCTGGACATTGCCGCCATCGACTGGCTGGAGGACTTTTTGCTGGACTTTGAGGGCACGGTCATCGTGGTCAGCCACGACCGGCATTTCCTCAACACCATCTGCACCCACATTGTGGACATCGACTACAACAAAATCAAGCTGTACGTGGGCAACTACGACTTCTGGTACGACGCCTCCCAGCTGATGCAGCAGCTGATCCGCAACCAGAATAAGAAGAACGAGGAAAAGGCGCAGGAGCTCCGGGAGTTCATCTCCCGCTTCTCCGCCAACAAGTCCAAGAGCAAGCAGGCCACCGCGCGCCGGAAGCTGTTGGACAAGATCACCCTTGAAGAGTTTCCCGCCTCTTCCCGCCGCTATCCCTACGTGGGCTTTTCTCCCGACCGGGAGGTGGGCAAGGACATCCTCTTTGTCAGCGACGTGTCCAAGACCATCGATGGCGTGAAGGTGCTGGACAAGGTCAGCTTCATTGTGGGCCACGGCGACAAGATCGCCTTTGTGGGCGACAATGAGAATGCCCACACCGCCCTCTTTAAAATCCTGGTGGGGGAGATGGAGCCGGACGAGGGCACGGTGAAGTGGGGCCAGACAGCCTCCTTCTCCTATTTCCCCAAGGACAACACGGAATTTTTCAAGGACTGTGACCTGAATTTGGTGGAGTGGCTGCGCCAGTGGTCCCCGGACCCGCACGAGGCCTATCTGCGCAACTTCCTGGGCCGGATGCTCTTCTCCGGCGACGATGTGTACAAGGCGGTGAAGGTGCTCTCCGGCGGCGAGAAAGTGCGGTGCATGCTGTCCCGGATGATGCTCTCCGGCGCCAACGTGCTGCTGCTGGACCAGCCCACCAACCATCTGGACCTGGAGTCCATTGCCGCCGTCAACAATGGTTTGGAGGCGGTCAAGTGCAACGTGCTGGTGTCCTCCCACGACCATCAGCTGGTGCAGACCGTGTGCGACCGCATCTTTGACTTTACCCCCGAGGGAAGGCTTATCGACCGCAAAACCACCTATGACGACTATCTGGAAAGCCTCCGTCAGGAGAGCGCGGAATAAACTGCAAGCGGCAGCCAAAATGGCTGCCGCTTATTTTTACAGCAGGGCCGGGAAGCTAAGCATTCCCGGCCCTGCTGTATGAAAAAATGGAGGGGAAAGAGTTTGGTCAGCCCTGCACCTGGCGAAGGACCAGCTGGAAGACCTCCAGCATATTATAGCAGTCCTGCTCGTAGATCTCGCCCATGTTGGCCACTTGGATCAAGCCCTGTTTGGCATAGTCGCCCTTGCCGGCGTAAAAGGTGTAGCCCCGCTTCTCCATCTCAGAGAGGAACCGGGCGCCGTCCACGCCCTGGGGCAGGAAGACGGAGGTGACCGTGTTGGACAGGTGCTCCTCAAGCAGCATCCGGCAGCCCATGGCGGTAAGGCCCTTGCGGATGATCTCCGCACAGCGCTGATATCGGGCGATGCGGCCGGACAGGGTCTCGTCCTCCAGGATGTTGGTCAGTGCCACATTCAGGGGCCAGAAGAGGTTCACATTGGGGGTATTGGGCGTCTGGTGGGAGGCCAGGGCGGTCTGATAGTGCTTATAGAGGCTTAAGTACACGTTCTTGCACTGCTTGGCGGTAAGGCTCTCCAACACGTCCTTCTTTGCACACACATAGGCGGAACCGGGGAACGCGCCCACGCATTTGCCGCCTACGGAGGTGCACACGGAGATGTTCTTATCCACCACATCGATGTTCTGGCCTCCGGCGGCGCTGACGCAGTCCACGCTCAGCAGCTTGCCGTACTGTCTGCACAACTGGCCGACCTCCTTAACAGGGTTGATCATGCCGGTGCAGGTTTCGTGGAACACCATGGCCACCACTTTGACCTTGGGGTGATCCGCCATGGCCTTTTCGATGACGTTTAGGTCCGGATAGGCGGCCCAGGGGAAGGCCACGTCCACCAGGGGAATCTGATACTTCTCAATGATCTCCAGAAGCCGCTCGCCGAACATGCCGTTTCGGATCAGCATCACCTCTTCGCCGGGCTGGAACAGGGAGGAGAGCACGGTTTCGTTGGCCGAGGTACCGGAGCCGGAGACGATCATGCTGTAGTAGGAGTCGTCCGCGTTGAACAGCTTTAAGATTTTTTCCTGGGTGTCCACGAACATCTCCTCAAATTCGTGGCTGCGGTGGCAGATATCATAGTGCAGCAGCGCGCGACGCACGTTATCCTTAACCATAACGGGACCAGGGCTGAACAATTTAGTCATGCTCATTGTAAATTACCTCCAAATGTGATTTGCAGTTATAGTAACATTTTGAAGATAAAAGTCAATGAAATTGATTAAAATAGGTAAAAATCGGAACTTTTAAAGAGAATTAATCTTCACGCCAATACTTGGATCGCTCCACAGCCCGGTGCCAGTGGTACAAGAGGTGCTCCCGCCGAGAGGCATCCATCCGGGGCTCAAAGCGGTGCTCGCTGCGCCAGAGCTGTGCCGCGTCGCCGATACTCTCAAATTCCCCGAGGCCCAGAGCGCCCATAAAGGCGGAGCCGAAGGCAGTGGTGTCAGCATGCTCCGGAATCTCCAGGGGAAGGTCCAGAATATCGGATTGAAACTGCATCAAAAACCGGTTGGCGGTGGCCCGGCCGTTGCAGCGCATGGCGGTGATGGGCACGTTGGAATCCCGGCACATCACGTCCAACACGTCCCGGACCTGGTAACAGGTGGCCTCCAGGGCGGCCCGGACGATGTGGGCCTTCCGGGTGCCGCCGGTGATGCCGATCACCATGCCGGAGGCATAGGAGTCCCAGTGGGGCGCGGCCAGGCCGGTGAAGGCGGGAACAAAATAGACACCGCCGTTGTCCGGCACCTGAAGGGCCAGGGGTTCCGTGTCCCGGGGATCCTCCACCAGGTTCAGCGATTCCTGGAGCCATCTGGTGGCGCCGCCGGTGATGTAAACGCCGCCGTCCAGGGCGTAGGTGCGCTTGCCGGAGAGCTGCCAGGCCACGGTAGGCAGCAGCCCGCTTTCAGAAAAGACCGGCGTTTCGCCCGTGTTCATCAACATGAAACAGCCGGTGCCGTAGGTGGTTTTCACCATACCGGGCTGGACGCAGGCCTGGCCCACCAATGCTGCCTGCTGATCCACCAGGATGCCGGAAATGGGGATCTGAGCCCCAAGGAAATCCAATGGATCAGTCCAGGCATAGACCGCGGCGCTGTCGCAAACCTCAGGAAGAAGGGAACGGTCCAGTTCAAAGAGGTCCAGCAGCTCCTGGTCCCAGTCTCCGCTTTCCAGGTTGAAGAGCATGGTGCGGGAGGCGGTGGAGGCATCGGTGACGTGGGTGCGGCCATGGGTCATTTTCCAAATGATCCAGCTGTCCATGGTGCCCGCCAGCAAACGGCCTTTGGCCGCCAGCTCCCCTGCGCCCTCCGCGTGATCCAAAATCCATTTCAGCTTGGTAGCGCTGAAGTAAGAGTCGATCATCAGCCCGGTTTTTCCGCGCACCAGGCCGTTGTACTGGTCCGTGAGGGAATCGGCATAGTGGGCGGTGCGCCTGTCCTGCCAGACGATGGTGTTGTAGATGGGCTCGCCGGTCAGCTTGTCCCACACCACCACCGACTCGCCCTCGTGGTTCAGGCCGATGCAGCGGATGGAACTGGCCTCCGCTCCGATTTGGGACAGGGCCTGGGCGGTGGAGGAGAGCACGGAAGTCCAGACGGCCCTGGCGTCGTGCTCCACCCATCCGCTGCGGGGATAGAGGAGGGGAATCTGCTCATAGCCACGGGAGACGGCGTTCCACTGCCTGTCAAAAAGGATGGCCGTAGTGCCGGTGGTGCCTTGATCCAGGCCAAGATAATAGCATTCGTGCATCCGCTCACACCTTTCCGGAAGAAGTTATTCGGCCCAGTTCCGGGCGCGCTCCACCGCACGGTGCCAGTGGTGGAGCAGGGATTGGCGCTGATCTGCGCTCATGGTGGGTTCATAGCGGCATCTGCGCTTCCAATGGTCGGCCGCTTCCCATAGAGAGGAGAAGTCTCCAACGCCGATCGCCGCCATATAGGCAGCCCCCAAGGCGGTGGTATCTGAAATCTCCGGAATTTCCAGGGGAATATTCAAAATGTCAGCTTGAAACTGCATCAAAAAGCGGTTGCAGGTGGAGCCTCCATCGCAGCGCATGACGGTGATGGGGACTCCGGAGTCCCGGGCCATCACATCCAGTACGTCCTTTACCTGGTAAGCGGTGGATTCCAAAGTGGCCCGCACAATGTGGTCCTGGCTGGTGCCGCCGGTGATGCCGATCATCATGCCCCGGGCGTATGAGTCCCAGTAAGGCGCAGCCAGGCCGGTGAAGGAGGGGACGAAATAGAGTCCGCCGTTGCCGCCTGCCCTCAGGGCCATTCCCTCTGTCTGAGAGGCGTCGGAGATGATCCCGGCCCCGTCCCGGAGCCACTGGGTGGCGGCGCCGGCTATGTAGATTCCGCCGTCCAAGGCATAGGTGCGCTTGCCGTCAAGCTGCCAGGCAACGGTGGTCAGCAGGCCGCTTTCAGACAAGACCGGCGTTTCACCGGAGTTCATCAGCATGAAGCAGCCGGTGCCATAGGTGGTTTTGACGGTGCCCGGTGCAATGCATGCCTGGCCAAGCAGGGCTGCCTGCTGATCCACCATCACACCGGTGATGGGGCAGCAGATGTCAAGAAACGCTTCCGGGTCTGTCTCGCCGAAATAGGCGGCGCTGTCTCCGATTTCCGGCAGAATGCAGGGCGCAAGGCCCATCAGATCCAGGATATCCCAGTCCCAGGCACCTTTTTGCAGGTGGTAGAGCATGGTGCGTGAGGCGGTGGAGGCATCGGTGCGCAGGAACTTACCTCCGGTCAGCTTCCAGTTCAGCCAGACGTCCATGGTCCCCGCAAGCAGGCGGCCGTTTTTGGATGCAGAGCGGTCCAAATCCACCCGGTCCAGAATCCACTTTAACTTGGTGGCGCTGAAATAGGGATCAATCAGAAGCCCGGTCTTTTCCCGGATCGCCGATTCATAGTCCGCCTTCAGGGAATCAGCATAGGCGGCGGTGCGCCGATCCTGCCAGACAATGGCGGGATAGACCGGCTTCCCGGTGGTTTTCTCCCACACCACCACTGACTCGCCCTCATGGTCTAGTCCCAGGCAGCGAATATCCCGGGGGACGGCTCCGGCCGCGTTCATGGCCTGGCGGACGGCGGACAGGGCAGAGTACCAGATCTCCTCCGGGTCGTGCTCCACCCAGCCGGCACGGGGATAGTACTGCCTGATTTCCTGATACCCTCTGCCAACCAGGCGCCAGTGCTCGTCAAAGAGAATGGCGGTGGTGCCTGTGGTGCCCTGGTCCAGGCCCAGATATAGTCTTCTTGCCATATGCAACTCTCCAAACAGAACTACAGAATAGAATCCACCCGCCGCAGATTGACGCTGCCGCCGTCCCAATACCGTATGTCGCTGGCGGTGCAGTCCAGAAACTTGCGGTAGGAGCGGTTCATGTGCGTTTGGTCGAAGTACCCGCAGGCAATGGCTGTGCTCAGCAGGGATTTTGGCTTGGTGGTGACAATGGTGTGAAGGGAGAACTGAAGCTGGGTCAGTTCACAAAAGAGCTTTGTGGATACGCCCACCCGCTCCTGGAAGATGCGGTTTAAGTAGCGCTCGCTGCACCCGGCGGCCTGGGCCACCGCCGAGACCTTGATGACGCCCCGCTCAGATAAAATGAGGTTGATGCAGCGGGAGACCTGGGCAGGCGGTATGTATTGAGAGGCTTTGCACGCGGAGAGCTGCCTTCCCAAAAGGACATTGCGCTCGTGGAAGGACTCGCCCCGCCGCAAACTGCTCACAAAACCGGAGGGGTTCTCCATAAACGGAAGGAGGGAGGCGGAGCGGTCGGTGAACTCGCTGGCGCAGGCGTCAGTCAGCCATCCGGCGGTGCCGGGGCGCAGCCGGACGCAGTAAGCCCTGGAGCGGGGCGGAAGCGTCAGCTTTTTCAAAGCGGTGATGGGGCCGCAGAGGCTGGCGCTGGAAATCATGTCCCCAAAGAGGAACACAGCCAGAAAACCGCTGTAGGGCAGCAGGGGATAGGCCAGCTCACCAAACTCCGGATTCACCAGCTCAAAGGCATCCAGCAGCAGGCGGCTGAACTCGTAGTCCTGCGAAAACACCCTGCGCTGCAGCCGCAGCCTGGGCGCTCCCAACAGAACAGGGGGCTGGGAAGTGGATTCAGTTTTGGATAACTGCTTGTTACTGATATAAAGAGACATGGCGCTCCCTCAATTAGTAAAAAACGGAACCAAAAGTGTGATGTTTACTATGATACTTAGTTTGATACTTGAAGTGTACCACAAGATATTTTAAATTGAAATTCCGATTTTTCCTAATTTACAGGTGATTTTACAAAAGATTCAGGCCGGACGACGTTTGAAACATCGTCCGGCCTGAATTGTAGAAAAGAAAAAGCGCCGCCACTGCCAACGCTTTTTCAAATGATCTATTTGTATGTTACGCCCTCTTAGTGTTCCACCGGCAGATAGCCCCTCAAAAGGATATCCATGGAGCGGGTGCCGAATTCCATAAAGGAATAGGTCCCGCCGGAGATGCACCAGTCAAAGATGATGCCCCGCTCCAAGAGGCTGTAGATTTTAGCCAGCTCTACAAACGAAACATCGCCGCGGATTTCGCCTTTGGCCTGGCCCTCTTTGATCAGCGTGCGGATGATGCGGTTATAGGAGCGGTTGCTGCCGATATAGCTTCCCCGGTTTTTTGTGGAGACTTCAAACCGGCAGGTGGCGGAGGCCCGGTCCAGATCGTAGGTCTGTTCCAATTTGGAGAGGAACACGCGGTTGAGCGCATGAAGCTTGGAAATGGCGTTTTCGTCGGTGTCCTTGGCGGTTTCATACCATTGCTCATAGGCATAGTCGTATAGGTCCGGCGTACAGGCCAGCTCTTCCTTGGCCTCGAAATAGTGGTAAAAGGTGCTCTTGGAGCACCCAGCCGCTTCAACAATCTGGTCCACGGTAGTATTTGCATAGCCCTGCTCTGCAAAAAGCTTCTCCGCTGCCGACAAAAGCTGTTCCCTCAAGCCTGCAGATTTCATCATTTTTTCCCCTTGTTCTCTATTTATATGAATTTAGCATACACCTACAAATGCTTTTTTTCAAGAGCGGCCAGTTCTGTTTTTTACCGATCCATCTGTTTTCCCTGTAATAGGTCCCGCTTAATGTATAATTATAGTATGAAACTCAATGCTGTGCCGTCAATATTGATAAAATGCGCAGTCTAATGACTGGATTTATGGGTATATTGCATGTAAAACTTCTGAAAAATTCGTATATGCTGACAAGAATTACCTGATTGTAAAAAGGAGTATTGACTTTTAAACCGTGGATTTACTATAATTTGTCACAACAAGTATAAAACTAAATATGATACTTGATTCAAACACAACGCTGCGTTTAACAGAAAAGGAAAGGGAAGGAAGCGTAAAAAATGGAATGGACTCAGGAACTCGCAGACCGCTTTATGAAGGTGGATCCCGCACAGATCGGACACTATGTCAAAAGCGGCTACATGAACACCAACATCAAACCCGTGGTAAAAGATTTTAAGGTCGTCGGCCCCGCCGTCACGGTCCGCATAACCGGAGACAGCAACCTGATGCTTTATTATGCCGCTGAGCACGCGCCCAAAGGCTCCGTCCTCGTGGTGGACCGGGGCGGCGAGCCCATGCATGCCTGCTGCGGCGACGGCTGCGCCCTCAACGCGCAGTGCCAGGGAGTGGCCGGCATTGTGATCGACGGCCCTGCCTGCGACTCCGCCGGCATCGAGCGGGTGGGCCTGCCCGTCTTTGCGACCGGCCTCTCCGTCCTGACCACCACCATTGTGGAGGATCACAAAGCTACCTTCAATGAGCCCATCCAGTGCGGAGGCGTTGTGGTCAACCCCGGCGACATTGTGTTCGGTAATGCCGAGGGTGTTTTGGTGATGAAGCCTGAGGAGTGCGAGCAGCTTTTGGAGCACGCAGAGGCCGGGGACAAGCTGGAGCAGGAGCCCGGTGGCATGTTTGACAGCTTCCGCGCCGGTAAAAAGATGTCCGATTTCTTCCCCATCATCCACGATGCGCTGAAGATGAACGGCATGGACGACCCCGCGGGCTGGGTCAACCGGAAATAAGTGTTAGTGGGTATTGGAACGATACCTCACAATAAAAAGAAAAGGAGAATTCCCATGAAAAAGACTCTTGCGATGTTTTTGGCAGCGGCCATGGCCTGCTCGCTCCTGCTGACCGGATGCGGCAACTCTGATTCGGGCAGTGCAAGCGCGTCCGGTTCCGCCCCCTCTTCCGGTTCCTCCGGCGACACCATCGTCCTCTCCTGCGCCACCAAGGTGGCGGAAGACAGCTTTGAAGGCAAGACCTACCAGTATTTTGCTGACCTGGTCAAGGAGTACACAAACGGCTCCGTGGAGGTCCAGATCTATCCCAGCGAGCAGTTGGGCGACAGCACCACCACCGTCAACAACATGCAGCTGGGCACCATCGACATGTACATAGAGGGCTCCACCTTCTACTCCGGCTATGGAGTGGATGTGCTCTTTACCACAAGCCCCTTCCTGATGACCGAGTGGGAGGACTACCTGGAACTGGTCACCGGTGAGTTCGGCGATCTGCAGATGCAGCAGATGGAGAAGGCGGGCTTTAAGATGCTCTGCTCCGACAGAAGCTGGCAGCGCGGCCCCTACTATGTCACCTGCTCCACCAAGCCCATCAACAGCCTGGATGATCTGAAGGCCATCAAGCTCCGCTCCGCCGATTCCGCCGCCTTCATGAATGCCATGAGCTTCTTGGGCGTCTCCACCACGGTGGTCAACTACTCCGAGTGCTACATGGCGCTGCAGCAGGGCACCGTGGAGGCGGTGAACTGCCCGGTATCCAACGTGGAGTCCATGGCCTTCTATGAAGTAGGCCCCTATGTCACCTACATGAACTGCTATCCCCAGGAGCTGTGGCCTGTGATGAATCTGGATAAATTCAACAGCCTGACCGGCGAGCAGCAGGAGGCGCTGGTAAAGGCCGCCAACGATGCGGCTGCCTATTCCAACGAGGAGCTCTACACTTTTACGGATGAGATGATCGCTCGCGTGGAGAGCGATGGCGCAGAGTTCAACATGGACTTTGACTGCGGCGTGATTCAGGATGCCCTTCATGACTACTATGTCGGGGAGGCGGCCAAGGGAAACATCCCCGAGCTGGTCGCGCAGTTCCTGGGGCTGCTGTAAAGCGGAATTCCCCATCCATCTCCCACGCCTCCCTGCCCGCGCCCTTGCGGGCAGGGAGGCGCTAAGGTACAATCCGGCCCGACGGAAGCAATAGGAGTGTTCATGAAAACGATAAAAAAACTATACGGCTGGATCGTGGAGCTTGAGAGCGGCATCGCGCTGTTCCTGCTGGCCCTGGCCATCGTTCTCAACGCCTACGAAATTTTCCAGCGCAACTTCCTGGGGAAATCCTTCATCTGGATCCAGGAGTACAGCACGCTGATGCTGTTGTGGTTCGCCCTGTTGGGCATGTGTAAAATTGTCTATGAGCACCAGGACATCTATGTGGACCTGTTCGTAAAGAAGTTCCCCAAGGGGCTTCAGAGGGTGATCGATGTGATCGTTTACGCCCTTGTGACGGCTTTCATGGCTGTGGCCATTCTCTACACTTGGAAACTCTTCCTCTCACAGGAGGGGAATTACACCATCGTCGCCGCCTATCCGCTCCAGCTGCGCTCGCTGGCGCTGCTGATCGGGTTTGTCACGATGGGCCTGAAAAACTGCGCGTCCTTTGTAGAGGGCGTGATCGGACTGTTCCGGAAGGATGGGGAAGGAGGCGCTGACTGATGGTTGCCGTGATTATGTTTGCACTGCTGATTTTGCTGGTTGTGGTGGGCGCACCGGTCTCCATGGCCATGGCGATCTCAGCGCTCTGCGCGATTTTGTTCTGTGGGCTGGACCCCGTCATCATTCCCAGTCTCATTTCCGGCGGCATCAGCAGCTATACGCTGATGGCTGTGCCCTTTTTCATCTTCTTAGGCAACGTGATGAACAGCGGCGGCATTACCCACCGCATTTTCGACTGGTGCGAGGCCCTGGTGGGCCACATCAAAGGCGGGTTGGCCCAGGTGAACATCATCTCCTCCGTGATCTTCGCCGGCATTTCCGGCACGGCCGTGGCCGACTCCGCGGGGCTTGGCATGGTGGAGATCGAAGCCATGAAGAAAAAGGACTATGACGTTCCATTTTCCATCGGGATTACCGTGGCCTCCTCGCTCCTGGGGCCCATCATCCCGCCCAGCGTGGTGCTGCTGGTGTTTGCCTCCCTGGCCAACGTGTCGCCCGGTAAGCTGTTTATGGCAGGTGTGCTGCCCGGTGTGCTGCTGGCCGGCATTTTGATGATCTGCGTGTACATCATGTGCGCCCGGGGCAAAGTGAAGTGCCCGGAACCTGAGCCGTTCAGTGCCAGGCACCTTTGGGATGCAACAAAACACAGCATTTTTGCCCTGTTGTGTCCGGCGATTCTGCTGCTTGGCATCTCCACCGGCTTTGCAACCGCCACAGAGGTGGGCATCATCGGCTGCGTGTACTCCATCTTTGTCAGCATCATCTACAGGACCTTTTCCCTCAAGGGGCTGCTCCAGGCTTTGAAGGATACCCTCATGTCCTCCGCCTCCATCATGTTCCTCATGGGCATCGGCAACGTGCTGGCCTGGATCATGACAAAGGAGCAGGTGCCCCAGTCCATCACCAAGGCTCTGACCGGCATGACGGACAACAAATACATTGTGCTGCTGATTATCATGGCTATTTTGTTGTTTTTGGGCTGCTTTATGGACGGAACCTCCATCCAGCTGGTCATGGTGCCCATCCTGGTGCCCATTGCCAACGCCTTTGGCATTGACCTGATTCTCCTGGGCGTGGTGGTGGCCCTGGCTGTCACCATCGGCGCGGCCACACCGCCTGTGGGCGTGTGCCTCTTTGTACTCAGCTCTGTGACGGGCGAATCCCTGGAAACTGTGGTGCGGGGTACGAAGCCCTTCTATTTTCCCATTCTGTTTGCCCTGCTGGCGGTGGCGTTCATTGCCCCGCTGAGCACTTGGCTGCCGAGCATCTTGGCATAGCGGCGTAAATTCTGGAAAGGCGTGTAAAACATGAAGAAATTAATTAAAGTTGCCATCTGCCAGCGTGGAGCCACCGGCGCCACGCCCCAGGAAAACCTGGAGAAGTCGTTGGAGATGGTTGAGCGGGCGGCGGAGGGAATGCCGGGCCTGGATCTGATCCTGCTGCCGGAGTGCAACAACTTCCTGGCCCATTCCAGGGAGGAGTTCCAGCGGATTGCGGAGCCCATTCCCGGCCCCTACACCGACGCCATGGCGGAGCTTGCAAAAAAGCTGCATGTCAACCTGCTGCCCGGCAGCATCACCGAGCAGGCGGAGGGAGGCAAGGTCCGCAACACCGCGGCTTTCATCGACCGCCAGGGCAATCTATTAGGCAAGTACGCCAAAATCCACCTCTTTGACGCCTTGGGCTACAAAGAGTCTGACAACATGGAGGCGGGCAGCGAGACCTGTGTACTGGATACGGATTTTGGCCGGGTGGGCATCCAGCTGTGTTACGACTGCCGCTTTCCGGAGCTGGCCCGTACATTGGTGCTGGACGGCGCGGATATCCTGTGCATCATGGCCATGTTCCCAGGAGGAAACCCTCTGCCGCCCCGGACGGATCACTGGGATACGCTGATCGACGCCATGGCCCTGCAGAACCAGACCTGGGTCTGTGCCGCCAATCAGTATGGCCTTGTGGGCGGGGAGCATCCCTTTGGCCGCAGCCGCGTGGTGGACCCCTGGGGCACGCCCGTGGCCGTCGCAGGGAACCACGAGGACATCATCTACGCCACGCTGGATATGGAGTACCAGAATGCCTGCAAGGAGAGCATGGGCGGGCTCAACAACCGCCGGCCAGACGTGTACCACAATTGAACGGTTCCCTGGCAGTGGGCTCTCTTTTCAAAGCGGAGGAGGTATGGAAAAGCAGGTGGTTCTATTTACCCTGGGCGGCACCATTGCTTGCCGTTATGACCTCCGGCACTCCGCTGCGGTATTGCCTTTCAGCGACATTCCGGGCGGAGCATGTGGCGGATGCCACCCGGCTTCAATGCTGGACGCTGAAGCCCGCCCGGATTTAGGAGGAACCTGGGGAAGCGCGGAATGAACTGCTTCGGGGCCAGATAACCGGGCAGAGGAGTCCATCCACTGCAATTCAGGTGCTGTAAAGAAAAAAGATCGGGCAGCAATAGCTGTCCGATCTAAATATGTGGACCCGCCACGGCTTCTGACGCATCCCTGTGCCGATTGCACCGGAGTTACAGCACGTAAAAATACACGGCCAGGTAGTGGAAAAAGGATCCGGCCAGGATCAGCAGATGGAAGAACTCATGAAACGTCCACTCCGCGGAGAGGTTGGGCCGCTTGACGGCATAGAACACCGCACCCGTCGAATAGCACAGCCCGCCCAGGGCGATCAGCGTCAGGCAGGGCTGTCCTATGGTCAGAAAATCCTTTGCCACAAAGACAACGGCCCACCCCATGATGAGATAGATGAGCGTGGACAGCACCCGGGGCGCGTTGATCCAGAGCAGCTTGAGCAAAATACCCGCAATGGCCACGCCCCAAAGCACCAGGCAGAACCGCCGGCCCTTGGGCTGAGGCAGCAGCACCAGGGAAAAGGGCGTATAGCTGCCCGCAATGAGGACATAGATCATACTGTGATCCATTTTCCGCAGCACCCGCTTGACGCCTCCGCTGGTGATGTCGCCAGGGTAAAAATGGTACACCGCACTGGCTGAGTACAGCGCGATCATGGAGAGGCAAAAGCACATGGCAGCCGAAACAGCCATGGCGGAGCCGCCGCCGTTCACCGCACGCGCCAAAAGTAAAAACCCCCCTAACAGCGCAAGCACCGCGCCAAAAGCGTGGGTCCCGCAGCTGACCGGGTCCTGTGCATTTTGAAACAATTTAATCATATGATTTCACTCGCTTTATAATGTGATATTAATTATTATATTACATCATACATAAAAATATTTCAAGTGCAATTCAGCATTTTTTTACATCTATTTTGTCCAGGTTCAGACTGGGATACGCGCCGTGATGGAAAAGAAAAAAGCCACGGCGTCAGTCGTGGCTTTTTTCTTCAATATAAGACATAGGATTGCAGCGCTTCCGCATCGATGTCATAAATGGCATAGTAATGTTTGGCGTCATACTCGTTGCTGATGAGCAGCAGGGTGTTTTCATCAATCTGGATGCCCTCCTGCTCCAGCCATTGGGTGTGCTGATTGGCCCAGGTGATCTCCTCGATGCGCTCAAACCCCTCCGGAGCATCGTTGAGCAGCTGGATTGCCCCCTTTTCCCCGGTCTGGAAGAAGAAGGTCAGATTCTCTCCCGTCAGCCCGGCGCTGGCGGTGCCCTCCTGATTCCAGACCCGGTAAGTACAGTCAACCCCGCCACCCAGCTCCTCCACATGGGTGATCCAGGGGCGGGCCGCCTCGCCCCAGAGGATGGACACGTCCCGCTCGGCGTGCGACTCCGCCCAGCTGCTCCAATTGCTCAGGGAGATATCGCTACCGTCGGACACTAAGAAGCTGTAGGTGTTTTCTGCAATCCCGGCGGCCAGGCCGTCCCCTTGATCGCGGGTTGCGTCACAGCGCCATAAAAACCGGTTCATACCGTTCACCGGCTCATAGATCACGTCCGTGAGCACCACTCCGCCTTCGGTAGGCGCATGTACCACCCGCAGCTGGCAGGGGACGCCAAGGCTCACTTTTTTCAAGAATGCGTCCATGGCCTCCCCGTTTTCCACACCCTGGGGGCCGCTGATGAGGCAGCCGTCCCCATCCTCCGGCCTATAGTCCCGGCTCAACTCCTCCAGCGGAAGGAAGCCGTAGGGCGTATCGGCGGTGATGGGGCTTTCGCCTATGGCAAATTCTGCGGTGTAGTACTGACCGCCCAATTCCGTGACTATGCGGAAAGTTCCTTCTTTGATACCGGCCAGGTCGAAATTGGAGAGGCGGCATCGCAGTGCCGCGGTTTCCCCGGCGGGAATGGACAAGGCCTCCTCCGGCCAAAGGGCTGATTCGCGCTCCTCCAACTGACACCAGCTTCCGTCAATGGATACTTCCAGTTCAAAGGCCCCGCTGGACACTGCGTCCTCCCCGGTCAGGTTGTCCAGGAATAGCGTGACCTCATCCACCGACGGGTCGTAGACCGGCCACTCGGCAGAGAGGGCGAACGCCTCTCCCGGATCCTGCTTTCCATAGGGGCTCTCCTTTAGGCCGACTTCCACCGGGGGGGCTGTAACGCAGCCTGTCAGCCAAATCGCAAGACCCGCCGTCAGCCAAAGGGCAAGGAACCGCTTCATGGTCCATCCACCTCTTCCATCGTACATAATACATTAATTTGACGAGAAGAAACTGGAAAATGTTTCACGTGGGATCCGGTCAAACTGCACAAATAATTTCCTCTATTTTCTCCCGGCCGCGGATGGCTCCCTTGGATTCCCACCCGAAAAAAGATTGCAATCCACCGCAAAATACAGTATAATAAGACCACAATCCAAGACTGATAGCTGTAACGAAGTGCTGTGCGCACGGGCTGGACACTATCACTCAGCTGCTGCTCGAGTGTATCAAACCAACTGTGGTTTGATACATTTTTTCTTACCTCAGGCAGCGGTTCGCCCATTCAACATAGAAATAAAGGAGGCCATCACCATGTATGTACTGGCAAACGGAAAATTGATCACCCGCGACAGCGCCCTTCCTTATCTGGCCGACGGAGGCGTTGTCACCGACGGCGGCAGGATCATTGCTGTGGGCGAAACCGCCAGATTGAAGGAGGCCTATCCCCAGGCGGACTTTGTGGACGCCAGGGGCGGGGTCATCATGCCGGGCCTGATCAACGCCCACACCCATATCTACTCCGCCCTGGCCCGGGGACTGTCCATCCAGGGCAACAACCCCACCAACTTTTTTGAGGTGCTGGACGGCACCTGGTGGGCCATCGACCGCCATCTGGACCTGGAGGCCACCCGCGCCTCTGCCCAGGCCCTGGTGATCGACTCCATCAAGCAGGGCGTCACCACCATTTTCGACCACCACGCTTCTTATTGCCAAATCCCCGGGTCGCTGATGAAAATTGCCGAGGTGACCCGCGAATACGGCATGCGCGCCTGCCTCTGCTATGAGGTGTCCGACCGGGACGGCGAGGAGAAATCCCTCCAGGCCGTGCAGGAAAACGCAGACTTCATCGCCTACTGCGAGCAGGAGAAGAGCGATATGCTCAAGGCAATGTTCGGCGGCCACGCCCTGTTCACCATCTCCGACAAGACCTTTGAGCGCATGGAAGCCGCCAATGGAGGCCGGGTGGGCTATCACATCCATGTGTCGGAGGGCATGAACGACGTGTACGACTCCCTGCAGACCTATGGACGGCGCCCGGTCCAGCGGCTTCAGGACCACGGCATCCTGGGCCCTAAGACCATCCTGGGCCACTGCATCCACGTGAGCACCGCCGAGATGGACATCATCCGCGCCACCGACACCATGGTGGTCAACAACCCGGAATCCAACATGGGCAACGCCGTGGGCATCTCGCCCATCCTGCCCATGTACCGCAAGGGCATCCTCCTGGGGATGGGCACCGACGCCTACACCAACGACATGCTGGAGTCGCTGAAGGTGGCGCTGTGTTCCCAGCGGCACAACGCATGCCTGCCCAACGTGGCTTGGTGCGAGGTGACGGACATGCTCTTCAAAAACAACGCCAAAATTGCCAACCGCTCCTTTGAAGCGCCGCTGGGCGTGCTGAAGGCCGGGGCCGCGGCGGATGTGATCGTGATGGACTACAAGCCCTACACGCCTTTTGGCGGCGACAACATCGACGGCCACATGCTCTTCGGCATGACCGGACGCCAGTGCCAGACCACCATGATCAACGGCAGGCTCCGCATGGTGGACCGGGAACTGGTGGACATCGACGAGGAGGCTGTGAACGCCCACATTCTTGAGAGCGCCAAGCGCCTCTGGGGCCAGCTGAACCACTGCACATATTGAGGAGGGAAAAGAGTATGTCTGAATGGATGACCCCCATTCCGTTTCGGGAATTGATGACCTGGATCACCACGGAGTACCAGAGCGAAGGCTCCGTCTTCGGTGTCCACCGCCCCTATCGCGCCGGGGTGAAAAAGCTGCCCATTTTTGGAGAAACCATCGAGACGCCCTTCGGCCCCGCCGCCGGGCCCAACACCCAGCTGGCCCAGAACATTGTGGCGGGCTACTTTGCCGGCGCCCGGTTCTTTGAGCTGAAAACCGTCCAGAAGATGGACGGCGCGGAGCTGGCGGCCTGCATCAGCCGCCCCTGCATCCTGGCGGAGGATGAGTGCTATAACTGCGAGTGGTCCACGGAGCTCTATGTCCAGCAGGCGTTTGAGGAGTATGTGAAGGCCTGGTGCGCCTTGAAAATCCTGTCCAGGGTCTACGGCTTGGGCGACCCCAGCGGGTTTGTGTTCAACATGAGCGTGGGCTATGACCTGGCGGGCATCCAGGGGGAGAAAATCGACTCTTTCCTGAACGGCATGATCGACGCCGGGGAAACCCCCATCTTCCGGGAATGCATCCGCGTCCTGAAGGAGTTTTTCCCAGCCGAGGAGGAGTACATCGACGCCATCACGCCCCACATCTCCGGCTCTGTGACGGTCTCCACCCTCCACGGCTGCCCGCCCGACGAGATCGAGCGCATCGCTTCCTACCTCCTCCGGGAAAAGCACCTGCACACCTTTGTCAAGTGCAATCCCACCCTTTTGGGCTATGAGACCGCCCGGACCATTTTGGACGAGATGGGCTACGACTACATCGCCTTCGACGACCACCACTTCAACGAGGACCTTCAGTACAAAGACGCCGTCCCCATGTTCCGCCGCCTGCTGGCCCTGGCAGAGGAGCATGGGCTGGAGTTCGGCCTGAAGCTATCCAACACTTTCCCGGTGGATGTGAAGGCGGGGGAGCTGCCAAGCCAAGAGATGTACATGGCTGGCAAGTCGCTTTTCCCCCTGACCACCGCCATGGCCGCCCGGATCGCCCGGGAGTTTGACGGCCAGCTCCGGCTCAGCTATGCCGGCGGAGCCGACTACTTCAACATCGACAAGCTGTTCGGCTGCGGCATCTGGCCCATCACCATGGCCACCACGGAGCTCAAGCCCGGCGGCTACCAGCGCTTCTCCCAGATCGGAGACAAGCTGGACGCCCTGGACTTTGCGCCATTCACGAGGGTGGATGTGGAGGGCGTGGAAGCCCTCGCCCGCGCCGCCCGGTCCGACAAATACCATGTAAAAGCCGTCAAGCCCCTGCCCAGGCGCAAGCTCTATGAGAAGGTGCCGCTGATCGACTGCTTCACCGCCCCCTGCAAGGGCGGCTGCCCCATCGGCCAGGACATCCCCGAGTACATCGAGCTCTGCCGCCAGGGCCGCTATGCCTCCGCGCTGCGGGTGATCACGGAGAAGAACCCGCTGCCCTTCATCACCGGCACCATCTGCGCCCACCGCTGCCAGAGCAAGTGCACCCGCAATTTCTATGACGAAGCGGTCCAGATCCGCTCCACCAAGCTGGTGGCCGCGGAGCGGGGCTACGATGAGCTGATGGCGGAGCTGGCGCAGCCCGCCCCCGCCGATTCCTGTGCAAAGGCCGCCATCATCGGCGGCGGCCCCACCGGCATGGCAGCCGGCTACTTCCTGGGCCGGGCCGGAATCCCCGCCACCATCTTTGAGCAGTCCGGCCAGCTGGGAGGCATTGTCCGCCAGGTGATCCCCGCCTTCCGCATCTCCGACGCGGCCATTGATAAGGACGCGGCGCTGGTGGAAAAGATGGGCGTTGAGGTCCGGCTGAATACGAAGGCCCCCTCTGTGGCGGAGCTGAAGGTGCGGGGCTACACCCACATCTTCTTTGCCGTAGGCGCCTGGAAAGCAGGACGCCTTGACATCCCTGGCAACGTGGTGCCGGTCATCGGCTGGCTGAAGGACCTGAAGGCCGGTAGGGAAGTGCCCCTGGGCCATGTGGCCGTGGTCGGCGGCGGCAACACTGCCATGGACGCCGCCCGGGCCGCCCTCCGGGCCGGTGCCAAATCCTCCACCTTGGTCTACCGCCGGACAAAGAAATACATGCCCGCCGACGCCGAGGAGCTGGAGCTGGCCATCCGGGACGGTGTGACGTTCCTGGAGCTGGTTTCTCCCCTGGAGCAGAAGAACGGCAGGCTGCTCTGTGAAAAGATGCGCCTGGGTGAGCCGGATGCCTCCGGGCGCCGCAGGCCCGAGCCCACCGGTGAAACCGTATCCATCGACTGCGACACGGTGATCTCCGCCGTGGGAGAGCAGGTGGAAAGCGAACTGTTCACCTCCAACGGCATCCATGTGGACAGCCGCGGCATCCCTGATTTCCAAACCAATTTGGAGAATGTCTACGCAGGCGGCGACGCCATGCGGGGACCCGCCACCGTGGTGGAGGGCATCGCCGACGCCCAGGCCTTTGCTAACGCGGTCATCGGCCAGGCCCGCACCTTCAAGATGCCTCCCCATGCCGCTGCCAGCCGGGAGTCCGCCCTTGCCAAGAAGGGCGTGCTCTGCGAGTCCGCAAAATGTGAGGGAGACCGGTGCCTCAGCTGCAATGTGGTGTGCCAGGTTTGCGCCGATGTGTGCCCCAACCGGGCCAACGTGGTCATCCGGCTGCCGGACGGCCGCCATCAGATCCTCCATGTGGACCGGATGTGCAACGAATGCGGTAACTGCGCCGTGTTCTGTCCCTATGACAGTGCTCCTTACCGGGATAAATTCACCCTCTTCCTGGACCGCAAGGGCTTTGAGGAGAGCGTGAACAACCAGGGCTTTTTGCCTCTGGGCGGCGGTAAGGTGCTGGTGCGCCTGGCCGGCGAGGTCTTTGAGGCGGATCTTGCAGGCGACAATCCGCTGCCCGCTGACATCGAGATCCTGATCCTCACCGTACTGAACCAATATGCCTATCTGATCGGCTGAGTCCATTTGAGGAAAACCGTCTGGACGCATTGCGTCCAGACGGTTTTTTGTGCGTATGTCTTGTTCCGGTTGGCCGCCGTGGAGCTTTCCGGGCCTCAGCACTTGGCGGGGACCGTTCTGTGCGAAAAAATATTCTAAAAATATCATCCCCCTGTAGCATTTTTTGCCTTTGGAGGGTATTCCCAATAGAAAGGAGGGAGAGCTTGGAACAGCCCGAGGAGATTGTCCGCCGCTACGGCGATATGGTATACCGGCTGGCCTATGCCCGGACCCGGAGCCGCAGCGACGCCGACGACATCTTTCAGGAGGTTTTCCTCCGATATTTCCGTATCCCCCGCCGCTTTGAAAGCGAGGAGCACCGCAAGGCCTGGCTGCTGCGTGTGACGGCCAACTGCGGCAACAGCTTTTGGTCCTCGTCCCACCCCAACAGCCCGCTGCCGGAGGAGCTGCCCTGTCCCACGCCGGAGGAGTCCGGACTGGAGGAAGCGATGCAGGCATTGCCGCCCAATTACCGAACAGTAATTCACCTTTACTACTATGAGGGCTATTCCACGGAGGAGATCGGCCGATTGCTCCACCGCGCCTCCTCCACCGTCCGCACCCAGTTGACCCGGGCCAGACGACAGCTCTCCCACTTGCTGAAAGGAGACCAATGAGATGTTTGAAGAAGCCTATCGCGCCATGAACGATCCGCTCCACCCCAGCGCCGAAGTGGTGGAGCGCACCCTCCGGAGAGTCCGGCGCCGTCCCGCCTGGCACCGGGCAGCAGCAGCGGCGGCCGCCCTGGCCCTCTGCGCCGCCACGCCGCTGGCCGCCCGGGCGGAACCCGTCTATCAGCTCCTCTACGCCGTCTCGCCCGCCGCCGCCCAGTTCTTCCAGCCGGTCCAGAAAACTTGTGAGGACAACGGTATCCGGATGGAGGTGGTGTCCGTACAGACGGAGGGCGATACCGCCCAGGCCTACATCGCCCTGACGGATTTGACCGGCAGCCGCGTGGATGAGACCACCGACCTTTACGACAGCTACTCCATGCATGTCCCCTTCGACTCCACCAGCTACTGCGAGCTGGAGGCGTTTGACCCTGCGGCCGGGACCGCCCTGTTCCGGGTGAGTGAGCAGACCATGAACGGACAGCCTGTTCCCGGGGGAAAGATGACCTTCTCCCTGAACTGTTTCCTCAGCGGGAAGGAGACCACCGAGGACCTGACGCTGGATATCCCTCTAACAGAGTACGCCCAAGAGATGCCAACCACCGACGGCTACCAGTGCCGTGGCGGCGGCTATTCCCTGCCTGAGGGGGAGGCCCTGTTGGAAAACGCTCCCATGCTGAAGCCGGGGACAGCAATTTCAATCCCTGTCAATGGGTTTTCCATTACAGCGATTGGATATGTGGAAGGGCTCCTTCATATCCAGGTGAAGATCGCAGAGTTGCCCACCACCGACGGCCACTGCTCACTGCGGCTGGAGGATGCGGAGGGAAATATGGTGTCCAGTCTCTATTCCGCCGCGTTTACCGGTGGGGAAGTGCGGGAGGACTACTATGAGTTCGTCTTTGACCTTTCCCCGGAGAAGCTGAACCGCTACAGCATCTGCGGCGACTTTTATACCTCCGGCCAGTATACGGAGGGCCGCTGGCGCGTCACCTTCCCTTTGGAGCGGCCATAGCTGATACGAAGAAAAGCTCTGAGTTTCCATCTTCTCACAGGCACTGCAACTCCGGCGGAGGGGTGGAAGAGAAAGCCTTTCAGCCTGAGCAGGTACAGGTCGCTTCCTGGATCGATCAAACCCCCCGTGGAGGATTCACGAATCCTCCACGGGGGGTTTGATTTGAAAAAATGCTCCGGTTTTCCCTCACCCTGCGGCGGTGGCAGGTTCTCACTTGGTGCCGAAGATGCGGTCGCCTGCGTCTCCCAGGCCAGGGACAATATAGCCGTGGTCGTTCAGGTGGCTGTCCACAGCCGCCACATAGATCTCCACATCGGGGTGCTCCTGCTGGATGCGCTCAATCCCCTCCGGAGCGGCCAGCACGTCCATCAGCTTGATGTGCTTGCAGCCGTATTCCTTCATGAAGGTGATGGCGGCGGAGGCAGAGCCGCCGGTGGCCAGCATGGGGTCCACGATCAGCACATCCCGGCTGGCGATGTCCGCGGGCATCTTGCAGTAGTATTTCACAGGCTTCAGCGTGGCCGGGTCCCGATACAGGCCGATGTGGCCCACCCGGGCGGCGGGAATCATTTTCAGCACGCCGTCCACCATGCCGAGGCCCGCCCGGAGGATGGGGACAATGGCCATCTTTTTTCCGGAGAGGGTCTGGAAGGTGCCTGTGTCCACGGGGGTCTTAACCGTGACCTCCTCCAGGGGCAGGTCGCGGGTCGCCTCATAAGTCATCAACATGGCGATCTCGGAGACCAGCTCACGGAAGTCCTTTGTGCTGGTATTTTCATTGCGCAAAATGGTCAGCTTGTGCTGAAGGAGGGGGTGGTTCAGGACATGTACGTTTTCATTCATGTTGGACAGCTCCTATTCTTTTGTTTCGTTCCCGCTCCGCCTGGGATAACCTCAGGTAGACCGGCTTCAGGTCCTGGGCAGCGACGGTTTGCCCCGCCTGCGCCATGCGTTCGGCCACGATGCCCACGCCCACGGCGTGCTGCATCACCAGACGGGAGGGGGCCATGCGGCAGCCAATCCCATTTTTCGACAAATCATTATAGCACAGCTGCGCGCCGTCTCCAACTATGATTTTGTTTTTTTTGCAAGTTTTCAATTCACCGCCCAACTCCTCCAAAGAGATGGCCCGGTCGGGGCAGAGCCGGGTCAAAACGCCGTCCTTTGCCTCAAAGAGGGCGTTGTAGACCTGGGCGCGGCGGGCGTCCATGGCGCAGACGATCACACCGTCCAGGTGGGCGACCCCCTGGGCCATGGCCTCCAGGGTGGAAACGCCCACGCAGGGCAGCTCCCTGGCCCAGGCCAGGCCCTTGGCGGCGGCGATGCCGATTCGGATGCCGGTGAAAGAGCCGGGGCCGGCGGCCACGGCGATGGCGTCCAGGTCGGCAAGGGACAGCTCACTGCTGCACAGCATGGCTTCCACCATGGGCATCAGCGTGCGGCTGTGGGTCAGCCCCACGCACTGGTAGGCGGAGGCCAGCACGCAGCCGTTCTCCACCACGGCGGCGGAGACGGCCTTAGCCGATGTCTCCAGAGCCAGTAATTTCATGGTCTTGTCCTCCTGTAACCGTGATGATGCGCCAGTCCTCCTGCTCCGGATGGCGCCGCAGCTCCACCCAGAGGGTGCCGGGCGGCAGGGCGTCGGCCACCCGCTCGCTCCACTCCACGGCGCAGACGCCGCGCCGGTCCAGATAATCCTCCCACCCAATGTCGAAAAGGGCGTCGGAGTCCTCCAGCCGGTACATGTCAAAGTGAAAGAGGGGAACGGCGCCCTCGTATTCGTTCACAATTGTAAACGTGGGGCTGGTGACCCGTCCGGAGCACCCCAGGCCTCTGGCCAGCCCCCGGGTAAAGGCGGTCTTGCCCATTCCCAGGCCGCCCCGGTACGCCAGCACGGTTCCCGGCCGGAGCCGAGCGCCCAGCGCCTCTCCGATCCGCTCTGTCTCTGCCTCGCTGTGGGAAAGATACTCCATTGCCCACCCTCCTCAATTCCTGTTCGGCAAAATAGTATATCACAATGCAGCCCGGTTGAAAAGGAAAAGCTTGTTTACAGAATGTTGGTTTACAGAAAACCCAGCCTGTGGTATACTATACCATCACGGCCAGAATATGGAAGATGCCAAAAGATAATGAGATGGAGCGTGTCATGTTCACTCGTCTAAAGAGCATTATATCTGATTTTATTCAGCAGGCCGACCTGGTCCTGCTGGCGCTGTGCTGTACGGCCACATGCTACGGCCTGGCCCTGATCTACAGCGCCACCCGCTACAAGGACACCTACCGATATGTGGTGGTCCAGGCGGCGGCGCTCTGTATCGGGATTTTGTGCTATATTTTCTTCTCCATGGTGGACATCGAGGAGCTGTCAAAGAAGTGGAAGTGGCTGGTGGCCTTCAATGTGGTGTTCATCCTGCTGCTGATCCCTTTCGGCAAGGAGGTCTATGGAAACCGGGCATGGGTGCATTTCCCGGGGATGCCGGTGAACATCGGCCCGGCGGAGTTCATTAAAATCACTTTCTCCATCCTGCTGTCCCGGCAGCTTCAGTGGCTCCAGGAGGAGAAGCGGGATTTAAAATCCATCAGCGCCATTGCATTCATCGGCGGCCACACCATTTTGCTGTGCGGCTATTACTATGTGATCTCCAGCGATATGGGCAACGCCCTGGTGTATGTCTTTATCTTCATCTGCATGGCTTTTGCGGCGGGTGTGGCGCTGCGGTGGTTCGTACTGGCCTTCGCCGCGGCCGGCGGCGGCATTACGGCGCTCTGGGCCATGGATTTGATCCCCTCCTATATGAAAGAGCGGTTCATCGTCCTTTTTGACCACTCCTATGACCCCCTGGGGAAGGGATGGCAGCAGACCCGCAGCCTGCTGGCCCTTGGCTCCGGGCAGCTGACCGGCCAGGGTTTTTTGAACGGCACCCAGACGCAGGCGCGCTATGACGGGTCCCTTCCCGCCCGCTGGACGGACTTCATTTTCTCCGTGGCCGGAGAGGAGCTGGGGATGTTGGGCTGCCTTGGGATCATCCTCATCCTGGCCGCCATCATCGTCCGGTGCCTGATGGTGGCCAAGCGGGCAAAGACCAGGATGTCGGCCTATATCTGCGTGGGCATGGCGGCCATGCTGATCTTTCAAACGGTGGAAAATATCGGAATGTGCCTTTTTGTCATGCCGGTGATCGGGCTGACGCTGCCATTTTTCAGCTACGGCGGGTCCTCGGTTGTGACACTCTTCTGCGCCATGGGCGTGGTGTCCGGCATCAAGAAGCGGTCTTTGCCGGACTGGCTGCGGAACCGATAGGCTTTGGCAGTTCAAACCAGATTTGTCAGCAAAAAAAGCGGGCAGTTCCCTTGCGGGCGGGAAAGTTCCGGTCGTGACTGCACGTGGCCGCATGCTTGGCACGCCGCTCGCAGACGCATACGCGCGCATAGTTTTTGCAGCTGTGGAAAACAATACTTCTATCCAAATCAAACAGGAGGTATTCGTTTTGAAACAGTTCAGATGGCAAATGAGCCTTTTCCTGGCCCTCACTTTGGCAATGCTGACCACCCAGCCGGCCGCGGCTCTGTTTGGAATCCAGCCCAAGGAGGAGGCGCCCGCAGCGGCGGAGGGCGCGCCCATCGCCAGGGAGCTGGAGATCAGCGCCTACCGCGGCGTCCCCTACACCGGCCAATTCCAGAGCAACACGGAGGGCGTGACCTACGCTCTGGCGGACGAGCCCAAAAAGGGCACCGTCACGGTGGAGGGCGACAGCTTCACCTACACGTCGGAGAAGACCGGCAGCGACAGCTTCACTTACACCGCCACCGATGCGGACGGCAAAACCTCGTCTCCCGCCACGGTGAAGATCACTGTGACCAAAGCCAAGACCCCGGTCACTTACGCCGACCTGGAGGGCTCTGCCGCCCAGACCGCGGCGATCCGCCTGGCGGAGTGCGGCGTATTCACCGGCGCCAACGTGGGCGGCAGCTATTTCTTTGAGCCGGACCGCGCCGTATCCCGGGGCGAATTCCTGGCCATGACCATGGAGACCGCCGGCCTTGCTGCGGAAGAGGCTGTGAATCTCACCGGATTTTCCGACGATGAAGCCATCCCCACCTGGGCCAAGTCCTATGCAACGGCCGCTGTGGAAGAGGGCGTGATCCGGGGCGTAACCACGGACGCGGGCGTGGTATTTTCCGCGAATTCCCCCATCAGCTTCAACGAAGCCGCCACCATTTTGAACCGGGTGCTCTCCGTCAGCGACGTAGACGTGGAAACCTGGTACGCCGACCGGGACAGCGTGCCCTCCTGGGCGGCCCAGGCCGTGGGCAACATGGAGTCGGTGAATGTGCTGGCCACCGGGAGCTTCGGCAGCACGAAGATGAGCGAGCAGGTGACCCGGGCGGACGCGGCCCAGATGCTCTGCGCGGCAAAGACGCTGCTGGAAGGGAAACAGACCGGCTTTTTCGACTGGCTGGGCGAATGAAATCAAGCGGGCGGACAGAGGGGAAACTCCCTGATGCGCCCGCTTTTTCCCTTGTATTCCGGAGCCTTCTGTGCTAAAGTGTATCCTGTTATAATAGGTTGATGAAAAAGGTTCCATGCCGCGCAAACCGACCCGCGGCAGACCAAAGGAGTGAGAAGAACCATGAAAATCGTTGTTTTGGCCGGAGGCCTCAGCCCGGAGCGCAATGTGTCGCTCTCCAGCGGCATCATGATCTGCCAGGCGCTGCGCAGCCGCGGACATCAGGCCGCGTTTGTGGATCTCTTTTTTGGGACAGAGGGCTGCAGCGGAGCGCTGGAGGAGCTCTTTTCCGCCCCGCTGCCGGAGGATTTGCGCCGCGTGTCCCGCCGGGCCCCGGATTTGCAGGAGATTAAAAAGAGCCGCAAGTGCGGCGGGGAGAGCATGTTCGGCGAGGGCGTGCTGGAGCTGTGCGCCATGGCCGACGCCGTGTTTTTGGCCCTCCACGGCTCCTGCGGCGAGGACGGCAGGGTTCAGGCGGCGCTTGACCTTTTGGGCATCCCCTACACCGGCTCCGGTTACTTGGGCAGCGCCATTGCCATGGATAAGGACCTGACCAAGCGCCTGGTGGCGCCCAAAGGCGTTCTGACCCCGGATTGGAAGACCGTCAGCTATGGGGCGGAGGACATCGACGGCCTGGTGGGGTCCACGGAGCTGCCCTGCGTGGTAAAGCCCATCGACAGCGGTTCCTCCATCGGCGTATACATCGCCAGGACGGAGCAGGAGCTGCGCGGTGCGCTGGAGTCGGGCCTTGCGCTGGGCGGGCGCAGCGTGATCGAGCAGTACATATCCGGAAGGGAACTTCAGGTCGCAGTTCTGGAGGGGAAAGCGCTTCCCTCCATTGAGATTGTGCCCAAGGTGGGCTTTTATGACTATGAGAACAAGTACCAGCCCGGCGCGGCGGAGGAAATCTGTCCCGCTCCCGTCAGCGCGGAGGTGGAGGAGCAGCTGGGCAGGGCGGCTCTGGAGGTCTATAACACCCTGGGCCTGAGTGTTTATTCCCGGGCGGATTTCATCCTGAGCCCGGACGGCCGCGTATATTTTCTGGAAATCAACACGCTGCCCGGCATGACGCCCACCAGCTTGGTGCCCCAGGAGGCCGCTGCGGTGGGGATCGACTATCCCACGCTGTGCGAGCGGATCCTGCTGGCCTCGCTGGAGGCCCGGCGCCAGGGAAAATAAGGGGGAAGCGACGTGGAGGAGATTTCCATACAGCAGATTCTGGAGGCCGTGAAGGGAAAGCGCCTGAACCAGGCAGGGGACGGAACCGTCTTGTCCGTCTGCACCGACAGCCGGAAAATCACCCCCGGCTGTCTCTTCGTGCCCCTGAAGGGGGAGCGCTTTGACGGCCACGACTATATCGAACGGGCGCTGGAGCGTGGCGCGTCCGGCACACTCTGCGCCCAGCCGCCCAGGGAGATCCGGGAGGACCGCTTTTACATTCAGGTGGAGGACACCCGCCTGGCGCTGAAGGACCTGGCCTCCTGGTACCGCGGGCAGTTCGACATCCCCGTGGTCCAAGTCACCGGCAGCGTGGGGAAGACCACCACCAAGGAGATGGTGGCCGCCACTCTTTCCGCCCGGTACAAGGTGCTGAAGACGCCGGAGAACTTCAACAACGACATCGGCACACCCCTGACCCTGCTCAGCCTGGAGCGGAGCCATCAGGCGGCGGTAATCGAAACCGGGATGAACCATTTCGGAGAGATCCGATACTTAGGGGAGATGGTGCGGCCGGACATTGCCGTCATCTCCAACATTGGAGACGCCCACATCGAATTCTTAGGCAGCCGCCAGGGGATTTTGCAGGCCAAATGCGAGATTTTCGATAACCTGAAGCAGGACGGCACCGCCGTCCTGGACGGCGACGACGCGCTGCTTGGCACGCTGGAGCTGCCTTTTGAGACGCTGCGCTGCGGCAAGTCGGAGCGGTGCAACGTGCGGGTGTCGGAGATTCTTGACAACGGCGTCAACGGCCTGATCTGCCGGGTGGAGACCGGACGGGACGCCTATGTCCTGGAGATTCCGGCCCCTGGCGAGCACATGGTCTATTCCGCCTCCATGGCGGTGGCCATCGGTGAAAAATTAGGGCTCAACCGGGAGGAGATCATCCGCGGCGTAGCCTCTTACGAGCCCACCGGCTCCCGGATGCGGCCCGTCCATCTCAGCGGGGAGCGTACAATTTTAGACGACTGCTATAACGCCAACCCCCAGTCTGTGGCCGCGGCACTGGAGATTCTGGCCAAGACCGGCAGCGGGCGGAAGATCGCCGTCCTGGGGGACATGGGCGAGTTGGGTGACCTGACGGATCAGGCCCACTACAACATGGGCGCGCTGGCGGCCATGCTCGGCATCGACCAGGTGTTTGCCATCGGGCAAAAGGCCCAGAAGATCGCCGACGGCGTGGCCTCCTCCGGCGGTGAGGTGCTGTATTTCCCTGTCAAGGAAGCGGCCTTGCCGGAGCTGGAGCGCCAGTTCACTGAGGAGAGTACCATGCTGGTGAAGGCATCCCACGCCATGCATTTTGGAGACATTGTGAAGCAGCTGGCCAACGCCTTTGGCACTGCGCAATAAGAAAGAGACAGATTCGGAGAACACCATGATTGAGATCCAGGCAGAGGGGCTGGTCAAGTCCTTTGATTTGGAAAAAAAGATATTGGACGGCCTGACTTTTCAGATCGACCAGGGGGAGCGTGTGGGCCTGCTTGGCAAAAACGGCGCCGGCAAGACCACACTCTTTAAAATCCTCACCGGGGAGATGGACTACGACGCGGGCAGCGTGACCATTGGCCAGGGCCGGCGGATGGGCCTCATCTCCCAGATTCCCGTGTATCCCGAGGGCTTTACGGTGGAGGATGTGCTGCGCACTGCCTTTTCCCGGCTGCAGGCCCTGGCGGAGGAGATGGAGCAGCTCACCGCCCGCATGGCGGCCGGGGAGAGCGGCAGCGAGGTGCTGCGCCGCTACGGCCAGCTGTCCGAGCGGTTTGAGGCTTTCGGCGGCTACGATACGGACGTGGCGGTGAACAAGGTGGCAAATGGCCTCTCCATCACCCGGGACATGCGCTCCCAGCTCTTTGAAAGCCTTTCCGGCGGAGAGAAGACCCGGGTGAACCTGGGCCGGCTGATTCTGGAGGACACGGACATCCTGCTTTTGGATGAGCCCACCAACCACTTAGACCTCCACGCCACCGAATGGCTGGAGGACTACATCTCCCAGTTCCATGGCACGGTGGTGGCCATTTCCCATGACCGCTACTTCCTGGACCGGGTGGTGAAGCGGGTCATTGAAATTGAAAACGGCAAGGCTGAGTTCTACAGCGGCAACTACAGCTTCTATGCCATCGAGAAGGAGCGCCGATATCAGGAGCGCATGCGCCAGTACCAGAAGGAGCAGGCCAAGATCGAACAGCTCCAGGAGGCTGCGGACAAGCTGCACCTCTGGGCCTTCATGGGCAACGACGCGCTGCACAAGCGGGCCTTTTCCATGGAAAAGCGCATCGAGCGGATGCGCACCACCGACAAGCCCACCAAGGTTAGGAAGATGGACGCCCGGTTTGCCAGCACGGAATTTTTCGGCGACGAGGTGCTGGAGCTGAAAAATGTATGCAAATCCTTTGGGGAAAAGACCCTTTTCTCCAATTTGAACCTGAAGGTGGAGGGGGGCGAGCGCATCGCCCTCATCGGCGACAACGGCACCGGCAAGTCCACCCTCATCAAGCTGATCATGGGGGAGCTGTACCCGGACGACGGCCGCATCAAGACCGGCCCCTCGGTCCGTGCGGCCTACCTGCCCCAGATCATCCACTTTGAAAACCCCCAGCGCAACCTGGTGGACACCATGCTCTATGCCAAGAAGAACATCACGCCCCAGTCCGCCCGGAACCGCCTGGCGGCCTATGACTTCCGGGGCGAGGATGTGTTTAAGAGCGTCTCCGTGCTCTCCGGCGGGGAGCAGAGCCGGCTGCGGCTGTGCATGCTGATGGACGAGGAGATCAACTTCCTCATCCTGGACGAGCCCACCAACCATCTGGACATTGCGTCCCGGGAGTGGATCGAGGAGGCGGTGGAGGCCTTTGACGGCACGCTGCTGTTTGTCAGCCACGACCGGTATTTCATCAACCGCTTTGCCACCCGCATCTGGGAGCTGGAGGGCGGGACCATCCGGGATTATCCCATGGGCTTTGCCCGCTACCGCTCGGCAAAGGCCGAGGAGCAGAAGACCGCGCCCCGCCATGAGACACCCCGTCCGGAGGAGAAGGCGGAGCGCCCCGTCCGCGGCAACAAGGCCCAGGCGGCGGCCCGCAAGCAGCTGGTAATCTGCGAGCGGGAGATTGCCAGGTCGGAGGAGGCCATCGCCGCGCTGGACCGGGAGATGGAGGCGGCGGCCTGCGACTATGAGGCGCTGGGCGAGCTGCTGGGCAAAAAAGAGGAGGCCCAGGCTGAGCTGGAGGCCCTCTATGAAAAATGGGAGGCCCTCAGCGAGGAGGCCCAGGCATGAAGGGCCGCTGGTGCGCCGCGCTGATGTGCGCCCTTGCCGGCGCCCTTTTGACGGTGGTCCGGGTGTGGGGCATGCGCTTTTCCGGATGGTTGCTGCTGGGGGCCGCCGCCGTCATTGCTCTCTCGGCCCTGATTGACGCCCGGGCGGAAAAAGGGCAGCCCTGGCGGTGGCTGCGCCGTGCCTTTTACGGCGCGCTTTCGATGCTGCTTGTGCTGCTCACCTCCATTGAGGTGTATGTGGTGTCAAAGGGCCGGGAAGACTTTACCGCCCTGCCCTCGGAGGCGGTGATCGTCCTGGGGGCGGGGGTCAACGGCCGGGAGCCGTCCCTTGCCTTAAAAAGCCGCCTGGATGCGGCCCTTGCTTATCTGGAGGAGCATCCGGACATTCCTGTGGTGCTCACCGGGGGAAAGGGCTACGGCGAGGAGATCACCGAGGCCCGGTGCATGTACGATTACCTGACCGGGCATGGCGTGGAGGGGGAGCGGCTGATCCTGGAGGAGCAGGCGCTGAACACGGCGGAGAATTTCGCCTGCTCCCGGGCGCTTTTGAGTGAGCGCGGCGTGGACGTGGAAAACGGCCTGGTGGCTGTGGTCACCAACGACTTTCACGTGGCCCGCTCCAAGCTGATCGCCCAACGGCAGGGCGTGCGCATGTTGGGCGTTCCGGCGCCCCTACCCTGGAAGCACCTGAGTGTCAACTACTATCTGCGGGAGTCCTTTGCCATGGTGAAGACATTCCTGTTTGACTGATTCGAGGCGGGAGGAACCTATGAGCGACGTTTTGTGCATCTACTATTCCCGGACGGGGAGAACCAAACAGGCCATGGAGGAAATCGCGTCGGAGGTGGGCGGCGAGCTGGTGCGGCTGCGGGACGGCGTGGAGCGGGGCGGCTTTCGTGGCTACCTCCGCTGCGGCCTGGACGCTGTGCGCCGCCAGTGCGAGCCCCTCAAGCGCTACGAGACGGACAAGCCCCTTTCGGAGTACCGCCTGGTCATCGTCGGCACCCCGATCTGGGCCGGCCGGTGCAGCGCGCCCATACGTTCATTTTTGAAGGAACAGGGGCTGTACCTCAACAAGGTGGCCTATGTGGTGACCCGCTCCAGCGAATCCAAATTTCAGGAGGTCTACCGCCAGATGGACAGCTATACCGCCGCGCCCCACCTGCTGGCCGTATCCCTGCGGTGCAATTCCGTGGGGCACCATTTCTGGCAGGAGCAGTTCATCAAGGATGTGCGCAAGTATTTGGGGAAGTAATGGAGATGGAGGAGGAACTGCTGTGCTGGAAAAACTGAAGGGGATCGAGGCGCGTTATGAAGACCTGGAGCGCCAGCTGACGGACCCGGAGGTCTACTCGGACGCCGCGCTGCTGAAAAAAGTCAACCGGGAACTCAAGGAGCTCTCAGCGGTGGTGGAGGCCTACCGGGCCTACTGCGCCGCAGCGGCCGACTGCGAGGAGGCCAGGGAGCTCTTGGGCGACCCGGAGATGAAGGAGATGGCCCAGGAGGAGCTTGGCCGATCCAAGGCTGAGATGGAGCGTCTGACGGAGCAGCTGCGCTGTCTGCTGCTGCCCAAGGACCCCAATGACAGTAAGAACGTCATCATGGAGATCCGCGGGGGCGTCGGCGGGGAAGAGGGCGCGCTGTTCGCCGCGTCCCTACTCCGGATGTACACCATGTACGCAGAGTCCAAGGGCTGGACAGTGGACATCGTCAATATGAACGACACAGAGCTGGGGGGCGTCAAAGAGTGCAGCCTGATGGTGGAGGGCGAGGGCGCCTACTCCCGGCTGAAATTTGAATCCGGCGTGCACCGGGTGCAGCGGGTGCCGGAGACGGAGTCCGGCGGCCGCATCCACACCAGCGCCGCTACGGTGGCGGTTCTGCCGGAGGCGGAAGAAGTGGAGTTTGAGATCAACCCCGCCGATCTGCAGATCGACACCTACCGGGCCTCCGGCGCTGGAGGCCAGCACGTCAACAAGACGGAGTCGGCCATCCGCATCACCCATCTGCCCACCGGCGTGGTGGTGGAGTGCCAGGACGAGCGGAGCCAGTACAAAAATAAGGACAAGGCCATGAAGGTGCTGCGTTCACGCCTTTATGAGGCGGAGCGGCAGAAGCAGGAGGCCGCCGTGGCGGCGGAGCGCCGCAGCCAGGTGGGCAGCGGCGACCGCTCCGAGCGGATCCGTACCTATAACTTCCCCCAGGGCCGCGTCACGGATCACCGCATCGGCCTGACGCTCTATAAGATCGAGGCCATCATGAACGGCGCGCTGGACGAGCTGATCGACGCGCTGGTGACGGCGGATCAGGCGGAAAAGCTTCAGCGGAGCGAGGAATGAGGAGAGAGCATGGAAACCAGAAAATTTGATTTAACGGATATTCACCGCCCCCAGCGGGAGATTGAGGAGAAGATCGACGCTGCGGCCCGGATTCTCACCGAGGGAGGGCTTCTGGCCATCCCCACGGAGACGGTGTACGGGCTGGGCGCCAACGGGCTGGACGGCGCCGCGGTGCGCCGAATCTTTGAGGCTAAGGGGCGGCCCCAGGACAACCCCCTCATCCTGCACGTCCCCTCCTCCCAGTGGCTGCCCCGGTTTTGTGAGGACGTGCCGCCCCTGGCCTATGTGCTGGCTGCCCGGTTCTGGCCGGGCCCGCTGACCATGATCCTGCGCCGTAAGAGCGTGGTGCCGGACGAGACCACCGCCGGGCTGGACACGGTCGGCGTGCGCTGCCCCAACCACCTGGTGACCCAGGCCATCATCAAGGCCGCCGGCGTGCCGGTGGCCGCGCCCAGTGCAAACCTCTCCGGCCGGCCCAGCTGCACCTGCGCTGAGGATGTGTTGGAGGATATGGACGGCAAGATCGACGGCATTGTGGACGGCGGCCCCTGCCAGGTGGGTGTGGAGTCCACCATTTTGGACCTGACGTGCATGCCGCCCAGGCTGCTGCGGCCCGGTGGGCTCCCCCTGGAGGAACTGGAGGCCGTGGTGGGCGAGATCGTGGTGGACAAGGCCGTCACCGGTGCGCTGCCGGAGGGGGAAAAGCCCAAGGCCCCTGGCATGAAATACCGCCACTACGCGCCCAAGGCGCCTGTGACCGTAGTGGTGGGCAGCCCGGAAAAATCAGCCCAGGTGATTGAAAAACACATGAGCCCCACCTCCGGCATCATCTGCTTTGACGAATATGCCAGCCTGTTCGCGGGCCGAGAGCTGCAGACGCTGGGCTCTTACACGGATAAAAGCGCCCAGGCCCAGCGGGTCTTTGACGCACTGCGCGCCTTTGATGCCACCTCCGTCACGGAGATTTACGCCCAGTGCCCCGACAGCCGCGGATTGGGGCTGGCGGTGGGGAACCGGCTGAAAAAGGCTGCCGGGTTCCACATCATCGACGCGGATGCACGCAAGATCGTCATCGGCATCACCGGCGGCACCGGTTCGGGGAAGAGCAGCGCCCTGCGGGCTCTTGAGGCCTTGGGCGGCCGGGTGCTGGACTGCGACGAGGTGTACCACGAGATGCTCAAAAGCTGTCCGCCGCTGCGCAGGGCGCTCTTTGAGGAGTTCGGCAACATATTTGACAGCTCCGGTGCATTGGATCGTCAGAAATTGGGTACATTGGTCTTTGGCGACAGCGTCAAAATGGACCGGCTGAATAAAATCGTCTTCCGCTTCCTGCTGCCTGAAATCCAGGTGCGGATGGAGGAAGAGCCGGAAGCCCTCTACGGACTGGATGCCATCAACCTCATCGAAAGCGGCTTGGGGAAGGTATGCGACCGGACCGTGGCCATCACCGCGCCCGCCGAAATCCGGGTGCGCCGGATCATGGAGCGGGACAACATCCCCGAGGAGTATGCCCGGCTGCGGGTGACAGCCCAGAAACCGGACAGCTTTTACCGGGACAACTGCAGCTGCGTCCTGGAGAACACAGCTTCCTCGGCAAAGGAATTCGAGGACTCGGCACTGATGTTTTTGACAAAACTCATTGAATCAATCAAGGAGGAAAAATCGGATGTCTGATCAGTATAAAGAGCGGAAGGAAAAACTGTTTACCCAAAAGAAAAACGGCTACGACCGGATGGACCCCGCCCAGCAGGAGGCCATGGAGCGTTACTGCGAGGACTACAAGGCTTTTTTGGATGCGGGTAAGACTGAGCGGGAGTGCGCCGCCTTTGCGGTATCTCTGGCGGAGAAGGCGGGCTACAAGCCCTTGGTCCGGGGCGCGGAGCTGAAGGCCGGGGACAAGGTCTACCGCTGCAACAGGGACAAGTCGGTGCTGCTGGCCCACATCGGCACCCGCCCGCTGAGCGAGGGGGTGCAGATTGCCGCCGCCCATATCGACTCGCCCCGGCTGGACCTCAAGCCCACGCCTCTTTATGAGGACGGCGAAATGGCCTATTTCAAGACCCATTACTACGGAGGCATCCGGAAGTACCAGTGGGTCACCATCCCCCTGGAACTCCACGGCGTGGTGGCCCTGAAAGACGGCTCCACCGTGACGGTCACCATCGGCGCGGAGGAGGGGGAACCCAGGCTGGTCATCACAGACCTTCTGCCCCATCTGGGAGCGGAACAGAACAAAAAGCCGCTGGGGGAGGCCATCCCCGGTGAAACGCTGAACCTGCTGCTGGGCAGCCGTCCGGTGGGCGGCGGAGAAGGCAGCGACCGGGTCAAGCTCCAGGTGATGGAGCTCCTCTACGAGAAGTACGGCATCACGGAGGATGATCTCAACTCCGCTGAACTGGAGGCCGTCCCCACATTCCGGGCAACCGACATTGGCCTGGACCGCAGCCTCATCGGCGCGTATGGCCACGATGACCGGGTCTGTGCCTACGCCGCGCTGAAGGCGCTGCTGGATCTGGAAGACGCTCCGGCCAAGACGGCGGTGTGCATTTTGGCAGATAAGGAGGAGGTCGGCTCCGACGGCGTCACGGGCATGAAGTCCGCTGCCTTTGACACCTTTATGGAGGACCTCTGCGAGGCCCAGGGCGTGCCCTGCCGGGCCTGCTATGAAAACGCCTTTTGCCTGAGCGCGGATGTGACAGCTGCCTTTGACCCCAATTTTTCCGAGGTCTTTGAAAAGCGCAACTCCGCTCAAGTCAACTATGGCATAGGCCTTTGCAAGTACACCGGCGCCCGGGGCAAGTCCGGCGCATCCGACGCCAGCGCCGAGACTGTGGCCTATGTCCGCGGCGTTCTGGACCGCGCGGGCGTGGTCTGGCAGATCGCGGAGCTGGGCAAGGTGGACCTTGGCGGAGGCGGCACCGTGGCTATGTATATGGCCAACCGGAACATCACCACGCTGGACGCCGGCGTGCCGGTGCTTTCCATGCATGCGCCCTTTGAAACCGTATCCAAGCTGGACTGCTATATGACCTATCGGGGCATCCAGGCAATCTACCAGGCGGAATAAGAGACAAAAAGACGGGTGAGTACAGCTCACCCGTCTTTTTTTACCTGATGAAAGGCTGCGGAGCAGGCCGCCGATTGAACCCAATCCCTTGGAAAACTCCCCAGGGCCAAAATGCCCTGGGGAGTTTTTGCGCCTGAGAGCCAAACAATGGGCGGCAAAGGTGCCAGGGCTTGGCAGCAGGTAAAAAGTCCGGAGTTGAAATAAGAAACTACAGTAATTTGAATCAGGGGAAAAAACTAAAATGTGCGATGTTTTGCGCAACAAAACGAAAGAAATTTTTTCGGATGACCCATATACTGAACATAGACAAGTTGTACAAAGAACAAAGGGCCTTTTATGAAAAACTGTTTATTTCTACAAGATGGAAGGAGGCGCTCTTATGAAGGCCACGATTCTGACAGCTCCAGGGCAGCTTGCGGTGGTGGAAAAGGAAGTGCCTGTGCTTCAGGATGGGCAGGCGCTGGTCCGCATCCGATCAACCGGACTCTGCGGTACGGATGTCATGGTGTATGAGGGCAGTTTGCCGCCGCGCAAACTGCCGATTACGAACGGGCACGAGGCGGCCGGCGTCATCAAAGGGATCTGTGGGGACCCCCACGGCTTCTCCGTGAACGACGCGGTCTTTTTCCGTGGAAGCTGGGGATGCGGCCAATGCGAATACTGCCGGTCCGGCAGGGCGCAGCTGTGCCGGGAGCGGAGTATGCTGGGCGTAGACATCGACGGCACCATGGCGGAGTACGCCGTCATCCCAACCCTGCAGCTCTTTCCCCTCTCGGAGAAAATTCCCTTTTCCGATGCACAATCCCTGATCGGGATCAGTTGTGGGCTCAATCTGGTGCATCGCATCCCGGAGCCGGCGGGGAAAAGCGCCATGATCTTCGGCCCGGGGCACAATGGATTGATCCTGTTGCAGCTGCTGCGCCACGCCGGGTTTGACCGAATCATTGTGGTGGTTGGCCACCGGGAAAACCGGGCAAGGCTTGCGATGGAGCTTGGCGCGGACGGCACGGTGGCCTATGACGACCCCGGATTCCAGAAGACCATGGAGTCCCTGCTGCCGGAGGGGCCGGACGTCGCCGTGGAAGCCTCCGGTTCTGTGGCCGCGCTGAAGCAGTGTATCCACACGGTGCGCAGGAGCGGGCAGGTGCTGGTCTTCAGCATCTACCGCAGCGACGCGGACCAGTTCCCGGTCCGGGAGTTTTACAACAAGGGGATCACGGTCACAGGGGTGAAAGGGGCGGCAGACTACTACCGGGAGGCGGAGGAACTTTTGCGCCGGGGGATAGTCCGGATTGATCCGCTCATCACCCATCGCTTCCCGCTGGAGAAAACCGCGGAGGCGTTTTCCGCGTTCCACGATCCGGAAGCCATCCGGATCATCATTGAGCAATAGGCTCTCAACGCGTCCCCAAACCATGTTTCATGGTGAGTTCAGGGTGAAAAGATTAGGAGGTAAGAAAGATGAAAAAGATGTTGTCCCTACTGCTGTCCGGAATGCTGATTCTCTCTCTGCTTGCAGGCTGCGGAACTGCCAGCCCGCCGGCCCCGAGCGGCTCTTCCTCCGGCAGTTCCTCCGCAGGCGGCGGGCTGGACATTCCCGACAGCTACACGCTGCTCAACACGGCAAGCGGCTCCAGCGGCGGCCTTTGGTATACCCTGATGGTGTGCTACAGCGAGGTGCTGAAAAACGACACCGGCATCTCCCTCCAGTGCGAGCCCGGCGGAGGCGGCACTGCCAATATGAACGCGGTCGGGGTGGATGACCACACGTTCGGGTTCACCAACAATGCGGCCATGTACTGTGGAATGAACGGCATTGGTTACGATCAGAAGTTTGATAACGTACGCACCATGTTCCCGCTGTATCCCAGCATCCAGCTGTTTTATGCCGTCGACCCCAATCTCAAAACCATTTACGATCTGGAGGACAAGATCGTCTGCCTGGGGCCCTCCGGAGGCGGCGTGGTGAATATGACCCTTCAGGAATTTGAGACCTTCGGCATCCACCCAAGAGAGGTGGTCTATATGGCATACGCGGATGCGCTGACCGCCCTGAAGGACGGCACCATAGACTGTGTTGTGGATGCCGGCGGCCATCCCAATGCATCTGTGACCGAGCTTGAGACCACCATGGACAGGGTATCCCTTCTGACCGTGCCGGTGGAGGACATGGAGAAAATCCATGAAGCGGCTCCCTACTACAGCGTGTTTCCCATTTCAGCGGATCTTTATAAATCCCTGGATGAGGATCTGCAGATGTTGGGCTTCTACTCCATCGCCATCTGTACGGAGGACTTTCCGGACGATGTGGTCTACGCCATGACAAAGGCCGCGTACGACAACTACGACACCATTGTGACCAATGTGGCGTCCGCAAAGGACATTGCGCTGGAAAACGTCCAGTACATGTACGGCCCCATGCACCCCGGTGCAATGCGCTATTACGAGGAGCAGGGCATCGACGTTTCCGCATTTGACCCGGGCAACTTTTAGACTCATGCGGTAAAGGCCCGTTATGCGGCCTTTGGACGCTTCCGGCCTGTGCGGAAGGAGCCGCCAGGGCCGGAAGCCAGCAGTCAATTTACAGCATGGGAGGTTTTATGAAGAACGCAACGATGCCCAAGACAGGTGTTGACAACCCCAAGCTGCTGCTGTTGGCAAAGTGTGTTGCGGCTGCCGGCATCCTGTACCACATTTATTCACTGATGATCCGCGCAACCTCGCCGGGATATATCCGCCCGATCCACGTCTGCTTTCTGGTCATCATGGCCTATCTGGTGGCGCCAAAGCCGGGAAAAAAGAAGGGGACAATCCTCTTCTGGTGGATTGCGGACACGGTGCTGGTCTGCGGCGTAATCGCTTCCACGGTCTATATTTTCATAGACCAGCAATCCTGGATGATGCGCTATGCCATCTCGTCCACGGACCTGGACTTTTTCTTTTCCACCGTAACCGCCATTGCGATATTGGTGATGGCTCAGAGGCTGGTGGGCTGGCCCATGGTCCTTCTGGCCGGCGCGGCCATGGTTTACTGCCTGTTCGGCCATTATCTCTCCGGCTCCTTCCGTATCCTCCAGATCACGCCACGGAAGATGATGACCACCATGTACTTCATGCAGGACGGATTTTTCAGCTCGCTGATCGGCGTGTGCCTCTCCTATGTGCTGCCCTTTGTCTTTGTAGGAAAGCTCATGGAGCTATGCGGCACCGGCGACTACTTCACAGAGCTGGCCGCCAAGCTGACCGGCAGGTCAAGGGGCGGCCCCGCCAAGGTGGCCATTGTCTCCAGCGCCCTCTTCGGGACCGTGTCCGGAGCCGGCACTGCAAATGTGGTGGCCACCGGAACCTTCACCATCCCGCTCATGAAACGGATCGGTTATCCCAGCCACTTTGCCGCGGCGGTGGAGGCGGTGGCTTCCACCGGAGGGCAGATCATGCCGCCCATCATGGCCTCCGCCGCGTTTTTGGCCGCGGATCTCAGCGGCATCCCCTATGGCCAGCTGGCCATCGCCGCAGTCATCCCCGCTCTGATTTACTATGTGAGCCTCTATTTTTCCATTGACCTGGAGGCGGGGCGGCTCAGCCTCAAGGCCATGGATGCCGATGACATCGTCTCCTGGGGCGCACTTTTGAAACGCGCCTATCTGCTGCTGCCCCTGGCCATTATCATCGTCGTGCTGACGGTATTGCAGCAAAGCCCGCTCAAAGGCGCCTTTTACGCCATGATCTGCGGCTGCGTGATCTACTTCATCAACCCCAAGACCCGCAAATCCCTGAAAGAGGGCCTGATGGGCATTGTCGATGCGATGTATCAGTGCGCCTCTGCCATGGCCGGCATCGGTGCCGCGTTCCTGTGCGCCAGCATTGTGGTGGCCGTACTGAATATGACGGGAATTGCCGTCAAGTTCTCCTCCGCCATTTTACAGGTGGGGCAGGGCAGCGTCCTGCTGTCCCTGATCCTGACCGCCGCCATTGTCACTGTGCTGGGCATGGGGCTGCCGGTGGCTGCCTCCTATGTCATAGCGGCCAGCGTCTGCGTCAATTCCCTGCTGAAGCTGGGCATTCCCATGGCCGCGGCCCATCTCTTCATCCTGCACTTTGCCAGCCTGTCCGCCCTGACCCCACCGGTGTGCCTTTCGGCCTATGCGGCAGCCGGCATCTCCGGGGACTCCCCCATGAAGGTGGGGTTCACCTCGGTGCGGATCGGACTTGTGGCCTTTCTGCTTCCCTTTTTCTTTGCCATCAACCCGGACATGCTGGTCATCATCAACGGTGCGGGACCGGCTTTGCGGACCTGCGTCACGGCGCTCATTGGCTGTGCGGGCATCTCCTTTGCCACCATTGGCTGGTACCGGCACTCAGTCAGCGTCATTTCCCGTGTGGTCTTTTTGATCGGCGGCCTTTTGATGATCGATCCCTCTCTTGCCACGGATGTGGCGGGATTGGGCGTCCTGACCGTGACCATGCTCGTCCACCTGCTAACAGGCAGGAGAAAAAGAGCGGCTGAAAAGGTATAGCAGTCGGACTTACCAAAAGGAGGGATTCCTCTGTTGATCCACAATGTGATGGCATCGGAGGCCAGGATCGCGCCGGGGCACTGGAGCGTATTCGGCCGTACCATTTTTGAGGGCGGCGGTGTCTCCGTCCGGCACAACCTGATTCTGGCCGGCGGCGGGGCCCAGGCCCACCGGCATGACTTTGAACACATCTTCTTTGTCCTCAGGGGCAGCCTCCGTGTGGCCTGCGGCGGTCAGACCACAGTGGTTCCCGCCGGCTGTGCGTTCCAGTTTGAGCCTGGGGAGCTGCACCAGGTCTGCGGCGACGGGGTGTCCGATGCGGAGTACCTGACCATCAATGTGTCTGCTGTTCAAATGGACGGTGGCGGAAAGGGGGCGTAGGCCGTTGGAGCGGTTTGAACTGTTCAGCCCTACGTCTGTCCAGGAGGCGCTGGCGCTTTACCAGGAGCACCGGGAGGCGGGCTGCATGTACATCAGCGGCGGAACCGATCTGGTTCCCTCTATGCGCAAGGGCGCGCTGCACCCCGCAGTTTTGATCGATCTCCAGCCCGTCGGGATGGACAGCATCCGTCTCACCGCCGATGGAACGGAGATCGGCGCAGCCTGCACCATGAAAAAGCTCTGTTCCAACAAACTTATCCGGTCCCTGTGGCACGCTCTCTATCTGGCGGCAGGCTCCGTTGGCTGCACCCAGACCAGAGGGCTTGCGACAGTGGGTGGAAATCTCTGTTCCGGCCTGCCCAGCATGGATACTGCTCCGGCGCTGCTGGTCTATGACGCGGTCCTGGAGATCGCTTCCGCCTCGGGTTTCCGCCGGGTCGGCGTGGAGGACTTTTTTGTCGGCCCAAGGAAGACCTGCCTGAGGCCGGGAGAGATTTTGACCAAGCTTCTTCTGCCGGACCGGGAAGAGCACCGTAAGGCCCATTTCATCAAGTTTGGCCGCCGCAATACGCTGACGCTGTCCATTGTCAACGAGGCGGTGGGCGCGGTGATTCGGAAAAACTGCCTGCATCAGGCCCACGTCGCGGTGGGAGCCTGCGCGCCCACTCCGGTGCGGATCCACGGTCTGGAGGAATACCTGGAGGGCCGGATCGCGGAAGAGATAGAGGAGCAAACGGTGCGGGAACTGGTGGCGCGCGAGATCCGGCCCATCGACGATTTCCGGGCCAGCGCGGAGTACCGCGCCGCCCTGGCGGGCGCCCTGGTCTGCAAAAGCCTGCGGGTCATCACCGGGCGGTCCGACCCGGAGGATATTGTGATAGGAGGCCGTGAATGAGAGACATTGTGCTGACCATCAACGAGCGGGAATACCCGGTGCAGGTGGAGGACTATGAGGTTTTAGTGGACGTCATTCGAAACCGTCTGCATCTGTACGGCACAAAGATAGGCTGCGGCAGCGGGGAGTGCGGCGCGTGCAGCATCATCATGGATGGGGATATCGTCAACTCGTGCCTCATCCTGGCCTGCCGGGCCCAGGGGCACCGCTTCACCACGATAGAAGGACTGGAACAGGACGGAAAGCTCCATCCCCTCCAGGAGGTCTTCATCAAAAATTCCGCGCTCCAGTGCGGATTCTGCGGGCCGGGCATGCTCCTTGCGGCCAAGGTCCTGGTGGAGGAGAACCCCTGTCCCAGCGAGGCGGAAATCCGCGCGGGGATCGGCGGCAACCTCTGCCGGTGCACCGGCTATGTCAACATCGTCAAGTCCGTGATGGAATATGCGGCGGAGAATGGGGGGAGCGAAGCATGAACACGGTGGGGACCTCCATGCCGCGTCTGGACGCGGAACTCCTTGTCACCGGAAGGGCGCGCTACGGCGCGGACCTCGACCTGCCGGGCGCCCTCTGGTGCAAGGTCAAGCACAGTGAGCGCGCCCACGCTAAAATCCGCTCCATTGACCTCTCCGCAGCCCAGGCGCTGAGCGGTGTGGCCGCCGTGTGCACGGCCGGGGATTTTGACTGCAACCGCCATGGCGTCAGCGTCCGGGACGAGCCTTTCCTGTCAGACGACCGTGTGCGGGGCTACTACGACAGCGTGGCGGCCGTGGCGGCGGAGTCGGAGGAGATCGCGCAAAAGGCGGCGGCGCTTATCCGCGTGGAGTACGAGGACCTGCCCGGCGTATACGATCCCTTTGAGGCCATGGAGGAGGGGAGCTGCTCCATCCACGGCGGCAGCAACATCGCGGCGGAGGTCCAAATCGTAAACGGGGATGTGGACCGGGCCTTTCCCCAGTGCCCGCATATTTTTGAGCAGCAGATGTATACACCGGTCAATGAGCACGCATTCATCGAACCCCATGCCGCCATCGCCTACCTGGACGAGACTGCGGGGGACCTTGTGGTCCGGACCTCCGTACAGCGCCCGGCCCTGATCGCGGAGGATTTGGCGCTGGCCATCGGCTGGCCCCAGAGCAGGGTCCGGGTCATCACCGGCTCCGTGGGCGGCGGGTTCGGCGGGAAGAACGAAATTACGTTTGAGCACATCCTGGCCGTGCTGGCCATCAAAACCCGCCGGCCGGTGAAAATGGCCTATACCCGGGAGGAAGAGTTCGACTGTTCCACCGTGCGCCACCCCTATTGGATCAAAATGCGCTCCGGCGTTCTGGAGGACGGGAGGATACTGGCCCGGGAGGTTCGGATCGTCTCCGACTGCGGCCCCTATGTGGGGCTGGGGAAGATGACGCTGGAAAAGGGCTGCATCCACGGCTGCGGCCCCTACCGGATTCCCAACACCCGGGTCTGCGGGAAATTGGTCTACACGAACAACAGCTTTGGAAGCGCCATGCGCGGATTCGGTGTGCCCCAGCTTGGCTTTGCCTACGAGGTGCACACAGACTACATCGCCCGCCGGATGGGTATTTCGCCGTTGGAGTTCAGAAGGATCAATGCCATCCGGGACGGCGACAAGCTGCCCACCGGCATGACGCTGAACCAGGTCACCGTGGAGCAGGCAATCGACCGGGTGATACGGCTGGCCCGGGAAGGGGGGGACTGGGAATGATTCACCGCGGGCGCGGCCTGGCCGCAATGTTCTACCCCATCGCCCCCACCGGCGTCTCAGCCTGCTTTGTCAAGGTCAACGCGGACGGCACGGCGGTGCTCTACCTCGGCACCACGGACATTGGACAGGGCTCCGTCACCGTGCTGTCCCAGATCGCCTCCGAGGCGCTGGGCATTTCCATCGGCCGGATTGCGGTGGTGTCCGGAGATTCCAAGTTGGCCCCCTACGACCGGGGGCCGGTGGGCAGCAGAACCACATACGCCACCGGGAACGCGGTCCTGCTGGCCTGCGCCGAGGCCAGGGAGACACTGCTCCGCTCCGCCTCCCGTTTGCTGGACATGGATCCCGGCGGCCTGCGGGCGGAGTGTGACCGCATCTACATTGAGGGATTGGAAGAGGAGAGCATCTCCGTCGCCGAGGCCGCGGGATATGCCTTTCGCGCCATGGGCACCGCCATATTGGGAAAGGGGACGTTCAGCCCCCACATCCGGCCCATCCGCAAAGAGACCGGGCACGGCAAGCAGTATGCCACCCACGTGTACGCCGCCCAGATCGCCATTGTGGATGTGGACGATGAGACCGGCGCCTTCGCCGTTCGGAAGATTTACGCTGTCCATGACTGCGGGCGGGCCGTCAACCCCATGCTGGTCCACGGCCAGATCCACGGCGGCACCGGAATGGGCGTGGGCTTTGCCCGGTACGAGGAGATGGTGCTCGAGGAGGGGAAGGTGCGCAACAATCAGTTTACGGACTATATCATTCCGACTGCAGGCGACGTGCCGCCCATCCTCAGCGAGTTCATAGAGCGCCCGGAACCCACAGGCCCCTATGGGGCCAAGGGAGTGGGGGAGCCCGCCATCCTGCCCACAGCCCCGGCCATTGCCAACGCCATTTTTGACGCGGTGGGCGTCTGGGTGCTGGACCTGCCGATCACGCCGGAGAAGGTGTACAGGGCGCTTCAGCAAAAGAAAGAGGAATAGCGGCAGGCGGATTTGAAGCAGACAGAAGGGGGAATTCACTTGAACGGAAAGCCGTGGGAAACCGAAAACTGGAATGTGAGCCAGTGCAACTACTGGGACGAGGTGCGGGAGAGCTTCCGGCTGGCCCCGCATATCCAGTTCCATGACGCCACGCTGCGGGACGGGGAACAGAGCCCCGGCGTCGTATTCAGTGTGGAGGATAAAATTGCCATAGCAAAGCAGCTGGACGAAATTGGCATGCACCGGATTGAAGCCGGCATGCCCGCAGTCTCTCCCCAGGACTTTGAGGCGATTTGCCGAATCTCCCGGTTGGGGCTCAAGGCCAAACTGTTCGCATTCTCCAGGGCCATGCCCGGGGACATTGAGAAGGTGGTGGCCTCCGGGGTCAGCGGCGCGGTCATTGAGATTACCTGCGGCGAATCCAGGCTGAAATACGCCCATCCCAAGTGGTCGCTGGAGGATGTGGTCCGACAGAGCGTGGAGACCGTCCGCTTTGCAAAGCGGCACGGCCTTTATACGGTCTACTTCCCATATGACACCACCCGGGCGGACCCCGCCTTTCTCAAAGAACTCCTGAGGGAGGTCTGCGAGCAGGCCGACCCGGACGCCGTGGCCGTGGTGGACACGACGGGCACGATCCTACCCAGTGCGCTGCGCGTGCTGGTGGGGCGTGTCCGGGAATACGTGGGAGGCCGCCCCGTGGAAATCCACACCCACAACGACCTTGGTATGGGGGTTGCCAACGCCCTGGCAGCGGTGGAGGCCGGGGCGGAGGTCGTCCACGGATGCATCAATGGACTGGGCGAGCGCTGCGGCAACGCGGCCATGGAGGAGATGGTGGTCGCGGCCGAGGCGCTCTACGGCATCCGGACGGGCATCGACTGCTCCAGGCTCAGGGAGACCTGCCTTTTGTTGGAGCGCCTCTCGGGGGTGAAGGTGCCGTTCAACAAGCCCATCGCCGGACCCGCGGCCTATATGAAGGAGAGCGGCGTCGGCATCAAGGTGGCCACGGAGCATCCATTGGTCACATTCCCCATCAGCGACCGGTTCGTGGGCGGCAGGCGCACGCTGGTCTTGGGGAAAAAGAGTGGGAAGGACTCCATCCATATGAAGCTGGACGAGCTCCATGAGACGCTTTCGGAGGAGAAGGTGGAGCGCCTGCTGGCCCAGGTGAAGGAATTGTCCATCCGGGAGCGCCGCTACCTGACGGACGCGGAATTCCGCGCTTTATTGGACTCTGTCCGCTGAGCAAAGATATGAATTGGCCCGATGGCCCATCATATAAGAAAATTTTCAGGGAGGTTACATTATGTCTCAAAACCAGCTTGGAACGGCTCTGGGGGCCCAGGGAGTGGACTGGGAAGTCCGGATCGACTACGACCGCATGCGCAGAGAGCGCCTTGAGCGGCTGACCGACGCCGTGGACGAATCCGGCATTGACGCGCTGTTCGTCTTTCGTCTCGAGGCAACCCGGTACGTGACCAGCTTCCGCTCCCACGACTGGCCCATGGCCCACTGGGGTATGGCGGCCGTCATCATGCCCCGGGGCGGGGACTACACATTCTACACGCTGGATTACGTCCACGCCAAAGCACGTATGCCCTGGCTGGGCGATCACCTGACCGACGTCACCTGCCGGGGCCTGGATGTGCCCGGCGGGGCCATGGACTGGGCCCTGTCCGCAAAAAAGCGGCTCTACGACCAGGGCATCGAACCTAAGGTCATCGCGGTGGACGCATGGAGCCCCGCCCTCTATGAGGCGCTGCCCAAGGTGTTCCCCGGCGTGACGTTTGTGGATGGCCAGAGCATCATGATGAAGGCCCGGATGATCAAGACCCAGGATGAGATCAGCTGCCTGCGCATGGCCTATGAAATCACCATGGCCGGTATGGCCGCCTGCACGGAGTTCCTGCGGCCGGGCCGCAAGGAGTGCGAAGTCCTGGCCGAGGCGTTCAAGGCCATGTACTACTATGGCAGCGAATGGAGCCAGTGCTCCAACATCGTCTGCTCCGGCCCCTATACGGCGCCTTACCGCCGCTTTACTTCAGACCGGATCATCGGCTATGGCGACCCGGTGATCATCGACATCGGCGGCCGGTTCAACGGCTACTGGGGGGACTTCACCCGTACCTGGATCTGCGGCAGGGGCGCAAAGCCCTCCCGGGAGCTGAAGGCGGAGCACATGAAGTGCTACACCGCCCTGAAAAACGCCGAGCAGGCCTGCAAGCCGGGCAATACCACCCGGGATGTGGCGCTGGCCTGCGGAGACAGCTTCATCCTTGGCAGCAGCCTGGGCCACGGCCTTGGCATCTCCGCCAACGAACAGCCGCTGCTGGGCACCTACAAGGGCGTGATCGAGCCTGAAAACGCTGTGACACTCCAACCCGGCATGGTCTTTTCCATCGAGCCCTACTCCGGCACACCGGGCATCGGCGGCATCCGCCTGGAGGACAATGTCATCATTACCGAGGACGGCTGTGAGGTCCTCAGCACCTATCCCTTTGAGGAGCGGTTCTTTGACTGAGAAATTGGCCTACCGCGGTCCGGGTGCAGGAGGGGCTCGGGCGGACCTGCCGCGAGTAGAAAATGGGAGGTATTCCTATGCGTTTTAAAGTAGTTCTCACCGACGGCCGCATGCCCCATTACGACTATGAGCGGGAGATTTTGGCCGGGGTGGACGCGGAGCTGGTGTTCTCCGGCATCCCCTTCGGAAAAAGGGACGACGAAGCGCTCAAGCGCGCCGTTGCGGACGCGGACGCGCTGCTGGTCTCCCAGGCCCAGATCACCCGGGAGATCATCGACAGCATGGATCACTGCAAGATCATCGTCCGGTACGGCATTGGCACGGACACGCTGGACATTCCAGCGGCCACAAAGAAGGGCATCCTTGTCGCCAACGTGGTGGACCACTGTGTTTCGGAGGTGGCGGACACGGCGCTGACGCTGATTCTGTGCCTGGCGCGGAAAACCGTGCTCTCCGCCCGCCAGGTCCGCCAGGGGATGTGGGGCGTTGACGCGCTGAAGCCCATCCACCGCATCTCCTCCACCGTGTTGGGCATCCTGGGCTGCGGCCGGATTGGACGCGACATCGCCCGTAAGGCGTCGGCCGTCGGGTTCAAGGTCATCGGCTGCGATCCCTATCTGCCGGAGGAGGCGGCCCGCCAGGCGGGGATTCACCTGGTAAGCTGGGAGGAACTGCTCTCCACCGCCGACATCGTGACGCTGCACATGCCGCTTTCGGAGGAGACGGCGGGCATGATCGACCGGTCGGTTCTGGGACGGATGAAGCCCGGCGCGGCCATCGTCAATGTGAGCCGCGGCGCACTCATCTGTGAGCCTGATTTGATCGAAGCCCTGCAATCCGGACACATCGGCGGCGCGGGGCTGGATGTCACCTTTCGGGAGCCCATCGAGCCGGATAACCCGCTGCTCGCCATGGACAATGTGATCGTCACGGCCCACACGGCCTGGTACTCCAATGAAAGCAACGACGAGCTCCAGAAAAAGGCAGCTCAGACCGTGGCGGATGCCCTGACAGGGAAGCCGGTCAAGACGAGGCTGAACTGACGGCCGACGGCTGAGTGCGCAAGAGAGGGTGATTTCGTGGCCGCGGCATGTTCCACTCTGCTGGTCTGCTTCATCGGGGGTGCGCTTCAGTCCCTGATCGGCTTTGGCTGTGCCATCATCATGATGGCGCTTCTTCCATACCTGATATCGCCCATCCCGCTGGTGTCGGGCATAACCAGCGTCATCTGCTTTTTGTGCTCGCTGTCCCTGACGCTTAAGTATCGGCGGCCCATGCACCTGCGGGTGATCCTGCCTGTATTCGCATCGTATCTGGTTCTTTTGCCCGTCTCCAACAAAATCGCCCTTGCCCTGCCGCCGGGCCGCATGAAGCTGTACCTGGGGCTTATTTTGGTGCTGATGAGCGCCTACTATCTGGTGTGCTCGGGCAGGGTCTTGCGGCTGCCCAAATCCCTTCCCGCTGCGTTGACGGCGGGGGCGGTCAGCGGCGTTTTGAGCGGCTTTTTTACCATGGGAGGACCGCCGGTCGTGCTCTATGCCATGAGCGTCTGTGAGGATAAGGACGATTATCTGGGGATGATCCAGTTCTATTTCACCATCACCAATCTCTCCAACAGCCTGGTTCGGATCGCGGCCGGCGTCATCACCCCGGCTGCACTTCCCTGGGTCGCCGTGGGCATGGCGGGCACCGCGGCGGGCATGCTCGCCGCAAAACCTCTTCAGGGCAGGCTGAATTGGGACGGACTCCGCCGGTGGACCTATGTGATGATCGGAGTGGTCGGCGTAAACAACATTGCTTCTTTTTGCTATATTTTATGGCTGGACCGGTATTCCCTGGCGTACCGGCCAGGCGAAATTCCGACCACGTTGGTAAAGGTCTTGATGAAGTGGGCGTTGCTCCCGAACCCGGACTGCTCGCCGGCCTCCTGTACGGATACGCCGCTGCGCAGCAGCGACCGGGCCTGCGCCAGCCGGTTCCGGATGATGTACTCCGTGGCGCTGAAGCCGGTGACCTTTTTGAAGAGATGGCAGAAATAGTGCTTGTTCAAATAGAACTCACTGGCAAGCGTATCCAGCGGCAGCGGCTCGTCCAGGTGCTCCTGAATGTAGTCCAGGACCGGCCGGATCCGCTTATAGTCCGGAGAGGTGACGGGCTGCCCCTCTTCAAAGGGCTCCCCTAAGAGATTTCCGATGTAATAGAGGATTTCCAGCAGGGCGATGTTGCGCTGAAACGTGTTTCCATTTTCAGCTCCACTCAGCGTAAACAGCCGGTCAAAGAGATAGTTGAGCTGGATGTAGTCCTGGGGGGAGAGCAGCGTGCAGAGGTAGGCCCTGTTCAACAGGGAGGCCACCGGGTCCGTGCCGTCGCTCAGGTTCCGGAGGATGGTCTCGGGGAACTGGAGCACATACCGCTTGAATTCATCCACCTCGGATTTGGTGCGGTGCAGGCACCCGGCCTGAATCAGACAGAGGGTGCCGTTTTCCAGTGGGAGCAGTTCATTGTCAATAAAGACCGAGCCTGCCGTGGTCAGCGAAAAGAGGATCTCGTAGTTGTCGTGAAAGTGAAACTGGGGCTGCTGCCAGCTCTTGTCCGTCAGCAGCCGCAGACTGTAATCAAACCGCATGGCTGAATGCACCCCCATTGCCGTCTGCGCCGACACCTTGGATTGGTTCGGGAAGGACCCTGATCACTTACGCTAACAGGACGTCTGATTTTCTCTCTCAAGAGTAGCACGGAGAGCCTTATTTGTCCATTATTTTCATTTGAAATATAGAATCTGATCTAATAAGATACCAAGATATCACAATTTTCCCCCCAATTTATATGGAATGAGGAATATCTTGAAGTTATCAGCAGCAAGAACCGCCATATGAAAAAAGCGGGTGATCCCGCTGAAAAATACAGAAGGGAAGCACGCGCAGGTGGACACAAAAAGGGGCCGGCGAATACTTCGCCGGCCCCTTTTGACCAGTGAATGCTGACATGGGAACATCACCCCATGGAGGTGCTGCCGCTGCTGGGCACCTCAAATCCCTGGGCCCAGCTGCCGTCCTGAAGCTGGATTCCGGCATAGACTTCGATGCGGCGTTCCCGCATATCTTCAAACGACAGGAGGAAGGGATGGGCGAAGACCCGGTGGCCCTCCGCCTCCAGAAACTCCGTGATCTGGCAGGTATCGGTGATTCCGTTTGGGTCTTGGGAAAGGTCTGTGACGCTCAACTGAAGGGAGGCGATATCCGGGTTGTTGACGCAGCCGAATACATAGAGGATGTATTGGTCCGAATCCGAATAGGTGACGCCGTACGTGCCGCTGACCACCGGCTCCGACCCGTCGCAGTCCAAAACCGGCGCGTAGACCGGATACCAGCCGCCCAAGAGGTTCCAGCGCATGGAGGTCAGCATCACCACGTCCTTGTTGCAGGAGAGGTAAAAGAGAGAGAAGGGGTGCACCTGGGGCAGATAGTCCCGGCGCAGAATCTCCGTCCGGCGGACGCCGGAGAGGTCCTCCTGATTCCTCAGCGCCTGGATGGGGAGAAAGCCATAGAGGTTGGTGAGGATCATGAAAACAAGAAGGGCCAGCGCCGCCGCTGTCCGGCGCAGTGCCTTTTTCCGCCTGGGAAGCTCTGTCTTTTTCACCGCTTTGCGATCGTTCATGGCGCATCCTCCTCTCCCGGCAGGGGAATGTATTCCTCCAACTGGTAGCCGTGGGAATCGTAGTTCAGCGTAAATCCGTTCTCTCCCTCCGGAAGCGGGAAACTGATGGTTGTGTACCAGGCGCCTGTGTTACCGCTGCCGCCATAGAGACGCTCCAGCTTATTGCCCGCTTCATCCAGAAAAACCACGTCCCGCACCAAAGACTCCGAGGCGTAGCGGAAGGGATTTTGGTTGTAGGCACACAAATAGACCCGGACACGGGTGTCACCGCTTGCGTTAATATGGTTCGGTTCCAAACCGTAAATCCGCAGCACGCTGCTGCCCACTGTCCAGCGGTAGTCCGTTAGGCAGACGCTCTCCGGCGCGGTGCCGCTCATGAAGCGGCCCCCATAGGAGGGGGAGATGCGGCAGCGCAGATTGTTGTAGGCGTTGCCGAAGACGGGGAGGGTAAAGAGGATGTACAGACAGAGCAGCAGGATCAGCGCCCCCGAGAGGCGGGAGAGAATCAGCCACCCCAGCGGGTACTGCCGGTTCATGGCCCGGCCAATCTCCACGGGATCGCCCATGGCCTCCACGGCGGCCTGGGCGGCCGCTTCCTCCTCGCTTCCGGAGGACTGCAGCGCCTCCGCCCGGTCCTCCAGATGCTCCCGCAGCTCCCGGCAGATGCTGTCCCGCTCCTCCGGCGTGGCGTGGCGCACCTCCCGGCACACCTGATGGCAAAAGGTCTCAAAAAGTTCCATTCGCCGTTCCTCACGCCAGCCCCATGGCCTGCTCCAGCACTGCGTTGACGCCGTGGCTGTAGCGGCGCCACTGCTCCGCCTCCGCCTTCAGGAGGGCAGAGCCCTTCTCCGTCAGGCGGTAGTATTTCCGCTCCCTGCCGGAAGGGGCCAGGGTCCGGTAGGACTCCACCGCGCCGGAGCGCTCCAGACCGTGAAGGATGGGGTAGAGCGTCCCCTCCTTCATCTCAAAGGTGTGGTCCGACTGGCGTTCCAACTCCGCAATCATCTGATAGCCGTACATGTCTCCCTGGCTCAGCAGAGAGAGCACCAGCAGAGCGGTGTGGTCTAAAGTTTGATTCCGGCCCATGGGCAAGCTCCTTTCATACATCGAATCTCTATGTATAATATACCTTGCAACTCGAGGTATGTCAAGGAGAAGACTACCGATAAAAAGGCAAAAAAGCCCGCCGGGGATTGCCCGGCGGACTGCTGACTTATTTGCCCAGGGACTGGTTTTTTTGGTATGCGGCGATCACAGCGTCCATCACGGTGGCCCGGAAGGCCCCCTGTTCCAGAGTGCGCACCCCCTGGATGGTGCTGCCTCCTGGGGAGCAGACCGCGTCCTTGAGGACACCGGGGTGATCGCCTGTTGCAAGGATCAGCCGGGCGGTGCCGGCGGTCATCTGCGCGGCCATCTCCAGCGCCTGGGCCCGGGGCAGACCACAGGCCACGCCGCCGTCGGCCATGGCCTCCACAAAGAGATTCACAAAGGCGGGACCGCAGCCGGAGACAGCGCTGCCCGCGTCGATGAGCCGCTCCGGCAGCTGGCAGAAAAGGCCGGCGCCGGACATGAGGGAGAGAAACTCCTCCGTCTGCTCACGGCTTACGCCCTCTCCGGGAGCGTATAGGATCATTCCCTCGCCGATGGAGGAGGGCGTGTTGGGCATGATGCGAAGCACCGGATAGCTTCCCCCGGCCAGGTGCTGGATGTCCGCGGTGGTCAGGCCCGGAGCCATGGAAACCAGAATAAAACCGTCGCCTCTTTCTTTCAGAATAGGGGCAATACCGGAGAGCAGGTCCGCGATCATCTGGGGCTTGACGCCCAAGAAGATATAGTCCGCTTGTCCTGCAATGGTCTCATTGTCCGAAACACGGCACCCCAGTTTGGCCGCCAGTGATTCCGCCTTGGACCGGGTGCGGTTTGATAAGAGCACCTGATCCAGGGGGGCGGTTTTGCAGGCCGCCGTGGCCAGGGCGGTCCCCATGTTGCCGGTGCCAATGAAGCCTAAAATTGCCATAGATAACTCCTCCAGTTTTTTTCGGCGGGCGCGCCCGCTTTTTTCTAAAAATCCCGGAATTTAGTATAGCAGATTGAAAAGCGTTTGCAAGTCTTGTTTATTTTCTGATAAACGGTTCATCCTAAGGGGGATGAAAAGGAGGGATTGTTTTGGCAGACAAGACGAAGGAAGTGACCCCGGAGAGCGGCGACGGGGAGAAGAAAGAGGCGCCGGAGCGCTGGCAGCAGCAGATCGTGGACATGGGCAGTGCCACCACCCGCAACAGCCACGGCGCCATCCACTGCCTGACCATTGTAGGGCAGGTGGAGGGCCACATGGTTCTCAATCAAAATACAAAGACCACAAAGTATGAGCACGTGATGCCGCTGCTGGCCTCCCTGGAGGAGTCGGAGGACATCGACGGGCTGCTGCTCCTGCTCAATACAGTGGGCGGGGATGTGGAGGCGGGCCTTGGCATCGCAGAGCTGATCTCCGGCATGCAGAAGCCCACGGTCTCCCTGGTGTTAGGCGGCAGCCATTCCATCGGCGTACCGCTGGCAGTGTCGGCCAAAGTGAGCTTTGCCGTGCCCTCGGCTTCCATGACCATTCATCCGGTGCGCATGAACGGGACCATGATCGCCGCGCCCCAGACCTACAACTACTTTGACCGGCTGCAGGAGCGGATTGTGAAGTTCGTCTGCAAAAATTCCCACATCAGCGAGAAGAAGTTCCTGGAGCTGATGCTCAAAACCGGGGAGATGGCTGCGGATGTGGGCAGCGTGCTCTACGGCGAGGAGGCGGTGAGCCTGGGGCTGATCGACCGTGTGGGCGGGCTTTCCGAGGCATTGGAGTGCCTCTACGGACAAATTGACGAGAAAAAGGAGCATCCGGCGGAGTAAGCGCCGGATGCTCCTTTTTCTCGTAGAGTTCGCCTATCGGAACTCCTCCACGCGGAGCGCCCGGGTGGCGTTTAGAATGGCAAGGAAGGCGACGCCCACGTCGGCGAATACGGCCTCCCACATGGTGGCGGCGCCGAAAGCGCCCAACACCAGCACGGCGGCCTTCACGCCCAGGGCGAACCAGATGTTCTGCTTGACGATGCGCAGCGTCTTGCGGGAGACGCGCATGGCCGTTGCAATCTTGGAGGGTTTGTCGTCCATCAGCACGATGTCCGCGGCCTCGATGGCCGCGTCGGACCCAAGAGCGCCCATGGCGATGCCGATGTCGGCCCGGGTCAGGACAGGGGCGTCGTTGATGCCGTCGCCCACGAAGGCCACCTTACCGCCGGGGCTTTTGTCGGCCAGCAGCCGTTCCATCCACTCCACCTTGTCGGCGGGAAGCAGCTCGGCATGGTATTCATCCACCCCTACCTCCGAGGCGACGGCTTCCGCCGTGGCCTGGGCATCGCCGGTGAGCATCACGGTTTTGCGGACGCCGCCGGCCTTCAGGTCGGCGATGGCATCTTTCGCGTCCTCCTTGGGCTGGTCGGCGATGAGGATGTGGCCGGCGTAAACGCCGTCCACCGTCACATGGACGATGGTGCCCGGCAGCCCGCAGGGCTGGAAGGCAATGTGCTGGCGGTCCATCAGGCGGCTGTTGCCCGCGCATACCCGCTTGCCGTCGATGGAGGCGCACACGCCGTGGCCGGCGATCTCCTCCACGTCGGATACCCGGGCCGGGTCCAGTTCTGCCTTGCAGGCGGCCTTCAGAGAGAGGGAGATGGGGTGGTCTGAGTAGTACTCCGCCAGGGCGGCGTATGCTAAGAGCTGCTCCGCGTCCAAGCCGGACTCCGGATGGACGGCGGTGACGGAGAAGGTGCCGCGGGTCAGCGTGCCGGTCTTGTCAAAGATGACGGTCTCCGTGTTGGCCAGCGCCTCCAGGTAGTTGCTGCCCTTGACCAGAATGCCGCATTTGGAAGCGCCGCCGATGCCGCCGAAAAAGCTGAGAGGCACGGAGATCACCAGGGCACAGGGACAGGAGATCACCAGGAAGATCAACGCCCGGTGAAGCCAGTCGGACCACATGGTGCCCGCCAAGAAAGAGGGCAGTGCGCTTTCCGGCGCCAGGGCAAGGACGGCGGAAGGAAGGAGAAAGAGCAGCGCCGCCGCCGCTACCACGCAGGGCGTGTAGTACCGGGCAAACCGGGTGATGAAGTTCTCGCTGGCGGATTTTTTCTCACTGGCGTTTTCCACCAAATCCAGAATTTTGGACACAGTGGATTCACTGCTGTTCCGGGTGACCTGGATCCGGAGCACGCCGGTCTGGTTGACACAGCCGCTGATCACCGCGTCGCCGGGCATCACGTCCCGGGGCACGGACTCCCCGGTCAGGGCGGCGGTGTCCAGGGCGGAGCTGCCCGACACCACGGTGCCGTCCAGAGGCACCCGTTCGCCGGGCTTTACCACGACAATGGCTCCCACGGACACCTCCTCAGGGTCCACCTGCCTCAGCTGGCCGCCCTCTTCCAGGTTTGCGTAGTCCGGGCGGATGTCCATCAGGGAAGCAATGGACTGGCGGGATTTACCGACCGCATAGTCCTGGAACAGCTCGCCCACCTGGTAAAACAGCATGACGAACACGGCCTCGGCATACTCCGCGGTGGCGAAAGCGCCCACCGTGGCCAGCGCCATCAGGAAGTTTTCGTCAAAAACCTGGCCGTGGGCAATGTTGCGGACGGCCCGCCAAAGTACATCCCATCCAATGATGAGATAGGGAATCAGATACAAAGGCCAAAGGCTCAGGGTGTAAACCGCCGTGCCGTCTGCAGCCGTTTGGCCGAGGGAAAGAAGGGGGATAGAGCCGGAAAGATGGATGGCAGGCAGCAGCTTGACAAGAATCAGCAGCGCAGCCGATACAACGATGCGGGCCAGCATCTTCTTTTGCTTTTTACTCATACAGGTTCCTCCGGGAGTGGATTTGGTCTCCGATCAACCGATCATTCGCCACAAGCCTGACAGGGTCAAATTGGCATCATGAAATCGGCCGGAAGGCGAGGGACTCGGGGGGAGGTTGGCGCATCACATATGGATCACACAGTCCGGCTCCACCTTTTTACAGATGGCCACGACCTCCTTGAGAATGTCGTCAAAGCGGGCGTCGTCGGCCTCAATGGTCATCTTCTGGGTCATGAAGCTGACGGTGGCGTCGTGCACGCCGTCGATTTTCCTGATGGCGTTTTCCATTTTCGCGGCGCAGTTGGCACAGTCCAGATCGGTCAGATTGTAGCGCTTTTTCATGTGAGTACCTCCTGATTTATTCATAATTAGAACTTACTCGGAAACGTGCTCGATGCCCTGGTCGATGATGGTCTTTACGTGGTCGTCCGCCAGAGAGTAGAACACCGTCTTGCCCTCCCTGCGGGATTTGACCAGCCTGGCGTTTTTCAGCGCCCGGAGCTGATGGGAAATGGCGGACTGGGTGAGTCCCAGAAGCTGGGCAATGTCGCACACGCACATTTCCGCCTCAAAAAGTACATATAAGATACGGATGCGGGTGGAATCGCCGAAAATGCGGAACAGCTCCGTCAAGTCGTAGAGCGCATCTTCGCTGGGCAGCTCTTTGCGGACCCGCTCCACGATGTCCTCGTGGGCGTGGATAAAATCACAGCACTCCACGTTATATTGGTCTTCCATGAAATCGCCTCCTAACAAATGAATGATTGTTCATATGTTCATTATATGCATCGTACAGTATTTGTCAAGCCCTGATTAAAAAAATGAATTGGACGTGCAGATGAAGGAGGGATGCGTAAATAGTTGTAAAATCAAACGTATTTTTGTGGAAATCACAGGGCCGGTGTGGTAAAATACAATATTATCTTGCGATCAGGGCGGAAAGCGCCCGGCAGCGGATGCGCTTGGCCGGGGTACGGCCCTCCGCTATGATAGCCTGGATGATCCGTTTGCCCGGCGAAACTTCCGTAAAAGGTTCCCTTTGCAGGGAAACCGGGTATGAAATCGGGCATATGGACCAAAGGCGGGCCGGATAGGGCCTGCTGTTCCATTGACAGCTGAAGACAGAGGTGAAAGCATGCATTTACTCAAGGCGCTGGAGATCCAAGGCTTCAAATCGTTTCCGGACAAAACCGTCTTGAATTTTGGGGAGGACATCACCGCCATTGTGGGGCCCAACGGCAGCGGTAAGTCCAACATCTCCGACGCCATCCGCTGGGTGATGGGGGAGCAGAGCACCAAGAGCCTGCGGGGTGCCAAGATGGAGGATGTGATCTTCGGGGGGACGGAGAAGCGGGGCCAGGTGGGCTTTGCCCAAGTCACGCTGGTCATCGACAACACCGAACACATCTTTCCTACCATGGACGAGGCGGAGGTGGCCGTCACCCGGCGCTATTACCGCAGCGGCGAATCTGAATACTACATCAACCGCCAGAGCGTCCGGCTCAGGGACGTATATGAGCTTTTTTTGGATACCGGCATGGGCCGGGAGGGCTACTCCATCATCGGCCAGGGCAAGATCGATGAGATTTTGTCCGTTAAGAGCGGTGAGCGCCGGGAGGTCTTTGAGGAAGCGGCGGGCATCTCCAAATACCGCCACCGCAAGGAGGAGTCGGAGCGCAAGCTGGAGCGCACGGAGGAGAACCTGGTGCGCATCAATGATAAGATCGCCGAGCTGGAGCTTCAGGTGGAGCCGCTGCGGGACCAGGCGGAGAAGGCTAAGCGCTACCTGGTGCTTCGGGATGAGATGCGCGTTTTGGAGATTTCCGTCTGGCTGGAGAACCTGGAGACGCTGAAGGCGGGCGCGCGGCAGCTGGAATCGGACTTCCGCGAGGCACAGGCACAGCGGGACAGCGCCCGGGAGGAGCTGAACGCGCTCTACGCCCAGTCGGAGCGCTGCGGCGCGGATATGCAGCAAAAGGACATCGAGGCGGAGGAGGTCCGCGGCCAAATTTCGGAGTTGGAGACAAAAATCCATGATGAAGAGGCCGGCGTCGCCGTTCTTCAGTCCAACATCCGCCACAGCAAGGAGACCATCGAACGCATCGACCGGGAGCTTGCCGAGCAGGAGGAGCGCTCCGGCGGGATGCAGACCCAGATCGAGGAGCAGACCAGCCGCATTGCGGCCATCGACGCCCAGGCTGCTCTTCTCCAGGAGGAATTAGAGGAGCTGCTGAGCCAGGCGGAGGAGGCCTCCCGCCAGGCGGGCGGCAGGCAGTCCCGGGCGGAGGCGCTGCGGGCCCAGGAGGCCATTGCCGTGGCCGCGGCCGCCGACTGCCGGGCGGAGTCCTCCGCGCTGACGGCGGAGAGCCGGGAACTTGGCGAACGTGCCGCCGCGATCGAGGGGGAGCTCGATTCCGCCCAAGAGCGGCTGCGCCAGAGTGAGCAGGAGGCCCGGGAAAACCGCCGCGCCCTGGAGGAGGCAAAGGAGGAGGCCACCGCCGTCTCCAACATCATTGCCGGACACGCCATGAAGATGGCCGAGCGCAAGCGCCGCCACGAGGATGCCACGGACAGGCGGATGAAGCTGACCATGGACGTGGGGGCAATGGACAACCGCATCCGCCTTCTTGAGGAGATGGAAAAGGAGTACGAGGGCTTTTCCAAGGCGGTTCGCCTGGTGATGCAGGGGTCCCTGCGGGGTATCCACGGCCCGGTGGCAAGCCTGATGAGCACCGAGGAAGCCTACTCCGTGGCCATTGAGATCGCCCTGGGAGCGGGCCTTCAGAATATTGTGGTGGACCGGGAGGAGGATGCCAAGTCTGCCATCGGCTACCTGAAGCAGCGCGACGGCGGCCGCGCCACCTTCCTGCCCCTCGCCGCCATCCGGGGCGAGGAACTGCGGGAGCCAAGGGTGGAAAGCGAATACGGCTTTGTGGGCCTGGCCTCCAATCTGGTGCGCTTTGATCCCAAATACAGAGGGATTTTCCTGAACCTGTTGGGCCGCACCGTTGTGGTGGAAGACCTGGACTGCGGCATCGCCATAGCCAGGAAGTATCAGAACCGGTTCCGCATCGTTACGCTGGACGGACAGGTCATCAATCGGGGCGGCTCCATGACCGGCGGCAGCGTCAGCCGCAGCGCCGGCGTGCTCAGCCGGGCCGGGGAGCTCAAGCGGCTCAAATCCCAGGCCGGGGCGCTGCGACAGAAATTGGAGGAGGCCCGGGCCGACGAGGAAAGCGCCGGCCGGGAACTCTCTGCCGCCCAGTACGAGGTGGAGGTGGCCGAGGGACAAAAGCGCCGGGCGGAGGACGAGGTGCTGCGCCTGGAGGGCAGCGGAAACCACTATGCCAGTTTGATCGACAGCCTGAAAAGAAGCTGTGAAACCCTTGAGGGAGAATTGACCTCTGTGCGGGGCAGGTTGGAGGACAACCGGGCCAAGGCCGAGGCGATTGAGCAGGAGACGGCCCGCCAGGACGCCCTGGCCGTTCAGTACCGCTCCCAGGTGGAGGAGCAGCTCTCCGGCCAGTCGGAGCTTTTGGAGCGCAGCGGTACACTGGCGGAATCCATCAGCCAGCGGAAATCCGGCCTTGCGGCCTTGGGCGCCGAGCGGGAGGCCACGGCCCGGTCCCTGGAGGACCTGCGGCATCTGCAGTCTCAGATGTCCGGTGACCGGGGGGAGAAGGAGCAGCTGAAGGCCCGGTATGAAAAGGCCATTGCCGAGGCCGGGGAGGAGATCGCCCTGCACGACGGCGCGGCCGGGGAGCTGCGCTGCCGGAGCCAGTCCCTCCAGCAGAGGCTCAGCGCCATCAATGAGGAGAAGATCGCCCTGGAGGCCGAGCGCACTGCCAAGAACAAGGCGGGCCAGGAGATGAATGAGACGCTCTTGAACCTGGAGCGCTCCGCTTCCCGCCTGGAGCAGAAGATCGCCACCTCTGCCCTGGAGGAGAAGCAGATTTTGGACCGGCTCTGGGAACACTACGAGCTCAGCCACTCTGACGCCCAGGCCCAGCGCATCGAATTGGAGAGCCTGCCCAAGGCCAACCGCCGCATCGGCGAGCTCAAGCGGGAGATCGGCTCCCTGGGCACGCCGAACATCGGCGCCATCGAGGAGTTTGAACGGGTCAACACCCGCTATACTTACCTCTCCGGCCAGCGGGACGACGTGGAGCGCGCCAAGGAGGAGCTGACCGGGATCATCGACGAGATCACCCGGGAGATGACCGGGATTTTCGCCGAACAGTTCAAGCTGCTCAACGAGAGCTTCCAGGAGACGTTTTTGGAGCTCTTCGGCGGCGGCCAGGCACGGCTGGAACTGGAGGACGAGGAGGATATCCTGAACTGCGGCATCGACATCAAGGTCCAGCCCCCGGGGAAGAGCCTGAAGACCATCACGCTGCTCTCTGGCGGGGAGAAGGCCTTTGTGGCCATTGCGCTGTATTTTTCCATATTGAAGGTACATCCCACGCCGTTTTGCGTGATGGACGAAATCGAGGCGGCGCTGGACGACGCCAACGTCACCCGTTTTGCAAAATACATGCGGCGCATCGCCGGACGCACCCAGTTCATCGTCATCACCCACCGCCGGGGCACCATGGAAGAGGCGGATGTGCTCTACGGCGTCACCATGCAGGAGCGGGGCGTCAGCAAGATTTTGACCATCAATTTAAACGATCTGGCCAAGAAACTGAACATCCGGTGAGAAGAATTCCGCGGTTCTCCCGGGGCTTGGCCGGGAATACTTAAGAGTGATCCTTTCATTGAATCCATTGAAACTGAGGAGCGGACGTATGGGCTTTTTTAGTAAACTGAAAAAAATCTGGCAGGAGGACATCATCGGCTATTCCATTTCCCCGGACGACGAAGCGTTTTTTGAAGACCTGGAGGAAATGCTGATCCTGGCTGACGTGGGGATGGAAACCTCCACCAAGGCGGTGGAGCAGCTGCGCTCCCGGATGAAGCGGGAGGGCATCTCCGGCGAGAGCGCCGTCAAGGAGGCGCTGCGGGAAATCCTGGCCCAGATGCTGGATGTGGGGGATGGGACCCTGGACCTTTCCACCAGGCCCAGCGTGGTGCTGGTAATCGGTGTCAACGGCGTGGGCAAAACCACCTCCATCGGCAAGTTAGGCTACCGGCTGCGCCAGGAGGGGAAGCGGGTGCTGCTGTGTGCCGCCGACACCTTCCGGGCCGCCGCGGCCGATCAGTTGCAGATCTGGGCGGAGCGCTCCGGCTGCGAACTGGTGCGCCAGCATGAGGGCGCGGACCCCGGTGCGGTGCTCTTTGACGCCCTGCAGGCGGCCAGGGCCCGGGGCGCGGACGTGGTGCTCTGTGACACCGCGGGCCGGCTGCACAACAAGCAAAACCTGATGAATGAGCTTTCCAAGCTCTCCAAGATCATCGACCGGGAATGTCCCGGCTCCGCCAGGGAGACGCTGCTGGTGCTGGACGCCACAACGGGCCAGAACGGCCTGATCCAGGCAAAGCAGTTCAAGGAGACCGCCGGGCTCACCGGCATCGTGCTCACCAAGCTGGACGGCACCGCCAAGGGCGGGATCGTCATCGCCATCGCCCAGGAACTGGGCGTGCCCGTCAAGTACGCAGGCGTGGGCGAGGGGCTGGAAGACCTGCGGCCCTTTGACGCAAGGGAGTATGTGGAGGCCATCATTTAAAGAAATGAGGGAACGGCTATGATTACGATGTTCAACCGCAGGGAACTTGCCGTGGTGTGGGGCATGGAAAAGCTGGACGCGCTGCGCGCCGTCCTGGCCGAGGCCGGAATTGAAAGCACTGTGAAAGCGCCCGGCCTGGCCGCCGACGCACTGAACCACGCCCAGGTGGGCGGTTTGGAAACGCGCACGCCGGAGCGGCGGGAGTATATCCTCTATGTAGCTAAGGAGGACTACCAGCGGGCGGCGGCCCTGATGCAGGGCAGGGCCTGAGTGGGGCCTATCAAGAAATAGGAGTAAGTTATGACCAGAATAGACGGCCGGGCGATGGATGAACTTCGCCCCATCCAAATTACCACTGATTTTGTCAAGTTTGCCGAAGGCAGCTGCCTCATCGCGTGCGGCGACACCAAGGTGCTCTGCTGCGCCAGCGTGGAGGAGAGGGTCCCGCCACACGTGGCTGAGGGAAGCGGCTGGGTGACGGCGGAGTACTCCATGCTGCCCCGGGCCAACCGGGAGCGCAGCAAGAGGGACGTATCCAAGCTGAAGCTGAGCCCCCGCAGCGCGGAAATCCAGCGCCTGGTGGGCAGGAGCCTGCGTGCTGCCGTGGACTTAAAGCGGTTGGGAGAGCGCACCATCACCATCGACTGCGATGTGCTCCAGGGCGACGGCGGCACCCGGACGGCCTCCGTTACCGGCGGCTTCATCGCCTTGGCTCTGGCCTGCCGGAAGTTAGTGGAGGAGGGCGTGTTAGGCGCGACGCCCATCCGCCGCTTTGTCTGCGGCGTCAGCGCTGGCATTGTGGACGAAACGCCCATGCTGGACCTGCGCTACAGCGAGGATTCCAGGGCCCAGGTGGACCTGAACTGCGTGATGAACGAGTTGGGGGAGCTGATCGAGCTTCAGGGCACCGGCGAGGGCCGGGCCTTCACCCTGGCGGAGCAGCAGGAGCTGGTGCGGCTGTGCGCCAAAGGGAACCGGGAGCTGATCCAGCTGCAAAAGCGCGTGTTGGGAGGGCTGTGAGATGAAATTTGTACTTGCTTCCCGGAATCCGGGGAAATTGACGGAACTGGCGCTGACGCTGAAGGAGCTTGGAGTGGAGATCGTCCTCCAGTCCGACCTGGGATTGGACGTGGAGGTGGAAGAGACAGGCACCACCTTTGCGGAAAATGCAAAGCTGAAGGCGGAGGCTGTATGCAGTGCCTCGGGACTGCCGGCCATTGCGGATGATTCCGGACTGTGCGTGGACGCGCTGGGCGGTGCGCCCGGGGTGTATACCGCCCGTTACGGCGGGGAGGGCCTGGACGACCGGGGCCGCTATATGCTGCTTTTGAATTCCCTCCGGGGCCAGACCAACCGCTCGGCCCACTTCTGCTCCGCCATTGCCTGCGCCTTCCCCAATGGGGACCTTTTGGAGGCGGAGGGGGAGTGCTGCGGCACCATCGCCTTTGCGCCTATGGGGGATCAGGGCTTTGGCTATGACCCGGTGTTTTTTGTGCCGGAACTGCGCAAGACCTTTGCCCAGGTGAGCCGGGAGGAGAAGGCGGCCATTTCCCACAGGGGGAAGGCGCTGAGGGCCTTTGCGGCGGAATTGGGCGAATATTTGAAGAAACAGGAGAAATAAATGGAACTGACAAGTAAGCAGAGGGCCCAGCTGCGGGGCCTGGCCAACGGGGAGGATGTGATCGTCCACATCGGCAAGGACGGCATTACCGAGAACCTGGTCAAGCAGGCGGACGGAGCCCTGGAGGCAAGGGAGCTCATCAAGTGCCGGGTGCTGGAAAACTCCATGTATACGGCCCGGGAGGCCTGTGAAGAGCTCGCCCGGATGACGCACAGCGAGCAGGTGCAGGTCATCGGCAGCAAATTTGTGCTATACCGGCAGAACCGGGACAAGAACAAACGGAAAATCCAGTTGGTCAAGGCAGTGTCAAAGCCCCTTTGACCATTGTTCAAATTTAATTTACAATCCAGTGGAAACCATTTGACACGAAGCAGCGTCTTAGAGAAAATAGAGGAAAAGAGGAGCGATGTATGCGTATCGGTGTCTATGGCGGAACCTTCAATCCGCCCCATCTGGGCCATATCACCGCGGCAAAGGCGGTTTTCGAGCTGTTGAAGCTGGACCGGCTGCTGCTGATTCCGGCCAGGGAGCCGCCCCACAAGGTGCTGCCTGCTGGCAGCCCCACGGCTGGCCAGCGGCTGGAGCTGACACGGCTGGCCGCCGATCAGATGGGCCTTGGCGGCAATGTCCAGGTGCTGGATATCGAGCTGCGCCGGGAGGGGAAAAGCTATACCAGCGACACCCTGGAGCAGCTCCATGCGCAGTACCCGGACGCTGAGTTTTGGCTTTTGATGGGGACGGATATGTTTTTGACCTTCCAGGCCTGGCGGGACCCGGCCAAGATACTGGGCCTTGCCGGGATCGCCGCGTTTGGCCGCACCCAGTCCGATACCAGGGAGCTCTTCCTGGTGCAGCAGGACTACCTGCACCGCACCTATCCGGATGCAAGGATTTTTACCCTGACGCTGCCCCACGTGGTGGAGATATCCTCCACCGAGCTGCGGGAGGAGCTGGGCCGGGGCGGCGGCCAGCAGTACCTGCCCCCAGCGGTGTACGGTTACATCCTGCGCCAGGGCCTTTACGGCACCGCCGCGGATTTAAAGCACCTGACGCCGGAGCAGCTGCGGCCGGTGGCGCTGAGTTATCTCAAGCACAAGCGTATCCCCCATGTGTTGGGTACGGAGCAGGAGGCGGTCCGGCTGGCGGAGCGCTATGGGGCGGATGTGAAAATGGCCCGGGAGGCCGCGCTGCTTCATGACTGCACCAAAAAGTTGGATACCGAAGAACAGCTGGAGCTGTGCAGCCGCTACGGCGTGGAACTGGACGAGCTGGAACGCAACGCACTGAAGCTGATGCATGCCAAGACCGGGGCGGCCGTTGCCAAGTACGTGTTCGGCGAGCCGGAGGAGGTGGTGGAGGCCATCCGCTGGCACACCACCGGAAAAGCGGGGATGAGCGTGCTGGAAAAGGTGCTGTATCTGGCAGATTACATTGAACCCAACCGGGATTTCCCCGGGGTGGAGGAGCTTCGCCAGGCCTGCTACCGCAGCCTGGACGAGGGATTGCTGATGGGATTGCAGATGACGGCGGATGAGATGAACCAGCGGGGCAACCCCATCCATAAAAATACGCTGGAAGCGCTCAGCGAGCTGAAAGGAAAGAACGGGCGTGGATAAATACCAAGGCAAGAGGGTGGGTCAGAGTAGTCCCAAGGGACCAAAGAGAAAACTGACCAAAAAACAGAAGTGGATGGTGGCGGGTGCCGCGGTGCTGACGGTGGCGCTGGCGCTGCTGATCGCCTACATGCTGCTCTTTGTGAGGCCGGAAGTACCCGGGGCGGGCAAGCAGGAAAAGGATCCGGAGAACCCGGTGAGCTCGGAGGAGGGCGTGCAGCCCAAGGCCACAGGGGAGCGCAAGTCCAAGGACTATTACACCATCCTGGTGCTGGGCCGGGACACCGGCGGCGGCGGCAACTGCGACACGATGATGCTGGCGTCCTATGATGTGACCAATCAGAAGATGACGGTGATGAACATTCCCCGCGACACCATGGTGAACGTCTCCTGGGACGTGAAAAAGATCAACTCCGTCTACAACTTCTACGGCGGCGGGGAAAAGGGCATCGACGCGCTCTACAAGGAGATTTCCCAGCTGGTGGGCTTTGTACCCGATTACCGGGTGATCGTGGAGTGGGAAGCCGTGGGCAAGCTGGTGGATGCCATGGACGGCGTATATTTTGAAGTGCCCCGGGACATGGATTATGAGGACCCCTACCAGGATTTGTCCATCCACATCAAAAAGGGCTATCAGAAGCTCACCGGCGAGCAGGCCATGGGCGTGGTCCGGTTCCGCGACGGGAAAAATGGGTATAATAACGGCGACATCGGCCGCATCGAAACCCAGCAGAATTTCCTCAAGGCCGTGATTTCCCAGCTGCTCCAGGTGAAGAACCTGACAAAAATTGAAAAGTTTGCTAAAATCTTTACCGAGTGCGTGGAGACGGACCTGACCTGGCAGAACCTCTTCTGGTTCGGCAAATCCGCCATTGTGGGCGGGCTCTCCATGGACAACGTGAATTTCGTCACCATGCCCTATAAGGGGGTGTATGCCTGGAGCCGCAGCTACCACCAGAATCTCTCCTATGTGGTGCCGGTGGCCGACGAGCTCCTCGAGCTGGTCAACAACTCCCTGAGCCCCTATTTGGAGCCCTCCAAGATGTCCGAACTGGACATCATGTACGTCAACTCCGACGGCAGCATCGGTTCCACCACCGGACGGGTGGAGGACACCAAGGCTGCTGTCCCGCCCACCTCCTACGGCGGCGGGTCCACGAAGCCGGAGACTGGCGGCGAGACGACCGTGCCTCCTGAAACGGGTGGTGAGGCCACGCCGCCGGAAACGGGCGGGGAGACGGTGCCGCCCGAGACAGGAGGGGAGACCACGCCTCCGGAGACAGGTGGCGAGACCACGCCGCCGGAAAGTGGTGGTGAAACCACACCTCCGGAAAGTGGCGGTGAGACTACTCCCCCGGAAACGGGCGGGGAGACGGTGCCGCCCGAAAGCGGCGGCGAGACCACGCCGCCGGACACAAGCGGGGAGGTCATGGTGCCTCCCTCCACCGGCGGGATCGACAATTGGCCGGTGCCCGGCGAACCCACACAGCCGGCCCAGTCCGCGGGAACTCCGGCGGATTCCATGGCCGCATAGAAAGGAAGAAATGGAATGACCCCGAAAGAAATCGCACTGACTGCCGCCGCTGCATTGGACAGTAAGAAGGGCGGAGACATCAAAGTACTTGAGATTACAGACCTGACCACTCTGGTGGATTATTTCGTCATTGCCACCGGTACCTCCAACACCCAGATCTCCGCCTTGTGCGGCGCCGTGGAGGAGAAGCTGACCGCCCAGGGGGAGGAGCCTCTGCACCGGGAGGGCTACCGGGACGGCACCTGGGTGCTGTTGGACTACGGCAGCGTGGCAATCCATGTGTTCTCCGAGGAAGCCAGGGAATTCTATTCCCTGGAGCGGCTCTGGAGCGACGGCAAAGAGGTGGATTTGACCGGCGTGCTGACAAAAGAGTAAACGATTTCAAAGAGCGCTCTTGACAAAAGCCGCAAACCTCCGTAAAATATCCCTGTTAAAGACGTTGAAGGGAAGAAAGACGGATACGACGCCTTCAGAGAGCCGGCGGGCGCTGCGAGCCGGTGGGGAGTTCCGTGTATAACTGATCCCGGAGTTTTCCGTCCGATGCCTCGGCCTAAGATGGAACGGTTTGGCCCCGTTACCGGCTGAGATCCTTTGGATCACTGAGGGCCTGCCGGGCAACCGGCGGCTGAATCAGGGTGGTACCGCGTGTCAACGCCCCTGACCAAACGGTCAGGGGCGTTTTATTTCAGAGAAAACTTTCATGAATATGAGGGAGAAGCGCAATGAAATACGATTTCACAGCGATTGAGAAAAAGTGGCAGGAGAAGTGGCTGAAGGAAAAGACCTTCGCCGCGGTCAACGGCGATGCCTCCCGGCCCAAGTTCTACGGCCTGGTGGAATTCCCCTACCCCTCCGGCCAGGGGCTCCATGTGGGACATGCCCGGCCCTACACCGCTATGGATGTGGTGGCCCGGAAAAAGCGGATGGACGGCTACAACGTCCTCTTTCCCATCGGCTACGACGCCTTTGGCCTGCCCACGGAGAACTACGCGGTCAAAAACCACATCCATCCCGCCAAAGTGACCCACGACAATGTGGCAAACTTCCGCAAGCAGCTCCAGATGCTGGGCTATTCCTTTGACTGGGACCGGGAGGTCAACACCACCGACCCGGACTACTACAAGTGGACCCAGTGGATTTTCCTCCAGCTCTATAAGAAGGGCCTGGCCTATAAGGCCTCCATGCCCGTGAACTGGTGCACCTCCTGCAAAATCGTCCTGGCCAACGAAGAAGTGGTGGAGGGCGTGTGCGAGCGCTGCGGCGGCGAGGTCATCCGCAAGGAGAAGAGCCAGTGGATGCTGGCCATCACCAAGTACGCCGACCGCCTGATCGACGATCTGGACGGCCTGGACTTCATCGAGCGGGTCAAGATCCAGCAGAAGAACTGGATCGGCCGCAGCGAGGGCACCGAGGTGGACTTTACCACCACCTCCGGCGACACCATGACCGTCTACACCACCCGCTGCGACACCCTCTTCGGCGTCACCTACATGGTGCTCTCCCCGGAGCACCCCTTCCTGGAAAAGTGGAAGGACCAGCTGAAGAACTGGAAGGAAGTGGAGGCTTACCGGGAGGAGGCCGCCCGTAAGTCCGACTTTGAGCGCAGTGAGCTCAACAAGGAAAAGACCGGCGTGCGCCTTCAAGGCGTGGCAGCGGTCAATCCGGTGAACAACACCGAAATCCCCATCTATGTCTCCGATTACGTGCTGATGAGCTACGGCACCGGCGCCGTGATGGGCGTGCCTGGCCACGACCAGCGCGACTGGGAGTTTGCCACCAAGTTCGGCATCCCCATCGTGGAGGTGGTGAAGGGCGGCGATGTCACCAAGGAGGCCTTTGCGCTGAAGGACGATACCGGCATCATGGTCAATTCCGGATTTTTGAACGGCTTGACGGTGAAGCAGGCCATCCCCGCCATGAAGGAGTGGGTTACCAAGCAGGGCATCGGCCATCCCAAGACCAATTACAAGCTCCGGGACTGGGTCTTCTCCCGCCAGCGCTACTGGGGCGAACCCATCCCCCTGGTCAACTGCCCCAAGTGCGGCTGGGTGCCCCTGCCGGAGACGGAGCTGCCGCTGCTGCTGCCGGAGGTGGATTCCTATGAGGTCACCGACACCGGCGAGAGCCCTCTGGCCAAGATGACCGACTGGGTCAATACCACCTGCCCCTGCTGCGGCGGGCCGGCCAAGCGGGAAACGGACACCATGCCCCAGTGGGCCGGGTCCAGCTGGTATTTCCTGCGCTATATGGATCCCCACAACGATAAGGCCCTGGCCTCCAAGGAGGCGCTGGACTATTGGTCCCCCGTGGACTGGTACAACGGCGGCATGGAGCACACCACGCTGCATCTGCTCTACAGCCGCTTCTGGCACAAGTTCCTCTACGACATTGGCGTGGCGCCCACCTGCGAGCCCTATGCCAAGCGCACCAGCCACGGCATGATCCTGGGTGAGGGCGGCGAAAAGATGTCCAAGTCCAGGGGCAATGTGGTGAATCCCAACGACATTGTGGATCAGTTCGGCGCCGACACCATGCGCACCTATATCATGTTTATCGGCGACTTTGAAAAGGCCGCGGCCTGGTCCACCCAGGCGGTGAAGGGCTGCAAGCGCTTTTTGGACCGCGTGTGGAACCTGGCCGAGGCGTGCACCGATTCTCTGGAGCACACGCCCAAGCACGAGGCCGCGATCCACAAGGCCATTAAGAAGGTCTCCGACGACATCGAGGCTATGAAGTTCAACACCGCCATCGCGGCGATGATGGCGCTGGTCAACGACTTCTACGCCGACGGCTGCACCAGAGGCGACGTGAAGACGCTGCTGCTGCTCCTCTCTCCCTTTGCGCCCCACATGGCGGAGGAGATGTGGGAGAACCTGGGCTTTGCTGCCGCCGAGGGCAAAATGGCCTGCCAGATGCCCTGGCCCACCTATGACGCCGCGAAGACCGTGGCTGCCTCGGTGGAGATGGCGGTGCAGGTCAACGGCAAGCTCAAAGGCACGGTGATCGTGCCCACCGACAGCGAAGAGCAGGATGTGGTGAACGCGGCCCTTGCTGTGGAGCGGGTGGCCAAGGCCGTGGAAAACGGAACGATCGTAAAGACCATCTTGGTGAAAAACAAGCTGGTCAACCTGATCGTCAAGGGATAAGGTACGTCCGGCCGGAGCGTCCAGAGCCTCCGGCCGGATGATTTTTTTCCGATCAGGCATACTAAAGGGAGCTGGATACAAGATCAGATTGATGGGAATTTGAACTACTTGTCCTGTTCAAGACCGTTTGGTGTAATCGACGGGGGTTTCCGTCCACACGTATCTACAACAGGAACAATTTGAACTTCCTCTTGACAAGCGTCCCGCAAACAGGTATAATGCATTCGTTAAAGCCATAGATTATGGCCCTTAAAGTGTCGAGTACTCGGCATTCTGGAGGGAGGGAAATATAAATGTCTGAAGTCCATGTGAAGGAAAATGAATCGATTGACAGCGCGTTGAAGCGGTTTAAGCGCAGCTGCGCAAAGGCCGGCGTTCTGGCGGAAGTCCGCAAGAGAGAGCACTATGAGAGCCCCAGCGTGAAGCGTCGCAAGAAGTCTGAGGCAGCCCGTAAAAATCGGAATAAGAAGTTTTATTAATAGGGAAAGAGGTCTGCAAAAGCGCAGACCTCTTTTTTCTCTTTTCCCCAATATGGACCTGCCGGGAGATGCTGATGCCTATTTCCCCGTTTTGGAAGAGGGCTGGCTGAAGAGTGCGGGAAGTAGGTCTGCCACCTCGGGATACATGAGGAACGCGGTGTTGACCCCCAATTTTTTGCCGATCTGGAGTTTCCGGCGCAACGTGTCTGCATCGTCATAGAGGACAAAGTGGGTTTCTCCCCCCTGAACGCAGGTGAAATACCGGGCGGCCAGGGAGGGGGAGTAGAAGACGGACTGGCCTCTTGAAAGCACGGCAAAGGACTCAGCGGTCAGCGGCGTGCCCTCTCCGGTGGGAGCGGGGAGCGGGAAGTCCATCCGCAGGCGCTGCAAATCCATGGCGATGCTCCCCTGGCGCACCTTATCCTCCAGATAGGTTTGAAAGTCCCCGCCAGAGATGGCGGTGGTGATCAGCGTGACGGCGCCCGGCATGCGGTAGGCCTCCGGCACATAGAGCATACGCTGGTTTTGCTTTAGCATCTCCTGGAGACGGGCCAGGAACTGCAGCCGGTCCTGAGTGGGGTTTGCTTCAAAGTCGGCCACAACGCCGCTGTAGCCCCTCCGGTAGCACTCCCGGACGACCGCGCTGGCCAGCCGCTGCGCTGAGGTGATGGTGGGTGCGTCTAAGTCGCTGAGGGACAGGAGGCCGCCTCTGGTCTGGATCAGCAGATTGCTGTAGAGCAGCGTGGACTCCGGGCCAATGCGGTAGGCCACATGGGCAAAGTTTCGATAGTAGGCTGAGGCAGGCCGGATTTGCTCCGGCGTGCAAGAAAGATACAGCTGCAAAGGATCTCCCCCTTGTGGAAGCGTTTGGAAACTGATATACTGATAGCAAGATATGCGAAAGAGGAACAGAACATGAGTTTTTCTCTGGTGCCGGATGCGGTCTTTGATCATTTTTCCCAGATCGCGCCGGATGAGCTGAAGCGGCGCGGGATCACGCTGCTGCTTTCCGACCTGGACTACACGCTGGCGGCCAAGTCCACCCGGCAGCCGGGGGAGGAGGTCAGGCAGTGGATCGACGCCCTCCATGGGGCGGGGGTCCAGTTGATGATTGTCTCCAACAACCGCTCCGGCCGGCGGGTCAACGAATTCTGTGCCGAGTTGGGCGTGCCCTATCAGGGCCATGCCAGGAAGCCGTCGCCTCGGGGACTCTACGCCGCCATGGAGCGCTCCGGAGCCTCCCGTGCATGCACCGCCATGCTGGGCGACAAGCTGCTGACAGACGTGCTGGCCGCCAACCGTGCCGGCGTCATCGCACTGATGGTGGAGCCTGTGGGCGGGGCGGTGACGCTGTGGCAGAAGGTACTTCATGCCATGCAGGAGCCTTTTAAGCGCCGCTGCCGGGCCGATCTGCGCCGGGAAAGATAGATACCGCAAATGGGCAAGCAGAATGCCGGTACATTACAATTGGAAAGTTTTTTCGGCTTTTCCCACGGAAATACTTGCAATGGGCGTAGAATTGGGATAAAATATCATAGGCTATTTTTGCTTACACTTTTTTGAAATAGAGAAAATAATCGCAGAGCAGGTTGTTTTCTCATATTCGTTTGAGGAGGAAAAAATATGGCAACAATTACTGCCGGCGATTTTAGAAATGGTGTCACCTTTGAGATGGACGGCAAGATCATGACCGTGGTGGAGTTCCAGCACGTAAAGCCCGGCAAGGGCGCGGCCTTTGTCCGTACCAAGATGAAGAATGTGGTGACCGGCGCGGTCACCGAGACTTCCTTCAACCCCACCGCAAAGTTTGAGCAGGCCTTTGTGGAGCGCAAGGACGCCGAGTACAGCTACAACGACGGCGACCTGTACTACTTCATGGACCCCGAGACCTTTGATATGGTTCCCCTGAACCGTGACGTCCTGGGCGATGCCTTCCGCTTTGTCAAGGAGAACACTGTCTGCAAGCTGCAGTCCTATAAGGGCAGCGTGTTCGGCGTGGAAGTGCCCAACTTTATGGATCTGGAAGTAACGGAGACTGAGCCTGGCTTCAAGGGCGACACCGCCACCAACGTGACCAAGCCCGCCACGTTGGAGACCGGAGCGGAGATCAAGGTGCCCCTGTTTATCAATGTGGGCGACAAGATCACCATCGATACCCGCACCGGCGAGTATATGTCCCGCTGCAAGGACTAATTTAGTTCGCTCCGGCGTTTGCCGGAAAATAGCTATCCGGCGCGGAATCCTCTGCGCCACGGCTTTGAAAGGAGCTGCAACATGAATATTTCTGAAAAGGTTTCCTACCTGAAGGGCCTGGCCGAGGGCCTGGCGCTGGACGCGGAGTCCAAAGAGGGCAAGCTGATTTCCGTCATCATCGACATCCTGGACGACATTGCGCTGGAGATCGACGACATGCAGGAGGAGCAGTGCGACCTGGAGGATGGCCTGGACGCCGTCAGCGACGATCTGGCCGATCTGGAGAGCTTGGTCTACGAGGAAGAGGACGACGAGGAAGAGGAAGACGAGGAGTGCTACGAGACCGTCTGCCCCAACTGCGAAGAGGCCATCTATTTTGACGACTCCATCCTGGAAGAGGGCGAGGTCATCTGCCCCAACTGCGGCGAAAAGCTGGAGTTTGATTTGAGCGACCTGGCCAACGAGGAAAAAGAGGAAGAATAACTTCCCCGCGCAGCGAATTAGGGATTGCTGTTTTTTAGAAAAAGCTGAAAAAAGGCCGCTCCCCAAAACCGGGAGCGGTCTTTTTACTGTTTTTGCGCTGAGACAAGAAGCATCATGGGCCGGCGCAGTTCATCCCGCATTCCGGGGAGGTCCAGCATCTCCTCCGGCGGCTGAGGCTCCACCACGTGACGGAGCAGGAAGCCGACGGACAAAAGGGGTTCCAGATAGGAGGTCAGCGTCCGGTGGTATTTGATGACTGGTTCCCCCAGGAAAACCGCTTTGCGCGCGCCCTCTTCAAAGTAGCGGTCCACCGGAAAATGGAGAATCTCCCCCTCAGGCCCGTAATACCAGTCCTGGGAGCCATAGGCGGTGAAGACCGGGTGTTCCGCCGAGAAGAGGAAGGCGCCTCCCGGGGTGAGCCAGCGGTGGACGCGCTGTACCAAACTCGAAAAATCCTCCACATAGTGAAAGGCCAGCGAGCTGATCACTACATCGAAGCTCCCGGCAGGGAAGTCCAGGTCCTCCATGGCCGCCCGGCGGTAGGTGACTGCCGGAGAGGCATTTTTTTCCCGGGCCACTTCCAACATCCGCTCCGAGAGGTCGATGCCCAATACAGAACCGGCGCCCCGGTCCGCAGTGTAGGTGCAGTGCCAGCCGTAGCCGCAGCCCAGGTCCAGGACCCGCTTGCCGGAGAAGTCCGGCAACAGTTTTTGCAGCGCAGGCCATTCGCCGGCGCCGCTGAGGCCTTGGGTGGAGCGGGTCATATGGCTGTACTTTTCAAAAAACTGAGGGTCGTCGTATTTGTTCTCTTTCATAAAGTTCCTTTTCCTGCCGCGGCGATGTTACTTTCTATGCTGCAAAGCCCGGCGCCAATGGCTGTGGCAAATGTGGCGTTTTCCGGGATGATGTAGCGGATGTCATAGAGCCGGTGGAAAATCTGGAAAGTCGGCTCCACCTGGGGAAGGGTGGTCATGGAGCCGGTCAGGATCACCGTGCGGGTGCCGCAGCCGGTACAGGCCAGCATGGACATGGTGCCGATGGCCTGGAGCACCAGGTTCACCGCGCCTGCCGCCAAATCCGCGGGTGTGGCGTCCTCCGCCAGGTTGCCAAAATTGGCAGCCGTCATGTCCGGGTGGAGAGAGGACTCGGCGTCCCGGGAGATATCCTGTATGGTCAGGTCCACCTTGCCTAAATCGCCGTCCTGGGCAAGCTTTTTGATCTGCCCAAAGCGTTCCATGCCCACTAACTTGTGGCACAGTCCGCCCAAGGTGCCGCCGCCAATGCCGCTTCCGCCGATGTGACGGACTTCCCCTGTCCGATTGGCGCAGATGAAGGCGGTTCCGGTGCCCATGGACACCACAAGGGCGGACTCCTGGCCGGACAGCGCCAGAGCACCCAGGCCGCAGGCCGTAAATTCACTGACCGCCCGGGTGGGGATTCCGTAGATATTGCCGTCCACATAGGAGGCACCCACGCCGGTGAGGGCAATGTGGGATACGTCCTGAAGACTCAGCTGATTGCTTTTTAAGTAATTGCCCAACGCGCCATAGAGGGAGGTCAGTTGGTCTTCCGCCCGTACACGGAGCATGGACAGTACCGTTCCATCCTGCCGGAGTCCCACGATCTTGGTGGTGGAGCCTCCGATGTCGATTCCCAAAATCACACTCATTCCGGTTCCTTTCCGGGGTCTTGCCCCATGGAAGAATTGTCCTCCCTAAGAATAGGCGACTTCACCAGTAAAGTCAATGTTATTTGATAAATTATTGGCAAAGAATGATTGATTTTGTGCAAAAGATGGACTATACTCTGAATGGAGCCCTGCAAAAGGGCAATACATGAGAAATCTGAGGGACGGGAAATGAAAACCGACGAGAAGCTGAACATGACTATGCTCTGTGACTTTTATGAGCTGACCATGGGCAACGGATATTTTCAAAACGGCTTAAAGGACCGCATCACCTATTTTGACGTATTTTTCCGCAATGTGCCCGACGGCGGCGGCTTTGCCATAGCGGCCGGGCTGGAACAGCTGGTGGAATACATCCAGGACCTGCATTTCTCTGAGGAGGACATCCAGTACCTCAGAGGGAAGAATCTCTTTTCTGAAGAGTTTTTGGAGTATCTGCGCCACTTCCATTTTACCGGCGACATCTATGCCGTGCCGGAGGGAACGCCCATCTTCCCCCAGGAGCCCATTGTCACTGTGCGGGCGCCGGCCATTGAGGCCCAGTTGATTGAGACGTTCACCCTGCTGGCCATCAACCACCAGAGCCTGATTGCCACCAAGGCAAACCGCATTGTCCGGGCTGCCCGCGGCCGTACAGTGCTGGAGTTCGGCTCCCGCAGGGCCCAGGGCGCGGACGGCGCTGTCACCGGCGCCAGAGCCGCCTATATCGGCGGCTGCGGCGGTACGGCCTGCACCATCTCTGATGAGCTGTTCGGCGTCCCTGCCGGCGGTACCATGGCCCACGCCTGGGTGCAGATGTTTGACAGCCAGTACGAGGCCTTCAAGACCTACTGTGAGATTTATCCCCATAATGTGGTGCTGCTGGTGGATACCTACAACACCCTCAAGTCCGGCATCCCCGACGCCATCCGGGCGTTCAACGACGTACTCAAGCCCATGGGGATTACCAAGTGCGGCATCCGTCTGGACTCCGGCGATATGGCCTATCTGACCCGCAAGGCCCGCCAGATGCTGGATGAGGCGGGCTGGACGGAGTGCACCATCACAGTATCCAACTCCTTAGATGAGTATCTGATCCAGGATCTGCTGCTTCAGGATGCCAAGATCGACCAGTTCGGCGTGGGCGAGCGGATGATCACCGCCCGCAGCGAGCCGGTGTTCGGCGGCGTCTACAAGCTGGCTGCCATTGAGGATGAGCAGGGGAACATCATTCCGAAGATCAAGGTCAGCGAAAACGTGGGCAAGATCACCAATCCCCACTTCAAAAAGACCTACCGGCTGTTCAACCGCTGCACCGGAAAGGCCATCGCCGACTACATCTGCGTCCACGATGAAGTGGTGGATGACACCAAGCCGCTGCTGCTGTTCGACCCCAACGCCACCTGGAAGAAGAAAACCGTGATGAACTATGAGGCCCGTCCGCTTCAGGTACAGGTGTTCCGGAAGGGAGAGCTGGTCTACGACCTGCCCAAGTTGGAGGATATACGCACCTACTGTGCCCAGCAAGTGGACACGCTGTGGGAGGAAGTGCGCCGTTTTGACAATCCTCACACCTTCTATGTGGACCTGTCTCCGCGCCTGTTCGGAATTAAGCAAAACCTGCTGCAGCAAAATGGATAAAAAGCAGCCGTCTTCCCGGACTACGGGAGGGCGGCTGTCCCTGTTCAGGGCGGGCCATATCGTTGCTTGGGTTAAAATTTGCCAAGGCGGATAGACTGAACCAGAGTACATTTGTCGGAATGAAGGTTGCGCCTCAGCGGCATCCTATTATATAATAGCACAAAGCAATGTGAGTTTTGACGTGAGTGAAATCAGGGAAAAGGGGGCGGATCCGGAATGAAAAAAGCAGACGGAGTCGTAAAAAAAGGAAACAAGCGGCAAAGGGTGGAGCGCCATATCTCCGCCGCGCTGCGGATTCTGATGGTCTGCCTCACGCTGCTGCTGCAGATTGCCGTGGTCCTGGGGCTGGCTTTTGCCACCAAGCGCTACTCCACAGTGATCTATCTGGCCATGGAGCTGATCGCCCTGATCTGTGCGGTGGGGGTGCTGAACCGGGGCGGGAGCCCCTCCTATAAGATCAGCTGGATTTTACTGATCCTGGCTGTGCCTGTGGCGGGCATGATCCTCTATGTCCTCTGGGGCGGCACCCACCAGGCAAAGCAGCTGAGCCTCAAATATGTGCCCTTGCCGGTGGAGCGCCAGAGCGCCCGTATGGAGAGCAGCAACAATATCGTCCGCCTGTCCAAAACCCTTCCCACCTGGGAGCGGCTGGCCACTTATTTGGAAAAGAGGGGGTTTCTCCTCTACCGCAACACGGAGGTCCGCTATTTTCGGGAAGGCGCTGACTTCTTCGCGGATTTGATCACCACCATGGAAAAGGCCCAGAATTATATCTTCCTGGAATACTATATCCTGGCGGAGGGGAAGCTCTGGGATCGGATATTTGAAGTGCTCCGCCAGCGTTCTGCGGCAGGGGTGGAGATCAAAATCATCTTTGACGATTTCGGGAACATCACCCGGTTGTCCGACGCCATGCTCCAGCAGATCCAGGACGCGGGCATTCAGGTTCAGATTTTCAATCCGGTCCACAAATACGTCAACCGCCTGTATTTCAACTACCGGGATCACCGGAAAATCGCTGTCATAGACGGCAGCAGCGCTTATACCGGCGGGCTGAACATCGCCGATGAATACGCCAACATCATCAACCGCTTGGGCCACTGGAAGGACACCGGCATCTGCCTGAGAGGGGAGGGCGCCTGGGGCCTTGCCTCCCAATTTGCCCATATGTGGGAGATGCTGGGCGGCACACTGGATAATGAGCACGACTACTACCGCCCGGAATCCACCGTCCAGGGCAGTGGATTTTGCCAGTGCGTCTGTGACGGGCCCATGAACAATCCGGATAACCCGGCCGAGGAGACTTATCTGCAGCTGATCTCCAACGCCCGGCGTTTCCTCTATATGACCACGCCTTATCTGGCCATTGAGGAGTCCATGGTCAAGGCGCTGTGTATTGCCGGGGACGGAGGGGTGGATGTGCGGCTGATGGTTCCGGCCATTCCGGATCACAAGTTTACCTACCTGGTGGCAGAGACCTACTATGGCCAGCTGATGGCCCACGGGGTGAAGATTTATAAATACTCACCGGGTTTCCTCCACTCCAAGACTGTGATGGTGGACCGGGAGGTTGCGCTGGTGGGGTCCATCAACATGGATTACCGCAGCTTCCAGCTCCACTATGAGTGCGGTGTCCTGATTTATGACATGCCGGCGGTGGAAGAGATTTTTGAGGATATGGACAACATTGTACAGGCCAGCGCCCAGTATACCCAGGAGGACTGGGATAAGCGCCCCTGGTACCGTAAGACGATGGAGACGGTGCTGAAGCTGTTTGCCATCTGGATGTAAAAGAGGAGGAAGGCCATGGCCCGGGACCTGACGGCGGCGGAGACCGCCCAGCGCAGCATCATCAAGAAATATAGAAGGGTGCTGTGGAACCCCTTTATCGCGGCGGTCAAGCGCTATGAGCTCATTTCTCCGGGCGACCGGATTGCCGTGTGTATCTCCGGAGGCAAGGACTCCATGCTGCTGGCAAAGCTGATGCAGGAGCTGCAAAACCATACGGTGGCGCCCTTTGAACTGGCCTTCCTGGTGATGGACCCGGGCTACCGGAGAGAGAACCGGGAGCAGATCGAATCCAACGCCAAGCTGCTGGATATCCCCGTCACCATTTTTGAAAGTGATATTTTTGACGTGACCGCCGTGGTGGAAAAAAACCCCTGCTACCTCTGCGCCAGGATGCGCCGCGGGACGCTCTACAGCCGGGCCAGGGAGTTGGGCTGCAACAAGATCGCCCTGGGCCACCATTTCAATGACGTGATCGAAACCACGCTGATGGGGCTGCTGTACGGTTCCCAAATCCAGGCTATGCTGCCCAAGCTCCACAGCAAGAACTTTCCAGGCATGGAACTGATCCGGCCGCTGTACTGCGTTCATGAGGAGGACATCATTGCCTGGAAGAATTACAACCATCTGGAGTTCATCCAGTGTGCCTGCCGGCTGACAGAGAACCGGACCGTGGAGGAGGACGGTGCCAGCAATTCCAAGCGCCAGGAGATGAAGGAACTGATTTCCCGCCTGCGTAAAATCAACCCCAATGTGGAAAAAAGCATTTTTCAGGCCATCCACGGCGTGCAGTTGGACACCATGGTAGGCTATAAGGCCGGCGGAGTGCTCCACTCCTTCTTAGACGAATATGAAAAGAGGGGGCAGCCTCGGTAAGGCTGCCCCTTTTTTACATAATGTGCTCTTCGCAGAAATTGTCCAGAACGCGAAACCCCATCTCTTCGCGGTCCGCCACAGGGAACAGGGCAATGCTGACGCTGTCAAAGGCCGGGCACAACCGTTCTTCCGGATCAAGGCGCAGAGCGGGCAGGTCCTTTGGTCGGTGCTTTTCCATTTGCGATCACCCCGAAGTTAGCCTTTGCCGCATGCTGTCGGTTATGCGGGGAGATCCATGGTATCGTGGAAAAAATTTGGGAATTGCAGTAATTTTCTATTGACAAATCGGAAATAACGAGTATAATATAATCTGTTCGTGGCGTGAATACAGCGGGTTTGTGTAATGGTAGCACACCGGACTCTGACTCCGTTTGTGAGGGTTCGAATCCTTCACCCGCTGCCACGGGAAATCCCCGGAATCATTACGATTCCGGGGATTTTTATTTTTATTGGCGCAAAATGATGTAAAAGAGCAAGAAGTGTGGCGTTCCATTTAAAAAGAAAGCCGGAGGGAAACACTCCAGCCAGCTTTCTTTTTCACAAGAAGGGCAAATTATTTATAGAGCTTGTCATGGTAATAGCCCTGCGCCAGATAAATGGGCGCCAACGGATTGTGCCCGGTGACCCGGTCCTTGACCGCCAAAATGGTGACAGGCGCTTCAAGATACTTGAGTGCCAGTGTATCGTGGCCCACACAAAGTCCTAAAAGGAGATTGAAGTCAGTCCCCTCAGCATTCATCGCCATGGCCTGCCCAATTGGATTGCACATGATCTCATCACTGCACCCGACAATCTTTTGATCATCGCTGATCCCTACAAAGCTCTTGGGGAAGGCGCCATTTTTGCATATGACGGACACAACCTCCAATCCGCGATGCTCCAAGATTTTCTGGACTTCATTGGCTTCACGTATCAGACCCATGCAAAAAAGCAACCCGATTTTTCGGTATTGCATTTTTTCAATAAAGTCCAAAATTTCCTCAATTCGTGTCTTCTTTCCATATCCCTCCGCCTCGACCAGAGCGGCATTGTGCGCGATTTGATAGTTTTCTTCTTCCTGAAACGCTTGTCCGCATTTCTCCTGGAGTTCTTTTGACAGGCTGGGACATACCGCCAAGGTTTTGCTCAGATCCCCCTGCGTACATCCCTGCGCGCCACATTTTGCACATTGAAACATGATATTGCACCCTCCCGTTTTTTATGTTCTCCACGCTTTGTATCCGTTCTGGATTCGTTCCAACGCCTGCAGTAAAGTGGCTTTTTGTGTTGCAATGTTGATTCTTAAAAAGCCCTTTCCGGCCGCTCCGTACATACTGCCATCATTAAGACGCACGCCCCAGCCGGTGAACAGGTTCAGAAGCTCTTCCTGCGTCAGCCCCCAGGCCCGGCAGTCCAGCCACAGAAGGTAGGTGCCCTCCGGCTCTATCAGCTTAATCTCCGGCATGACCTCACTCAGGAAATCCCTTATTGTCCGGATGTTTTCCCACAAATAGTTGGTTTCCTGGTCCACATAGTCCTCGCACTCCGTATAGGCAGCTATGAGCGCCTCGGTTCCCATAAAATTATAATCAAAATGAAACTGATTGTAAACCCGGTCGTAGGCCTTCCGGAGTTCAGGATTGGGGAGCAACACATATGCGGAATAAAAGCCGGCCAGGTTGAACGTTTTACCGGGGCCGCTCATGACAATGGCATAGTCGTCTGCTCCGGGAATCGATAAGATGGGTAGAAATTTATGATCCCCATAGGTGATATCGCCGTGTATCTCATCGCTGACCAGTAGGACTTGATTCTCTTTGCAGATATTGCAGAGCCTGGACAGCTCCACCTCAGTCCAAACTCTCCCCACTGGATTGTGGGGATTACAAATTAGCAGTGCGCGTACCTCCGGGCGCTTTGCTTTCTCCTCCAGATCGCTCCAGTTGATCCCGTATCTCCCGGCTTGGAGCTGTAGATCGCTGCTGATGACCTTGCGGTCCATGTTTTCCGTTATGATCCGGAAATTGTGATAGACCGGTTCCTGAATGAGAACGGTGTCCCCGGGAGAGGTCAAAGCAAGAAGCAGCATCCACAAAGCGCCAGGCATAATCCCCTGGGCCGGCCGGATCACTGCAGGGTCAAGCACAAGACCGTGCCGCTTTTCATACCATCCCGCCACCGCCGACTGAAACCGTTTACGGGGAAATGCGCCGTATGCATAGACACCGAATTCGGCTTTTTGGCGGACTGCCCGTATCACCGGGTCTGGCGCCTTAAAGTCGGTATCCGCGACACCCAGCGGGATCAGCTCTCCACCTTTGCCCTCCACATCCCATTTATAAGAATCGCTCCCAATTCGGTTTACAGGCTCATCAAAATCGTAACGCTTGTCCATTTTCTATTTCACATCCTTGCAGTATGCCAAAAACTGTTTTGTTTTTTCTTCTTTGGCATCTGTGAATATTTGCTTGGGGGAGCCCTCTTCCACAATGTGCCCCTGGTCCATGTAGATGATCCGGTCAGCCACTTCCCGGGCGAACCCCATCTCATGGGTTACAATTACCATGGTTGTGTTATGCTCCCGGACAATATCCTTGATGACGCCCAGTACCTCTCCTACCAGATACGGATCCAGAGCGCTTGTGGGCTCATCCAAAAGCAGAACGTTGGGCTTTAGCGCCATTGCCCGACCGATTGCCACTCTCTGCTGCTGTCCGCCTGAGAGAGTAGAGGGATACGATTCAGCCTTATCGGCCAATCCCACTTTTTCCAAAATCTGCATGGCTTCCCTGCGCATTTCGTCCTTGCTTTTTTTCTGCACGATCTCCGGGGCCAGTGCAACGTTGTCCAAGATGGTCTTATTGCGGAACAGACAGAAATCCTGAAAAATCATCGCGCTTTGTTTTCTGAGCTGATAAACGTCTTTCCTGTGATACTTTTCCGCATCGATTTCCACATTGCCGATGCGAATCACTCCCTGGTCCGGTATCTCCAGGAAATTCAGGCAGCGAAGCAGCGTCGACTTTCCGGTTCCGGACGGACCGATGATTGCCGCTACCTCGCCCTCCTCGATCTCCAGATCGATGCCTTTCAAGACCTCGAGATCACCAAAGCTTTTCTTCAGTCCCTTTACACTGATCATGCTTTCCTCCCCTGTATGCTGAACCGTTTTTCCAAATACTTCTGCCCCAGACCGATCACCTTGGAAAGGCAGAAGTAGATCACAAACGCGTCCAGATATGCCTCAAAAAACCTGAATCCGGCATTTCCAACCAGTGACGCCTCCCCCATAATTTCCCGGACTCCCAAGGTAAATGCCATGGAGGAATTTTTCAGCAGCGCGATGAAATCATTTGCCAAAACCGGAACGGCCACCTTTGTCGCCTGGGGAAGGATGATGTGCCACATAACTTGTAAGTCCGTCATACCGACGGCGAGGCCTGCTTCTGTCTGCCCTCTGGGTACAGATTCCAACGCGGAGCGCATATTTTCCGTCGTGTAGGCGGAGGCGTTCAAGGCCAGTACCAAAATTGCGGCCGTAATCGGCTGCATCTCCCTGAACAGCGGGATGATCTGCGCCAGACCGTAATAAATAAAGAACATTTGAGTCAGCAGGGGAGTGCCTCGAAAAAGATCAATATAGGCATTTGCAATGGGCGTCAGTACTCTGATTTTATAGTAGCGGATGATTGTAATAAGAAGAGAAAAGACAAGCGTCGCCGCCATTGAGCAAATTGAAATCCACAGCGTTACATGGATATACGATAAAATAAGGGGCAACTTTTTCAACGCATAGAGTAAATCAATATTCATGTTCACTTTCTCCTGTGTTGGAACTAAAAGAGTGCCCGTTATCCTGAAACGAACACTCTTTTTGTAGTCCCTGTTAGATTAACGGCTCATATGCGGCCAAATCCATCTCAAGCCACTTTTCACTGAGCTCCTTCATGGCCCCGTCGTCAAGCATTTCCTGTGTTGCCTTGGAGAACAGCTCGCAGATTTTTGCAGAACGGGCGTCATCTTTTCTCCAGGGCAGTGCACAGGATGCGCTTTCCACTGTCGGGCACTCTGCCACCTCAAATCCCACACCCAGGGATTTTGCCTCGACAAATGCTGATACCGGAGATTTGTAGATGATATCCAGTCGTCCTAAGGCAAGATCATTGACATAGTTTTCATTGTTGTAGGCCACGATTTCAAAATCCAGGTTCTGATCTTTTTGCAGATTCTCCAATGCCAGAATAGAGTTGCCGCCTCCAGCGACACCGATCTTGTGACCCTCCAGATCCTTGTAGGTTTTGTAGAGGCTTCCGTCGCCCGTTCTCACAATGAAACGGTTTTCATCGTAAATGTACTCTCTCGAAAAAAGGTACTTTTCCTGCCGCTCCTCATTTGGGAAAATGCAGCAGGCATATGTATCAATCTTACCAGACTCAATCTGACCGAAAACACCGTCCCAGGGAACTGCTTTAAATTCGATTTCGAGCCCTGCACGCTCACCAATTTCCTGGATCATTTCTATCTCAAAGCCAGTGGGCTCTCCATTGTCATCCATATAATTAAACGGCGGGTAGGTGCCATCGATGCCAACCACTACTGTCCCGATCTCAATTTCCCCTGAAGAACTCCCGGATGCGCCGCCGGCCGAACTGCCTGAAGACGATCCGCCTGCCCCGCATGCGGCCAGGCTCAGAGCCATCATCCCAAACATGAGCAATGCCAAAACTTTTTTTTTCATATTTTCCTCCGTGTTGGTATATTTTGGAACCAACCAGTTCCAACTATGGATTATAGCAATAAATACGTATTCTGGGAAATTGTTTATACAGATGAAATAAAGCTATATGATTGCTTTTACCAAACATAATCTGCTGATTTACATCCCAATAGGGCACTGCAAAACGGACTGAGAAAGACACGGAGCTTTAGAATTTATGATTAAGGAGCGGTTTCGGAATATTCCGAAACCGCTCCTGTTTTGAAGTTTATTCAGTTGTCAGAACTTATTGGCCTCGATATAGGGCTGGAATTGGGTGAAGACACTGCGCTCCAAAGGAGAGCGCAGCCAGGCGTTTCGACGGCGCAGCAGCCGCATTCGCTGCGCTCGTACCTGCGCGGCATCCTCAGAGATGTCACACAAGCTGGCGATTTCCTCTGCCGTCTTTGCGCCGCAGCCCCATAGTACACAGGCGGGTGCCAAAAGGCGGGAGGCAAATACATTGGCATCCCGCTCCTTTTTCGGGTCCGCAGAGGACAGAAGCGCGCCTTGTGGACAGACATTATTTCCCGTGTGCCCCAACAGGATATGGCCGTACTCGTGGGCCACGGTAAAGCGGGTTCGGTGATGGCTGCAGCGGTCGTTGAAAAAGACCATCAACTGTCCGGAAGGCGCCTGAAGTGAAAAGCCGTCTGCGGCCAGATATGCTCCAAGGCCCGCTTCAATGATCGGTTCCCGGTTGACTGTATATTTGTAGAGACGGATCCCCAGGCGGTTTCCCAGTTCATTGACCTGCACCGGCAGAGAAGAGATTTGGCAGTCGATGAGACACTGCCAACTGGCATCTCTGGCATCGGTGTACTTTCCGTAGGAACTCATGTAAAGCAACTCCTCTGAAGTGCTTTGCAGAACTCAAGGCTCTTCATCTGTTTCTTTGGCCTTCAACTCCAGGATGCGCGCTGCATCCGGAGAAATCTGACCCACTGGGCCGCCCCGGGCGACAATGGGGACATCGTATCCCTGAGGGAAGGGGATTCGCTTCCCGGCGGAGCGGGAACGGCAGACGGGTTTGGGCGGCTCCTGTGCCTTTTTGAAGGCGATAAAGGCCAGGACCTCCTTTTGTGCATCCGGGGAGAGGGCGTCAAAGGACAGCAAGAGTTCCGCCTTTTGATCGTCCTTTTGGGGCTTTTCCAAAAGCAGGTCGGAGAGCTCTACATGCAGAAGCTGGAGCAGCTCGCTGAGCTTGTCCGTCCGGGGAATGTTTTGCCCCGTGCACCAGGCGGACACCGTGCCTTTGGCGACATGGAGCTGCTTAACAATGTCGATCTGTTTGATCGCTCTTTCCGCCATTACTTGGTTGAGGTTTTTTGCGAAGATCACACACATTTCCCGCTCTGTCAATTCTATCACCCCGTTTCATATGCATTCTACATGAAAACTGAACAAATTGCAATAGAAATCCAAAAATGTTCAGTTTAATTTAAACATCTGCTTGACAGATATGGTCGGTTGTCGTATGATAAGTTCAATTAAAACGAACGGAGGTGCGTGAGATGGAGTACAAGATTACGCTCAGGGCGGCGCGGATCAACGCCAATCTGAACCAGTCTGACGTTGCTGCGGAGCTTGGAGTCTCAACAGAATCGGTTGCAAACTGGGAGCGGGGAAAGGTTCCGCTGAAGGCCACGACCCTGGTGCGGCTGTGCCAATTGTATGGCGTCCCCATTGACAATATTTTGTTGCCATAATAGTTCATTTAAAACGAACGAACTTATGTACGAAGAAGAGATCGCCCTGATGTGCAGTGCGCAAATTGCCGGATCAGCCGATGGGCACTGCGGCGGAAGATACAATGGGAGAGAGGAGAATTGACACGGCAGACATAAAAGCAATACAGCTGGAAGGGACGGGGAGCCCAAATGCGGCCACCATGGCCTGTCTACGGCAGATTCTCTGCCTGGTGCAGGAAACACTGAAGCGGCACGGCAGGCCCGCTGTATGGCCTGTGGGGAAGGGCAGGGGGGCCATGGACGAACCAGACCTTTTACAGCTGGCGTTTTGCCTGGATTACATCGCGCAATGCAAAGAGGGGATTGATGCGGTATCCGCAAGGTCCGCATCGGACAGGCTCGGTGAGCAGGAGGCCGGGCGGATGAGAAAGGCGTTGGGAGAGGCGGAGCGGATGACTGTACGGCTGCTGGTTTCCCTTTTTCAGGAGGAGATATTGGACGAACAGAGAGGGAAGTAGGGATTGTAAAAGAGACCCGATCCCATCTGGGATCAGGCCTCTTCTTTGCTCTGCTGATTGACCCACTCCACCGCTTCCGGATAGAACATCCGACGGCCGTCGGCCTCCAGAACCGGCACGGTGGTGAAGCCCAGCTTGCGCATGGCTTTTGCATCCGTACATTTCTCGTAGGGAATGCCGCTTTTATCCAACAGCTTCTCCAGAAAAATGCAGTTTGTGCAGTTGAGCGTATACAATGTTGCCTGGCTCAAAAGAATCCCTCCTTATGCTCTCTGACGGAGCGTCTGCTCCTTCGGAAAACGCACAGTAATAGTATGGACGGCTGGATGCGGGTTATACCTAAAAATCGACATTTTTATCAATGAAGGAGAGACCTGTGACAGGCAAACAGAAGCTTCAGGGCATACAATGAACCAGGCGCGCAATGAAACTGCGCGCAATCATTTGAAAGGAGCTTCACTCCATGCCAACAGAAAATGATCTCCGGGATGTGCCGGCAACGCCCCTGCCGGAAAACACCCCCGTTGTTCCCTTACCGCCTGTCGTGCCGGATGGGGGAGATACACCGGTGATCCCTCTGCCGCCCATCGTAGACCAGCCTCCTGTGGCAAACCCGGATCAGACGCCGGTGATCCCCCTGCCGCCCATCGTAGACCAGCCTCCTGTGGCAAACCCGGATCAGACGCCGGTGATCCCCCTGCCGCCCATCGTAGACCAGCCTCCTGTGGCAAACCCGGATCAGACGCCGGTGATCCCTCTGCCGCCCATCGTAGACCAGCCTCCTGTGGCAAACCCGGATCAGACACCGGTGATCCCCCTGCCGCCCATCGTGGGGATGCCCATGCCCGGCGTCCGGCCGGAATACCCAGGATATGCGACGGTGCGTTTTCTCAACGCTGTAGCGGATGGGGAGCCTGTCCGGGTGGCGGTTGGGTCAAGAATCGTAGCCAACAACCTGGCGTTTGGAAATCTTGGCAATTATTTCAATGTGATCGACGGATTCCGCACGGTCACCATCTACAGCGTCCGCTCCCCCCGGACAGTGCTCTATCAGAGCAGCATACCCATGAGCGCCAGCGAGGTGATTACCTTGGCCATTGTGCGCTCAGGCGGAGTGCTGGATTTGGTGCGGGTGTCGGATAAACCCTGCTACAACCGGCCGGCAAACCGGGCCTGTATCCGTGCGGTCAACCTGGTCTACAACAGCCCGGCCTTTGACGTAGTACTGGCGGACGGCCGGGTGGTCTTTACAGATGTGCGCTACAAAGAAGTGACGGTTTGGCGTCAGGCGCGGCCCAAGGAGTATGATTTTTATATTGCTCAAACTCCGTACTCACTCAATCGGATGTATGATGACATCCAGACTGTGGAGGATATGCCCCTGGCCATGGCGGGCTTCTACCTGCCGGGTTACGGCTCTGTGGATCCGCTGGTGTCCTTCTATGTCAACGCCAGAGCCGGAGCCATGAATACGATCTACATTTTAGGGAACTGGAATATTTCTCAGGTAATCCGCACCAAAGTGGTGGAGGATTTTTAGCTCCAACTAAAAAGAGACCGGAGCGAAAGCTCCGGTCTCTTTTGGGCTTGTTATTTTGCCACGGTTTCGCAATAGCGCATCAGGATGGTAGCCACCTGGGCGCGGGTCGCGTTGCCCTTGGGAGCCAGGGTGCCGTCGGCCTTGCCGGTGATCAGCTGCTTGCCCACCGCCCAGTTCATGGCGGAGACGGCGTAAGCGGAGATGTCGTCGGCATCGGGGAAGGCGGTCAGGTTCTCTTCCAGGGTTACGGCGTTCATACCCTTGTACTGCGCATAGCGGTACAGGATGGCGGCCATCTGCTCCCGGGTGATGTTGCTGTTGGGAGCGAAGGTGTCTTCGGTGAAGCCGTTGACGATGCTGTTGGCGCTGGCCCAGGCCACAGCCTTGGCGCAGTAGCTGTCAGCGGCCACATCACTGAAGGAGGCAGACGCCGCGACAGCGGGGGAGCCCTCCAGGCGGTAGAGCACGGTGACCAGCATGCCGCGGGTCATGGTGGCGTCGGGGCTGAAGGTGGTGTCGGTGGTGCCGTTGAACAGGCCCTTCTCCACCGCGTACTTTACAGCGTCATAGCACCAGTCGTTTTCATCCACATCGGTGAAGGGGTTCTTCCAGCCGGTGGGAGGTGTGACGACAGAGGAGCCGCCGCCGCCTCCGCCACCGCCGCCGGAGTTGGAGGAGAACTTAGCGGTCGCGGTGACAGTCTTTCCGTCCAAAGCATCCAGCAGATCGTCGGTCAGGGTCTTATAGGTGCCGGAGATGCCCTCAAAGGTCCAACCGCTGAAGCTGTAGCCGCTCTTGGTGGCGGTGGGCAGCGTGTCGCCCACATTGAGGGACGTGAAGGACTGGTTTTCAGCCACAATGGTTTCACCGTTCTTAAAGGTGACGGTTGCAGTACGATTGTCGGCCTTCAGGACGAATTTACTGAAGCCGTGGGTCACGGTGAAGGCTGCAGTCTTGGAAGTTTCGCCTTCAACAACAGCCTGGTAATAGTAAACGCTGCCGTTGGACTTGGTGTGCTGGACCTTCAGATTCTCCGTGGCAAAGCCATCGGGCAGGGGGATGGTGATGGTTACGGGGGTGGTGACGGTCATGGTTTTGGCGGAGCCGACTACTGCGGCATTGGTACCTATGACGATTGAGCTTGCCGTTGTCGGATTTTCTGCAGTAGTGGCCACGGTGTTGTACATGGGGGTGATATTCAGCTCCAGCTTGGCTTCCGCACCCTCCTGGACGCAATCCACTACCTCAACAGCCAGATAGGGCTGTACCACGATGGTGACGGTTTTATTTGCGGTATCAATATTCGCCTTTTCAAGAGCATTCTTGACACTGGTGTCCGAGCTGGTCAGATTTGTGTTCTGAGCCACCTTGTTGGCGGCAGTATCCAATCCTTTGGGGGCGGGAGTGGATTTCGATGCCTCAGCCATCTCTTCAGCGACGGCAATCAGATCATCGCTGGCGTTTTCAGGGGTTTTCACATCAGGAGGAGCCACGACCACTGCAACATCGTTCTTCTTTTCCTGCACTGCATACCGATAGGTGATGCCGCCGGTGGTGTAATCCTCGGTCACGGCCAGATATTCAGCGGCAAGGTAGGCGGTGGGATCGGAGGTAAACCGTCCGCCGGAAAGGGTGAGGTACTCGTTGGCCTGCTCCCACGGGCTGGCCGCATTGCCGCTCCAGGTGTAGGCCAGGACGGAGGCATTGTTTTTGGCGGAGAAATAGCCGCCGGACACAGTCATCTTGGGAGCTCCGCCGGGATAGCTACGGTTGACAACAGAGAGGGCCGCGCCGTCTGGGATGAATCCGTCGCCGGTCTTGCCGGCTCTCAGGTCCTCTCCGGTTGCAGAAATCGAGCCGCCGGTGATATTGGCGATGACGCCCTCACCGGAGCACAGCTGCACGCCGCTGGCGCCTTCCAAAACAGCATTCCCGGAGATGTTCAGCACGCCGTTCTGGGGATGATACAGGGCGCCGCCGTCCGCTCCGCTCTGGCGGACGGTGCCGCCGCTCACGGTAATCTCCGTCCCATGATAGGTTCCGTTTCCGGTGATCCCGTAGGATACGCCCTCGATCGTGCCGCCGGTGACGGTCAGCTTGGAGCGGCTGCTCATCTCAGCGGAGAGAGTTCCGCCGGGTTGCAGGGATTCGACCGGATAGGGGCCGGCCACCAGAACGCCTGCGTCGCCCTTCACATGGGCGCCCTGCCTGACAATGGCCTCGCCCCAATAGACGCCCGCCTTATCTTTGATGCAGTTACCCACCTGTATGGCGGTAGCGTTCGACAGGATGTTTGCCCCGTTTTCCACTACGACGGTGGCCTGCTGGGCATACAGCGCCACTCCATCCTTAGAGGTGTTGGAAATGGTGCCGTTTTTCACCGTGAAAGTGCCGCCAATCACCGCCACCGCATAGCTGCTGTTGGTAGAGGTGAACGTGTGGCCGCCAAGGTCCAGGGTCATGCTTTTCCCGACTTTCAGCATGTCTCCGGAATCCGTATCCTTCAGCAGCTTGATGGTGGCGTTGTCCTCAGCCGCAGCCACTGCCTCGGCCAGGGTGCCATACTTGTTGGCACCGATCTGGGCCACCGCGCTGTTGCTGACCATGTAGCTGTAGCCTTCCTGATCGCTGGGCTGGACATAGTAGTTCTTTGCAAGGTACGTACTGTCCGGCTTGGCGGAGAAGTAGCCGCCGGTGATGGAAACGGTTTCCTCCACTTCAGTCTTCTCAGCAAACAGCATGCGGACCATTTGGCCGGCCTTGCTGGAGAAGCAGCCGCCCTGAATAGTCAGAGACAGAGGGAAGTTGTAGCCGCACTCCACATAGACGGCGTCACCGGTCAGATCGGAGATGCCGCTGGAAACAGCTGCGTCGGGAACCTCGGAGGTTTCCCGGGTTCCGGTGATTTTTGCGCCGTCCTCAATGATGACGTTGCCGCCCTTGATGCCAAGACCGGTGGAGCCGGTAATTTCCGTGCCGCTCTTGATGGTCAGAGAGCTGTTTTCCTGGCCGGGGAAGTAGACGCCTTCACCAGCGGTGGACGTGACCTTAACGCCGTCCAAGACCAGCTTGGCGCCGAGGACTTCGCCGTTCAGCACCACGCCGAAGTCATAACCGATGATTTCGCCGCCCGTGGCACTGTCCGTCAGCGTAATGTTGGCGTAATTGGGGGAGAGGGCTGACTGCTTTACAGGAATGATGCCAAATCCGTAGCTGGGTTCAGAAGAATTGGGGTTGGGGTCAGGACTGCCTAATTTATGGCCATTGAGGTCCAGCGTGTAGGTGGCGTAAGACAGGGCCTCAAAGTAGGAAGCCTCATCCTTTTGCATAACCACCACATCGTTGACCTGGCCGGAGGATGTGTCGTTCCGGCAAGCCACGGACAGGGCGTTGCCCAGAGTTTCGTAGCCTGTTCTGCCGATTGTGGCGCCAAAGCTGCTGGTTGCGGCTACCTTGCCGCTTGAGCTGCTCTGATCGCCGATGCTGTAGTTGTCGGGGATGTACTTGACAACCACGGCCCGCAGGGCTTCCGGCACGAATCCGGCCGTGATCTGCTTGCCCTCCATGGTAAAGCCACCGATGGTTCCATCGTTGACGGTCAGGGTTCCCACGTTGGACAGTTCAGCGCCCGTAGACACCAATTGGGCCAGAGAACCGTTGTAGGTCACCGACTTGTTCTGCGCATTGATGACCGTGTTTGCGGGCAGGGAGCCCAGTGTCACGTTCGCCAGCAGCAGGATGGGCTTACCGTCTGCCTGCGCGATTGCAACGTCGATGTCCATATAGGAGGTGCCGCCCTCCACATCGGCGGCATAGGCCACGGCGCCCTCTGCCGGAGCGGCGATAGCCTTGGGATATGTTTCCTTGGTGGCCGTGTCTGTATTGGCAACCACCATGTAGGGAGCCCTTACAAAGTCCGTGACGTTGCTGTTCGCGGTATAGAAGCCGCCGGTGACCTCCACATTGGCGGGCTTATTGCTGACCAGTGTGGTATCGCTATTGTAATAGCCGCCTTCCAGACGAATATGGCCGCCCGCGTTGTCTGGGTTACCATACATTTTTACAGAGCCTGCAACAGTTACGCCGCCCGTCATCACAAGGGTACCCTTGGAATTCCAGGTGATAGAAGCTGCTGGCTTTCCGGCGTTTGCGGTGATGGAGCCGCCGTTTACCGTAAAGGTGCCGCCGGCGTTGGAAACTGCGGCATAGATGGTTTCGAATGTTCCACCGCTCATCGTACAGTCCTTCAGCAGGACGTCATTGGAGTCAAGATTGATGGCATACGTGCTGGTGCCGCCTTTCACGGTACAGTTGTTCAGGCGCACCTGATCCGCTGTACCGTTGATTGCTGCACTGCCATTGCCTGTCATTTCAAAGGTACAGTTGTTCGCGGTCAGGGAACCGCCGGAGGAAAGCTTTACTGCGGACCCTGTGGAGCCTGTCAAAGTGCAGTCCGTTATCGTTACGGGAGCACTGATTGACAATCCGTCGCTTTTCTCATAAGATACGGTGCCGTTTTTCACAGTGATTTCTGCCTTCAAAGAATACCAGCCATATTCTTTTGCAATCAGAGAGTGTCCAGCCAGTTCGAGCGTGACTGCTTTATCGATCGCCACACTGTTGTCAGATGTTGTGGCAGTGACGTCAGCCAGCAGGATAATGGTGTTGCCGTCTTCGGCCGCAGCCACGGCCTCTTTCAGCGTGGCAAATTCCTTGTCGCCAATTTTAGCCTCATTGGCGGCCTCGGTCGGCTGGTCCTGTCCGCTCTGATAGGCCGCTCCGGCCTCTGCAAGGACAGACTCAGGCTCCTGGGTCTCCTCCACCGGTTCCATAACCTCTTCAGGCTCGGCCGGGGCTTCCGGCTCCTCCGCAAATACGGCGGTGGGCAGGAGGGAGAGCGCCAGACACAGGGCAAGGAATATGCTGAGCATCTTTTTCCTCATAAAAATTGTTCCACCTTTCTTCATTTCCTCTGTTCTCTTCTGCGGGAAGGGATGTTGAAATTGTTCGATAGAATCACCTCGCATAAAAAAGAGCTTGCCGCAAGTATCATTTGGCAAGCCTCGGGTCCATCCCGGAAGTGGGCAGCTGGCTGGCATACAAATTTGATTAGCCCCTATAGCATTGCGTCCCTGCTTTTCAACAGGTTTGCCAAATATTTTTATGCGGAATGCCGGCAGACGAAAGGGAGAGACTTTACGGTCCATTTACGCTTGGTAAAAGAAAACCGCCTCTTCCGCTGGCAAAGGCGATTACAATGCATGTTCAGATATAACTTTGCCAGCCCCAAATGGGTTTGGTCACTTGGCATACTCCTTATATTGCTTTTAATTATACAGGAAACGGGAGGGAAAAGTCAATAGCGCATGGGAAATTTGGGACAAGCAGGAGAGGAGAGGCGTGCGCAAAAATCAAAAACCCCGCCCCGGAAGGTTGCTTCCGGAGCGGGGCTCCATTACGCCTGATTTAGGTCCGCGCAGGCAAAGTATTTGCGAAGCGGTCTTTGCAGCAGCGCAAACGCCACGACGCATAAGATGGCGTCGGGCAGGGCCCAGGTCATGTTGTACAGGAAGGAGTAGACCCACTCGTTGGTCATGGCCATGCCTAAAAATTCTTCCGGCATATATTCGGCCCAGACCGTGGCGCCCACCACAAAGCTGGAGAGAAAGCGCAGGAAGGTGCCGATGACGGTGCCAAGATAGATGCCGCCTTTTTTCCCGTGGAAGAATCCCGCGCCTGCACCTAAGAGCGTGTAGGCCACCAGATAATCGGCGATCATGGTGGTCCAGGAGATGGCAATGCCATTTCCCAGGAAATACTGCATCAGCCCGTAGACGAACCCAACGCCGGTGCCCCAGGCCAGGCCATAGCGGAAGCAGAAGAAGATGATGGGCACCATGGCCAGGTCGATGGAGCCGCCGCTGGGCAGGGGCTCAATCTTGATGTAGCTGAGCACCTGGGCCAGGGCCAGCATGATGGCGGCCTCGCAGAGGCATTTGACCTTTGCATTTTGCATGGGGAGACAATCCTTTCGTGAATAGAGTCCAATTCCGTAAAAAAAATCCCGCATGGCGAGCCATGGGGCGTCGCAATGCGGTCAGCATACAATATCATCGCATTCCTACGCCGGCATTACCCGGATCAGGTTCGAGGGACTGGGCGGCGATACGCCCGATCTCAGCCGGCTTGCGCCAGCGCCCCTTGGAATTGTCGCATTTACTATAACAAAGGCGAATGGATTTGTCAAGGAGGACGACTTGTGGTAAACTGTACAAAACTGCAGGGAGGGATGGAATGAACGCCTGTTTTATTTTCGGGGCCGGGACAAATTACGGCCTATACTGCCGCCCTGAGGCCGGCGACTATGTGATCGCCGCCGACGCGGGGTATCTGACCTGCCAAAAGGAGGGAATCCGCCCGGACCTGCTGATCGGGGACTTTGACTCCATGGCGGAGCCGCCGGATTTTCCCAACCGGATGCGCCTTCCGGTGGAAAAGGATGATACGGACACCATGATGGCCGCAAAGATCGGTTTGGATAAGGGCTGTAAGGTATTTTACATTTACGGTGGGACCGGAGGGAAACGCCTGGACCACACCCTGTCCAATTTGCAGATGCTGCTCTTTTTGGACGGCAGAGGGGCCCGTGGGTATCTCTATGACGACGCGTTTGTCTACACGGCCCTGTGCAATAGCTCCCTGACCATTCCCAGAGGGCCGGAGTGGGGACTTTTGTCGGTTTTTTGTTTCGGGGCGCCTGCCACCGGCGTGGGGGAAGAGGGCGTCCAGTATCCGCTGAAGGACGCGGTGCTGACGCCGGAGTTCCCCCTGGGGGTCAGCAACCACATTGTGGCGGAAGAGGCAAAGATCACCGTGACCCAGGGCAGCCTCATCGTGGGATGGGAGCTGGAAAAGGCTAAAAGTTTTTTATGAATCCAAACAAATTGGAAGCATTTTCTCTTGCAGTCCCCGGTGAGGAATAGTATAATTGGATAAAAGAGCGCGGAGGAGAGCCTCCGCATCTGGCAAAAATAACGAACAGCGCTCCGCTGGGTAAGGAGATGGACGATGGCAACATTTACCGTGAACGGCCGCGTGGTCAGCGTGGAAAAAAATCAGAAGCTGCTGCGCTATCTGAGGGATGAACTGCATTTGACGTCCGTCAAGGACGGGTGCAGCGAGGGTGCCTGCGGCACCTGCCATGTGCTGATCGACGGGAAGGCCACCAAGGCCTGCATCCCCCAGACCGACAAGTTGGAAGGCAAGGCCATCGTGACCGTGGAGGGGTTGTCGGATTTTGAAAAAGAGGTCTATACCTATGCGTTCGGCAAGGCCGGCGCGGTCCAGTGCGGCTTCTGCATCCCGGGCATGGTGATCTCCGCCAAGGCGCTGTTGGACATGAACCCCGACCCCACGGAGGAAGAGGTGGCCTACGCCATCCGCAACAACATCTGCCGGTGTACCGGGTATGTGAAGATCATTCAGGCCATTTTGCTGGCGGCGGAGGTGTTTCGGATCGGCGAGGTGCCCCGGGAAAGCCAGGAGTGGAAAGTGGGCGCCCGGGTGCCCCGCATCGACGTGCGGGAAAAGGTCACCGGCACCGGCCAGTATCCCGACGACGTCTATTTGGATGGGATGATCTATGCCAGCGCGGTCCGTTCCGCTTATCCCCGGGCCATCGTCAAGGCCATCCACACGGAGGAGGCCCGGGCACTGCCCGGGGTGGTGGGTGTCTTCACCGCCGCCGACGTGCCGGGCATCAACAAGGTGGGCCATTTGGTGAAGGATTGGGACACCATGATTGCGGTGGGGGATACAACCCACTACCTTGGCGACGCCATCGCCCTTGTGGCGGCGGAGGACCGTGAGACGCTGGAGAAGGCCAAAGCGCTGGTACAAGTGGACTATGAGGTGCTGGAGAGTGTGCGCAGCGCCGAGGAGGCCCGGGCGGAAAACGCCCCCCTGGTCCACAGGACCGGGAACCTGCTGGCCCACCGGCACATCCACCGGGGAAACGCGGCCTTCGCCATTGCCAAATCCAAACACGTGCTGACCCGGCGGTTCCACACCCCGTATACGGAACATGCCTTTCTGGAGCCGGAATGCGCCGTGGCCTACCCCGACGGGGACGGGGTCATGGTCCTCTCCAGTGACCAGGGCACCTATGACACCCAGCAGGAGACCATGCGCATGCTGGGACTTGGGCCAGATCAGGTGAAGGTCCGCAATATGCTGGTGGGCGGCGGATTCGGCGGGAAAGAGGACGTGACGGTTCAGCACCATGCCGCCCTGGTGGCCTATCTCACCAAGCGGCCGGTGAAGGTAAAGCTCAGCCGGGCAGAGAGCATTCTGATCCACCCCAAGCGCCACCCCATGGACATGGAGTTTGCGCTGGGATGCGACGAAAACGGCATCATCCAGGGCGTGGCGGCCCAGATCATCGCCGACACCGGGGCCTACGCCTCTTTGGGCGGGCCGGTGCTGGAGCGGGCCTGTACCCATGCCGCCGGGCCCTACAACTACCAGAACTTTGAGATCGACGGCTACGCCTATTACACCAACAACCCTCCGGCCGGAGCCTTCCGTGGCTTCGGTGTGACCCAGTCCTGCTTTGCCATTGAGAGCCTGCTCAATGAAATGGCGGATGTTGTGGGCATCTCCCCCTGGGAGATCCGTTACCGCAACGCCATCCGTCCCGGCCAGGAGCTGCCCAACGGCCAGATCGTGGACGAATCCACCGGACTGGTGGAGACCCTGGAGGCCATCAAGCCCTATTACGACAGCGCCAAGTACGCGGGGCTGGCCTGCGCCATGAAAAACGCCGGCGTGGGCGTGGGCATCCCGGACACCGGACGGGTCAGGCTTGCGGTCCAGGAGGGGAAGGTGCACATCTACGCTGGCGCCTCCTGCATTGGCCAGGGGCTGGGCACGGTGCTGACTCAGACCGTCTGCGGATTGCTGTCCATCCCGCCGGAGCAGGTGGTCTACGAGCATGCAAACACCTATGAGTCTCCGGATTCCGGCACCACCTCCGGCTCCCGCCAGACTCTTTTTACGGGAGAAGCCTGCCGCCGGGCCTGCGAGAGCCTGCTGAACGCAATGAAGGAAAAATCCTTGACAGAATTGGAGGGAAGGGAGTTCCGGGGCACATACCTTGGGAAAACCGACCCGCTGGGAGCGGATGTGCCCAATCCGGTGAGCCACATCGCCTACGGCTATGCCACCCAGATGTGCGAACTCAACGAAGACGGCACCATCCGTCAGATCGTGGCGGCCCACGACGTGGGCAGGGCGGTGAACCCCCTTTCGGTGGAAGGCCAGATCGAGGGCGGTGTGGTCATGTCCATGGGGTTTGCCCTGACGGAGCAGTATCCGCTAACGGACTGCAGGCCCACTGCCAAATTCGGCACCCTGGGACTTTTCCGGGCCCACCAGGTCCCGCAGATCAAGGCCATTGTGGTGGAGAAGGATGGGCTGAAGGTTGGAGGAGGAGCCATCGGCATTGGAGAGATCACCTCCATCCCCACGGCGCCGGCCATCGCCGACGCCTATTACCGCTATGACGGGAAGCGGCGCAGTGCCCTGCCTCTTGAGGACACCCCTTACAGCAGGAAGTAACTCGGTTTCAGAAAATGCTGAAGGCCGGGGAGACTGCGTCGCGGGCAGCCATCTGTCCCCGCATTGGCAAAAAAGAAACAGCTCTGCCCGCGGGGCGGTGCGTTCACGAATTCTTCCGAAGCTCCGCCAGGGCCTCCACCGTGTCCACGTCGTGGAGCTCCTCCTCCGCCACTTCCAACAGGATGAGGCTCTCCTCGTGGGCGCGGATCACCATATTGCCGCCGTGGTCCTCTGAGAGGGAGAGCAGCTCCGGGAAGAACCGGGCGGGGAAGAGGCAGGGGTTGCCCCGGACGCCGCCGTGGCCCAGGGCCGCGATGTGGTCCGGCCGCTGCAGCCACAGGCCGATCAGCGCCTCGATGCTGCTCCGCCGCAGCAGCGGCTGGTCGGACACCTGAAAGAGGACGGCGTCACAGCCGGACAGGGCCTCCAGCCCCAGCCGGATGGTGTGGCTGATGCCCCAGTCGGGGTGGGCGTTGCGGATACAGAGAAAGCCGAACTCCCTGGCCATCTCCTCTCCCTCCGGATATTGGGTCACCACGGCGACGGTGGAGAACAGCTGTCCCGGTATGCTCTCCATGGCCCGGCGCAGCAGGGTTTTGCCCTCCACTTGGGCATAGAGCTTGTTGTCGCCGAAGCGGCGGGCATTTCCCGCGGCCATGAGGACGCATCCGATTTTCCGGTCCATTGACTCCACTCCTTTCTGGAAAAAGTATACCGTTGGTAGCATTCCCGGTCAAGGCGAAAAATAGCGCTGTTCTTTTGAGAATATAATGATGTAAAATGAACCCTGTGATATAATCTGTAGAAATAGCAGAAATAAGCCTGCGTAATCATGCACTTGCGCAGCAGGTAAAGGAGGCCATAAAATGAGTACAAGTGTAGGGCAGAGCAAGGTCCGCGTGGACGCCTACGACAAGGCGGCCGGCCGGGCCAAATATACCGACGACCTGTGCGACAAAAGCGCTCTGATCGCAAAGATCCTCCATTCCACCATCGCCCACGGCCTGGTGAAGTCTGTGGACACCTCTGCGGCGGAACAGATTCCCGGCGTGGTGAAGGTGATTACCTGCCTGGACGTGCCGAACTATAAATTCCCCACCGCGGGACACCCCTGGTCCACGGACCCAGCCCATCAGGATGTGGAGGACCGGCTGCTGCTGAACCGGCATGTGCGTTACTACGGCGACGATGTGGCCGTGGTGGTGGCTGAGGATGAGGTGGCCGCCATGCAGGGCGTGCGGGCGCTTAAGGTGGAGTATGAGGAATACCCCTTTGTGCTGGATGCACAGGAGGCCATGGCCGAGGGTGCGCCTCAGGTGCAGGAGGACTTTCCCGGAAACATCCTGGCCCACACCAGCATCCGCAGGGGCGATCTGGAGAAGGCCCTTCAGGAGCCGGGCCTCATCAAGGTGGAGGGCTGGTACGATACGCCCACAGTCCAGCACTGCCACATTGAAAACCACGTCTGCTTTGCCAGCATGGAGGCCGGGCGGATCACCGTGGTGACCTCCACCCAGATCCCCCACATCGTCCGCCGGGTGGTGGGCCAGGCCCTGGGCCTTCCCTGGGGCAAGGTGCGCATTGTGAAGCCCTACATAGGCGGAGGATTCGGCAATAAGCAGGACGCGCTCTATGAGCCGCTGTGTGCCTATCTCACCACCCAGGTGGGAGGACGGCTGGTGAAACTGGAGTGCACCCGGGAGGAAACCTTTGTCTCCAACCGTGTGCGCCACGCCATCCGCACCCATATCATCTCCTGGGTGCGGCCGGACGGTGCCATTGTGGCCCGGAAGTTTGAGGCGTTTTCCAACCAGGGCGCCTACGCCTCCCACGGTCACGGCGTGGTGGCCAAAGGCATGGGGGCCTTCCCGCAGCTCTACCCCTGCGACAATGTGGAGTGCGACTGCTGGTCTGTGTACACCAACCGCCCCGCCGCAGGGGCCATGCGGGGCTATGGCATTCCCCAGGCCATGTTTGCCGGCGAGTGCCACATCGACGACATCTGCTTAAGCCTCGGCATGGACCCGCTGGAGTTCCGCCGGAAGAACCTGATGCCGGTGGGCTATGTGGACGGCTTTTCCAAAAACGAACTCTATGATGATACCTTCAACCAGTGCCTTGACCGGGCCATGGAGGTCATCGACTACCAGCAAAAGAGGAAGGACTATCAGAACCAGACCGGTCCGGTCCGCAGGGGCGTGGGCTTGGCCGTGTTCTGGTACAACACTGCCGTCTGGCCCATCTCCCTGGAGTCCTCTTCCTGCCGCATGGTGCTCAACCAGGACGGCTCGCTCCAGTTCCAGACCGGCGAAACGGAGATTGGGCAGGGCTGCGACACCGCCTACACCCAGATGGTTGCCGACGCGGTGGGCGTACCCTTTGAGGATGTCCATGTGGTCTCCTCCCAGGATACGGATGTGACGCCTTTCGGCACCGGCGCCTACGCCTCCCGCCAGACCTACATCGGCGGCTTCTCCATCATTCAGACCGGCCGGCTGCTGCGGGAGCGGATTTTGAACTATGCCCATGAGTTGACCCGGATGCCGGCTGCCACGCTGGATCTGGTGGACGGCAAGATCGTCCGCAAGGGCGATGGACGGGTTCTGATGACCTTAGGCGAGCTGGCCACGGAGGCGCTGTACTCCACCACCAACAGCCAGCACCTCACGGCGGAGTCCACCGCCCAGATCAAGTCCAATGCCTACTCCTTCGGCTGCTCCATAGCGGAGGTGGAGGTGGACATCCCGATGTGTAAAGTAAAACTGCTGAACATGGTCAATGTCCACGACTGCGGCCGGCTCATCAACCCGGCCCTGGCCGAGGCCCAGGTCCACGGCGGCATGTCCATGGCCATTGGCTATGGGCTCAGTGAGGAGCTGAAGTTTGACGCCAGGACGGGCAAGCCGCTGAACAACAACCTCTTGGACTACAAGCTGTCCACCTGCATGGACCACCCGAACCTGGAGGCCCGGTTTGTGGAGAACCTGGAGCCCACCTCGCCCTATGGCACCAAGTCCCTGGGCGAACCGCCGGCCTGCTCCGGCGCCCCGGCCATCCGCAACGCCGTCTTGCAGGCCACCGGCGTGGCCGTGGACAGATGCCCCATCACGCCCCACATCCTGTTTGAAGCGTTCAAAGAGGCCGGGCTGATTACCGATTGAAGGAGGGATGAGCCATGTATGATATGAAAGCGCTGTATGAGGCCCGGAGTGTGGCCGACGCGGTGCGGCTGCGCCAGGAGCACCCCCAGGCCCAGATCATTGCCGGCGGTTCCGACGTGCTGGTGCAGATGCGGGAGGGGAAACGTGCCGGCGCGGAGCTGATCTCCATCTACGGCCTCGACGAGCTGCGGGGCGTTACCCTGGAGGCGGACGGCACGCTGCGCATCGGAAGCCTGACCAGCTTTTCCCACATCACCCGGGATCCCCTGATCCAAACGTACATCAACGTGTTGGGCCAGGCGGTGGATCAAGTGGGCGGCCCCCAGATCCGGAACATCGGCACCATCGGCGGCAACACCTGCAACGGCGTGACCTCAGCCGACTCCGCCTCCACGCTCCTCGCCTATGAGGCCATTGTGGAGCTCACCGGCCCCGAAGGGGTGCGGCGCGTCCCCATTGAAAAGTTCTATATCAAGGCCGGGGTGGTGGACATCCGCCCCGGTGAGATTCAGACGGCCCTCCTTGTCCCAAAAGACAGCTATCAGGATACCGTCGGCCACTATATTAAGTATGCCATGCGGAGCGCCATGGACATCGCCACCCTTGGGTGCAGTGTCAACGTCCGCCTGAGCGAGGATAAAAAGACCGTGCTCCGCGCCCGCGTCGCCTACGGCGTGGCCGGGCCGGTGCCCATGCGCTGCCCCGGCGCCGAGGCCAAGGCCAACGGCAGAGCGGTTTCGGAGGAGATGGTGGAGGAGTTCAGCCGCGCGGTGCTGGAGGACATCCATCCCCGCGACAGCTGGCGGGCCTCCAAGGCCTTCCGGGAGCACATTGCCGTGGAGTCGGCAAAGCGCTGCATGCGGGAATCCATCCGTCTTGCGGGAGGTGAGCTGTAATGGAGAGACAGTTTAAACTGGTGCGCTGTACCATCAACGGCAGGGATGTGGAGCAGATGGTGGATGTGCGTGCCTCTCTCACCGACATGCTCCGGGGTGACTACCGGCTGACCTCTGTGAAAAAGGGCTGCGAGGTGGGGGAGTGCGGCGCCTGTACCGTACTCATCGACGGCGAGGCCTATAACTCCTGCATCTATCTGGCGGTGTGGGCCGACGGCAGGCACATCCAGACGCTGGAGGGGCTTTTGGGGCCCAACGGAGAGCTCAGCGACATCCAGCAGGCTTTTGTGGAGGAAGCGGCCATCCAGTGCGGCTTCTGCACCCCCGGATTTATCCTGACGGCAACGGAGATTCTCAACTCCGGGAAGGAGTACAGCGATGAGGAGCTGCGCAAGCTGCTCTCCGGCCATCTCTGCCGCTGCACGGGGTATGAAAACATTCTGCGGGCGGTAAAAAAGACCATGTACCGCCGCTTGGGCAGGGAAGAGGAAGCCCTCAATCCATAAATATACAAAACGGCGCGTGGAGAAAATTCCACGCGCTTTTTTGTAACTTCCCGTAATTGACGTTGCGGCGATTTGGATTTATAATAAAGGCAAGCAAAGGAGGGGTCACTATGTCAACAAAAACCATCATCACAATCGGCAGGCAGTACGGCAGCGGCGGTAAGGAAATCGGTATCCGGCTGTCCAAAGAGTTAGGAATCCCATTCTATGACAAGGAGCTGCTCAAGCGTGCGGCGCAGCAGAGCGGCCTGTGCGAAAAGGTCTTTGAAAGCTTTGACGAAAAGCCCAGGAGCCTGCTGTACTCCATTGCCATGGACCCCTATGCGTTCTCCTTTGCCGGGGGCATGGAGGGGGATTCTCTGGAGCAGAGGGTGTATCTTGCCACCTTTGACACCATCCGCCGTCTGGCGGACCAGGGCCCCTGCGTCATCATCGGGCGGTGCGCGGACTATGCGCTGCAGGAGTATCCCAACCACCTGAGCCTGTTCATCCACGCACCCATGGACAAGCGGATCGAGCGGGTGGCCAAGCGGCTGGGCACCACGCCGGAGAAGGCCAGGACGGCGATCATCAAAACCGACAAGCGCCGGGCGTCTTACTACGAGTACTACTCTTCCCGCAAATGGGGCGACGTGGGCAGCTATGATTTCTGCCTGGACAGCAGCTACTTGGGCACCGGCGGGACTGTGGAGCTGATCCGCGCCATCCTTCAGGAGATTGAGCATCCCCATCCCAGCACCACGGAAGCGGACCCCGAGGAATAAGGACTTCGAATCAAAAGAGAGCGGGCACTTGCCCGCTCTCTTTTCGTCTGTTTTCGCAGTAGGCGGCCATGCGCCGCGCTCCGCCATGGCCTGAAGTGCCGCTTGCTTCCGGCAATTCCGGTGCATGCGCGTTAAAGAGGGGCTATGATTGCGATTGATCGTTCGCGCAAAAAGGGAAGACCTCGCGGAAGAGCCGATCACCATAGTCCTCCATCTGGGCGCAGTAGAGCCGGTAGGCGGCCAGGATCTGCTGCGCCTCCGCTGTCAGGACAGCACCGCCGCCGCCCCGCCCGCCGGTGGTGGAGGAGAGCAGCTTGCAGCCAAAGCCCTCCTCGGCGGCACGGACAATTTTCCACGCCTTGGAGTACGCCATATTCATGTGCATGGCCGCGGCGCGAAGGGAATGCACCTCGTCCACCAGGGACAGCAGCTGGGCGACCCCGGGGCCGAAGCACTTTTCCTCCGCAAAGAGGCGCACCGTCAATTTTACAGTCAAATTCTGCTTCATATCATTATTTTATCATTGATAAAATCGTTCGTCAACGTTTCTCGCAAAAGTTCGCTGATTCCTGTGTTGACAGGACTTGGAGGGCGTGTTACTCTAAGTGAGAATGCAGATGGAAGGCTTGTGAGAACATGGTTTGTTTTTGCCGCGCCCTGTCCATACAACCGGGCATCACCACGGTCATCGGAAGCGGAGGGAAGTCCTCACTGCTCTTTCGTCTGGGCCGGGAGCTTCCAGGGATGGTGATCCTATGCACCACCACCAAAATATTCCCCATTGGCCGGACACTCTGTAATCCTGAGGAAGAGGAAGTGCGGCAGGCGCTGAAGCGCTGGGGCACGGTGTGCATCGGAACGGACAGCCCCAATGGGAAGCTGGGCCCTCCCCGGCAGCCCATTTCGCTGCTGAAGGAGCTGGCTGACTATGTGATCGTGGAGGGGGACGGGGCAGCCGGCCTGCCGCTGAAGGCCCATGCGCCGCATGAGCCGGTCATTCCGTCGGAATGCGGGCAGGTGATCCAGGTGGTTGGGTTTTCCGGCATCGGACAAACCGTCCGGGATGCGGCCCACCGGCCGGAGCGCTATGCCCAGCTGGCCGGAGCGAATCTGGAGGATGCGGTGACGCCGCAGATGGCTGCCGCGGTCATCAGCCGGGAGGGCCTTTGCGGGCAGGTCCTGATCAACCAGGTGGACGAGCCCTCCCAACAGGCGGAGGAGCTGGCCTCGCTTTTGAAAGTACCGGCAGTGATGGGCTCGCTGAAGAAAGGATGGACTTCATGCTTGTTTTGATCCGTGGCGCGGGTGACATTGCCACCGGCATTGCGCTGCGCCTGCGACGCAGCGGGATTCAGGTGGTGATGACCGATCTGCCCTGGCCCACCGCCATCCGGAGGACCGTTTGCTTTTCCACGGCCATCACCGAAGGGGAGGCAAGCGTGGAAGGGGTGCGGGCGGTCCGGGCGGAGGACGCGGCCCAGGCGCGGCAGGTTCTGGGCCAGGGGGCCATTCCGGTCCTTGCGGACCCTGAGTGCCGCTGCCGGGAGGCACTGAGGCCCCGCGTGCTGGTGGACGCCATCCTGGCCAAGCGGAACTTAGGGACCCGGATCACAGACGCGCCGGCGGTGATCGGCGTGGGCCCCGGCTTCACCGCCGGGGAGGATTGCCACGCCGTGGTGGAGACCATGCGGGGCCATACCATGGGCCGGGTCATCCGGCAGGGCTCCGCGCTGCCCAATACCGGCGTCCCCGGCGAGATCGGCGGCTACGGGGAGGAGCGGGTGCTCCGGGCACCCTTTGACGGCATCTTCCGCCCAATCTTTAAGATCGGCGACCGGGTGAAGGCGGGCGATATTGTGGGCTATGTGGCGGATTACCCAATGGTGAGCAATATCGATGGGATTCTCCGGGGCATCCTGCCCGAGGGGACAAAGGTCCATACGGGGATGAAGAGCGGAGACGTGGACCCCCGGTGCAAGGAAGAGCACTGTTACTCTGTATCAGACAAAGCCCTGGCCGTGGGCGGCGGCGTGCTGGAAGCATGCCTGGCCCTGACCGGTGCGCTGGTGGAACAATAAAAGGAGAAAAAAGCTATGGAAGAACAGAACATCAAATTGACCAAGCTGGCCAAGTGCGCCGGCTGCGGCGCCAAAGTGGGCGCGGGCGTGCTGGCCCAGCTGCTGGATGGAATCAAGGTACATCACGACCCCAATCTGTTGGTGGGCTTCGACAAAAGCGACGATGCCTCGGTCTACAAGATCAGCGACGATCTGGCCCTGGTCCAGACGGTGGACTTTTTCCCGCCCATCGCCGATGATCCCTACCTCTTCGGCCAGATCGCGGCCACCAACGCCCTTTCGGACGTATACGCCATGGGAGGCGAGCCCAAACTGTGCCTGAACATCATGGCCATCCCTGAGGATATGCCCAAGGACGCGGTGCATCAGCTGCTCCGGGGCGGCTATGACAAGGTCTATGAAGCCGGCGCGCTGATCACCGGAGGCCACAGCATCCTGGACGACGAGCCCAAGTACGGCCTGTGCGTCACCGGATTCGTACATCCCGACAAGATGCTCAGCAACTCCAATGCCAAACCCGGCGACGTGCTGCTGCTGACCAAGCCCATCGGCATCGGCGTGCTGACCAGCGCGGCCAAGGCGGAGCTGCTGTCCAAGGAGGGCCAGGAGCTGGCCAACCGCATGATGACCACGCTGAACAAGGCAGCCCGGGACGCCATGGTGAAGTACGAGGTCCACTCCTGCACCGACGTCACCGGATTCGGCCTTTTGGGCCACAGCTATGAGATGGCCCAGGGCAGCGATGTGGAGATCACCCTTCATGTGGATGACATCGATCTGATTCCCGAGGCGCTGGAGTTTGCCCGGATGGGCGTCCTGCCCGCGGGCATGTACCGCAACCGCACCTTTGCCGCCCCCGGCGTGGACGCCGGGGAGGTAGAGCTTGCCAAGCAGGATCTGCTCTACGATCCCCAGACCGCCGGCGGACTGCTGATCGCGGTGGCGCCCCAGGACGCCGACGCCCTGTTTGAGGAGCTCAAAGGCGCCGTGCCCAGCGCCCAGCGCATCGGAACCGTAGGGGAGTACCAGGGCGGGGCACGCATCAAACTCCGCTGAGCGCCCTGAGGGCGGCAAGCGCCGCGTCCACGTCCTCTTTGCTGTTGTGAAAGCCCAGGGAGAAGCGGACCGTGCCCTGGGGAAAGGAGCCTAAGGTCTTGTGGGCCGATGGGGCGCAGTGGAGGCCGCAGCGGGTCAGAATCCCGAACTCCGTCTCCAGGCGGAAGGCGGCTTCGGCGTTGTCCAGGTGGAGAAAGTCCACGGAAATCACGCCCACCCGCCGTCTGAGGTCCCGGGTGCCGCACAGCCGCAGGCCGGGGAGGTCGGCAAGACCGTCCAAAAAGCGGCTGCAAAGCTCCATCTCGTGGGCGCGGAGCGCATCCACGCCCTGCTCCTCCACAAACCGCACAGCTGCCTCAAAGCCGTAGATGCCCGGCACATTGGGCGTCCCGGACTCAAAGCGGTCCGGCAGATAGGGCGGCAGGTATTCACTGTCCGAGGCGCTGCCGGTGCCGCCGGCAAGCAGAGGCGTCAAAAGCCCGGCAAAGTCCTCCCGCAGCACCAGCGCGCCGATGCCGGAGGGGCCAAGCAGCCCTTTGTGGCCAGGGACCGCCATGGCCGAGAGCCCGAAGCGCTGAAAGTCGATGGGGAAGTGGCCCGCGGTCTGGGCGGCGTCCAGGGCAAAGGGAATTCCGTGCCGGGCGCAGATGTCGCCGATGGCCTGGGCGTCCTGTACGGTGCCGCAGACATTGGAGCCGTGGGCCAGAATGACCAGCCGGGTATTTTTCCGGAAGAGGCCGGGCAGGGCGTCCACCTGCACCAACCCCTCGCTGTCGCAGGGGATGCGGTCCACCTCCACGCCCTCCATCCGAAGCAGCGGACGCATGACGGCATTGTGTTCCATGGAGCTGACGATGCAGTGGTCGCCTGGGCGCAGGAAGCCAGCGAGGATCATGTTCAGCCCGGCGGTAGCGCCGGGCGTCAGGATGACGTGGGTGGGCGGCCCGGAAAAGGAGAAGAGCCTGCCCAGCCGCTGGCGCAGCTGCAGCGTCACAAGCCCGGCGTCCTGCGCGCTTCCATAGACGGACCGGTTGATGGTGGCGCCTATGCAGTCCATATAGCGCTTCATACTGTCGCTGACACCCGCGGGTTTTGGAAATGATGTGGCCGCGTTGTCCAGATAGATGGTATTCATGAAAAATCCCTCCTGTAAAAGAGCATACCACATCAAGCGGGGAAAGTCATATGGAAAGAAACGATAAGAAGGGGAAGCGGATGCTGGAAATCAACCTAAGACAGCTGGAGGCCTTTGTGACCACAGCCGAATACAGCAGTTTTACACGCGCCGCGGAGGAGCTGTATTTGACGCAGTCCACCGTCAGCGCCCATATCCGCACCCTGGAGCAGGCGTTAGGGGCCCAATTGATCCTGCGGGGCGCCCGGAGAAAGGTGACGCTGACAGAGGAGGGCAAGCGGGTATACGGCGCGGCCAAGGACGTGCTCAACCGCTGCCAGGCCCTCCAGGAGATGACGGAGCGCGCCCGGGGCGGTGAACTGACCATCGGGGCATCCACCGTGCCGGCCCAGCATGTGCTGCCGGAGCTGCTGCCTGGTTTTTTGCACAAGTATGGGGACAGCCGCTACCTGCTCCGCCGGGGCGACAGCGCCCAGGTCCACAAACTGCTGGAGCAGGGCGAGGTCCGGCTCGGGTTTGTAGGCGCCGCCCTGGACCGCAAACGCTATACATACCACACCCTGATGGAGGACAAGCTTGTGCTCATCAGCGCCAATACCCCCCATTTCCAGGAGTACCGCACCCGGGGAAGCGGCGGGCGCCCGCTCTTGCTGCAAGAGCCCATGATCTCCCGGGAGGAGAGCTCCGGCACCAAGCAGGTGCTGAACCAGTACCTGAAAAAGTGCGGCCTGACGCCGGAGGAGCTTCAGATCGTGGCGCGGATGGACAGCCCCGAGACCATCAAAAACACAGTGGCCCAGGGGATGGGCATCTCCGTGATCTCGGAGCTGGCGGTGCGGGAGGAAGTGGATTCGGGAAAGCTGCTGGCCTTTGACTTGGACGATGGCGGCGTGTACCGGAAAATCTACCTTACCTGGCGCAAGGAGGAGACCCTCAGCAGGATCGAGCAGGAGTTTATCAGCTATATCCGCGGTGAGATCAGAAAGAGATACGATCGTTTTTAGCGATCGTATCTCTTTGCTATCGAAAACGGGAATTGGATATTTGTCCCACCAGCTCCTATAATGTACCTTGTCAAAACTGCGGAGATCCGCGGGAAACTTGTGTGAATAGGAGCATAGAAATGAAAAAGATCAACTGGATTGTAGTGCTTGCCGGCGCGGTGGTAGGCGCGGCGGCCGTGGCGCTGACTGCCCTGGGCAATCCCGCCAACATGGGCTTTTGTATCGCCTGCTTCCTGCGGGACATCGCAGGCGCGGTGGGTATGCACAGCGCGGCAAAGGTGCAGTATGTCCGGCCGGAGGTCATCGGCCTGGTGCTGGGCGCCTTTATCATGTCCGTGGCAACTAAGGAGTTCCGCGCCAAAGCGGGCTCTTCTCCCGCCACCCGCTTCGTGCTGGGCGCCTTTGTCATGATCGGCGCGCTGGCCTTCCTGGGCTGCCCGCTGCGCATGGTGATCCGCCTGGGCGGCGGAGACGCCAACGCCCTGGTGGGCCTCCTGGGCTTCATCATCGGCATTGTCATCGGCGTGCAGTTTCTCAAGCGGGGATTTTCCCTTAAGCGTGCCTACGAGGTGGGCAAAAGCGAGGGCGGCGTGCTGAGCGCGCTGATGGCAGGCCTTCTGATCCTCTTTTTGGCGGTGCCCGCCCTCTTCCGCTTCAGCGAGGAGGGGCCTGGTTCCAAGCACGCTCCGGTGCTGGCTGCCCTTGTGATCGCCCTTGTGGCGGGCGCTCTTGCGCAGAGAGCGCGCCTTTGCATGGTGGGCGGCATCCGCGACGCCATTTTGTTCCAGGACTTCAAGCTGCTCTATGGCTTTGTGGCCATCTTCCTGGTGGTTTTGGCAGGCAACCTGGCCTCCGGCAGCTTTAAGTTCGGCTTTGAGCTGCAGCCCATCGCCCACAGCAGCCACCTGTGGAATCTGCTGGGCATGACCGTTGTGGGCTGGGGCAGCGTGCTGCTGGGCGGATGCCCCCTGCGCCAGCTGATCCTGGCCGGAGAGGGCAATGGCGACTCCGCGGTCACGGTGCTTGGCATGGTCGTGGGCGCCGCCTTTGCCCACAACTTTGGCCTGGCTGGCAATCCCGACGCCCTCAATGAGGCCAAAGAAATCGTGGTGGGCGGCATCTCCACCGCCGGCAAGGCCGCAGTCATCCTTGGACTGCTGGTGATGCTGGGCGTGTCGGTGTGGAACCTGCCCAAGAAAGAATCCGTCAGTGCCTCCGTGGAAACGGTTTGAGAAAGGGGAACATACGATGGTTGTTGATGCAAGAGGATATTCCTGCCCCATGCCCGTGGTGATGGTGCAGAAGGAAGTGAAAAGGTCCGCGCCCGCCTCTCTGGAGGTTCTGGTGGACAACCAGTGCTCTGTGGAGAATGTCACCCGCTTTGGGACAAGCTGCGGCTATCAGGTCTCCGTTGCTCCGGAGGGCCGGGATTTTCGGCTGAGCCTGAGCAAATGAGCTTGTACATTGCCACCTTCCACACCCACCTGTCCGCCCTGATGACCAGCAGGACGCTGGCCGGGCAGGGGATCCGTGCACGGATGATGCCGGTCCCCCGGAAGCTGAGCTCTTCCTGCGGCACCTGCATCCGCTACGAGGCGGAGGGACCGAACCTTGCCGCCATGGACGTGGATGTGGAACGGGTCTATCAGGTGGGAGCGGACGAACAATACACGCTGCTGCTGGAGCATCAGTAAAGAAGCGGCCCCCCTTTGGGGGCTGCTTTCTTTTCGGATTTCCCCTTTTAAAGGGAGCAGAAGTGTGTTACACTACAGGGGAACAGGAGGAGTGTCATATGGTATTTAGAAATGAAGAAGAGTCGCTGAAGGTGGAAGTGGCGGCCTATGAATTCCCCGATGGCGTGGATGAGGATGCCAACTGGCTGGTGCTCAAGGGCACCTACACCGATTCGGAAGGGAATGTCACCATTGACCGCAACAGCTGCCTGACCACCTCTGAGCTTCAGGAGCTGATTGCCGGGCTGAAGGTGCTCTCGGCCGGGATCAAGGGGCTGTATGAGAGCGAGTTCGCCGAGCCCTACTTTGAACTGACGGTGGAGCAGGTGGGGGAGGATGCCTATCAGGCCGCGGTGGCGTTCACCATGCTGAACGCTCCGGAGGACTGGGACACGGTGGAACTGGAACTGACGGCCACCAAAGCGGACCTGAAGGATTGGATTGCCGATCTGGAACAGGCGGAGAAGCGCTTTCCCGTCAAATAGCGTACAAAAGAAAGGCAGGGCGCGCATTGCGGCGCCCTGCCCTTTTTTCTTCAGATGCAGCGCAGATAGGCCAATATGGCGGCATCGGGCGAAACCGCTTTTTTGCACTGCCTGCCACCTGGACAACATCCAGATGCAATCGCCCAGATGCTGGAAGGAAGCAAGAAAAGGTGAACCCTTCGGCATATAAAAAGAGGTGCGGAACAATCCGCACCTCTTTTTTAGCAAGGAAGAAGTTACAGGGTGTTGGCCTCATCCACCACCTGGCGGATGGCTTCGGCCGCATCGGCAGGCAGCTTGTTGAAGCCGCCCTCAGCGGTCTCTAAGTTCAGCACGTAGTCCAGGCGATCCTGCATGCGGGCTTTGAGCTGGGCCACATACTCCTTGTCGGACAAATCGGGCACAAAGCCCTCCCACTCATAGATATCAATGTCGGAGAAGGGTCCCCAGGGCTTAAACTGGGCCTTGCCCTCCACAACAGCCTCCAGCACTCCAAGAGTGTCCTCCTTCTTCACCTTTTTACCCATGAACTCGCCGGTGTTGATGATGTAGCATGCCACATTCTTTTCCGCCACCAGCTTCTTGAACTTTTCGTAGTCGTTGACCAGGGGATAGGTGCGGAAGGGATTGGCGTAGGGCTCCACCACCAGGGCGTTGGGGTCCACGCCCGCCTTCAGCCGCTCGGCAGAGGAGCGCTTGGTGGCCAAAGTGGCGCCCATGACGGAGGCAAGGGATGCGCCCTTGAGTCTGACAATGGGGGGGATGGTGGGATCCTTCATGATCCAGAAGATGGCGTTGACGGGGGATTCGATCTTATCCACCCGGTTGGGGGACCACAGCTTGGACTTGATGGCCCGGCCATTGCCGTTGCGCACGTCCTCGGTGACCAGGACCACCTTGCCGTCCTCGTCCAGCGTGGCGGAGCAGTTCTGCACCGTCAGCAGGTACTTGTTGTCCTCGGAATTGACCGGATAGTCGGCGGTCTTGTCGAAGTATGTAGGCTCCAGAGCGATGGAGGAGCAGGTATCGGAGTTGATGATGAACGCATCGTCATGCAGCACCTTGATGGAGGGGTACTTCCCGCCGTGCTTGGCATGGGTCAGAGTGGACTTCCCGGAGCCGGACAGGCCGAACACCGCAGCCACAAACTTGGAGCCGTCGTCCAGGGTGTATTCCTTCTGGCCGCCGTGGCAGGAGGCATAGCCGTTGCGGTTGGCAATGGCCCAGGCCAGGGTCAGGGTGCCCTTCTTGTGTTCGCCGAAATAGCGCATGCCCAAAATCGCTGCGCAGTTGGTGTCGGTGTTGAAATAGCACAGGCACTTGGGGTCGCATACATCCTCCTGGCCGGGAGCGCCCGCCCACTGGGGATCGGAGAAGATATAGATATCGGGCTCTTTGCCGTCGCCCACGCTCTTGGATTCCTTGTACATCTTGACGTATTCATCGGACATGTACTGGAAGTTCAGCATCCAGGAGTAGAGAAGGTTCTCCTCTCCCTTGGGGATCAGCAGGTGGGCCTTCACCATGAATTCAGGGTCCAGGCCAATGAAGACCTCAGCGTGGTACATGGTCTTCCAGCGGGTGTCATAGACCGCGTCCATCAGGATTTTATCCAGTTTGTCGTTGTTGACGCCGGGCTTGCCGGTGATGCGCCGGGCGGGAGCGTAGCGTCCGGTGATGGAGCCGTCGTTGAACAGCAGCACCTTGGCGTCGGCGTCCAGGCCAAATTCCTCACCGCGGTAAACCGGCATGTCCGTGACGACGGTGCCGGGGGAGTTCTTCGCCAGCTTATAGGCCTCCTTCAGAGAGTTGACCTTAATGACATTGTTTCCATAAAATGGAGCCTCGATAATCGACCGGGTTTTTGCAAACCCAACCTTTCCAGGACCGATTTCGGTCCGAGCGTAATGGGATTTAGTAGACATAACTCTTCCTCCTTGTTGGATTCGTTCTTTGTGCGGATTTCCAACTGACAAACGAGTACCTCAGGAAAAACCAATCATCCGTACTTACCTACAGTATAGAATAAGCGGCAAAAAATAGCAAGAAGTATTTACCTGTCGCCTGACTGGTAAAGACGGTCAGACAGGGCCGCCATCTCCTGCAGCGACAGCCGTTCCCCCCGGATGTCCGGGGGCAGGCCGCAGGCGGCGATGGCGTCCCGGAGAGCTTCCTTGCTGTAGGTGCTCCCAAGGGCGGAGCCGAGGCTGTTGAGCAGGGTTTTGCGCCGGAGGGCAAAGGCTCCCCGGGCCACGCGGAAAAAGAACGCCTCATTTATGGGGGAAACGGCGGGCGTCTGCCGCATCCGGCAGCGCAGGACCGAGGAGGTGACTTTGGGCGCGGGATAAAAGCAGGCGGGGGGCACGTCAAACAGCAGCTCCGGCTCTGTGTAATACTGCATGAAGAGGGAGAAGGCGCCATAGTCCGGGCTGCCGGGTGCGGCACAGATCCGGCGGGCCACCTCCCGCTGGATCATGACGGTGAGGCCGGTGAAGCAGCCCGCCTCCACGATCCGGGTCAGCACCGGTGTGGTGATGTTGTAAGGGAGGTTGGCGCACACCATGGGCCGCAGGCCCGGCAGGTGTTCTGATGCCAGCTGCCTGAGGTCCATCTTCATTACGTCGCCGGAGATGACCTCCACGTTTTCGCATTCCGCCAGCGTTTCCTCCAGGACAGGAAGGAGGGTGCGGTCCAGCTCCACAGCCGCCACTTTGCCGGCCCGGCGGGCAAGCTGCACGGTCAGCGGGCCTATGCCCGGTCCGATTTCCAGCACACCGCAGCTGCTGTCCGCGCCGGAGGATTCGGCAATGTCCCGGGGGACGGATGGCTCAATGAGGAAGTTCTGCCCCATGGATTTGGAAAATCGAAACCCATGGCGCCCTAATAGTGCTCGTATGGTGGTTAAGTCACAGAGATTCATATACGTCCGCCTTTCGGAAGTTTGCATTCAATCAGGGTATCCAGTCTATGGGGAGACAATGTGACAATCACCGGACCGGCCGGCAGATCCCGCTTGGAGTGGGACAAGCGCCGCAGGCTCCGTTCAGGCGTGATGTCCGGAGATGCTTGAAACCGCCTGAAAGCGGCTGTCTGCGGCGGCCGGATGTAGTCCCGGCGCATAATTATTATATCAGATTTTCAGGAGGAAGAAAGAGAAAAAACGCTCCCGGTCGTCAAACCGGGAGCGTTTGCTCAGCCAAGCACGTAGACAGTACAGTTGCGCCGTCCGAACTGAATGCACTCATTGTAGGTTTCATAATAGAGGTCCAGCCGGTTGCCGCGAATGGCTCCGCCGGTGTCCTCTGCCACAGCAGTGCCGTAAACGACGCTGCCGTCGCTGCTGACAATATACATCTTGGTGCCGTAGGGGATTGTGTTGGGGTCCACAGCCACGGTGCCGTGGCGCACCGTGGTGCCGGTCGAGGTACGGGTTCCAACACCATCGTGGCCGCTGGTATAGGCGGTGGCAGAGCAGGTGATGACCTTTTCATAGGGCATGGTGGCGCCTGAGGCAAAGGTCAGATAGCCGCTGCCGTCGCTGCTGGCGTTCACTTTGGCGATCCGGTCGGACCGGTCCACAGAGGTGACTGCGGTGCCGTACTCAACCACCTGATCCACAGAGGTGTCGCCGCTTTCCTCCACCAACTGGCGGGAAATTTCCTGGCCGTTGGCATAGATTACCTCATAAGTGGCGGTGACAGTGCCGCTGCGGCCCTGCTGGGTCACGGTTTCCGTGCCCTTTGCCATGGCGGGGTTGGCCACACGCACGGTTTCAAACGGCTTTTCCACCTCAGTCTTCTCATAGAAGGTGAGGTCAGAGGCCACCGTGATCTTCATCACAGGGGCGCCCAGGTCCACAGCGATCATATCCAGAGGACCGGGCTTAATGTGCATCCGGTTCAAAAGGGCGGTAACCGTCTCCTGGCGGGATGTAGTGGAAACGGATGCGCCGTCGTAGGAGATGGAGACTGCGGTGCCGTCGTTGAGGATCACCTCAGGGTTGGCGGAGCTGCCGCCGATGGTAATCAGCCTGGAGGAGAAGTCGGCAGTGTCTGCGGAGTCGTCCAACACCAGAGCGGTATCGTCTGTGCCGGTGAGGATATACAATGCGTCAGCCTTCTCAGATCCCAGGAATGTGCACAAAACCAGAGCGGTCGTCAGGCAGCAGAAAAACGTGCGCCAGAAAAACGCGGCATGGGTTTTCACATTTCTAAACATAAGAGACCTCCTGAAAAATTTTCCAATCCAATCATTTCCTCTTTTTGCATTTGCTATTCAAAAAAATAACAGAGTGAAAACGACTTGTAACTTTTGTTACCGGCTGGAAAACTTGCGTCAGTATAATACATCCCACCACTTTTGTCAAGTTTTTTCCGATAAAACCGTGTGTAATCCCCCACATGTGTTGTAAATTCCGGATTCAAATGAGGCAAGAACACTCCAAATATATGCAAAATGGTAACAAATGATTACAAAGCAATTGGGAGATTTCCGGAAGATCAGAATAAAACATGAGAAAGATTCATAACAGATGATAACTTGTTCCAAATGCTGGTTTGGCGCATAAAGCAGGGAATCAGCGCGAAAAGAGAGGCTAAAATTTGAAAAAAATGTAAGAACAAGAGGAAAAAGGGAACGATTCAATGAAAACAGAGCTGATTTTTTGTGTACTTTGACAGTATAAACTCTCATGTATGATATGCAATTACAACGCTTTACGAATGGGATAAGATGCAATAGAATAACCTCAGAGAAAAGAAAGTGCAATACCCGGATTCCAGTTTGCTCCTGTTTTCCATTTGCCGAAATGGGATTTTGTATCCTATTTTCTATATACCTCCCTACTCTCTCTTTATTTTGCAAAAGGAACCCGCTGCCAACAGGCAGCGGGTTCCTTTTTGATCTAACTGCGGCTCAGGGAAGGGTGGGGACGATGCGCTTGGCATAGGAGACAAATTTCCGGGCGGCCGGAGACAGTGCCTCAAAGGAGGGGGCGACAATGCCGATGGTGCGGTACTGGGGAGGGTCCAGTTCCACAATCGCCACCTTGCTGGGGTTGCCCTTGAGCAGCATCTCATAGCTCAGGCTGACACACAGTCCCTTTTCCACCATTGCAATGGCCGCATAGTCATCCATGGTGGAGAAGGGGCAAGCCGGCTGCACCTTTGCCTCCTTCAGCACCCGCATGATGTCGTAGTCCACACCCATGGAGGGAATGACAAACGGCTCATTCTGGAAGGCGGAGATGGGATAGCTGTCAAAATTGGCGCAGGGGTGGTTCAGCGGTAAGATGGCGAGAATGGGGTCCCGCTTCAGCGGGAACCAGTCGTAGTGCATATGGGGCTGGAAGCTGCAAAAGGCAAAGTCCAGACGGTTTTCCTCCAGCAGCTTCTCCAGCTCCTGGGTGGAGCCTTCGATGAGGTGCAGCATGATGTTGGGATAGTCCCGGTGGAATTCGTCGATGATGTTCGGCATCCAGGAGATGGATATGCTGGCGAATTCGCCGATGTTGATCTCGCCGGTATCCAGACCGTTGAGCTCCGAGACGTTCTGGTTCAGATGATGGTTGGCATTGACGATGGTCCGGATATAGGGCAGGATGGATTCGCCGCCCTTGGTCAGCGTGACGCCGGAGCGGCCCCGTACCAGGAGGGGGAACCCAAACTCACTCTCCAGGCTTTTCATCATGTGGCTGATGCCCGACTGGGTATAGCCCATCTCCTCTGCGGCGCGGGTGAGGCTGCCGCAGTCCACGGCCCGTAAAAGCACTTCGTACTTGGTAATATCCATAAATAACACTCCCATGAAGATTCTGCATGGAATCTCAGACAATAATTCAGTAGTTGCATTGTATGCCACAGAGCAAAAAAAGTCAAGAACTGCCTGAAAGGTTGCTTTTTCTCACCAACTTGGGTAGAATGTGCTAAAAAGGAGGGAAATCGGTGAAGCGGGTGTTGAAATGGGGGCTTTGCCTCCTGCTTGTGCTGATTCTGGCTGTGGCGGGATATGTGATCTACGCCTATGCAGCCTATTACCGGGTGGAAGACGGGCTGGAGCTGGACGTCAACCGCAATCAGGAGGCCCGGGTGGAAGCGGATACATTATATAAAATAGTGTCTTATAATGTGGGGTTTGGCGCCTACAGTGCCGACTACAGTTTTTTCATGGATGGAGGCCGGGAATCCCGGGCCAGATCCAAAGAAGCGGTGGAGGAGAATATCGGCGGCGCCCTGGAAGCGGTGGCCTCCCAGAATCCTCAATTCGTCCTGTTCCAGGAGGTGGACATAGGCTCCACCCGGAGTTATCAGGCAGATGAGCGGGCGATGATCCAGGAGCGGATGGCAGGGTATGGCGGGGTGTTCGCCCAGAATTACGATTCCCCCTATCTTTTCTGGCCGCTGAACGAGCCCCACGGAAAGTCCCGGTCCGGTATGCTGACCCTTTCCGCGTACCGAATTGGAGAGAGCCGGCGCCGAAGCCTTCCCGTGGAGGAGGGGCTGTGGAAGTTTCTGGATTTGGACCGCTGCTACAGCGTAAGCCGCCTTCCAGTGGACAACGGGAGGGAGCTGGTGCTGATCAATGCCCACCTGTCGGCCTACACCAAGGACGGGAGCATTGCGGACGCACAGCTTCGTCAGCTTGCGGCCCAGATGCTGGAGGAGTACCAAAAGGGGAACTATGTGATCTGCGGCGGCGACTTCAACAAGGACTTGCTGGGGGATTCTTCCGCCGTGTTCGGCGTCTCGGGGGAGGAGTACAGCTGGGCCCAGCCGTTTCCCGTGGACTCAGTGCCGGAGGGGTTTACCTTGGTGGCGCCCCTGGATGAGGAACGCCCGGTGGCGTCCTGCCGCAACGCGGACCGGCCCTATGACGCCGCCACCGCATACACGCTGACGGTTGACGGATTTCTGGTCTCCGACAACGTGTCCGTGGAAAAGGGAAGCGTGGTGGATACCGGCTTTGCCTGGTCGGACCACAATCCGGTCTATCTGGACTTCCGCCTGAACGGTGAAACTTAGGGAAGCGGAAGAATCAGCCCCGGGCTTTGTAAAAGCAATCAAGAACCGTCCAGCCAAATAGGCTGGACGGTCCTTTTTATAATCGTATGCCCTTCACATCTTTGATGCGGCGCAGAATCGTTTCGCAGGTTACATGCACCAGCCCGGGCAGTTTGTAGACCACGTCGGTGATCAGGTGTTCCAGTTCCCCGTCATTGCTGACCACCGCGTGCGCGTGCAGCTTGGAACCGCCCGTCATCAAATAGATCTGGGTGATGTTCGGGGTCTGCTGCAGTCGCGCGATGGCCTCCTCAACGCACTGGGGCTCCAATTCCAAATCCAGATAGAGTGATACCGTGTTCTCCAGTTTCGCAAGGTTGATTACCGTGACATACTTATCGATGATGCCGGCCGACTCCAGCGCCTGCACCCTTGCCTTTGCGGCCACTCGGGAAAGGCCCACGGCGCTGCCGACGTCGACATAGGACATCCGAGCATTTTCGGACAGCAGGTCCAGGATTTTTTCGTCAATTTCATCAAGGTCTTTAAAGCCTTTAAACATATGCATTTCTCCTTGAAATTCAGTGATTTTCATTATATTTCATCTGGTGGGTTTGTGCAATACGTAAATTATCATTGGAAATGGAATAATCCTTGAAAAAAGCTTGCAATTTATTTTAGAAAGTTATAGCATAATTTATGTAAATAATAATTCCTGTTTTGATTTTCAATCGAATAAGTTACCAGACGTTCTGAAAGTAATCCGAGTTTCATACCATATGGTTTTCTTTTCATAGTCTCTTCGCCGTGTAGTTTTGTGTAGGAGGTTCTTTATGAAAGATTTTATTGAAACAACCTGGACGTATTTTCATGAGCATCCTGAACTTGGCTTTGAGGAATTTGCAACCACAAAGCACATTGTCGAGTTGCTGGAGGGGTTTGGCTATGCGCCAAAGGTGTTCCCCGCAGGCACGGGAGCCGTCGCGGTGCTGGACTCCGGCTGCCCCGGCCCTGTGCTGGGCCTGCGCGCGGACATTGACTGCCTCGCGTTCACGACTGACGGGAAGGTGGAGAAGTACCACGCCTGCGGGCATGACGGCAACATTACGATGCTGCTGGCTGCGGCCAAACAGCTCAAAGAAGATGGAATCAAAAGGGGAAAGGTGTACTTTATTTTCCAGCCTGCGGAAGAGACCCTGAAAGGGTCCTTGTCCGTGATCGAGAGCGGGTACATCAGCGATATGGAGGAGATTGTCGGCATGCACCTCCAGCCGGACCAGGAGGAGCAATACGGGCATGCCGCGCCCCGGCTGCTTCATAAGTCTTACGGCCGGGTGGAGGTCACTGTCCATGGGCGAAACGCCCATGCCTCCCTGCCTTATCTTGGGATCAATGCCACGGAAGCCGGCGTCCAGATTGTCAACGCGGTCAACTGCATCCGCTGCGACGCCCGCTCACCCTATTCGTGCAAGGTCACAATTTTCAAGGCGGATGGCAGCAGCCACAATACCATCCCCGATAAGGCCCTGCTGGTATTCGATATCCGCGCGGATACGAACGATACCATGTCACAGATCATGGAAAAGCTGAAGATTGCCGCGGAGCACGCCGCCGCCTCGGTGGGCGCGACGGCGGAGATCAGCGATGAGGTGATCTGCTACTCCGCCAGCTATGACCCTGTGCTCTGCGACGAGGTGAAATCCGTCCTGTGCGATGTGCTTGGCGAGGAACAGGTGCGGGATGCCTGTCCGGCCACCACCTCCGAGGATTTCCATAATTACAGCAATCAGATGGGGGCTAAAGCTGCCTATATCAGCCTGGGCGCCTCCTTTACTCCGTTTTTACATGCCAACCATTCCTTCTTCAATCATGATGCGCTCCTCAGCGGCGCTAAGATATGGATCGGTGTTGCACACAAGCGTCTTGGATAGTCAACGGTACGTTTGGTTCGATGCACAGGCAGTGATGCCCGCCGGTTCAACGTTCTTGAAACGCCGCTCGCCGCCTGTGTTGAGATAGAGAGATGGCAAATAGAAAGGGAGGGTGTATCTTATGGAAAAGGAAAACAAAAACAAGCAGAAGCCGGGATTTTACGCATTGTGTTTCAAGGAGTTCAAGTTCTGTGCAATTGCCGCAAGCGTCTACATTCTGCTGAGCTGCCTCATCTGCTGGATCCTTGGCTACAGCCAGGGCGGCGAGGTGGCATTCATCGCTGGGTTCCCCGCATGGGCGGTCTTTGGCGTGTTCATTCCATGGATCTTAATGGTGATCCTTACTGCCATCTATGGCTTTAAGGTCATGAAAGGGGATGTGGAATAATGAAGATCGAAGTTGCTCCGATTACAAAGATATTGTTCTTTGCCTATTTTGCAGTACTGATTTTAATTTCCGTCTATGCGTACTATAAACGGAAAAACAGCAAGAACTTCCAGAACGAATACTATGTTGCCGGCCGATCCTTTGGCCCCTGGGTGGTTGCGTTCCTCTGGGCCACCTCCTGGACCAGCGGCGGTACGTTCATCGGCACGCCGTCTGTGTACTATTCCTATGGCTGGTGCACCATCCTTTGGCAGGCCGGCGCAGCAATCCTGGGTATTTGCGGCATGCTGATGATCGGCAGACGCATTTCCCGCTTTGCCTCCGACAACGGCTGCGTGACGCTGCCCGACCTCTTTGCAGAGCGGTTTGGCAGCCGGTGGATGGGAATCATCGCCGCCTGCTCCATCATTGTGTTCGGCGTTGCGTACATGGTCTCCCAGTATACCGCCGCCGCCCGGATCATCGAGACCTTCTTCGGGTTTGACTACACCATGGCGATCCTCCTCTTTGCAGTGGTAACCGCAATCTACACCGTCGTCGGGGGCATCCGCGGCGTTGCGTACAACGCGCTGGTACAGGGCATCATCATGCTGGGCGGTTCGGTCCTGATCTGCGGCATCATGATCAGCAAGGCCGGCGGTATTTCGGCCATTACCTCTGCCCAGATGGCTTTGGATCCGGCCCTGCTGACACCTCCGGGACCCAACAACTACCTGCCTTTGGCAACAGGCTTCTCCACCTTCTTTACCTTGGGCGTGGCCGTGATGGCGCAGCCCCATGTGGTGACGAGAATCTTCACTGTGAAAGATACAAAGTCCCTCAAGCGTGCCGGCGCCCTCATCAGCATCATCTGCATGGTGTGGTTCTTCTCCCTGTTTTTCAGCGCCCAGGCCGCCCGTGCCCTGATCCCCTCCCTGGAAGTGCCGGATCAGATTTTCCCGACCATCGTCCTCACATACTGCGGTAAGTACTTGGCCGGTATTTTGATGTGCGCGCCCTTTGCCGCGGTGATGTCCACCGTCTCAGGGCTCATCCTCACCGTGTCCAGCGCCATCATCAAGGACATCTATCAGCGCAGCTCCACCAAGACCCTCAGTGACAAGAGCCTGAAGGCCACCACCTACATCGTTACGCTGGTCATCGCCATGGTCGTCATGGTCCTGTCCCTCAATCCGCCTGCCTTCCTGCAGGATATCGTCATGTTCGCCGTCAACGGCTACGCGGCATCCTTCACCATGCCCATTATCTTTGGTTTCTTCTGGAAGAGGACAACCTCCGCCGCGGCCACTGCCGGTATGATTTCCGGCTTCCTCACCCTGATCGGCCTCTATGCGCTGCCGATCACCACCAACCTGCTGGGCTTTAACCCCCTGATTTGGGGTATGCTGGTTTCCGCAATCGTCATCGTCGTGGTCAGCAAGAGCACGAAGGTGACCAATCCTGAATTGGTGGAGGCAATTTTCAGATAAAATTGCCGATCACCGTCAGAGAGGGGGACTCTATGGCAAATCACATTTGTACCACCGACCGGATTACAAGCATCATCGGCGAAGGCGTTGGAAAAGAGGTCTGTGTCTCCGATGGAGACCTGCTTGTTGTCGAAACAGCTCCTGGCTGCTGGGGCCCCATGATCACGCCCAGCGTTTCGGGCGGCCATGAGATCACGGGACCGGTCTGGGTCAAGGACGCCGAGCCCGGCGACGCGGTGGCCCTTACGATCGAACAGGTCGAAGTGCTTTCTTCCGCGACCTCCTCCGGCACCGGACGCGTAAACCCGGGCTTTTTCGACAAGGACCCATCCGTCAAGGCAATCTGTCCCTTCTGCCACATCAACAATCCGGAGACGGAGCTGAGAGGCACGGGAGAGGAGGCCGTCCGCTGCAAAAAATGCGGCAGCCCCATCCTGCCCCAGACCTTTGAGAACGGATACACGGTTGTCTGCGACCATGAGAGCGGGCTGGCAGTGGTGGTGGACGGGGAAACGGCCCAACAGATCGCGCAGGATACCCTGGAGGGGAAGCTCTATCTGCCGAAGGGCGCAAAGCAGCATCTGGCCACGATCCTTGGACGGGCTGATTTTTCCGGCCTGGTGGTCCGTTCCCGCCCGATGGTGGGGAATATCGGCTGCTCGCCGTCGGGCCGGATCCCTGCCTCCAAAAACGCGGGGGACTGCTACCTCTCCGTCGGGAATACTGATCTCTTCGCGCCTGTGGGCAAGGAGCAGATCACCGATGCCCACATGGACATCAAGTCCGTGGGGGAGGGATGCGTCGTCATCAGCCCGGTGCTTGTGCCGGGTGCGGGCGTATACGTTGGGGATGTGCACCTGACCCAGGGCGACGGCGAGATTGCCGGCCATACGCTGGACATCTCTGCCCGGGTGAGCGTCCGCGTGGCGCTGATCAAGCACCTGAACATCGAAGGACCCATCTTGATCCCCTCCGTTTCCGAGCTGGACAGCCGGTTTGTCCCATTCTCCGATGAGGAGTATGACCGGGCGGACAAGCTGCTTGCCCGGTATGGGAAGCGCCTGCCGGTCCGCAATTACCCCATCCAGTTTATAGGCTCCGGGTCAAATATGAATGAGGGCATGGAAAATGCGTTTGACCGCGCCCAAAAGCTCACGGGCCTTCCCCGGGGAGAGCTGATGAACCGCGCCACGGTCGGCGGCGAAATCGGCATCGGAAGAACCAGCGGGCTGGTCTATCTCACCATGATGTTGGAGGAGAAGACGCTGGAAAAAATGGGACTCCTCAAATTGGTATTGGCGCAGTATAATAAACAGTAACCGGTCGTTCGATCTTTTGATTCGGGATACCGCGATCTCAGGAACCTGACGCGACCCATGGGGCTGATTAAGAAGTAGATATCTTTTTAATCAGCCCCTTATTTTTTGAAACCGATGAGCCTTGCACAAAATCTGACACAGGAGCAGCGTACAATGACAATTTCTTTATCAATTCCATTATGGATTCTATCGGCCTTCCCAATCGTCTTTCTGATTGGCGTCATGGTGGCACGCAATTGGCCGGCCTCCAAGGCTGCTCCGGTTACCCTGTGTATTACGATCGTATCGGCGGTCGTTTTTTTCCGGATGAACCTTCCGGCTGTTGCGGTCGAAAGCGGCAAAGGCATATGGAGCGCTGTCAGCATCCTCTTGGTGGTATGGCCTGCGTTGCTGCTCTATGAACTCTCCACCCAGGTCCAGGCGTTTCAGGTGCTGCGCAGGAGCCTGGACCGCTTTACCGCCCACAAGCTGATGCAGATTGTGCTCCTGGGCTGGATCTTTCCAAGCTTTTTGCAGGGGATCACCGGCTTTGGCGTTGCGGTGGCGGTTGGGGCCCCGCTGCTGGTCAGCATAGGCGTTGCTCCGCTGTGGTCTGTTGTCATTGTCCTTCTGTGCCATTCCTGGGGCGGGACGTTCGGCACGCTGGCGATTGCCTGGCAGGCGCTGCTGACCCAGGTAAATGTGTCAGAGGACACTGCGGCTATGGCCGCTTTGATTGCATGTATTTTGATCTGGCTGTACAATTTTGCGGCAGGGGTGCTGCTGGCCTGGTTCTATGGGAAATGGGCCGCTGTGAAAGAGGGCTTTCCCGTGATCCTTCTGATCAGTGTGATCCAGGGCGGCGGCCAGCTCCTCTTTTCCCAGATCAATTCCACCATTTCCTGCTTCCTTCCGGCCTGCATCTCAATGCTTGTGGCGGCAGCAGCCTGCAGGACGCCGAAATATCATCGCAAGTGGGAGCTGGAGAGCGGCATTATGACCTCCGCGCCTGAACAGAGCACGGATGGAAAAACCATCTCCTTTCTTCAGGCCCTGTTTCCCTATATCGTTTTGACGGTGCTGGCCATCGCCTGCCTGCTCATTCCACCCCTCAACCAGCTGCTGAAGCAGTGGCGGGTTGGCTTCCCCTTCCCGGCAAGCATCACAGGATACGGGTATGAGACGCCGGCGGAGGCTTGCTTCTCCCCCCTGACGCCGCTGACTTTCGCGGGCACGTTCCTCATGTTCTCGGTGGTCATCGGGTGCCTCTACTATGGAAAAATCGGCGTAATCACGGGAAAGAGCCTGGGACTGATCTGGAAACGTACCGTTCAGAAGGCCGCCTCGTCCTCAGTTGCCATTCTCTCCCTGCTTGTCCTGTCAAGGATCATGAGTTCCAGCGGGCAGATCTATGTGCTCTCCCGCGGAATCGCGCAGATCCTGGGCTCTGCCTATCTTTTTGTGGCGCCGCTGGTTGGAATGGTGGGAAGCTTTGTGACAAGCAGCAACATGTCTTCCAACATCCTCTTCGGCAGCTTTCAGACGCAGATGGCCGAGTTCATTGGACTGAACGCATCCCTGCTCATGGGGGCTCAGACGGCTGGCGGGGTGATCGGCACTGCCTTTGCCCCGGGGAATGTCATCCTGGGCACCTCCACCACGGGGCTTTCCGGACAGGAGGGGAAGATCATCCGGAAGGTGCTCCCGGTGGCGTTGGCCATGGCGTTGATCGACGGGCTGCTGATTCTTGTTTTCGGAAAATGCGGATTCCCATTTGGCACTCTGTAGGATAAGTGGTGCACACGTCCGGAAGGTATTTACCTTCCGGGCGTTTTCGCCTTCAGGTTCGGGGGAAACCCTATGCGCCTCCGGCCGCCGCGCTCACAATGTCCCCAGAAACCCAATCGGGTGGATGATGTGATCCCTCTGGGCGTCCAGGTCCAGCGCAGGGTCGATCAGCATAATGCCCCGGCGGATGCTGTTGTAGCCGTATTTTGTGCGGATGCGGTCTATGGTCCGTTCCAGCTCCATGTGATGCTGGGACCGGCTGTCTTCGGGGAAGAGGGAGAGCTGGGGCGCCTCATCCTCCAGCTCCAGGTCGCAGGCCCTGAGGGAAAGGCTGCGTACTGGACGCTCCGGGCGGTTCCGCCCGTAAAGGCGCAGCGCTTCCTGTACGATGTCCGTGCAGCTGTTTGTGGGCCGCGCCAGCTTTGACTGCCGCTCATAAAAGAAAAGGGCGTTGTCCCGGACGCCAAGCTGTACCGTGGCGCAGACGCTCCTCTGCGACCGGAGGCGGGCCGCCACGCTCTCTCCCAGAGCGTAGAGGGTGATCTTCACGTCATCGTCCGTGACCAGGTCGCGTGGCGCTGTGGTGCTGTTGCCGATGGTCTTGATGGGCGGCACGGAATAGTAGGGGGAGACGCTGGACTGGTCCTGGCCGTTGGCAAAGCGCCAAAGCATGACGCCCACTTTTCCAAAGGCCACCTGAAGGAGCTCCAACGGAGTGCGTGCCAGCTGGCCGATGGTGTGGATGCCGTATCGCGCCAGCTTTTTTGCGGTTGCGGGCCCGACATAGAGGAGATCACCGACGGGGAGCTCCCACACTTTTTTCTGATAATCAGTCCGATCGATGACTGTTGTGGCGTCGGGCTTTTTGAGGTCGCTGCCCAACTTGGCAAAGACCTTGTTGAAGCTGACCCCGACGGAGACGGTCAGCCCCAGCTCCCGGCGGATGCGGGAGCGGAGGTCGTCCGCGATCTGTTTCCCGCTGCCAAACAACGAGGCGCTTCCAGATACGTCCAGCCAGCACTCGTCCAGGCCGAAAGGCTCCACCTGATCCGTATAGGAGACATAGATCTCCCGCGCCAGGGCAGAATAGTGGAGGTAGCGGTCATAGTGGGCGGGGACAAAGACGGCCTCAGGGCATTTTTGCCGGGCCTGCCAAAGCGCTTCGCCGGTTCGGATGCCAAATCTTTTGGCAAGGTAATTCTTCGCCAGGACAATCCCGTGCCGCAGCTCCGCGTCGCCTGAGACCACCACGGGCCTGCTGCGCAGGGACGGATCATACAGGCACTCCACACTGGCGTAGAAATTATTCATATCTGAATGCAGGATGACCCGCTGCACGTCCTCACCACCAAACAAATGTTCTATCAATATTGTATGGTAAGAATGGGAGACGATCTACGAGTAAGTGCTGGGAAAACAGGGAGGAACTGGTCTTGCGTCAGGGAGAATTTGAGGGATGGTATTTTAAACAGCAGCAGTGCGGGGGGAGTGCGGTGGCCTTTATTCCCGCGCATTTTTGCGGCCGGGGTGGGGAGGAGTCGGCATCGCTTCAAATCATCACGCCGCAAAGGGCGGTCAGCGTCCCTGTTCCCGCCTCCGCGTTCCGGGTGCGGCGGCAGCCATTTTCCGTTCAATGTGGGGGTTGCCATTTTGGGTTGGATGGCTGTAAACTGGATTGTACAGCGGCCGGTCTCCCGCTGAAGGGGGAACTGCGGTATGAGAACCTGGCGCAGCCCAGGTGGGATATCATGGGCCCGTTCCGGTTTGTGCCGTTTATGCAGTGCCGGCACAGCTTGGTCAGCATGGCGCACCGGGTGACCGGGCAGCTTTCCTGGGGAGCGGACCGGCTGGATTTTGCAGAGGGCCAGGGGTATATCGAGGGAGATCGGGGCAGGTCGTTTCCCAGGCAGTATCTCTGGACCCACTGCGGCTGGGATGGAAACAGCGTGATGCTGTCCATTGCGGACATCCCGTTTGGCCCGTCCCGCTTTACCGGCTGCATAGGAGCGGTATATTTCAAGGGGAACGTGTATCGCTTTGCCACGTACCTTGGGGTGCGTCTGGAGCACGTGGACAGCAGAGGGGCCGTCATACGCCAGGGAGAGCTGTCTATGCAGGTGACGCTGGAACAGGGGGATGCCCTGGACTTGCAGGCGCCGACTCGGGGAAATATGGAGCGGATCATTCGGGAGAGCCTCACCTGCCGGGTTCATTATCAATTGCGAAGAGGGAGCGAACTGCTCTTCTCAATGGCCAGCGACCAGGCCAGCTTTGAATCAGAGTGGGAGGAATCGCATGTGCGGACGATATAGCCTTGCCCCGGAAGAGAGCCTTGAGATTGCAAAGATTGTGCAGCAGGTGCAGGACAAAATTAAGGTGGGAGAGATTTTCCCCACCAATGCAGTGCCTGTCTTAATGGAGGCGGGAGAAGAGCTGGCGCCCGAGGTGATGAGCTGGGGGTTTCCGCGGTTTCAGGGGAAGAGCGGCTCGATCATCAATGCCCGCAGCGAGACGGCGCTTGACCGACCCATGTTTCGAAAGTCGGTGCTGGAGCGGCGGTGCGTGATCCCTACCACCGGGTTTTATGAATGGGGGCCGGGAGCGGGGGGAAAGAAGCGGAAGTACCGCTTCAACCTGCCGGGAGAGCGTGCCCTCTATCTGGCCGGATTGTGGAACGAGTTTGCAGGGGAGCGCAAGTGCGTGATCCTGACCACGGCGGCCAATGCGTCGATGGAGGGCATCCACGATCGGATGCCGGTGATCCTGCGGCGGGAGGAGGCCGGGCCTTGGGCAAAAGAGATTATGTCCGCCACAGAGATCCTTCACCGGGTTCAGCCGCTGTTGGAATACCGGGAGGAGTAGGCCGGATGGACGCTGCCCAGCCGATCAGAAGCTTCAAATGGCACTTCCTTCTGAGTGATCAAAGACGGCTTTCTGCAGTTAAGTGAGTTCGGGTGATAAGATAAAAAATAGGTGAGCCCTATATGGACTCACCTTTGGTTAGAATGCAGTTATAGTGTGAAGTGTGCCTGTTCTTTTTTCATTGAAGTAAAACCACCTAAGGCCTTTTGATGCACCGCGCAATACGTGTTGGCGAGAGGTCTTGTATCTGTCACTTTTTATTGAATGGAACAATTATATTTGTTATAATAACACAGAAGCAAATTAAAATTAACCGAGATAATATAATTTTATGCAAAATGGAAGATAGAAAATGAAAAAAAGAACAATAAACGAAAGTATCATAAAAAACGCCCTTGATGTGATCTTTGAGCAGAACGACGCTGTTTCTGCAATTCATACTGTTCTTGAAATGATAGGCAAGCATTTCAGAGCTGACCGTGCATACATTTTTGAGGATAACATTGATCATCTTGGCAGCAGGAACACCTTCGAATGGTGTGCTGGGGGGGTCGCTCCACAGAAAGATGATTCTCAAAATGTAAGGTTCAAGGATATTTTAGGTTACCCGGTATCTGAACTATTCAAAGAAAATAGTGTCTGGTATAGATCGGATTTTTCAAAGATGGAGGATGGTCCGCTAAAGAGACTGCTTTTAAAGCGGAATATAAAAACAGCAATTCTCGTTGCGCTATTTGAATATGGCGATTTTGCAGGATTTATTGGTCTTGATTTTTATGATGCACCCAAAGAACTGGCAAGCGAGCAAATAGAACTTCTTCGGGTTATGGCAAAGATTATTTCTTATGCAATATCAGGAGCAAAATATACTGAGTTGAGAGGACTTGCGTCTTCATTGCAGGAAAAAAGCAGGGACCTAAAAGATCAGCTTTCCACAGAAAGAAAAGCATTTTTTGATGTCATGGGGAATAATGCCTTGTTTACTGTGCATTCCGACTTGACAGATGGGCTAATCATTGAAGATATTCTTGCGCCGGACGGAAGCAGCCTTCTTGCTGCCCTGGGGTTCAGTGTTCCTGCACCTTACGATGAGGAGGGGCGTGCTTTCATTGAGGCCAATCGGGTTGAGATGATTACTCCAAATGCCGCCCGCTGCTTTCAGCACGAAGAGGCAATGAAGATATTTTATGAAGGAATAGGTTCCGCTCCATATGACATTTATATTGGTTCTACCAATATGTATGTTCGTATGAATGTTATTTTTTATAAAAACCAGGATAACGGGCATATCATGTGCTACTGCATGTGTACGGATATCAGCGAACAGTATATAGAAATTCAACAGCTTAAAAAATTGGAAGTAATCAATGAACAATTGAAGTATGAATCAACGCATGACGGAAACACAGGGTTACTGAATAAGTCAGCTGCCAAAGATCAAATGGAAAGCTGCATTAATGGCAAGGACGGCAAAACAGTGGCATTGATTCTGATAGATATTGATAACTTCAAATCGATCAACGATCATTTTGGCCATACTGTTGGAGATAAAGCGATTCTCAATGTTGCCGAAATAATGAGAAGCCGCTTTCGGCAAACAGATCTGTTAAGCCGTTTTGGCGGAGACGAATTTGCCGTTTTCATAAAAGATGTCTCAAAGACTTCCTGGCTCATGGATAGGATTGAGGACTTCTTGTCCCATGTGACCGACCTGACGATAGAAAATAATCTGACCATTCCCTTGACCTGTAGTGCTGGGATAGCCATTGCCCAAAATGGTGAAACGGATTTCAATACACTTTATCGTCACGCAGACACAGCACTGTACTTCTCAAAGAATAATGGAAAAAACAAATATTATGTGTATTCAGAGGGAATGTCGTTTGAGAATATGCCCCATTAAAAAATCAACCGGCACACGACTATCCCAAATTGCAAAGTGGCGGCTAAACAAAGCCGCTGCTTTTTTCTTAGGAAATGACAGGATGGATCCCAGTCTGCCAATGATAGGTTCTTGAATAAAATGTCGATAGACACAGATATAGCAAAAGACCGCCGACTTTCGTCGACGGTCTTTTAATGGTCGGAGTGCAATTATAGGACTTGGAGAAATCCAGTCATATCATTGGTTTCGATGCAATCGGCAAGCTGTATTCACTTTTTCAACTCATCTGCAAGATGCTGAAGTTCCTTTAAGCTTTCTATCATTTCTGATGGATTCTTTCCCTGGACCGACGACGTTAAAAGTGTTGTCAAAAATTGGCTTCCAATCTGATTAACCACTTCGTCCTTAGCGGTTTCTTTTTTTGCCTCCTGCTGAAGTCTGAAAAGTGCAATTTCTTTCTCAGTCTGTGCTTTTATTATTTCCAGTTCCTTTAATGTCTCGGCATTAACTCTTGCAATTTCTTTTGCGGTTTCTTCTCTTATCGATACAATTTCTTTTGCGGTTTCCTCTTTGGTTTTCTTTATAGTATTTCTTGATGATATAATTGCTGTTGAAAGACTAATAATAAGCGGAATAAAAATTGGTAATATCCATTTCAAAGTTTCTTCCATTTGTGTAACCTCCTTAAAACGACTTTATTAAACAAATTATACCAGATAATATTAACCCTGTCACATAATTTTGCTTTCGCGTGAAGTTATAGGACTTTACCTTATTTGCCGATTTGTAATCCCATATAAATGTAGGCAAAGCAAAAGACCGCCGACTTTCGTCGACGGTCTTTTCAATGGTCCGAGTGACTGGATTCGAACCAGCGGCCTCTTGAACCCCATTCAAGCGCGATACCAAACTTCGCCACACCCGGATGCAAAGGTAATATTACCACACCCGGCAGCGCTTTGCAAGGGTATTTTTTGCTGTGTCCTATTTTTTTACCGGACTCAGTTGGTTGTAGAGTGACAGGGCCTCTTCATAAGTCAAATTCTTATCCCCGGTATGATTGAACCCACTGTTCTGGGCATTGTTCGCAAAGACATAATAGGAATACAGGCTGCCGTCAGAGGCGTCCGTACTGCTGTACAGCGCCACATTGCTCATCGCCACAGAGTATTTTCCCGTATCGACTGAGTAGGAGATCGCCGGAACCTGCTTATATGCCCCGGTGCTGACGTCGTAGGTGGACCAGACGTATTCCACTCCGGCAGGGGAGGAGCCTGTCTTATTATTTAAAATCACCCAGGACTGGATGGCCAGATCGGGATATCGATCCATCGCTCCGGTCACAGTGGGAGCCCAATTTCTTCCGCCGGAATCCACCCGTGTATTGCTGGTGGAGTCCGTCCATTTGCTGTTCATCTCGCTGTTGGCGTCCAACACAGCCTGCAAGCCCTTGGCAAACTGATCCACCAGCAAGCTGCCGTCCACCTTTTTGGTATGCTTGGAGCAGACCACCAGACAGGCATCGCCCGTCTGCTCCACGGAATAGGAGCCTCCGCCGGGGCAGGTGACGCCGCGATCCGCGACCATTTGATTAAGCTCCTTTAGAGACACTGCGCTGTTCTGAAACCGGGATAAGGTGACCTCCTGGCGCAGTGTCCTGCGGTTGGCCGAACAGACTACCTCACGGGTAGTGTCCATGCGGTGGGCAAACGTCGGAACCGCAATCGCCGCCAGTACAGCAATGATCGCTACAACAATCAGCATCTCCATCAAAGTAAATCCCTTTTTCATTGCTGCACCTTCCTTTCAGTAACATATTATTCCATATTTTGCAGCATGTCAAAGGATATTTATCGAATCTGCCCGTCTCCGTGAATCAAATACTTATAAGACGTCAGTTCCCGCAGGCCCATGGGCCCCCGGGCATGCATTTTTTGGGTGGAAATGCCGATTTCCGCGCCCAAGCCGAACTCACCGCCGTCGGTAAACCGGGTGGAGGCGTTGACGTAGACAGCCGCCGCGTCCACTTCAGCACTGAAGCGTCTGGCGGATTCGGGGTCCTGTGTGACGATGCATTCGCTGTGGTGGGTGGAGTATTTTGCAATGTGCTCCAGCGCCTCGTCCAAGCTGTCCACCACCCGGGATGCCAGTATGTAGTCGTTGAATTCATCGATGTAATCCTGCTCTGCGGCGGGCTGGATGCCGGGCAACAGGGCACAGGTGCGCGGGCAGCCACGCCACTCCACGCTGGCCTCGTCCAGCCTGGCCTTTGCGGCAGGCAGGAAGGCCGGGGCTGCGTCCTGATGCACGAGAACGGTTTCCAGGGCGTTGCAGACCGACGGACGGGAGCACTTGCCGTTGAACAGCAGCTCCACCGCCATGGCAAGGTCGGCGCTTTGATCCACATAGAGGTGGCAGTTTCCGGTGCCGGTTTCAATGACCGGCAAAGAGGCGTTGTCCAACACGCTGCGGATCAGCCCCGCACCGCCTCTGGGAATTAAGACGTCGATATAGCCCCGCAGCTGCATCATCTCCCGGGCCATCTCGTGGGAGGTGTCGTCCAGCAGCAGCATGCAGTCCGAATTCAGGCCCGCCTGAGCCAGGGCATCGCGCAGGATGGACATCAGCGTCATATTGGAGCGGAATGCCTCCTTGCCGCCCCGGAGAAAGGCGGCGTTGCCGGATTTGAGGCAGAGCGCCGCGGAATCCACGGTGACATTGGGACGTGCCTCATAGATGATGCCGATTACGCCCAGGGGAACCCGCACCTTTTGAATTTCCAGGCCGTTGGGACGGTGCACCGTTTCCATCACCTCGCCCACGGGGTCCGGCAGCGCCATCACGTCACGAACGCCCTTTGCCATGGAATCGATGCGCTCGTCCGTCAGCGTCAGCCGGTCCACCATGGTGGGGCGGACGCCGTTTTGCTCCGCCTCCGCCACATCCTGGGCGTTGGCGGCAAGGATTTCCGCCCTGCGGGCTTCCAGCGCGTCGGCAATGGAGGCAAGGCCCCGGTTTTTTGTCTCCGTGCTGTAAAGGGCCAGTTCTTTTGCAGCCGCTTTCACGCGGCCCGCCAGTTCATGCAGATGATCCATTCCGTAATCCCTCACTTTCCTGCCGTAAACACAGTCCCCACCGTTTTCCCATCTAACAGATCATAGAGGAGGTTGGGGTCTGAGCCATTGATGATGGCCATGGTGACGCCGGCCTTCCCGGCGATTTTCGCGGCCTGGATTTTGGTGCTCATCCCGCCGGTGCCGAGTCCGGAGACGGAACCGCCGGCGATTTCCTCGATATGGGAGTCGATCTGATCCACCACGGGGATCAGCTTGGCATCGGGGTTTTTATGGGGATCGGAGTCATAGAGCCCGTCGATGTCGGAGAGGATGATCAAGGCGTCGGCCTCAGTCAGGGCGGCCACCATGGAGGAGAGGGTGTCGTTGTCGCCGAATTCCAGCTCCTCCGTGGCCACCGTGTCGTTTTCATTGACAATGGGGATGGCGCCCAGGCTGAGCAGGCGGTCAAAGGTGTTTTTCATGTTCTGCCGGCGCTGGGGCTGTTCAAACCCGTCCCGGGTCAGGAGGATCTGGGCCACCTTGTGATTTTTTTCCAGGAACAGCTTATCGTAAAGATACATCAGCTCGCACTGTCCCACAGCGGCAGTGGCCTGCTTTCCCGGTATGTCTTTGGGCCGTTCCGGAAGGCCCAGTTTGGCCACTCCGACTCCCACGGCGCCGGAAGAGACCAGAACGATCTCGCGGCCGGAGTTTTTCAGGTCGGAGAGCACCTTGCACAACAGCTCAAACCGGCGGATGTTGATCCGCCCCGTGGCATAGGCCAGGGTGCTGGTGCCGATTTTGATGACGATTCTCTTTGCTTCACTGATTTGGCTCATAACTACACGCTCCCTCTGCACGGATGTGGGCCATCCGCACTGAATAATTCAGTATAGCAAACTTGGAAAAGACAGTCAATTGCATTGGAAAGGACTTTGCAGATTTTAACGGGAAAGCGCTATGCCCATTCGCTGCGGCGGCTATGGCGGCAGAAGCGGCGATCCGCATTGCGATCCGCGCCGCGATCTGATATGATGTTTGCGGCAAACTCTATGGGCTTTGTCTCGGATGATAGGCGGGACGCGCTGAGATTTCATGAAAGGGGAGAGGCGTTGTGAAAGGATTCCGGAGGGATAACCTGCTCTTTTCGCTCTGCGGGCTCAACTGCGGACTCTGTCCCATGCAGTTGGGAGGCTACTGTCCAGGCTGCGGCGGCGGGGAAGGAAACCAGCCCTGTGCCATTGCAAGGTGCACCCTGGCCCGCGGCGGCGTGGAATACTGCTTTGAGTGCGGTTCGTTTCCCTGTGAAAGGTATGAGGGTATCGACCAGTTTGACTCGTTCATCACCCACAGAAACCGCAGGCGGAATATGGAGCAGGCGTCGGAGATGGGTATGGAAGCATATTGCGCCCAGCAGAGGGAGAAGGCGGCGGCTTTGCAGGAGCTTTTGTCGCGTTATAACGACGGAAGGCGAAAGACGCTGTTTTGCACCGCGGTCAACTTGCTGGAGCTGGAGGATGTGCGGGCGATTGCGGAGGAACTCCGGGTCATGCCTGGCCAGAGGGAAATGCCGATCCGGGAAAAGGCGGCTCATGCGGCCTCCTTGCTCCAGGATGCTGCCCGGAAGCGGAACATCGATCTTAAGCTGCGCAAAAAGAAAAAGAGCTGAGTATAACTCTCAGCTCTTTTTTTACGTTCCTTTACATGAGGCCCAGCAGGTCTATGAGGCGGAAGCGATGGCAGAACGCCTCCTGCAGGGCTTCCAGGTTTTCGTCGCAGTGCTCGATCTCCCGGCAGAACATCCGCAGGCAGTCGGGATAGGGCGCGCTGAGAGAACCGGTCACCGCCGTGGCCAGCACGCACAGTTCCGCCCGGGAGAGGACATCGCCGTCCCAGACGCTGTGCAGCCAGTACCGGAACAGAAAATAGACGGCGGTCCGCTGTCCCCACAGCTCCGGTGCGTGATAGAGGGGTACACCGCCGCTGTTCCTCCCTGTTTGGAGCAGGCTGCTCCAGTCACTGCCCAGGCACTCTAAGCTTTGCAGCAGCTCCAGCACATGGGGCCAGACTTCGGCGCGGTGTCTTTCATCCGGGATGGGCAGGTCCGGAGCCGTCCACTCCTCAGCGAATTGCGGGAGAGACGCTTCCTCGCCCTCGTCAATCCGCGACTGGACCTCGTTGGCAAAGAGGAGCAGCTCCCCCAACTTTTCCCGAAGCGGAGTGCCCTCCCGGCGGAGGATTGCAAGAGCCCTGTCCCGGCAGCGCAGCAGCGGATTCAGCAGGGAGGGGGTCTGACCGGAGGGGCCTTCCCAATCCGATTCTGTGAACTGGGCGTCACGGGAAAGCACCAGCCGGACCACCTCGGGGCAGGAGGCGCAGAGGCTCTCCTCGCGGCGGGAGCCGTAGTCGTCAAAAAACCGGGGATGGGTGCGGCAGATGAAGCTGGTCCGCGCTTCGCCCAGGCGGCGATAGACCTCACAGAGGCCGCTGCGCTCCAAAAAGGGACAGCGTCCGCCCTGGAGCGGAAAGCAGTATGCGCCGTCCTCATCCCGCTGCAGCGCCTGGCGCAGCCTCTGGCCCAGTTCGCCCGGCACGCTTTGGTAGAAAGCGGCGGTATCGTCGTCCACCATCACCTCCCAGCCAATGCAGCAGCTGTGGGGGCAGCGCTCGGCCAGGCAGCGGAAGTCATTGTAATAATCCGGGACACAGCGTATCATACATCATTCTCCTTGGAATGCCGGCTGCAGGGCCGCCCACAGCAGCAAACGGAAAGATAAAAATCCATGCTCAGGTAAAAAGCCGGGGGGCGCATAAGACGGCCATTTAATCGCAGATCAAAGCGAACGCGGCGTACAGGACAGGCTGATGCGCAAGGTAGACAGGCAGGGAATTGCGGCCTAAAAAGCGCAGGGTGGCCGTCCCGGAGAAAGCGCCGGAGGAAAGGCTGGGGGTTGGCATGCAGCGGCTGAAAAAGTAGCCCATAAAAAAGAGGAACATCCAGGGAAGCATGGGAAAATAGTCCGTGGAGTAAAAGGAGGCGGGAGGGAAGCCCAGATAGGCGCTCAGCAGGCCGCAGTAAAGCTCCGGCGGAAGTGTAATCAAGCCAAAGACCATGTGGCCGGAGGGTACGGTCCGGGTGAAGAGAAAGAGCGCTCCGCTGAGCAGGAGCCCTATGACCGGAGGCAGCTTCCGCATCAGGCAGTTCAGAGGGATCATGATGAGCATGCAGGAGGAGATCAGGGTCAGCACGCCGAACAAAATGACCTGGTCCGGCGCCACAACGACGGTGGTCAGTGAGACGATTGCACCGGCTGTGAAGACGGTGAGTCCCCGCCGCAGAGGGCGGCTTCCATAGGACCAGCAAAATCCGGACAGCAGGATGAAGGTCCAGCAGATGCTCTGCTGCCAGAGGAACCCTCCAGCTCCGGTAAACCAGGAAATCTTCACTCCATACAGGTGGACCAGATCCCAAAGAGCATGATAGGCGATCATCTGCATCAGGGTGAATCCCCGGATGCTGTCAATCCAGCCCCGGCGGTTTGCGTGCTTTGCAGTGGCGCTCTGGCAGCCGTATGCCAAGGCTGCTCCCGCCGGCTGCTGCGCAAAGCCGCAGGGAACACGGCGCAAAAAGGAGGAGTACATTGGTTCACCTCTTTCTCCGGGAATGGGATGATTATTGAGTCTACTATTCAAAACTATCACATGAAGTGCATTCCATGTCAATCCCTGTCGATTAAAATAGAAGAAAAATTTAAAAAAGAACGCCGAGCAGAATGAAAAGGCTTGACTTGGAGTGGACTCCAGGCGCTATACTGGAAAAAATGCTTGAGAGGAGCCGATACATATGCGTTACCGCACACTGGGCCGGACCGGCCTTCAGGTCAGCGAGATCGCCCTTGGCTGCGAGGGATTTGTGCAGCAGGGTGACGAGTTTGCCCGTGAGATGTTCCGCCTTGCCCTGGACAGCGGCGTCAACTGCATGGATTTATACAGCCCCAACCCCGACGTACAGCGGCGGGTGGGGAAGGCCATCCACGAACGGAGAGAACGGTTTATCCTGCAGGCCCACCTCTGCACGATCTGGCAGGATGGCCAGTACAGGGCCACACGAAAAATAGAGGAGGTGCGGGGTGCCTTTGAAACCATGCTCAATCACTTGAACACCGATTACGTGGACATCGGCATGATCCACTATGTGGATTCCCGTCAGCTGTGGGGGGAGATCGCCGAAGGGCCCGTGATGCGTTATGCCCTGGAGCAGAAGGCCGCCGGGCACATCCGCTGCATCGGCGTCAGCAGCCACAATCCGGATGCCGCCCTAACGGCGGTGGAAAGCGGGCTTGTCGATGTGCTGATGTTCAGCGTCAACCCCTGTTACGATCTGCTGCCCGGTGATGAAAACTGCGAAACCCTGTGGCTGGAGGACAGCTACTCGGCGCAGCTGACCAATATGAATCCGGAGCGTGTGCGGCTGTATGAGGCCTGCCAGCGGCTGGGAGTGGGGATTACGGTGATGAAGGCCTTTGGCGGCGGCGACCTGCTGGATGCCAACCTCTCGCCCGCCGGGGCTGCGCTGACTCCCGTTCAGTGCATTCACTACGCCCTGACCCGTCCGGCGGTGGCCTGCGTGATGTCCGGGGCCCGGAGCCTGGAGGATCTGCGCGCATCCCTGGCCTATGAGACTGCCTCGGAGGAGGAAAAGGACTATGCAGCCGCGTTTGCCTCGTTCCCCCGCATCAGGTGGGAGGGGCACTGTATGTACTGCGGCCACTGCGCGCCCTGCCCCAAAGGCATTGACGTGGCCACGGTGACAAAATTCCTGAACCTGGCCAAGGCCCAGGGCGCGGTTCCGGAGACGGTGCGTGAACACTATAGGGCCCTGCCCCACGCCGCCGGGGAGTGCATCCGATGTGGAGCCTGCGAGCGGCGCTGCCCCTTTGGCGTGAGCGCCATGGAAAACATGAGGGAGGCGTCGTCGGTATTCGGCTCATAAAAATTCTATGCGCACGCTGAAAAAATATAAAAGGAGGCCCTTCCCATGACAATTGCCGAGGTGAGCAAACAGTATGGCCTGTCGGCGGATACCCTGCGCTATTATGAGCGCATTGGCCTCATCCCGCCGGTGCCGCGAAATGAAAGCGGCATCCGGGACTATGACGAGGACTCCTGTGGATGGGTGGAGCTGATGAAGTGCATGCGCGCCGCTGGAGTGCAGATTGAGGCGCTGATTGAATATGTGGCGCTGTTCCGACAGGGGGATGAGACCATCGATGCCCGCAAAGCGCTGCTGATGGATCAGCGGAACCGTCTGATCTCCCGCATGGCGGATATGCAGGCGTCGCTGGACCGGCTCAACGAGAAGATCGACCTCTATGAGCAGGGCCTAATGGTGAAAGAGAAGCTTTTGAAGCGATGAGAAAGAGGCTGGTAAACCAAACGTTTACCAGCCTCTTTGCTGTCTTGGCACGGCGGTTCAATCCCGCCGCCATGATTGATCGTAGTCCGCGCTCATAAAAATACTGTACGTGAAGCGCCGGTTCTTTTTGGAAGGTAATCGACAGCCCTGTTTTCTGTTGTTTTGATAGAGACATAGCTCGCTTATCCAGATTCCGCACCGACCGCCCTGGTTAAAATTTTTTGAAAAAAGTGTTGACACGGGGCGAAACCAATGCTATACTAAGCACTGTTCTGAGCGCGAAAGACGCACAGACATCTGGGGGTATAGCTCAGCTGGGAGCCCGGTTGAAGCGGTAAACAACCCCCGCACTAATTGAATAAGAAATTACTCAGCGCACCCCTTACATGGGGGTATAGCTCAGCTGGGAGAGCGCTTGACTGGCAGTCAAGAGGTCAGCGGTTCGATCCCGCTTATCTCCACCAATCGGGTGCGCTGAGTATTCTTAATAAATGCTTGCTTTGAAAAAAGCAAGTTTTTTGTTTTATGTCCGCTTCCCTTTTGAAGCGGGCTTTTTTTATGCGGCGATTGCCGAAATGTCCAGTCCAGCGCTGAACTGCTCAAAGTCAATGTTGAAGTCGATATGCAGCCGATAGTCCCGATACACCTCCACACGCCGGATCAAGCAGCTCACAATCATTTTCTTTGACTCCGTGCTGGCGCTGTCGTACATATCCGCCCATGAAATAATATCGTCATACTGAGCGTTTAAGGCGTCCAGCATGGCCTGTCCCTCGTCGTAGGCCGCCTGCGCCGCCTCCATAGTGTGCTGAACTTCGAGACATTTTGTCTCACAGTCAGAAATCAAAGAACCAAGCAAATCCTGCGAAAAAGCACTTTCGCCCCGGAGAGATTTAATGACCTCTGCCCGGAGCGTATCAAGCTCGGCGGCGGCCTTGGCGTAGTCTGATTTTGCACTTTTGAGAAGTGCCTTCCGTTCTTCCATCTTTTCACGATAACGGATATTGACGATTTCACTTTTGGGGATCGCTTTCATCCGTTCAAAGATCTGCCGCACCACCTTGTCAATGATACCGTCAAGAATATGCGCTGTGTAGCCAGTCTGCCCGTCACACTCGGTTTGTTTGCGGGTCTTGCCGTAGCAGATATACCGCACACGCTTTACAATGCGGTGAGCATCTTCCTTGCACGGATAAGCCTTGCCGTTGGTGGTGAGCGCCAGCCGGGAGCCACAATGCCCGCAAAAGACATTCCCGGCCAGCAAGGACTGGCCACGGGTATTCAGCGGTACACGCCGTTCCTGTTCGGCGGAGTTGGCGCGGGAGGTACGAATGTGCTGTGCGGCCTCAAACAGCTCCGGCGCTATGATCTGCAAATGGGGCAGCGTTTGGGAGCGGCTTTCGCCGCTGCGAAGCACCCCGGTATATGTCAGATTGCAAATGATACCCCGGACGCTGGCGTGATGCCACATTTTACCCGTTCTCGCCCGATAGCCAAGATTATTTAAGTAGGTGGCGATCCGTTGAGCGCCGAAACCCTCATGCACATATTTGTCAAAGATGATCCGTACCACAGCGGCCTCGGCCTCGTTGACAGCCAGTTCAAAAACCTCGTGCTTGCGTTTATTGAAGCGCCCACTCTTTACAAGGCCATATCCATAAGGAGCAAGACCGCCCTTGAAACCGCCGTCCTCGACGAGCTGGCCGAGAGCGGTTTTTGTGCGTATTGAAGTTTTTTCGCTTTCACCGTCAGCCTGCCAAAAGCGGATGTAGTTGGTGAGCTTGTCCGTGTGATTATCAAAACGCTGCTCACCCTCCTGCGTACTCCAGACCCGGATGCCGTTCTTAACAAACCATTCCACCACGAAAGGCGTTTCGTCAGCGATACGCCCGATACGGTCAAACATGAACACAAGCAGAATATCGAATTTTCCCTGTTTGGCTCGTTCCTTGATGATTTGCAGCTTGTCCCGGTTTTCGGCTCTAACTTTATGCCCGGACACGCCGTCCTCCTGCTCCTCGTGAACAATCGTCCATCCCATTTTTTCACAGAAGCGATGGCACTCTCTGCGCTGCATGGGAATGTCGGCTTGGCTTTTGTCATTGTAGTCCACCTGCTTATTGGTGGACACGCGGTATAGGCAATCAACCCGATTACTTGTCATCATTCTGTTTTCTATCATATTGATCCGTCCTTTCATTTGTCGATGGGTCAATGAAAAAACGCAATCAATACGCGGGGAATATGAAGTTTTCAAGGTACATAGGGACTACCCCCACTATTATTATCCCTCTGTTCGGGAGGGATTGCAAGGATGTCGCCGGAGCTATTTTTTGCCGTATTGTTGGCAAAGGAAGATAGTAAAATCTGCTTTACATGATGGAGCGCTGCCGCATTTTTGCAGTCTGCAAAGCTGGCGGTGATGGCGTAGCCATCCACAGCAAATGCGGTATGTTGTTTTCTCTGCTGCATAAAGACCTCCTTTTCAATTCTCGGCAACAGGGAAAGGCCAGCGCCTCATAAAAGCACTGGCCTGCGGCTTATGACCTTGGGACGAAATGTCCCAAGGTGTTTTTGAAAGGCGGGAGCGCCGCACCCGCTCCTGTTGGCCTGTCATAAGACAGCTCATATTCAATGCGACGCTCCCTCACAGCGGACAGCGACGATCCGTGACGGAGCATCAACTACTTTGCTGCGGAGAAGTGAAAACTACCTCTCATATACCAAGGACAAAAATCGGGCAAATGGAGATACCTTTACAGAAATTTTTTCAAATATTTTCTCATAGCCGCCTTGCCGCTTTTGACGGAATGGCGAACGGCGCTCTTGTCCACGCCCTGCTCCCGGGCGATCTGGCGGTAGCTCTTGCCGAGGATCAGATGCGCCTCCACCCGGACGCCCTGCACCTCCGGCAGAGAGTTGAGGGCGTTCCACAGGTGGACGAACAACTCCATACGATCCAGAAGCTCCTGCGGCGTCGGCTCATGCAGGCAGGCTGAGTATTCGATCCCATCGTCACAGTCGAGGGAATACTGCGCCTTATTGCGGGTCGTGCGCCGCTGATGGGCTGCTTCATACAGCTTGTCCGCCTTCAGCTCGGCGGCCACTTCGTCGGAAACTTCGATGTATTCATCATGGGTGTACCAAGCGTAAAAGTCCTTCAGGTTGATGGTCGTCATTTGTATTTCCTCCATTCGGTTCATGTGTGGGTGGGTGAACAGAACGGAGGAACGGCGGGGATCGGCAGCCGGGGCTGGCTGCTTTGGGACAAATTGTCCCAAGGTGCAGGCATATAAAAACGCCCGCACAGCATGACGCTATGCGGGCGCACGAAACAACATTTTCACTTACAAACTGACAGATTTCGCATCCACAGTCGTATAGCCCCGACGGTGGAAGTGCGCTTTTTTTAGCCAGTATAGATCAAATGCACTATCAATAAAGGAAAAGGACACGGCGATACCTCCTTGGATACCGCCGTATCCTTAAAAAAGGGCGACTTTACCACACCCTCCGTTGATCCAATTTTTCAACAGGAAAACGGCGGCTTGAAATATGATATTTCAAAACCGCCGGTTGATTTTAGCACGCAAAATCGTCATCGAATGGCGGTTTCATGTGTTCGGATTTATACGCTGAATAGTTATCTTTCACTCGAATAGTCAATAATGATTTTTTTGCAATCTTCGCACTTGAACGCAAATACGGTGTTGGAATTATCCGCTGCGCCATTGGAAAGGCAAGTGCTTCCCTTGCCCAAAGAAGAAAGTGATGCAACAAGCTGCTTCTTCAATGTCCAATACACGCCATCCCGACATTGGATATAACCCAATGTCATTTCTTTTTCACAATAAGGACACTTCATAAACTCTTTCCCCTTCCATCTTTCAAAGGCGTAAATCGCACGCGTTCTGTTTCATTTATCTCCGTCGCGCTTATTCTCTTTAATTGCCCGCAACAGGCAAAGTCCCATAGCCAAAACGGGCAGCAGCACCCGCAAGCACAAAAAGCCTTGCGGATCACCGAAATGAATATTTGCATCCAGAAGCAGTCCGGCTCCCCACGCTATCAGCGTAAAAACAATAGATGTGATGTACATAATAATATCTCCTTTTTACTTTCATCAATGAGTAAACGACTCTTTATAGGTTGCCGTTGTATCACCCGTTGTTGCTGTGATTTTCACATTATTTGTTCCGTTCTGCCGTGCAACAGGATACGGGATACTAATATCGACGGAATAGGCTTCACCCGGCTCTAATGTAACGGCTTCGGTTTCAAAGGCGTAATCCTCTCCGTTGAGAACAATTTGGGCAATCATATTCTTATCAAAGCTCACCGAATAATCGCCGATATTTTCAACGCTCCATGTGAATTTTAAGCCTTCTTCATCATATACGCCTGCGGTTGCCTTGCGTATCCCAATTTGTAGAATATCATTTTGAGAAGTGCTTTCTTCTCCTGGCAGTTCACTCTCATTGACGGGAGTTGCTTCAAGTTCGTTATTCAAATTGTTCCAATAAGAGCCAATATCCGCACTCGTGAAATACTCAAAATCGCCTGATTCTGATTTCAAATTGCCGTTTTTAGCTCCATAGCAGGCGTAAATCAAATCGTAACTTGTCCCGTCTGAAAGGTTAAATCTAAAGCTGGTCACATCCGCTCCAGCAGTTTCCTCAGCCGTTTTGTCTTTTAGGGATAAGCCCTTGAACATATCATACAGGGTCTTTATATCACTTTCAGCAACGACTACTTTCTTTTCTGCTGATGCGGGCACTCCGTCGTAGTGGTACATTTCAACGCTTTCGACATCTTCAACCTCAAACGGGAAGTCGATATTGACCGTTTTTCCGTTACAGCCAACAAGCCCCAGCGTTAGGATCAGCGCAAAGATTAAGGCGGTTATCTTCTTCATTTCATGCTCCTTTTTGTATTTAGCTATTTTTTTCATTGAACGACCACACTCCCTATCAATTTCTCACGATAGAACAAATAACTGCGTGGTCATCATTGTTATGATAGTTGATGACCAGTTTTGTGTTTTCATTGATATACCAAACATCCTCCATACTGCTACTTTCAGTTGGCTCACCCCAAGCAGCCGTTAGCTCTTGCTTGGTAAAATCAGTTATATAGCTGTTTAGCTGGGCTTCATCTTCCATATTTGATACCTGTTCCAACGAGGGTAGACTATCAATGTTTTTGTGGTGCAGATTGCCCCATGCAAAAATGCCTATCACCACTACTATTGCAATTACAAAAATAAGTATTTTTGTGTTCTTTTTCATGCAGTCACACTCCGTTCCAGATTCGTCATAAATGGAATCCTCCTTGTTTGTTATTGGGGTATCACCTATATAACGCACAAGGAGGAAAAAGGGGACAATATTTTTTGAATTATTTTTTCGTAATGCCTGCGGCGATCTTTACCAACTCGTCCGTATCAATAGAGCCATAAACCGAGAAGAAGCAGCCGTCCCACTCAAAGCAAATATAGCTCGTATCATCCTTCTGGAAGAAGTAGCCTGTTACCCCGTCTTTATCAAACGGCTCTATCTCCGTATTTTCGGTATCGAAATAAACCCGATTGTCTGACTGAGTAATTACAATATCAAAAAACTCAGACTCGCTAATAGCATATTTACGGATGACAACCCCCGGTTCCGTATTCGGCTGCTTAGTCGTATCCTGCAAAATTGCTCCGTCCGGGAGATAGCCAGCCTGATACTCGGTCAAGTCCTGCGGCTCGTCCAACTCGTCACCGTGCAATTCAAAAATACTGTATTTTTCAAAGGTTTCAACCACCCATGAGATGACTCGTTCCCGGAATTGGGCGTTTGCCACCATGCAGGTCGAGAACAGCAAGGTCAAAGTGATGGCCGCAACCGCAACGGTTTTCCAAACCTTTCTGAACGCAATATGTGTCCGGCTGTTTCCTGCCGCTTTGTCATCCGCATCTGCTTCAAGTTCGTTGTGCAAATAATCCTTTAAGGCAATGTGGCAGGCTTTCCCGAAAGTATCATCGGAAATCATGTGACCTGCCTCAACACCCATACTTGAAGATAGCAGTTCTTTGTAAAAACGAAAGCACCCCTTGGCATTTTCCAAATGGAAAAACATTTCTGTCTCCTCCGGGGACAAGCGGAAACAATATCTGCTCAACAGCAGGACGATCCCTTGATAGGGCAGCAACAAGATTTTCTTGCTCAACTCATGGATCTGCTGTTGGTGCAAATCAACACAAGCACAGCTGCCATTCTCAGCAGCCGCGAGGGTGTCTGCGGTCTTTTCAAAGCTGGTCGCCGCCGCTTCTTGAAGCAAAGCCTGCCAACTCATATCCATAGTATTACCCTCCCTCATACAGTTTTCTGAGCTTCTTGACGAGCCGCTGTCCGCGCTTTTTAGCGGCATCCTCGGAAATGTTCAGCAGCTCTCCGATCTCTTTGTATCCCATTTCCTCGGCGTACCGAAGATAGACAAAGCGCCGATCATCAGGGTCGAGCCGGTCTATCAACTCGGTCAGCTTATGCACATCGGCATTGTGAATACACTCGTCTGTGAGGTCATCGGAGTTTTCATCCGAAACGCAGTCCCAGCGGTCAAGGTGAACGCTTTGCTGGGAATGACGCAGCACATCAATAGAAGCGTTTTTCACTATGGTAACGCAGAAAGCGGTCATTTGGGGACAGGGTAATTCAGAAATTTTTTCGATATTGTCCATAATCTTTACAAATGCGGTGGACACAACATCTTCTGCGGCTTCTTCTGATTTTACGATTTTGAAAGAAATGCGCTGGAAGTGGACACGATGCTCATGGAATATCCGCTCTACCAGCGCCCGCTGTTCATCATTCAAAACGCCAAATAGGAGTATCATCATAATAGGTTCCTCGTGGGTAATTCGTTGTAGCCTATCTTTATCGGGCAGGAAAACGCACTTACACAAGTGTTTTTCTCACGGCACGATATTTCAAATTATACCACAGAATAATCCTACGGAAAAGAGGGGAAAACGAGCCAAGCCGATGACACCGCCTCTGTTTTTCGTGGGGTTTCCGGGGGACGCACTAACGGCAAGCAGGGCAAGTGTAGCCACACTTGCTATTTTTGCATCCCGGCGGGCTGCAAAAACGCTTGTTGGGGAGCCTCCCCAAACCCGGCTTTGGGACAAAATGTCCCAAAGTAATTTGTCTGCGTCACCGTTCGCTATCGCTCCTGTTCCTTTTTGTGCTGGCCGTCTGTGACGCCCAGCAGATGGTCGATGTTGGCCTTGACCGCCACGGCCTGCCGCATTTCCTCCTGCGCCGAGCGGTACTCGGTATAGAGCGCCTTTTTCCGCGCCGCCAGTTGGCGGCGTTTTTCTTTTAGCTCTGCCATCTTAGGCAGTTTCTCACCACCCAGCAGCTCTCCCATCGTAGCCTTGGCCGCCCGGTAGTCCGCCAGCTCCACCTCATGCTCGGCAAGGTATTTTCGGCTGTACTTGGCAGCCTTGTACCCGTCAAAGATGGGGCGGGTCTTGGCGTACCGCACCACGGCTCCCATCAGCTCGGATGTTGCGGAGAGGTCAGCCTCCGTCCGCCGGAGCTGTTCGGTCAGGGCATGAAAACGGGAAACGGCATCCTCGGCCTTGGCGGAGAGCTGGTCATACTCGGTGATATTCTGCTCCTGCATGAATTGAAGTGCCGCCGCCATCTGTTTAAGGTTATAGACCTTTGCCCACCGCGCATAGGCAGCCCCCTTGCCAGAGCGCAGGCGCTCCTGTATATCCACGATCAGATTGACACGGCGAGGGGCGGCAGGCGCAGGAACAGGCTGCTCCGGGAGTGGGCGCTCCCCGGCGATGACGGCCTTGATGTCCTCGGGATCGTAGCCGTCCCCGAGGGTAGACGCTCGAAGCCGGGTTGCCCGCTCCTGCCCCGGAACAAGAAAAGAAATCGTACCGCCGCGCCCATGCTTGACCGTGTAGCCGGACGCCTCCATGAGCCGGAGGAAAGCGTCAAATTCGGCGGGGCGTTTGGCAAGAGCTTCATTGATGGCAAGCCGTAGCTGCTCCTTGTACGAGGACTGCCGCTCCGCCCCCAGCCATGCCCCATAATGGAGAAAGCGCCCCTTGCTGTGCAGCTTGGGGTTAGTGATGACGGACAGCTCATTTTCAAGGCAGATGCGGTCAGAGAGCCGCCGCACCGCACGGCCAGAGCCGATGAAGTCCCGGAACTTCCGGGTGCAGTCCAGCGAGGTCGAGTTATAATAAATGTGATTATGGATGTGTGCCTTGTCCGTGTGGGTAGCAACGAAAAAGGCGTACTTGCCCTTTGTCCAGCGCATCGCCGTTTCATAGCCGATACGGTTTGCCTCCTCCGGCGTGATCTCACCGGGCTTGAACGACTGGCGGATCTGATAGCATAGCACATCCGCGTCCCGCCGCTGCTCCCGGCCTGTGGCGGCTTTGTACTTGGCCTTGCTTAATAGGAACTCGGCATCGGCGGTCATGTGGTCGCAGCCGTAGGACGAGATCAATTCGCCGCCCTCGGTCTTGTCCGGGTTTTGCCCATAGTCAAACCGCTCTTTCAAGGACTGCGCGATGGTTTCGCCCTTGCTGATTTTGTGCTTCTTGTAGTAGGTCGTGGCCGTAGGCAGCCCTCCTTTCATCATTGAATAGTCATAGATAATCTGTTATACTTGTATCAGTATAACTGCGGAGATACTTTACAATAGAGACTTGACGGAGGACTTCGTAAATGTATAGAGAATTAGTTTTAGAGCTTTCCAAAGGAAATGAGTGGGTGAAAGTTCAACCGCCTTGCTCTGAGGCCGTAATATCCGAAGCAGAAAAAGTTGTAGGATACTCGTTTCCCGAAGAGTTAAAAAATCTACTAAGGGAAATGAATGGTGATAAGTGGCTCTTTTTATCGGCTGAAGAAATAATTGAGAATGTAAAGCTGAATCGAGAGATATTCCTCCCACTTTTTGAGGAAGATTATAGCAAAGAAGAATATCAGGAACGAGTGGATAGGTTCATATTCTTCGCAACGAATGGGTGCGGCGATTATTATTGTTACCGTGTTTGCCCAAATGGGACGGCTGATACGAGCGTAATTTATATCTGGGAACATGAAAACATTGGGGATCGCTGTTGTTGGAAACCTGTTGCCAACAACATAAAGGAACTAATCGTGCGATATTGTAACGGTGAGATTTAATAATCCAGCAACTTCCATTTCGCCAAGATAAACACTATATAATCAAGACTGCGGCTGAAATCAGCCGCAGTCGTTTCAGCTTTGGGACATTTTGTCCCGAAGTATCAGCCGGTGATGAAATCCCGCAGGGTGAACTTGGCCGAGTGCAGCTTGTCCACCAGCCACTCAGCGATGGCGGGAACGCCAAAGGGAGAAACGAGGAACGCAAGGACGAGGAACGCGATCCCGCCCACCGTCTGCCCGCCGATGAACAGGATCAGGGAGAGCAGCGTCAGCACGATGCAGCCCAGCTCACACACGGCGGACGCCACGCAGAATAGAAATGTGACCATAGCGGCCAGCAGGGACAGCGCCACCATCACGGGGGCGGCAAGGATTTTGAGAACGATCATAGTAGCTACCTCCATTAAAAAATCGGGTTGGTTTGTCCTTCTACCCATATTATACCGCTGGGAAAATAGGCACACAAGGATGTCGAGCTTTCACCACCTTGGGACAAAATGTCCCGAAGTCGTGAAAGCGGGGGAACGGCACAAGGCCGCTCCCCGACAAATCATAGGCTCACCACAGCCGATAGCTTTTTCAGCAGCTCGGACAGCGGCTCCCAAAGGGCGGCATAGTCCTTTTGGAGCGCTGTGATCTCCGAGGGATAGATACCGTAGGTGTTGGCATGGACGGCCACTTGGTTTAGGTTGTTGGCACACCGCCGCTGCAAAGCTACCAGCTCCCAGATGTCCGAGAGGTCAACATGGAGAACATAGCCGTTGAGTGCCATTTTCCGCATGTAGGCTCCCATGTTGGAAATCCCGGCCTCGGCCATGCGGTCAGCGATCAACGCCTGCTCCTCTGGCGTCACCATCACATGAAGATGGACAGAGCGCCGCCGCTTTTTCGTCACCGCTCCTCACGCTCCCGGCTGCGGCGCTTGGGCGGGTGTTCCCGCACCTTGTCCAGCGGCTTTTCTGCCGTGGGCGGTACAGGCAGATTATTGATGATACCGTCGATCTGATTATAATTCTGCTCCATCGCAAGCTCGGCGTTCTTGTTGGGATTATGTTCCTGCTCCATAAATATCCTCCTATCTGTCGCCCCGGTCAGGGGTATTTTTCTTTTGGACGGATTGCCCACGGTCAGCCTCGGCCTGTTTTGCGGCGGTTTTCATCTGTTCCCGGATCGAGCGGGGTCTGTCGGGATTGTCGGGCGCAGGCCGTAGCTCATAGTCAGACGCCTGCCGTTTTGTCAATGGCCGTGTGTAGGTCAAATGCCCCCACGCCAGAAACGATCCGTTTTCAACCGGGACGCGCTGATCGTAGTTGACAATTTCGTCCGGGGCGTTGCGGGGCGGCTTGGGGAATGTCCCAATGTCCACGGGGCGCTGGGTGGAGTAATACTTGTAAAGGCCGGGGGCCTCGGTCTGCTTGACACCGACATTGTAAAGGCGCTGATACTCCTGCACCCGCGCCGCAAAGTCCTGTTCCAAAGCGGCACGGTCGCTGCCGTAATGCCCCCATTCATACTGCCGCTGGCCGTCCTTGTCATCATAGCAAGCCCATGTGACATAGGGCGAGGGAGCGGTAGGATGATGCCCCAGCGCAAAGCCCCTGCCGTTTTCCAGCATGACGGCCTTGATAATCTCATAGCCTTGGTTTTTGTCCATAAACCCTCCTCACCGTGATACATCTTTCTCCGCCCGTTTCGCAAAGGGCTGAAGCTGATAGGGGCTTTTGCCGTCCTCCGGGCGCAGGAAGTCCAGCCTTGCGGCGGCACGGATGGCGTTCTGGTTGAGCTGCCGCTGCCATGCCCCTTGGCTGGGCGCCCACTTGAAGCCCTCGCTTTTGAGCGCCTGCCGGGTGTCGGCGTCCGGCTTATCCGCAAAAATGAGCTGCAAGCGGTTCTCCGCCTCGTTGACCTTGGCCTCGCCACCGGGGAATGTCCAACCCACAAACTCCGTCTTGTGGCTCAGCTCCTCGATGCGCTGGCGCACACGGCGGATATTGGCGTTATTGTTGGTGAGCAGATAGGACGGAAACGGAACGGGGTCTTTGCGCCAGTCTTGGGACATGGACGCCTTGACCTTTTCTACCTGCTCCGCCGTCAGCTCGGGGCAGCCCTCCAGCGTCTTGTGCTTGCGGTAGTAAGCATTGACCGCCTTCATCATGGTCTGCTGAGACTCCATCCCCTCCAGCTTTTTCATGAGCTTTTCCACGGCAAGATCATCGTCGGCGCTGATACCGCCCCGGCCTGTGGAGCGGATCTTGTCCAGCAGCTTTTCAATTTCCGCGTACTCGCCGTAGTTGCGATCCCGGGCGGCGTTCTGCTTGGCCTTTTTCGCCACGGGGAAATTGCCGCCCCCGGTGATTAGAATGGACGGCACACGGGCGTCAATGGCGTTGCGCTCATTGAGATTTTCCGCCAGCCTGCGGGCGTAGCGGTCAACAAGGGCGTCGATCTTATCGTGGTACATGGGATCGACCTGCGCCTTTTGTTTCTCTGCCAGCGCATAGGCTTCATCCACCATCGCCCGGTAGCCCGCTGTGGCCGAGCCGGGGGCATAATCGGAATAGCTGTTCATCTCCTTTGCCCGCTTTGCCGCCGCCTCGCTGATCTCATAATATTTAGGCATAATTCCTCCTTTCAGCCGGGACTTCGGGACAAAATGTCCCAAAGCCCCGGCGCTTGAATGTGGAAAGCATTTCTGCAAAAACAGGGGCGGACGGAAAACATACCGCCCACCCCAAAAGTGCCCCGGAAAAGCCTTGTAAATGCGGGCGTTTTCCGGGGCTATTTTTCCACGCACTACCTCCGCTTGCGGCGCATATATGCCCGCTTCTGCTCCCGTAGGGCAGCCCCGGCACAGGCCGGGGAGCAGTACCGCTGCCGCCCGTCCGGGAGAAATGCCCTGCCGCATACCGGGCAAGGCCGGGTTTCTGTGATACGCTCCACGGTCAACGACCTTTCCAGCACAGGATCAAGGGGCAGCACCGCCGAACGGAAATAGCGGCAATAAGCGCCCGTCCAGCACTTGCCCAGCATATAGCAGGGACAGTCCAGCGGCAGGCAGCCATAGTCTTTATCGTAGTTGGCGCACCACTTTGTCACCAGCTTGCGGATCGCCGCCTTTTCCTGCCGGGTCAGTTCACGGCTCATTTTTGCCCCCTGTCTTGGACTTGAGCTGTTCCCGGTAGCAGAACACGCAGCCGATCCCGCGCCAGTAGGAGCAGCCGTCACAGCGGGAGCCTTTGGGCGGCAGGCTGGGCGGAACACCCTTGAAGAAGCTCTTTTCTTTCATAAAGTCCTCATAGGGACTGTTGGTAAATCTCATGCTTCATCCTCACTTTCCGTTTCGTCCTCGTCCTCCCAAGGCGGGGTATCGTCGTAATCGTCGCCGTAGTCCTCCGCAGCGTCGGTGGCCTGCTGCTTTTTGGGGCGGTAGATCTTGAAATACCAGCCAGCCACGCCGCCGATGACCGCCACGGCCAGCACCAGCAGGATCGTCCCGCCGCTGTTCTTGGGCTGCTCCGGCTCGGGGTCAGGCTCCGGCTCTACCACAGGCACAGGTTCGGGAGCCTTGCCCTGGCACTCGCCCATATTCACGGCGCAGACGGTGCAATCCGTGTTGATAGCACCCACGGCGCATTTGTCCGCGCAGGCACACTCCGGCAGCTCACCGCCCGCAGCCTGCATCGCCGCCAGCAGGTCGGCCTCGTCCACCATGTTCAAAAAGTAGGTCTGGTACTGCTCGCCGTCCTCGTCGGTGGGCTTGTCATAGTCAATGACGATGTAAAAGGTGTTGCCGCCGCTGGTCTGCACCGTGATGAACTGCTTATTGGTGGCCTTGTCGTAGAGCAGGTCACGGGTCACAAGGTTGCCATCCTCGATGAAGCCCTCGCCGGGGTCAACGGTTTCGGCGGGCAGCGCCTCCACCGGGGCAAGGCCGTCCCATTCCTCACCGCCCCCGGCGTAGGCAGTAACCGCCATGCCGCACATCAAAACAGCGGCGCAGAGCGCCGCCGTCAGCTTCTTCATCCACTTGTTCATTCACTGTCCTCCTTATCCGCAGACTTCGAGACATTCTGTCCCAAAGCGCCGCCGCTTTTGATGGTCTGGAGCAGCATGGGCAGGTCGGTGAGCGAAACGCTCATGCCGCGCACGATCTCCACGATCTCACTGTTTTCCGCCTCCAGTTTTTTCTGCTCCAGCTCCTTGAGCCGTGCCTGCTGCTCGTTGATCTTGGCCGTGACCTTTTCGATCTCGGCCTGAATTTTTGCGCTTTTGGAGATAGCCATAAAAACCTCCTGTCAAAATAGTTTTCCGTAGGCGTAGAAATGGGACTGCCAGTAGCTCGTGTTGAGGTTGGCGTAGCTGATGGGGTCGCCACAATGAAGCATCCAGCCGTCGCCCACATAGATGCCCACATGGGAAATCCCCGGCGTGTCATAAGTCCCCGTGAAGAACACCAAGTCGCCGGGTTTGGGGCTGCTTGTCCGTGCGGAGATGTTGTATAGCCCCTGCGCCCCCAGCCGTCCGAAGTCCCAGCCACATTGATTGTAAACATAGCTGACGAAGCCGGAGCAGTCGAAGGATGTGGACGGACTGCTGCCGCCCCAAACATAGGGGTATCCCACATACTTCTCCGCTTCTTTCAGAATGGCGGCAAAGGTTTCATCGGCAAGATAGTCCTCGGGGATCTCATGCAACGGGGGTTTGTTGGTGTACTTGCCCACATAGGGCGAGGACAGGAACAGGTCGGGGCGGTTGCCCAGCGTCGCCATATAGAGGGCGTACCGGGACAGGGTTTCCTCGCCCATAATGTAAACGGGCAGATGGGAGAGATTGAAGTTTTCCAGCGTCACGGTGCAGATGTAATAATCGTAATACACCCGGTAGGTGTCGCTGTGGGTGTTGCCGTCCTCGTCTGTCCAAGTGTCCGTTTCCAAGTAATACCGCCGTTCCACCACCACATCCTCGGTCAAAATGTACTGGCGGTCAAAGAGCATTTGGAGCGTCCCCCGCACCTCGTCCAGCGTCCACTCGCCCTCATGGAGCGCGCAGACGATGGACAGCAGCACATAGGGATCGTGTTCGATGGTGTCAAGGTCAAAATGATATTCGTCGTAATCGTGGGTGCGGGTGTAGGTGTCGAGGTAGCGTTGCAGCTCGTCCTCCAGAGCGCAGTAGGTAGCCTCCGCCCCCAGCAGGTCAGCGTCCTCGGCGGCATAGGTGGATGCGCCGATGGCTCCGGCCACGCCGTTGCCCACCGTCACCAGCGAGGACATACACGATTGCAGTACTACCAGCAACAGAAACGCCGCCAGCAGCAGGAGCAGCCCGCCGGGGTGTTCCTTGATGTAGGCGGACACCTTTTCCGTCAGCTTGCCCGTGACGGACGCCGTGCCCTCGGCGGCCTTGGCGGTCTGTCTGGCAGCCTCCCGCGCCTGCTTTGCGTACTGACGCTTGATCTTCTGCTTTTGCAGATACCGGGACACCGCGCCGCCCTCCTGCATTTCCGGGTGTTCCTCCACGGTCTTGCGGTAGTAATAATCCGCCGTGGCCTTGATATGCTTGCTTTCGGCACGCTCCACCGCCTTTGCCGGGTGCTCCCGGATGACCTTGCGGAGCTTGCGCCTGCCGAAGCGGTACACGGACTCTGCCGCCAGCTCGGAACGGTGTGCGCCCTCCGTGCCGACATTTTCATGCTCGACCTCATAGAGCTTGCCATGAACAAAACCGTGGACGCCGTGTCCGGCGGTATGGGCAAGACGCATGACCGCACCGGGCTTTTTCGGCGGCTTCTGCTTTGCCAGCTTCTCCCTTGCGGCGTCCAGCTTCTCGCCCCGGCGCTCCATCCGCAGCTTGGACGCCGCCGTTTGCTCTTGCCGGCTTTTCCGCCGAAACTTGGACTTCGGGACATTTTGTCCCGAAGTGTGGTTACTCGTCTGTTCGCTCATGGGCAAGATCCTCCGGGCGGGTCGTCAGCAGGTCATAGATCTCTCCACGGGGGAAACGATCTACAAACGGGATGGTGACATTCCCATAGAACAGCAAGCCCTCGCCGGAATTGGAGTGCGTGATGTAGGAGAGCTGATGCTCGGAAATGCCGAGCTGCTTTGCCAAGATCGCACGGTCGCTCTGCGCCTGCGACAGCAGCACCATGAAATCCGTGTTGTCCAGAATGTTCTCAATCTCACGGCTGGCCAGCAGGTCGTAGGGTAGGGTAAAGGCGCCTTGCCGCCGTTGGCGGTAGGTTTCCTACACCCTCCCTCGGAACCGGACTTACTCCTCTCGAAGTATCCGGCTCCCCATTAGTAATTAACGTATTGATTAGTGTCTGTGTATTCTTTCATGGCACTTGCTACAAACAACAAGCGTTTTCCGCCGCTTCTTTTTCATCACGGTTTCCCAATCAGAATTACCCAATTCGTTTAAGTTCCGTATAACGTGAACCTCATACAAATCGGCTTCTTTACACCCACATAGTTCACAAACTCTGGCATTGAGCCGTTGTCTAATAGTGGTTTTCCAGCTGAATTTCTTTCTCTGATAAATGATGTCACTCGCTTCGCCACGCTTACAATCTGCGATTTTAACAGGGCGAACACGTTTTGTTCCTGCTTTAGTTTCATAAGGGACAGACCATGTTTTCCCGTCTTTATACTGGCGAATGATTTTGCGGATACTGGTTTTGTGCTTATTAGCAATCGTCTTTAAGCAACTGTACTCCATAAGATAGCAGAAGTAGTCCAGCGTGTGATAATCACAAGCCAGATTGTAATAGTTGCATAATCCTCTTGCTTCGGCATTGTACTGTTCCACAATCTCATAATCCGCAAGGTTGAGAAGTCCGGCTCGGTGTATCGGCTGAAACTCCCCGTTTTCCTTTTGGCGAATGACTTTCTTTGCAAACATGAATTTCTCAATCTTTTCCGTATGGGGAACAGACAGGGCAACTTTCATGTGCAGGGTACGGGATTTTCTCCACGTTCCGTTTTTCATTCTGTGACCTTTGACTTCCTGATTTCTGCGGACGCAAATATCATATCCAATGAAACGGACTTTTTCGGAGCTGTGCGTTATCAGCGTCTTTTCCTCGCTTAGAGTTAATTTCAGCTCTGTGCTTAGAAATTCAGCGATTTCGGCTTTCAAGTCCTCACATTCCGCTTTTGTGCCGCACACACCTGCCAGCCAATCGTCCGCATAACGGACAAAAGTGAACTTCTTGTTGTCGGCAGGTTTGCAGGGCAGATTTCTCATAGCTTTCTTCTGTGCCCTATGCTGGTCAATCAGTTCTTGTCTTGCCGCTTCATCAGCGGTATGGTCAATCCAATAAGACAGTCTTTTTAATTCTTTGCTTGCCGCATGATATTCCTGTGTCTGATATGCAGACCTCGGCTTATCAAAGCGTTCTGCGATTTCCCGAAACTTCTTGTCCAGCTCATTCAGATAGATATTTGCAAGTATTGGAGAACAGATACCACCCTGCGGGGAACCGCTGTAAGTGGCGTTGTATTTCCAATTCTCGATATACCCAGCTTTCAAAAACTGGCGAATGATGTTCAGAAAACGACTGTCCTTGATTTTCCTGCTCAAAATCTCAATCAATTTTTCGTGATTGATGTTATCAAAACAACCTTGTATATCGCCCTCGATAAACCAGACCACGCCTGTGAAGTCAGAAGAAATCTGACGGAGTGCGGTATGACAGCTTTTACCCGGTCTGAAACCGTGGGAGTGGCTGTCAAAGACAGGTTCATAGATAGCTTCTAAAATCATTCTGACAACTTCTTGCAGGAGCTTGTCACGGAAAGACGGGATACCCAGCGGACGGAGCTTTCCGTTTTTCTTTGGAATATACTCACGCCTTACAGGATTGGCTTTGTAGGTTCCGTCCTTTAGTGACTGGATTAACTCTTTTACATAGAAGTCACTGAAACCGTCTGCGGTATCGTTGTCGATACCCTGTGTTGTTGCACCTTTGTTTGCATAAAGTTTCTGATAGGCGGCGTAGTAAATATCTTCACGAAGTAAGTATCTGTAAAGTCTTGTGAATACGCCGTCTTTGTGTTCGCTGGAACACTTTTCAATACGCTCTAAAATTTCAGATGTTGGTTTCATTGAGGTTTCTCCTCCCTTTCATTCTTACATTTTAGATGTTACTAACTGGCTCCCTTCGCCATGTAAGGGTCGTTATCCCTCTCGGACTACTATGGAGCCTCCGTTACCATATCCGGCAAATGAGCCAGACTTAGGCAATCCCCAGTTAGCACTGTGCATAGGTTAGTGAAGATTGTCGGATATGCTTTCGGTTCGTTGTGACGTGTTCTCACGCCTGTTTCATAACGTGTTGGCAGTTGTCCCGCCGTGAAAGATGACGTGACAGCGTTATGACATGGGTTTCAGGACTTTTCCCACACCTGCAAAAAACAGGAACTGGAACCTTACATTCGATAAACCCAATCTTATCCTCATATCTTCTTAACATTAGAAAACAGTCGCACCTAAGTCCTTTGGTGACTATTCCTTTTTCTGCCATGCGCTGTTCCCGTAAAGGATTTCTCCTTAGTCGGTAAGGCAGATTGTTTCGCACACTGCCGTGTGCGGCAGTACCTTAGACTGCTTTGCACAGCGCCCTATCTGGGCGCACTTTCACATTCTGCGTCAGCGCCGAGGGGACGCAGCCCTTTTTGCGGAGCATTTTCCATACCGCCACAAAGTAGCTGGCTGTCAGCGGGTCACGGAGCAGGATATGGAACTCATCAAAGTAGCACCAAGTCGCCACGCCCTCGGCATGGTTGGCGTTCACCGCCGCCGTGACAAATTCATTGGTGGTGTGCATGGCGATCTTGCGGAGGTTTTCGCCCAAGCCTTTCAGGACGATGCAGACCACACGGGAATTGAGATCAACATTCGTGGGATGGTTGAAAAGGTTGAGAGAGCCTGTGCAGTAAAGCTCCAGCGCCGTCGCCACCCGCCGCGCCTCCGGCTCCGGCTGGCGCAGCAGCTCCTCATACAGATCTTGAAGCAGCGGCGTTTTTGCCGTTTCCAGCCCCAGCGCCATTTCCCGGTAGACCAGCCGCACACAGCGGTCAATGACGGTTTTCTCGATGGGCTGCAAGCCCTCCTTGCCGCCCACGATCAGCTCACATAGGGACAGCAGAAAATCCGCCTTCATGGAAAGCGGACTGTCCTCGTCATTGATATTCATTTGCAAGTCCATAGGCGAAATGTGGTGTGGGCTGTCCGGGGCGATCTCAATGACCTGCCCGCCCAAGCGCCGCACCAGCGGGGCATATTCGCCCATCGGGTCAACCACGATGATGCGGTCATTGGTAGCGAGGAACACATTGATCAGCTCACGCTTGGCGGCAAAGCTCTTGCCGCTGCCCGTAGAGCCGAGATACATTCCGTTGGCGGATTTGAGCTTTTTGCGGTCAGCCATGATGACATTGTTGGAAAGGGCGTTCATGCCGTAGTAAAGCGCCTGTCCGTCCATACGAAGTTCCCGGGTCATAAAAGGAATGAAAATGGCCGTGGAGCTGGTAGTCATGCCCCGCTGGATCTCAATGCCGTTATAGCCCAGCACCAGCGAGGACACAAAGCCCTGTTCCTGCTGCCAGTCCAGACGGCGCAGGGCGCAGTTGTATTTCTGCGCGATGCCGCTCACCGTGAACACATCGTTTTCAAGCCGCTGCCGGGTGGGAGCGAGGTTCACCACCGTAAAGGTCAGCAGGAACATTCGCTCGTTGCGGCTTTGCAGGTCGGAGAGCAGCTCGGCGGCATCCTTGGAAAAGGTAATGAGGTCAGGCGGCAAAATCTCCATGTCGTACCCGGCACGGACAGCCTTTTTCTGTTCCTCTGCTTTCATGCGGCCTATGTCGGAGATCTTTCCTTTGATCGTCTTAATGGCCTTGAGCTGGTCTACCGTCTGAATGTGCATGGTGACGGTCAGCTCGGCGTCCAGTTCCAAAATCTCCGCCAGCAGCTTATCCGACAGCTCCGACGCCATGATCTGCAAATAGGACGCCGCGCCCCACATCTGGCCGACACGGAAAGTCCGGCTCTGCCGAAAGTCGAAACTGTCCGGGGCGATGTAGTCCTTTGTCCCCATGCCCGTCTTGGGAATGTCTTTCCACGCAAAGCGAAACGGCTCACGCCCGCCCGGGTGCATCTGCCCGTGCAGCACCGCCAGCCGATCCCGGCCATCCAGCGGGCGGGACTGGACGCCCAGCCGTTTCAGATTGCCCATGACATCCGCCTCCACGCGCCCCAGCCGGGGACGCGCCTCTGCCACGCCCTCGGCGGGTAGGCCAAAGGTGATGTACTTATACCGTTCAATGCCGTTGTTGCTCTTGGCGATCTGGCCTTTGAGCATTTCCACATACTCACCCCGGATGCTGTTGAAGTCATCCTCCTGCGCCGGGATATTCACCTTGTAGCGGTTGGCGTTCCGGCTGCGGCGGTTCACAAAGGAAAGCTGGAACGGCAGAGAGCTGTCAAAATAATTCAGGCACGCGCTCCACCCGCTGATAATGGCAGTCTGATCCTCCGTGGACGCCACGGCATAATTGATGTCCTCATATTCCAGCGTCTTTGTGTAAAGCCCGCCGGGGAGCTGGCAGATTCCGTCCGGGTGCATGGCGATATAGGGAATGGTCTGCTGGGCGGACAGCGCCCGGTGTTTATTTGCGTTTTTCTGCTTTTTTGCTTTGCTCAATAGGCTCCTCCTTTCGCGCAAATGGGGCGTAGATATTTTCCGTTCGATACGGACGGATGCCGGGGCGGGTAAACTTGACCCGGATGATATTGCGGATCACCTTTTCAAAGGGTAAGCCGTCCTTCTCATACATGGCAAGCAGAAACGCCGGGAGCATGATCGCCAGCATAGCGAACAGCGCCCCGGTGTTGCCGATGGCCTGCCGGGTCAAAAGGTAGGTGGGAACGCCGATAGCCGCCCCAGCACCGAAACAAATAAGCTGCCGCTTGGTGAGGTTGAACGCAATCTTTGTCTTGATTTTGGAAAGATCGTTCGGGACATTCACATAGGGCATCAGTCTGTCACCTCCAGTTTGGGACAACTTGTCCCAAAGTCCGGGATCGTCGGCTCCACCTCGTTGCCCCACACATCCCAGCCGGGAGAGGTCTGCCGTGCGAACAGCTCCACACGGGGCAGATCGCCCATGAGGGCAACGATCTTATCACGGGTTTCGTCCGGCTTTTTGCTGTGGGCTTCAATGGGCGAAATGATAAATTGATGAATGTCGGCGGCCTGCCGCTTCGGGTGTCCCTTGGTCGCCAACAGGCAGATCTCGGCGTTTGCCCGCGTCCAGAAGCCCAGCCCATAAAACCAGCTATCCGCCTTTTTGTTCTTTTTGGCCAGACGAACGCAACGGATTTATAGGTGAAGCCCCACGCACGGATAAGCCGCAGAGCCTCCGGGAGCTGGGGAAAGGTCGCCCACATGAAAAGGGCGCTGTCCTTGTCCGCAAGCTCGGCCACAGGCAACGCACACAATTCATCAATGCTCATGGTGGGGTAGTGATTTTCCGCCGCGCCCTGCATTTTCTTTGCAGAGTAGCGCCACGGCGGGTCGGCGTAAATGATGGGGTATTTTTTGATAGCTATTCTCCTTTCCCGCCCCCGGCCATGGCCAGCCGCGCCTGCTCGATGCGCTGGGCGGCGATGGTGTAGATGGAGGGGGCATTTTCAAAGCAGATGAAGCGGCGGCTTGTGTTCATGGCGGCAACGGCAGTCGTGCCGCTGCCCGCGCAGATGTCCGCCACCACCTCTCCTTCGTCGGTATAGGTCTTGATGAAATACTCGCACAGCTCCACGGGCTTTTGCGTAGGATGGATGCCGCCCGTCACCGTCGGCACGAACAGCACATTTCCCGGATAACGCCGCCCGTCGCTGGACTCTGAGCCTGTCCGTTCAAACTTGCCGTAGTTGGTACTGCACCCGCTGCGGGGATTGGTCTTGCGGTACGGCTCCCCATAGGTGAATTGCGGATGGTACACCGGGGACTTCTGATAGAACACCAGAATATTCTCGGACTTTTTCAGCGGCGCACGGTTGGCATTGAGAAAGCCCGTTGCCCGGGACTTGTACCACATCCACTCATAGCGGAGCATGGCGAGGTTGGACGCGCCCAGCACCTTGTCAAAGGGGCATTGAGCGAAAAACAGGATGGCTCCGTTGGGCTTCACCGCCCAGCGCACAGCCTCCCACAGCTCCGGGAGCGGCAGCGGCACATCCCAAAAGTTCCGGGTCGTGCCGTAGGGCGGATCGGTCAAGAGCATATCCACGCTATGCTTTGGCAGAGAGCGCAAACCCTCGATCCCGTCTATGAGATGCAGCGCATCCAGCTTCGGGACAACTTGTCCCAAGGTCATATTCATCCCTCCTTAGTGTGCGCTGAACACGCTGCGGGCGATGGAGCCAGTCTTGAACAGGCAGAAGCAGAGCAGCACGGAATAGCCCATGCAGCCCCATATCGCGCCGATGGGGTCGCCGCCCGTGGCGATACCCTGTATCAGCACTGCATAGATGGCAACACAGACGAGGATCAATAGCCCTTGAAAGCCCACGGCAAACAGGGACTTCAAATAGTTCTGCCCGGTATTGCCCAGTTCCCGGTTAGAGAGCGTAGCAACGGGGATAGGGGCTAAGCTGGTCAGCAGGTATATTTCAATCATGCGGCCATAGACGATGACGAAAATCACGATATTGATCGCCCACATGGTCACATGAATGAGCAGGGATTGCAGCCACAGCCCCAGCAGAGATCCAAGCCCCAGCGTTTCCAGCGTGGCCTCCAAGTCGGCAAGCATGGACTCCGAAATGTCCGTTGAGCCTTGCACGATCCCGGCTGCCCGGGCAATCACGCTTTGGGATACATCGAACACCGCCATGACGATATTGAAGGTGTTGGACAAAATCAAAATGGCGCAGGCCGTTTTGAATATCCACTTGAAGAAGATCCAGTAGTCCAGATCATGCAGGTTGTTCTTCTCGATAATGAGTTGAATCAGCTCATAGGTGGCAACGAAGGTGAGGATCAGACCGGCAATCGGCAGTATCACCGTTTCAGAAAGCTGCCGGATCAGGGAGAACACCCCGGCGTTCCATGCCGCCGGGGTGGTTCCCACTTGCACCGCAATCTCTCCGACACGGGAATTGACCGTATCAAAAAGCCCCGTGAGGTTGCCCATGATACCCTCGATCAGCAGCTCTTTTAGCCAGTCTGTCAGCCAGTCGGTGAGAAATCCCATGCTTTACGCCCTTAAAACAGGGTGGACAGCAGAGGGATCAGGGTCGTACCCAGCACGATGATGCCGCCGCCCGCCATGAGCTGTTTCATGCCCTGGGACTTTGCTGATGTGTGATAAAGAAGTAATAGAAGTGCAAAAAATTTTGCCGTTCCTATCCGGCACTTAGCTCTTGTGTCGGATAGGTCGGGCGGTTATTCGGGCAAGTCCACCTTGCCAACAAAAGAATAATAAATCTCAATGTCCTGCCTACGGGTCTTGTTCTCGTCATAGCTGCACTCATGCACAACGATTTTCTCTACAAACTCCCGCAGCAGAGTAGGGGTAAGTTCTTCAAAGCTGGTATGCCGCCGGACAACATTCATAAACTTTTCTGCGTTCACGGTGGCTTCCTGTGCTTTGGAAAGCTCCGCTTGGATAGCGGCGGCTTTTTCTTTCAGTTCCCGTTGCTCTGCTTCATAGTCTGCCGACAGCTCTGTGAAACGCTCGTCTGATATGCGCCCGGTCACGCTGTCCTCATACAGCCGCTTGAAGATAGCGGATAACTCGGCTATGCGTTTCTCGGCGGCTTCCAGTTCCTTTTTCTTGGCGGCGTTCCTGCGCTTGCCCCCGTCCTCGTTCTGCTCAATCAAGAGCTTCATAAACCGGGCTTCATGCTTTGCCGCATAGCTTGTCACTTTCCGCAGATTGGAGAGTACACCAGCAGTCAAAAGGTCGGTGCGGATAAAGTGCGCCGTACAGTCATGGGTGCGTTTCTTGTAGTTGCCGCAGATATAACAGTCCTGCTTGCGCTTGTCCGTCTGGTATCGCTGCTGATACATCACACTGCCGCAGTCTGCACAGAACAGTATGCCGGAGAACAAGCCCACTTCATCATAGCGGTTGGGGCGTTTGCGCTGCTTGCGAAGTTCCTGCACCCGTTCCCATGTCTGGGTGTCTATGATAGGCTCGTGGTGGTTCTCGAATATCGCTTGCTTTTCCTCCGGGTTTTCTACGCTGTGCTTGACTTTGTAAGAGAGTTTTTCCGTCTTGAAGTTTACCAGACAGCCCGTGTATTCCCGGTTTTCAAGGATATGCACAACGGTATTGGTCGCCCACTTGCACTCATAGCCGAGGTGGTAGCGGCGGGTGCTGCCCGTCCTGCGGTATTCCAGCGTCCCCGGCGTGGGGATCTGCTGCTCTGTGAGCATACGGGCTATCTTGGTCGGACCGTTCCCGGCAAGGCAGAGGTTGTATATCTGCTTGACTACGGGTGCGGCTTCCTCGTCAATGATGAAATTTTCGTCCTCGTCCATGAGGTAGCCATACACAGGTTTGCTTGTGATGGGCTTGCCACTCATGCCTTTTGAGCGTTTCACTGCTTTGATTTTCTTGCTCGTATCTCTCACCAGCCATTCGTTAAAGATATTCCGCAGCGGGGCAAAGTCATTGTCGCCCTGTGCGCTGTCCACTCCGTCATTGATAGCGATGAAGCGGACACCTTTCTGTGGGAAAATCATTTCCGTGTACATTCCCACTTGCAGGTAGTTTCGCCCTAACCTCGACATATCCTTTACGATAACTGTCCCGACTTTTCCGGCTTCAATGTCCGCAAGCATGGCTTGAAAACCGGGTCTTTGAAAGTTCGCACCAGAATAACCGTCGTCCGTGTACCAGCGCAGATTGGAAAAGCCGTTCTGCTTTGCATAGGTTTCAAGAATACGCTTCTGGTTGGAAATGGAATTGCTCTCGCCTTGCAGCTCGTCCTCATGGGAAAGTCTTGGGTAAAGGGCGGTAATTGGTTGTTGGTTGGTCTGTCTTAACATAAAATCCTCCGTTTCCGACAGCCAGCCCCACTATTCCGTACCTTGATTGTACCACATGGGGCGACTGTCTGTATAGCGATTTCTGCTTCTTTACCGCCTGTCAAAATGACGATTTTTTACTGTGCGGCTTCTCGCTGCAAAAAAGATAGAAAAGTTCATAACTCTGTGATATACTTTACCGTAAATACACATCAGACATTGCAGGAGAGAAAATGAAAACTATATTACTTCATGGATTAGGGCAAACATCATCAAGCTGGAAAAATACGATTAACACTATGGGGAAAAGTGCGGACATTTTATGCCCGAACCTTTTTGATTGGTTTGAAGATAAAGAGGTCTGCTATCAAGTTTTATATCTTGCTTTCTCCGAATACTGTAAGCAATTTTCAGAACCGGTCAATATCTGTGGGCTATCTTTAGGCGGTATTCTCGCATTGCAATATGGGATTGAAAATCCAGATAAAATAAACTCTTTGGCGTTGGTTGCGACACAATATACAATGCCGAAAAAACTCTTGCAATTTCAAAATATGCTCTTTCGGTTTATGCCTAAAAGAACATTTGAAAGCATGGGACTTGGTAAAACGGATTTTATCAATCTGTCAAAATCCATGATAAACTTGGATTTCCAAAAAGAATTGAAGTGTATCAATAGCCCTGTAATGGTTATCTGCGGGGAGAAAGATGCAGCAAATAAACAGGCTTCTTTACAGCTTCAATCGCAGTTACCACAAGCCGAATTATTAGTGATTAAAAATTCTGGACATGAAGTAAACATAGACGCTCCCGAAGATTTGGGGAAAGCACTCTCCGCATTTTTCAACCTATAATTTCTCCGCCAGCGGTCACGCCAAAAGCGTGACCGCTTTTCAGTATCATGTTAAATCACCGTTTTTTGTGTAGCAGTTTCCGCTTCCAGCACTTTCATCATCTTGTCGGCTGCGGTGGCTGTGGTATCTTTCTTGAAAAAGCCGGACACAACAAGCACGGTGTTACCCATGCGGATCTCCGTCACGCAGTCCGGGCGGCGGTCGGTGCGGTCATTGTTATTCTGTTTGTTTTCTGTCATAGGCAACTCCTTTCACTTCAACAGTTCTTTTAGTCCATTGAGCTTGGCTTGTGCCGTTTCCTTTCGGAAGTTCTTGCCTGTAAAGAGGATAGGCAGACACATTTCAAGCACTCGGTCATAGATACGGGCGTGGGCGGTGTCCTGTGGATTCTGCAGTTCCGTAAGGCTTAGATTGGTGGTGACAATCAGCGGCTTTCGGCTGCGGTATCGGCTGTCAATTACATTGTAGACCTGTTCCAAACCATACTCTGTGCCACGCTCCATACCAAAATCATCAAGTATCAGCAGAGGGAAACGGCAAAGATGCTCGATATATTCGTTTCGCCCCTCAAAGCTGGCAGTTAAATCATTCAGTATCGCAGAAAAGTTTGTCATGCGGACGGAGATTTCCTGTTCCATAAGGGCATTGGCAATGCACCCGGCAAAATAGCTTTTTCCTGTGCCTACCTTGCCCCACAAGAGCAGACCATAGTTGTTTTCTCTCATCTGCTCCCAATGCTCCACATATAAATGTGCCTTGCTCATCTGCGGGCATTTGCCGTTGTCATGTGCAAAAGTCCATTCCTGCATGGTGAGGTCGGTAAAGCCCCGGCGTTTCAGTTCCATAACGGTGTTAAGGTGTCGTCTGCGTTCCTCGGCGGATTCACATTCCAAACGCTTCTCCCGTTGGCAGTCACATTCTGTCGGGTGCTTGTCATGCCCCAACCATGCGGCGGTTTCTTTGGGAAAGTAGGCTTCTTTCGCCGTGCGGCACTTGCTGCAGTAAAGCAGACCGTCCTCGCCCGTGTAGTCCTCCGGCTCTGCGGTAGTAGTCATCATATTCAAAACGGTATCGGTAAAAAGTTCAGTCATAAACTCTCGCCCTCCTTAAAGGTGTAATCGGGTATGCCTTTTTTCGGCGGTTTCTTGGCTTCGTCCTCCTGCGCCCACTTGTATATCGTGGCTGCATGACTGCGGTATTTCGTTCCTTTGGACGCTATATGAGTAGATAAGCGGTCAATATAATACTCCCATTTGTCGGGCAGTTCCGCTTTCAGCTCGTCCAGTTCCGTATCGGAAAGAAAAACATTGTTGTATCTGCCATAGCTGCGGGCGGGGGCTTGTCCCGTTTCTAACTCTCTCTCTTTTTCTATCTCTATATCTATCTCTTTCTTTATCTCTATCTCTGGTGGACGAATGTCGGACAAATGTCCGCCGTTTGTCCGGGGTGGTGGCAAAGCCTTGTTTGCAAGCCTTGCCGCCCGTTTTCGTTCCGCTTCGGTAGAGGATTGCCCTATCATCAGTTCAATATCGGTCATGTAGAGCAAGCCGCCGTGTAGCTGCTCCACAAGCCCCAACTGCTGAAAAATCCCTAACGCCCGTTCCACCGTGCCTACCTGCTGACGGGTAAGAGTGGCGATCATCTGTGCTGTGTAAGGGATATTCTCGTCAAGCTGCAACTTGCCGCCGTTTTTCAGCGATTTTAAGTACAGCTTCAAGAGAATGTTGGAATAGAGAATACCGTCCGGCATACTCTCCAACAGCACGATAGCGTCATCATCAAAATAGCTTTCTTTCAGTTTGAGGTAGTAATATTTGCGGTTATCTGCCATAGGCGGTGTCCTCCTTTGGTTTCCAACGCTTGGAGTAATACCGGTGGCAGAGGATAATCACGGCTCGGAAACTCTGCTTGCAATCGTGGGTGCACCCCCGGCAAAGGTCGTTATAGGTAATTCGGTTTCGGTGGTTGAGGAAAAAGCTCCATTCAATCCGCCGTTTGTTGCTCATGCGTGGCATTGGTACGCTCCTTTCTGCCGTTTCCGTGGGTATCACGGATAGGGCGGGAAAACTGTATCTTCTCGGTATCATTTTCGGGGATTTTTTGCCCTGTACGCCCTGTTTTGAGGTCGGGGAGTATTGCGGATAGGGGTAAGGGCATATCCCTGTTTTTGTTTGGTTTCGGTATCATTTCGGGGCGGTTTTTAACGCTCCTGTTCATGCTTTTTCTGTCTGCTCGGTTCGCCGTGGTGCATTTGGGAAAGATTGCTTTTCATGGTCTGCAACTCCCGGACACGCTCTTTATTTGCCCGGTACTCGTTGTAAAGGGCGTTCTTCTCGGCGGTAAGCTGCTCGATTTCAGCCTGCAACGATTTATAGGTGGGCAGCTTGATAATGTCTTTTTGCCGAAAATATCTTACGGCTGCGTCTGCTATGATAAAGTCGCTTTCATGCTTTTCCCGGTAGGCTTTGCGTGCCTTATCGGTTTTCTGCTTTTTCAAGCCGTCACGCACATCTCTTGTCTTGGCATAGGCAAGCACCTGTTTCTGCAAGTCCTTTTTCTCACGGATAGCCGTTTCAATGGGCTTCAGCTTGGCGGTGCTGCTGTGTAAATCCGCATTGGCAGACACAAGGGCTGCGTCCAGTTCATCCGGGGTAAAGCCGTATTGCTCCATAGCGGCAACGGTAGCCGCCATCTGTTTGAGATTGTGGACAGCCGCCCAACGGTCATAGCCGATACCTTTTCCCTCGGCTCGCTTCGCCGCACGGTCAACCATTCTCTGAATGTTGCCTGTCGGGGCGATTTTCTGCGTTTTTCCTCGCTCTGTGCGGTTTGTTTCAGCGGTATGGTATTCGGGTATGGGTACGGTCTTTTCGGCGGCTCTGTGGGCGTTCTGCTCCAAAAGAGTAAGAACAGCAGCACGGTCAAAATCATCTCCCAGTTTTCGGGCGGTAATGGGTTTCGTTCTGTCCGGGGTAAGGTAGGACAACCGCCCTCGGCTCTCTTTGACGATCACACCCTGCCGCAGAAGTAAAGCGGAAAACTCGTCAAAGGTAGTAGCTTCGCTCATGGCGTTCCGTATGGTCTGCCGCAGCTTCGCCTTGTCGGTTTCGAACTTGGTCTGCTTTGCAGGCTGCCCCTCGGCTGCAAGGGTGGCATTTTCCTTGTCAAGTTTGGCTTGTCCTTTCTTCTGCGCCCAATACTCACGCTCGGTAATGCGGTTTTTACTGCCATGGAGCAGGTCGATTTGATAGAGATTTTCCCGGTGGCACATCTCCATGACCTCGGCTTTGAAGTATTCCATAGCAGCGTCCGTGCAGCGATGTTTGCACCCGGCACGGGTATCTGCCGGTCTGTCCATGTAGGGCAGCAAGGGTACTTCCTCAATACGCAGAGAATTGATAACGATATGAACATGGATATTGCCGCTGTGGTTGTGTCCGTCCGGGTGGGTGCAGACAATGGCTTGGTGTCCGGGGAAATGCTCGGCACAAAATTTCTCGCCCAATGCTTGCGCCCGGTCTACGGTCAAGCCGTTGTCCGCTGCGTCCCGTGGGTCAAAGGAAATGATATAGTGGTGGCTTTTCACATCTTCCCGTTTTTGGTTTTTACCGTATCGGAGATTTGCCCGCATACAGGCAACGGCAAAATCTTCCTCGCCGCAGTTCAGCGTGGCTATCCGATAATCCTCCCGGAGTATGAGCCGCCCGGTTTCGTCAAGGGTGGGCTTCATGGTAAACTCGTCATGCTCAAAGGTTAGATACTGCTCGGCTGCACCGTAGTCCGCATTTTTAGAGCTGATATGCTTGAATGTTGCCAACAGCGTCACCTACCTTTCGCAAGACTTCAAACTTCAAGGCGGCAAGGTCGGAAATGGCGGCTCGCACTTCAACGGACAGCGTATTGTAGGGCGTTCCGTATTCGTTGAGGGCACGGGCGATCTGATTAAGGTTGCCGCCGATTTTTCCGTATTCGGCTATCAACTTTCCAACAGCGGATAGCAGTTCATCATTGACCGGGGAAACGGTAACAATAGGGCGAATGGTCACCCTTGCAATGGCTTGTCGGATAAACTCGGCTTGGCTCATGTCATAATTCTTTAGCCGTTCCGTGAAGTCGGCATATTCTTCTTCGGTCATGCGTGTCTTGACTACATGGCTTCGGTGGGGCGTATTGTATCGCTTTCCTATGGGTATCAACTCCTTTCACTTACCGCCGTTTTGTGGGCGATTTTTTAAGTATTTTTTGGTGGGATTTTCAAGCGGCACAAGCCGCATAGCAGGGTTTGGGGAAGGAACTCCCCAACAAGATTTACCAAAGGGGCAAAACCGCAGATATGCGGATTTTGGCACCGTGGTAGAATCTTGCTCTAAGAAACTGCCGCTTTCCTCTGCGACTCTGGTTTGCGGATATACTGGCTTGCTTCACCAATATAGCGATTGCAGCGGCGTGTTCTGCCCGCCGTTCACCACTACAACGGTGAAAAGGGTGCGTTTTGGCAAACGCAGCAGAAATTTTTTATTTTCCCTGTCTGCTCCTTACAACAATCCGGCGGTGTGGTTTGCCAAAGATTTTTGAAAATGGGCGCAAAAAAAGCAGCAAATCTTTTTCGGATTTACTGCTTTGTGTGCCGCTGCAGGGCGGTGAGATATTCAGTTTTTATGTTATCGGTCAAGCCGGAACTTGAACAGGCTTTCAATCAGCTTTGTTCTGATGTAGTCCTCCATATCAGAGTTATAATAGCCGTTCATCTTAGAGAAGTAGCGGATATATCCAGCGTAGCGGTCAAGGACAGCTTGTATCGCTATGGGGTCGCCCTCATGTGCCTTTATAATCGTGTCATAGGGGAGAAGTCGGTCACTCATGGGGCAGCGCCTCCATTTCCTCTTTCAGCCGCTTCAAGACAAGCTGGATATGCCGCCCGATTGTGCTGCGTGTCCAGCCGCTTTGTTCTCCGATTTCTTTCTGCTTCAAATGCTGGAAGTAATACAAAAAGATTTCCTCCTGCGACTGTTCCGGCAGTTCGGCAAGAGCCGCCGCAAGGGAACAGCTATCTAAAAATATCGTCTGCCCCCGGACGGAGAATGGATAAGTTTCGCCATAGTCTGGCACTTGAAAATACTCGTCTATGGTGCTTAGTGGGACAAACTTTTCTTCGGTCAAGTATTCAAGGGAGATTTCCCGTTTCCACCTCGCCGCCAGCATACGGGCAGCGTCAAAGGACGCATGGCGAATAACAATCCGGCAATAGGTATCATGGGTATAGCGGATATGTTCTTGATAGGCTTCGTATTCAGTCATGGAAAATCCCCCTTTCTTCGATTATGGGAAAGGGCGGCAGCATTTTCTGCTGTCGCCCCTTGATTACCCACCGGCAAGGACAGGCGGGACTGTCAACGGTGGGTGCAGCCCATTTACTTGCGGTTGACTGGCTCGGCTGGATTTGCTATTTATATTATCATTCTTGTGTTTTTGCTTCTTGTCTGTTGTGCATGATTTGTATTTGATATACAAGAACGGGAATCAGAGAAATCAAAGCAAGCACACCAAAAACAATCGAATGATTTATAACTGCAAATATTGCAAACATAAGCAGTATCAACAACCATGGATTACGCAGATTTCTGTAATAGTTTTCCTTGTCTTCATAGGAAGTATGAAGTTCAAACGGTTTTCCATCATTCTCTTTTTCTACAATCAACAATTCACGGTTGAAGGTTGTAGTGTTGGTCGCAATGCGTCCGCCTTTTTCAGCCCATGGACGCCAACGCACCTTACCGACAGAATAGTTAAGATTGATATTTTTGAAAAATACCTTATAGCCCATATCTTCCAAAAAGAGGGAATAGTCTTTTGCATTCTCTTTCGATTTTTCTCCGATAAATTCTACACAGTATTTTACTTCATTAGGTTTACATTCTTCAAACTCATATAACATTTTCCCCGCTCGAATAAGACGATAGCCCTTCTCCGACATTTTATTCAGCCAATTCGCCTGTGCATTCAACAGACCACCAAAAAAATGATAACATTTTTTTCTCATACTGTACCTCCAATAATTCCACTTGCAACCTCTACAAGTTCATTAAGCCTTACAAGTTCTTTTTTCGCAACTTCTTTTCCCAGTGAGGTAATGATGTATTCTTTTTTTCTACCTTCACAATCTCCGCAAGGCTTAATCCATTTCTTTTCCTGCAAAGAGTTTAGCGCACCATACAAAGTGCCTGCTCCCAATGAAAGCCGCCCACCTGTTTTTTCTTCGATAAATTGCATGACAGCATATCCATGTTTTGGAGCATAGAGAGAAAGTAAAATGTAAAATGTCACTTCTGTAAGCGCACCACCTTTCATATTATCACGCATTGTTTATCCCCCTTGTTACGGTTACTGTAATAAATATATCACTAACCGTAATAGAAGTCAACAGCGTTCAAAGAAATTTGGAAATATGAAAATGAAGCAGCAACATCTTGGTGTTACTGCTCCATTCTTATACGGTATAGCGGTAGCCTTGGCTGCCTTTGTCTTGGTTTAGCTTCTTTACCGCACATGAGCATTAGCGCCGGGGTTGTCCGAGCCGTAGCCCTCCAGCAGATTGACCACGCCCCACACGCCAAGGCCAGCGCCGAGGGCGATCACAAGGGTCTGCAAAGTGGTGATGGCAGAAGCGAAAAACTGCATATATTCCTCCGTTTCTCCGGGGTCAAAGCCCCGGCCATGAAAAAAGCCGCCCTTGCGGGCGGCAGCCTACTACCTTGGGACGAAATGTCCCAAAGCTCTATACAAAAGCATCCGGGTCGTCGAGGTCGTCATAGTTGAGGATGTCCTCGTCCTCGTCTGTGAGCGCCTCATCTGGCACGGACACTTCGTACACCTCACATTCCTCGTTCAGCCCCGGCCGCCTGTGGCGGTCTATGAGCCTGTCAAGGTCAAAGGCGTTTTTCACTTTATCGGCCTCCGCCGTAAAGCGATAATTGGGGTGCTGTTTCAAGTCGTACTTCTTGGAATAGAACGGCGGCAGCCCTCGGAGCTGCAAAATGCACCGATCTCCGGGCATGGTGGCAAGCTCACTGGGGGTCATCAGCTCCCGCCCGAGCCGCTGGGTGTTCTGGCTGTAACTTTCGGACTGCCCACGGGAGCGCCCCTCGGTCTGCATAGAGATCGTAGCCTTGCCCAGCCAGTTCTCGGAAATCTCTTTGATGGTGCTGGCCTCACGGCCACCGAGGAACAGAACGCTGTCCATGTTGCCGAGGATGGTTTCTGCGTTCTTATCGTAGATGGCCTTGCATTGGGCAAGCTGCTGATACAGCAGGCACAGGCTGATCTCACGGGAGCGGATGACCGCCACCAGCTTTTCCAAGTTTGGCACCTGCCCGGTGTTGGCCGCCTCGTCCCACAACACCCGCACATGATGGGGCAGCCTGCCGCCGTGAACATTGTCCGCCCGTTCGCACAGGAGATTGAACATCTGCGAAAATGCCAGCGCCACAAGAAAATTGTAGGTACTGTCCGTATCGCTGATGCAGAAGAAGGTCGCCGTGCGGCGATCTCCCATGCGGTCAAGCTCCAGTTCGTCATAGGACATGATCTCCCGAAGCTGGGGAATATCAAAGGGAGCAAGCCGAGCGCCGCAGGAGATCAAGATGCTTTTGGCCGTCTTGCCGCTGCTTAGCTTGTATTTTTTATACTGCTTCACCGCAAAGCAATTCGGTTTGCGCTGTTCCAGCCCCTTGAACATATAGTCCACGGCGTTGAGAAAGTCCTCGTCATCCTCCTTGACCTCCATGCCGGAGATCATGTCCACCAGCGTATTCATGTTGCGATCCTCCTCGGCTCCCTCAAAAATGATGTAGCCCAGTAGGGCGCAATATAAAAGTGTTTCCGCTTTCGTCCAGAACGGGTCGCCCTCCTTGCCCTCGCCCTTGGTGTTGGAAATGAGAGCATTGACAAACTTTAGAATGTCAGCCTCGGTCTTGATATACGCCAGCGGGTTATAGTGCATGGATTTTGAAAAATCAATGCTGTTGAACACCTTAATTTTATAGCCCCGCTTTTGCAAGAAAGAGCCGACCTGCCCCAGAACACCGCCCTTGGGATCTACCACCACATAGGAAGAATGAGCTTGCAGGAGTTGGGGCGTAAGCCAAAAGCGGGTCTTGCCCGAGCCGGACGAGCCGATCCCGCAGAAATTAAGGTTGCGGGCGTTTGCGGGATTTTTCGGGCGGGTGTTCATGGTAAGCCGTTCCGTGGCGGTCAGCAGCATATTGTTTTCAAACTTGGGATCGACAAAGGGCTTGATGTCCTTTTCGTTTCCCCATGAAGCGTTTTGTCAAGTGCTTTTCGCAATTTATTGACGCAAAACAGGATTTTTTCAAGAGAAAAGCCCCATGCGGTCAACATGGGGCGAGTTGATAAAGTGAAAGTGCGAAAGTGCAAGGTGCAAAGGCTCTGCGTTTTGCACTTTCATTTTGCAGTTTCGGGCGGCTGCTTCTTCTTGATGAAGTTGTACCATTGACTTCCAACGCGCCTTGCGCCCAATATGCCGCCCATGCTGCGCTTGGCATTTTGTACCGTTCTTTCGGATATTCCGGCTTCGGCTGCCGCCTTGACAATATCCTCGCTTGCCATTTCCTTACCGTCTGCAAGTAAATCGAGTATCAACCTTTCCGCTTGCTCGGTCTTGGTTTCGGTGTTGCCGCCTGTGCCGGACAGCAGTTCATCAGCGGTAATGTCATATTCGCCTATCCATGAAAAGCCGCTTTCCGCGCCCAACGAAAACGCCATAGGCTTACCCTCCGGTGCAAGGGAAGATTTGTCGTGAATGATAACGCGCACATTCGGCTCTCGTTTCACGCGCCCTATGAGCAGCACACTACGAGCGGCGGCTCGGAAGTCGATAGAGCCTAATCCCCGGTATGCGCTCTGACCTCCGGCAGCTTTGTTCAAGTGCCCGATAAGCACAACGGCACACCCGGTACGCTCTGCAACTTCGGCAAGGCGGCGAAAGATAGGGCGTATTTCGTTTGCCTTGTTCATATCCGTTTTTTCGCCTACATACGCCTGTATGGGGTCAAGGATTATAAGACGCGCCCCGGTCTGCCGGATTGCCCTTTCTATGCGTTCATCGGATAAGGACAATTCCTGTTTGCCCTCGTCAATGACAAGTACCCGGTCAAGGTCTGCGTCCGCTTCCATAAGGCGCGGCTTGACGGTATCGCCCAAACCGTCCTCTGCGGTCTGATAGATAACATTAAAAGGCTCATGCTCTGCCATAGCCGGAAAGGGCTTGCGGTTGGTACAGGCGGCGCAAAGGCGCAGGGCAAGGGTGGTTTTTCCCTCGCCGGGGTTGCCCTGTACGATTGTTACCTTTCCAAAAGGGATATACGGCTCCCATAGCCATTCAACGGTCTGTGTGTCAACCTCGCTCATGCGGATAATTTCAACGGTTTCTTCCTGTTGCGGCTCACGCAAGCCATAGACAGCTTCGCGCAGATATTTTCCGTCTGTAATTTCCTCTTTACGCTGTAAAACCTCGTTCCAGTCTTTGAACAACGGTACAAGGCGATTGACGGTGTAGCCTTGGGGGATAATGCTGTTAAGGCGGCTGCAAGCGTCTGTCCCGGCTTTGTCGCTGTCAAGGCAGAGATAGACGGTCTTGATATTCGGACGGTCAGAGAGAAAACGCAGCAGGGCTTTTTCACTCACGCCGCCCAATGACAGATAGCTTTGTTTCTGCCATTCCTTTTTGAACAGGCAGAGGAAAGATAACAGGTCAATGGGGGCTTCAAAGACAAAAAGCCTTTCGCCCTCGCCCCGGTAGCAGAAGTTAAAAGTCTTGTCGCTGCCTTTCACATCAAGCCGGAAGCTGCCCACCGTTCCCCGTTGGTGGGCATATCTCGGTATGCCGCTTTCATCTCTGCCGACAAATACGGCGTTATGGTGGGCGGCTTCCTCGTAGAGATCGCCGCAGGAAAAGAAAAAGCCCGACACATCTTCATCAATGCGCCGGGCGGCTGTAAGGTAGTTCCTCGCTGTTTGGTTGTCGGGGCTTTTGGGTGGTAGTCTGAATTGCAGATAGACGGGTGGGGGTGCTTCGCCCCGTTCGCCTATCAGCATTTCAACGGCTTCAAGAAAACTTTTGCCGTAAAACTCCATGACAAAATCAATCGGACCGCCGCCTTTGCTCTGGCTGTGCCGATACCATCTGTTTTCTCTGACCGTCAAGCTGTCGTGCCGTTTCCAACGGTACTCCTGTCCGGCGCGTTCAAGCTGTTCGCCCTGGGCTTGCAGGAATGATACAAGGTCGGTCTGATTTGCCCGGTCAATCTGTTCTTTGGTGTAGGTCATAGGGAAATATCCTCCTTTTTGCGTCTTGGTGTTTGGTGTGTCTGTTCCTGTGTGCGCTGCTCGGCTTGCTCTACAATATCAATGCACTTTCGGATTTGCTGTAACTCCTTAACCTCGCTGCGCTTTGTTTTCAGTTCTTCATATTCGCCTGTGGATTGGGCTTTCAGTTCGTCAAATTCTTTCTGCCACTCGGACACCTTGAAAGACTTTGTACCCTCCGGCAGATTTGCGTGCAGGAAACGGTTGGCGGCGTTCCAGATAATGAGGTCGCTTTCGTGGGCTTGCTCAAATTTTTCTCTCTTTTTGCCCCATCCGTTTTTCAGCGTTTTCAGTTCATCGTGAATGGGCTTCAAGCGGTTGTAGTTGCTGCCATGCTCGATAAACTTTTCCAATGTCCTCATGCGCTTCTGCTTGGCAACAACGCTTGTATTCAGCCGCTTTGCTTCTTCATCAACAGAGGAAAGGGCAGCGTCCAAATCTTCAAGGGTAGCAATGCCCTTGCTTTGCAGATAGACAATCGCCTTGCTGATTTTTTGCAATTCCCCGGCAGTATGCTGTTGCTGCCAGCCCTGTGAATACTTCCGGCTTTTCTCTCGTTCAATGCTCAAATACCTTGTAAGCAGCGTGGCAATATCGGGAGAGTGCGGGGCAGCTTGCAGTTGCTTCTTAGCGGCGAAAACCTCCGCAAGCCATTCTTTCAAGCTGTCGATATAGCCCCGGATTTCCCGCATAAGTCGGTTGGTCTTTTGTATCATGCGGTTGATTTCTCCCTTGTCGGTGGCTATGCCTTTCTTCTCCATTTGGGAAGCTGCAACACCCATGTGGACGGTGGGGAGTTCCTCAATACCACGCTCTGCATGGCTGCGGTGGTCGATACGCTCCGCGCTGCCGCTTCGCTCTAAATAGTCGTTGGCAAGGTCAGCCCACGCCTTGCGCCATAGGTCGGCGTTCTCCTGCCTGTTCCAGTCCATAAGGTCAACCTTGCGCGTCTTGTATCTGCCGCTTGGCAGCTTTACGCGCTCCCCATTTTCGTCAAGGACATATTCCTTTTTTGACTTCGCCGCCCATGTGCCTTTTTCATCAAGGGGGCGCATAGTCAAAAGGATATGAGCGTGTGGGTTGCCGTTGCCTGTGTCGTGGATATTGAAGTCGGCGCACATTCCTTTGGAAACAAATTGAGAGGAACAGTATTCCCGGACAAGGCGGGTCTGTTCCTCTCTTGAAAGTTCAACAGGTAGGGCGATTTCGATTTCCCTCGCAAGCTGTGAGTTATTCGATTTTTCGATTTGCTCCACGCTGTTCCATAGAATAGAACGGTCAGAGAAAGAGGGTGGGGCATGGGGCGGCAGCATGATTTCAGAATGAACAACGCCGCCTTTTCTTGTATAGTCGTGGGTCAGTCCGTCCCACTCGTTTGTCAGCTTCTCTCCGGCGCGGTAGGCTGCTGCGGCTACGGCAGATTTGCCCTTTCCCCGGCTGACAATCTTAATGCTGCAATGGTAGATTGCGATAGTATCACCTCCCGATACGGTCAACAAAACCCCATGAAAGTGAATAGCTTGCAAAGCAAGGTGTTCGCTTTCGTGGGGTACACAAAAGGGTAGACAGCGCAAGCTGTCGCAGGGAAAGTGTAGGTTTCCCTGTCGCGGCGCAAGCCGCCAATCTCTGCACAAGGCAATAATGCCCGGTGCGGAGATAAAGCCCTCGGCAGAGCGCACACGCCCGTTAGGGTGTATAAGTGCGCCCTTGTGTGCAAGGGTAATTCTTCGGTGTCGCTTCTCCGGCTCGTTTTCTCAAAAACTCCTGCGCTTTGTCGCTGAAAACCGCGGTGTAGAGGAAGTCGCGGGCTTCCTGTTCTGACATATCAATGAGTGCCGGGACAAGGCTTTCAAGGTAGCCGCCCCGCGAACAAAGACGGTGGTTGCGCTCCTTGCGCTTCTCAATGGCAAGTTTGCGGTCAAGCATTTTGTTCCTGTTCTCATACTGCCGGATTTTCTTCTGTGTCAGTTCCATTTCGGCGTTACATTCCTCGATGGTGGTCGGTGGTTTTTTCTTCGACATGGTAGCCCTCCTTTTTGATTTTTAGTAAAAGAAAAGGGCGGCTACTTCGGTTTGGAAATAGTCGCCCTGTTGGGGAATTATGTTATTGTTATTTGAATAATATTATTCTGCCGCGTCTGTGTTACTTTTATCTGCTTTCTTCATTTTCAAGGAGCCCAAAATAAAGACAGCTCCGAAAATGAAACAAAGGACAGACCAGATAGCAAGGTCAGAGAAGCTACCGTAATTTACAATTCCCAGCAGTCCGCCCAACAGATAGAATACTCCGGCAACAATTCCGCCGCCTTTGCTCTTTCGGGTTGCTACTCCAACGATGCCTGCAATCAGCATACAGAAAGCAAGCAACATTCCTGATGTTCCGCTTACTTCGCCGTTATCTGCTAAAGCATTTCCTAATCCGGCAGCGCAAGATTGAAAAGCTACTAAAACAAATAAAACCATGCTGATAATTCCGATTACTAATTTTGCCGTTTTCATGTTGCACACCTCATCTCGTTACGGATTTAATGTAATTACCTCATTTGCAAAATCTTCGCCCATAAAATCATCAGCATCGTATGCTCTAAACAGGACTTCGATTTCTTCCACTTCGGTAATTCCGTTTTCCTCTAAAGTTGTATCAGACCATGCCATAGAACTAAATGCACATTTTCCGGCAGAAACAGAAGTTGCATAGAATGGGTCTGCCATAAAGCCGTTTACAGATGCGTCATCAACGCTGAACATTACCGTTTTGTCTGTCTTGTTCAGCAAGAACAGATTGGCAGTATAGCCCCATATCTCATCATCTTCATAGCCTGTTACGATAACAGTAACATAATCATTATCGATAATCACATTATCAGTAGCCTGTGCTTCTCTCACAAATGCAACAGCGTTTTCTTCTCCGTATGGATAGACATGGATTGTTTCCTTTCCAACAGGGTCAGCAGACCAATCATTGCTATCATACACCTTGAAAGTCAATTCAATATCTGTGTATTCAACAATACCATTTTCCTCAAGAGTATCGGTGCTAAAGTTGATTTCTTCGTTAGCCTTTTTGCCAGCAGCTACCTCGCTTGCAAACATTGGATCGCACTGAACACCATTGATGGAAGCACTCTCGACAGAGAACATATAGGTTTTCTCTGTGGACTTGTTTTCAAGCTGTGCTTTCAGAGTGTAGCCCCACATATTATCGGGGTCGATTTCGGTAATTTTTACCGCACACTCTGCGTTGTCAATGGCAACAACTTCCTCAAATACGATTTGATTTTCGGTGTTGTCGTTTTCGGTGCTTTCTTCATTTTGAGAAGAAGCGGGGGCATCGTCAGATGCGTCAGGTGTCGCTTCTCCGCCACAAGCTGCAAGAGATAGCACTAAAGCAAGCGAAAGAAGCAAGGTTACAAGTTTTTTCATTCCATTCCCTCCGTTATTAAAAAGTGTAACTTTCCAAATTTAAAAAAGCGACTCATAGAATTATTTCCTCCCGTTAAATAATAGATAACTATTAAAAATAGACAATACTTGCTCATAAGTAATGGTACTTAAATTGTTTACTTTGGCGTGTTTCATTGCTTGATGAAACTGATTTTTAGTAAACAGTTGACGATATTCTCGATTGACCCATTTTGAAACAAAGTACGTATATAGCTTCCAATATTTATCTGGAACATCTGTGGTATGGCGGGTAAGTTTTATTAAGACACTGTTTACTTTTGGTTTAGGATGAAAGCATTCCGCTGGCAGCTTAAGCAATTGCTGAATCGAGACTTGAGTGTGCAAGAGCAACCCTAGTGTTCGGTGAATATCCAAGGTACGCTTGTAGAATCCTTCTTCAACAATCAGATAGATGTCAGACGCACGGCTTTCAAAAACCACTTTTTTAATAATTTGTGTGCTTAAATGGTAAGGAATATTCCCAACAATTTTATACCTCTGTTTGTTAGGGAATTGAAACTGTAGAATATCTTGGTGAATTAAAGTGACACGAGTATTCAGTTTTAATTTTTCTGACGATAAGTTGAATAGATGACTGTCTAATTCAATAGACGTTACCTGTTTACTTATTTTAGCCAGTTTCGTCGTTAAATGCCCTTTACCTGTTCCAATTTCGTAAACGGTATCGGTTTCTTTTAAATTCAATTGTTTTATTATTTGGTTGAGTACTTTTTCACTCGTTAAAAAGTTTTGAGAATATTTTATATTTTTGTTCATGTAATCTCTCCTGAAGTGATTACATCTATAAACAAATACAGAAGTTAAACGATTTGTTTGTAATTTTAGTTATCTGTTTAAAAAGTCATAAGATTAGTCACTGGTAGGAATTAATCTAACGTATTTATTTATCTGCGTAATCACTGTTTTTAGTCTGTTTCAAAACAGTAGATGTTTTATCTACATTACGCATTTGGAATACCAACATGACGAATCCCTCCTTCTTAATTACAAATTTTTAGCATCTAATTTAACTTCAATTCCTATTATACAAAATTTTAAGATAATGCACTATCAACACACTCTTAAGTTTGCTTCTAAGTCTTATTTCCATAACTTCTTTTACGTTTCCGCCATTCTTTGCTGTTTCGATTTTTATGATATGGTGCAAGTCAGCACGAACACGAACCGTCTTATCTCCCATTATATCTTTTTTTGCACTGATTGGTGTATCATTTCGTTTTTCTTTTTGTGCGCCTAAATTTCCCACAATCACTCACTTCTTTCTATTTCTTCTTATTCTTATTTTATCATCAACAATCACAAATCACTTGTGATTTGTGATAAGTGATTTGTGATAAGTGATTTGTGATTAATATATAAAAGCCCTCTTTAAAGGGCTTTTATGTTTATTTTGAGAAAGATATAAAATCAATATATCCCTTTTCCCCAATTTTTACAACGGCATTGTAGGGCTTTTTCTCTTTGTTTTTGATTCCTTTTACCAGGGTTTCTTTTCCCTCCAGTAATTCTTTTACATTCGTTTTGGTTAGTTTTTTCTTTCTAAAATGTTCAGCTAAAGTAAACTTACATTCAGGATAATTTGAACAACCATAAAACGATTTTTTTAATACAATATTGTTGCCACACTTAGGACATTTTCCTACAAGGGGTCCCGAGCGCTTAGTGGGAATTTGTACCCCTTATCGATACAAATTCCCCGTAGGCGCTAGGGACCTCTTTAGCTTCTTGGAAGCTGTCAGTAGTATATCTAATAATTTATCTCCATTCCCTTTAGTAACGTGTACTTTCCTGTAAACGCATTTTATCGACAAATTAGCCGGGATATAAACGAATATTTACATTTCAAGACTTGAAAAACGCCGTCTGAAGAAGTATAATATTAAATACCTATAAGCAATAGGCGGTTTACAGGAAAGTACACCTTTCTGTAAAACCGCCTATTTACAATAATTTGGCTTTTTCGTAGATTTCTGCCCGGTAGCGAAAGGTCGCAAGGGGCATACCACACTCTTTTGCGGCTGCTGTGCCGGTAATTTTCCCGGCACGCCACCTCTGATAAACAGCATGAAAGTTATCCGGCAAGGGGCGTGGTGGTCGCCCAAAGCGCACACCCCGCGCCTTTGCTGCCGCGATACCCTCTGTTTGCCGCTGTCTGATATTGGTGCGCTCGTTTTCTGCCACAAAGGACAGCACTTGAAGCACAATATCCGAGAGAAATGTTCCCATAAGGTCTTTTCCCCGGCGCGTATCAAGCAGGGGCATATCCAAAACCACAATGTCAACGCCCTTGTCCTTTGTGATGATACGCCATTGCTGTAAGATTTCTTCATAGTTGCGTCCCAGACGATCTATGCTCTTGATATAGAGCAGGTCGTCTTTTTTCATTTTTCTAAGCAGCTTTTTGTACTGTGGACGCTCAAAATCTTTGCCGGATTGCTTATCCATAAAGATATTCTTATCTGAAACGCCTACCTCGCGTAAGGCGATAAGCTGCCTGTCCTCGTTTTGTTCTCTTGTGCTGACACGCACATAGCCGTAAATGCTTCCAGTCAATTTTTATCCTCCTGTTCGTTTTACATAGACATCAACCGTCCTTACCTAATAATTTTACTGTATCTTTGTGTCATGGCTTGCTTTTCCCGGCTGAAATACCATGCTTCTTTGCATAGTCGCTTGCCGCCTGTCTGCGTTCCTCGCTGTATGGTGCGGTCAGACGGAAAGAGAAGCGTCCCTTTGCAATCTCAAACTCCATACAGCCCGTTTCCGGGTCGCTGTCGGTCAGCTTACAGACAGAGGGGAAGCGGCGGCTGTACGCGGTCAGCCTGTTCTTCAAGTCGGTGTTGTGGGTGCGGATATGGATAAGGGGGTCTTTCTCGTCAAACCAAATATCGGTGGTCTTTTCCTGCTTTTTCAGTCCTGTTTTCATAAACTCTCCTTTCTGCGCCCCTGTTACGCAGTAGGGGCATTTTTCGGGTGTTTTCTTCGGCTCTTGACTTGGGAAAAACGGCGTTTTTTCAATAGAAAATGCTCTGGCGATACATTCCTCGTCCAGAGTGTTCCAATCGTCAAATATTCCGTTTTTACGGCTCTTGACCGTCAGACGCAGAAAAATGCGAATAGTCGGCAAGTATCGCTTTCAGCAGCTTGTCGCGGAATGTTTCTGCGCTTCTGTGATTGAAAAACAACTCCGCAACGATGGTCTGTCCGTTCCGCTGTGTTGTGATGATACCATCCGGCTGCTTCTGCGCGGTGGTTGTGGTTTTCTTTTCTGTCATTGGGTCACTCCTTCCTTTGGGTGCAAAAAAAGGATTTCCCATAGTTGGAAAATCCCTTTCTGCTGTCGGTTATTCTGTTTTACGATACGGGCAGCGCAGCGGCTTGCGCCTTTCGCTTTGCCCGATATTCCCGCGCCTTGATGCGTTCATACTCCCGGCGTTTTTCAAGGTTTTTCGCCCGGTATTCCTTTGAGTAGTTCCGATGATAAGCGCGGCTCTTTTCCTTTTGGGCTTCTTCGATTTTCTCCCGCATTTGCCGGATTTCTTCCTCTGTCGGCTCTGCAAGCTGTGTCAGTTCGTTTTCAAACTTGCCGATATAGCTGAAATATATCCCGATATGCTGAACAGCTTGTTTTGCCCTTTTCTTATCGCGCTCATGCACTTCAATTCTGCTGATAAATTCATTGAGAATGGCGGGGGTAAGGTCGGTAAAGGCGGCGTAGCGTTCTATCAGCTTCAAAAACTTATGCGCCCATCCTCCTGCGTCCTCAAACGCGGATAACTGTTCTTTGAGTTCTGCAAGTTCCGCTTTCAGCGTATAGTATTCCTCCGAATATTTCTGTGACATTTGCTCGTATCGGTCTTGTGGGATAGCACCGAGGGCGTTATCCTCGTAGAGTTTATTCAGCACCTTGTCAATCTGTTCAAGGCGTGTTGTAATTTGCGGAATACGCTTCTGCTGTTTTTTGCTCTTGTCCGTCTGCTGCATATCAAGGTTTTTTCGGACTAATGCTTCAAATTCCTCCCGGTTGCTTATGGAGTATTCTGCAACTTTTTTCAGAACATCCGCGATAGTCTGCATGACTAAATCAGCGTCTATGATGTGCGGGGAATTGCATTTGGGATTTTTGGCTTTGCCCTTGTGGTACTCGCTGCAAAAGGCAACATGACGCTTGCCGCCGTTCCTGTAATCTATGCGAATGTGCATTTTTGCGCCGCAGTCTTTACAGAACATCAAGCCCGACAAAGGGTGGATTTCTCCGTCCCCGTTAGGGCGTCTGACAGGCGCGTTTTCCAAAATCCGCTGTACGGTTTCAAAGTCGGCGCGGTCGATAATCGGCTCATGCACATTCTCGGTTATCTGCCATTCGCTTTTATCTACATAGTGGTTGCGCTTGTCCCGAAAATGCTTTGTGGTCTTGAAATTGACAACATCACCACAATACTCCTGCCTTGTGAGTATCTTGGTTAAGGTTGCTTTGTTCCATTTATAGCGATTTTCCTCGTTCAGCGGTCTGCTTTTCGCTGTCCCTCTGTCGTGCTGTTTGAGGTAGAACGTAGGCGTGAGGATTTGCTCGTTTTTGAGATATACGGCAATTTGGTTTCTGTTCTTCCCGCCGATAAACAGACGGAAAATCAAGCGTACCACTTCGGCGGCTTCCTCGTCGATTATCCAAAAATCCTTGTTGTTCGGGTCTTTCATATATCCGTATGGGGCTTCGGTGGCGATGGGTTTGCCGCTTGCACCCTTGGTCCTGATACCCGTTTTTACTTTCTTGCTGATGTCCTTTGCGTACCACTCCGACATGATATTGATAAAGGGCGCAAACTCCAATGTATCGGGATTGTCGCTGTCTATGCCGTTATTGACCGCGATAAAGCGGACATTGTTCCGTCTGAATACCTCCATTGCATTGCCGACTTGGAGATAATCACGCCCCCAGCGCGTCAGGTCTTTCATAATGCAGACGCCTATTTTTCCGTTTTCCACATCCTCCATCATGCGGGAATAGGCAGAGCGGTCAAAGAACCTGCCGCTTTCGTCATCGTCAATGTAGTGCCGGATATTGGTTAATCTCTGCTGTTGGGCGTACCGTTCCAGAAATGCCTTTTGGTTTACAATGCTGTTGCTCTCGCCGCCATCTCTGTCCTCGTCCCCGACGGAAAGGCGGGAGTAAAGGGCTGTAATTTTATTATATTCGTTCATGTGCATACCTCCTGCGTCCACATAGTTTTCCTTACAGTTAAGATTATGCACCACAGCGGGCGCTGCCGTACTCCGCATCCCGGCGAAACTTCTTTGCGTTCTTGCTTTTGAAGTAGATCAGCAGGCGGAACGCCACCGCCCCCACAATGCCCACCAACCAGTCAAAGAGAGCAAGGCCGGGGGCAAAGTCGGCAATGGCCGCACCGATGGTCTGTCCCAGCCCCAGCAGCTTATGGGCAAAATCGCTGCCTGCCGCCAGACGGTAGGCCGTCCCCAGTTTGAGGAACACCCAGCCGATGAACACATAGGGAATGTTGGGCAGCACATATTTACGGAGCTTATCTGTCATGCGACACCTCCTTGATATGCTCCTTGGGCGGCTTTTCCTTGGCAAGCTGCTGTTCCGCCTGCTTCATCTGTTCGGGGATCGTGGGCTGGCGGGACTTGGCCTTATCCAGCACCTTGCGGGAATATTCCGAAAAGCAGGCGGTCATAGCGTCCGCCTGCCCGGACTTGAAGAACAGCAGGTATTTCCCCGGTTCAGTTTGATAAAAGGCATAGTCCACATTCCACTTTCGGGCTACCCGGTCAAAGAGTTTTGTATCCCCGGACAGTTCAAGGCTGTTGGTGGATGCGCTGTGCGCCATGAGTTTTTTCACGGTCTGCTTGCCGTGTGGCGTCTGCTTTGCCCGGTGTGCCTTGGCAATTTTGCGTCCCACCGCCCGAACAACATAGGCAAGCCCCCGAGCGGTCAGCTTCGACGCCTTTACCGATATGGCGATCGTGCGCCGGGAAATATCTTCGTCTACCAGCCGTCATCGCCTCCTTTCACAGTTATAAAATGGTAAGTCCGTGTTGCCTTAGTTGAATTGTTCACATATCTCGGATATAATAAGAACTGATTTATGAAGTCCAATGCCGAGGAGATATTGTTATGATAGAGACTGTATTTAGCAAGAGCGCATACGGAAGTCTAAAGCTGGCACAAAACTGTGGTGCAGATAAACATTCAAGCGCATCCATCGGCCTTGTTTTATCAGGCCGTACAAATATATCCCCGGAAGAACTTGAAACATTAAAAGCAGATGCAGAATTGCAGGCTCACCGCAAATGGGAAACCTCAATTCCGTTAGGTGGAAATCCGGCGGATGTCTATTGCATCGATGTCGCATGGAGCATGGGTGATATTTCCGATGATGAGATTGGCAACAACCGCAAGAGCGTATTAGAACAAGCCTTCTTTGTTTGGCCGAACAGAGAAGATAATGAACAATATATTTTGGAGACACTCCGCTCAGCGAAAACGGCTTTGCACGAAATCCTTGACCGCGCCTCTCGGGGTGAGCCTGTGCGGATTTGGTATAGCCATAATCCCGATGAAATTTGCGGGTTCTATTGGCTGCTGGCGCAGCTCAAAAAGCTGCCCGCAATCGGCTCAATATATGCTGTCAAACTGCCGGAATGGGAATACTCTACCGATAACACCCTTTGTACGCACATTGGTTGGGGAGAAATCTCGCCCGAAGAATGGGGGAAATATCTGCCTCTGCAACGGGAGGTCAAACCGGCATTATTAAATGCCTGTGCTATGCGCTGGAAACAGCTCCAACAAGAAAACGCCCCCTTGCGTATTTATCTCAACGGAAAACTTCAGAGCGCTTCGGAAAATATCTATGACAGTTTTATTCTGCGAGAGGTGGACGAGCAAGCGGACGAATTTTCAGAAGCAAACCTAATTGGGAATGTCCTGGGCAAAAATCAGCTTGGCATCGGAGATGCGTGGATCGCGCTGCGGATGGAGAAGTTTATCAAAGAGGGAATGTTCACTATTGTGACAACTCCGTCTGCGGATGATTTGATCTATCATCGCACGCTTCGTAAATGCCCCTAAATAAATGCTATGTGTTATTTACGGCACCGATAAAAGGCGAGCAGACTAAACTGCTCGCCTTCTTTTCCGCTTTGGGACAAGTTGTCCCAAAGTCAGCGGTCATCATGCTCCTTTCTCGGGTGCAGGCGCTCGCCCTCCAAGGATGAGCGGTCTATGATCTCCTTGTAGGCCGCCATCTGCTCCCGGATATTCAATTTGGGGTATGCAAAAATGCGGTGTTCGGCGGGAATGTCCTCGATGCCGTGGTACACCTCCTTGAAGTCGCCGCTGCGGGTCAGATAGCCCGTGGGGGCGAAGTGACCGCCCTCGTTGATCCGCATATCCCGTCCGTAGGCTTCAAAATCGAAGTAGGGTAGCACATTGTCCGGCACATCCAGTAGTTCCATGTCCTCCACATAGATGCGCCCCAGCGTTTCATCGTCGGTCACGCCGGGGTGTAAATCGTAGCAGTCCAGATTGTGAACAAGGTTGATGATGTCCTCTACGCTGGAAGTATGGTCGCCCTTGTTGAGCGCAGCCTCCAGCGTTTCGATCTCGTCGCTGTCCAGCTCGGAAATGAGATGCGCCAGATGGTTCAGCTCGTCCAAGTTTTCATACTCGGTGAGATAGTCGTATAAGCCCATCACATCGCCGTCAAAGGCAGTGATGAAAAATTCCTCATACAGCACACCGTCCACGCCGATATTTTTTAGAAGCGATTGCACCTCCTCCGTGGTGGCCGGAAATTTCAGCGTTTCACCCACAAGCTGCCCCTCGGCATATTTGCCGAGGTTGGTGATGTAGGCTTCAAATACCGTCATTTGCACCTCCTTTTGTCAGCGCCTCCGCAATCCCCGCCATGATGTACTCAGCACAGGGCAGCGCGATGGCGTTTCCCAATGCCCGGTAACGGTGGGAGGATAGAATTTCCTCGCCGTCCGCGCCGTACTTTGTCCAGCCCTCCGGCAGCCCCATGAGCCGCTCACATTCCGTTTCCGTGGGAAAGCGGACGCAGCCCCCGGCAGGATCGTTCTCATACCAAAAGGCAAAGGGTGAAATGCCGCCCGCTAACAGAGTGGGAAAAGGGTCAGTTGGCAGTCCGAAGCTGTTTCGGAACGCTGTTTCCGTCCGCTCCTTGGCGGACGCCCGCATACGGAAGCATTGAAAGGGTCGGGTGACTGGTACGCGCCGCCCTGCTTCAATAAAAGAGCCTCGATCTCCGCAGGCGGCGGGCAGCCCGCGATCTCCGCCAAATGCAGGAAGTGACTGCATTGTGCGGGGCTTAAAAAGTATTTCATGGGAACGCCGTCCTCCAAAATCTGCCACAAGAAAGATGCGCTGCCGTCGTGCCAGTCGGGGGCTTGACCAATGCTGGGCGTCCATGAGCCGCCAGCAGAGGTCAGGCGTTCGCCCTCGCACCATTCCGGCTCCTGCCCATCTTCCAGAAGCAGGCATTGAAACATCGGTGTCTGTGAAAGCGGATAGGACGGCTCTAAAATCCATCCTGTCATTTGATGAAAACGCTCCCATGACATTTTCCCAAACAGCGATTGCTGGAAATAGACCATTTGTCGCCTCCCTCATTTCACGGATAATGCGGATGGCTTGAAAGAACAGGCTGGACTTTTCTCCCGCAAGCCCTTTGCGGTTGCCGATCTGCGAGAGATTTTGACACGGTGAGCCAAAGGTGATGATATGGACGGGCGGGAGATCCCGCCCGTCCAGCTTTGTCACATCCCCCAAATGCGCCATATCGGGAAAGTGGCGCTTGGTGATGGAGATAGGGGCATTTTCGATCTCACTTGCCCATACCGGCTCAATGCCGCAGCGCACCGCCGCCAGCGGAAACACGCCGATCCCGTCAAACAGGCTCCCCAGCCGGAGCGCCGTCATCTTATCTGCGCCCCTGTCCCTTGACGGTCAAAATGCCCTCAAGGGTGGTGGCGGTGATACCCAGCCGCTGGGCAACGGCGATGTCGTTCTTCATGGCCTCGGTAACGGTATGACCGCACACCACCAGCACATGAGAGCGGCGGAGCAGGTCGCGCCCCATGTCAATGCCGCTCTTATGCTCCTCGGGAACGGCGTCATTGAGGAAAAGCGGCTGATAGAGCGTCGGGCAGATGGGCGAAAAGCCCGCTTCATACACCGTGCGGCAATACTGCGCCGCCAGCTTTGTGTTTTCGTGGTCGCTGCCGCACCATGCGGCGGTGATATATGCAAGGGGTCGTTTCATTGTAAAATACCTCCGTTTTGTAATGTAGTAGTTCAACCCAAACCCCACGCCCTTTCCCATTCTTGGGAAAGGGGGCGGCTCTGGAGGATATACCCCCGCCGCTTGCCGGAGAAAAAGCATAGCCGGGACAGACGGTCAAGGGCTGGCCGCCGTAAACGGCGGTGCGATGCACCCTTGACAGCCCGCTCCCGGCCATGCTGAAATACAGGCGGCGACGGGGGATATAACCACAAGAGCCATCCGGGGAAACGAAAGACCTCGGGACAAAAAGTCCCAAGGTCACTTTTCAAGATCCGTTTTCTTTTCGGGCTTGCCCAGCTCGGGCGGCTGCTTGGCTTTCCAGTCATCCAGCAGAGAAATGATCTTGTCTTTCATTTCCCTCGGGGACTTGTCCTTGCCGAAATACTTTTCCAGTTCCGCACTATTGATGATCACCTTGTCTACCTCCTTTTTCTCCTGCGACAGAATACCGTCGATCACATCACCGTTGAGCTTGCCGTCCTTGTCCAGCTCCCGCATTTTCTGCGCCTGCGACAGCGAGGGCGAGGACTGCTGCCCCTCAATGGACACGGCGATATACCTCTGATTTTTGGGGCGGATGAATGAGATCTCCACCGCCGGGGTGAACGCCAGTTTTTTCTCGTCCACCATTTTCTGCAAATCCGGTACAAGCTCGGTCAGGCGGATATACCGCTGCACCTGCTTGTAGTTCATGCCGTTACGATCTCCCACGACCTGCGTGGAGCGTTTTCCGGCGTCCTTGTCCTCCTCGCCGGGGCGGGAGCCTTGGTGCTTGATGGCCTCCACCTGCATTTTGAGTGACTGCGCCTTTTCCGTGGGCAAAATGCGCTCACGGTGGCGGAGGTTGTCATCCGTCATGGCGAGGATGGCTTCATCGTCCGTCATGTTGCGGACGATACAAGGCATATTCGCAAATCCGGCAAGCTCACTTGCCCGCTGGCGGCGGTGGCCTGCGATGATCTCATAGCCGCCATCCTCACGGGGACGCACCAGTGCGGGCTGATTGACGCCTGCCGCCTTGACCGACTCCACAAGCCCTTGCATCTCCGCATCGTCCCGGACACCAAAGGGATGATTTTTGAACGGGTGCAGGTCGGACAGATTGAGATAGACGATCTCCTCTTTTTCGGCGCGGGTGGCGTCACGGGGCGCAGGCGGTTCCGGCGTGACCTCCGCACCAGCGGGAGCGCCGCCCTTATCCACGGCAGGCTTCTCCGGGATGGGCTTGCTTTGGGACTTTTTGTCCCGAGCTTTGGGCGGCTTTGCCTTATCGGGAGAGGCCTTGCCCTCCTTGGACGGGCGACCTCTGCCGGGCTTGGCAGCCTTGTCCTTTTCGGTAGACGGCTTCTGCTTGACCGTCTTTTTCTCTTCCTTGGCCGCCTCGTCACGGGCGGCGGAAAAATCCACCACCTTGCCGGAATGTGCCGGGGCGGGATCGTCCTTGCCGGGAGCGGGCGGCTGCGCCTGTTCCTTTTCGGCCTTGGGGACTTCGGGAGCGGCAGGCTCCTCCACCTCGGCGTGGGTAACAGCGTCAGCGGGATCAGGTACGGCCTCACCCATTTCAAAGAGCGCCGCCTGCCCCTCGTGTTCCAGCATGACCGCCTCTGCGTCGGTCAGCGCAGCCTCGGGAGCGGGCTGCTCCGGCACGGCGGCATTTTCTACCGCAGGAGCGGGAGCCTCGGCGGGCGGGGCTGCTTCGGGAATGTTCTTCTTATCATCTGCCATTTGCAAACCTCCTTTTCATGGCATGAAAAAAGCCAGTCCGCAGACTGGCCGGGTGGAAGTGACCTCCCTTCATGGTTTATATATGAAAACGCCGCCCGTTGTCCTGTTGGGCGGCGTTGTTCTCAATTTTAAGCTCCCGCTGCCTATAAAGATTTAGGCAACGGGAGCTTTTGTTAGAATAAAAACCTCTTGCTGACTGCCAGATTGATACTTTCAATTTTAGTCCGTTGTAGTTTTATTTGCTGCTCGCATCTCTTCGTCCAAGTCGGCAAACATCAGCTTTAGCAAGATGTCTGCCATGCTTTCACCGTCTTTCCTGTACCGTGGCTCAACGATAAAAACTCGACCGCCAATTTCGTATCGTTGGGACTCTCCGGCAATATATTCTTTTTCCATGCCTGCACCTCCTTTCCAACATGGACACAAAAATTATATCATGCCGTGGAGGGGCACAAAGCAGAAAAATTATTTTCCTTGATATACGGGCTTTCTTTGACTATAATGAAAGACATTCAGGGTGTGTTTTGGGGTTGCCCGCGTATTGAAGCGCTCTTTTGGCCCGGTTTAGGGGGGTATGTAACCGCACTAACCGGGAGAGCGCTTGAATGGCATTCAAGAGGTCAGCGGTTCGATCCCGCTTATCTCCACCAAAAACCTTGAAGTTTTGACTTCAAGGTTTTTTCTTTTGTAAACGGGGTGGGGAGCTTGGAAGCAGAAAAGTGCATAGGAAAGCGGGTGCTGGATTGGCTGCGCCGGGACCCGGTGCTGGCGGCCTCCTGTGCGGCGGCACTGCTCTCCACTTTATTTGTACCGCCCTCCCGGGCCTATCTCTCCTATCTGGACCTGCGCGTTCTCTGCCTGCTGTCCTCTCTGATGGTGACTGTGGCGGGATTGAAAAAGGCCGGCGCCTTTGCATTCCTGATGGGCCGAATCCTGAAGGTGGTACATAATACCCGTACTCTGTCCGCCGCATTGATCGGCGTCTGCTTTTTCACCAGCATGCTGGTGACCAATGACGTTGCGTTGATTACCTTTGTCCCTCTTACCATTCTGATGCTTGCGCAGCGGCAGCGGCTGATGGCATTTGTCATCGTGCTCCAAACAGTGGCCGCCAATCTTGGCAGCATGCTCACCCCCTTGGGGAATCCTCAGAATCTCTACCTGTATGGCCGGTTCAACCTGTCTGCCGGGCGGTTTTTGTCCATCATGGCGCTTCCCACCGCCATCTCCCTGCTGCTGTTGTGCCTGGCCCTTCTGTGGATCAGGCCTGAGGCCGTTGTAGCGCCGGTGGAGGCGATGCCCGCTTGCCCCAAAGCGGTGCTTCCCTGGGCCGGGCTGTTCTGCGTGTGCCTGCTGGCTGTGCTCCACGTGCTTCCCTATGGGCTGGCCCTTGCGGTTGTAGTGCTTGCAGCGGCCGTTCTGGACCGTCCTATCCTGCGCAGTGTGGATTACAGCCTGCTGCTCACCTTTGCGTTCTTTTTCCTGCTGATCGGAAACATCAAAAGCATCCCCGCCGTCAGCCAAGGGCTTTCCACCCTGCTGAACGGGCGGGAGTTGACCGCCGGCATCCTGCTGAGCCAAGTTATCAGCAATGTGCCTGCGGCGATGCTGCTGGCCGGGTTTACGGAGAACTATGAGCCTCTTCTCTTAGGCGTGAACATAGGGGGGCTTGGCACGCTGATCGCCTCCATGGCCAGCGTGATCTCCTACAAGCTGTATGCCGCACAGGAGAGTGCCCGGCCCGGCAGATACCTGGCCCTGTTTACAGGAATCAACCTGCTGTTCCTTGGCGTGCTGTGGGCCGCCGCGGCACTGCTCTGACAATCGATGAAAAGCGCCGGGAGGATCCCCCCGGCGCTTTTATTATAAAAGGGGCGATGCGCCTCCCAAATATAAGACCGGAAGGCCTTTTGACCGGGCGTAGCGCACCGTGTAGGCTGTGCCGCCGGTAGACCTGGCGCAGTAGGCCACGCATGTGCCGCTGTGATCCACCAGGTGGCGGTTGCGGCGGTGCATGCAGCCCCGGTCATAGTGGTCGGAGACATAGACCACTTTGTCGGCGGAAGACAGAATGCGCTGGTATTCAGCCACGTCTTCACTGCGCCAGCCCCTTGTCTGCTCCGGGCAGGGGAGTACCAGAATGAGGCGGATTTGCGGGAATTCCCGGCGCAGGCGCAGAACGGTCTGGGCGGCCAGGGTGTCGAACCCCAGCGCGCCGCCGGCGCCGTAGTAGACCACTCCCTGGGCGGTCAGATCGCGCAGCGTTTGCTCCAGCTCCTGCTCCAGGGCGGGGCGGACCTCCTTGGGGATTTGCCGGTGGCCGGTGAAGCAGCAGGTCTTTGATTTCATGTCCATAAAATAAAATACCTCTTGGGCTATGCATAGCCTATATTGCCCATCAAAATTGTGTAAGATGAAGGCAATCTTTGATGGAGGTGGGAAGGAATGGATACTGTAACCGCTGTGCGGAACCGGATTCTGGAACTGTGTGGAGAGCGGGATCTGACCATCAATCATCTGGCAAACCTGGCGGGACTCCCTCCGTCCAGCCTGAAGAACATCCTATATGGAAAGAGCCAGAATCCGAAGATTGTCACCATCAAAAAACTGTGTGACGGCTTGGAGATCACCCTGCCGGAATTCTTCAACACAAAGGAATTCACCGAGCTGGAGCAGGAGATCCGCTGACCGGATGCGCTTTTGCGTGTCCGGTCCTTTTCATACTTTGATTATAGGCAGTCGGATAGCCGAATCCTGTCGAAAAAAGGGAGTGCCAAAGAGGGGATGACAAAATCTGGCTGCGGTGATAAAATATGTAGGAATCCACGAGACAGGAGATACTATGGACGATTATTTTCACGTGATATTGCAGCCGGACGACATCCGGGCCATCAGCAGCATCGGGCTGGCCCACTTGGGCGACGCGGTGTACGAGCTGTTGGTACGGACGTGGCTGTGCGCCCACGGCAAGGCAACCGGAAAAGGCCTCCACCGCGCCACCATCGGACTGGTGTGCGCGCCGGCCCAGGCGCAGCGGGCGGAGCGGATCCTGCCCCGGCTGACGGAGGAGGAACTGGCGGTATTCCGCCGGGGCCGCAATGCCCAGGTGCACAGCATCCCCCAGCACGCCAGCCGCGGACAGTACGCGGAGGCCACCGCGCTGGAGGCGCTGTTCGGCTACCTCTACCTGCAGGGCAGGCAGGAGCGGATCAACCAGCTATTTCTATGGATGATGGAGGAGTGAGCCATGCCACTGGACGCCCTTTGCCTTCACGCGGTGGTGGAGGAGCTGCGGCCCCGGATTGTGGGGACGCGGATTGACAAGGTGCAGCAGCCCGCAAGGGACCAGGTGATTTTATTGCTGCGCAAGGACCGGCTTCTGCTGAATGCCGGCGCCAACTCTCCACGCATCCACTTGACCGCCCAGTTGCGGGACAACCCGGCCCAGCCACCCATGTTCTGCATGCTGCTGCGCAAACACCTGACCGGCGGAAAGCTGATCGCCCTGGACCAGCCCGGCCTGGAGCGGGTGGTGGAGTTGACGTTCGAAGTCACCACTGAGTTGGGTGAGCCGGGCGTCCGCAAGCTGGTGTTGGAGGCCATGGGCCGCCGGTCCAACTTGATCCTTTTGGATGGAGAGGGGCGGATCGTCGACTGTATGCGCCGGGTGGACGCGGAGATGTCACCGCTGCGCCAGGTGCTGCCGGGCCTCTATTACCGGCTGCCGCCCGCCCCCGAGGGCAAGGAGTCATTGATCGAGGCGACGGAGGAGTCCTTCCGGGAGGCTTTCGGCCGCGCCAATCCGGAGAAGACGGTGGACGGATGGCTGTTGGAGCGCTTCTTCGGCCTCTCTCCGCTGACGGCCCGGGAGATAAGCTGCCGCTGCGGCGCAGAGCGGCTCTTTGAACTGGGCGGAGACGGCGCCGGCCGGCTGTGGAACGAGATCGTGCAGCTTCAAGATACGATACGGGAAAATCACTTTACACCGACTGCAATCAAACGGGATGGGAAGTTTGTGGATTTCTCCTACCGGGAGATTTTACAGTATGGAGCCGATGTGGAACAGGCCGTCTATGGCAGCTTTTCTGAGCTGATGGACGACTTCTATGAAGAACGGGAACGCCAGGACCGGGTGCGCCAGCGGGGGCAGGACATCATCCGCACCGTCACCACGGCCCGGGATCGTGTGGCCCGGAAGATCGCATTGCAGGAAAAGGACTACGCCGCTACAAAGGATCGGGATCAGCTGCGCATCTGCGGCGATCTGATCACCGCCAACCTCTACCGGATGGAGAAGGGGATGCCCTCTTTCACCACAGAAAATTTTTATGATGAGGCCTGCGGGCCCATCACCATCCCGTTGGACCCACTGCTGACGCCTCAGCAGAACGCCGCCAAATTCTATAAGCGGTACAACAAGACGAAAACCGCCGAACGGTATCTGGCAGAGCAGCTGACAAAGGGCAGGGGGGAGCTTAGTTATCTGGAAAGCGTGCTGGAGGAGATCGGCCGGGCGGAGAGTGAGCAGGACTTTATGGAGATTCGCTCCGAACTGCGCCAGGCGGGATACCTCCGGCGCCAGAGCGGGGAGCGCAAGGAGATGAAGCGCCCGGCCTCCCGGCCCAGGGAGTTCCGCTCCTCCGCGGGGATGCGCATCCTGGTGGGACGGAACAACCGCCAGAACGATGCGCTGACCACAAAGGAGGCTGACCGCCGGGACCTCTGGTTCCACACCCAGAAAATCCACGGTTCCCATGTGATTTTGTGCACCCAGGGCCGTGAGCCGGACCGGCAGAGCATGATGGAGGCCGCCATGCTGGCAGCCTGGTTTTCCCAGGCCAGCGGGGGGCAGAATGTTCCGGTGGACTATACGCCGGTAAAATTTGTGAAAAAGCCTGCCGGAGCCCAGCCGGGCATGGTGGTGTACGAGACGTATCAGACCGTTTATGTGACGCCGGAGGAGACTCTGGCCAAGAAGCTGGAGGTCAGGCGGTGAATTGCTGCATCCTTATGGGAAGCCCCCGGAAAAACGGGAATACCCAGGCCCTGACGGCCCCCTTTGCCGGGGAACTGGAACGGCTTGGCATTGGGTGCAGCACCCTTTGGCTCTATGACCTGGAGCTGAAGCCCTGCCTCGGCTGCCGGGCCTGCCAGCGGGACTGGGCTCAGTTTGGATGTGTCCAGCGGGATGATATGCAAAAGGTATTTGACTCCGTGCTTGCCTGCCAGCTTCTGGTGCTGGCCACGCCGGTTTACTCCTGGTACTGCACGCCGCCCATGAAGGCTGTGCTGGACCGGCTGGTGTACGGCATGAATAAGTACTATGGCGAGGAGAAGGGCCCCTCTCTTTGGGAAGGGAAGAAGGTAGCGTTGATCACCACCTGCGGTTACCCGCCGGAAAAGGGGGCTGATTTGCTGAACGAGGGGCTGCGGCGCTATTGTAAGCACTCCAGGCTCAGCTATCTTGGCATGTTAGCGGAGCGCCACATGGGCTATGGCAGTGTTTTCATGGATCGGGAAAAGGAGCGTCACGCCGTGGAGTTCGCACGCCGTGCGGCCGCTGCGCTCTATTGATATGGCAAAAAAGGACGGCCCCATCGGGGCCGTCCTTTTGCTTGGAAATCAGCTTACGCAGTGTGAGGTGCGTGGCCGGTTTCCTCGCGCTCCCTGAACAGGAGAGAGATGCACCAGAGTCCGGCGATGCCGACCAGTGCGTAGATGATTCGGCTGAGGGTCGCCATCTGTCCGCCGCACAGGAAGGCTACAATATCGAAGCCGAAAATTCCGATGCTGCCCCAGTTCAGGGCGCCGATAATCGTCAGGATGAGGGCAATCTTATCGATGACCATCTTTGATTCCTCCGTTTTTAATGAAGTTTGTGCTTTGATAGTTTACCCGCGGCAACAAAATATATACATCCTGTCCGTGGACTGTACTATGCAGGGGTTGTCATGTGAAATATTTGGAATATTCATTGAAAAGGAGCCGCCAACTATAGTATAATGTCAATCAAAACAGGTTATTCATGGATTGGAGAGAACATGAAATACATTTTAGTCATTGGAGACGGCATGGCGGACAACCCGGTGGTGGAGTTGGGCGGAAAAACCCCGCTGGAAACAGCAAAAAAGCCCACCATTGACCGTCTGGCGGCACAGGGGCAGGTGGGACATGTGGTCAACTGCCCGGAGCCGCTGCCAGCTGGAAGCGAGACTGCAATTTTGTCAATTTTTGGATGCGATCCCCTGCGTTATTTCACCGGCCGCTCCCCGATGGAGGCTGCGGCCTCCGGCATTGAACTGCACCCGGGCGACGTGGCGTACCGCTGTAACCTCATCGCCCTGAGCGACGAGGGGGGAGCGCTGGCGCAGCGGCGCATTCTCTCCCACAGCGCGGGAAGCATCGAGGGCGCCGACGCGCTCCGGGTCATGGAGATTCTGGAGGGTGATGAGGCCTTCCGAAAGCTGGAAGAGGAGGCGGGGATGGAGATCCACCGCTTCCCGGCCTTTCGCCAGATCGCCGTGCAGCATGGCGGAGACGTGGAAGGTATCCGCCTGATCCCGCCCCACGACCACTTGGGTGAGGCGGCGGGGCCGCTGCTCCCCTCCGGGAATCAGAACGCGAAAATGCTGTTGGAGCTGGAGGAGGTGGCACATCGGATTTTGGACCGCCATCCCTTCAACGAGAAGCGGCGCAAAGAGGGAAAGCTGCCTGCCAACGGCATCTGGTTCTGGGCAGAGGGCACGGCGGTGGAGCTGCCGGACTTCCAAAAGGCCTATGGCCACTGGGGCGGCGTCATCAGCGCCGTGCCGCTGTGCCATGGCATCGGTGTTCTCAGAGGCCTGCGGCAGATCGAGGTGGAGGGCGCCACAGGGGAGCTCGACACCAATTTTGAGGGAAAGATGCAGGCGGCCTATGACCTTCTCCACACGGAGGCGGATTTTGTCTGCATCCACGTGGAGGCGCCGGACGAGTGCACCCACAACGGAGACCTGAAGGGAAAGCTCCAGGCCATCGAGTGGCTGGATTCCCGGCTGCTGACTCCCTTGCTGAAGCGGCTGGATGGAGAGTCCATGGACTACCGCGTGCTGCTGCTCAGCGACCATAAGACGCTGACCGCCACCCGGGGCCACGCCGGAGGGCCTGTGCCGTTCCTGCTCTACCAAAGCGGGGTGGACAGCGGCCAAGGCGGTGTCTACGATGAAAAGGCCGGCTTGGCGGGACGCTGCGTGAGCGCGGGCTGCGAGCTGCTGGAGTATCTTTTTGGACGCAGGCAGCTGTAACCGCTGCGTTGATATTGTAATGAAAAGGTCAGAAAATAAGGAAAAGGAGACTGTTGAAATGAAGGAAAAGTTTGAGAAGCTGGGGTTCTATCCCGCGGACATCCTGCTGCCCAAGGACGCGGAGATGGAGAAGTGGGCTGTGGTGGCCTGCGACCAGTTTACCTCTCAGCCCGAGTATTGGGAGCGTGTGGAGAAGACGGTGGGAGACGCGCCCTCCACGCTGCGCCTGATCCTGCCCGAGGCCAAATTGAACGACCCCAATGTGGACCAGCACATTGCCGACATCAACGCCGCCATGGCCGACTACCTGAAGCGGGATGTATTCAAAACCCTGACCGACTCTTTGATTTACATTGAGCGCTCCCAGTCCGACGGAAAGATCCGCCACGGCCTCATCGGCATGGTGGATCTGGACCAGTACGACTTCACCCCCGGTTCCGGCGCCCTGATCCGTGCCACCGAAGGCACCGTGCTGGAGCGCATCCCGCCCCGGGTGCGGGTCCGCAAGGATGCTCCCATTGAGCTGCCCCATGTGATGCTGCTCATCGACGACCCGGACAAGACCGTCATCGAGCCGCTGACCGCCGCCGCGGACGGAATGGAGAAGGTCTATGACTTCGAGCTGATGGAAAGCGGCGGACACCTGAAGGGCTACCAGCTCTCCGCCGCCCAGATCGACGCTGTGGCCGCCGCCCTGACCGGCCTTGCCTCCGACGAGGCCATGGAGAAGAAGTACGGCATGAAGGGCGTTGCGCCGCTGCTGTTTGCCGTGGGCGACGGCAACCACTCCCTGGCCACCGCCAAGGCCTGCTATGAAGAGGCCAAGAAGAACACGCCCGAGAGCCAGTGGGCTGAACTGCCCTCCCGCTATGCGCTGGTGGAAGTGGTCAACAACCACGACGACGCCCTCCAGTTTGAGCCCATCCACCGTGTGGTGTTCGGCGTTGACCCGGAAAAGGTCATCGCCGCCTTTAAGGATGCCTATCCCAGCGCCTATGAGGGCCAGGGCGAGGGCCATACCATTGCCTACACCTATGCCGGCCACAGCGGCTGCCTCACGGTGCCCGACCCCAAGGTGCAGCTGGCTGTTGGTACGCTTCAGAGCTTTTTGGACCAGTACCTCAAGGCCAACGGCGGCGAGGTGGACTATATCCACGGCGACGAGGTCACCGACGAACTGGGTTCCAAGCCCGGCAACATCGGCTTTAAGCTCCCCGCCATGGGCAAGGACCAGCTGTTCAAGACTGTGATGGCCGACGGCGTGCTGCCCCGGAAGACCTTCTCCATGGGCCATGCCCAGGATAAGCGCTATTACGTGGAGGCCCGCAAGATCAAGTAACCGAATCAGAAAAGGGGCCGCGGAAAATCCGCGGCCTCTTCTTTTCATTGGCTGCACGTCGTGGTATAATACCCAAATAGCGGCTAATGGAGTTCATGCCTATCCCGAATGGGCCGGAGGCAGCAAGGACGCCTTCCTTTTGGCTGCCCTGCTCCGGCGAACCTGCGCTGCACGGCAGGCCGCGGTGCTCACCGTACAGCCTTCATCGGTCCAAACGGCACGTTTTCCAACCGCCGGACAAATCAGGTGTACTCAACAGATAAGATAGGGGAAATATATGATAACAATGACCTATTCCGCTCCCGCAAAGATCAATCTCTCCCTGGACATCCTCCGCAAGCGGAAGGATGGGTTTCACGACATGCGCATGGTGATGCAGACCATCACCCTCCACGATACGCTGATCCTCCATCCCCACTGCGGGGGCGGCCGCATCACCTTATCCTGCGGCGGCGCGCAGGTGCCCTGTGGGGAGGAGAACCTGGCCTGGAAGGCGGCACAGCTCTTTTTTGAAGAAACGGACACGCCCTGCGACGGCTTGGAGATGGAACTCCGGAAGCGGATCCCGGTCAGCGCCGGGATGGCCGGCGGCAGCGCCGACGCGGCGGTGGTGCTCAAGGCCCTGCGGGGATTGTACCGGCCCAGCCTGCCCCGGGAGGAACTGGAGCGGATCGCGCTGAAGGTGGGCAGCGACGTGCCCTTCTGCGTGCGGGGGGGCACGGTGCTGGCGGAGGGCCGGGGGGAACAGATGACCAGCCTGGCCCGGATGCCACGCTGCCCGGTGGTGCTGTGCAAGCCGGGGTTCGGCATCTCAACGCCGGAACTCTTTGGCCGCGTAACGGTCAGCAGGCTGAAAACCCATCCCGACACCCGGGGGCTGGTGAAGGCCATTGCCTTGGGGGATCTGCGGATGGCTGCCGGAAAGCTTGGCAACGTCTTTGAAGAGGTCCTGCCCCAGGAATATGGGGAGGTGTTCGAGATTCGGGACCGGCTCTTAGGGGCCGGCGCGCTGAACGCGGGCATGACCGGTTCAGGCCCAACCGTGTTCGCCCTTTTTGACGACGAGACCCGGGCAAAGGGCGCCTACGAGGCATTGGCAAAAGACTATTCGGAGACCTATTTGGAAAAAATCTTGTAGTAACTGGTATAAAATGCAAAAATTCCGTCCAGACTCCCAGTACAAATCAATCCTACATAGGAGAAGGACGGAATCTTATGAAAAAAGTAAAAATCCTGGAATGCGCTTTGGCCATTGGCCTGTTTTTTACACTGGTTTGGGGGATGTTTTCCTTACAGGAGCAGCAGCAGCTGGCGGACAAGGTAGTCCGGCTGCATGTGATTGCAAATTCCGACGAGGAAGCGGATCAGGAGCTGAAGCTGAAGGTGCGGGATCAGATCATCGGCCGTGCAACGGAAATTTTGGAGGCCTCCGCCGACCGCAATGACGCCGCCCAGCGGCTCAGCGCGGCGCTCCCGGAGCTCCGGAGCGCCGCGGCGGAAGAGATTGCCGCACAGGGGTATGAGTATGACGTCACCGCCTCTTTGGAGGAGACGGAGTTTCCCACCAAGGAGTACGACGGCTTCACCCTGCCGGCCGGGGAGTACTTGGCGCTTCGGGTGGTCATCGGGGAGGGCCGGGGCCACAACTGGTGGTGCGTGGTGTTTCCGCCCCTCTGCACGGCCAGCACCTCTGACGTGGCCCAGACCGCCATGGCGTCCGGACTGAGCGAGGAGGATGTGGGCCTGATCACGGAGGCGGACAGCGGATACGTGCTGAAGTTCAAGTCGGTGGAGCTGTGGCAGTCCCTGAAAGGTATGTTTTCCTGACAAAATAGCGCGGGCGGGAAGAGATAGAGGGAAGAAATCATGAAAAAGAGAAAACTGGCGGCTGTCCTCTGCCTGGTGGTGCTGGTTTTGAGCGGCTGCGGGCAGTCCCTTCCGGAGGGAATGGACAAAAAGGAAGTGACGGAGGCAGGGGAGCAGGTGGCGGAGCTTTTGGGAACCGGGGAAAGCGACGCGGTCTACGACCTCTTTCGTGATGATGTGGCGCAGCAGCTGAGCCCGGAAGACGTGGCGGCCCTGGTTCCGGAGAGTGCCGGGGCCTGGAAGGAGATTGCGGCCTCGGAGGCCATGGGACGCACGGACGAGGATTCTGGCGAGGAGTATGCCCTGGTGATGGTGATCTGCGAGTTTGAAGAGGGCCGGGTGACCATCAGCGCGGCGTTTGACCGGGAGATGGAACTCATCGGTGTGCAGGTTGGATAAGGAAAAAAAGGAGACGGTATCCGTCTCCTTTTTTGTTTGTTTGCCGCTGCGGGAAAAGAAACAGTCGGCAAGGTTGATTGTCCGCCTGTTCAGCCGCTGCGGCTGAACGCTCAGCGCGTGTCCGCAGGATCAGGCATCTTTCAGCCCGGCAAGATAGGCTTCCATGTCAAAGGGCTGCAGCACGCTGTCCTTTTTGAGGTACAGGGGATGGTGGGGATGGCCGCTTTTTAAGATCGGGCCTGCGCTGAACCAGCGGGCGCCATATGCCCCGCCCAGTTCCGTCAAATCCCGCAGACAGGCATAGAGGTAATCCCGCTTTTCCAATATGGCGCCCCAGGCGGCCCACACGGCGGGGGCGGGGGAGCGGGAAAGGGCATAGCGGAAGGCATTCAAATTCTCCCGATGCAAGTAGGCGTTGCAGCTGCGCTCCATGTCGTTGGGATTGGTGGCCCGCTGGGCATAGACGTTGAACATCAGAAAGCTGTCATAGCCGTTGGACCGTGCCACCCGCTCCACGGATTTGAGGGTGTTGTCCAGGCGGTCCGGTGCGGCGGTGGAGGGGTTGATGCCCACGCAGATCAGCGGGTGCTCCCCTCTGGTGCCCAGCAGGTATCGATACTCCTCATAACAGGGCGGGACATAGAGCCACTTGGCGATGTCGTAGTCCTGCTGCGGCTGTCCGGAGCGCTCCAACGCCTCCTGGAAGGTCAAAAGCTCTAAGTCCTCTGTGGCAGTCTGTGGGATATGCATGGCAGTCTCCTCTCTTGAACCGTTGACCCAATTTTACCACAATTCGACGGCCTTTGCAAAGGCAGTGACAGTATGGTAAAATAGCTTTGAAATGCGTCGTCCGCCGCCGCGGAAAAGAGGAGGAATGCAGGATGCTTCGTATCTGGATCGGCAGGGCAAGAAGTGGAAAGTCGGAGCGGGTGCTTCAAGAGATCGCCGCCCTGGGGGATGAGAGCCGCCAGATTCTGCTGGTGCCGGAGCACGCCTCCCACCAGGCGGAGCTGGACCTGTGCCGCTCCTGCGGAGACACGGCCAGCCGCCACGCCGAAGTGCTCAGCTTCCGGCTGCTGGCCTCCCGGGTGCTGTCCCTCTCAGGCGGCCTTGCCGATGTGGTGCTGGATCAGGGCGGCAAACTGCTGACCATGGAAAAGGCACTGACGGAAACAGCGCCTGTTTTGCAGGTCTATCGCCGACCTTCCCAGCGCTTGGCCTTTTTGGAGAGTCTTCAGGCCTTGGCTGACGAGTTCTACAGCTATGCGGTGACGCCTTCCCATCTGGCCGAACAGGCCGGGGAAATCTCCGGTGCGCCGGGGCAGAAGCTGCGGGACCTGTCGCTGATCTACGCGGCCTACGACGCGAAGCTCCACCGCCCGGGCTTGGACGCCCGGGATCGGATGGCCCGCATGAATGATGCGCTGGCGGAGTCCGGCTATGTGGCGGGCAAGGATATTTTCATCGACGGCTTCACCTATTTCAACGGCCAGGAGGAGCGGGCCCTTGGCGTCATGCTGCTTCAGGCCCGCACCGTCACGGTGACGCTGCTTGGGGACCGTGAAGACCCATCGGGCATTTTCACGGAAAGCCTCCGGACCCGGGAGAGCCTGCTCCGCATGGCCAAAGACGCCGGCGTGGATGTGGAGGTCTTGTGGCTGGACGGCAGGGAGGCCACGGCCCTGGATCATTTGGAGCGTCACTTTTTTGGCAGGATTGTCCCCTGGGAAGGGGACGCGCCCATTCGCCTGTTGGAAGCGGACAGCGTCTTTTCCGAGGTGGAGCAGACCGCCGCCCAGATCCGCCGCCTGGTGGCCGGAGGCGCCTGCCGGTTCCGGGACATCACCGTGGCGGCCCGGAACATGGACGAGTACGAGGCGGTGATCGAGAACGTCTTTGAGCGCTATGAGATTCCAATCTTTCAAAACCGCCGCAGCGACATCTTGCAAAAGCCGGTGCTGACGCTGGTGGTGGGCGTATTGGACGCGCTTTCCGGAAACTTCTCCTATGAGGACATGTTCCGCTTTCTGAAAACCGGCATGGCCGGCATTTCCCTTGCAGAGTGCGACCTGCTGGAAAATTACGTCATCAAATGGGACATCTGCGGCTCCATGTGGCTCCGGGAGGAGGACTGGTCGGCCAATCCGGAGGGCTATGGCGGCCGCTGGGAGGAACCCCAGCAATCGCAGCTCCGGGAGATCAACCGCATCCGCGCATCGGTGCGCGCCCCGCTCTTTGACCTCTATCAAGCGATGAACCAATCGGAACATGCAGAGGGTAAAGTAAAAGCGCTTTATTGCTATCTGGAACGAATCGGCCTACAGAGCGCCATTGAGCAGCGCATCGCCCAATTGCAGGAAAGCGGTCAGCTGCAGTTGGCGGAGGAGTACAGCCAGCTGTGGGAAATCCTGATGTCGGTGCTGGATCAGTTTGTGGAGATAGTAGGCGCTGAGGCCATGGATATGGAGGAATTTGCCAAGCTGATGCGGCTGGTGCTGACCCAGTACAGCGTGGGGAGCATTCCGGTGTCCCTGGATCAGGTGACGGTGAGCGAGATCTCCCGGAACGACCGCCACGCAGTGGGCGTGCTGTTTTTGCTGGGAGCCAACGACCACGTGCTGCCTGCGGTGGACAGCGGAGGGGGCCTTCTCAACGAGGACGACCGGGAGGAACTGGCCATCCGGGGCATCCGGCTCGCGCCCTCGGGCATGGCGCAGTTCTCCGTTGAACTGCAAAACCTCTACGCAGCCCTGGCCCAGCCCACAGAGCGCCTCTTTATCAGCTATCCCATCGCCGACGTCTCCGGCACCCAGTTGAGGCCCTCCTTTGTGATCGGCCGGATTCGGGCGTTATTTCCCGCTGTCATGCTGGAAAAGGAAGGGTCTGAAAAGGAGTATCGCTTAACAGCTCCGATTCCGGCGCTGGAGGCGGCGGGTCAAAACCGGGGCAGTGCCCTGTGGCGCTACTTTGCGGACCGGCCTCAGCTGCGCGCCATGGAGCAGGCCTCCGGCTATCGCAGGGGGCGCCTTTCCGCCGAGGTGGTGCAGACGCTCTACGGCGCCCGGATGAGCATGTCCGCCTCCCGGATGGATAAGCTCCGTTCCTGCCACTTTGCCTACTTCATGCAGTATGGGCTGAAGGCAAAGGAGCGCTCCGCCGCGGAGTTTGACGCGCCGGAGATCGGAACCTTTCTCCACGATGTCCTGGAGCATGTCACCCGGGAGGCCGCCGGGGAGGGCGGCTTTGGAAAAGTCTCCAACCAACAGCTCAGGACGATGATCTCCCGCTGTATCGACGAATACGCCGCCCGGGAGTATGCCAACTTTCAGGACCGCAGCGCCCGGTTCCGGTATCTGTTCCGCCGGCTGAAGCGGACGGTGGTCTCCGTGGTGGAAAATGTGGCGGAGGAGCTCCGCCAGTCGGACTTTGTGCCTCTGGCCTTTGAGCTGGAGTTTTCCTCCCATGGGGACCTGCCGGTCATCGCCATCTCTGAGGCGGACACAGAGCTGTGCCTTATGGGGAAGGTGGACCGGGTGGACGGCTGGCTCCACGACGGCAGGCTCTATCTGCGGGTGGTGGACTATAAAACCGGCAAGAAGAGCTTTGACCTATCGGAAATCCGCCACGGCATCGGCATCCAGATGCTGCTCTACCTGTTTACGCTGCAAAAGGAGGGGGCAACCTATTTTGGACATCCCATTGAACCGGCCGGTGTGCTGTACCTGCCCGCGAGGGACGTGCTGTTGAACCGGGACCGGGATATTTCCCAGGAAAAGCTGGCGGAGGACATCCGTCGGGAGCTTAGGCGGCAGGGGATGATTCTGGGCGCGCCGGAGGTGCTCACCGCCATGGAGCACGACGCGTTGACATCGCCCCACTATCTGCCCATTGCCGTGGGCCGGGACGGCGGGGTGAAGGAGGCCATCCCCGGGGCGCTTGCCTCGGCGGAGGAAATCGGAAAACTTGGAACTTACGTGGAAAAGCTGCTGCACCAGATCACCCGGGAGCTTCGGGACGGCGTCATCGACGCGGATCCCTGCTGCCACAGCGAAGAGGATGCCTACTGCCAGTTCTGCGAGTATGCCTCGGCCTGCCACTTTGAGGACGGCCGTGGAAGCGATCATTTGACCTATCTCCGTCCGGTGGACCCGACGGAGTTCTGGAGACAGGTGGGGGGAGGTGGCACGAATGGCTGATATCCGGTTGACCGCGGATCAGGCGGCGGCGGTGGAAAACCGGGGCGGGGCGCTGTTAGTGTCCGCCGCCGCCGGCTCCGGCAAGACCAAGGTGCTGGTGGAGCGGCTCTTCCGCTATGTCACGGACGAGCACTGCAATGTGGATGACTTCCTGATCATCACCTATACCCGGGCCGCGGCGGCGGAACTGCGTGGAAAGATCGCGGAGGAGTTGAACCGCCGCCTGGCGGAATCGCCTGAGGACGCCCATCTCCAGCGGCAGATGCTGCGGGTCTACCAGGCGGACATCAAGACGGTGGACGCCTTCTGTACCGCGCTGCTGCGGGAAAACGCCCACCTCCTTGCCGAGGAGGGGCAAAAGCGCTGTTTGACGCCGGATTTCCGGGTATTGGACGAAAACGAGGCTGCCTTGGTTCGCCAGCGGGTGCTGAGCCAGGTGCTGGAGCGGTTCTACGGCGGCCTGGACGGAGCGGGAGAGCTGTTGGCGGACACCCTGGGCGCCGGACGGGACGACCACAACCTGGAGGAGCTGGTGGCCACACTGTATGCCAAGCTCCAGAGCCACGCCTATCCAGAAGCCTGGCTGCAGGAGCAGGAGGCCTTTTGGAAAGACCCGGGTGAGGACATCGGCGCCACCCCCTACGCCGGAGAGCTCCTCTCCGGCGTGGCCGGCAAGGCCGCCTACTGGCAGCAGATGCTGACGGGCATGCTTGCGAGGATGGGCGGGGTTCCGGCGGTGGAGAAGGGCTATGGCCCCGGCTTCTCCGCGGCTGCCGACGCCCTTGGGAGCCTTGCCCGGGCGGCGGAGCGCTCGTGGGCGGAGGCTGCGGCCGCGCCTCTGGAGTTTCCGCGCCTTGGGAGCGTCAAGGCCGCCGAGGGCGGCGCTTTGAAGGATCAGGCGAAAACCCTCTGGGACACCTGCAAAAAGGAGATGGCCAAGGCGGTCAAGGTGCTTCGGGTCAGCGACGAGGAGGCCATGGAGGACCTGCGGGCCGTTGCGCCGGCCATGCTGGCGCTGCTCTCGCTGACATCTTCCTTTTCCAAAGCCTATCAGCAGGAAAAGCTGCGCATCAACGCCACGGACTTTTCCGACCAAGAGCACTTGGCCTTGAAACTCTTAGTAAAACCGGAGGGCGGCCCCACGGAGTTGGGAGAGCAGGTGGCGGGGCGCTATCGGGAGATCATGGTGGATGAGTACCAGGATACGAACGAGGTGCAGAACTGCATCTTTGCCGCTGTGTCGAAATCGGGGGAAAACCTCTTCACCGTGGGCGACGTGAAGCAGAGCATCTACCGCTTCCGGCTGGCAGACCCCACGATCTTCCTGCGGAACTATCAGACCTACCTTCCGGCGGATCAGGCGGAGGAGGGGCAGGAGCGCAAAATCCTCCTGTCCCAGAACTTCCGCTCCCGCAGTGAGGTGCTGGACGGCTCCAACTTCATCTTTGGGAACATCATGTCCCCCCAGATGGGGGAGATGGCCTATGGGGCGGAGGAAGCCCTCAATTTCGGGGCGGAGTACTACCTGCCCAGGACGGACTGCGCCGTGGAATTCCATCTGGTGGATGTGGCCATGAACCGGGGAGTCGAGCGGCCCTTCAAACGGGTGACGGCGGAGGCCCGGGCGATTGCCCGGCGGATTCGCCGCCTTTTGGAGGAACGGTTCCCGGTCCAGGAGGGGGACGCCCTGCGCCCCTGCCGCATGGAGGACATCGTGGTGCTGATGCGCTCACCGGCCGGCCGGGCCTTTGAGCTTGGCCGCGCCCTGGAAGAGCAGGGTATCCCCTGCAGCGCCGACACCACGGGAGACTTTTTTGCCACCATGGAGGTGGCGGTGATCTACAATCTCCTTCAGATCGTGGACAATCCCCGCCAGGACGTGCCCCTCATCTCCGTGCTGCGATCACCGCTCGCCGGCTTTACGCCGGACCGGCTGGCCCAGGTCCGCGCCGGCACTCCCCAGGGGGATTTTTACGATGCCCTCTGCGCCGACGGGGGAGAGGACTGCGCTGCCTTCCTGGCGGAGCTTGATAAGCTGCGCCGCTCGGCCCAGGACATGAGCCTCCACCGGCTCCTCTGGCACATCTACAATCAGTACAACGCCCTGGGCATTTTCGGCGCCATGGAGGGTGGGGAGGAGCGGAAAGAGAACCTGATCATCCTCTTTGAACACGCCCGCCGGTTTGAGTCCTCCGGCTATCGGGGCGTATTTGCCTTTGTGACCCAGCTGCGCCGGCTCCTGGAGGCGGGAAAGGAACCGGAGACCCATGGGAAAACCGGCTCGGGCGGCATTCAGCTGATGAGCATCCACAAGTCCAAGGGCCTGGAGTTCCCCATCGTCCTGCTGGCGGACCTTTCACGCCCCTTCAGCAGGATGGATTACCAGACGCCTGTGCTGGTCCATCCCCGGCTTGGCCTTGGCCCGATCCGGGTGGATTTGGAACGGCGGATCAAATATCCCACCATTGCCCGCCAGGCGCTGGAATCGGTGCTGCGGCGGGAGAGCAAGTCGGAGGAGATGCGGATTCTCTACGTGGCCATGACACGTGCCAAGGAGAAGCTGATCCTGGTGTACAGCCGCTACGGCGCGGAAAAACACATATCGTCCCTTGTGCCTCTTTGTTCCTGCCCGGCAAGGCCTGAGGCGGTGGAATCCTGCGAGTGCATGGGGGATTGGCTGCTGCTGCCGCTGCTGTGCCGTCCGGAGGCCGAGCCGCTGCGCTGCGGTGCCGAGGTGCCCCTGACGGCGGGCGGCGGCGCTCCCTGGGAAGTGTTCTTAGCGCAGGGGGAGGAGTACCGGGAAAACTCTGGGACGGCCCTGCCGGCCGCACAGGAGGATCGAAAAGAGCTGGACTTTGACCCGGCGCTTTTGGAATTTGAGTACCCCTATGCAAGGGAAGTGACGCTGCCCGCCAAGCTCACCGCCACCCAGCTCAAGGGAAGGGAGGCGGACAGCGAAATCTCCGAGCACGCGGCCCTCCCACCCCGCATCCGCCCCCTGGCGCGGCCCAGGTTCATGGCCGGGGAGTTGACCGCCGCCCAGCGCGGCACCGCCACTCACCTGGTGCTGCAATATCTAAACTTTGAGGACAGGGATGTGGCAAGTCAGGTGGAGCGCCTGGTCCAGCGCCGTCTGCTCACCAAAGAGCAGGCCGCGGAGGTGGATTTAGAGGATCTTAAGCGGTTTTTGGACACGCCTCTTGCCCAGCGGATCCGCTCTTCCCCGCGGGTGCTGCGGGAGTACCGCTTTACCCTTCTGGTGGATGCCCGCCGGTATGGGGCCCTTTCCGACGACCGGATCCTGCTCCAGGGCGTGGTGGACTGCTGCTTTGAGGAGCAGGGGAAGCTGTATGTGGTGGATTTTAAGACGGATCACGTCTTTGGCGAAAGGCTCATGGAGCGGTCAGGGCAGTACCGGCCCCAGCTGGAGGCTTACAGCGAGGCGCTGGAGCGGGTGTTGGGGCAGCCGGTGGGCGGAAAATTCCTCTATTTCCTGCCAGCCGGAAGGGAAGTGCCGCTGTAGTGCCGGAAAGGCCGTGACGGCCCTTTGGCCCTGCGGCGACGGATTGTGCAGAAAAAAATGAAAAAAGCTTGCAATTCAACTTGTTCGGTGTTATACTGAAAAACGCCTTTATGGAAAGATACTGACTATGAAAGAGGTGAACGAGAGCAATGAAGGAAGGAATCCATCCCAATTATCAGCAGACTACGATTACATGCGCCTGCGGTAATGTGATTGAGACAGGTTCTACTAAGAAGGATATCAAGGTAGAAGTCTGCTCTAAGTGTCACCCCTTCTTTACTGGTAAGCAGAAGCTGGTGGACACCGGCGGACGCGTCGCCAAGTTCAACAAGAAGTTCGGCCTGGACAAGTGATCACAAAACCCGTATCCGCTTTGGATACGGGTTTTACTTTTTCTATCTTTGCGCATATAATAACTGATGTGCTCCGCCTAAAGCGCGGAACTGTTCTTAAAAGGGAGTGGAAGCATGCCATTGCACAAAGTGGAGCTGAATGAGGTTTCACCAAAGGTATTGGAGGTATTCGGCACACAGAACGCGCTGCTGAGCGCCGGCGGAAAGGACGGATGCAACACCATGACCATCGGCTGGTGCGGCTTGGGGCGGCTTTGGAACCTGCCCGCCTGCACAGTCTATGTCCGTCCGGAGCGCTATACGTTTGAGTTTATGGAGCGGCAGGAGTATTTCACCGTCTCCGTATTTGATATGAGCCACAAGAAGCTGATGGGTTATTGCGGCTCAAAAAGCGGCCGGGACACGGACAAGGTGAAAGAGTGCGGCCTCACCGTGCGCTATGGAGCGGGCGACGCGCCGTTTTTTGACGAGGCGGAGCTGGTCCTGGTGTGCAGGAAGATGTACGCCCAAGACCTGGAACCCTCCTGCGTCCTTGATGAGAGGATCAACCGCTTTTACCAGGGCGAGGGCTGGCACCGCCTCTATGTGGGCCAGGTGATGGAGGCGTACCAGCGCTGAACATCCAGATGGAGTAATCAAAGGAGTATACATGGAACAAACACAAGAGAAACGGGATTTGGTGGTGCTGGTGGGCTTGAACTCACCGGTCCTTGGACGGGACGGCACCGCCGACGATTCCAGCATGGAGGAGCTGTCCGCCCTGGTGGAAACCGCCGGTGGTGAGGTGACGGCCATCCTCCTTCAGAACCGGGACAAACCGGACCCCCGCACTTTCATCGGGGAGGGGAAAGTGGCGGAGGTACAGCTCTACGTGGAGAACACAGAAGCCACCATGGTGATTTTTGACAACGATCTGTCCCCTTCACAAATGCGTGTGCTAACGGGGCTCCTTGGCGTTCAGGTGCTGGACCGCTGCGGCCTGATTCTGGATATCTTTGCCCAGCGGGCCAAGACCAGGGAGGGCCGCCTTCAGGTGGAGTTGGCCCAGTATCAGTACCTGCTGCCCCGGCTGGTGGGCATGTGGACCCATCTGGAGCGTCAGGCTGGCACCAGCGGCAAAGGCCCCATCGGCTCCCGCGGCCCCGGTGAAACCCAGCTGGAGACCGACCGCCGGCACATCCACCGCAAGATCGCCAAACTGCGGGAGGATCTGGAGGAAGTGCGCCGTGTCCGGGGCACCCAGCGGGACCGCCGGCAGAAAAATGAGATTCCCGTGGTGGCCATAGTGGGCTATACCAACGCCGGTAAATCCACGCTGCTCAACCAGCTGACCGGCGCCGCCATTCCGGCCAACAACCGGCTTTTTGACACGTTGGAAACCACCAGCCGCCTGCTGAGCGTCAGCGACACGCTGGACGTGGTGGTCTCCGACACCGTGGGGTTCATCCGCAAGCTGCCCCACCAGCTGGTGGAAGCCTTCAAGGCCACGCTGGAGGAACTGGAGTACGCGGATTTGCTGCTCCATGTCATCGACGTGTCCAGCCCTGAGTGGCAGCAGCAGACCCAGGTGGTGGAGGCTCTCATTCACGAGCTGGGGGCGGACCAGCTGCCCAGGATCAACGTATTCAACAAATCCGACCTGGTTGGGGGAGACATCCTGCCCCATGGAGAGGACATCGTTTCCGTCTCCGCGAAAACAGGGCAGGGGATCGGCGATCTGTTAGCCATGATCGGCAAACGGCTGGACAAGGGCAGCCGACGGGTGACGCTGCACCTGCCCTACGATAAGGGCGGGCTCCTGGACGCGCTGTACCGGGAGGCAAAAGTGGAACAGGTGGACTACAGCGACACCATTGATGTGACGGCGGTCTGCACGCCGAAAACGCTGGGGCAGGTGAGCCAATGGATCGAATCGAAACCGCAAGAATGATCCTGCGTCCCTTCCGGGAGACGGACGCCGCAGATGTATACGACTATGCAAAGGACCCCCGGGTGGGGCCGGCGGCTGGCTGGCCGCCCCACAGGGGTGAGGCGGAGAGTCTGGAGATCATCCGCACGGTGTTTGCCGCGCCCGGCGTGGCCGCCATTGAGCTGAAGGGAACGGGGCGGGTCATCGGCTCCGTCGGCTTCACGGACATCCATTACGGCGTGTTGGAACAGCCGGACGACGAGATCGGCTACGCCCTGCACCCGGAGTATTGGGGACGCGGGCTGATTCCGGAAGCGGTCCGCGCTATACTGGAGTACGGCTTTACAGCAATGGGGCTTCAGACCATCTGGTGCTGTCACTATCAGGAGAATCTAAAGTCCCAGCGGGTGATTGAAAAGTGCGGCTTTCGCTACCGTTACTGCGCCCAGGCCAATGTGGAACTGCTGCATGAGAAGCGGATGTGCCTGCACTATGCGCTGACAAAGGAGGAGTGGAAACGTGGAATCCTATCTGGTGCCCTTTGAGACGGCGGAGAGTGAATTCGTGGAAAAGCGTTCCCGCTTCATCGGCAAGGTCTGGCGGGTGGAGTCCGAGGAGGAGGCCCGCGCCAGGATTGAAGAGACAAAAAAACATCATTATGATGCCCGTCACAACTGCTGGTGCTACCTGCTGCGGGATCGAAACGTGCTGCGCTACAGCGACGACGGAGAGCCCCAGGGCACGGCGGGGCAGCCCATGCTGAACGTGTTCCAGCGCGAGGGCGTTTACAATGCATGCTGCGTGGTGACCCGCTATTTCGGCGGCGTGCTCCTGGGCGCCGGGGGTCTGACCCGGGCCTATGCCAAAGGGGCGAAGGACGCGCTGAATGCAGCCGGCGTCTGCCGGATGAGCCTTTGGACCCAGTGGGAGATTCCCTGCAGCTACCCGCTTTTTGAGCAGGTGAAAATAGAGATGGAAGGGGCGTCCGGCCATCTGATGGATGCGGAATACGGTGCAGAAATCCTGATCCACGGCGCTTTTCCCGACGGAATGGCCGGGCGGTTCCAGGACCGGCTGACCGAACTCTCCGCCGGGCAGCTCACCATGCGCCCTCTGGGGCAGGTCTTCCAGCCCGGTCCCCGGGAAGAAGCAAAATAACAATACATCGATCCGGCAGCCTGCGCTGCCGGATTTTCATATAGTTCAGGCTGTGGAGTCTGCCGGACGGTTATCAAGCCATTGACAAATGAATCGCGTTGTAGTAAGTTAGTTAAGCTGATTTAATTAAAATCAATAAAGTATTGTAGATTGGGAGTTGGAAATATGACCGGTTTGGCCCGGAGTGTAGATGAATTCTACTACCATATGGCCCTTTATGAGCTGCGGATGATGAACGGAGCGGACTTTTTCAATGGGCTTTCCTACAACAGCCTCCTGTACCTCAACGTGATCTGGATGACAGAAGAATGCACGGTGAGCAAAATCGCGGATACGCTGGGGGTGACAAAGCCGGCCGTCACCTTGAAGATCAACGAACTGGCGCGGACGGAGGCCATTGTAAAAACCCGGAGCGAAAAGGACAGAAGGGTATATTACATCAGGCTGAGCCCCCGGATGGAGGCGCTTTTTGCCAACTATGACCGAGTGTTTGACCACATTGAGACGGCATTGAAAAATCAGTACGCGGAAGAGCAGCTTTCGCTGTTTGAAGAGATTCTGCGTACCATTTCGGAAATTGAATGGAGCAAAGATTCAAATGAACAATGAGCTGGGGCGGGAGATTACGCTCCCCTCCATTTTAAAATTCACCTTCCCCTCCATCCTGACCATGGTGGTGATGTCTCTCTATACGGTGGTGGACGGCACCTTTGTCTCACGCTTGGTGGGAACCAACGCGTTCTCTGCGGTAAATATCGTCTACCCGCTTTTGAGCGTCACCATCGGCCTGGGCACCATGTTTGGGACCGGGCTGACGGCCGTCGTCTCCCGAAAATTAGGGGAGGGGAAAGAGGAGGAGGCGCGGCAGGACCTGACCTTCGTCCTTCTGACCACAATCCTCCTTGGCGTGGCGGTGACGCTGGTATGCTTTTTCTGTTTGGAGGACATCATCCGGGCGCTGGGCGCCAATGACGAGATTTTCCAGGATTGCCGGGACTATGCCTTTCCGCTGGTCTTTTTCTTTGGGGCCAATATTTTGCAGCTTCAGTTTCAGACCCTCTATGTGGCCTGCGGAAAGCCCTACATCGGCCTTGCGACCACTGTGCTGGGCGGGCTTGCCAATGTGGCGCTGGACTATCTCTTCATCGCCAGGTTCCATATGGGAGTCGCCGGAGCCGCCATTGCAACGGGCATCGGGTACGCCTTACCGACGGTGTACGGCCTGGCGTATTTTGCCTGCAACCGCAAGGGGGCGCTCTACTTTGTCAAACCCAAGGCGGATTTCCGCCTTCTGCTCCATACCATGGTCAACGGCTCCTCGGAGATGGTCAATAATCTCTCCACCAGCGTCACCACATTTTTGTTCAACATCATCATGATGCGGATGTTGGGGCAGGACGGCGTGGCGGCAGTCTCCATTTTGCTTTATCTGGACTTTGTGCTCATTGCCATTGCCCTGGGGTATTCCCTTGGCGTGGCACCTCTGTTTTCTTATAATTACGGCAGCGGGGAGGAAGAGAAGCTGAAGCGCCTCTTCCGGATGAGCACCCGGTTCTCCTTTGCAGTGGGAGCAGTGATGTCCGCCGGCACATTCCTGTTCGCAAAACACCTGGCGGGGATTTTTACCCATCAGGGGACGCCGGTCTATGAGTTGGCGGTATCCGGCCTGGGAATTTACGCGCTGAGCTATCTCTTCAAAGGCTATAATGTCTTTGCGTCCGCCCTGTTTACAGCGTTTGGCGACGGGAGGACCTCCGCAATATTATCCTTTCTTCGTACGTTTGTTTTTTTGAGCGCATCGCTTCTGGGGCTCTCATCCCTTTTCGGCGTGGAGGGCGTCTGGTTTGCCACGCCGGTGGCGGAGCTTTTGTCGTTGGCCCTGTCCCTCTTTTATCTCATTCGCTGCCGCCGGCGCTATGGCTACTGGAAGTAAGCGGGAACAAATAAAGCGGCGGGAATCTCCCGCCGCTTTTCCTATCCTGATTCAAAAAAGGCTTCAGCCGTTCAGTGTTTCCTCCAGGGCCCTCAGATCCACACCCAGCTTGTCAAAAGAGACAGGCAGTTGGGAGATGCTGACCTCAATCTTGCGCATCTCTCCGGTGACATGGGCGGAGGCGGTTTCAAAGGTGGAGGTGAGCGCCCAGTACTGCTGCTTGCACTGCTGCAGCAGCTGGTTGAGCCGTTCGTTTGTGGCGGCCTCCAGTTCATCGGCGCGCTTGCGGGCCTCGCATTCGATGTTGCCGATGTGCTCCTTTGCCTTTTGATAGGAGTCCGCCTGAGGCTTCAGCTCCTGCACCTGGGCAAGGAGGGCGTCGCGCTCCGGCTTCAGGGCGTCCAACTCACGCTTCAGGGCATCCCTGGCCGCGGACTGCGTTTCCAGTTCCTCTTTCAGACGGGTGCATTCCAAACGGCAGCTCTCCGCCTCCTGACGCAGGGCCTCCAACTGGGTCTGTGCGGCGGTCTGCTCGGTCCGCAGAGCTTCGTTTTCCTGCTGCAGGGCTTCCATGGCGGCTGTAGTTTCCTGAGAGGTCTTTTCAATATAGCTGATAACGTCCTGACGGTCAAACCCGCCGAACATCACACTTTTAAATGTATTGCTTTCCATTGACCCACCGCTTTCTGTGTAAATATAATCATATCTTATCATAAAAGGGAAAGGTTTACAATACTTTGCTTTACCGGGTGTGAAAAGGGCGTGGGATTTATTGATCAAGCGCACGTCGGCCTTGCCGATTAAAGGGAGCAAGAAAATTGAAAAAACTATGAAAAAACTCTTGCATATTCAAGAGGCATGTGGTAATATAATTAAGCTGTCTGTGAGGACAAGCGCCGTTAGCTCAGCTGGATAGAGCGTCTGGCTACGGACCAGAAGGCCGGGGGTTCGAATCCCTCACGGCGTACCAAAAAGCCGCTTAGAGCCGCAAGGCTTTGAGCGGTTTTTTGTTTTACTGAGAACATATTTAGTTATGGTGTACTATTTTGAAAGCCCCTGGAGAGAGTACTCTCTCCAGGGGCTTTCCCATTGTCATGAACATTTGAGGAGCGGAAAAAGAGCATTTTTCCCATTTTTGAAAAATAACTTTCTGTTTGCAGAATATTCGCACAATTTTGCGAAAAATCTGTGGTACTGTCAAAAAAATGCAGGATATTACCACAGAAAGAGAGAAAAAAAGTGAAAATATTTGCATATCACGGGATGAAAAATGTGTCGGGGTCCCGCATCCGCCAGGCAAGAAGGGCGCTGAAACTGTCGCAGACAGAGCTGGCGGCCCAGCTGCAGGTCCGAGGGGTGGTCCTTGAGCGGGATACCATCAGCAGGATGGAGATTGGGGACCGGATTGTAGCGGATTATGAGCTGCGCACGATGGCGGAAATCCTGAAGGTGGATGTGGCGTGGCTTCTCAATGTGGAAGAAGGGGAGGAACAGTGGGTGGGCCAGGCCGGCGAGCGGCCCGACGCCTATTGATCTTGTGTGAACAAGAGGGGGGATGCCATGTTATCCACGCGGCTGCAAGATGCGGGAAGGGGTGCAGGTGAAAGAAAGAGAGGTCATATGTCAACTATTGGGATGGGAATGAACCAGTGCTGCCCGGAGGAAATCAGGTGGGCTTCAGGAACAGCCATTGACAGACTGCCCCACGGAATTGCGGGAGGAAAAACGTACATATTAGGCTGTTGACTGAGGCATACCTCATAGCGGCGTGAGCCGGCGTTAGGTAAAATTTTCCTATATTCTGTCGAATTGGGGAGGTTTTGCTGATGCGTCAATATAAAACACTGCTTCAGGTATTTCTCCGCAACTCGATCTATACCTACCGCAAGGAGAAGGGATACAGCCAGGAACGGATGGCGGAACTGCTGCACATCTCGCCCCGGTCCTACATTGACCAGGAGCATGGCAAGTACAGCTTCTCGGCCCTCTCCGTGATCTTTTTCCTGATCTCAATCCCGGAGGAGCTGGTATTGAGTCTTTTGCGCGCATTCAAGAAGCTTGTGCAAGAGGAGGAAGAGCATGGAGACGTGGCATGACGGGGAAAAGCTGCTCTCGGATATATACGATCTGCTGTACCGCCTTGGATTGACGGCGAACTACACCGGCTTCTTCCGGATCTCCTATGCGATTTTCCTGTCGGTGGAGAACCCGCAGAGGCTGGCGCTTGTGACAAAATGGCTGTACCCGGAGGTGGCAAAGCACTACGGGACAACGTGGCAGGCGGTGGAGCGGAACATCCGGGCCGCGGTGACCCTCATATGGAACCACAGGTCGCCGCTGCTGCCGGAGCTCTTTGGGGTGCCGCTGCCGCCCAAGCCCCGCAATGCCCAGTTCCTTGCCGTTGTGGCCGGCTACTTTTCCCTTTCTCCCGTTGCGTAGAAGGGAGTACTGCGCAAGATCCATTCATATCAAAGGCCCCCGGGGAATATTCCCCGGGGGCCTTTGATATGAATTTTCTTCTATCCCACTGCTGCCAGCAGACAGGCACCGGGACCCATTTGACTTTCAAATTTCGCATAGGACAAAAAGCCGAGGGAACTGACAGGGCAGGCGTGTTACAGTTTATTGTAGTAGGCAAGGGTGGTATCTACAAACAGCTTTGCGGCGTTGGAGAGCTTCGCATTTTTATTATATGTAAGGGAGATGGGATAGATCAGCTCCGGCTGACCAATGGTAAAAAAGGAGATGTTTTCCGGAAGGGAAAGGGACTGGGTCGCAATTTCCGGGACAAAGGAAAAATAGTTGCCTTGTGCCGCCAGGTAGAGGCCCGTTTGCAGGTTTTCAATGCGGATCACATCGGTGGGTGCAAAGCTCACCTTGGCAAAGTAGCTTTCAATGGACTGGGCAAACCCCTGACGGGTGGTGGTCAGGATCAGTCGCTCTTGGCGGAACAGGCGAATGTCTACATTGATGAAGTCATTGTACTCCGAATGGCTCAGCCGCAGCTGCTTCACAATGGGGTGGAAGCTGCTGCCCACCAGCAGGACACGCTCATCGCACAGGGGAATGAATTGTAGGAAAGGATATCGGCTGGAGGCGCCCATCAAACAGATGTCGATCTTATTCTTGATGATACCGTCCGCCAGGGCGTCGGACACCCCTTCGATCACCTCTATTTTCACAAAGGGATATTTCTCCTGAAAAAGAGGGAGGACCTGCGGCAGGAAACAGCTGGCACGCCACGGCCCCACGCCGATGCGCAGCGTCTCCACCACATTCTCTTTCAGATTTTCGATCTGTGTCATGCACTGTTTTTCCAGGTCTATGCACTGGGTGACATAGCGGTAGAAAACCTCCCCGGACCTGGTCAGCTTCAGGGGAAGGGACTTGCGGTCGAACAGCTGTGTGTTCAGAGACTCTTCCAGCCGCCGCAGGTATTTGCTCAGGGCAGATTGGGAGATCAGCAGGTGATCGGCGGCCTTTGTGACGCTGCCGTACTCGGCGATCTCCAAAAAGAACTCGTACTTTTCAGAAAACATAGATGCAATCAGTCCTTTGATTAGGATGGGGAGATGTAAAACATATTCTAAACAAATTGTGCAATAAAATCAAATTTTTCTGATTCATTAGATATATTGCACAAAAATACAAGATATAAAATGGATATTACAACTGATAAAATTTGGATTTGAAAGAATATGATTATTTCGTCATAACTATTTTGAAAATATAGATATTTGCAAAGGAATCCGGGAAATGGTAGAGTGACAACAGCAATTAGTGATGAAGTTGTTAGAAGAAGTGGAGTGAAAGAAAGAATCAACCATTCAGTGATTGCATGTCAGAAATGACGAAACCAACTATAAAAGGGAGGAAACGCAATGAAAAGAGTAGCGGCTATCTTGTTATCAGGACTAATGGTATTGAGCCTGCTTGCCGGCTGCGGCTCCACCGGTGGAAGCGGGTCTGGATCAGCTTCCGGTTCCGGCGGAGGCGGCGGACAGACAGGGGGAACCGTCAAATTCTCCATCGGTGCATCCTCGGTGGGCGGCGGTTTCTACAACGGCGCTTCTTCGATCTCCACTGTTGTCAACTCCAAGTTAGACGGCTATGAAGCCACCGTCGAGGTGACGGGTGCTTCGGCCAACAACGCGCTTCTGACCCAGGCCGGCGAAATCGAGATGGGTATGTGTGCCACTGAGGTGATGTATGAGGCATACAACGGTCTTTATGATTTTGAGGGCCAGCAGGCCTGCCCCGACATCCGGGCGGTCATGCCGGGCTGGGGCGGCATCTACATGTTCATCACTTTGGCAAATTCAGGTTTTGAGAGCCTCTATGACATTGAAGGCGTGGCCTGGTCCGGCGGTCCTGTGGGCAGCTCCAACCAGAGTTTGATGAACCGCGTGCTGGATGTCTGCGGCATCAGCGTCGACATGTCCAACCTGCCCAACTCCGATGCATCCCGCGCCTTGGGCGACGGCACCATCAAGGGCTTTACCCTGGCCCATCCCGCCTCTGCGGTCAGCGAGCTGGAGGCCACCAACGAGGTGAAGATCCTGACCATCCCCGAGGATAAGGTGGATGCATTCAAGGAGAAGTATCCTCAGTACGTCTGGCTGGATATCCCCGGCGGATACTATAAGGCTCTGCCCGAGGACACCACCAATGTGGGCCTTTACAACATGGTGATCTCCAACCAGAACGTGGATGAGGAGTTGGTGTATCAGGTGGTTAAGGCCTGCTATGAGAATCAGGACCTCATCAAGAGCATCTTTGCCCAGTTCGGCGATGAGATGTCTCTGGAAAACATCAACTACTCCACCATCCCCTATCATGCCGGTGCGATCCGCTATTTCGAGGAGGCCGGCATTGAGGTACCCGACGACCTGATCCCGCCCGAGTGCAAGTAAGACAGTGACTGATTGAGGATATGTATGATGGAGGACATTGTACATATCCTCAATCTCAAAAGGGTAGCAAGCACGTCTGCCTGAGCCATAAGCGCCTGAGATTGCAAAGGCGCAGGAGGGAAATAAAGTATGAGTGAAAAAATAGACAACATTGTGAAAAAGGTCATCGCAGTGGTCGGCATCATATTTGGTATCTATCACATTGTGGTGCTGAACTTCGTGCCCCGCCCCGCAATGGCCTTCCGAAGTTTCCACCTGCTGTTGGTGCTGCTTTTGACTTTCCTGATCTATCCCACCTTCAAACCAAAAGAGGGAGAGAAAAAAAGCCTTGGCCTCGTGAACCTGATCTTTATCGTCTTATCCATTGCCAGCGTTGGCTATGCCTATTTCAACATTGAAAACATCCTGCTGCGCGGCGGTATTTTTACCACGCAGATGGATATTATCATGGGCCTCATTACACTGCTGTGCGTTCTGGAAGCCACCCGACGGACAAACGGGCTGGCCCTGCCCATCATCGGCGGCGTATTCATCCTCTACGCCTTTTTGGGCCAGTACCTGCCCGGTATGCTGGGTCATTCCGGATACAGCGTCAAGCGCATCATCACCACGCTGTACACCTATGACGGCGTATTTGGAACGGCGCTGGATACGGCGGCCACCTTTGTGGTGATGTTCGTGATTTTTGCAGCCTTCCTGGAAAAGACCGGCGCCGGCGCCGCGTTCTTTGATCTCGCTGCTTCTGTTGCCGGCGCGGCCCGGGGCGGACCCGCCAAGGTGGCGGTGATCGCCTGCGCCCTGTTCGGCACCATTTCCGGCAGCGCCGTCGCCTGTGTGGCGGCCTGCGGATCGATCATCATTCCTTTGATGATCAAGATGAATTACGACAGGACTCTCTCCGCCGCGTCCGTTTCAGCGGCATCCATCGGCGGACAGATTATGCCTCCGGTCATGGCGGCCGGCGCCTTCCTGATGGCAGAGTACCTGGGCATGAAATACCTGGATATTGTGGTTGCAGCCATCATTCCCGCGGTGATGTACTTTTTCACCATCTGGATCTCCGTGGACGCCATTGCCGCCAAGAACGGTTTGAACGGCCTGAATAAAGATGAGCTCCCCCAGCTCAAAGCGGTGCTGAAAAAAGACTGGCCCCTGTTCCTGCCCCTGGTACTGCTGATTGTTCTTTTGACGGTGGTGGGCTACTCCGCCATCAAGTCTGCCTTCTTTGCCATGGTGGCCTGCATCGTGGTGTGCATGTTCAAGAAGGAAACCCGCATGAGCGTCAAGTCCATTGCTGAGACGCTGATCGCATCGGCCAAGGGCTCGGCCTCCACCGCTTGTGCCTGCGCCTGCGCCGGAATTGTCATTGGCTGCATCAGCCTCACCGGCCTGGGACTGAAGATCTCCAGCCTGATCATCGGCCTCTCCGGCGGAAACGTGCTGCCGGCCCTGATCCTGAGTATGTGCACGGCAATCCTCTTTGGTATGGGCCTGCCCACCACGGTTTCCTACATACTCTGCGCCAACGTGCTGGCCCCTGTGCTCACCAGTATGGGCATCGTGCCTCTGGCGGCGCACATGTTCATCTTCTACTTTGCCTGCCTCTCCGGCATTACGCCTCCCGTGGCCCTGGCCGCCTATACAGGCGCCGGCATCGCCGGCTCCAAGGCCATCCAGACGGCCAGCGAGGGCTGCAAGCTGGCGATTGTGGCATTCTTCGTCCCCTATATGTTCGTCTACAATACCGCTTTTTTGATGAACGGCGGCATTTTGGATATCCTGTGGGCCGTGCTGTGCGGCATTGTGATGTGCTATGCTCTGACCGCGGCCATCCAGGGCTATATGGTCCAGCGCCTGGGCGTTTTGCTCCGGCTGGCGTTCTTTGTGTGTGCGGTGTTTATGTTCCTCCAGTTCAAAATCTGCGACGTGATCGGCCTGGCAATCTTTGCCGTTTTGATGGCCCTCCTTCTGCTGCAGAAGAAGAAGGGCAACACGGTGAGCGAGCCTGCCGTCTGAAGAATTCTGAATAAAATTGAAGGGTGAGACTATGAGTTACAAAATTGGAGTTGACGTTGGCGGTACCTTTACAGATGTCTGTATGTTCAACCAGGACACCGGGGAAGTGAATGTCTATAAGCTGCCCTCCACCCCCTGGGACCCCTCCGAGGCCATCGGAAACGGCGTGAAGGAAATCCTGGAGCTGCACGGCGTATCCCCCGCAGCGGTGTCCAACCTGGTCCACGGCACCACGGTGGCCACAAACGCCACGCTGGAGCGCAAGGGTGCCAAAACGGCGATCATCACCACCAAGGGCTTCCGGGACCTGATCGAGCTGGCCCGCCAGACCCGTGCATCCCTCTACGATACCCAGGTGGAAAAACCCATCCCCATCATCTACCGCAAGATGCGCAAGGAGGTAGATGAGCGCATCATGGCCGACGGCACCGTATTCAAGGCGTTGGATACCGCCGAGGTGGAGCGGCTGGTGGATGAGCTGAAGGAAGCAGGAGCGGAGGCTTACGCGGTCTGCCTGCTGCACTCCTACATCAATCCTGAGCATGAAAAGCAGATCAAGGAAATCATCCTCCAGCGCCATCCTGAGGCCTATGTCTCCGTCTCCAGCGAGGTGCTGCCGGAAATCCGGGAGTATGAGCGCATGACCACCACCGCGCTGAACAGCTACATCGGCCCCAAGGTGGGCATCTACGCCAAGCAGTTCAAGCAGCGCGTCAAGGATATGGGCATGGACCTGACTCCCTATATCAACCAGTCCAACGGTGGCCTGATGAGCATTGAGACCACATTTGAAAACCCCATCCGCACCGCGCTGTCCGGCCCTGCCGCCGGTGTGTCCGGAGCCAATTACATCACAAAGCTGGCAGGCGTAAAGAACATCATCACCTTTGACATGGGCGGCACCAGCACCGACGTCTCCCTGATCGAGAACTACTCTCCCAAGCTGACCACCGCCAAAGCCATTGCCGAATTCCCCGTGAAGGTCCCCATGACCGACGTCACCGCAGTGGGCGCCGGCGGCGGCTCTATCGCCTGGATCGACAACGGCGGCATGATGAAGGTCGGCCCTGAGAGCGCCGGCGCCTATCCCGGCCCCATCGCCTACAGCCGGGGCGGCGACAAGCCCACTGTGACCGACGCCAACGTGGTGCTCCACCGGCTCAATCCCAAGGTCATCTTGGGCGGCCGCATGGAGATCGACGAAGAGGCGGCCTACAAGGCCATTGAGGAGAAGCTGGCGAAGCCCCTGGGTATGAGCGCTCTGGACGCGGCCCGCGGCATCATCACCGTGGTCAACTCCAACATGGCCCGCGCCATCCGCGTGGTCTCTGTGGAGCGCGGCTATGACCCAAGAGAGTTCGTGGTGGTGGCTTTCGGCGGCGCGGGGGCCCTCCACGCGGTCAACGTGGCCAAAGACCTTGGCATCAACAAGGTCATGATCCCCTGCAACCCCGGCATCCTCTGTGCGGTGGGCCTTCTGGTATCCGATATCCGCTCTGACTATGTGAAGACCAGCATTGCGAACTTTGTCCCCGAAAATATCGACCAGATGAACGAAAACTTCAAGGAACTGACCGATAAGGGCGACGCCTGGCTGGATGATGAAAAGATCGACGAGGAGCATAAGGTCATCATCCGTCACGCCGACATGCGTTACTATGGCCAGAACTTCGAGCTGAGCATTGAGATCCCCTACAAGGAGATCACTAAGGACAACATCGACGAAATCCGCGACCTGTTCCATCAGGCCCATAAGCGGGAATACGGCTACTGCAACGAAGGCGCACTGGTGCAGATTGTAAACTACCGCGCCACCGCACTGGGCAAGGTTCAGACCATCGAGTTGGTGGAGCACCCCATTGAGGGGCCGGATGCCTCCGCAGCCGTCATCGGCAAGCGGGATGTGTACTTTGAAGAGGCCGGGGAGTATGTGGACACCAACATCTATAACCGCGACCTGATCAAGGCCGGCAATGAGGTCCAGGGTCCAGCCATCATCGAGCAGATGGACTCCACCATCGTGGTTCCGCCGGGACATACGGCCCGTGCAGACAGATATCTGAACCTGATGATCAGCTACGAGGCGAAATAAGGGGGCGTGGAAATGTTTAACTATATGAAGGTTGATCCGATCACTGTTGAGGTTTTGAGCAACGCGTTCATGTCCATCGCGGAGGAGATGGGCGGCATCCTGGTGAGAACCGCATACTCCACCAACATCAAGGAAAGAAAAGACTGCTCCTGCGCAATCTTCAACGCCAAGGGCGAGACCATCGCCCAGGCGGAGCACATCCCGGTCCACCTGGGGTCCATGCTGGGCATTGTGCAGAAGATCACCCAGAAGTACGACCCCAGCGAGATTGAGCCGGGCGACATGTTCGTCGCCAACGACCCCTACAGCGGCGGCGGTACCCATCTTCCGGACATCACCATTGCGGCACCCATCTTCCACGACGGCGAGATCGTCGCCTATGTGGCCAACATCGCCCACCACAGCGACGTGGGCGGCCGGGTGCCCGGCAGCATGTCCGGCGACAGCACCAGCATCTTCCAGGAGGGTCTGCGCATCCCGCCCATTCACATCATGAAAAAGGGCAAACTGCTCCAGGACGTGATGGACGTCATCATGCTCAACTGCCGCACGGCCTTTGAGCGCACCGGCGACATCATGGCCCAGGTGGCAGCCAACACCATCGGCGCGGAGCGCACCGTGGATGTCATCAACAAGTACGGCCGTGACATCGTCCTTTCCGGCATGGAGGAGCTGATGAACTACGGCGAGCGCAAGATGCGTGCCGGCATTCATGAGATTCCCAACGGCGAGTACGAGTTCGAAGACTATATGGACGACGACGGCATCGATATCGGCAAGCGCGTGCCCATCCACCTGAAGCTGACAGTGAAGGACGAGAGCATGTATCTGGACTTCACCGGCACGGCTCCCCAGGTCAAGGGCGCGGTCAACGTGGTGGAAAACGCGCTGAAGGCCACGGTGTACTACTCCCTGAAGGCCATTGTGGACCCCACGTTGCCCCCCAACGGCGGATTCTACCGCCCCATTGAAATCTACGCCCCGGCGGGCACCCTGGTCAATCCGAAGGTACCCGGCGCCTGCGGCGCAAGAACCGACGCCTGCCAGCGCGTGGCCGACGTGGTGTTCGGTGCCATGGCCCAGGTGGTGCCCAAGCAGGTGATGGCCGGCTGCAACAGCGCCGTGACCACAGTCATTTTCTCCGGCAACGATGAAAAGCACGACCGGTTCTTTGTCTATCCCGAATCCCTGGGCGGAGGCTTCGGCGCCCGCTACAACAAGGACGGTTTGGACGGCGTCCACGTCCACATCACCAATTCCTCCAACCTGCCCATTGAGTGCATGGAGGCGGAGTACCCCATCATGGTGGACCGTTACGAGATCCGAAACGACTCCGGCGGCGCTGGCGAGTACCGCGGCGGCCTTGGCTACAGGCGCGACTACCGGATTTTGCAGGATACCATCTTCGGCTCTCACGGCGACCGTCAGAAGGTAGCGCCCTGGGGACTGGAAGGAGGCCTGTCCGGTGCTCCCGGCCGGTTTGTCATCAACCCCGAAACACCTGGTGAAAAGGTGCTGCCCTCTGCAAAATCCTCTGAGATTGAGCTGAAGGAAGGCGACATCATGAGCGCCCAGACGCCAGGCTCCGGCGGCTATGGCAATCCCTTCAAGCGCCGCCCCGAGTATGTGCTGGAGGATGTGCTCAACGAGAAGGTCAGTGCGGAGAACGCCAGGACGCTCTATGGCGTTGTCATCAACATGGACACAAAGACAGTGGACGAGGCTGCTACCGCCGCCTTGAGAAAGTGATGCAGGTCACACTCCCGGGCCAATTCCGGAACCCCTCCACATCCATTTTGGCCCGGGAGGCCAGGCGGCAGCGGTGACGCGTTGAAAAAGGGCTGCGGTGCAGATACTGCACCGCAGCCCTTTTTTTGTATTTTACAGGAATAAGAATCGTCTGACGCAAAGCGGGAACAATCATATTGCAGAGAATCGGACACGGATAAGAAACTGTTATGACAGTATTCAAAAAATGTCTGAATGGGAAGAGAGAAATGCTATTGCTTTTTTTGGTAAATCTTATATAATAAATGATGTGTTTTAATGCTGGAAGTTTCCATAATTTACACAATATGTAGTAAAGAAGGTGACACGGAATGTCTCTTGAGGCCATTGAAAAAATTTCGGGCGCCGAACAGAGTTTGCAGGAGGAGAAGACTGCGGCTGCAGCTTCGGCGAAAAAGCTCCTTGCCGATGCCGAGCGCGATGGAAAGGCGCTTGTGGAAAGGACCAGAGCTGAGGCGGAAGAGCGCGGTAAGGCGCTGCTTGCCCAGGCGGAGGCGCGGGCTGAAAAGCGGACGGCTGAAATCATGGAGGAGGCCGGGCGCGGCGCAGAGGAGCTTTGCCAGGCAGCCTCCGGCAAAATGACCGAGGCTACGGAGTTTATTGTCAGAAGGGTTGTGAGTCGCTGATGGCCATTGTCAAAATGAAGCGGCTCCGTGTCATCGCACTGGCAAGCCAGCGACAGGAGCTGCTGGACCGGCTCCTTCGGCTTGGCTGTGTGGAGATCAGCGAGCCGGGGGAGAAATTGGCCGATCCCCAGTGGGCCCATCTGCTGAGCAAGAGCGGTTCCGCCCTGATGGACACCAGGAGCAGGATCGCCGGCGTCAATGCGGCCCTCTCTGCAATTCGGAAATATGGGAAAGTGTCAGACGGCCTTTTTGTCAAGCGGAGCGCCATTGGTGAGTCGGAGTTTTTTGACCTGCGGCCGGCACAGCTCAGCGATGAGGTCAACGGGCTGCTCCAGACCCTGGGCCATCTCCAGGGGGAGGAGGGACGGCTGATTGCAAGGCGCCAGTCTCTGACGCCCTGGGCGGAACTGGACCTGCCCCTGGAGCGGGAAGGGACCCAGTGGGCGCTTTTCCGTCTGGCCGTCTGTCCGGCGGGAGCCGATCCCGGGGAGATGCGCAATCAGCTCTCCGAGCTGGCTGCGGAGCTTTTTGAGGTCAGCGCCGACAAGCAGCAGCGGTATCTGCTGTTGGTCGTCCACCGCTCGGATGAGCAAAAGGCCATGGAGATTCTGCGGCCCCACGGCGTCAGCCTGACGTCCTTCAAGGGGTATACCGGCACTGCATCTGAGAACCTGGCCCAGATCGACCGGTCGCTGGAGGAAAACCGCAGAGGCCAATCGGAAACGGCGGAGGCCATTGCAGCCCATAAGGAGGACTATGCCAAGTTGCGCATCTACGCGGATCAGCTGAATGTGGCGGCGGCAAAGGAATCCTCGGCTGAGCGGCTGATGACCGATGGCACGATTGTCTTTTTTGAAGGCTGGGCGCCGGCGGACTCCATAAGCCAGCTCCAGTCCCTCTTTGAGGAGAAGGGATGCGCCTGGGAGGCGGAGGATCCGGCTCCGGAGGAGTATCCCCAGGTTCCTGTGAAGCTGAAAAACAACCTCCTGACCCGGCCGCTGAACATGGTGACGGAGATGTACTCCCTGCCCGCCTATGACGGCGTGGACCCCAACCCGCTGATGGCGCCGTTTTTCATTTTGTTTTATGGCATTATGATGGCGGACATGGGGTATGGCCTTCTGATGATGCTTGCCTCGGCGGTGGTGTTGAAGAAATACCGGCCCAAGGGTACCATGAGCCACTTCTTCGGGCTTCTGGGCCTGTGCGGAGTCAGCACCTTCCTCATGGGCGCGGTCACCGGAGGCTTCTTTGGCGACTTTTTGCCCCAGGCCGCGAAGATCATTAACCCAGGTACCACCTTTACCGCGCTGCCGTCCCTCTTTACGCCGCTGGACGACACGCTGATGATCCTGGTGGGGTCCATGTGTCTGGGCGCGGTCCAGATCATCACCGGCATGGCCATCAGCTTTGTGGAAAAGCTCCGGCGGGGCGAGGTGATGGACGCCATCTGGGAGGAAGTGACCTGGTGGGTGGTCTTTGCCGGGATCGCACTGGCTATCCTGGGCGTGACCAACCTCCTGCTGATCGCGGGCATCGTGATGGTGCTGGTGGGCTCCGGCTGGAACGCAAAGGGCTTTGGCAAGGTGACGGCCGTCTTCGGCTCCCTCTATAACCATGTGACCGGCTATTTTGGAGATATCCTTTCCTACTCCCGTCTGATGGCCCTGATGCTGGCGGGCAGCGTCATTGCCCAGGTGTTCAACACCTTGGGCGCCATCCCCGGCAACATCGTGGTATTTTTGATCATCTCCCTGGCGGGCAACGCCCTGAACTTTGCCCTGAACCTGTTGGGCTGCTATGTCCATGATCTGCGCCTGCAGTGTTTGGAGTATTTCGGGAAGTTCTACAAGGACGGCGGAAAGCCCTTCAGACCCCTGGAGATGAATACAAAATTTGTGGATATTGTAAAAGAATAAGGAGGAAATTATTATGACTGACATTGCACAGATGGTAGAACTCCAGCAGAGCCTTACGTTCCTGGGAAGCATCGGCGGTTTGGCCCTGGCCCTGCTGGGCGCCGGTTTGGCGGCGGTCCTGAGCGGCATCGGAAGCGCAAAGGGCACCGGCATGGCCGGCGAGGCCGGTACGGGCCTGCTGTGCCAGGACCCCTCCAAGTTTGGTAAAGTCATGATCCTGCAGGTGATCCCCGGCACCCAGGGCCTTTACGGCCTGGTGGTGTGGTTCTTTGCCATCTTCCGCATGGGCCTTCTCTCCGGCACGCTGCCCGCGCTGACCATTGCCCAGGGCATGCAGTACTTTGTGGCCTGCCTGCCTATGGCGCTGGGCGGCCTCTTCTCCGCCATCGCCCAGGGCCGTGTGGCCGCCGGCTCCATCAACATCCTGGCCAAGAAGCCCGATGACTGGTCCAAGGGCATGGTGCTGTGCATCACCGTTGAGTTCTACGCCATCTTGTCTCTGCTGGCCTCCATGCTGATGATCATCAACATCAGCAAGTAAGCGGGGACGGAATCATGAACGGCATCGACAGAATCACTGACCGCATCCGTCAGGACGCCCAGGCCGAGATCGATCAGATCCGCGCCGAGGCGGAGGCGGAGGCGGCCAAGGTCCGCTCGGCCTACCAGGCCCAGGCGGACCGGGAGAAGAGCGAGTTGGACGGGCGCAGCGAGAAAAATGCCGCCGAGCGGGAAGAGCGCTTGGTCAGCGTGGCCCACATGGAGGCCCGCAAAGTTACGCTGTCGGCCAAGCAGAAAATGCTGGATGAGGCCTTTGCCAAGGCGCTGAACCAGCTTTGCTCACTGCCCGAGGAGGAGTATGTGGAGACGCTTGCCCAACTGATGGTGCAGGCAGCCCAGACCGGCAGGGAAGAGGTCATCTTTTCCCCGGAGGACCGCAGGCGCGTCGGCAAGGCGGCTGTGGCCCGGGCCAACGAGCTGCTGGCCAAAGCCGCGGCTCCGGACTTTCAGCTGGGCGACTCCAAGGTGGGGGCGCTGCTGAACAAGGTGGCCACCAGCGTGTCCGCGCTGGCGCAGGGGACGGCCATGCTGACGCTCTCTGAAAAGACCCGTGACGTCCGCGGCGGATTCATTCTTGCGGACCAGAACGTGGAGGTCAACTGCACCTTTGAAACACTGGTGCGCCTCCAGAAGAACGAGATCGCCGGCGAGGTGGCCAAGATCCTGTTCTCGTAAGGAATTAGGAGGGACTGCCTTGAGTCATATCAAAGATACGGATTATCTGTTCCTCTCCAGCCGCATCAAGGCCATGGAGAACAGCCTGCTCAGCCGCGACCGCATGGAGGAGCTCTTAGAGAGCCGCAGCGAGGAGGAAATTGCCAAGACTCTGGAGGAGTGCGGCTACCCCAAGCTCTCTGCCCAGCGTCCGGAGGAGATGGACGAGGCGCTCTCCGCCGCCCGGCAGGAGATGCTGGAGGATTTGAGCGGTTTTGCGCCGGACAGGCGCTACCTGGAGCTCTTCCGGCTCAAGTACGACTATCACAACCTCAAGGTACTGCTGAAGGCCCAGGCGATGGAGACCGATCCGGGACATATGCTGATGAATCTTGGGCGCGTGGACACAGCGGCCTTGCGCGAGGCAGCGGAGTCCGGGGAACTGGACGAGCTGCCGCAGGCCCTGGCGGAAGGGTATGTTGAGGCAAAAGAAGTGCTCCAGACCACCGGCGACCCCCAGTTGAGCGACGTGGTGCTGGACAGGCGCTGCTATAAGGAGATGCGCGACCTGGCCCAAGCCACCGGAAGCGGCTTTTTGATGGGCTATGTAAAGGCCATGATCGACGCGGTGAACCTCAGGACCCTGGTCCGCACGCTGCGCATGGGCAAGAGCCCGGAGTTTCTCTCCGGCGTGGTGTTCGAGGGCGGCACGGTTTCTGCGGATGCCGTGTGCGCGCTGGCTGGCGCCGGAGGCAGCGGCATTGGCGAGGCATATGCCTCCACCGTGCTGGCTGAGGCCGCTGAGGCGGGTGCCGCCGCCCTCTCCGGAGGACCGCTGACCCGGTTTGAAAAGCTCTGCGACGACGCGGTCAGCGATTATCTGGCCGACGCCAAATATGTGGCCTTCGGCGAGGCGCCGCTGGTGGGGTATTTGGCCGCCAGGGAAACGGAGTTTACCAACCTGCGCATTTTGCTGATGGGCCGGGCCGCCGGGCTCTCGCCGGAGATTATCCGGGAAAGGCTGCGTGAAGCGTATGTATAGAATTGCTGTGATCGGGGACTGGGAATCGGTGATGGGCTTTCGGGCCCTGGGATTGGATACCTACCCCGTGACATCGCCGGATGAAGCAAGGGAGCTCATTCACCGCCTGGCCAAAGAGGACTGCGCGGTGATCTACCTCACCGAGCAGCTGGCCGCCGGATTGACGGCTGAGATTGCCCGGTACAAGGATGAGCTCCGTCCGGCCATCATCCTCATCCCCGGGCGGGAGGGCTCCCTTGGCATCGGAAAGGAGAGCCTCCAGCGGGCCATTGAACGCGCCGTGGGCGCGGATATCCTGTGAGAAGCGTTCCTTCTGGCGAATCTATCCTGAAAGAAGGTTTTCGTATTGAGTGGTAAAGTTGTAAAAGTGTCCGGCCCGCTGGTGGTTGCCACCGGCCTCTCGGACGCAAATATGTCCGACGTGGTCCGGGTGGGCCCGCAGCGGCTGATCGGTGAAATCCTGACGATGAACGGCGACTCCGCCTCCATCCAGGTCTATGAGGAGACCTCGGGCCTTGGCCCCGGCGCCGAGGTGGAGACCACCGGCTACCCCATGAGCGTGGAGCTGGGCCCCGGCATGATCGAGGGCATCTACGACGGCATCCAGCGCCCGCTGGAAAAGATCGTGGAGAAGGTGGGCGCCTGCATCACCCGCGGCGTGGAAGTGCCTGCGCTGGATCATGAGAAGAAGTGGGAGTTCACCGCCGTGGTGGAGCCCGGGGCCAAGGTGACCGGCGGCGACATCATCGGCACAGTGCCCGAGACGCCGGTGGTGCTGCACAAGGTCATGGTGCCTCCCTATCTGAGCGGCACCATCACCAAAATCCAGAGCGGCTCCTTCACAGTGCTGGAGCCGGTGGCCACGCTGCGCAAAGAGGACGGCAGCGAGGTGGAGCTGACCATGGCCCAGAAGTGGCCCGTCCGCACCGGCCGCCCCTATCAGCACAAGTATCCGCCGGTCAGGCCTTTGTGCTCCGGCCAGCGCGTGATCGACACCATGTTCCCCATTGCCAAGGGCGGCACTGCCGCCGTCCCCGGCCCCTTCGGCTCCGGCAAGACGGTGGTGCAGCATCAGCTGGCCAAGTGGTCCGACGTGGACATCGTGATCTACATCGGCTGCGGCGAACGGGGCAATGAGATGACCGACGTGCTCCGGGAGTTCCCGGAGCTGAAGGACCCCCGCACCGGCGAATCGCTGATGAAGCGCACGGTGCTCATCGCAAACACCTCCGATATGCCTGTGGCCGCCCGTGAGGCCAGCGTGTACACCGGTATCACCATCGCCGAGTACTTCCGGGATATGGGCTACGACGTGGCCGTCATCGCCGACTCCACCTCCCGCTGGGCTGAGGCGCTGCGTGAGATGTCCGGCCGCCTGGAGGAGATGCCCGGTGAAGAGGGCTATCCGGCCTACCTCGCCTCCCGGCTTGCCCAGTTCTATGAGCGCGCCGGCAGCGTGGAGTGCATCGGCTCCGACGACCGCCGGGGCAGCCTGACCGCCGTGGGCGCCGTGTCCCCTCCCGGCGGCGACCTCTCCGAGCCTGTGTCCCAGGCCACCATGCGGATTGTCAAGGTGTTCTGGGCACTGGATGCCCAGTTGGCCTATAAGCGCCATTTCCCGGCCATCAACTGGCTGAATTCCTACTCGCTGTATCTGGACTCCCTGAAGCCCTGGTTCGACGAGAACTTAGGGAAGGAGTTCATGGCCAACCGTGCCGCCGCCATGAAGCTGCTCCAGAGCGAGGCAAGCCTGAACGAAATCGTCCAGCTGGTGGGCAAGGACGCCCTCTCTCCTGCAGACCAGCTGACGCTGGAGGCCGCCCGCATGGTCCGGGAGGACTTCCTCCAGCAAAACGCCTTTGTGGACGTGGACGGCTTCTCCTCCTATGACCGGCAGGAAAAGCTTCTGAGCCTGATTCTGAACTACGATGCGCTGTGCCGCGCTGCCATTGCCAAGGGCGCGCCCGCTGCCAAGCTCTTTGATATCCCGGCCCGTGAGAAGATCGGCCGCGCCAAGAGCGTGGAGGTCGACGAATATGCCCAGGCCTATGCAGCCATTGAGACGGAGATGGAGCAGGAGATCAACGCCATTGTGGACGAGGGAGGTGAGGACCAGTGATTCGCGAATATCGTACCATCCAGGAGATCGCCAGCCCGCTGATGATGGTCCGCATGGTGGAGAACGTCACCTACGACGAACTGGTGGAAGTGGAACTGCCCGACGGCGGCATCCGCCGCGGCAAGGTGCTGGAGGTCAACGGCGACACCGCCGTGGTGCAGCTTTTTGAGTCTGCCCAGGGCATCAACCTGGCCCAGTCCAAGGTCCGCTTTTTGGGCCATCCGCTGCAGTTGGGCGTGTCCGGCGACATGCTGGGCCGAGTGTTCAACGGCATGGGCCAGCCCATCGACGGCGGCCCCGACATCCTGGCGGAGGAGTACCGGGACATCAACGGCCTTCCCATGAACCCCGCCGCCCGGGACTACCCCAATGAGTTCATCCAGACCGGCGTTTCCACCATCGACGGCCTGAACACCCTGGTTCGCGGCCAGAAGCTGCCCATTTTCTCCGGGTCCGGCCTGCCCCACGCCAACCTGGCCGCCCAGATCGCCCGCCAGGCCAAGGTGTTGGGTGACGACGGCTCCAACTTCGCCGTGGTCTTCGCCGCCATCGGCATCACCTTTGAGGAATCTGAGTTCTTTGTCAGCGAGTTCCGCCGCACCGGCGCCATCGACCGCACCGTGCTCTTTTCCAACCTGGCCAACGACCCGGCCGTGGAGCGCATCTCCACGCCCCGCATGGCGCTGACCGCTGCCGAATATCTGGCCTTTGAAAAGGGCATGCACGTGCTGGTCATCATGACGGATATCACCAACTACGCCGAGGCGCTGCGCGAGGTCTCCGCGGCCAAGAAGGAAGTGCCCGGCCGCCGCGGCTTCCCAGGCTACCTGTACACGGACCTTGCCACCATGTATGAGCGGGCCGGCCGCCGTCTTGGGTGCCCCGGCTCCATCACCATGATCCCCATCCTGACCATGCCAGAGGACGACAAGACCCACCCCATCCCCGACCTGACGGGCTATATCACCGAGGGCCAGATCATCCTGAGCCGTGAGCTCTTCCGCAAGGGCATCAATCCCCCTGTGGATGTGCTGCCCTCCCTGAGCCGTCTGAAGGATAAGGGCATCGGCGAGGGCAAGACCAGGGAGGATCACGCCGACACCATGAACCAGCTCTTTGCCGCCTATTCCACCGGCAAGGACAACAAGGAGCTGATGAGCATTTTGGGCGAGGCCGCGCTGACGCCCACGGACCTGCTGTTTGCCAAGTTCGCCGACGAGTTTGAGCGGCGCTATGTGAACCAGGGCTATGATGAAAACCGCTCCATCCAGGAGACGCTGGACCTGGGCTGGGAGCTGCTGAGCATCCTGCCCACCTCGGAGCTGAAACGGATCAAACAAAAGCACATCGATAAGTATCTGCCGAAAAAAGAACAGTAAGGAGTGGGAGCATGCCGAAGATCAATGTGAACCCCACCCGAATGGAGCTGACCCGGCTGAAAGGAAAGCTCCGCACCGCCCAGCGGGGCCACAAGCTGCTCAAGGATAAGCGGGATGAGCTGATGAAGCAGTTCCTGGACACGGTTCGGGAGGTCAAGGACCTGCGCGCCAAGGTGGAGGAGGAACTGATGACGGTCCACGGCTCCTTCACCGTGGCCTCGGCCCTCATGTCCTCCGAGGCGCTGGAGCAGGCTTTGATGTACCCCAAGCAGAGCGTGGAGCTGTCCATGACGTTCAAAAACATCATGTCGGTCAACGTGCCGGTCTATGAGTTCCGCACCAAGACCCAATCGGACAGCGACATATACCCCTATGGCTTTGCGGCCACCTCCGGCGAGTTAGACACCGCTGTGGACGCCTTGGGGCGGGTATTTCAGGATATGCTGAAGCTGGCGCAGATCGAAAAGTCCGCTCAGCTGATGGCCGAGGAGATCGAAAAGACCCGCCGCCGCGTCAACGCCCTGGAGTATGTGATGATTCCCGACACCCAGGAGACCATCCGCTATATCACCATGAAGTTAGATGAAAACGACAGGGCCACCACCACCCGGCTGATGAAGGTGAAGGATATGCTGCTGAAAGAGGCCATTGAGGAGCAGCGTGCCCGGGACGAGGCCGCCCTGCGGGAATTCCGGAATGCATAGGAGGCGGATGAAGCGGATTTTGATCGCCGGCCCTCAGCCGGACGACGCCTTTGGCTCGGTGAGGGCAGTTTCAGACGCTGTTTTGCGCTTTCTGCCCGGTGTGGAGCGTTTGATTTCCCTAAATCCGGAGGAACTTGATTCCTGTGATGGGATGATCCTGCCCGGCGGAGTCCCCGATGTGGACCCCGCGCTCTACGCAGAGGAAAATCAGGGCAGTCGTGGCGTGAACCCGGCGCTGGACCAGGCGCAGCTGCGAATGCTGGACCGGGCGGTGGAGCTTGCCATTCCCGTGCTTGGTATCTGCCGCGGGTATCAGCTGATGAACGTCCATTTCGGAGGCAGCCTGGTGCAGGATGGGAAGACCAATGGGATTCACCGTGGGGGCGCCAGGGGAGAGGACCTCCACGGCGCATACTCCCTGCCGGGCACTTGGCTGGAGCGTCTCTACGGCCCCAAAACCGTGGTCAACACGCTGCATCACCAGTCCATCAAGCGGCTGGCCCCGGAATTTGCCTTGTGCCAGGTCTGGTTTGACGATGCGGTCTCTCCGGAGCGGAGGCGCTTTCTCTGTGCGGAACTCAGCCGGGGCTCGGAGGAGGACTACACGGAGGAGTGCACGGTAGAGGGAATCTGCCACCGGTCGCTGCCGCTAATCGGCGTACAGTGGCACCCTGAACTGCTGAGCCCGGATGGAAAGGGTACTGCGGAACCGGAGAAGCTGTTTTTGTATTTTGCCGGATTAAAATAGTCGGCTCCGGGCGCAGTGAAACAAAAATTTCTCTGAATCAGTTAAAAAAATTAAGCCGCTTTCAGCGGCTCAATTTTTTTAACGATGGAAAGCGTCTTTTTCTGAAAATCTTTGTTTTCCCCCTATGCAAAACGGGGAAAATACGGTAAAATACGTTTGTATGTGATTTTAAAGGTTCGGAGGTTATAGGACATGGACACTCCCATATACAAGCGTGTGCTGCTGAAGATCAGCGGGGAAGCGCTGGCCGGGGACAAACATTCCGGCTTGGATTTTGAGGTCATCGGCCGGGTATGCGATTCCATCCAAGAGTGTGTGAAGATGGGCGTTCAGGTGGGACTGGTGGTCGGCGGCGGCAACTTCTGGCGGGGCGTCAAGGACGGCGGCGGTCGGATGGAGCGTACAAGGGCCGACCACATGGGCATGATGGCCACTGTGCTCAACTGCCTTGCGGTGGCGGACGTGCTGGAGCAAAAGGGCGTGGACGTCCGGGTGCAGACCGCCATTGAGATGCGGGCCATCGCCGAGCCCTACATCCGCTCCAAGGCCATCCGCCACCTGGAAAAGGGCCGGGTGGTGATCTTTGGCTGCGGCACAGGAAACCCCTTCTTCTCCACGGATACGGCCGCGGTGCTGCGTGCTGCGGAGATCGGAGCGGAAGTGATCCTGCTGGCAAAGAACATCGATGGGGTGTACTCCGCTGACCCCATGAAGGACCCGAAGGCCGTCAAGTACGATTTTATCACCTATGACGACGTGCTGGCCCAGCATCTCCAGGTAATGGATTCCACTGCCACATCGCTGTCCATGGACAATCATATTCCGGTCCTGCTGTTTGCCCTGAAGGATCCACATAATATCGTCCGCGTTGTCTGCGGAGAGAAAATCGGCACAATTGTGAAGGAGGCATAACCATGTTAAAAGAGGAATACAAGGTCTATGAGGAAAAAATGAAGAAGAGCATCGAGTCTGTCAGCGCAGACTTTGCTTCCGTCCGCGCCGGCCGGGCCAACGCCGCTGTGCTGGACCGCATCAGCGTGGACTATTACGGCACGCCCACCCCCATTCAGCAGATTGCGTCCATTGCCTCTCCCGATCCACGCTCCCTGGTGATCCAGCCCTGGGACGCCTCTGCGGTGAAGGCCATTGAAAAGGCCATTCAGAACTCCGACCTGGGCATCAACCCCCAGAACGACGGCAAGAGCATCCGTTTGAACTTCCCCCAGCTCACCGAGGAGCGCCGCAAGGAACTGGTGAAGCAGATCCACAAGTATTCCGAGGGCGGCAAGGTGGCGGTGCGCAACATCCGCCGGGACGCCATGGACCACTTTAAGAAGCTGGAGAAGTCCTCCGAGATCACGGAAGATGAGATGAAGCAGGTGGAGAAGGACCTGCAGAAGCTCACCGACGACAGCTGTAAGGAGATCGACAGGCTTCTGGAGAAAAAAGAAAAGGAACTGATGGCGGTCTGATGGCGGAGTTTCTATCAAATGACAGGGCGGGGCAGGTGGACTTGGGCCGCCTGCCCTGCCATATTGCGATTATTATGGACGGCAACGGCCGCTGGGCAAGGCGGCGGGGCCTGCCCCGCACCGCAGGGCACAAGGTGGGCGCCGAAAACTTCCGGAAAATCGCCACGCACTGCAAGAACCTGGGCGTCAAATACCTGACGGTCTACGCCTTCTCCACGGAGAACTGGAAGCGGTCGGAAGACGAGGTTGGCGTTATCATGGGACTTTTGAAGCGCTACCTTCTTGAGGCCATCGACACCATGGAACGGGACGACATCCGGCTCCGGTTTTTTGGGGACCTCAGCCGAATCTCCCCGGAGCTACAGTCTCTGGTGGATCGAACCAACCGGATTTCCGCTCACCTCAGTGCGGAGGATTTCCAGGCCAATATCTGCCTCAACTACGGCGGGCGGGATGAGATTTTGCGGGCAGTACGCCGCTTTGCCTCCGACTGCGCAGCGGGCAAACGGGAGGCGGAGGAGCTGAACGAATCCCTGTTCTCCGCCTATCTGGACTCTGGCGGTATCCCAGACCCGGAACTGATCATCCGGCCCAGCGGGGAGCTGCGGTTGAGCAATTTCCTGCTGTGGCAGTGTGCCTATTCTGAATTTTATTTCACCGATACGCTTTGGCCGGATTTCACCGAGTCCCAGTTGGACGAGGCCATTGCTGATTATCAGCACAGGGACCGCCGGTTCGGTGGTGTAAAGCGAAATTACTTTTCATATTTATGAGGGAGTTTGTATGAAAGCAAGGATTTTGGTGGCCGTGGTGGGCATTCCCTTTTTGCTTCTGATACTGGCGTGGGCGCCCTCCTGGGCCACCTTGGTGCTGGTCTCGGCCATGTGCGTCATTGGAGCCTATGAGCTGATGCACGCGGTGTTGGGGGAGAGGGGAAAGTCAACCAGGGATCCCGTGGTTTGGGCGGTCCTCTGGGCGGCGCTGCTCTTTTCCGCCTGGCCCTTTGAACGTGATTCCCTCATCCGGTTTTGGGGGGATCAGCCTGAGTGGTTCCAGGATATTTTGCAGCGGGGAGACAGCATCGTGGCCCTGCTTGCCTTGATGTTCATCACAGTGCTGTTCTTCAACGCCATCTTCTACTATGGGAAGGAGAAGCAGGTCTCCTTCGGCGAGGTGGCGGCGGCCATCTTCGCGGGCATGGTGTTTCCCACGATGCTCTCCTGCCTGCTGCGGCTGCGGTTGATGGAACAGGGGCAGGCGTGGGTCTTTGTGCCGCTGTGCATCTCCTTCGGCAGCGACACCTTCGCGCTATTCGCAGGAATGCTGTTTGGAAAACACAAGTTAGCGCCCCATGTGAGCCCCAAAAAAACGGTGGAGGGCGGCGTCGGAGGCCTTTTGGGCGGTGTGATCGGCATGACGCTCTTCAAGCTGATTACCGACACGATGCAGTTTACCTTAACCAGCGAGCCTTCCGTGGCGGCTCAGGCGGGCCTGGGACTCAGTTGGACGTGGGTGATCGTGCTGGGCTTGGTGGGCAGTGTGATCAGCCAGATCGGTGATCTGAGCTTTTCAGTCATCAAGCGGGAATTCGGCGTAAAGGACTACGGCAATCTGCTGCCCGGCCACGGTGGAATTTTAGACCGGTTTGACAGCGTGACGTTTGTGGCGCCTTTTGTCTGGGCCCTTTTGAGCTGGAAGATGAGTTGGTGAGGTAAGATGAGCAAAGTAATTTCTGTGCTGGGCTCCACCGGCTCCATCGGCCGCCAGACCCTGGATGTGGCCGGACAGCTGGGCCTTCCAGTGGCTGCCCTGGCCACGAATCGGAATATTGCTCTGTTGGAGCAGCAGACGCGGCAGTTCCGGCCGCGTCTTGCTGTGGTTTATGAGGAAGCCTCGGCGGAGCAGTTCCGCAGCCGGGTGAAGGACTTGGAGGTAAAGGTCCTCTCCGGAATGGAGGGGCTCATAGAGGCCGCGTCGATCAAAGAGGCGGACACGGTGGTGACAGCCGTGGTGGGCATGGTGGGCCTTCGCCCCACGCTGGCCGCCATTGAGCAGGGAAAGCGGATCGCATTTGCCAACAAGGAGACACTGGTGTGCGCCGGGGAGCTGGTCATGGACGCCGCGTACCGCCATGGGGCAGAGGTAGTTCCCGTGGACAGCGAGCACTCGGCCATCTTTCAGTGTCTTCAGGGCTGCCGGGACCGCCGGGAGCTCCGCCGTCTGATCCTGACCTGTTCAGGCGGTCCCTTTTATGGGAAAAATTCAGAAGAATTAAAGGAAATGACAAGGGAAGATGCTTTACGGCATCCGAACTGGAAGATGGGCCCTAAAATCACAGTGGACTGTGCAACGCTGATGAACAAAGGGTTGGAAGTCATCGAGGCAATGCGGCTTTACCGCCTGCCCCTTTCCCAGGTGGACGTGGTGATTCACCGCCAAAGCATTGTCCACTCCCTGGTGGAGTACCGGGACGGTGCGGTGCTGGCCCAGTTGGGGACGCCGGATATGCGTTTGCCCATCCGATATGCACTGACCTATCCCTGCCGCGGTGAAAACCCAGAACCGCCTCTGGATCTGCTCTCCTGTCCGCCGCTGACCTTTGCACCGCCGGATTTGGAGTCCTTTCCCTGCCTGCGCCTGGCCATGGAGGCGGCACAGGAGGGAGGCACTGCCTGCGCGGTGCTCAACGGAGCCAATGAGGAGGCGGTGGGGCTTTTCCTAAAGGGGGAAATCGGCTTCACGGAAATTCCCGAACTGGTGGAATCCGCCCGGAGAAGCGTTTTGGTGAAATGGAATGCCTCCCTGGAGGATATACTGGAAGCAGACAGGTGCGCACGGGCAGCTGTACTTGGCAGACAATGAGGTAATAGAATGGTTTATATCTTAGCGGCAATTCTCATCTTCGGCATTCTGATTGCGGTCCATGAGCTGGGCCATTTCCTTTCGGCAAAGGCCTGCGGCGTGCGGGTCAATGAGTTTTCCATCGGCATGGGCCCCGCGATTTTCCATAAGAAAAAAGGGGAGACGGAGTACTCCCTTCGCATATTGCCCATTGGCGGCTACTGCGCCATGGAGGGGGAAGAGGAGGACTCCGAAGACCCCCATGCGCTGAACAACCAGGGATTTTGGAAAAAGGTTCTGATATTTGCCGCCGGCGCCATCATGAACTTCATAGCAGGCTTTTTGATCATCATGATCCTCTACTCCTCCGCAGGCGCCTTCCGGCTGCCGGTGGTCAGCGGCTTTGCCCCCGAATTTACCGCGGAAGGGGAGACGGGGCTTCAGGAGGGCGACCGGATTCTGTCCATCGACGGAGAGCGGATCTATGTCTATTCCGACATCCCTCTGTTCCTGGGCCGTGGTGACGACAACACCTATGAACTGCGGATTCTCCGGGACGGGGAGAAGATAAACCTTACGCTTACCCTGCCCTATCAGGAGTACACCGGAACCGAGGGGGAGACCTATCAGGGATATGGGCTCTACTTCGGCGTGCTGGAGGAGGGTACGCCGCTTGCCAAGCTGAAATACAGCTGGCTCAATGCGGTGGATTTTGTGCGCATTGTCCGCTACAGCCTGGTGGAGCTTGTCACCGGAGGGGCTTCCGTAAAGGACCTCAGCGGCCCTGTGGGAATCGTCAGCACCATCACCCAGGTGGGGGAGGACGCTTCCTCCTGGCGGGACGCGCTGGACAACATTCTCTATTTTGCGGCGCTGATTGCTGTCAACTTAGCGGTGATGAACCTGCTGCCCCTGCCGGCTTTGGACGGAGGAAAAATCTTCTTCCTGGTGGTCAACACCCTGTCGCAGCATCTTCTGCACAGGCAGATTCCGGCCAAATATGAAAACTATATCCATGCGGCCGGGTTCGCCCTGCTGATGGTGCTGATGCTGTTTGTGACATTCAACGATGTCGTAAAACTGTTCCAATGAGGTGACGTATGACAAAACAGCTTCGAGTGGGCAATGTGCTGGTGGGCGGCGGCGCCCCGGTGTCCATCCAGTCCATGTGCAATACAGATACCCGCGATGTGGCGGCCACGGTGGCCCAGATCCATCGCTTGGAAGAGGCTGGGTGCGAGATCATCCGCGTGGCCATTCCCGACGAGGCAGCGGCCCGGTCGGTGGACCGGATCAAGGAGCAAATCTCCATTCCGCTGGTGGCCGACATCCACTTTAACTACCGCTATGCCCTGGAGTGCGCCCAGCGGGGCATCGACGCCATCCGCATCAACCCGGGCAACATCGGCGGCGGGGAGAAGGTGCGGGCGGTGGCGGAGCTCTGCCGCCAAAAGGGGATTCCCATCCGCATCGGAGTCAACGGAGGCTCTCTTGAAAAGGAGCTGCGCCAAAAATACAACGGCGTCACCGCCGAGGCGCTGGTGGAAAGCGCCATGGGGCATGTGGCGCTGCTCAACCAATTTGACTTTGACGACATCTGCATCAGTGTAAAATGCTCCGACGTGCCCCTGACGATGGCCGCCTACCGGCTGCTCAGCGAGCGGACGGACTACCCGCTGCACCTTGGAGTCACGGAGGCGGGCACGCCTTCCATGGGAATGGTGAAATCTGCCATCGGCATCGGCGGGCTGCTGTGCCTCGGCATCGGGGACACCATCCGGGTGACGCTGACAGCGGACCCTGTGGAGGAAGTCTATGCGGCCCAAAAGATACTCAGGGCCGCCGGGCTGCGGACCTCCGGCGTCAACCTGATCGCCTGCCCCACCTGTGGCCGCACCCGGATCGACCTGATCCCGATTGCGGAAGAGGTGGAACGGAGGCTTAAAAACTGTCCGAAAAACATCACCGTGGCGGTGATGGGCTGTGCGGTCAACGGGCCCGGGGAGGCCTCGGCCGCGGACATCGGCATTGCCGGAGGCAATGGGGAGGGGCTTCTTTTCCGAAAAGGAAAAATCCTTTACAAGGTACCGCAGGAGCAGCTTGTGGATGCCCTGATGAAAGAGATTGAACTGCTGTAACGACATCAATGCAAAAGAGGAAGATCAATGGCTCAAAAGATCCCATTTTTTGATATGTTTGCCGACCTGACGCCGCCCCGGGAGCTTCACCTGAAGCTCTACGGCTCCTATCTGAGCGGCGCGGTCATAGACCAGTCCCTGCGGAGCATCACCCTCCAGCTGGTGACGGAGGTGGAGCTGTGTGGGAAAGAGATATCCGACCTTCAGGAGATGATCGCCAGAGTCTACGGCTTCAGCGAGGTGAAGATCGACGCCTCCTGCCAGCGCCCCGCCCCCAAGTCAAACGCCAAATCCGGCGCCAAGGGTGGAAAAGCGCCCTCCCAGATTCTCCTGGGCAGCGTCATCAAGGGAAGCCCTGTCCCCATGGAGGGGCTGAATCCGAAGATGGGCACCGTCACCGTGGAGGGGAAGGTGTTTTTCGCCGACTGCCATGAGACCCGCCGCCCCGGCGTCTGGAGCCTGAGCTTTGACATGACCGATTTCCAGAATTCCGTCACCGTCCGGAAGATGCTGCGGGATCAGGAAGTGGAGCAGCTCAAGGATGCCATTTCGCCCGGGATGTGGCTGAGGGTGCAGGGAAAAATGGAGCTGACCTACGACGGCCGGGACGTGCAGCTCAACCCCTACTGCATCAATGTGGTGGAGCATGCCCAGCGGCAGGACACAGCGCCGGATAAGCGGGTGGAGCTTCATTTACATACCAAGATGTCCAATATGGACGCGCTCACTGACACCAAGGAAGTGGTGAAGGAGGCCATCCGCTGGGGCCATCCGGCCATTGCCATCACCGACCACGGCGTGGCGCAGTCCTTTCCGGACGCCGCTAAGGCGGCCGGGGACAAGATCAAGGTCATCTACGGCGTGGAAGGGTATTTTATCAACAACCTGGACGACCGCATCGCCATCCACGGGACGCAGCGCTGCGCCTTTGACGGGGAGTTCGTCTGCTTTGACATCGAGACCACGGGGCTGAAGGTGATGCAGGAGGCCATTACGGAGATCGGCGCCGTGGTACTGCGCAACGGTGAGGTCTGCGAGCGGTTCCAGACCTTTGTCAACCCCAACCGCCGCCTGACACCTGAGATCGTGGGGCTGACCGGCATCACCGACGACATGCTCAGGGATGCCCCGCAGCTCAAAGAGGCGCTGAGCGCATTTTTGAACTTTGTGGATGGGCGGCCCTTGGCGGCCCATAACGCGGAATTTGACATCAGCTTTATCCGGGAGGGCTGCCGGAGGGTGGGGCTCCCGTTCCAGCCCACCTATGTGGACTCTCTGATCCTGGCGCAGAACCTGCTGCCGGAGCTGGGGAAATACAAGTTGGACATCGTGGCCGAGGCGCTGAAGCTTCCGGCCTTCAACCACCACCGGGCCAGCGACGACGCGGCGACGGTGGCCTACATGCTTATCCCCTTCTTTGAGATGCTGAAAGGGAAGGGCCTCAGCGACATCCAGGAGGTAAACAGCGAGATGGCCAGGCTGCGGCCCTTGGGGAAGAAGGTCAACCGCCAGCCCAAGCACATCATATTGCTGGCCAAGAACAAGGCGGGACTCAAGAACCTCTATCAGCTGATCTCCGCCTCCAACCTCAAATACTTCAAGCGTGTGCCCACCATTCCCAAGAGTGAGCTGATCGCCCACCGGGAGGGACTGATCATCGGCTCCGCCTGCGAGGCGGGGGAGCTGTTCCGGGCCGTGGTGGACCACAAGGACTGGGACGAGCTCAAGCGGATCGCCTCCTTCTACGACTACCTGGAAATACAGCCCCTTTGCAACAACCAGTTCATGCTGCGCAACGGGACCGTGCGGACGGAGGAGGAGCTGCGGGAGTTCAACCGCACCATCTGCCGCCTTGGCGAGGAGTTGGGCAAGCCCGTCTGTGCCACCGGCGACGTCCACTTCCAGGAGCCGGAGGACGAGGTCTACCGCCACATTTTACTGGCGTCCAAGAAGTTTCCGGATGCCAACGAACCCCTGCCCATCTACTTCAAGACAACGGACGAGATGCTGAGGGAGTTTTCCTATCTGGGAGAGGAGAAGGCTCTGGAGGTGGTGGTGAAAAACCCCCAGGCCATTGCCGATCAGGTGGAGGTCATTGAGCTGCTGCCCAAGGGGCAGCTGTTCCCGCCCCGGCTGGAAAACTCCGAGGAGGATTTGAACCGCCTGGTCTGGGAGAAGGTGCACGCCCTCTATGGCGAGAACCCGCCCCAGCTGATTGTGGACCGCCTGAACGTGGAGTTGGGCGGCATCTTGGGCAAGTATGACGTGGTTTACATGTCCGCCCAGAAGCTGGTCCAGCGGTCCTTGGAAAACGGCTATCTGGTGGGCTCGCGGGGCAGCGTGGGATCGTCCCTGGTGGCCTATATGTCCGGCATTACGGAGGTCAACTCCCTTCCGCCCCACTATCGCTGCCCCAAATGCAGGCACTCTGAGTTCATCCAGGACGGCTCTTACGGCTGCGGCGCAGATATGCCGGATAAAATGTGCCCGGTCTGCGGTGAGCAGTACGTGAAGGACGGCTTTGACATCCCCTTTGAAACCTTTTTGGGCTTTGGCGGCGGCAAGGTACCTGATATCGACCTGAATTTCTCCGGCGAGTACCAGGCCAAGGCCCACCGCCACGCCATTGAGATGTTCGGCGAGACCCAGGTGTTCCGGGCCGGAACCATCGGCACCTTGGCGGAGAAGACTGCCTACGGCTTTGTAAAGAAATACCTGGAGGAAAACGGCATGAGCGCCGGCAGGGCGGAGGAAAACCGCCTGACCTTAGGCTGCGTGGGCACCCGCCGCACCACCGGGCAGCATCCCGGCGGGCTGGTGGTGGTGCCCGACGACATGGACATTGAGGATTTCTGCCCGGTCCAGCACCCGGCGGACGACCCCAACAGCGACACGGTCACCACCCATTTTGAATATCACTGCATGGAGGATAACCTCCTGAAGTTAGACATGCTGGGGCACGATGATCCCACCATGGTGCGCATGATGCAGGACCTGACCGGTGTGGACCCCCACGGCATCCCGTTGGACGACCCGGACACCATGTCCATCTTCACCTCAAGCAAGGTACTGGGGTATGAAGACGACGAAATCCTGGGCCCCACCGGCGCAGTGGCCATTCCGGAGTTCAACACCCGCTTCACCCGTCAGATGCTGGTGGACACCCAGCCCAAGGACTTCAACACCCTGGTGCGGCTGTCCGGCTTCTCCCACGGCACCGACGTGTGGCTGGGCAACGCCCGGGAGCTGATCGTCAGCGGAACGGCCTCCGTTCTGGAGACGGTGGGCTGCCGCGACGACATCATGCTTTACCTGATCTCCAAGGGCCTGGAGGCCAAGATGTCCTTTAAGATCATGGAGTCCGTCCGTAAGGGGAAGGTGAAGAAGAACGGCTTTGAGGACGGCTGGGTGGAGGCTATGGAGTCCCACGGCGTACCGGCGTGGTACATCGACTCCCTTGCCAAGATCGGCTACCTCTTTCCCAAGGCCCACGCAGTGGCTTACGTAATGATGGCCTTCCGCATCGCGTGGTACAAAGTCCATGAGCCGCTGGCCTTCTATGCCACCTTTTTCTCGGTCCGTGCCAAGGCCTTTGACGCGGAGTATTGCTGCGCCGGGCTGGACGCGGTGAAGAAAAAGATCCGGGAGATCGAAAACAACAAGGACGCCACGGCGGTGGAGCAGGACCTGCTGACCACCCTGGAGGTGTGCTATGAGTTTTATCTCCGGGGCTTCCACTTTGACACCATCAACATCTATGAATCCGACGCCACCAAGTTCAAGGTGGTGGAAAACGGGCTGCTGCCGCCCTTCACCTCCGTCCACGGCCTGGGCGAGGCCGCGGCGCTGGATACCGTGGAGAAACGGAAGGGAAAGCACTTCATCTCCATTGAGGAGTTCTCCATGTGCTGCAACAAGCTGTCCAAGACCCACATCGAACAGCTGAGGGGACTGGGTGCGTTTGCGGGCATGGCAGAAACCAGCCAGATTACCCTCTTTTAATGAAAAGGAAGCCGCTTATCAAAAGCGGCTTCCTTTTTTGACAACGGATTACCGGGAGTAGACGACCTTGCCGCCCAGGATGGTGTGATCCACCAGAATGTCCTGCAGCGCCTCGGGGTCCACGGCAAAGGGGTCTTTGTCCAAAACCGCCATGTCCGCCAGCTTGCCCTCGGTGATGGTGCCCTTGCGCTGATCTTCAAAGGCGGAGTAGGCGCCATTGATGGTGAAGAACCTCAGTGCCTCCTCCACCGTGACCGCCTGGTCGGCGTTCCAGGGCTCCGGCGGATTGTGGTCCACGTTGCGGCGGGTGACGATGGCGTAGACGCCCTTGAAGACATTGGGGGTTTCCACCGGGATGTCGGAGGAGCCGGTGATCACCACCCCAAGGTCGGTCAGCGTCCGCCAGGCGTGACAGCTCTTTTCCCGCTCCGCGCCCACGCGGCTCGCCATCATGGGGATGTCGGTGGAGGTGGAGATGGGCTGGGTGTTGATGATCAGGCCCATCTTTGCAATGCGCTCATACTGATCCGGATGGCCCACAAAGCAGTGCACGATCCGGTGACGGTGGTTTTCCTTGGGAGATTCCTTCAAAACCCGCTCGTAAGCGTCCAGCAGCATCTCCAGGGCGCCGTCGCCGATGGCGTGGATACACACCTGCATTCCGGCGTTGTGGGCGGTGAGGATATTTTGGTACAGCTCCTCAGGGGTATAGTAATAGAGCCCCGTATTGCCGGGATCGTCACTGTAGGGCTCGAGCATCCCTGCCGTCCTGGCGCCAAGGGTGCCATCCGACCACTGCTTCATGGGGCCGATGCGGTAAAAATCGTTTCCGTACCCGGTCCGCAGCTCCGGGTATCGGGTGAGGAAGTCCGCGATGTCTCCGGCCTTGGGCAGGGAAATTTTCTGATAGATACGGACCGGGAGGCGGCCTTCGGCGATCAGCTCCTGGTAGGCGTTGTAGATGTCGATGAAGTCCCCGCCATAGCCCAAGTCGTAGGAGTCTTCGGTGTGGATGGAGGTGACGCCGTAGCGCAGAAGGTCGCTGCCGCCGTCCACAATGGCCCGCTTGATCTCGCTCAGATTCTGCTTGGCGGTCTTATTCTTTTTAAACCACTCCAGGGATGCCTCGCGGATCACGCCGTTGGGCAATCCGTCGGTGCCCAGGTCAAACTGGCCGCCTTCAATGTAGGTATCCCTGCTGACGCCGACGCTCTCCAGCGCCGCCGTATTGGCAATGCCGATGTGGCCGCAGGTGCGGATGATGAGGATGGGGTGGGTGCGGGAGACCCGGTCCAGGTCATTTTTGTCCGGAAAGGTCTTCTCGCCGCTGAACAGGTTTTGGTTCCAGCCCCGTCCCATGACCCAGGTTCCCTCCGGAATGTTATGCCGCGCAATGAAATCGGCGCAGCGGGAGACGATCTCCTCCTTGGAGCCCACTCCCTCCAAATTCACCGCGTTGATGGAGCAGCCGTAGGCCACCAGATGGGTGTGGGTGTCGATGAAGCCGGGGACAACCGCCCGGCCGCCAAGGTCCATCACTTGGGTGGAGCCGTCAGCAAGAGTCTCCACCTCTTCATTTGTGCCCACCTTTACGATGGTGTCGCCCTGGACCGCCACCGCTTGGGCAGTTTTGCCGTCCATGGTGTAGACGCGCCCATTTTTCAGGATCAAATCCATTTTCCAATACCTCCTTTGTCATGCCGGGTGTCCGGCCAACAGTATATTAGCAAATTTCGTGCCAAACCGTTGGCCTGCAGCATCAAGGGATTCATGGGGCAGGCGGGCAGAAAGGCAAAAATTTTGCCTGACCAGTGCAAAATTTTTTGCGCTACCCGATCTGGTATTTCTCCATTTTGTACCGCAGGGTTTGGCGGGAGGTCTTCAGCAGCCGGGCGGCGGCGGTAATGCTGCCCGTCGAGCGGAGGGCCTGCTGGATCAACAGCTTTTCATAGGCACCGACAGCCTCCGCCAGCGGTGCGCCGTCGCATAGGCAGCTCTCCTCCTCCGCCGGGGAGTCGAAAAAATACTCTGGAAGGCTTTTGATGGTGATCTGGCCGCTGCATTCCACATTGAAGGCGTGCTCAATGACGTTGCGCAGCTCACGGACATTGCCGGGCCAGGAGTGGCTGAGGAACGCGTGAACTGCCAGGTCGCTGAGCCCCTGTATGGAGCGGCCCAGTTCCTCGTTGAAATGGTCGATGAAGTGGGCGGACAGAGGCAGGATATCCTCTCTGCGCCGGCGCAGGGGAATGAGGGCGATGGGGACCACGCTGATCCGATAGAAGAGGTCACGGCGGAGCTTTCCGCTGCGCAGGACCTCCTGGGGGGACTCGTTCATGGCGCAGATCACCCTGGTGTCCACGGCGATGTCCCGGGTTCCGCCGACCCTGCGGAAGGTATGCTCCTCCAGCGCCTTGAGCAGTTTGGACTGGATGGAGGAGTCCATAGAGTTGATCTCGTCCAAAAAGAGCGTTCCGCCCTCCGCCATCTCAAAGAGGCCCTTCTTCCGCTCCGCACCGGTAAAACTGCCCTTTTCCGTGCCAAAAAAGAGGCTCTCCAAAAGCGTATTCGGGATGGCGGCACAGTTTTGGGCGATGAAGGGCCGGTCCCGGCGGCTGCCGCAGGTGTGGATCGACTCGGCCACCAGTTCCTTTCCCGTGCCGGTCTCGCCGTAGATCAGGACCGGAGACCTGGTCTGGGAAATGCCGGCGATCTGGACCTTGAGCTCTTTCATCTGCTCATTTTCCGTAATGATGTCGGAGAGCTGGTACAATCCGCCATCCTTTCCAGCGCTTTTTTCCCGCTTGGCGCCGTCCCCGTAATAGGAGGAGGCGCAGAGCGCGCCGATCACCTTGCCGTCCACCACGATGGGAAGGGTGGTGCTGACGATATCCACCTGATCCCCTTTGAAATTGGTCAGATGCTGGATGTCGTCGATCCGGGCGGATTTGCTGTGCAGGCACCGCATGATGGTGCTGGTCTCCTCCGTCAGCGTGGGGTAAAGCTCCAATATGTGCTTTCCCACCACCTCGGAGCACTGGTAATAGCGGTTGTTGGACCACTTCCCGTACTCCACATATCCGTCCTTGTCACAAAAGATCAGGGCGTCTGCATTTGCGTATAGGCCCACGGCCTGCTGCATGTAATTGATCAGCATGGGATTACTCCTAACTTCCGCTTATACTGTGGGGATTCCCAATTATTGTAGCGAAGAACAGAGCGGAAAGCAAGACGGTGAAAAAATTCTCTGAACCGGATGGGTGTGGTATTTGCAATAGCGGATATCCTTTTTTTCAGGTAAACTATACTCAGTCACACAATTGAAAAGGAGACTGTCAACATGATGAATGAAACTGTATCCAAGCTGCTCAATCAGCAGGTGAACAAGGAGTTTTACTCCGCCTATCTGTACCTGGATTTCTCCAATTACTATGAGCGCCGCGGCCTGGACGGCTTTGCCAACTGGTACAAGGTGCAGGCCCAGGAGGAGCGGGATCACGCTATGCTCTTCTACCAGTATCTCCAGAACAACAACGAGCTTGTGACACTGGAGGCCATTGAAAAGCCGGACAAGGTGTTCAGCGACGATATGGCTCCGCTGAAGGCCGCGCTGGAGCATGAGGTCTACGTCACCAGCCTCATCAACGGCATCTATGCCGTGGCCTATGAGGTGAAGGATTTCCGCACCATGCAGTTTTTGGACTGGTTTGTCAAGGAGCAGGGCGAGGAGGAGACCAACGCCAACGACCTGATCTCCAAAATGGAGCTCTTCGGCTCCGACCCCAAGAGCCTCTACATGCTCAACAGCGAGCTGGCCGCCAGAGTGTACGCGGCCCCGTCCCTGGTGCTGTAAGCAGAAGGTTGAAAAGAGAGCGCAAAAGCGCTCTCTTTCTTCTTGACAAATACGTTCTACTACGATAGAATACTTGCAACGGATTCTATTACAGTAGAATGGAGCGTGCAGATATGGAAGGAAAGCTGTTCGAATCAGAGCTGAAGGTCATGGAGCTTCTGTGGCGGGACGGGGAGGCCACGGCCAAGGACTTAGCGGCTGAGTTGGGCAGGACGGTGGGCTGGAGCAAGACCACCGCCTATACGGTGATCAAAAAGTGTGTGGACAAGGGTGCGGCGTCACGGGAGGAGTCAGGCTTTCGCTGCCGCCCGCTGGTGAGCCGGGAGGAAGTCCGCACAGCGGAGACGGATCAGCTGATCGACCGCCTTTACGGCGGCAGCGCGGACCGGCTGGTGGCCTCGCTGCTGGACGGGAAGCGGCTCTCGGCCGCGGAAATTGCCCGGCTCAAGGAATTGGTGGAGCAGTGGGAGGAGTGAGGACATGGGTGTATTGGAGCTGACGATTTCCGGCACCGTCCTGATCCTGGTGATTGCGGCGATCCGTGGCCTTTTGGGAAAGCGGCTTCCCCGGAGGATGTTCTGCGTGCTCTGGGCGGTGGCGCTTGCGCGGCTGCTGATTCCTGTATCACTGCCCGCGCCCTCCAGCATATACAACGCCTCGGCGCTTTCGGCGCCCCACCCCGCGCTGTCAAACCTGCCGCAGACGATCCTTCCAGCCGGAGCACAGGAGGCGGCGGCAGGCAGTGTGGCGGCCGGTGTCCCGGCGCCGCTGGAAAGCGGAGTGTCCACGGTTCTCTGGCTCTTGGGCGCCCTTATTTTAGGCGGATATTTCCTGTGGTGCCACCTGCGCTGCCGCAGGACCTATGCCCAGTCCCTGCCCGCCGCGGATGAGGCGGCCCGGCAATGGCTGGCGGAGCATCCCCTTCGGCGCAGGGTGGAGCTGCGCCGGTCGGACCGGGTGGCCGCCCCGCTTACTTACGGCTTGCTGCGGCCGGTGATCCTATTGCCCGCAACGCTGGAACCATCGGCCCTGCCCTATGTGCTGGCCCACGAATGGACCCACATCCGCCGCCTGGACGTAGTGTACAAGTGGGCGCTTTGCGCTGTGCTCTGCATCCACTGGTTCAACCCGGCGGTGTGGCTTCTGTATGTGATGGCCGGCCGGGATTTGGAACTGAGCTGTGATGAGGCCGTGATCCAATCCTGCGGCGTTCAGTCGCGCTCCGGCTACGCCCTTGCCTTGTTGGGACTGGAGGAAGCGCGGGGAGGCTTGGAACCTCTTTGCAATCATTTCAGCAAAACCGCGTTGGAAACCCGCATCCGCTCCATTATGAAGTACCGCAGGGCATCGATGGCTGCTGTACTGGCGTCAGTGGCGCTGGTGGGCACCGTAACCGCCTGTTTTGCCACCTCTGCCAGCAAATCCTATGCTGAAAAGCACTACGGCCCGTTGATGCAGTTCCGCTTCCAGGGGTACGAGGAGCTGAGCGTGGGGGAATACCGGCGGCAAGTCCAGGAGAAGGTGGGAAAGACCATCGGCGAGGACGAGTTCCTCCTCCTGATTGACACCATATTAAGAGACAACGCCATCAACCGTTCCGCCCTGATGGACCCGGACTCCTGGTTTTTGCTGAACACCCTGCGTCTGAGCGTCATGGACGGCTGGCAGGAGTGGAGCGTGGACGGAAACGGATACCGCAATTATGGGGTTGGTGAAAAGCAGTACACGTTGGAGTTAGGGCTCAGCGTGGACTATGAGCTGCTGGACCCGGAGGGCATCACGGTGGGAGAACGGGACGCCGCGTTCCGCGGTATGATCGAAGGAGCGTGGGCGTTCCTGGAGAGCAAGAGCCCCGAGGAGCTGAAACGGTCTGAGCAGCTTCTCCCTGAGTTGGGAGAGGAGCTGGAGCGGCTGGAGGAGCGCTGGGAGACGCCGGCCCTGGATTTGGACACCCGGTATGGATACAGTTATACGGACGGGGCCGATGCAGCGGAAATGGAACGGGTCCGTCGCCTGGAGGAGCGGGAGATGCAGGAGGCCCGGGGCACGCCCGGCTCCCGGGCGGACTACGACCGCCTGCTGGCGCTGATGGGCGATGGCTGGCGGAATGAGAGCCTGAAGGATTTTTCCAACCGCCTGTTCCGGGCGGCTGACGACAGTGGGTTCCAGAGCGCTTCGGAGCGGGTGCGCGGCGATTTCCTTTGGGATGACGTCCAGGTGACGCTGACGGACGAGGAGCGGAGTTTCCTCTCCCACACCCTGGAAAATTCCTGGGCAGAGAATCAGGCGCAGAATGAAACCGCGTTTTCGGGGGAAACGGTGGATGCCCGGTATGACGTGGACTGGTGGCCCATCCGGACGGAATCTCAGCCCTATTATGACCGGGAGATCACCACCTTCAGCGCCTCAGCCGCCTTCTATTTTTACCGGCATATCCCCGATCCCTCCAAGGTCACGGTGGGGGAGCGGGACGACCGCGTTCTGGCGGTAGCGGAGGAAATAAAATCGTGGCTTTTGGAGCAGAGCAACGAGCAGCTGACCGCCAAGGACCGGGATCAGCGTTTCCAGGCGGCGTTTGACCGCATCTGCCGGGAGCACAGCGACGGAAAGATCACCTTCTATGCAGATGCCTTCTGGGTGGACGCCCAGTCTGAAGACTGGTCTCAGGAGCAGCTGGACGCGCTGGACCGCCTGGCGGCAGGGCAGGCCATCCTGACCCATTTCGGCTTGGACCCCCAGGTGCTCTACGCCATTGACGGGTCGCTTCCCGATATTTTGGAGGGCCAGGACCTGGACGATGCGCTGGTGCGATTCTTGGAGGAAACAAGCCTGTTTTATTTCATGAGCAAGGATTCAGACATCCTATACGGCGTAAGGCAGGAGGAGGGCACGGAATACCTCTATACCTTCCGAAAGGATCCGTCGGGGACCTGGTTCCGAGAGGAGATGGTCCGGACGCTTTCAAAGGCATCGTAAAAGAGAACCCCGCACACCAATGACGTGTGCGGGGTTCTCTTTTATCTTTTCTCAAGCTTAGCGTTGCACTTGGTGAGGAAGCGGTCGCTGGCAATGACGGCGCGCTGATGGGTGCCCTGGCCGATCAGGCCCACTTCATCGTAAGCCGTTACCTTGAACTCCACCATTTTGGTATCTGCCGCGATGATCTCCGCCTCCGCCCGCACCTTCATCCCAATCGGGGTCGGCGACTCATGGGAGACATTCAGATGGGTGCCCACAGAGCCCTGGCCCTCCTCCAAAAACGGCTGGAGGCACTGCATGGCGGCGCTTTCCATCATGGCCAGCATGAAGGGGGTGCCAAACACGGGCAAAGCCCCGGAGCCTGCGACGGCTGCGGACATTTGATCCGACACGGTTGCTTCCACCGAAAACTTAGAACCGATTTTAATCACAATTGCACCTCGCTCAACCGAAAATCAGGAACCCAACTTCAGCCACTTGTCCGTATAGAACTCTTTCAAAATGTCCTGGGGCAGGTTGGTGAAAGCCTCACAGGTGGCCAACACCTCGTCGGGGGGATAGGCCACCGGGTTGCTGCGGGTCTCTTCATCCAACGCGTCGTACACGGACTGGAGGGGGGTGGAGTAGCCGATGGCCTCGCAGTTGGCCAGCCCCACGTCGGTGGAGCACATGAAGTTGATGAACTTCTCGGCGTTTTCCTTGTTGGCGGCACTGGTGGGGATGCACATGGCGTCGGTGAACAGATTGGACCCCTCGGAGGGGACGACAAAGGCCAGATCCGGGTTGACCTCCTGCATGGTCAGGAAGTCGCCGGCATAGTAGACCCCGATGGCGGCCTCCCCATTTTCCATCTTGCCGAAAATTTCATCCATCACCTTGGCCTGGACGATCCCGTCCGCCTTCTGCTGGGCCAGAAGGTCAATGGCCTCCTGCAGCTCGGCCGTGTCGGTGGTGTTGTAGGAATAGCCCAGATACTTCAGGGCAACGCCGATGGCATCCCGGGAGTTATTGATCATCAGCACCTGTCCGGCATACTTGGTGTCGAACAGGGCGCTCCAGCTGGTGATGGAGTCGGAGATCATGGAAGTGTTGTAGATGATGCCCACCGTGCCCCACATATAGGGGACAGAATACTCATTGGTGGGGTCATACTCTGGATTGACAAAGTTGTCCATCACATCGGAAAAGTTGGGGATGTTGTCAAAGTTCAGTTTCTGCAGCATGCCCTCCTCGATCAGCCGGGAGATCATATAGTCGGAGGGGATGATGACATCATAGGAGTCCCCCTGCTTCAGGTTGGAGTACAGGGTCTCGTTGTCGGAGCAGACCTTGTAGTTGACCTTGATCCCGGTCTGCTCTTCAAACTCTTTGATGACGTCCATGGTGTCGTCTTCCCCGTCGGAGATGTATTCTCCCCAATTGAGGACGTTTACCTCACCGTTGGGCGTATTGCTGGAGCCGCAGCCGGCCAGCAGGGTGGAAACCATCAGCAGCGCCAGGGCAAGAGAAAGCATTTTTTTCAATTCAGGTAGTCTCCTTTTCCATTTATTTTTGCGGTATCAGAGCCGCTTTTTGTTTCATGGCCTGCCGGTCCTGGCTGGCCTGGCGCAGATTGACGATGGCCAGCAGCATCAGGACGGACACGAACAGCAGCGTGGAGATGGCGTTGATCTCCGGCGTGATCTGGCGCCTGGCCATGGCGTAAATTTCCATTGCCAGGGTGGAGACCTTGGAGCCGGCCGTAAAGTAAGAGATCACGAAATCGTCGATGGACATGGTGAAGGCGATGATGGTGCCGTTGATGATGCCGGGCATCAGATCCGGCAGAATCACCTTCCGGAACGCCGTAAAGCCTGTGGCGCCTAAATCCTGGGCAGCCTCATAGATATGGGGGTCCAGCTGACGCAGCCGGGGCATGACGGACAATATCACATAGGGGATGTCAAAGGTCACATGGGCAATCAGCATGGTGCCGAACCCCTTGGTCCAGGTGATGCCGGCGGCTTGGCCCAGCGTGGCGTTGAAGGTGTCGATGGCCAGGACAAACAGCAGTGAGAGGGAGACGCCGGTGACGATATCCGCGTTGGTCAGCGGCACGTTGTTGACGGACATGCAGACGTTCCGCCAGCGCCGCTTCAACGAGGCAAAGCCGATGGACGCAGCCGTCCCCACCACCATGGAGATCAGCGCCGCCAATACGGAGACCAGCAGCGTGGTCTGAAGCGCCTGCAATATGGCGTCGTCCTGGAACAGCTTCACATACCACTGAAGGGAAAATCCGCCCCAGACCGTGCGGCTCTTTGTGGAGTTGAAGGAGAAAACAATCAGCACGAAGATGGGCGCATACAGGAAAAGAAAGACCAGCGCCAGGAAAAAGCGGTTGAGGAGGTTGTTCTTTTTCACAGCAGCATCGCCTCCTCCTCACCCTCGCCGAAGCGGTTCATCACAGCCATGCAGATCAGGACGATGACCATCATCACCAGGGAGATGGCGGAGCCCAGATAGGGGTTGTAGGCGCCGCCCAAGAACTGGGCCTCAATGAGGTCGCCAAGCAGCGTCACCATGCTGCCGCCCAAGAGGCGTGAGATGGCGAAGGTGGACACGGCCGGGACAAATACCATGGTGATCCCGGAGAGCACGCCGGGAAGGGACAGGGGGAAGATGACCTTTTTGAACACCAGGGACGTGCTGGCGCCCAGGTCCTGGGCGGCCTCAATGAGCTTGGGGTCGATCTTTTCAATGACCGTAAAGATCGGCAGGATCATAAAGGGCAGGAAGTTGTAGACCATGCCCAATACGATGGCACCCTCCGTGTTGATCAAGGGGAAGAAGGAGATGGGCACATATTTGCTGGGGTCGGCCGCAAAATGGATGGCAATGTTGTTGTAGAGGTCGATGAGGCCGATGTTTTTGAAAAAGGTGTTGATGAGGCCCGTATTCTCCAGGAGGGACATCCAGGAGTAGGTGCGCAGAAGGAAGTTCATCCACATGGGCAGCATGATGAGCATCGTGGCGATGCGCCGCATGCCCGGGCCCTCCCGGGCCAGGAAGTAGGCCATGGGGTAGCCGATCAGGATGCACAGCACCGTGGCAATGGCGGCCAGAAGGAAGGAGCGGCCGAACACGCTGGCATATTCCCCCAGAGTTTTAAAATTGTCAAGGGTGAACCCGGAGTCGGACTGGAAGGCGTAGACCACCACCAGGATCAGCGGGGCCACCACAAAGATGGCCATCCAGACCACGTAGGGGAGGGAGAGCCACTTATTCTTCATCGCTTTCACCCTCCGGCGGCTCCTCCTCGTCCTCGGTGGCGTCGGAAAGCTCGTCATACTCTTCACTGTAGGAGCTGTAGTCGCCGAATTTACCGGAGTAATCGCTTTTTTTCATAATGTGGAAGCCGTCCGGGTCGATTTTGACGCCGATCTTTGCCCCGACAGGGGAGTGGTCGGTGGTCTGAATGAGCCACTTAAAGCCCCGGAAGTCCACGATGATGTCGTACTGCATGCCCTTGAAGGTGACACTGGTCACCGTGCCGGTGAGCTGGCCCTGGGACACAGGGACGATATCAATGTCCTCGGGCCGGATGACCACATCCACCGGCTCATTGGGTGCGAAGCCGCCGTCCACGCAGGAAAACTTCTTTCCGTACATCTGCACCACTCCGTCTTCCACCATCAGCCCATCTATGATGTTGGACTCACCGATGAAGTCCGCCACAAAGGCGTTTTTCGGCTCGTTGTAGATGTCCTCAGGAGTGCCGATCTGCTGGATGGTGCCCTTGTCCATCACCACGATGGTGTCGGACATGGTGAGGGCCTCCTCCTGGTCGTGGGTGACATAGACAAAGGTGATGCCCACCTGCTGCTGGATTTTCTTCAACTCGATCTGCATATCCTTGCGCAGCTTGAGGTCCAGTGCGCCCAGAGGCTCGTCCAGAAGAAGCACTTTGGGCTGGTTGACCAGGGCCCGTGCGATGGCCACGCGCTGCTGCTGCCCGCCGGAGAGCGCGTCGATCTTGCGGTGCTCAAATCCCTTCAGGCTGATGATCTCCAGCATTTCCATCACGCGGTTCTGGATTTCCTCCTCCGCCAGTTTGACCATCCGCTTGGGATTGTCCGGGTCGGGGATTTTTTTCATCCGAAGGCCGAACGCGATGTTCTCAAATACGTTCAAGTGGGGGAAGAGAGCGTATTTCTGGAACACCGTGTTGATCTGCCGCTTAAAGGGCGGAACATCATTAATCCTCACACCGTCGAAGAGGACGTCTCCCGACGTAGGTGTCGTGAAGCCGCCGATAATCCGCAGCGTGGTGGTCTTGCCGCACCCGCTGGGCCCAAGCAGTGTGAGGAATTCTTTATCTTTGATATAGAGATTCATGTCTTTGAGAACAAGCTCATCGTCAAACGCCATGCAGCAGTTCTGCAGGCGAATCAACTCTTTGGACATTTATCCTCCCCCGTTTCTTGTGTAAAATGATCCGCCTCTTCTCTTTGCCCCAGGGGAACCTGAAATTCGGCATAGAATGGTGGCCGCACACCCTCTTACAACGAAAATTTGTCGAAAGAGCAGCATGCAGCCGCGCTGAATGCAACTATATAGGAAACCTCTTGAAAAGTCAAGAAAAATACTTAAGGAAAGTACTTATTTTTAAACGCCACGTCGGATACGCTGAAGGCTTTGCCCCGCAGGTAGTTGAGCGGCCCGGCGTCGGTGGGGAAATCAAAGGCCAGGCGGTAGGAATAGAGGGCCTGGCGCGTCTCGTGATACCGCCGGTTGACCGCCCCGTCCCCATACTTGCCGTCCCCCAAGAGCGGGTGCCCGGCGTCGGCAAAGGAGGCCCGGATCTGATGGGTCCGGCCGGTGAGCAGCTCCGCCTCCACCAGGGAAAGCTCCCCGCGGGTCTCCAGCGTGCGGTAGAGCGTTACCGCTGAGCGGCCGCCGCTGACCGGCCGGTGGTAGACGAAAACCTGCTTTTTTGCCTCGTCCTTTAACAGGAAGCACTCCAATTTCCCCTGGGAAGGCTGCATCCGCCCCACCGTGATGCAGAGATAGAGCTTTCTGATCTCCCGGTTGCGGATCTTGTCGTTGATGACCCGCAGGGCCTGCGCGTTTTTGGCGGCAATGACGATGCCGCCGGTGTTGCGGTCGATGCGGTTGCAAAGCGCCGGGGTAAAGGAGTTTTCCCCCCTGGGGTTCCACTCCTTCTTTTGATATAGGTATGCCTGGACGTGGTTGATGAGGGTGTTGACCTTCTCCGTTTCATCCGCGTGGACCACAAGGCCGGGGCGCTTATTCAGCAGCATCAGGTTTTCGTCCTCATAGAGGATGTCCAACTGGGGCTTGAAGAGCGTGAGAAAGGCGTTGGCCTCTGTGGGCTGGTCAAAAAATTCATCGTTGATGTAGAGCTGGACCACATCGCCCGCCAGCAGGCGTACATCCTTTTTGGACCCTTTTCCGTTGACCTTGACCCGCTTGAGGCGGATGTATTTTTGCGCCAGGGCAGGGGGCAGCAGCGGCAGCGCCTTTGCGACAAAGCGGTCCAGCCGCTGTCCGGCGTCATTTTTCCCAATGGTGAGTTCCCGCATTCCATTGCCCTCCCGCATCAAACCAGCGGTTGATTTCCCGCTGAAAAAGTAGTATTCTCTATTTTATCTGATTTGAAAAATTTTGCAAGAAAAGATTTGACAAGTGACAGACAATCCCTTATAATACTACTCGTGTCATTACGAGGTGAATTATGCGTCTTGATGTAAAATCCATCCTTACAGCACCGGGGAAGGAGCTTCCGTTCCGGTTTTCCATGGACCTCTCCGATGTGGAGTTCGGCGGAGCCTATCCGGCGCGCCAGCCCATTGAGGTGACGGGTACCGTGCGCAACCGGGCCGATGTGCTGGAGCTGGAACTGACGGCGAAAACCATACTCTCCTCCGTTTGCGACCGGTGCATGAAGCCGTTTCAAAATCTGAAGACCGTCCGCTTCCAGTGCATGCTGGCGGAGGAGCTTCAGGATGAGGAAAACGACGAGATTGTGCTGTTGGAAAACGGCCAGGTGGACGTGGAGGATTTGGCCCGGACGGCGTTTATCCTGGAAATGGACACGAAAACATTGTGTTCGGAAGATTGCAAGGGGTTATGTCCGCGGTGTGGGGCTGATTTAAACCTCGGCCCCTGTTCCTGTAAAAAGGAAACAGATCCCCGACTTGCCGTCCTGGCAAAGCTTTTAGATAATTCCGATCAATAAGTTCAAAGGCAGTCCTGCCTTTCCGATCAAGGAGGTGTCACAATGGCAGTCCCTAAGGGAAAAGTATCCAAAGCAAGACGCGACAAGCGGCGCAGCTCCCACTGGAAGCTGGCGACTCCCGGTCTTGTGAAGTGCCCCAAATGCGGTGCGCTGCACCTGCCTCACAGAATGTGTCAGGAATGCGGTACCTACAATGGCCGTCAGGTCAAAGAGATCAAGTCCGTTGTTGCGAAATAAGCATCAGATGTGTCTTGGAGGAGGGAAGTCATTCTTCCCTCCTTATCTTTTTGTGTGTCTGTGCTGTTGCGGTTTTCAGCCGCATTGGATATAATACGCAATAGAGCGTTTGAAAGCTGTGCCGCCAGCGGATGCGGCACGCAGTTTCCCGGCCCTTTGGCCGGAGAAAGTTGGAGAAGGTCCATTCATGAGCACGATCATTACTTCTGTCGATCACCGCAGCCCGGCGCAGCGCGCCGGGATCACAGCGGGGGAACAACTGATTGCCGTCAACGGCCATGAAATTGTGGACGTGCTGGACTATCGGTTTTACTGTTACGATCCGGTGCTGGATCTGGTGCTGCGTGAGAGCAGCGGAGCGGAGCGGACCCTTCAGGTCAAAAAACTGGAGGGCCAGGAGCTGGGGCTGAACTTTGACACCTATTTGATGGACGAGCCCAGGCCCTGCTCCAACCACTGCCTGTTCTGCTTTGTGGATCAGATGCCCCCGGGGATGCGGGACACTTTATACTTTAAAGACGACGACGCAAGGCTCAGTTTTCTGATGGGGAACTACATCACCCTGACGAACCTGAGCGAGCGGGAGGCCCAGCGGATCATCGATCTGCGGATTTCCCCCATCAACGTCTCGGTCCAGGCCACGGAGCCGGAACTGCGCAAGCGGCTTTTGGGCAACGTCCACGCCGACAAGAGCCTTGATTATATGCGCGCGTTCGGCGAGGCTGGCATTGTGATGAACGGGCAGATCGTGGTCTGCCCCGGCTGGAACGACGGGATACACCTGCGGCGCAGCATAGAGGACCTGATGGACATCGGCTTTGCAAGCTGCTCCGTGGTGCCCGTGGGGCTGACCAAGTACCGCAAGGGCCTTGCCAAAATCGGCATGGTGGACGCAGGGAAGGCCTCGGAGATCATTGACATCGTGGATGAGTATGGTGCGCAGTGCCTAAAGCGGTACGGGACCCGGAAATTTTTCTGCGCCGACGAGCTCTATATCAAGGCCGGGCGGGAGCTTCCGGAGGCGTCCTATTATGAGGACTACGCCCAGCTGGAAAACGGCGTGGGGATGCTTCGCTCCTTCCTCACGGAGTTTGAGCGGGGCTTGCAGGATGTGGACCCGGAGGGGAGCTACCCCTCCTTTACCAGCGTCACCGGCAAGTCCGCCGAGCCGTTTATCGCGGGCCTTGTGGTAAAGGCCAAAGCCCGGTGCCCGTCCCTTAAGGGCGAGGTCGTGGGCATTTACAACGACTTTTTCGGCCGCACCATCGACGTGGCGGGGCTGCTCACCGCCCAGGACATCATTGCCCAGCTGAAGGGCGTTTCCCTGGGGGAGCACGTTCTGATCCCGGCCAATATGCTGCGACACGGCGGAGATGTATTTTTGGACGACCTGACGGTGGCGGACCTGGAGCGCGCGCTCCATAGGCCGGTCACTGTGGTGGAGCAGGACGGCTTCAGCCTGGTGGACGCCATTTTCTGCGGCAGGATTCAAGAAGGGGAGTGAAAGGGATGAAACCCATCGTTGCCATTGTGGGACGGCCCAATGTGGGCAAGTCCATGCTGTTCAATAAATTGATCGGTCAGCGCCTTTCCATTGTGGAGGATACGCCCGGCGTCACCCGGGACCGGATTTACGGAGAGTCGGAGTGGAACGGGCGGAAGTTTACCCTGGTGGACACCGGGGGCATCGAGCCCCGAACGGACAATGAGATTTTGAAGTTCATGAGGGAGCAGGCCCAGATCGCAATCGACAATGCCGCGGTGATCGTCTTTCTGACCGACATCAAAACCGGCGTGACCGCCTCGGATCATGAGGTGGCCAACATGCTGCTGCGCTGCGGCAAGCCCGTGGTGCTGGCGGTGAACAAAATGGATTCCACCGGCGTCACCAACCCGGATATCTATGAATTCTACAACCTGGGGCTGGGCGATCCCATAGCGGTTTCCGCCGTCCACGGGCACGGCACGGGAGACCTGCTGGATGCCTGTGTGGCCCATTTCCCGCCGGAGGACGAGGAGGAGGCGGAGGATGATTTCATCCGCGTGGCCCTCATTGGAAAGCCCAACGTGGGCAAGTCCTCCCTGACCAACCGCATCCTGGGCCAGCAGCGCATGATCGTCAGCGATGTACCCGGCACCACTCGGGACGCCATCGATTCCGTCTTTGAAAACGAGAAGGGCAAATATATCTTCATTGATACCGCCGGCATGAGGAAAAAGGCCAGGGTGGAGGAGAACATCGAGCGCTACAGCGTGCTCCGGGCCACCATGGCCATTGACCGCTGTGACGTTTGCCTTATTCTCATTGATGCAAACGAGGGCGTCACCGAGCAGGACACCAAGGTGGCGGGGCTGGCCCACGAGGCGGGCAAGGCCTGCATCATCGTGGTCAACAAATGGGACGCGGTGGAAAAGGACGACAAGACCATGGACCGCATGCGCGAGGATATCCGCCGGGACCTGAGCTATATGACCTATGCGCCCATCGTGTTCATCTCCGCCCTGACGGGCCAGCGGGTGGACCGATTGTTCGACCTCATCAACTATGTAAACGACCAGGCCGCCACGCGGATCACCACCGGCATGCTGAACAATGTCCTTGCAGACGCCCAGACCCGGGTGCAGCCGCCCACGGACAAGGGCCGCCGGCTGAAGATTTACTATATGACCCAGGTGGGCATCAAGCCGCCTCACTTCGTGGTCTTCTGCAATGAGAAGAAGCTGTTCCACTTCTCCTATCAGCGGTATCTGGAAAACTGCATCCGCAATACCTTCGGGCTGGAGGGCACTCCGATCCTCTTGTCCATCCGGCAAAAGGGCGACAAGGAGGAGTAAGCGATGAGCGTATGGACTGAGCTTTGGCTCCGGGCCGCCATCATCGCGGCGGCGGCCTATTTCTGCGGCTGCTTCAACGGGGCGGTGATCGTCTCCAAGTACATCCTGCGGGATGATGTGCGCGGGCACGGCAGCGGAAACGCCGGGCTGACCAATTTCTACCGCACCTTCGGCGGGCCTTTGACGCTGGTGGTTATCCTGACCGACGTCCTGAAGGCGGTCGCGGCCATTCTGATCGGCGTATGGGTGGCCAGAGGTTTCCTGCCGTCCTTTTTCATGGAGGGCGAGTGGGTGATTTACGGAAAGTACTGGGCAGGCCTCTTCTGCCTGTTGGGCCACATGTTCCCCTGCATGTTCCACTTCAAAGGGGGCAAGGGAATTCTCTCCGGCGGCACCATGGCCATCATGATCGACTGGCGGGTGGCGCTGGTGGTCTGGGGCGGTTTTTTGGTGCTGGCTGTGGTGACCAGATGGGTCTCCCTGGGATCCATCTGGGCCGGGACGACCTTCCCCATCTCCAGCTTCTTTGTCTATCATGATCCGGTGATCACGGCTTTGGCGGTTATCATCGGAGTCCTGGTGGTCTGGAAGCACCGGGGGAATCTGAAGCGCATCCTGCGCGGGACAGAATCCAAATTCAGCATCCATCGGAAAAAGGAGGGAACGCCATGAAGATCGCGGTTTTGGGCAGCGGCGGATGGGGAACGGCCCTGTCCATGGTGCTTTGCGACAACGGCCACGACGTGACGCTCTGGTCCCACAGTCCGGAAAAGGCGGCGCAGCTGCGCTCCAGCCGGTGCAACCCGCTGCTTCCCAAGGTGACTCTGCCGGAAAGCCTCCGGTATGCCGATGACTTAAGCTGCGTCAGGGAGTCGGACCTGGTGGTGCTTGCAACGCCCTCCTTTGCGGTCCGCGCCACAGGGCGGAATGCCGCGCCCCATCTGCGGCGGGACACGGTGCTGGTGTCGGTCTCCAAGGGCATCGAGAAGGGCAGCAACTGCCGGATGTCGGAGATTTTGGTTCAGGAAACAGGGGGGAGCTGTAAAGTAGTTGCACTTTCTGGCCCTTCCCACGCAGAGGAGGTATCCGTCCGGATGCCTACCGGCTGTGTGGCGGCCCATCCGGAGGAAACAGTGGCGCGGAAGGTGCAGGATGTGTTCATGAACGACTACTTCCGCATCTATACCAGCCCGGACATCGTGGGGGTGGAATTGGCCGCGGCGCTGAAAAACGTGGTGGCCCTCAGTTGCGGCGTCATTACCGGCATGGGGTATGGCGACAACACCAAGGCGCTTTTGATGACGCGGGCCATGGCGGAGATGGGACGCTTGGGGGAACGCATGGGCGGCTCCCGGCTGACCTTTGCCGGGCTTGCGGGAATGGGTGATCTGATCGTCACCTGCACCTCCATGCACTCGCGCAACTTCCGGGCCGGCATCCTCATTGGCCAGGGCAGGACCGCCCGGGAGGCCATGGATGAGGTGGGCGCCGTGGTGGAAGGGTACTATGCGGCGGAAAGCGTCTGTCAGCTGGCGGAGAAGGTCGGCGTGGAAATGCCCATCTGCCGCTGTGCCTACGACGTGCTGTACCATGGCAAGCAGACCGAGTCCGTGGTGCGCGAACTGATGACCCGTGCAAAAAAGCAGGAGAACTGAAAAAGTGCCGCCGGAAACACCGGCGGCACTTTTTATGGACATGGTGCAGAAAAAGGGCAGAAAAAAAGCCCCAGGCAACTGCCCGAAGCTTTTCTCAATTGATCACACCGCTCTGGTAACCTTACCGGAACGCAGACACCGGGTACAAACATATACATGGCGGGGCGTACCGTTGATGATTGCCTTCACGCGCTTTACATTGGGCTTCCAGGAACGATTGGCGCGTTTGTGGGAGTGAGAAACCTTGATACCAAAGGCGACACCCTTATCGCAAAACTCGCACTTAGCCATCCGTTGCACCTCCTTGCTGTTGCTATTTCTGCCTATTTCAAACAGGCACGTCTGATATAATAGCAGAAGTTTTCATAAAATGCAAGGGATATTCAAAAAAATTTCCCCTTCTTTTTACAGAAAATACAAAACCAAGGATCGGGAAACTATTTTTCCGCTGCTATTGCGAAAAATACCCGGGTAAGCTATAATCAGATTGACCAAAATTTCAGGCGAAACTGCTATAAATTTCCAGAAGATACAGCCTGGAGAGAGGCTTCTTCTCTCCGGCGGAAAGGCGTCGTTATTTTATGAGTGAACAAGGAGTGAAGGTTTCCGAGGCAGTCAGTATTTTTGGGTTGGAGATTCTCAACCGTGGTAAAGATTATGATACCGCTCTGCTGACGATTACGGATGTGAACCGGCCCGGGCTGCAGTTTCTGGGCTCGTTTGACTATTTTGATCCCCGGCGCCTGCAGATCATCGGCAAGGCGGAGATCACCTATCTTGGCGGACTGAGCAGCAAAAGGCGCCAGGAGTCCTATGACAACATCTTCCAGTATGACATTCCGGCCCTCGTCATCGCAAGGGGGCTCGAATGCTCCGAAGAGTGCCTGAACAGCGCCAGGCGCTTTGAGCGGACACTATTGCGCACCGATGAGACCACCGTGGAGTTCACCAGCCACATGATCGAATATCTGAACCACAAGCTGGCCCCCACGGTGACGCGCCACGGCGTGCTGATGGATGTCTACGGTGAGGGCGTGCTGCTGTTGGGAGAGTCCGGCATCGGCAAGAGTGAGACGGCCATTGAACTGGTGATGCGCGGGCACCGGCTGGTGTCCGACGACGCGGTGGAGATCCGCCAAATCTCCGACTATCTCGTGGGCACGGCCCCGGAGCTGATCCGCCATTATGTGGAGCTGAGGGGGATCGGCGTCATCGATGTGCGTCAGCTTTTCGGCATGCGTGCCATCAAAACCGATGCCCAGATCGACCTGGTGGTCCAGATGGAGCAGTGGGACGAGGATAAATTTTACGACCGGTTGGGCATTGAAACCCATTTTATGACTATTATGGATGTGAAGGTGCCCTGCGTGACCATGCCGGTCCGCCCGGGCCGGAACCTGGCCAGCATTGTGGAGGTGGCGGCCCTGAACAACCGCCACCACCGCTATGGCTTCAATGCCGCCGAGGAACTGTCCCGGCGCATTGACAAGCACGTGGATAAGGGGAAGAAGTAATCATGTATCTTGGGATCGACATCGGCGGAACCAATTTGAAAGCAGGGCTGGTGGATGAGTCGGGAACCCTCCTGCGGACCCGGAAAGAGCCCCTGGGCCGTGTGTCGGACCCGGAGGAGCTTGCCGCCCGGCTGGCCGGCATGGCCCGGGCCGCAGCGGCGGAGGACCTGGCTCAGGTCCAGTCGGTGGGCATGGGCGTCCCCGGCGCTGTGGAGGGCGGCACCATTGTCTACACATGCAACATCCCCATGAAGAACATCCCCATGGAGCGGATGTTCCGTTCACACCTGGACCTGCCGGTGCACCTTGGAAACGACGCGGACTGCGCCGCATTGGGGGAGTATCACTGCGGCGCCGGGAAGGGCTGCCGCAGCCTGGTGGCCATTACGCTGGGGACGGGGATCGGCGGCGGCATGGTTTTTGACGGGAAAATTTACGAAGGCCTGGGCATGGCCGGCGAGGTGGGCCACATGGTGGTGGAGCCCGGCGGAGTCCCCTGTCCCTGCGGCCGGCGGGGCTGCTGGGAGCAGTATGCCTCCGCCAGCGGATTGAGGCGCATGACCTGGGAGGCCATGGAGGCCCACCCGGAGAGCCTCCTCTGGACGATCACCGGCGGGAAGTGGGAGCGGCTCAATGGCGGCACGGCGTTTAAAGCGGCCAGACGGGGCGATGAGGCCGCCCGGGCCGTGTGCGGGACGTATATCCGCTACCTTGCCCAGGGGATCACCAATCTGGTCAATCTGCTCCACCCCGAGGTTTTGGCCATTGGCGGCGGCATCAGCAACGAGCGGGAGGAGTCCTTGCTCCGGCCGGTGCGGGAGATTGTGGACCGGGAGTGCTATGCCAGCCACGGCGGGCGGAAAACCCGGGTGGTCAAGGCGCTTCTTGGAAATGACGCCGGTGTGATCGGCGCGGCGTTTTTGGGACGCAGCCGCTGAAAAACAGCTTTTGGAGGAATATATGTTCTGGTACGAGTGCTTGGATGAAAAGGTAAAGGAGTATCTGCCGGATTTGAAGCTGGCCTGTGACGAGCCCATGAGCCGCCACACCTCCTTCCACATCGGAGGGCCGGCAAAGCGGATGGCTTTCCCGGCCAGCAGGGCCCAGGCGGTGCTGCTGGCCCATTTTGCCCGGGAGTGCGGCGCAAGGGCCCTGGTGCTGGGCAACGGCACCAACCTCCTGACGGCGGATGAGGGGCTGGACCTGCTGGCGATCAACCTCTCCCAGTCCCTTACGTCCATTCGCCGGACCGGGGAGTGCCTGATAGAGGCCGATGCGGGGGTGTCCCTTGCGAGACTTGCGGACTTTGCCAGGAAGGCCTCCCTCACCGGGCTGGAGTTCGCCCACGGTATTCCGGGCTCCCTGGGGGGAGGCGTGTGCATGAACGCCGGGGCCTACGGCGGTGAGATGTGTCAGGTGGTGGAGGAGGTCACGGCCCTTTTTCCCGACGGCGTGCGGACCTTAAGAGGCGACGAACTGAAGTTCGGCTACCGCCACAGCGTATTCTCCGATCAGTCCGACTCGGTGATCCTTTCGGCCCTGATAAGGCTCCGGAGTGGAGAGGAACAGCAGATCAAGGCGCAGATGGAGGAGCTGTTGAGGCGGAGGAAGGCCAGCCAGCCCCTGGAGTATCCCAGCGCAGGCAGCACCTTCAAACGACCTGCCGGACATTACGCCGGTACGCTGATCGACCAATGCGGACTGAAGGGCCGTACAGTGGGCGGCGCCCAGGTGTCTGAAAAACACGCCGGATTCATCATCAACCGGGGCGGGGCCACCTTCGCCGACGTGACAGAACTGATCCGGCTGGTACAGGAGACGGTGCTCCGGGAGAGCGGCGTGCAGCTGGAGCCGGAAGTGCGGATCATCCGCTGAAAGAAGTGAAACCATGGAAATTGTAATCATCACCGGACTCTCCGGAGCGGGGAAGAGCAAGGCCGCCTCCTTTTTGGAGGACATGGGCTTTTATATTGTGGACAATATGCCCGCGGCCATGATTTTAAAGTTTGCGGAGTTCTGCATCACAAGCAATGGGCGCTACGACCGGGTGGCGCTGGTGTACGATGTGCGCACCAGCTCCAACTTCAGCGAGCTGTTCGACGTGCTGGACCAATTGCAGAAGATGAAGTGCACCTGCCATACGCTCTTTTTGGAGGCCGCGCCGGAAATCCTCATCCAGCGCTATAAGGAGTCCCGCCGCCTCCACCCGCTCATGAGCGGAGGGACCAGCCTGGAGGAGGTCGTCGGCCGGGAGCGGGAGCTTTTGCAGCCGGTGCGGGAGCGCGCGGACTACCTCATCGACACCAGCAACCTCTCCACGGGGAAGCTGCGGGGAGAGCTGCTTCACCTGTTTGACACACAGGGCCGCAAGGGCGGCATGTCGGTCAATGTGATCTCCTTTGGGTATAAATACGGCATCCCCATGGAGGCGGACCTGGTGATGGATGTGCGCTTCCTGCCCAACCCCTTTTACGTGGAATCGCTGCGCCACAAAACCGGCCTGGACCAGGATGTCTACGACTATGTCTTTTCGTTCGAGCAGACCGGAGAGCTGATGAAGCACCTGGAGGAACTGATTTCCTTTGCCCTGCCGCTTTACGCGGAGGAGGGGAAGACCGTGCTGGTGATCGCCATCGGGTGCACAGGCGGCCATCACCGCTCTGTGGCGGTGGCCAGGACGCTGGCGGAGTATATCGGGAGGCTGGGCTATCAGGTCAGCGAAAACCACAGGGACATGACCCGAGGCTAAAGGAGCAGGGAAGTGGGAAATCGAACGACGGATTATCGGCTGCCCCGCATCCATGGTCCCCGGGTCGTCGCCATCGGCGGCGGGCACGGGCTGTCCACCATGCTGCGGGGCCTGAAAGCCTATACGGAAAACCTGACGGCCATCGTCACGGTGGCCGACGACGGGGGCGGCTCCGGCAGGCTCCGGGAGGACTTGGGCATGCCCCCTCCGGGGGACATCCGCAACTGCCTGGAGGCGTTGGCCAACACGGAGCCGCTGATGGCGGAGCTGATGCACTACCGCTTTCCGGACGGGCAGTTGGCCGGCCAGAGTTTTGGAAACCTTTTTCTGGCCGCACTCAACGGGATATCTCCCTCCTTTGACATGGCGGTGAGCCGTATGAGCGAGGTGCTGGCCATCACCGGGCGGGTGCTTCCTGTGACCAACGCAGATGTGAAGTTAGAGGCAGAATTTGAAAACGGCGCCCGTGTGGTGGGCGAGTCCAAAATCTGCGATTTCAAGAAGTCCCAGGACTGCCGCATCGCCCAGGTGCGGCTCCTGCCGGAGCGTCCGGCAGCGCTCCCCATGGCGATCGCTGCCATACGGGAGGCGGACATGATCCTGTTGGGGCCGGGAAGCTTATACACCAGCATCATCCCGAACCTTCTGGTGGAGGGAATTGTCCAGGCCATACAGGATTCCGACGCCCTGAAAATCTATGTCTGCAACGTGATGACACAGGATGGGGAGACGGAGGGCTATACGGTTTCCGATCACATCCGGGCCATTTTCCAGCACTCCGTCCAGGGGCTTTTCGACATCTGCCTGACCAATTCCTCCCCCATCCCCAAGGGTGTGGCGGCCCGCTACGCTTTGGAGGGGGCGCAGCCCATCTGCTGCGACCGGGAGGCGTGCCGTAAGCTGGGGGTGGAGGCGGTGAACCGGCCGGTCTCCACCGTGGAGAACGGCTTTGTGCGCCACAGCCCCGGGCACCTGGCGCGGGAGCTGATCCTACTCCACGCGGAGCGCAGCGTGCGAATCGCCGGAAAGCGGTTTGACTTTACAGATGATACATACCGGCTGGAGATCGAGAAGCGGTAAGGAGGCATGGATGTCATTTTCCTATGATGCAAAATTGGAGCTGTGCAGGCTGGCGGTGCAAAAGCTCTGCTGCGCCCGGGCGGAGGCATACGGGATTTTGCTCTACTGCAACACTTTCAGCACCACGGAGGTGCGGATCATCACAGAGAACAGTGAGTTTGCCCAGCGGCTCCCAAAACTCTTTCACCGGGCCTTCGGCCTGCGCTTTGACCGCCTTCCGGAGGCGGAGCAGGAGGGAAAGCTGATCTTCCAGATTACGGACCGGAAAAAGCTCCGCCACATCGTCAACCTCTTGGGGTACAGCCCGGAGCAGAACCTGGTGCTCCACGTGAATTTCGGCCTGCTGGAGGAGGAGTGCTGCCGGGCGTCCTTCCTCCGCGGCGTCTTCCTGGCCGGCGGCAGCTCCACCGATCCCCAAAAGCGCTACCATCTGGAGCTGGCCACCTCCCACCAGCAGGCGGGCCGGGAGCTGGAGTCGCTGCTGATGGATATGGGCTTCCAGCCTAAAAGCGTCCAGCGGAACGGCTACCATGTGACCTATTTCAAGCAGAGCGAGCACATTGAGGACTTTCTCACCCTGATTGGCGCCCCGGTGGCGGCCATGGCGGTGATGTCGGCCAAGGTGGAAAAGGACCTGCGCAACAGCATTAACCGCCGGCTCAACTGCGACACCGCCAATTTGGACAAGGCGGTGGACGCGGCCCAGGAGCAGTTGGAGGCCATCCGGAAGCTGATGGGCGTGGGGCTGATGGAGCAGCTGCCGGACAAGCTCCAGATGACGGCTGCAGCGCGGCTGGAAAACCCGGAGCTGACGCTCAGCGAGCTGGCGGAGACCTTTGAGCCGCCTATCACAAAATCCTGCCTGAACCACCGGCTGCGCAAGATTCAGCAGCTTGCTAAGGAGCTGTAGGCGGCGGGAATGTATAGAAAGGAGCGGGACCATGGCAACAAATCGCGCGGAACTTGCACTGGCCTATCACCAGAGGGGATATAACTGTGCCCAGAGTGTGCTGGCCTCGTTTGGGGACAAGACCGGCCTTTCAGAGCGGGAGGCCCTTGCCGTCGCCTCAGGGTTTGGAAAAGGGATCGGCAGCGGGGAAGAACTGTGCGGTGCCTTCGGCGGCGCGGTGATGGTGCTTGGCCTCATGGAATATCATCCGGGCCAGGATCCGTCTGAGGAAAAAAAGCGGATGTACCAGCAGACCTGCGAGCTGAAGGAGCGGTTCCGCCGGCGCTTCGGCATGCTGCGCTGCAACGAGCTTTTGGCGGCCGGCAAAGGGCCGGGGCGGCCCTGCGGCGCGCTGATCGAAGCTGCTGTGGTGATCACGGAAGAATACATAATGGAGAGTACGCTATGACACAATTTGAATTGGAGAGCAGCCTGACGGCGGAGGAGATTGTCGGCCGGCTGAAAGAGAATGCAGGCGTTTGGAGCGAAAAAAAGCTGTGGACCACCCGGAAGTCCTATTATTTCCGCAGTCGCAAAAACGGCCAGGTGGAGGTGGCCTATACGGGCAAGGTCTTCGGCGCCGTCTGTGCCAAGCTGCGGCTGACAAGGCGGGAAGCGGGCGGGACGGACGTTTCGGTGCGGGCCGGGATCGCTCCCACCACGCTGATCTGCTCGGTGCTTTTGCTGATCATCGCGCTGTGGCTTGCGGTCATGGACGTGAGGCTTTACGGCATCAGCGGCCTTGCACGGGACGTGCTCTATTTCCTGATCGCACTCCTGGGCATCCGTGAGGCGCTGCGCAACCGGAAAGAGGTCCCCGTGCTGGTGGAGTTCATTCAAAAAAATCTGGGCTGAGGAGGCGGAGCATGGCCTTTACCCATCTGCATGTGCATACGGAGTTCAGCCTTTTGGACGGCGCCTGCCGGATTCGGGACCTTCCGAAGCTGGTCAGGGAGCTGGGGCAGGAGGCCTGCGCCATCACGGACCACGGCGTCATGTACGGCGTGGTGGATTTTTACCGCGCCTGCAAGGCGGAGGGTGTCAAGCCCATCATCGGCTGCGAGGTCTATGTGACGCCGGAGGGGCGCACCCGGCTTCAAAAGCAGCACGAGTACGACGCAGAGAGCCGCCACCTGGTGCTGCTGTGCAAGGATGAGACCGGGTACCGGAACCTGAGCTATATGGTCTCCATGGCTTTTGTGGAGGGGTTCTACGTCCGGCCGCGGATTGATCTGGAGCTGCTGCGGGAGCACCACGAGGGACTCATCGCCCTCTCGGCCTGCCTTGCCGGCGAGATTCCCCGGCGGCTGAAAAACGGGGACTATGAGGGAGCAAAGCGCTATGCCCAGGAGATGTCGGAGCTCTTTGGGGAGGACAACTTCTACCTGGAGATGCAGGATCACGGCATCGCCGACCAGAAGCTTGTCAACCAGGGGATTCTGCGCATTCATCAGGAGACCGGCTTGCCCATTGTGGCCACCAACGACGCCCACTATCTGCGCAAGTCCGACGCCGCCAGCCACGATGTGCTGCTGTGCATCCAGACGGGCAAGACGGTGGAGGATGCAAACAGGATGCGCTATGAGCCCCAAAACTTCTATCTGCGCTCCGAGGCGGAGATGGCGGAGCTCTTCCCCCGGGAGGCCATTGAAAATACGGAGAAGATTGCCCGGCGGTGCAACGTGGAGTTCACCTTCGGAAAGTACCATCTGCCCGAGTTCCAGCTTCCGGAGGGCTATGACTCTTTCTCCTATATGAAAAAGCTCTGTGACGAGGGCTACCGCCGTCGCTACGGGGACGACAACAGCCATCGTCCGCAGCTGGAGTACGAGCAGGACATGATCGAGAAGATGGGCTTTACGGACTATTTTCTCATTGTCTCCGACTTTGTGCGCTTTGCAAGGGAGGCTGGGATTCCGGTGGGCCCGGGCCGCGGAAGCGCCGCCGGATCCATGGTGTCCTACTGCCTCCACATCACGGATATCGATCCCATCCAATACGGGCTCTATTTTGAGCGCTTCCTCAACCCTGAGCGGGTCAGCATGCCGGATATCGACATGGACTTCGGAGATACCCGGCGGGGCGAGGTGGTGGACTATGTCCGCCAAAAGTATGGGGACGACCACGTGGCGCAGATCGTCACCTTCGGCACCATGGCCGCCCGGGGCGCCATCCGGGATGTGGGCCGGGTGCTGAACATGCCCTATGCGGAAGTAGACGTGGTGGCCAAGCAGGTGCCCGCCACGCTGCACATCACCCTGGACGAGGCGCTGCGCCTCTCCAAGCCGCTGTCCGACCTCTATGAGAGCGATGAGAAAATCCACCGGCTCATTGACATCGCCCGTTCCATCGAGGGGATGCCCCGCCACGCGTCCACACATGCCGCCGGCGTTGTCATCACAAAAATGCCGGTCTATGAGTATGTGCCCCTGGCCAAGAACGACGACGCGGTGGTCTGCCAGTATGTCATGACCACGCTGGAGGAGCTTGGCCTTTTGAAGATGGACTTTTTGGGCCTGCGGAACCTGACGGTCCTGGATGACGCGGTGAAAATGCTCCAGCTCCACCAGCCGGGTTTCCGCCTGGAGGACATCCCGGAGGACGATGCAGAGACCTTTGAGATGCTCTCCCGGGGCCAGACCTCCGGCGTGTTCCAGATGGAGTCCACCGGCATGACCGGCGTGTGCGTGGGGCTCAAGCCCCAGAACATCGAGGACATCACCGCCATCATCGCCCTCTACCGTCCGGGCCCAATGGACTCCATCCCCCGGTTCATCGCCAGCAAGCAGAACCCGCAGATGATCCGTTACCGGCACCCATCCCTGGAGCCGATCCTCTCCATCACATATGGCTGCATTGTGTACCAGGAGCAGGTGATTGAGATATTCCGCCGCTTGGGCGGCTACTCCCTGGGCCAGGCAGACATGGTGCGCCGCGCCATCTCCAAGAAAAAGGCGGAGCAGATCAAGCGGGAAAAGGAGGCCTTCATCCACGGGGACGCAGAGCGGGGAATCTCAGGCTGTGTGAACAACGGCATCCCGGAGGAGACGGCGGAGGCCATCTATCAGGAGATATACGACTTTGCCAACTACGCCTTCAACAAGGCCCACGCCGTGGCCTATGCGGTGGTGGCGTATCAGACCGCCTACTTCAAATGCCACTACACCAAGGAGTACATGGCCGCGCTGCTCACCTCGGTTCTGGACAACTCAGATAAGGTTTCCGAGTACATCGCCGAGTGCAGGGACTGCGGCATCAAACTGCTGCCGCCGGACATCAACCGCTCCTGCGACCGCTTCACCGTGGAGGAGGAGGGAATCCGCTTCGGGCTGGTGGCCATCAAAAACATCGGCCGGGGCTTTATCCAGTCGGTGATGGAGGAGCGGGAGCGGGGGAGATTTACCTCCTTCCAGGATTTCTGCGAGCGGATGACCGGAAGCGATATGAACAAGCGGGCGGTGGAAAACCTGATCCGCAGCGGCGCATTCTCCTCCCTGGGGGCCCGGCGCTCCCAGCTGATGGCGGTCTATGAGCGGGTTTTGGACGCCATCGCCAGCAGCCGACGCCAAAACCTGGAGGGCCAGCTGGACTTTTTCGGCAGCGCCTCCGAGCCCTCAGGGGCAGGGCACATCCAACTGCCGGATGTGCCGGAGTACACTGCTTCGGAACTGATGAGCATGGAGAAGGACAGCACGGGCCTCTACCTCTCCGGCCATCCCATGGACGACTACAGGGATCTGGCAAGAAAGTCCGGCGCCGTGTCCATTGCCTCCATTTTGGAGGATTTTGCCCAGGAGACCGGCCCGGCCCGCTTTGCCGACGACCAGCGCGTCACCATCGCCGGCGTGGTGACCTCCAGCAAGACCAAGACCACGAAAAACAACTCCCTGATGGCCTACGTGATGGTAGAGGACGACACGGCGTCAATGGAGCTTTTGTGCTTTTCCCGGGTGCTGGAAGCCTGCGGAAGCTATCTGAAGGAAAACCAGGTGGTGATCGTCAAAGGCCGGCTTTCCGTGCGGGATGAAAAATCGCCTCAGATCATGGCCGACTCCATTCAGCCCCTGCGGGAGGGGCTCCCGGAAGAGGCCCCGGCCGGCAGGACCGATGGGAAGGTCTTGGACGGCCAGGTGCTCTACCTCCGCTTCCCCGGCGCCCAGAGCCCGGAATTCGAGCACATGAAGCTGGTCTTCCAGATGTTTCCCGGCACTACGCCGGTGAAGATGCGTATGGCGGACACGGGCAAACTCTTTGGGACCAACTGCCTGCTGCACCGTGCGCTTTTGGAGGAGCTGCGGGAGACCATCGGCGGGGAGAACATCGTCATCAAGTAGGTAAAAAAGAAAAGGGGCACCGCGGTTATCCGCGGTGCCCCTTGTTTGTTATGTTCTCTTTCCGTCCCCAAGCAGCGTGCCCAGAAGAGCGGAGTAGAGGCCCTCCGGATTGGTCCGGAAGCGGTTTTCCACCTCCTGCGCCATCTCCTCCCTGGGCACCATCAGGTCCAGCTCCATCACGCTGCCCACGTCGTCGCTGAGGGAGAGCGTCACGGTATAGGTCCCGTTGGGCCTGCGGCTTGTGGATGCCTTCACCTGGCTTTTGCGGCGGAGCTTTTGGTTGCAGATGGATACGTTTTTATCGGTGCGGATGCGGACGGAATAGGGCAGGCTGGAGGCGCAGATTTCACTGTTGCGCCGGCCCTTGTCCGTGATGGCGTAGAGGCCGTCCTCGGAAAGGGTCAGATGCCCGGTGCGCACCAAGTCCGCCAGGCAGTCTGAAAAATCAAAGTAATCGATCCCGTCATCGCACAGCGTCAGCTCCAGGACCGTGTCGAAGGGGATTGGCTCAATCACTCTGTCCGCTATATAGAGGATCAAAAATTTGATCTCTAATTTGTCCCGAATAAAACCAAACCCTGCCACGCTTTCAGCCTCCTGGAGACGAGAGTGCCGCGTTTGTTCACCGCAGCTTATGATCATATTATAGCGCATAAGGCGCAGGTTTGTATAGCAAAAATTTCCCTTTTGCCAAATTCCCTTGACGAACCCGTCAAATCCTTGGTATGATAAGAAAAATACAAAATATGACAATTTCCGCGGACGCATACTCTGTAGAAAGGCGGCTACCGTATGAGCAGACGAATGCTTGGCCTGATTTTGGCAGTTTTCATGATGATGACCCTTGTCTCCTGCAAAGAGGAGGGGACGTCCTCTTCCAGTCAAGGCATTGCCTCCGCGGCCTCACTTCAGTCAAATCCGGTTCAGGAGCCGGAGCCGCCTCAGGAGCCCGCTGCACGCAATCCGCTGACGGGAATGGGGATTGATCCGGAAAAGGCGGACGACCGTCCGGTGGCGGTAATGCTGAACAACCTCAAAGCGTCCCTCCCACAGTTGGGCGTTTCCAAGGCGGACATCATCTATGAGGTGCTCGCCGAGGGCGGCATCACCCGGATGCTCGCGGTCTTTCAGGACTTGGACGGCGTGGGCGACTTGGGGAGCATCCGCAGTACAAGAGCCTATTACCTGGAGATCGCCTTAGGCCACGATGCGATTTTGGTACATGCCGGCGGCAGCCCGGAGGCTTACTCCTGTATCCCCAAGTGGGGAGTGGACAATCTGGACGGGGTCAACGGCGGCAGCGAGCAGGAGATGTATTGGCGGGATCCGGAGCGGAGAAAGAACGCAGGGTATGAGCACAGCCTGCTGACCTCCGGAGAGAAGATTCAGGACTATCTTGCCGGAGGGCGCTATGCGTTGAAGCACGAGGACGGATACCGGTATGAGATGGCATTTGCAGAGGATGGCACCCCGGCGGGCGGCAGCGCGGCGGAACACGTCAGCGTAAAATTTTCAAAGTCCAAGACGGGGACATTCGACTATGACGCCGATCAAGGCGCCTATCTGGTGGGCCAGTACAACAGCGCCTATGTGGACGGTGATACGGGAGAGCAGGTGTCTGTGACCAACGTGCTGGTGCTGCGGACGCGGATCAGCCTGATCTCCGGAGACAGTGCGGGACGCATTTCCGTGGATTTGAGCTCAGGCGGCGAGGGGATGTATTGCTGCGGCGGCAAGTCCGTGCCCATCCGCTGGAGCAAGCCCGGCAGGACGGATCCCTTTTCCTACACCCTGGAGGACGGCACGCCGCTTACGTTGGGCCGGGGCGCCACATATGTCTGTATTGTTGGACTGGACAGCGCGGTAACCGCAGAGTGAGTGAACTGATACCATAGGAGAGAGGAGCGGGGCATCCGCTCCTCTCACGCTTTTTGGGCAGGCGCATACACTGGACTGAAAGAGTCCTTCTTTCAACTCAGTTACTTATTAGGAGGTATTGAGATGCCTGATAAAGTCATGCCCGGCCCTGTTGATGAAAACTGTGGCCCTCGGGAGGCTGTTTGCATTCACACAAAAAAAATCTTCGATTCCTGCAGAGACAAAGATTGCGTTGAGGACCTGCGCTTCTATCCCACGCTGTCTTCTGTGGAGACGATCAACCGCGCCCTGAACGTAAAGGGCGGCACCGCCGAACTGTGCCACGTCTATGTGGATGTGGAGCCCGTGTCCTTTAACCGCGGGTTTTACACCGTCGATATGCGCTTTTTCTATCGCGTCACCCTGCAGGCTTATCTGAGCTGCCCCCGCCCCGTTGAGGTGGAGGGCCTGTGCGTGTTCGATAAGCGGGTGATCCTCTTTGGCAGCGAAGGCAGCGCCAAGATTTTCTCCTCTGAAGTGCGCGTCTGCGATATGGACCGCCAGATGAAGGAGAAGAGCAACATGCCGGTTGCCGTGGTGGAAGCCGTGGATCCCATCGTGCTGGATGCCAAGCTGACGGAGTGCTGCGACAGACGCTGCTGCGACTGCGACCTGTGCGAGATCCCCTGCTGCGTCACCAGCTGCTTCGGCGCCGACCTTTGCAGCGGCGACGACTGCAAGCGGGTCTACGTCACCCTGGGCCAGTTTTCCATCGTCCGCCTGGAGCGGGATACCCAGCTGCTGGTGCCCGTGTACGACTACTGCATGCCCAACAAGGAGTGCGCCAGTGGGAATTCCGGCGATGATCCCTGCGACCTGTTCCGCAACATTGCATTCCCCACCGGCGAGTTCTTCCCGCCCAACACCATCCGCAACCCTGAAAACTACGAGGATACGAAGGCCTACTGCTGCTGCAAATAACAGAGCAGCCTCCCGCCCGCCGATTTTCGGCGGGCGGGTTTTTTATACCGAAATGAAAGCCGAAAGTTTCCGTCATAGAGTGGGACGAGCGTTCATAGAGTAGAGTGCAGAGGAAAGGGGAGAGTCCTGTGGAATATAAAAGGACTGCAATGACATGTTTTCAGCAGGCGGCGGAGTGCCTGCCCATGCGCCTGCGGACCCAGGTGAACCACCTGCCGGAAGAGGTCAAGCAGCAGGCAGAGGAATTTCGCCTGCGGGTGGGCCGCCCTTTGTCCATATTGACGCCGGAGGGGGAACAGCGGCCCTGGACTGAGCAGGTAAGCGGAGAGGATTTGGAGACAGTGGTCAATATGGCCACGGAATTTTCCCGCTACTCCGCGGTGGAATCACTGCGCAACGGATATCTGAGCGCCAGGGGCGGCTGCCGGATTGGGCTTTGCGGCACAGCGGTTCTGCGGGACGGCGTCAACACCAACCTGCGGGATTTGACCTCCGTGGCCATCCGCATCGCCAGGGAGAAGATCGGGATTGCCGAGCCGCTCATGTCTCAGCTCTTTGAGGAGGGCGTATTCCAAAGCACCCTGATCCTGGCGCCGCCGGGAGGGGGGAAGACCACGCTGCTGCGGGACATGGTCCGGTGCCTGTCCAACGGAGGGGAGGGGCGGCCCTCCCACCGGGTCAGCGTGGTGGACGAGCGTGGGGAGATCGCGGTGTGCTGCCAGGGGGAGCCTCAGATGGACATGGGGAGCTGTACGGATGTGCTGGACGGCTGTCCCAAGGCCATGGGCATCCCCATGGTGATGCGTGCCATGAATCCGCAGATCATCGCCGTGGATGAGATCACCATGGAGGAGGATATCCGGGCCATGGCCTCCGCGGCCAACTGCGGCGTTTCCCTCCTGGCCACGATCCACGCCGCGGGAACAGAGGAACTCATGCAAAAGCCCCTCTATCATCAGCTCTTGAATGCACGGGTATTTGACCGGGCGGTCCTCATCCGCTGTGAGGGAGCGGAGCGCGTCTACCAGGTGGAAGAGCTGCCATGCTGAGGTCGGCGGGGTGCCTCCTGATCCTGTCCGGAGGATTTTGGGGCTGGTACGACACGGTGAGGCGTTGGCGTCAGGAGCTGCGGCTGGTGGAGCAGATGGCGTCGGATTTGGAGCAGATGGAAAATGAGATCGCCCTTTCCCTGACGCCCATGCCCCGGCTTCTGAAAAAGCTGGTCTCCCACCGCTTCACCGGCGCTTTCTTTGGCGCCGTCGCCGATCGGATTTCCCGGGGCGGAGATTTGGGACAGGCCTGGCGGGAAGAGGCAGCACACCACTTCTCAGGGCCGGCGCGGCGTACTTTGATGGAGCTGCGGCTGGACGGGGACGAGGCCAGCGTGCGCAGGCACCTCACCTGGGCGGCCCAGCAGCTGCGCCGGCAGGCCCAGGCGGATCGGAACCGGCAGAAGGACCGGGAGAAGCTCTGCACGGCACTGTGCGCTTCCGGAGCGCTGTTTCTGGTGATCCTGCTGCTCTGAGGCATATCTTGCCCCACGCGCTCATAGAGTGGAGCATGTCCAAATTTTACAGAAGCGAGGCCTTGACGATGGATGTGGATTTGATCTTTAAAATTGCGGCGATTGGCATTTTGGTGGCGGTTCTCAATCAACTGCTGATCCGCTCCGGCCGGGAGGAGCAGGGGCTGATGGTGGTGCTGGCCGGGCTGGTGATTGTCCTGATGATGCTGGTGCAGAAGATCAGCGATCTCTTTGAACTGGTCAAGACACTGTTCCACTTTTAATAGGATGGAGCGGATGGCCCAGGTGGCAGTCCTTTGCATCGTCGGAGCCGTGCTGGGACTGCTGATGAAGAAAAACGCGCCGGAGACGGCGCTGCTCCTGACGCTGGCGGTGGGCGCGGTGATCCTGCTCTGCCTGCTGCAGGACGCGGGGGAGATACTGGAGTTTTTACAGGAATTGACGGAGGAGACGGCAGTGCCTCAGGCGGTATTTACACCGCTTCTGAAAACCGTCGGCATCGCCCTTGTGGCGAAAGTGGGCAGTGACCTCTGCCGGGATGCGGGCGAGTCGGCCCTGGCCTCTTTGACGGAGACGGCTGGAGCCATCTGCGCCATCCTTGCCGCGCTGCCCCTGCTGCGGTCGGTGATCAAGCTGCTGTTGGAGTTGCTATGAGACGATTTGTGATCTGTTTTTTGCTGGCGTGCGTGCTCTGCACGTCGACCGCGGCAGCTGAGGTTCCCGACGATCTGGCGGACGCCGCCCCTGAGCAGGAGCTGTTGGAGGGCATGGATTTCAGCGGGGTGGGCGCGTTCAATGAGGGGATTGGACGCATGGGACAGGCCGTGCAGGATCAGTTGGGCGCCATCGTGCGCTCCCGGGTGCGGAACCTGGTGCTGCTGCTGATGGTGGTGCTGCTGTGCGGCCTGACGGACGGGTTTTTCCAGGGCACAGCAAGCAGCCGGATCCGGAACTTTGTGCCCATGGCCGGAGCGCTGTCCATCACGCTGCTCTCCGCCGGCAGCATTGACTCGCTCATCGGCCTGGGCGCCGGAACCATTGAGGAGCTCAACCAGTTTTCTAAGGCGCTGCTGCCTACTCTGGCGGCGGCGACAGCGGCCTGCGGGTCGGTGGGGACCGCCACAGTGCATCAGGTGGCCACCGTGTTTTTTGTGGACCTGCTGCTCAATCTGATCAATGGCATTTTGATCCCCATGACCTATCTGTACATCGGTGCGCTGACCGCTGGGGTGATGCTGCCGGATTACCCGTTGGGAGGGATCGCGGAGATGCTGAAAAAGGTGATTACCTGGATTCTCAGCGGCGCACTGCTGATTTTTACCGCCTATTTGGGAGTGGGGCACATCATCTCCGGCGCCGCCGACGCGCTGACTGTCCGTGTGGCCAAGACCGCCATCTCCGGGATGGTCCCGGTGGTGGGCGGCATCATCTCCGAGGCTTCGGAGACGGTGCTGGCTGGGGCGGGCATGCTGAAAAACACCATCGGCATCTTCGGCATGCTGGTGGTGATGGCCACCTGCCTGGTCCCGTTTTTGCAGTTGGGGGTGCAGTACCTCCTCTATAAGTTAGCGGCCTTTGCCTCCGGCGCGGTGGGGATTGCGCCCCTGGTGAAGCTGCTGAGCGGCCTGGGCGGCGCCTTTGGCCTGGTGTTGGGGATGACCGGCTCCTGCGCGCTGCTGCTGCTGATCTCCCTCCTTTCCTCCGTGGCGGCGGTGGTTCCATGATTGAGGCGCTGAGAAGCTGGCTGACCGGCATTGTGGCGGCCACGGTGCTGGTGTCGGTGGCAGAGAGCATCATCCCAGAGGGGTCCATCCGGAAAATCGCCCGGTTCACCGGGGGGTTGGCCCTTTTGCTGGTGATCCTCCAGCCGCTGCTTCAGATTCAGCCGGAGGAGTTCTCCCTGGACTTCAGCCGCTGGGAGGCTGAAATCCAGTCCCAGCAGGCCGATTACGAGGCGGAAAATGAAAAAAACCTCCGGACAATCATACAGGAGAAAACGGAAGCATATATCTCAGACAAAGCGGACGAACTGGGGGTTCGATGCACGCCTTCCGTCAAGGTGGAGGGCGACGACCCGCCCTGTCCCACGGAGTTGACGCTGAGCGGAGAAACTTCAGAGGAGCTGGCCGGCTACATCGAGCAGGAGTTAGGCATCCCCAGGGAAAAGCAGACCTGGAAAGGAACATGAAAAGGATGAAGGCAATCAAAAAAGACGCGGTGCGGTCGCTGTGGGACCGCTACAAATACGTGGTGCTGGTGATTCTGGCCGGTGTGGCGCTGCTGGCCTGGCCCTCGGGAAACCGGGAAAAGGAAGCGCCCACCGCCGCGCCAACTGCGGAGGAGCCCACCCTTGAGGAGACCGAGGAGCGGATGCAGTCGATCCTCTCAAAAATCAGCGGCGTTGGGAACCTGACGCTGATGCTCACGTTGGACTCCACTGGGGAAAAGGCCCTGGCACAGGATACGGAACTCAGCTACAGCGGGGCCACGGAGGCTCCGGAGGATTACCAGCGCCGCTCGGAGACCGTGGTGCTCTCAGAGAGCGGCGGGGGAGAAGGCGCGATCATCACAAAAAACACCTGCCCGGTTTACCGGGGAGCGCTGGTGGTTTGTGAGGGCGGGGCAAACCCGGAGGTAAAGTTAGCGCTCACGCAGGCGGTTGCCGCCCTGACCGGGCTGAGCTCAGATCGGATTACGGTGGTCAAATGTCAGTGATAATTTGGAAAAGGGGACGTACGATGAACAGGAATTTCAAACGGAACATGGTAGTGGCTACGGTGTTGCTCTTTGTCTGCGCGGCGGTATATCTGAACTGGAAATACGCCGGCAATGTGGCAGACCCCGGCGAGGCGGTGGAGACCAAGACCCTGGGGGAATCCACCCTGGTCAGCAAGACGGAGACTGACGGCGAGCCCACGGACGAGGCGGCGGTCTACGGAGAAGGCTCCGATTACTTTGCAACGGCCCGGCTGACCCGCCAGCAGGCCAGGGACAACGCGCTGAACCTGCTGAAAGAAGCTTCTGAGGAGGAAAACGCGGACCAGGAGACGCTGAACGCGGCCTCCGAGGGGATTCAGGCCCTGGCGTCCTATACGCTTCAGGAGGCCCAGATTGAAAACCTGGTCACCGCCAAGGGCTACACCGACTGCGTGGCATTCATGGGCGCGGACAGCCTCAGCGTGGTGGTGGCGCCTCCCGATGCCGGAGAGCTGACGGCCCAGGATGTGGCAAAAATTACCGATATCGCCATGACGGAAACCGGGTACAAGGCGGATCAGATCAAAATCCTGCCGGCAAATTAGAGGTTGTATTTTACAGGGCGGCGTGATAAAATACACAAATAGAATCCCTTACTATGCATGTCACAAAAGACGTATTGTTCAGAGGAGAGTAAGCGAATGAGCGATAACAAAGAATATATGACCCACCTGGAAGAGGGCGGAAGCATCAATATTTCCGAAGATGTGGTTGCCGCCATCGCCGTGTCCGCCGCCCGGGAAGTGGAAGGTGTGGCAGGTATGATGTCCACCAGCGCCGGGAATGTGTCGGAGCTGATGAAAAAGGGTCTGGCCAAAGGCGTTAAACTGGACGTCACCGAGGATGCCATCACCTTGGAGCTGTATCTCAATGTCTCCTACGGCCACGCCATTCCCGAGGTGGCCGAGAATGTCCAGAAGGCCGTTTCCTCCGCCGTGGAGGCGATGACCGGGTTTTCTGTGAGCACCGTGAACGTTCATGTGACCGGGATCAGCCTGTAACGTCAACAAAAGAGAAAAGGACGAATTGACTATGACGCGGAATACCGCAAGAGAGATCGCAATCCATCTTTCCTACGAGTTGAATTTCACCGACAAAACCGTGGAGGAGCTGCTCCAGAGCCGCCTGACCCCCGAGTCGTTTTCCCGCCTTGCGACGGAGGACGCACTCTATCAGGAGTCGCCCAACGCCAAGCAGGCGGCCTATATCCGTGCGCTGGTGGGCGGCGTTGCGGAGCATGCAGCGGAATTGGACGGTTACATCGCCAAATATGCGGTGGGATGGAATTTCGCGCGGATTCCGCTGGTGGCCTCCGCCATTATGCGCGTGGCCATGTATGAGATTCTCTATATGCCGGAGATCCCCAACGGCGCGGCAATCAACGAAGCGGTGGAGATCGCCAAAAAATACGAGACCCCGGAAACCGTAAAATTTATGAACGGGATTTTGGGCAGTTTCGTCCGGCAGGAAGTTTCACAATAGAGCCACAGAGCGCAGCGAGCCGGTTTGCTGCGCTCTGATTTTCGTTTTCTCAGGAAGAGGGGAGGGACAAGCTTTGCAGGAACAGCGGATTTACGAGGTATCCCAGGTCAACCAGTACATCAAGGGCCTGTTGGACCAGGCGCCGGAGCTCAACCGCCTCTATGTGCGCGGCGAGCTCTCCAACTATAAAATGTACCCATCGGGACATCATTACTTCACACTCAAAGACGCCGAAGGGGCGCTGCGCTGCGTGATGTTCCGCGCAAGCGCCGCGAAGCTCCGCTTCCGGCCGGAAAACGGCATGAAGGTGATCGCCTGCGGACGGGTGGCCGTCTTCCCCCGGGACGGCGCCTACCAGCTCTACTGCACGGAGCTGTCCCCAGACGGCGTGGGGGACCTCTATGTGGCTTTTGAACAGCTCAAGGCCAAGCTGTTGGCGGAGGGCCTTTTTGACCCCTCCCACAAAAAGCCGCTGCCGCCCTACCCCGAGAAGATCGCCATCGTCACCTCTTCCGCCGGAGCGGCGGTCCATGATATGATCCGTATTCTGCGCAAGCGCTACCCCATTGCCAAGGTGATTCTGCTGCCTGTCCGGGTCCAGGGCGCGGAGGCGCCGCCGGAAATTGCCGGCGCCATCCGCTATGCAAACCGCTGGAAAGTAGGGGACCTGATCATCACCGGCCGGGGCGGCGGGTCCATGGAGGACCTCTGGGCCTTCAACGACGAGCGGGTGGCCCGGGCCATCTATGAATCGGAGCTGCCGGTGATCTCCGCCGTGGGCCATGAGCCGGACGTGACCATATCCGACTTTGTGGCGGACCTGCGGGCGGCCACGCCCTCCAACGCGGCGGAACTGGCTGTGCCGGATATGGCGGAGCTGCTGCGCTATCTCCAAAGCGCCGGAGCCCGTCTCTCCCAGGCAGAGTCCCAGAGGCTCCAGATGCTGCGGCAAAAGCTGGACGGCTTGCGGCGTAAGCGGGTTCTTCTGGACCAGACGGCCTACATCCAGGATAAGCGGATGCTGCTGGCCCATCTCCAGCAGCGGCTGGCCGATGTGGAGGCCCAGTCCCTGTCCCGGCGAAAGGCCCAGTTTTCCTCCTTAAGCGCGGCGCTGGACGCCATGAGCCCGCTGAAGGTCCTGGGCCGCGGCTATGCCGTGGCAAGGACGGAGCAGGGGGAGATTCTGAAGTCCGCCCGGGATGCGGCGGCAGGTGACCGGGTGCATGTGACCCTGGGAGAAGGCGGCCTTTTGTGCCGCGTGGAAAAAACGGAGGAGCAGTCATGAAACAAAAGACATTCGAAGAGAAAATCTCCCGTTTGGAAGAAATCGTGGCCCTTCTGGAAAAGGGGGACGCCCAGCTGGCGGACTCCCTGGCGCTCTTTGAAGAGGGGACGAAGCTGGCCTCCTCCTGCGCCCTCCAGTTGGACGAGGCGGAGCAGAAGGTGGTCGCGCTGATGAAGGGGCCGGACGGCGCGCCGGTGGAAAATACGTTTGCAAGTGAGGATACCGATGGGCAATCATAAATTTTCCCCCCAGTACGAGGATTACCGCACGGAGACCGACCGGTTTTTGGAAAGCCTCTTTTTGGGAGAGCCGCTTTACAGCGACCTCTATGCCTCCATCCGCTACAGCCTTCTGGCCGGCGGCAAACGCATCCGCCCGGCCCTCACGCTGGAATTTGCAGACCTTTGCGGCATGGACTGGCACAAAGCGCTGCCGGTGGCCTGCGCTGTGGAGCTGGTGCATACCTATTCCCTGATCCACGACGACCTGCCCTGCATGGACAACGACGAACTGCGACGTGGCAAGCTGACCAACCACAAGATGTTTGGTGAGACGCTGGCGGTGCTGGCCGGAGACGCGCTGCAGCCGGAGGCGTTCCGCCTGATCCTCTCCGCGGAGGACCTTTCCGCAGAGAACCGGGCGGACTGTGCCCTGATCCTGGCCCGGGCCGCCGGGGCTGACGGCATGGTGGCGGGGCAGGTGCTGGATACCCTGCACCATCTCACAAGCCGGGAGGACATCACTCTCCTGCACAGCCTGAAGACCGGGGCCATGATCTCCGCTGCAGCGGAGATGGGCTGCGCCGCAGCCGGAGCGGGGGCGTGGATGCGTCAGGCCGCCAGGCAGTATGCCTCCCAGGTGGGCTTGGCCTTCCAGATCCGGGACGACATGTTGGATGTGATCGGCAGCGAGAAGGCGTTTGGAAAGCCGATCGGCTCAGACAAAAAAGAGGGGAAGCTGACCTTTGTGGACCTTTTGGGCATGGAGGGCTGCGGTGAAGCCATCCGTGCGTGCACGGAGCAGGCGAAAGCCGCCGTGGAGCCCATTCCCAACCATGCGTTTTTATTCCGCCTCGCAGATTATCTGGCGGACAGGACACAGTGATCGCGGGAGCCGGCCACATTGTGGCCGGCTTTTTTTATGCATGATTTTTCAGAAAAAATTCACAAATGGATATACGGTATACGTTGCATATTTCAGCCGGAGGTGGTATACTACATGTGCTAAGTCAGCGGCGCAGTATTCTAGTCAGAACTGCCGTTTTCCAGGAAGGGCCTAAAAATCCTTTGAAGGGCACATCGATGAAACCCCTGGTGCCTGCTTGTTACGCCCAGTTTCGGGTGGGTGCTGGGGGGAAGCGCGTTTGCAATGCGCTTGCAGTTGTAGGGCGCTTTCCAATGGCATGGGAATCCCGACCCTGCTCCTGTGGAGACCTGTTCTTGTGCACAGACGTACTCCCTGCGTGGTAACCGGCCTGTGTACGAAACAGATTTGAACCTGCAATGCGGTGTGGACGGAGCGTCCGCTCCCAAACGCTGTGTGCAGAGTAGCCTGCCTTGAGTGGGTCTGGCGAATGGGAATCTACGCACCTGTGCCCCGGCCAGGGCTGGGTGCTATTGCCCTGAAACCTTGCCTGCAAAAGAGGCTAAGAAACGGTTAGACTGTTGTGGAAATCACCTAGGCTGTCCTAACGAGGGAAGCAGAGGGATTGCAGTGCGGACTAAGTGGCAGTCGGGTATCGCATCTGGCGACATTGCGGCATGGCGCTGAAAGGGAAACCACCTGATCGGCAACGAGAGGCGCGCCATGGGGAAATCCAACCCGTACCTAAGCCGTAAGATTTACCTCTGTAGCTGCCGCTGCTTAGCATTTATCATCCTGTTCGGAGGAGTTTCCTGTTGGACAAAGATCAAAAACGAAGGAATAAGGGCAATGAAAAACCGCAATATCAGTGGATTTTGCGGGTTTTCTTCATGTCTGTGGCTCTTTCCGCGGCCCTGAGCCTCCTGTCGGAGACGGCATTGGAGGGCGCAGGGATCCTACTGGCGGTGCTGGTGCTGGCGGTATTTATCCTGTTGGGCATCGGGTTTGATGTGGTGGGCGTGGCTGTTACCGCGGCGGATGAGCGGCCGTTCCACTCCATGGCGGCACACAAGGAAAAGGGCGCCGCCGAGGCGCTGTCGCTGCTGCGCAACGCAAGCCACGTCAGCAGCTTCTGCAACGACGTGGTGGGCGATATCTGCGGCATTGTCAGCGGCACCACGGCCGCCGTCATCGTGACGCGTCTGCACCAGGCCTTCAGCATAAACGGCCTGCTGCTGTCCGTGGGCTTCACCGCCCTGATCTCCGGGCTGACCATCGGGGGAAAGGCCCTGGGCAAGAATTTTGCCATCCAAAACAGCACCGGCGTGGTGTTTGCGGTGGCCAAAGTACTGCATATGTTTCATCGCCGCTGACCGGAAGGGAGTCGCGAGTTTTGATATTAGAGAAAATCCATTCCCCTGCGGATGTAAAGGCCCTGAGCCGGGAGGAGACGGAACGGCTCTGCGTGGAGCTGCGCCGTTTTCTGGTGGATCAGGTGTCGAAAACAGGGGGGCATCTGGCTTCCAACCTGGGTGCCGTAGAGCTGACGGTGGCGCTGCACCGGGTATTTGACACGGCCAGCGACCGGCTGGTGTTTGACGTGGGCCACCAGTGCTATGTACACAAGGCTCTGACCGGACGCCAGGAGCTCTTTTCCACGCTGCGTACATTCGGCGGGCTGTCCGGATTCCCCAAACCCTATGAGAGCGGCCATGACGCCTTCATTGCCGGCCATGCCTCCAATTCCGTGTCTGTGGCGCTGGGCATGGCCCGGGCCCGGACGCTGCTGAAAGAAAACTACACGGTGATCGCCCTGATCGGCGACGGGGCCCTGACCGGCGGCCTTGCCTATGAGGGGCTCAACAACGCCGGCGAGTCAGGCGAACCGCTGATTGTGATTCTCAATGACAACGGCATGTCCATCAACCCCAATGTGGGGGCCATGTCCAACCACCTGAGCCGCCTGCGGACCCGGCCTGGATACTACCATTTTAAAAAGTGGTATCGGAACGCCCTGGGGAACAGTGAATTCGGCATGAAAGTATACCGGTTCAACCACCGGATCAAGACGGCGGTTAAAAAGACACTGTGGCCGGGAAGCACCCTCTTTGAGGACATGGGCTTCACCTATCTTGGCCCGGTGGACGGACACAACTTGGACCGGCTGTGCCATGTGCTCCAGTGGGCAAAGGAATTGAACCGCCCGGTGGTGGTCCATGTGAATACAATCAAGGGCAAGGGATATCCCTTTGCGGAGCAGGACCCCGGCAAATTCCACGGCATCGCGCCCTTTGACCCGGAAACCGGCCTGGTGAAAAAGAAGGAGATCAACAGCTTCTCCCATGTGTTCGGCAACGCTTTGACAGAGTATGCCCAGCGGGATGGGCGGGTCTGCGCCATCACGGCGGCCATGGAGGATGGGACGGGGCTCCACCACTTTGCCAAAACCCTGCCGGAGCGCTTTTTTGATGTTGGGATTGCCGAGGGGCATGCAGTTTCCATGGCGGCGGGCATGGCAAAACAGGGCCTGATCCCCGTGTTTGCAGTCTATTCAAGCTTTTTGCAGCGCAGCTACGATATGCTGATTCACGATGTGGCCCTATCCAACCTCCACGTGGTGCTGGCCGTGGATCGGGCCGGGCTTGTGGGCGCCGACGGCGAAACCCATCACGGCAGTTTGGATGCGCTGTTTCTGCCGGAGATCCCCAATATGACGGTGCTTTGTCCCTCCAATTACGCGGAGCTGCGCAAGATGCTGGAACAGGCCCTTTTTGAAATAGAAGGCCCTGTGGCGGTGCGGTATCCCCGGGGAGGGGAGGGCGCGTATCGCGACGACAGCGGCAGCGCACCGATCGTCTGCCTGCGCCCGGGAACGGATATCACCCTTGTCAGTTATGGGACGCTGATCAACAATGTGCTGGAAGCGGCTGAGGAATTGGAGCGCCAGGGCATTTCCGCCCAAGTGCTCAAGCTCAACTGCATCGCCCCCATGGAGAAGGGCTGCCTGATGCGCTCTGTACGCGCCACCCGCCGCCTGCTGGTGGTGGAGGATTCCTTCGGCGCCGGATGCGTTGGTCAGCGGATTGCCGCCATGATGGCGGAAGAGGGCTGGGCACCGGAGAAGCTGATTTTGAAAAATCTTGGAAAAACCATTGCCCCTCAAGGGACGGTGGCGGAGCTCCAACGCAGCTATGGGCTGGATGCCCGGGGCATTGTGGAGTCGGTATTGGAGGAGTGCAGATGAGCGCAAAGACCAGATTGGATGTTCTTCTGGTGGAACTTGGGCTGCAGGAGAGCCGCCAAAAGGCCCAGGCCACCATCATGAGCGGGCTGGTCTTCGTGAATCAGCAGCGCGTGGATAAGCCGGGCACCGCGGTGCCAAGGGATGCAAAAATTGAAATTCACGGCAGCGCGCTGAACTATGTGAGCCGCGGCGGGTTAAAATTAGAAAAGGCAATGGCCTCTTTTCCCATCTCACTGAGCGGCGCGGTCTGCGGCGACATCGGCGCCTCCACAGGAGGCTTTACGGACTGCATGCTGCAAAACGGCGCGGCAAAGGTCTACGCTGTGGACGTGGGATACGGCCAGCTGGCCTGGTCGCTGCGCTCCGATCCCCGGGTGGTCTGCCTGGAGCGGACCAACGCCCGCTACCTCACCCATACCGAGGTACCGGATGAGCTGGATTTCGCGTCGGTGGATGTGAGCTTTATCTCACTGAAGCTGATCCTTCCTCCGCTCTGGGGCCTGCTGAAAGACGGCGGCCATGTGGTCTCGCTGGTCAAGCCGCAATTTGAGGCCGGCCGGGAAAAGGTGGGAAAGAAGGGCGTTGTCCGGGATCCTGCGGTCCACCTTGAAGTGCTGGAACATTTCCTAAATCACGCAAAGGAATCTAACTTTACAGTTCTTGGTTTGACCTACTCCCCAATCCGGGGGCCGGAGGGGAACATCGAATACCTGGGCTATTTGCAAAAGGGCGGCGAACAGGCGTCATTTGACCTGAAGGCCCTGGTGGAAGAGTCCCATCGGTGCCTGAAGGAGGGGAACGAATGAAAAAAGTGATACTCTGCCCCAACCCCTATCGGGACAAGGGCTTTGCCGGGACCAAGGCGGCGCTGGAGTTGCTCAAAGGCACCGGATTGAAAACCGTGGTGTGTCTGCCTTTCAGCGATGATGGGCGTTTCCGGGACCCGGAGCTCAACATGCTTCCCCTGCAGCACGAGTTGAGAGACAGCGATATGGTACTCGCCTTTGGCGGCGACGGGACCATCCTGCATTTGGCGAAAGCGGTCGCACTGCGGGGGATTCCCATGTTGGGCGTCAACTTGGGCAGCCTGGGGTTCATCTCCGAACTGGAACAAAATGAAATGCCCCGGCTGCGGGAGCTGGCGGAGTGGAATTTTGCGGTGGAATCCCGCATGATGCTGGATGTGGCCGTGCTGCGCAATGGGAAGCAGATCTACACCAACCTGGCGCTCAACGAGGCCTCTGTCACAAAAGGCGCCGTGGCCCATGTGATCAAGCTCCATGTCTCCTCCGACGGTAAGGACTTGGTGGAGGTACGGGGCGATGGCATCGTCCTGGCAACGCCCACCGGTTCCACGGGATACTCCCTGTCCGCGGGCGGCCCCGTGGTGGAGCCCACGGCCCGGAATCTGCTGGTCTCCCCGATCTGCCCCATCTCCATGCGGTTCAACTCCTATGTGCTTTCCCCAGAGCACACGCTGACCGTATGGCCGGTGGAGTCGGGCCGGAAGCCGGTCTACCTCTCGGTAGACGGCGGAAAGGCCTTTCTGCTGAAATCCGGCGACGTGGTCCAGGTCCGTCAGTCCAAGCATGAATTGAAGCTTGTCCGTTTGTCCGGGAAGAGCTTCAGTGAGATATTCGAAAAGAAACTGCTCGCAGGAGGACAAAAGGATGAAAAATGACCGGCAGGCAAAAATTTTGGAGATCATTACCTCGGAGAATATTGAGACCCAGGAGCAGCTTCTGACCCGCCTGCAGGACGCGGGAATCCGCAGCACCCAGGCCACGATTTCCCGGGACATTAAGCAGATGCACCTCATCAAGGAGCCCATGGGGCAGGGGATGTACCGCTACGCCGTTTCGGGCAACCGGACGAAGCTGAATTTTGCAGAGCGCCTGCGGACCATTTTCCGGGAGAGTATCACCAGCATCGACAGTGCCCAGAACATTGTGGTACTCAAGACCATGCCAGGGCTTGCGTCGGCGGCCTGCGCCGCCATGGACGGTATGGAGTTCCCCTTTATGGTTGGTTCCCTGGCTGGAGACGACACCGCCTTCATCATCATGCGGGACAACGAAAGCGCCGATGAATTCTGCAAGGAGATACAAGAGATGCTCTGATCCATCCGATCATCTTAAGTGGGGAGGGAGACCATGCTTCAGCTGCTGCACATTGAAAATATCGCGGTGATCCAGGAGGCGGATATCTCCTTCCAGCCTGGGTTCAACGCCCTGACCGGCGAGACCGGCGCCGGCAAATCCATCGTTATCGACGCCTTGGGCGCTGTCCTTGGCAGCCGCACCTCCCGGGACCTGATCCGTACCGGGGCAGGCAAAGCCTTTGTCAGTGCGGAGTTCACCGGGGTGCCGTCGGACCTGCCCGGATTGGTGGAAAACGGCATCACACCGGACGAGGACGGCGCGCTGCTGCTGCAGCGGGAGATCATGGCGGATGGAAAGAACCTCTGCCGGGTCAACGGCCGGCCCGTCACCGTGGCCCAACTGCGCCAGATCGGCAATGAACTGCTGAACATCCACGGCCAGCACGACGGCACACAGCTCCTGGACGAGGAGCAGCACTGCGGATATCTGGACCGCTTCGGCCGCGTGTGGCCGCAGCTTGAGGCGTATGGCGCCTGCTTTGCCTCCATGATGGAGCTGCGCCACAAGATTCGCTCCCTTCAGATGGACGAGGCGGAAAAGGCCAGAAAGGTGGACAGCCTCCACTTCCAGATCGATGAGTTGGAGCGGGCCAACCTGAAAACTGGGGAGGAAGAGGAGCTGAACGCCCGGCGGGACATCCTGCGCAACAGTGAAAAATATATCTCTGCCCTCAGCGGAGCGGATTACTGCCTCAGCGGCGACGACGACAGCGTTGGGGCCCTGGCCCAGATCCGGGAGGCGGAGATGGCCCTGGCCGGTGTGAAAAACTTGGGCGGGCAGCTTGCCGAGCTTGCGGAACGCCTGTCCCAGATGCGCAGTGAAGTATATGACCTTGCTGAGATTGTCCGGGATTTGAAAGAGGATTTTGAGTTCTCCCCGGCGGAATTGGATGCGTTGGAAAGCCGGGCAGACCAGCTCTACCGGCTGAAAAAGAAATACGGCTCCACGGTGGAGGAGATGCTGGAGTACCTGGACCGCTGCCGGAGCGAGCTTGGCGAGATCGAACTGGCCGGCGACACGCTGGAGCAGCTGGAAAAAAAGCTGCGGTCGGCGGAGAAGAGGGCAGCGGAAGCGGCGGAAGCTTTGACCAAGGTTCGCAAGGCGGCGGCGGGCGAGTTGGAGCAGCGGATTTTGAGCGAGCTCCGGGACCTGGATATGGGAAAGGTGCGTTTTTCCATCGAGATTGTGCCGAAGGAGATGGATGCCACCGGAATGGACCAGGTTCGCTTCCTCATGTCGGCCAATGCCGGTGAGGATTTGAAGCCCATCTCCAAAATCGCCTCCGGCGGCGAACTGGCCCGGATCATGCTGGCCCTGAAAAACGTGTTGGCTGAGCAGGAGCGGGTGGGCACGCTGGTGTTCGACGAGGTGGATACCGGCGTGTCCGGCCGGGCAGCCCAGCGGGTGGCAGAGAAGCTGGCCGCCGTGTCCCAGGGCAAACAGGTGCTGTGCGTGACCCATCTCCCGCAGCTGGCCGCCATGGCCGACACCCATTTTTCCGTGGAAAAAGGGGAGGAGAAGGGCCGTACTTATACCCGCGTGATCTGCATGGACTCCGAGCAGCGCAAGGCAGAGCTTGCCCGGATCACCGGCGGCAGCCGCATCACGCCCGCGCTGCTTAAAAGCGCGGAAGAGCTGATGCGCGAGGCGGAAATTTATAAAGAGGGGTTGCACCATTGGAAAAAATAGAGACCATGCGAAAGCAGCTTTTGGACGTCTTTCCCATCCGGAAAACCGCGGCGCAGAAGCAGGCGTTCCGGGAGTGGCTGACCCGCTCTTTGCGGAAGATGGGCTACCCCGTTGAGGTCGAGACCTATGGGATGGGCACCAACAATGTAATCGCCGGACGGCCGGAAACCGCGGAGCTGGTGTTTACGGCCCATTACGACACGGGCCCCCGGGGCATTGGGTTTGTATCGCCCACCAATCTGCTGCTGTCCGTGCTGATCCCGGTGGCCACGGTGCTCCTGATGGCGGCGGCCGCGTTTGTGCTCTCCGTGCTGCCCACGTTTTTGATGGACGCGCCGGGCGCCACGGTCCCGCTCTTTGTGGCGCTGATGTTTTTCGGCCTGTGGATGATGGTGCGCGGCCCGGCAAACCCCAACAATGCCAACAGCAACACCTCCGGCGTGCTGGCGGTGCTCTCCATCGCCCAGGCCCTGCCGAAGCCGCTTCGGAAGCACGTGGCCTTTGTCTTTTTTGACAACAGTGAGGCGGGGATGGCCGGCGCGTCCAAGTATAAAAAGAAGCACTCCGCGGAAATCGGGAGCCAGGTATTTTTCAACTTTGACTGCGTGGGGGACGGCGACTACATTTTGCTGATGCCCTCTAAAAAATCCAGATGGGACGGCCAGCTGCTGGACAATCTGGAGCAATGCTATCAGCCGGTGGGGGAGAAGGTGGTCAAACAGACCATAGAGGGGCTGGTTTACTACCCCTCCGACCATCGGAAATTTGCCTTCCATGTGGCGGTGGGCGCGTTCCACCGGAAAAAGGGCGTGGGATACTACTTGAGCCGCATCCATACGCCAAAGGATACGGAACTGGATGAAACCAATATCATGCTGCTTCGGGACGGCACGGTGCGCCTGATCGAGGCGTATTACAACGAGAAGACGGGAGACGAGAAACATGCAGATTTATGAGGAGCTGGTGGCCCGCGGCCTGATTGCCCAGGTGACGGATGAACAGGAGATCAGAGAGCTGATCAACAACGGAAAAGCCACCTTTTACATTGGGTTTGACCCCACAGCGGACAGCCTCCACGTGGGCCACTTTATGGCGCTGTGCCTGATGAAGCGGCTGCAGATGGCGGGCAACCGGCCCATCGCCCTTATCGGCGGCGGAACCGGATACATCGGCGACCCCTCCGGCCGCAGCGACCTGCGGTCCATGATGACGCCGGAAACCATCCAGCATAACTGTGACTGCTTCAAAAAGCAGATGGAGCGCTTCATCGAGTTCGGCGAGGGCAAGGCCATGATGCTCAACAACGCTGACTGGCTGCTGAAGCTGAACTACGTGGACTTGCTGCGTGAGGTGGGCGCCTGCTTCTCCGTCAACAACATGCTGCGGGCCGAGTGCTACAAGCAGCGGATGGAGAAGGGGCTGAGCTTCCTGGAGTTCAACTACATGATTATGCAGTCCTATGACTTCTACCACATGTTCCAGACCGTGGGCTGCAACATGCAGTTCGGCGGAGACGATCAATGGAGCAATATGCTGGGCGGCACGGAGCTGATCCGCAGAAAGTTGGGCAAGGACGCCTATGCCATGACCATCACGCTGCTGATGAACTCCGAGGGCAAGAAGATGGGCAAGACCGCCAACGGCGCCGTCTGGCTGGACCCCGCCAAGACCAGCCCCTTCGACTTCTATCAGTACTGGCGCAATGTGGGTGACTCGGATGTGCTCAAGTGCATCCGCATGCTGACCTTCCTGCCCCTGGACGAGATCGACGCCATGGATCACTGGGAGGGCAGCCAGCTCAACCGCGCCAAGGAGATTCTGGCCTATGAGCTGACCAAGCTGGTCCACGGGGAAGGGGAGGCCCAAAAGGCCGAGGAGGCCGCCAAGGCCCTCTTTGCCGGCGGCGGTGACACGGAGCACATGCCCACCACCACCTTGGGCGACGCCCAGTTCAGCGACGGCCAGATCGGTGTACTGAGCCTCTTGGTGGCCTGCGGGCTCTGCGCCTCCAACGGCGAGGCCCGCCGCCTGGTCCAGCAGGGCGGAGTCAGCGTCAACGACAAAAAGGTTACCGACGCGGCCCAGTCCTACACCAAGGACGACTGCGCTGGCATGGTGATCAAAAAAGGCAAAAAGGTGTTCCATAAAGTGCAGGTACAAGCATGAAGAAGAGCTGAGGCAATGCCTCAGCTCTCTTTTTTCAGCAGATGGTAAGTATTCAGTGCGTGCTTGAGCTGCTCAAGATGCTCCGGGCTCATCTCGCACAGAGGCAGCCGCAGTTCACCGGCTCCATATCCCATCAGGTTCAGCGCGGTTTTCACCGGGATGGGGTTCACCTCGCAGAACAGTGCGTCGCAGAGCTCCTTGAGGTGCAGCTGGAGCTGTCCCGCCTCCTGGAAATGATCCGTCAGGCACAGATGGGTCAGCAGGTGCATCTCCTTGGGCATCACGTTTGCCGCCACGGAGATGACGCCCACGCCGCCCAAGGCGCAGATACAGGTGGTCTCGTCGTCGTTGCCGGACCAGATGTAAAAGTCCTCCGGACAGAGGTTGCGGGTTTTCTGGATGAGGCTGAAATTGCCAGAGGCCTCCTTGACACCTGCAATATTGGGGTGCTTGGACAGGGCGGCGTAGGTCTCCGCAGTGAAGCCCACCCCGGTGCGGGAGGGGACGTCGTAGAGGATCATGGGGATGTCGACGGCGTCCGCGATCTTGTTGAAGTGGCGGATCAGCCCCAACTGCGTGGCCTTGTTGTAGTAGGGAGTGACCAGCAGCAGGCCGTCCGCGCCAGCCGCCTCCGCGTCCCGGGACAGCGCCAGGGCGTTTTCCGTGCTGTTGGAGCCGGTCCCGGCAATCACGGGCACCCGGCCGTCCACATGCTCGATACAGTATTCGATGGTGTTCATCCGTTCCCGGTAGGTCATGGTGGAAGACTCGCCGGTGGTGCCGCAGACTATGATCGCATCCGTCCCGTTGGCCAGCTGGAAGTCGATGAGCCTTCCCAGGGCTGGCAGGTCTACCACGGCTTTGGTAAACGGCGTCACAATTGCTACGCCAGATCCTGTAAAGATAGGTTCCTTCACAATCAATACACTCCTTTATGATAAAAAAGAGCGTGCGCCCGCAACTTCGCAGACGCACGCGTTCTCTTTTGTAAAGCTTACTTGGCGCTGATGTATCCTTCCTTGCACAACAGCTCCGCTAACAGCACTGCACCGCCGGCAGCGCCCCGGAGGGTGTTGTGGCTGAGGCAGACGAACTTATAATCGTACTGGGTATCGGGGCGCAGCCGGCCGATGGAAACCGCCATGCCGTGCTCCAGGTTCCGGTCCAGACGGGTCTGGGGCCGGTCGTTCTCTTCAAAGTAGTGCAGGAACTGCCTTGGCGCGGAGGGAAGCTCCAGCTCTTGTGCCCGGCCGCGGAAGGAGGCCCATTCGGCCTTGATCTCCTCCATGGAGGGAACCTGATCCTGAAACTTCATGAAGCAGGCCGCCATGTGGCCGTCCAGACAGGCCACCCGGAAGCACTGGGCGGTGATGGAGGGGCCCTCGGCCTTGACAATCCGGTCGCCCTCAATGCGGCCCCACAGCTTCAGGGGCTCCTGCTCGGATTTCTCCTCCTCGCCGCCGATGTAGGGGATGACGTTATCCACCATCTCCGGCCAGCGTTCAAAGGTCTTGCCGGCGCCGGAGATGGCCTGATAGGTACAGACCAGCGCCCGGTCCAGACCGAACTTTTTCAGCGGGTGCAGCGCGGGCACATAGCTCTGAAGGGAGCAGTTGGACTTGACGGCGATGAAGCCCCGCTTGGTGCCCAGGCGTCTGCGCTGGGCGTCGATGATCCGGATGTGCTCGGGGTTCAGTTCAGGCACCACCATGGGCACATCGTCGGTCCAGCGGTGGGCGCTGTTGTTGGAGACAATGGGGCACTCCAGTTTGGCGTATTTTTCTTCCAGGGCGCGGATCTCTTCCTTTTTCATGTCCACTGCGCAGAAGCAGAAGTCCACCAGCCCGGCAATCTTCTCCGCATCCGCCTCGGCGTCCATGACCACAATTTTCTTTGCTTCCTCGGGCATGGGCTGTTCCAATGCCCAACGGCCATTCACCGCTTCTTCGTAGGATTTTCCGGCGCTGCGGGCACTGGCGGCGATCACGGTCAGTTGGAACCAGGGGTGGTTTTCCATCAAAGTGATGAACCGCTGGCCCACCATTCCTGTGCCTCCGATGATGCCAACCTGATACTTTTTCATGCGTACTTCCTCCTATGTAAAAATAATTCTGAATTCATGGAAAGATTCTTGTCGATTTTGCTTGAAATGGGGTTGTTTTTTGTACTATAATGTACAGAGTATCAATGATATGTTTTTGTAGTGCGGACAAACGTTCGCCCACCAAACAACGGATTTGCCTAATGGTAGCACACTTCTTTCCGGGAGTCAACCAGAAAATCAATGGAGGCGCTATGAAGAGATTTTGGACTGCGGCCGCGTTGGGCGCCCTGCTGGTGTGCCTTACCTGCGTCAGTGCGTTTGGGGCCGTCAACGACATACTGAAGGTGGGGCTTCGCTACGGCTCCGACGCCCTGTATTCCGCCAATTTGGAGAATTACACCGGCAACGGTTCGGGGTACTCCTTTGGGTATTTTGACGAGGGGCGCGGCTTCGTGCCGCTGGGGAGCACCTCCTATACCACCGTATCCATGACCCAGGACGGCAACATCTATGTGGCCTCTGACGGCACCTATTCCTCTACCGCGCCCTCCGGAGCCTTCTCTGTGATCGGGGGATATCATGTGCAGCTCCCGGGAAGCTACCCCTCCTATGAAAGCGCCCAGTCGGCCGCCGGCGCCTATGACGGGTTTGCCGCCTATGTGGGCGGGAGCTTCTATGCAAGGGTCGGGTCCTACTCCTCTTATGGGGAGGCCCAGTCGGCCGCCGCAAGCTATGGCGGAGATGTGGCCGAGCCAAGCAGCACGGGCGTGAGCGTCACCGTGACCGGAACCTCCAAGATTCTTTTCCAATTCGACTGCTATGGCGCAAGGAGCCTCGGCATCCGGCCGGAGGGCGCAGCGAATCCCATCACCTGGTTCAAGGGTTATCGCTATTACGGCGCCTTTGAATACCAGCGCGTCACAGGCGGCAGGATCAATGTGATCAACGTGGTCAGCCTGGATGACTATGTCAAGGGCGTGATCCCTTATGAGATGAGCGGGGATTGGCCCCTGGAGGCCCTGAAGGCCCAGGCGGTCTGCGCCAGGACCTACGGCGCCAGGACCACAAAGCACCTGGGTTCCTATGGGTTTGACCTTTGCAGCGGAACCGACTGCCAGGTCTACCGCGGTACGGCCAGCGCCACCTCCAACAGCAACCGGGCGGTGGAGGAGACAGCGGGGCAGTGCCTCTACTACAACGGCAGCTACATCGACGCGGTCTACCACGCCTCGGACGGAGGCGCCACTGAGGATGCGGCCAACGTCTGGGGCGGGGACACAGCCTATCTGATCGGGAAACAGGACCCCTATGAGGGCACCATCTCCATCCCCAACTACCAGTATACCGTCACCTATACCCCATCTCAGCTCACCTCCATTTTGCAGGCCAAAGGGTATTCCATCGGAACAATTGTCAATGTGTATGTCTCAGAACGCACCAATATGGGCAATGTATGTAAGGTGACTTTTGTAGACAGTTCCGGAAAGGATCTGACCGTCTCCCGGGAAACCTGCCGGACGGTGTTTTACAGCAGTACATACAATAAATCGGTACGCAGCATGCGCTTTGACATCGCCGGGGGCAGCGGGGGAGCGCCGGCCTCCGGGTGCTATGTGAACAACGCATCTACCCGCCTTTCCTCTCTCAGCGGAGCCTATACCATCTCAGGGGACGGGACCGTGGGCCGCTACAGCGGCGAGAGCGCCTATGTCATCACCTCTTCGGGCACAAGCCGTCTTGCCTCCTCCGCATCCTCCGTCCCCTCCGGCGAGGGCTTTACCATCACAGGGACAGGGAACGGCCACAATGTGGGGATGAGCCAGTACGGTGCAAAGGCCATGGCGGAGCAGGGATATCGCTGCGAGGATATCTTACAGTTCTATTATACGGGCGTTTCCATCTGGTGACACCCGAGATTGGAAGAAAGCATGAAAACTTCGGACTTTTATTTTGACCTTCCCAAGGAATTGATTGCGCAGACGCCTCTGGAAAAACGGGACGAGTCCCGCCTTCTGGTGCTCAACCGCGCAACCGGCGAGAAAGAGCACCGGCACTTCTTTGAGCTTCCCCAATTCCTTTCCCCCAACGACTGCCTGATTCTCAACGACTCCCGGGTCCTGCCCGCCCGTCTTTTGGGCCAGCGGCTGCCAGGCGGCGGCGCCTGCGAAATCCTGCTGCTGATCGACAGGGGGGAGCAGGTGTGGGAGTGTCTGGTGCGCCCTGGAAAAAAGCTCCGCCCCGGCCAGCGCGTCAGGTTCGGCAATGGAGAGCTGACGGCTGAGATCGTGGGTGAGGTGGAGGGCGGAAACCGCCTGGTGCGCTTTGCATACGAGGGAATCTTCCTGGAGGTGCTGGAGCGCCTGGGCAAGATGCCTCTGCCGCCCTACATCAAGGAGGAGCTTCAGGACCAGGAGCGATACCAAACCGTGTACTCCAAGGTTGTAGGTTCCGCCGCGGCGCCGACGGCAGGGCTCCACTTCACGCCGGAGCTCCTTGGCAGAATTTCGGAGATGGGCGTGGGCGTGGGATATGTGACGCTCCACGTGGGGCTGGGCACCTTCCGCCCCGTGAAAGAGGATACCATCGAGGATCACGAGATGCACAGCGAGTACTGCGTCATCCCTCAGGAAACAGCCGACCTCATCAACAGGACCCACGCCAGGGGCGGACGGGTGATCTGCGTGGGCACCACCTCCTGCCGGACACTGGAATCCTGGGCCGCTCCCGACGGCACCATGAAGGCCAGCGCGGGGTGGACCAACATCTATATCTATCCCGGCTACCGGTTTAAGGTGATGGACGCACTGGTTACAAACTTCCACCTGCCTGAGTCCACGCTGATTATGCTGGTTTCCGCCTTTGCCGGGCGGGAGTATATTCTGAACGCCTATCAGGAGGCGGTGCGGGAGCGCTACCGCTTTTTCTCCTTTGGCGACGCCATGTTCATTCATTGAACTACTGACCAGAGAGTACGAGTCTATGAAATTGACTGACCTGCCCAATATTGGCCCTGTGCTGGCAGGGCATCTGAACAGCGTGGGCATTGACAGCCCGGAATCGCTGCGGCGGTGCGGCGCCGTGGAGGCGTTTATCAGGATCCGCGCCCAGGCGGACGCAGGGGCGTGCCTGCACGAGCTCTCGGCCCTGGAGGCCGCAGTGGAGGGGATTTCCAAGAAAGAGCTGTCGGCTGAGAAAAAGGCGGAGCTGAAGGCCTTTTATAAAAGTTTAGCGTAGGAGTTTGACTATGTTCACATTGATCACAACCCATGGCCGCGCCCGGCGCGGTACCTTTTCCTGCGCCCATGGCGGTACGGTGCAAACCCCTGTCTTTATGAACGTGGGAACCCAGGCGGCCATCAAGGGCGGCCTCTCAGCCCACGATTTAAAGGGGATCGGGTGCCAGATTGAGCTCTCCAACACCTATCATCTCCACCTCCGTCCCGGGGATGACGTGGTGCGGGCCATGGGAGGCCTTCACAAGTTTATGGACTGGGATGGCCCCATCCTCACCGACTCCGGCGGGTTCCAGGTGTTTTCCCTGTCCTCTTTGCGCAAAATCAGGGAGGAGGGGGTTTATTTTGCCTCCCACCTGGATGGGCGGAAGATTTTTATGGGGCCGGAGGAATCCATGCGGATCCAGTCCAACTTAGGCTCGGACATCGCCATGGCCTTTGACGAATGCGTGGAGAATCCCGCCACCCATGATTACGCCAAGCAGTCCTGTGAACGGACACTGCGCTGGCTGGAGCGGTGCAAGGCGGAGCATGACCGGCTGGTCGCCCTGCCCGATGCGGTGAACCCCGGCCAGCTGCTCTTTGGCATCAACCAGGGCGCCACTTTCGCGGACCTCCGGGTATGGCACATGAAGGAGATCGCCAAGATAGACTGTGACGGCTACGCCATCGGCGGACTTGCCGTGGGGGAGCCCACGGAGGTGATGTACGAGATCATTGACGCGGTGGAGCCCCATATGCCTCAAGAAAAGCCACGCTATCTCATGGGCGTTGGGACCCCCTCCAACATCATTGAGGGGGTGGCAAGAGGGGTGGACTTTTTTGACTGCGTCATGCCGGCCCGCAACGCCCGCCATGGCAAGCTGTTCACCTGGAGCGGGACACTGAACCTGAAGAATGAAAAATACAAAACCGATCCGCTCCCCATCGACCCGGAATGTGACTGCCCAGTCTGCCGCAGCTTTTCCCGGTCCTATCTCAGGCACCTCTTTAAAGCGGAGGAGGTGCTGGCGTTGCGGCTGGCAGTGATGCACAACCTGTATTTTTATAACAAATTGATGGAAAAAATCCGGAATGCATTGGACGAGGGTACCTTCGAATCATTCCGTGCCAGGTACAGCGGGAGGCTGGAGGAGCGGATTTGACAAAAGGCTTGCAAATCCTTCCGCGCTTGGATATAATAGACATACTGATTTTGAAAAAGGAGCCTTTCGAATGAATTCACAAACTTCTTCCATTCTGATGCTGGTAGTTCTGATCGCAGTCTTTTACTTTATGCTGATCCGCCCTGAGAATAAGCGGAAAAAGGCTGCGGAGCAGATGCGCAACAGCCTGAAAAAGGGCGATACGATCACGACCATCGGCGGAATCGTGGGCAAGATCGTATTGGTCACCGAGAACACCATCGTCATTGAAACCAGCGAGGACCGCGTCCGCCTTGAACTCACCAAGTGGGCGGTTTCCACCACCGGCGTCCAGGCCTCCACCGAGCCGGTCAAGGGCAAGAAGAAAAAGGATGAGGATGATATCCCCGAAGAAGAGGAGAGCATTGTGGAAGCTCCCGTGGATGAAATCCCCGCTCCAGAAGAGGAAAAACAGGACTGATTCTTCTAAAAACGCCTCCCCTGGAATATGCTTGTTTACAAAGAGCGTATTCCAGGGGAGGTTTTATGCTATGTCTAAGGGGAAAACAGCCATCACAGTGGGGAAGGGAATCGGCATATCACTGGCGCTGTACCTGCTGCTCCAGTTTTTATGGGCGCTGCTTCTGGTCAAATCCGTTGTCCCGGAGGAGCGTGCTGGACTGCTGGTGACGGTGAGCTGCGGAATTGCCGCGTTTCTTGGCGCGCGCTTTGCCGCCAAAAAGGGCGCGGGATTTCCGTCGGCGCTGGGAAGCACAGTCGGCTTTTTGGCTCTGGTGCTCCTTGCCGGCTACCTGATCTTTGACGGTATGGCGCAGCAGGGCTGGCTCCTCCTGGCCGTGGGGCTGGTGTGCGGCTGCGCCGCCGGGATGAGCAAGGTGGGGAAGAAGAAGCGGAAAAAGAGGAAGCATTGAGCTCAGGTGGGGAAGGCGCTGTAATTATTCACAAAAATCCCCGGAACAACAGAAAAGTCATTGACAACCGCAGCGGAGGTGTTCTCGCATGATCGCGAGGCACCTCTGCTGCGGCTTCGCCAACATCTGGTGGACATAATCGGGAGCCCACCCCACATCTTGACCTTCCGCAGAGGAGAAAAACAGCTGCTGCAATGCTCGTTTCATCGGTTTACATAATTCAATTTACATAATATTTTGTGATAATTTACAAAAAACGAAAATTTCCAGAATAAGCCTTGCGAATCGGCCAAAATTGCAATATATTTAGAAAGAACCATAATTACGTCAACCGAGCTTCTATTTGTCCCATCCGCCGCATAGTCTGTTGCGAGGTGAGGCGGATGAATCGAATGAACAAACCGTTGGGCAGGCGGACAGAGGAACGGCAGACTGTTCACCTTGTGCTGCTGTCACTCTGTTTTGCACTCGGCGTAATTTTAGGACAGGTCTTCAGCGCCAAGGCATCCAACGACCAGGAGCTGACACGCTATCTCAGTGAGTTTTTTCAAATCAGTGAATCGCTGGAGACGGGGATGTTCCTTCCGGCACTGCTGATTTATTTCCGCTATCCGCTGATGGCTTTTTTGCTGGGCTTTGCGTCCATTGGGGCGCTGCTGCTGCCGCTGGTGTCGGCAGCATTTGGCTTCTTTCTCTCCTTTTCCGCCTGCTGTTTTGCCGGGGCCTATGGAAAAGAGGGGATTTTGCTGGCTGTGGCCGTGCTGGGGCTGCGCTGTCTCATCACGCTGCCCTGTTATTTTTGGCTGGCGGTGCCGTCCTTTCGAAACTCCATCTCCCTGGCGCTCCTTTCCTTTGGAAAAGGGAGGCGGTCGGCGCCAGTGGTCTATGATGCAGCCTGGTTTTTGCGCTTTGCCGCATGTGTGGCGGTGCTGTTGGTCGGTGTTTTGTGTGAGGTCTATCTTTCGCCGCTCTTGGTGCGGCTTGCCTGCGCGCGGATTCTATAGAGAGAAGAGGGGGAGATTTTTTGGCAGCGGATTATATCGCCGGATATCGCGACTATCTGACGGATGTCAAGCACTCCTCCGCCAATACGGTCAGTTCTTATCTGAGGGACATCACCCAGTTCCATACCTATCTGGAGGACAATGGGCAGAGCGATTTCAAAAAGGTAAAGCCGGAGACCATCAAGACCTATATGACCTGGATGCTGGGCAAGGGGAAGTCCGCCACCTCCGTCACCCGGTCGGTGGCGTCTTTGAAGTCCTTTTACGGCTACATGGTCAGCTATGGCTTTATGAAGTCCTCTCCCGCAAAGGGGGTGGCTGCGGCCAAGGTGGAGCGCAAATACCCCCAGATCCTCACCAGCAAAGAGGTGGAGCTCTTTTTGGAGCAGCCCCAATGTGTGGATGCCAAGGGGTACCGGGACCATGCCATGCTGGAACTGCTGTACGCAACCGGCATCCGGGTCAGCGAGCTGATCTCCCTGAACTTAGAGGATCTCAACCTGGCCGCCGGGTTGGTTCACTGTGAAAGCAAGGGAAAAGAGCGGATCATCCCGCTATACCACACTGCGGTAAAAGCTTTGCAGGACTATGTCAAGGACATCCGCCCCCAGATCATCTCCGACGCCGATGAGCGTGCCCTCTTTGTCAACATGAACGGTGATCGCATGAGCAGGCAGGGGTTCTGGAAGATCATCAAGTACTATCAGGAGAAGGCCGGCATTGAGAAGGACATTACCCCCCATACGTTGCGCCACTCCTTTGCGGCCCATCTGCTGGAAAACGGAGCGGACCTCCGGTCCATCCAGGAGATGCTGGGTCACGCGGACATCTCCTCCACCCAGATTTACACCCATGTGGTGAAAAAGCAGCTGAAGGACGTATACAATAAGGCCCATCCCCGGGCATAAACCAACCGGCGCGGCAGATCTGCCGCGCCGGTTTCTTTTGCAAAAATATTTTTAAGCCCGCAATCAAACCGGGCCTTTGCAGACTCTAAGAGGTAAAGGGAAGGAGGGGGCGGATGGAGCAGATGGAATTTGCCGGACGGGTGGAGTGCATCCGGGAGCGGCTCTACCGCACGGCATATCTATACCTTGGCAGTCAGGCCGACGCCATGGAAGCGGTGGATGAAAGCGTCTACCAAGGGCTGCGGGCGCTGAAAAAGCTGCGCCAGCCGGAGTTCTTTGAAACCTGGCTCACCCGCATCCTGATCAATCAATGCAAAAAGGAGCTGCGCCGGAGAAAGCGTGTAAGCCCGGAGGAGATGCTGCCGGAGACAGCGGCGGAACAGTACGACGCGCTGCCGCTTCGGGAGGCTGTCGGCCGCCTGCCGGAGGAGCTGCGCAGCGTTGTGATCCTGCGGTATTTCGGAGGCTACACCCTGCAGGAGACGGCCCTGAGCCTGGGAATCCCCCAGGGTACCGCGTCCACAAGACAGCGCCGGGCGCTGAGCCTACTGCGCCTGGAATTGGGAGAGGAGGAACACCAATGAACCGAAAAGAGGAATATTTGCAGCTGATGGATGAACTGAACCAGGCCCCGCCGGAGCTTGCCTACACGGTGCAGCGGGCCCAGGCCCGCCTGCGGACCCACAAACGGCTGCGCAGATTCTTGGGCGTCCCGGTGGGCAGCGCCCTGGCGTTCTTTTTAAGCTTTACGCTCTTGGTGAACCTGCTGCCCACCTTTGCCTACGCCTGCGGCAGGGTGCCGGTGCTGCGGGAGCTGGCCAAGGCCGTGGCCTGGTCCGCTTCCCTCAGCGCGGCGGTGGAACATGAATATGTGCAGCCCATTGAGCAGGAGCAGACGGAAAACAACGTCACCGCCCGTGTGGAGTACGTCATCGTGGATCAAAAGCAGCTGATCATCTTTTACAGTTTAGACTCCGGGCTATATGAACATCTGGAGATCATGCCGGAGCTCCGCAGCCTGGGTGGCGAGTCCATGGATGGCTTCAGCCTGATGTACGGCAACTACGGCGTCCCCAACGGGGAGCTCAACTACCTGACGGCGGACTTTGCGGACAGCATGCCGGACGGTGTGCAGCTGACCATGCAGGTGGCGGATTACAGCCATGAAGTGGACTACGAGGAACCCGAAGAGAGCGGCATCCTGACACAGCCTGAGCATGAGGAGATGGAGTATGTGGCGGAGTTCACCTTCTCCCTTCATTTTGACTCCTACTATACGGCTCAAGGGGAGCGGATCACCGTGGATCAGGACTTCCGGGTGGACGGCCAGACGCTGACCCTTCAGGAAGCTGAGATCTATCCCACCCATATCCGGCTGAATTTCACGGATGATCCGGAAAACACGGCTTGGCTCAAGGATTTGGAGTTCTATCTGGAAAATGAGAAGGGTCAGCGTTTTGAGCCTGTTTCCAACGGAGTGACCGCCACCGGAACGGCGGACTCCCCCATGATGGACTCCTTCCGGGTGGAGAGCAGCTTTTTTGCAAACAGCGAACATCTGACGCTGCACATCACCGGGGCCAAGTGGCTGGATAAGGAGCGGGAGAAGGTAGAGCTGAACCTGAGGGAGTGCACGGCGGAGTTCCTGCCTCAGGGCGTGGAATTCATCCGGTCGGAGGAGATGAAAAACGGCTGGATTTTGACGTTCCGGGCGCCGAAGCAAAAGGAAAGTGCATTCTACCAGCTCTGGAGCCAGACCTTCTATGACGCCCAGGGACGTTCGTATGATATCCGCTCCTGGAGCACCGGGATCGACCCGGAGGGCGGGGAGGACACCTTCAGCCAGGAGATTCCCCTGGTGGACTGCACGGAGGATTTTGTTTGGTTGGAGCCTGCCTTCACCAGGATGGAGACGTTTGCCCAGCCGGTTACGGTGGAGATTCGATAGGGAAAAGGGACCACCGGCCAATTGGCCGGTGGTCCCTTTTTCAGTTGCATCCGGAGTCGGGATTTGATATAATTATGATAATTTGGGGTGGAGGCGCGCAGCATGCTGATTTTGGGCATTGATCCCGGCATTGCCACCATTGGGTTTGGTTTGGTGGCATCGGGCAGGGGACAGGTAAAGATGATACGCTATGGCGTGATCACCACGCCGGCCGGGATTCCGCTTTCCAAGCGCCTTTTTCAGATCGAGTCAGACATGGAGACGCTGATCGGCCAGCTGCACCCGGACGCCATCTCTGTGGAAGAGCTGTTTTTCAACAACAACATCACCACCGGAATCGCCGTGGCCCATGGCCGCGGCGTGATCCTGTACGCAGCGGAAAAGTGCGGTGTGCCTCTTTTTGAGTATACGCCCTCCCAGGTCAAGCAGGCGGTGGTGGGATACGGTAAGGCGGAAAAGCGCCAGGTGATGGATATGACCCGCCGGCTGCTGAAGTTAGACGCGGTCCCCCGGCCGGACGACGCGGCCGACGCGCTGGCGCTGGCCATCTGCCACGCCCGCAGCGCCACGTCTCTTTTGCAGCAGAACCCGGAGGCAAAGTCCACGGTTTAAGGAGTTTTGATATGTTTTATTATTTGGATGGCACGGTGGCGGAGCTGCAGCCCTACTTAGCGGTGATCGACTGCGGTGGGGTGGGGTACGCCTGCATGACCACCAACAATACCCTCTCCGCACTGAAAAAGGGCCAGAGGGCCCGGCTCTACACCTACCTCCATGTGGGGGAGAATGTGTTCGGCCTCTATGGCTTTCAGACCCAGAGTGAGCTGAACAGCTTCAAAATGCTCATCGGCGTCTCCGGGGTGGGACCCAAGGCGGCATTGGCCATCTTGTCGGTGGGCACGCCTGAGACACTTGCCATGGCCATCGTTACCGGCGACGAAAAGGCGCTGACCGTGGCCCCGGGGATCGGCAAAAAAATTGCCCAGCGCATCATCCTGGAGCTGAAGGATAAGATCGCAAAAGAGCAGTCCGCTGTACCCATGGGAGGGGTGAGCGCGGGTGCCTTTTCCACCAAGGCGACGGAGGCTGCGGCGGCTCTCGCGGTGCTGGGCTATTCCAGCCAGGAGGTTTCCGCGGCCATGAAGGGGATCGATGCGGAATCCCTTCCGCTGGAAGAGATCATTCGGGCCTGTCTCAAGAAAATGGTGAAGTGATGGAGAAAAAGCAAGCGGTCAAAACAGGGATTACTTTCGGCTCCTGCCTTGCCATGGTAATCTCGTACACCACATGGCACTCGGTGGGCTGGGCCATCTTCCACGGTCTTTTGAGCTGGGCCTATGTCGCTTACTTTGTCCTGCGGTATTGACCGGAAAGGGATGAGCAATTGAGCATTGACTTTGGGAACGATATCTACGAAGAGCCGCTGGTCACCACCTCCTTTTTGCAGGAGGATGCCAGCGAGGGGTCTTTGCGCCCCAAAAGCTTAAAAGAATACATCGGCCAGGAGAAGGCCAAGGAGAACCTCTCCGTCTTTATCGAGGCGGCCCGCCGGCGCACAGAGTCCCTGGACCATGTGCTGCTCCACGGCCCGCCCGGACTGGGCAAGACCACCCTTGCCGGCATCATCGCGGCGGAGATGGGCGTCAACATCCGCATCACCTCCGGACCTGCCATCGAAAAGCCCGGAGACCTGGCTGCGCTTTTGACCAATCTGAATGAAAACGACATCCTCTTTGTGGATGAAATCCACCGGCTGAACCGGTCGGTGGAGGAAATCCTGTATCCCGCTATGGAGGATTTTGCCATCGACATCATCGTGGGGAAGGGCCCCTCGGCCAACTCCATCCGGCTGGACCTTCCTAAGTTCACGCTGATCGGCGCCACCACCCGGGCAGGCCAGCTCTCCGCGCCGCTGCGGGACCGCTTCGGCGTCACGCTGCGGCTGGAGCTCTACACGCCGGAGGAGCTGACCCAGATCGTAACGCGCAGCGCCGGGATTTTAAATGTGCCCATCCAGCCGGAGGGCGCGCTGGAGATTGCCCGGCGCTCCCGGGGGACGCCCCGCATCGCCAACCGGATGCTGCGCCGGGTCCGGGATTTTGCCGAGGTGCGGGCCAACGGCACCATCACCAGGGAGGTGGCGGACCTGGCCCTTTCCGCGCTGGAGATCGACTATCTGGGGCTGGACCCCATTGACCGGCGGATGCTGCGCGCCATTATGGAAAACTACGGCGGCGGCCCGGTTGGCCTGGAGACGCTGGCCGCCACCATCGGCGAGGAATCCATCACCCTGGAGGATGTCTACGAGCCCTATCTGATGCAGCTGGGCTTTCTCACCAGGACGCCCAGGGGCCGCTGCGTGACCCAAAAGGCCTATCAGCATCTCCATGTCCCCATCCCCGGCGGCGCCGCGCCCGCGTCGCCCATGGACCAGTTGACGCTGGGGTCATGAACTTCCTCGCCCAGATCAAGCTCCGGAAGGAACTGCCGGAGGACTCCTACCTGCTAAGCCTTGCACCGGTGCGTTATCTGATGGAGGGCCATGTGTTGTCCTTTGATCGCCCCGTGACCTTTTTCGTGGGGGAGAACGGTACAGGCAAGTCCACCCTCCTGGAGGCCATCGCCGTATCCTGCGGCTTCAACGCCGAAGGCGGAACCCGGAATTTTCGTTTTTCCACCAACGACACCCACTCGGTGTTAGGGGAATACCTGACCCCTGCCCGCAGGAGTTATCCCAAGGATGGGTTTTTCCTCCGGGCGGAGAGCTTTTACAACGTGGCCACCAACATCGACCAGATGGACGCCGAGTTTTCTTTCGGCCCGCGGCTCATCGACAGCTATGGCGGCGTTTCGCTGCACCGCCAGTCCCACGGCGAGAGCTTTTTGGCCCTGGTGCAAAACCGCTTCCGGGGCAATGGGCTCTATCTGCTGGATGAGCCGGAGGCGGCGCTGTCGCCCTCCAAGCTGCTGGTGCTGCTGGCTGAGATGCACCGCCTGGTGGAGGCGGGCTCCCAATTCGTGATTGCCACCCATTCGCCGATCCTGATGGCTTATCCCGGCGCGCAGCTCTATGAGATGAGCAGCGTCCGCCCGGTGGCCTACCAGGAGACGGAGCACTATCAATTGACCAGGCAATTTTTAAATCATCCGGAGCAGATGCTGCATTATCTGCTGGAGGAATAGGAAAGGAACTTCCTTTTATGGGTAAATTATTTGGTACGGACGGAATCCGAGGCGTTGTGGGAGAAAACCTGACTGCCGATCTCGCATTTCGGGTGGGGCAGGCTGTGGCAGTGGTCCTGGCGGAGGACCTGGGCCGCCGCCCGGTCATCACCATTGGCAAGGACACCCGGATCTCTTCCGACATGCTGGAGTCGGCGCTGATGGCCGGCATCTGTTCCGTGGGCGGGGACGTGAAGCCCCTTGGCACCATCCCCACGCCCGCCGTGGCCTTTTTGACGGTACAGGAGCGCTCCGACGCGGGAATCGTGATCTCCGCGTCCCACAACCCCTATGAACACAACGGGATCAAGGTGTTCAACGGCCAGGGGTATAAGCTGCCCGATGAAACCGAGCTGCGGGTGGAGGAGAAAGTGCTCTCCGCAGCGCCCATGAAACTGCGCACCCGTCAGGAAATCGGCCGCCGCCACCACGGTATGCGCCAGCTCAAGCGGGACTATATCGATTACTTGGCCTCCACCATCGAAAGCGACCTGGGAGGCCTGAAGATCTTGGTGGACTGCGCCAACGGCGCCGCCAGCGCCACCGCGCCCGAACTCTTCGGACGCTTTAAGGCCCATACGGATTTCATCCACCGGGACCCGGACGGAATCAACATCAACAGCCGCTGCGGCTCCACCCATCTCGAGGACCTCTGCCGCAGCGTGGTGTCAGGCGGGTACGACGTGGGCGTGGCCTTTGACGGCGATGCGGACCGCTGCCTGCTGGTGGATGAGGCCGGAGGCGTCATCGACGGCGATCAGGTCATTGCCGTGTGCGCCGCGGATATGAAGCGCAAAGGGAAGCTCAACGGGAACACTGTGGTGGCCACGGTGATGTCCAACCTTGGGCTCCATGAGTTCTGCAAAAGCAGCGGCATTGAACTGACCTGCACCGGTGTTGGGGACCGGAACGTGCTGGAAAAGATGCTGGAATGCGACTACCGCATCGGCGGGGAGCAGTCCGGCCACACTATCTTTACCGAGTTTGCAACCACCGGGGACGGGGAGCTGACTGCATTGCAGTTTTTGCAGATTCTCAGCGCCTGCGGGAAGAGCGCCTCGGCGCTCACCTCGGGATGCCCCCAGTACCCTCAGGTCCTGCACAATGTGGAGGTGCCTCACTCCGGCGGCGTAAAAGAGCGGATCATGGCCTCCGGGGAGTTGAAGGAGGCCGTGGCAGAGGAGGAAAAGCGCCTGGCCGGGGCGGGGCGCATCCTGGTGCGCGCCTCCGGCACCGAAGCGCTGATCCGGGTCATGGTGGAGGCAAAAACGGAGTCGGAAGCGGAAAAATGCGCAATGAAACTGGTGGATTTTATAAAATCACTAAAATTTTAACAAATCATGCTTGTAAATTTGATAATTTGCTTGACATTTTCACCGGAAGACAGGTATAATACGTTATGTACAAACGCAATGAGAAAGCCAATCCCCCTTTTGAACGTCTGACAGATGAAGAGCTTTGCGCTCTGGTTGCCGCAGGCAGCCGGGAGGCGGAGGAAATCTTGGTGACAAGGTACAACCGTCTGGTGCGCACATGTGCCCGCCCTTATTTTCTGATCGGTGGGGACAGTGAGGACTTAACCCAGGAGGGAATGGTAGGTCTCATTAAGGCAGTCCGGGAATATGATGGTACCAAAGAGGCGTCTTTCCGGACTTTCGCAGAAATCTGTATACGAAATCGGCTGTATTCTGTTTTGCGCGCTGCAACAAGAGACAAACACTCCCCCCTGAATCAGTCGGTTCCATTGGATACACCCTTCTTTGAGAGTAATTCCTACACCGCGGCTACCCGGAATATGGCACAGCGCAATCCTGAAGAGTATATTATCGACAGGGAACACGCAGAAAGCGTATTGTCCGGCGTCCGAAAGCAGTTGTCCGAGTTCGAAACGAAGATTTTAGGGTTTTATTTAGATGGTCTTTCGTGTCGGGAGATTGCCGAAACAGTAGGCAAATCCCCAAAATCTGTGGACAACGCTGTGCAGCGCGTCCGGCGCAAGGTTGCGCAATATTCCGGCGAGATCAGCAAAAGCTGAACGCAATATATTTTTTCTATCAAAGAGAGGGTAAAGATCATGTACGAAGACAAGACTTTAGTGTGCAAAGAGTGTGGCCAGGAGTTCGTGTTCACCGCTGGTGAGCAGGAGTTCTATGCAGAGAGAGGCTTCCAGAACGAGCCCCAGCGCTGCAAGTCCTGCCGCGATGCCCGCAAGAACGCTGCCCGTGGTCCCCGTGAGTATTTCACCGCTGTTTGCGCAGCTTGCGGCGGCGAGGCCAGAGTTCCTTTCGAGCCCAAGTCTGACCGTCCTGTTTACTGCAGCGAGTGCTTCGCCAAGATGCGCGAGCAGAACGCCTAAGTAAAACAGCGGCTCATCTTTGCTGTTAAAAAAGCGTCCGCCAAAAGGCGGACGCTTTTTTTGAGATTTTGACAGTGTTCTCTCTATTTTCTATTGAAATGGTATGGAGATCAGGGTATAATAGGTACGCAACAATTATGCGTTGATTGCGAATTGAATTGAAACTGGAGGATACACTTCTATGGTTGAAATTACGAAAGACACCATCATTGGTGATATTTTGGATGTAGCACCCCAAACCGCACCCATCTTCCTGTCCATCGGCATGCACTGCCTGGGCTGCCCCTCTTCCCGGGGCGAGACGGTGGAGGAGGCCTGCATGGTTCACGGAATCGATGTGGACAAGCTGCTGGCCCTGGTCAATGAGGAAGCCAACAAGGCCGCTGAATAACCGCAAGACGCATACGGGGCCATTCCCCGTATGCGTCTTCTACCGATCATCAGGTGAGGTGCTGGCCGGCCACTTCACGATAGCGGAGCCTGCCGTCCTGGCGCAGGGATTCCATCAGGCTGATCCGCTCGATGAAACAGGTGGGCGGATGCACTGCGATCCTGTCGGCCTGGAATACCCCATAGGGCCGGAACTGGCGGCAGAGCGTCAGGTGGGGACGATAGGGCCTGTGTTCCAGTTGGAATCCGGCTGCTTGGAACGACTGTGCCACTTGGCGCTGTAAGTTCAGCAGGGCAGGGGAGGGTTCCACTCCAGCCCAATAGAGATCGCCAAAGGTTCCAAGCCCGCTGATCGAAAGGGGAAAGGCCTCGCCTTGTACCAGGGAAAGCGCCTGACGGGCCGCCTCCTCATTCTCGGTTTCCCCAATGAAAATCAACGTGACATGAAGGTTTTCCGGCCGGGTAAAATTGCCCCGGCCCAGCTCTTTCATCCGGCAGATGGCGGCGAGCAGGGAGGCCCTCACTGGATTTGGAAGCTGAAGAGCTACAAACAACCGCATGAAATCTCCTCCTTTTCGTTATCTTAACCTGCGGAGGGATGAAATGTCAACGTGAAGGAGGGATGAGATGCAGCGCAGATTGGAGCTTCAGCCCAGGCTTCAGGCCATCGCAGATTGGGTGCGTCCCGGCGCAAGGATCGCTGATGTTGGCACGGATCACGGCTATCTGCCGGTTTGGCTCTTGCAAACCGGTGTCGTGGAATATGCCATTGCCAGCGATATCAATGAGTCCCCTCTGGAGCACGCCCGCCGCACATCCCGGGAGTACGGCCAGCAGATGGAGTTTCGCCTGTGCAACGGTCTGGACGGGATTTCTCCCCAGGAGGCGGACACCGTGGTCATCGCCGGGATGGGCGGGGAAAACATCGCCTCCATCCTGGAGCGGGCACCCTGGACCAGGGAGGGACATATGCTGCTGCTCCAGCCCATGTCCAAGCCGGAATACCTGCGAGGCTTCCTGGCCGGCCACGGCTACCGGGTGACCCGGGAGCGGCTGGTGCGGGATAAAGGTGTTTTGTACCCCATCCTGGAAGCCAAAGGCGGCAGCATGGCGACGCCTTCTCCCGGCAGGCTCCACGGTGGGATCGCCCTTGCGTCGGACCCGCTGGAAGGGGAGTACCTGAGCAGCTTAATTGGGAAGCTCAGCCGTGCGGCACAGGGTCTCCGGCAGGCAAAAGACGGCCGGGAGAGGGCTGTTGAACTGGATGGGATTGTCCAGGAGCTTGAGAAGATGAGAAAGGAGTGGGAGAATGCCAACTGTTCGGCAGATTGAAACAAAGCTGTTTGAATTTGCACCGCTGGACTTGAAAATGGACTGGGACAATGCGGGGCTTCTGGTAGGCGATCCGGACCAGCCGGTGGAAAAGGTTCTGGTGGCCCTTGACATTACCCGGGAAGTGGCAAGGGAAGCGTCGCAGACCGGCGCCCAGCTCATTGTGGCCCATCATCCGCTCATCAACTGCAAATGGCTGCCAGTGCAGACGGTGCGCAGCGACACGCCTCAGGGCGGATTGCTGATCGCGCTGCTCAGAGGCGGTATTTCCGCCATCTGTATGCATACCAATCTGGATGCGGCGGCAGGCGGCGTCAATGACGCGCTGGCGGCCGCACTGCGGGTGAATGACCCTGGGCCGTTGACCCAGAAGGGCATTGGGCGCGTGGGCACGCTGAGCAGGCCTGTGCCCCTTGAACAGTTTGTGGCAGAGGTTTCCCAAAGCCTTCACTGCAACGGCCTGCGCTATGCGGACGGCGGAAGGATCGTCCACCGTGTGGCGGTGGGCGGCGGAGCCTGCGGCGATTTTGTGGATCAGGCCGTGGCGGCCGGCTGCGACACCTTCGTCACCTCCGATCTCGGTTATCATGAATTTTTGGATGCCAGACCAAAGGGCATCAATTTGATTGACGCTGGACATTTTCCCACGGAGCATGTGGTCTGCCCGGTGATCATCAATACTTTAAAACAGGCGTTCCCGGAACTGGAGATCGCCTTGTCCGCTTCCCATCGGGAAGTGATTCAGTACTATGTATAAGGAGAGGTTTACTTATGTCCGGACATTCGAAATGGCACAATATCCAAAAGACCAAGGGAGCGGCGGACGCCAAGCGCTCCCAGGCCTTTACCAAGATCGCCCGTGAACTCATCGTTGCGGTGAAGGAGGGCGGCAGCGGCGACCCCAACAACAACTCCCGGCTGGCCACCGTCATTGCCAAGGCCAAGGCAGTGAACATGCCCAATGACAACATTAAGCGCACCATTGACAAGGCGCTGGGCGCCGGCAATACGGACAACTACGAAAACGTGACCTATGAGGGCTACGGCCCCAACGGCGTGGCCGTGATCGTGGAGGCGCTGACCGACAACCGCCAGCGCACGGCTCCGGAGGTCCGCCACTACTTTGATAAGTTCGGCGGCAACCTGGGCGCTGTGGGCTGCGTCTCCTGGTCCTTTGACCGCAAGGGCGTCATTGTCATCGACAACTCCGAAGGGGAGTTGGACGAGGACACCGTGATGATGGACGCCCTGGAGGCCGGCGCCGCTGACTTTGAAGCGGACGGCGAGGCCCTGGAGATCACCACCGATCCCGACGCCTTCAACGACGTGGTCAAGGCGCTGGAAGCCAAGGGCTACAGCTTTGTCAACGCGGACATCGAGATGGTGCCCCAGAACTACGTGACCCTTGAGAGCGAGGATGATGTGAAAAACATGGAAAAGCTCATCGACTTCCTGGAGGAGAACGACGACGTGCAGAACGTCTGGCACAACTGGCAGCAGGACTGATACAAAAGCGGGACCGGATCGGGGATCCGGTCCCGCTTTTCCATACGTAAGAGGCCGCCGGCGTATTACGCCAGCGGCCTCGTGTACAGAACGAGTGAGACTATAAGCCGGGTTCTGTATCTGACAGTCATCTATCTTGCCGCGTTGTTGCCAACACGGTCCAGCCACCCCGGGAGCGGTCGGGCAAACCATAGCTCCCATACCGGTGTTGCTCCGAATAGAGTTTACAGCGATGGGCACTCTCGAGCCATCGGGTGAGCTCTTACCTCACCTTTCCATCCTTACCAAAGCGGTTTGACCCGGTTTGGCGGTTTATTTCTGTTGCACTTTTCCTGAAGTCGCCTTCGGCGGGCGTTACCCGTTATTCTTGCCCTGTGGAGCCCGGACTTTCCTCATAAGCGGCCTTTCGGCACAGCTTACGCGACTGCCTGTCTTACTCGTATAGTTTATTGTATCGAATCCGGCGGAAAAAGTCAATGAAAAAGCTGCTCATACAGGCAGCTTTTCGTTGCGAAATGCTGGAGGGGATGGTATAATTTTTAAGTTAAAATTTGCAGGGCGGCAGCCCCGCTTTTTGGAGGCAATCGTATGAATCTTCAGGAATATCTCCACTCCATTCAGGATAAAACCGTAGCAGTGATTGGCATCGGCGTCAGCAACACTCCGCTTTTGGAGCTGCTGGCCAAGTCCGGCATTTCTGTGACCGCCTGCGATAAAAAAGATCGGGAGGCCTTGGGAGAAACGGCTGACCGCCTGGAATCCATGGGCGTCCAGCTTAAACTGGGCCCCAGATACCTCAGAGGCCTCCGCCAGGACATCATCTTCCGTACGCCCGGCCTGCGCCCCGATGTCCCGGAGCTGTTGGAGGCAAGGGAGCGGGGCAGCGTCATCACATCGGAGATGGAGGTCTTCTTTGAAGTCTGCCCCTGCCCCATCCTTGCCGTTTCCGGCAGCGACGGCAAAACCACCACCACCACGGTGATCTCCGAATTTTTGAAAAAAGAGGGGAAGCGGGTCTATGTGGGCGGGAACATCGGGCACCCGCTCCTGGCGGAAGCAGACCAGATGCGCCCGGACGACGTGGCGGTCCTGGAGCTCTCCTCCTTCCAGCTGATGACCATGAAGCGCAGCCCCCATGTGGCAGTGCTGACCAATCTGGCTCCCAACCACCTGGACGTACACAAGGATATGGCGGAGTATGTGGCGGCCAAGGAAAACCTCTTCCTCCACCAGTCCGACGACGATCTGGCCGTCTTCAACCGGGACAACAAGATCACCTACGAGCTCTCCAAGGAGGCAAGGGGGCGTGTGCGGCTCTTTTCACGCACCTGTGAGTTGGAGGAGGGCGTCTTCCTGCGAGATGACGCTATCATCTGCCGCTCCGGCGGAGTAGAGCGTGAAGTGCTGAAAACAGAGGATATTTTTCTGCCGGGCGTGCATAATATCGAAAACTATATGGCCGCCATCGCGGCGGTGGACGGCCTGGTCTCCGACGAAACCATCCGGGAGGTTGCAAGGACCTTCCAGGGTGTGGAGCACCGCATCGAGCTGGTGCGCACCCTCCGGGGTGTCCGCTACTACAACGATTCCATTGCCAGCAGCCCCTCCCGCACCATCGCGGGGCTCCGCTCCTTTCCGGAAAAGGTCATCCTGATTGCCGGAGGCTATGATAAACACATCCCCTTTGGGGTGTTGGGGCCTGAAATCGTGGAGCATGTCAAGCTGCTGATCCTCTGCGGCGCTACGGCCGATCAAATCCGCGCCGCCGTGGTGGGCGCCCCGAATTATCGGCAGGGCTGCCCGGAGATGGTGGAGGTCCACACCCTTCAGGAAGCAGTGGAGACTGCGTCCAATCGTGCGGTTTCCGGGGATGTGGTGACGCTTTCACCGGCCTGCGCGGCCTTTGACCAGTTCCCCAATTTCATGGTGCGGGGAACCGTGTTCAAATCCATTGTCAATGATTTGAAATAAGGAAAAGCTGTCTTTGCATAGGCTTTCATGATGAGGTGAGGCCAATGCGCGGATATTTTTTCTACCGATACCGGCTGAGCCGGAAGAAATCGGCGCTGCTGCTGTTTTTTCTTGTGTCGGCCCTGCTGGCCATCGCGCTGCTGACGGCCACGTTCCAACTCAGGCCCATCCTGAGCAGCATGGCCACGGCCCGCGTCTCCAACACGGTGACCAGGGTGGTTACGGAGGCAGTGAACCAGACCATCGACAGCGGGGAGATCGACTACAGCGATCTGGTGTCTTTTGAAAAGGACAACGAGGGAAAGGTGACGGCGGTCAAAAGCAATATGGCTGAATTCAACCGCCTCCAGTCCAAGATTTTGGACCGGGTGCTGGAAAAGCTCTCGGAGGTCTCCACCAAGGAGCTGTCCATCCCCTTGGGCAGCTTGACCGGTTCCGCGCTGCTCTCGGGCCGTGGGCCGCTGATTACGGTTAAAATGCAGTCTGTGGGGTCGTCGTCGGCATCGTTGGAGAACGTCTTTACCTCCGCGGGAATCAACCAGACGCGGCATCAGATTCAGCTCAATGTGGATGTGGTCGCCAGCATCCTGATGCCTGGTTTTTCCACTGCCACCAAGGTGAGCAACTCCTTTGTGGTGGCGGAGACCGTGATCGTGGGGTCGGTGCCGGAGTCCTACACCTATTTCAATTCAGACGCGCCCATTGACGAGGATGCCAGGGAATTTATTTTGAACGGGAATTGAGGAGAACACTCATGGACTATCGTGAGGAAATGAAAAAGCTGCGGGATACGCTGAACGAGCATGGATACCGCTACTATGTTTTGGACGATCCCATCATCCAGGATTATGAATACGACCAGCTGCTCCGGCGGCTGGAGGATTTGGAGAAGGACCACCCGGAGGAAATCACGCCGGACTCTCCCACCCAGCGGATCGGCGGCCGGACGCTGGAGGGCTTTGACACCGTGACCCATGAGGTGCCCCTGGAGAGTTTGCAGGATGTGTTCTCTCCGGAGGAGGTGGAAGAGTTCTGCCAGCGGATGGAGAATCAGTTGGGCAGCGATGTGGAATACACGGTAGAGCCCAAGGTCGACGGGCTTTCCGTGGCGCTGGAATACCGGGACGGGGCCTTTTTCCGGGGTGCCACCCGGGGCGACGGCCGGGTGGGGGAGGATGTCACGGAGAACCTGCGCACCATCATGTCAATTCCCATGACGCTGCCGGAAAAGCTCCCGAAGCTGATCGTCCGGGGCGAGGTCTACATGTCCCGCAGCGTATTTGAGGAGCTCAACGCCGTTCGGGAACAAAATGGGGAGCCGCTCATGGCAAACCCCAGAAATGCGGCCGCCGGCTCCCTGCGCCAGTTAGACCCCAAAACCGCGGCAAAGCGGCGGCTGGACATCCAGGTTTTCAACCTTCAGCTTGCTGAGGGGAAGGAATTCGCCTCCCACACCGAAACGCTGTCCTACCTGGAAAGCCAGCACTTTAAGGTGATCCCCTATCGGGCGGTATCCCAGGTGCCTGAATGCCAGCAGGAGATCGTGCGGCTGAACGAAGAGCGGCTCCAGTTCCCGTTTGAAATCGACGGCGCTGTGGTCAAGGTCAACAGCCTGAGGGCCAGGGAATCTCTTGGCAGTACGTCCAAAAACCCCAAGTGGGCCATTGCCTACAAATATCCGCCGGAGAAGAAACCCTCCAAAGTGGTGGATATTACAGTGCAGGTGGGCCGCACGGGTGTGCTGACGCCCAAGGCCACCTTGGAGCCGGTCCATCTGGCCGGAACCACCGTTACCAGCGCCTCGCTGCACAACCAGGATTATATTGCGGAAAAGGATATCCGGATCGGGGATACGGTCATCGTGCAAAAGGCCGGCGAGATCATCCCGGAGATCGTGGAGGTGGACTTTTTCAAGCGCCCCAAAGGGACGACGCCCTATCAGTTCCCGGAGGTATGCCCCGTCTGCGGCGCTCCGGTTTTCCGGGACACTGACGGCGCCGCCATCCGCTGCACCGGAGCGGAGTGCCCGGCCCAGCTTCTGCAGAACCTGACGCACTTTGCAAGCCGGGACGCCATGGACATCGACGGCCTGGGGCCCGCAGTCCTGCAGCAGATGATCGAGGCAAAGCTGGTCTCCAACGCCGCAGACCTCTACGACCTGAAGGCGCCAGAGATTGCCCAGCTGGAGCGGATGGGCGCCAAATCCGCCGACAACACGGTGGCTGCCATTGAAAAATCCAAGGGCAACGACCTCTCTCGGCTGCTTTACGCCTTAGGCATCCGCCAAGTTGGGGTGAAGGCCGCAAAGGTGCTTTCCTCCCACTTCAGAAGCTATGACGCCCTTGCCCAGTCCACGTTGGAGGAGCTGACGGAGATCGAGGATATCGGAGCCGTCACGGCCCAGTTCATCCTGGACTGGGTACAGAGCCCCCAGTCTAAGGATCTGATCGAACGTCTGAAACAGGCCGGCGTCAATATGGAAAGCGTCAACCAGATGGTGGATGACCGCTTTTCCGGCATGACGTTCGTCCTGACCGGGACGCTGAGCAAATTCACCCGGGACGAAGCCGCCGCGCTGATCGAAGAGCGGGGCGGGAAGTCCGCCGGATCGGTCTCCAAGAAGACCACCTATGTGGTGGCCGGTGAGTCGGCGGGTTCCAAGCTGAAAAAAGCCCAAGACCTGGGCGTTCCCGTACTGACGGAAGAGGAATTTGAAGAGCTGCTGCGCTGAACAAAAAGGGGTATCACTGTGAAGTGATACCCCTTTTCACACATTAATCAATCAAGTCGAAATGGACTGCGAGTCATCTTTTTCAATGCTTTTCAACTCCCTCATCCGCACTTGAAAACTTTTGAAGGCCTGATGAAGGACCGCCGCCCCTATGCGGCGCCGGATCAGCCGCGCCTGGGGAACAAGCTGCGGCGCACTGCGGCCGAACAGCGATTCATCCACTGCTGGAATCAGCTCCTCCAATGCTGCGGACAGCTCCGGGTCGGCTCCGCGCTGCAGCCGGAGAAGGAAGTCCCTTGGCGTTTCTCCGGGTTTCTTCCGCCAAGGGCCTGAGCGGCATCGCCGGACCAGGCAATAGTACACCCCAGCCGGCATGTCCCGCATCCGCCACAGGAGAAGCCGCAGGTGTATCCAGCGGCGCCAGGAAGTTAATAGCCGCTTCAGCCCTGCTAAAAGGGAGACACGCCGGCGCAGCGGAGCTGCGGGCATGGCCCGTGCCGCCTTTCCTCCAATCCGCAGCTTTCCCAACTGGCGCAGCAACCAGACAAGCAGGACCAGCCCCAGCGCGGCGCAGAGAACCGCCAAGACGATCAGCACTGCCGGATTCGCCTCCGCGCTCTCCTGCGCCGCCTCGGGAAGGGAGGCGGTTCCGGGCTCCAGCGGCAGTATGCCTTCCTCGCCCATTGGCATCAGGGAGCACAGGAAGAGCAGAATCTTCCATATCAGATTCCCTATGAGCTTAACGCCGGCAACGGCAGCGCTCCACAGTGCCACCAATCCCTGGCCCGCCGGAGCGGCTGCAAAGCTGACCAGCAGCCAAACCAGGGCAAAGATCACCAGAAACATGAGCGCTACCATTCCCCATCCCCGCGCTCCCATCTGGCTGCCGGTCCGGTGGGAGATGATGCCCAAAATGGCCGCGGCGCATCCGGCGGCAATGGGAATGCCCCAGAGGGGGGAGGCCCCGGTGAGCGAGAGGTAGCCGGTGAACAGCACCAACAATATCAGGCTGAGGTCCAGGCACAGGATCAGATGGGACAGCTTCGGCGGCTCCATGGCCAGCTGGGCGCCAAGTATCGTCAGCCAGAGGCAGATGATCCCCACAAAAAGCAGCGACACCCATCCGGTTTCGCTGCCTGAAAGCAGGACGGAGAGGAACAGGGCAGTTCCCATGCCTCCATTGAGGAGCGCATAGGAGCGCATGGTGTGCTCTTGGTGTAAAAAGGCTCGATCCAGTCCGTAGAGCCCCAGAGCATAGAGCATGAGAACTTGGGGGTAGTAGGGGCTCGGAGCCCGCTGCCCCAGCGTCATCAGGTAGTAAAGGGTGCAGAAGATGCAGGCGGCGGAAAACAGCGTGGCCAAAGCGGGGAGGGGATTCTTTTCACGCATGGTTCCGACCCTCCTTTAAGCCGCAAAGGCACACCGTCTCAAATTCTCCGTAAGGCTCCGGCTCACAGTAGGTGAGCAGAGACATACAGGTGTGGTCCAACCGCCGCAGCAGCGGCCGGCCGGTCAGCGAGGCGATGTCATAGGAGATGTAATAGAACCGGCCCACGCTTCCCGCGGCCTCATACAGCACATCCGTGTCAAAGTCGGGAGGCTGCGAAAGGATGTTTCCGGAGTCCGCGTCCCGCTTTGGCTCCATAGGCTGGTAAGCGGCCAGAGCACACAGCAGCTCCTCAATGCTGGAGGAGGCAGGAAAGAGATTGACCGGCTCGCAGCCCGCTCCGCGGCAGAGGCTGAGCCCGCAGGGGACCTGCCGCTCCGAAAGCAATACAAGCTCGGAGGCGAGAATGCTAAGGGCATCCTCCATCTCCTCCGGATGCGGAGCACTGCCGCTGAAGCTCTCCCCGTCAAACAGGAAGTGGACCGTTTGAGGCAGGATTTCCTCATAGACATTCACTGTCAGGGGAAGTCCCTGAGCCGCCAGGCGCCAGTTCATGTGCTTGAGGGAGTCGGTGGTCATGTAGTCCCGGGTGGAGCGTATGATGGTTGGATCCTCCATCACGCCCCGTGTGCCGCTCTCCGCATTCCAGAGATTGCGCAAAAAAAGGTCCGGCGCCACGTCGATAAGCCTGGGATATACCGCAAACCGCCTATCGTTTTCGATGGACCGCTCCACCTGGGCCAAGCCGAATCCATCGCCGGTGCGCAGCCGCCAGCCCTCCACGGAATAGACGCCCCGGCAGTTTGCGCTCCAGCGGCTCTGAAAACGGAGGGTTTCATACCAGAGGAGAAAGGAAAACCGCCGCTCACCCACCAGAGTGGTGGAAGCGCCGCTGCGTTCCAGCGCAGGAGCCTCCCAGTCATCGGGAGGCCGGCTGTCCTCCGGCGTCAGACAGAGGCTTTTCGCCAGGGGAAAGAAAATCTCCAGCCAGATCACAGGCAGGAATTTCTCATTCCGCACCTCCATCTCAAAAATAGCCGTCTCGCCCGGGAATAGGCCCCGGCTGGCGCCAGAGACAGAGACGGAGACCCTCCGCAATGAAAGAGCGGCCCACAGCCGGGAGATTCCGGAGAGGAGGAAGACGAACATCAGTGCGGCGGCCAGCTGCCTCTGTCCAAAAAATGCCGCCAACACGCAAAAAAGCAGTTCCAGCCCCAGAGCCGGCAGGGAGACCAGGTTGCTGGAGCGGCTAAAAATCGGTTTATCCCTCATGATCCAGTGTGTCCAGAGAGGGGGACGCCTCGGTTTGCGCCAAAACCTCCTCCAGGACCTTTGAGGAGGTTTTGCCGGAGAACCGGGCGCTGCTCTTTAAGATCAGGCGGTGTTCCAGCACGGGATGGGCCAAAAACTTTACGTCGTCCGGGGTCACATAGTCCCTCCCCTCCATGGCAGCCCAGGCCTTTGCGGCCCGATAGAGGCCGCGGGTGGCGCGGGGGCTTGCCCCCATCATCAGCTGGGGATGGCTGCGGGTCCTGTCCGCAAGCGCCACGATGTAATCCGCCACGGAATCGGAGAGGTAAATGCCGGCAATCTGCCGCTGGGCTTCCACCAGCTCCGCGTCATTTGTGACGGCGCGCACCGTATCAAAGGGAATCTCGTCTCCCAGGCTGCGGAGCATTTGCCGCTCTTCCTCCGGCTGGGGATACCCCATACTGATTCGGATCAGGAATCGGTCCATTTGTGCGGCAGGGAGGCGGAACGTACTCTCCGATTCAACAGGGTTCTGGGTGGCCAGCACCAGGAAGGGGGAGGGCAGGGAAAAGCGCTGCCCGTCAATGGAGATCTGCCGCTCTTCCATGGCCTCCAACAGGGCGGACTGTGTGCGGGGAATGGCCCTGTTGATCTCATCGGCCAAGAGCAGGTTGGTCATGATGGGGCCCTGCCGCATTTCAAAGTCACCGGTTTTCTGATTGAAAATCTGCATCCCGATGATGTCGCTGGGCAGCATGTCCGGCACAAACTGGATGCGCCCGGAACGGCAGCCCAAGGCAAGGGAGATGGACTTCACCAGCGTGGTCTTGCCCACGCCGGGAAGGTCGTCCAAAAGCACATGGCCGTTGGCCAGCACAGCCATGATAATCAGGCGGATGCGGTCGGATTTTCCCACAATGATCTTTTCCGTCTCAGCTTGTATGTCCTGGGATAGCTTGCAAATGTCCATTCTGGATTCTCCTTCAGGTAGAAAATAAATAGCAAATAAATATCGTTTTTTATTTTAGCCGCTTTTTTCTAAGAAGGCAAGCTGTCCCAGAAAACCGCCGTCAGAATTGTATGGAGAAAGGCAAAACAATAGAAAAAGGGGTACCACAATCAAGTGATACCCCTTTGCGGCTGCTCATTTACTTGTCAAATGACGGGTTCATATAGTAGACATTCTTCTCATCCAAGCGGTCTTTCAATAGCCGCAGGCCCTCGCCGAAGCGCTGGAAGTGGACGACTTCGCGCTCACGCAGGAACTTGATGACGTCCCGGACATCGGGGTCTTCGGTGAAGCGCAGAATGTTATCATAGGTGAGGCGGGCCTTCTGCTCAGCCGCCAGGTCTTCCGTCAAGTCGGCAATGGTGTCGCCGGAGACAGAAATCGTGTCAGCACTCCAGGGGGAGCCGGACGCAGCGACGGGATAGACGCCGGCGGTGTGGTCCACAAAGTACTGGTCAAAGCCAGCTTGTTTGATCTGATCGGCATTCAGGTTGCGGGTCAGCTGGTGCACAACCGTGCCCACCATTTCCAGGTGGCCCAGCTCTTCCGTGCCGATATCGGTCAGCAGCCCCTTCAGCTCAGGATAGGGCATGGAGTATCTCTGGCTCAGGTAACGCAGGGAGGCGCCAAGTTCCCCGTGGGGTCCACCGTACTGCGAAATGATCAATGCAGCCAACTTGGGGTTGGTGTTCTTGATCCGAACCGGGTACTGAAGTTTTTTCTCATATAGAAACATCAGTCATTTCCTCCTACTTCCCAAGGCCAGGGATTGTTCAGCCAGGCATACCCCTCTTCCGGGGTGAGGTCCGTCTGCAGAAGGGGGCCGTACATCTCCTGGTACTTCTTCCGGCCTTCATTCGCCAGCTTGATATAGGACCAATACAGATCCAAAACCTCTTGATCCTGGGGATGGGTGGTCAGATAAAGGCCCAGTTCGTCAATGGCGAAATCCAGGGCCATCAGCTCTGCCAGCGCAGTGTTTACCTTCAGGTTGCTGGTGACAGCGGCATGAAACGGCAGATCCAGTCCGGGGAACAAGGTTCCGGTGGCAAGGGCCTTATTCTGGTCATAGCGCTCCGGATTGTTGCACTGCATGGAGACAAAGGGATAGGCAAGTGAAGCACAGGGGCCGGGGAGCCCGCCCTGGCCCGTGCTGCAAGTGTTGGGATTGGGTTGCAAAGCATATTCCTCCTTTGAGCGCACAGCGGTGCGTTCAAACCAGTCTATGCGCAGGGCATGGACTGTGAAACAGGAGTTTCATTCCATTCCAAGATATGTTATACTATGAAAAAGCATATTGGACAGCTTTTCCCCCATAGGATGCTTGGGGGTGGATGAATTGGTATTGATTATTCGAAAAAAACACGGTGTGCTTGCTGGGCTGTTCTGTCTGTTTGTGGCTGTGTTGGCCGTTGTCTTGTGGCAGGGAAGGGGACAGAATGCAGCAGTCTTTGCCCCGGGTCTGAGCGGACCCGCTACGGTGGTCATCGATCCCGGGCATGGGGGCGAGGACGGCGGAGCTGTTGCATCGAATGGAACAACAGAGAGCGGCATCAATCTGGCAGTGGCGCTGCGCCTCGATGACGTGATGCGTTTTCTCGGCCATGAAACGGTGATGACCCGCAAAGAGGATATCTCCGTATACACGGAGGGCGCTAAGACTCTGCACGAAAAGAAGGTATCTGACCTGAAAAACCGGGTGGCCCAGATCAACGGGACAGCAGGAGCGGTGCTTATCAGCATTCATCAGAACAGCATGCCGTCGGCCCCCTCTGTCCACGGTGCCCAAGCCTTTTACAACCGGGCGGAGGGCAGCACCGAGCTGGCCGGTGCCGTACAGGAGAGTTTAAACCAGTCCATCAATGCAGAGCAGGGGAAAACGGCCAAAAAAATACCGGATTCCATTTACCTGATGAAGCATGTGACCTGCCCGTCGGTGATTGTGGAGTGCGGTTTTTTGTCTAACACGTCCGAAACGGAGCGCCTTCAGACCGATGCCTACCAGACGGCGCTGGCCGTATCCATCGCGGCGGGATACCAAAGATATTTAGCAAATGAGGGAACGGAATGAAATCCAAGATACGGTTTTACTGTACAGAGTGCGGAAATGAATACCCCAAATGGGCGGGGAAGTGCCCGGCATGCGGCGCGTGGAACAGCATTGTGGAGCAGCCGGAGACCCGCAGGGGAAAGACCGCCTCATCGTCATCCATCGGCGGAGTGCGAAAGGCCCGGCCGGTGACAGACCTTCAAACGGCCGAGGAGATCCGCTTTCAAACCGGCATAGGAGAGCTGGACCGGGTGCTGGGAGGTGGAGCCGTGCGGGGCTCCCTGGTGCTGGTGGGCGGCGCGCCGGGAATCGGGAAATCCACATTGATGCTCCAGATTTGCAGCAGCCTGTGCGAGTTTTCCAAGGTATTATATGTATCGGGCGAGGAATCGGAGCATCAGCTGAAGCTCCGGGCCCACCGCCTCCAGGTGGAGAGCGACCAGTTGTATGTGATCTCCGAGACCAATCTTGGGGATGTGCTGGAATCCGTCCGGGAGGAAAAGCCGGATGTCCTCATCGTCGATTCCATCCAGACGCTCTATGATGAGGGTCTGGAGTCTCCGGCGGGCAGCGTGGCCCAGGTGAAAAATGCCACCATGTCTTTGATGCAGCTGGCCAAAGGGGAAAATTTGACGGTTTTTGTCATCGGCCACGTCAACAAGGAGGGGGCAATCGCCGGTCCAAAGGTCTTGGAGCACATGGTGGACTGCGTGCTCTACTTTGAAGGAGACCAGCGGATGAGCTACCGCATTTTGCGGGCAGCCAAAAACCGGTTTGGCGCCACCAATGAAATTGGGGTTTTTGAAATGCGCAACGAGGGCTTGATTGAGGTGGAAAATCCATCGGAAATGCTGCTTTCCGGGCGGCCGGAGGATGCGCCTGGAACCTGTGTCACCTGTGTCATGGAGGGCGCCCGGCCTGTGATGGCCGAAATCCAGGCTTTGGTGGTCCCCAGCAGCTTTTCCACGCCCCGGCGCACCAGCAATGGGTTTGATTACAACCGGGCAGCCATGCTGATGGCTGTGCTGGAAAAGCGGGCAGGCCTGAAAGTATCCTCCTGCGACGCATATCTGAACATCATCGGAGGGCTCTATCTGGACGAGCCCTCCGCCGATCTGGCCGCAGTGATTGCCCTGGCCTCCAGTTATCTGGATCAGGCCATCAGCAATGACCTGGTGGCCATCGGGGAAGTAGGGCTCACCGGGGAACTGCGCAGCGTAAACCACCTGGAGCAGAGGCTATCCGAGGTACAGCGGCTGGGGTTCAATCGATGCCTGATTCCGGCAAAGCGGAGGGAGGATTTACGGATTCCATCCGGTCTTCAGCTGATTTCTGCCCATAACATTGGTGAGGCGCTGCGTGCGGTGCTGCACCGTTGATCCTTGGGATATAGTGGACGCACGTGCCGCTGTGGGACGGCAGCCCTGCGGCGGACACACAGTCCAGCGTGCAGACGCCATCGCATTGATACATGCACTGGCTTGTACAAGGGATCAGACTCATGGAAGCATCAACCCTTTCCAAATTTGATGTTAGTATCTCACGTGGATTGGAAATTATCATTTCAGGCAAAAGAGGACAAGCGGGAGGAGGAAAAGAAAGGCACAGGAGGAATTGAACAAAATAAAAATTTTGTTCAAAATAGGGTAGAGCCAAAGCCAGTCGACCGATCTACGGATGGTGATTCATACGGCGTACAGCGCTGGCTCTATCGTACAGGATTGCCTTTCTATAAAATTATGATTGACTATCAGTCGCAAGCGCCGCAGATCCTGCGGGATTTTCTCTCATACCACGAAACCATCAAAGCCCATTCCCAGAAAACCGTGGACGAATATTTCCTGGACCTGCGAAACTTTTTCCGCTACTTGAAAAAAAGCCGCAGCCCTGTAGAATTCAGCGGCAAGGATTTGGACGAGATTCCCATTGATGATGTGGATTTGCCCTTTGTCAAAGCAGTCACTTTGACGGAGATCTACGGTTACATGACCTATCTCAGCCGGGATCGGGTCCAGCATCCAAACAGCAAAGACTCTGACTATGGATTGAATGCGGCGTCCCGGGCCAGAAAAATCGCCACACTTCGTTCATTTTTTAACTATCTTACCAATAAGGCCCATCTGCTCACGGAAAACCCGGTCAAAGACTTGGACAGCCCAAAAATCATGAAAACACTGCCCAAATACCTGACATTGGATGAAAGCATGCAGCTTCTCCGTTCGGTAGGCGGCAACAATCAGGAGCGGGACTACTGTATCCTCACTCTGTTTCTCAACTGCGGCCTGCGGATATCGGAGCTCATTGGATTGAATCTGAATGACATTCAGGACGACGCCCTGCGGGTCCTTGGCAAGGGAAATAAAGTGCGCATCGTCTATCTCAACGACGCCTGCAAAGACGCTTTGCGTCAATATCTTGCCGTGCGGCGGCCCATCTCCGGAAGAGATCGGAACGCCCTCTTCCTCTCTTCCCAAAACGAACGGATCAGCCGTTCCACCGTCCACGCCATGGTGAAAAAGCGCCTGGCGGAAGCCGGGCTGGACAGCGAGCAGTATTCCTCCCATAAGCTGCGCCACACGGCGGCCACACTCATGCTGCAAAACGGTGTGGACGTGAAGGCGGTCCAGGAGGTTTTGGGGCACGAGCACTTGAATACAACGGAAATTTATACCCATATCGACAATGAAGCGCTCCGTGTTGCTGCAAAGGCAAATCCCTTGTCGCATATGATGAAGTCTGACAAAAAGAAGGATTGAATCTAAAAAAGAAGGCCGCCCATGAGGACGGCCTTCTTTTTTATGTTTACCAACCCCAGAGCGCATCGTCCGGGATCGTGCCCAGCCTCCAAAGGGAGATGCCGGTCACACCTAAGGATTTCGCGGCATTGAGCGCGACTTCCACCGCTTCCCTGTTTTCATACCACAGGAAGTAACGGCTCCCGTCCTCCGTCCGGTAGATGGCGTAAGGCATTTGGTATTCGGAGGACCAGCCGGTCACGGTATCGGCCTGGGCCAGCCGCTTGCTCACGGTCTCCTTGCTGGGATAGACCGGCGTGCCGGAGAGCAGCTTGCCGTTTTCATCGATCTGCCAGGCAACCTGCTTGGCGCTGAAGCCCAAGGAAACCTTGGAGAGGTCTCCAACGCCGGTATCGGTGTCTGCAATGGCCTTCAGCGAGGCCCACACCTGATCGATGGGCGCGGGTACGGCGGTTTTATAATACTCTGTGCCCAGGTAGCCGCTAAGGTCCCGGGTATCGTAATCATAGGCCATGAGGATCACCTGATCCGCCAAGTTTCCAATGGCGGCGTAATCATAGCCATCGTAGTAGCTGCCGGTGACCAGAACCGGTGAGACGCAGACAGAAAGGGTCTTCCCCATCGCCTTCAGTTCCGTGGAAAGCTGGGTGAGGAAGCTGGTGAAGTCCTCCCGTTGGGCGGAACGGAGTCCCTCAAAATCAATGGTAACGCCGCTGTAGGGGTTTCGGCCAATGGCATTGTAGGTGACGGTCAGTTCATTTACAATCTGTTCCACCGCCTGGGTACGGCCGGCATCCGAGGCCAGCATGCCCTGCAAGCCGCCGGAAGTATCCATAAAGACGCTCAGATTTACAGCGATACCGCGGCTGCTCAGATAATCCGTCACCTCGCTGTAGCCGCTGGGAATGCAGTATTCATTTCCATTGGCACTGGTGGTCGCAAGGGATGCGGCAGCCCCATCCCAGTTCATGCGGCTCCAGCCGACGCTGACCGCGTCCATCTCATCGCTCAGGCCCAGCTGGCTGTAGGAGGAGATGGCATAGAAGGCGTGGTTGAAGGTGGTGTCCCGGTTGATCTTCTCATAGATGCGCACCAGCATGGCGGCCGCCTGGCCGCGTGTGGCGGTTGCATTGGGGCTGAAGGTAGTGGCGGACGTGCCGTTGGTCATGCCGATGCTGTAGGCCACATAGATGTAGCCGGCGCTGTCCCCTGAGACATCCGTAAAGGGCAGGCTGAAGCGGCAGGCGGCAGCCTGGCCTTTCCAGGTCTGGCGCACCAGGGCGGCCGCGGACTTCAGCCCCAGGGCGCGCACCAGCATCTCCGCCATCTCTGCGCGGGTGATGGCATCGCCGGGCCGGAAATTTGTGCCCGCGTCAAAGGTATCGTGGGCCAGCGCGGACTCTATGTACGGAAAATAGTAGCTGTCCGTGGAGAGATCACTATAAGATGATGAGGCGGGCAAAACCGTATCCCAGCCGAACATCCGGACCAGCACAGTGGCAAACTGCGCCCTTGTGATGGATTGGCTGTACCCGAAGGTGCCGTCGGTAAATCCGTTCATCAGCCCATACTGAGCGGCGGATTCAATTTCCGGCTTCAAAACGCTGTCCTGCGGAACGTCTGAATACGCAAATGCCGGCGTGACAAGGGCCAAGGCCAGCACCAGCGCAAATACTTTCTTTCCCATGGCGTCGTCTCCCTTTTGTATTTGGTACAATTCAGAATACTGCAAATTTGTATCCGACTTGCATCCGATTGCTGGTTATTATACGCCGGATTGGCCCAAAAAGCAAGGAGTCCGCGCCTAAGGCCTGCGGACTCCCGTTATGTGCAGGAAGCGGATCTCTTCAAATTCATAGGTGTTCAGCGGCCGGTTGTCGGCGTCATAGCTGTGGGCGGCCACCCAGATGTCGCCCAACGTCCTTGGCTGATCGGCGTATACCACCACAGGCGTATGCTGGAACTTCTCTCCGGAAAACCGCAGCTGCACCAGGTCGCCAGGCATCATCTGCTCCAATGAGGCCACCTCCGCTACAGGGCCGATGGATGCCTCTTTTCTGGTCAGAAACTGGAATAAAAAGGGCACTCCGGTCCAGGACGGGGATTTTTGATTGGCGTCGATATAATACCATCCATACGTGGGCAAAAAGTTCATTACGGAAGAGCCCGCATACAGGCACTGTGAGGCGAAATTCGTGCAGTCCCCTCCGATTTCATCATAGTTGTAAAAGGCCGGGTTCCGTCCAAAGGCCCACTGGTGAGCATAGGCCACAGCCGCCCGGCGGTCATAGGGCACAAGTTCCATCTGCTTCCCTCCCCATCGCAGTCTATGCATCAGGGCCAGGTGGGGTTCCTGTCCCACGGCCGGATGCTCGTGGGCCGCAATCTATAAAAAAGAAGGGCCGTACACTGGTACGGCCCTTCTTCTATAGGGAGCTTTATGCCTTGTGATCGCAGCCCAGGACGTCCACCAGCTTGTGGGCGACCATGGCCTTGATGGCCTCGCGGCCGGGCTTGAGATACTGGCGGGGGTCAAAGTGGTCGGGATGCTCGGCCAGATGCTCCCGGATGGAAGCGGTCATCGCCAGGCGCAGGTCGGAGTCGATGTTGATCTTGCAAACGGCCATGCGGGCGGCCTGACGCAGCTGATCCTCGGGAACGCCGATGGCGCCGGGCATATTTCCGCCGAATTGATTGATCTTGGCCACAAATTCCTGGGGCACGGAGGACGCGCCGTGCAGGACAATGGGGAAGCCCGGCAGGCGGCGGGAGACCTCCTCCAGGATGTCAAAGCGCAGCTGGGGCTTGGTGCCGGGCTTGAACTTGTAGGCGCCGTGGCTGGTTCCAATGGCAATGGCCAGGGAGTCGCAGCCGGATTTGGTGACGAACTCCTCCACTTCCTCCGGACGGGTGTAGGAGGAGTCCTCGGCGGAGACCTTTACATCATCCTCAATGCCGGCCAGGGTGCCTAACTCGGCCTCCACCACCACGCCGTGGTCGTGGGCATATTCCACCACCTGCTTGGTGACGGCGATGTTTTCCGCCATGGGCTTGGAGGACGCGTCGATCATCACGGAGGTGAAGCCGCCGTCGATGCAGGATTTGCAGAGCTCAAAGCTGTCGCCGTGATCCAGGTGCAGGCAGATGGGCAGGCCGGTCTCAATGACAGCCGCCTCCACCAGCTTCATGAGGTACGTGTGGTTGGCATACTTGCGGGCACCGGCGGAAACCTGCAGGATCAAGGGCGCGGACAAGTCCTTTGCCGCCTCCGTGATCCCCTGAATGATTTCCATGTTATTTACGTTGAAAGCACCGATGGCGTAACCGCCCTCGTAGGCTTTGCGAAACATTTCTTTTGATGTGACCAGAGGCATATCATCAGCTCCTATTCAAAATTTCGTTTTCATTCTATCATAAAATAAGAAAAATGCAAGAAATATTCCTGAAAAAACGAGGTAAACGATTGTCTAAATAGAAAGAACCTGTTTACAATTTAAAAAATGCGTGATATGATTAAGCTAACTTAGTATGTTATGGGAGGCTGTTTTTTATGAGTGAGTTGAAAGGCGCCTGCATCATCGGCCAGTCCGGCGGGCCGACCTCGGTCATCAACGCCAGCGCCTACGGCGTGATCGACACCGCGCTGCACAACCCCAGCATCACCCGCGTGTTGGGCGCGGAGCATGGGATCAAGGGCGTGCTGAACGACCGCCTGTTTGATATGGGCAAGGAGGACCCCAAAGAGTTAGAGCTGCTGAAATACACGCCCTCCTCCGCCTTGGGCTCCTGCCGCTACAAGATCGCGGACCCCGATGTGGACGACACCGACTATAAGCGTATTCTGGAGATTTTCAAAAAGTACGACGTTCGCTACTTCTTTTATAACGGCGGCAACGACTCCATGGATACCTGCAACAAAATCTCCAAATATATGCAGAAGGTGGGCTATGAGTGCCGTGTGATGGGCGTGCCCAAGACCATCGACAACGACCTCTACGGCACGGACCACTGCCCCGGCTACGCCTCCGCCGCAAAATACATTGCCACCTCCTGCATGGAGGTCTATCAGGACGCCCGGGTCTATGACACCGGGATGGTCTGCATCATTGAGATCATGGGGCGCCACGCCGGCTGGCTGGCCGCCTCCGCCGGCCTGGCCACGGAATTTGGAGCCGGCCCGGACCTCATCTATCTGCCGGAGACCAACTTCGATCTGGAGAAGTTCCTTTCCGACGTGGAGCGCATCTACAAGGAAAAGGGCAACTGCATGGTGGCGGTCTCCGAGGGCATCCATTATGCCGACGGCTCCTTTGTGTCTGAGGCAAAGACCTCTGCCACCGACGGGTTCGGCCACGCCCAGTTGGGCGGCCTTGCCGCGCTGCTGGCCAATGCGGTCAAGGAGCGTACCGGCGCCAAGGTCCGCGGCATTGAATTGAGCCTGCTGCAGCGCTGCGGAGCGCACCTGGCCTCTGAGACGGACATCGAGGAATCCTATATGGCCGGCAAGGCCGCGGTGGAAAACGCAGTCAACGGCATCACCGATAAGATGGTGGGCTTTGAGCGGGGCGTCCAGGGCGGCAAATACCTCTGCAAGACCAAACTGCTGAGCCTCTCCGAGGTGGCAAACACCGAAAAGAAGGTGCCCCGTGAGTGGATCAACGCGGAGGGCAACGGCGTTCAGAAGGCGTTCATCGACTACTGCCTGCCCCTGATCCAGGGCGAGCCCAATCTGCCCAAGCAGGAGTCCCTTCCCCGGTTTGCCAAATTGAAAAAGGTTCTGGCCAAATAAAAAAAGTCGCGCGGGAAATTCTCCCGCGCGACTTTTTTATTCAGAGAGCGGCTTCCGTCCCGTCCGGATGTCCTCCAACTCGTAGATGATGCAGCCTGTCATGGATGCCCCAACGGCTAACATGCAGCCCGCCACGTCAAGGATGCAGCCAAGGTAACCGGCCACAATCACGATCAGGGCGCAGATGAATGCCCGTTTCATACTTCCCCTCCTCCCTGCTTGTTCTTCTGATAGATCTGCCATAGGCCCTCCATCAGCAGGTATTTATCGTAGATGATGTCGGTTTTGCAGTAGCGCACGATCACGGGCGCATTGCCGCCGGTTGCCACAACCGTGACCGGCTGGCCCAACTGCTCTTCGATCCGCTGCACGATGCCGTCTATCATGGCGGCGGTGCCGTAGACGATCCCGGAGCGCATGCAGTCCTCCGTGTTTTTCCCGATGAGGCTCTTGGGGTGCTGAAGGGAGATATCCGGCAGCTGGGCGGCGTGGTCGGAGAGGGCGTCCAGTGAGATGCGCACACCCGGCAGCAGCAAGCCGCCCTGATAGGTCCTGTCGGCGGAGATGAGGCCGATGGTGGTGGCGGTTCCCATGTCGATCACCACCGCGGGCACCGGGTACTTTGCCAGGGCGGAGACCGCGTCCGCCACAATGTCGGCTCCTAATTGGGAGTGGATTTCCATCCGGATATTCAGCCCCGTCCTGACGCCGGGCCCCACCATCATGGGCGGCTTCCCCAGAAGCCGGGCCAGCGCCTTTTCCATCATGAAGTTCATAGGTGGCACCACACTGCAGAAGATGGCCCCGGTGACATCGGAGACGGAGTAGTGGTACAGGGTAAAGAGGTTCATGAGGTCAACGCTGATCTGGTCCGCCGTCTTTTTGCTGTCCGTATCCAAAGAGGCCAGGAAGCGCAGCTCCTTCAACTGGTCGAACAGCCCGATGGATGTGGTGGAATTTCCTATGTCAATAGCCAAAAGCATGTTGCTTCCTCCCTTTTATAAACTGTCTTTAGCATACCACGCCTGTCCCCTTCACGCAAGGAAAAAGCGCCGGCGTGCTTAGCACGCCGGCGCTCAAAGCAATATGCTCTTTTACAGGATGATGCAGATGAGACCGCCGCTGCCTTCGTTGATGATCCGCTGTAGGGTCTCCTGCAGCTTGTGCTGGGCGTCCTCCGGCATACGCTTGAGCTTTGTCTGAAGGTCTTCGTTGACCAACTCGTGGAAACTGCGCCCAAAGATGTTGGACTGCCAGATTTTGCTGGTATCCCCCTCGAATTCCTGAAGGAGGTAGTTCACCATGTCCTCCGACTGCTTCTCGTTGCCCACAATCGGCGAAACCGCCGTTTCAATGTCAGCCCGGATCATGTGGATGGAGGGTGCGCTGGCGCGGAGCCGGACGCCGTAGCGGCCGCCCTGCTTGACGATCTCCGGCTCTTCCAGCGTCAGCTCCTCGATGCCCGGCACCACAATGCCGTAGCCCTTTTCCTTCACGTCCCGCAGTGCGCCCGCAACCTTGTCGTACTCGGTCTTGATGGAGGCAAGCTGGGTCAGCAGGCTCATCAGGTCTCCGTCGTCCGTCACATGGAGGCCGGACTGCTCTGAGAGGGTCTGGTAGAAAAGTTCCCGGGGCAGCCGCAGCTCCGCGGTGGCAATTCCGGTTCCCAACTGGATGCTGAGGATCCTGGCATCCTGAATGGCATCATAGGCCCCCATGGTCTTGATGGCTGCATCCACCTCGCGGATGTGGTGCATCTGCCCTGTGGCCTCCCGGATGGAGGCGTACAGCCCGCTTTTAATGGGATGTTCATCCGGCAGCGCATCCACCCAGGGCGGCAGGAACAAATCCAGTTCCTGCATGGGGAATTCGTACAGCACCGCCTTGAGCAGCGCCGACACGTCGTTTTCCTCCAGCTCCAGGCAGTTCACCGGAATGCAGTTGACCTCGTAGCGGGAGGAGATATCCTTACTGATGGCCTGGGCCCGGTCAGAGCGGGGCTCAGAGGAGTTGAGCAGCACAATAAAGGGCTTCCCCAACTCCTGAAGCTCCCGGATAACCCGCTCCTCCGCCTCCAGGTAATCCTCCCTTGGAATCTCGGAGATGGTTCCGTCAGTAGTGATGACGATTCCAATGGTGGAATGCTCCGCAATGACCTTCCTGGTTCCAACCTCTGCCGCCTCGGTCATGGGAATCTCATGGTCGAACCAGGGGGTGGTCACCATGCGGGGCGCGTCATTTTCCGTCTGGCCAATGGCGCCCTTCACCATATATCCCACACAGTCGATCAGTCGGACGGAAAAAGCCGCGCCGTCCTCCAAAGAGATCTGGACCGCTTCCTCCGGTACGAACTTCGGCTCCGCTGTCATGATGGTCCGGCCGGACCCGCTCTGGGGCAGCTCATCCTTTGCCCGCTCTTTCCGATAGACGTTCTCAATATTGGGAATGACCTGCGTCTCCATAAAGCGTTTGATAAAGGTTGACTTGCCAGTGCGTACCGGCCCCACCACACCAATATAAATATCTCCGCCGGTGCGGGTGGCGATATTTTGATAAATACTCGTATTTGTCATATCATCCCGTCCTTTTCCACAGCTGCATTCTGCATGGTACATTTCTATGAACCAATATGGCCAAGTATTCCCAACCTTGTCATCCGAAACGCCTTTGTAAAAGCTGCACAAAGGAAAAAGGAATCCTTATGAAGTTTTTTCTACTTTTGATTATTTACATCATTGATTTATCATGGTAAACTGCTAATGTAGTAAACGACAAGGCAGTTACATTGAATGAATTGAATTGGAGGAAAGAATGATGAACAAGAAGAACATACTGGCCATGACTATGGCGGCGGTACTGATCCTTGGCCTGAGCGCCTGCGGCGGCAGCGGTTCCTCCGCCTCCGGAGGCAGCGCGTCTTCTGGCAGCGGCTCCGGAAGCGGTGCGGGAAGCTCCGCGGGCGGCGAGCGCACCACCTTCACTGTGGGTTTTGACGCAGAATATCCCCCCTACGGCTTTAAGGCCGATGACGGCAGCTACGTAGGCTTTGACCTGGACCTCGCCCAGGAGGTCTGCAACCGCAACGGCTGGGAGCTGGTCCGCCAGCCCATCGATTGGGACTCCAAGGATATGGAGCTGGATGCAGGAAACATCGATGTGCTCTGGAACGGTTTTACCATGACCGGCCGTGAGGATGACTACACCTGGGTCGGGCCCTATGTCAACAACTCCATCATGTTTGTGGTCCGTGCCGACTCCGGCATCACTGAAGCCTCCCAGCTCTCCGGCAAGCCGGTGGTCACCCAGTCCGGCTCCTCCGCCCTGACCGCTTTGACCGACGATCCCGGCGACGGCAGCAACGACGAGAACCTGGCCCTGGCCGCCTCCTTCTCTGCCCTGGATCAGGTGCCTGATTACAATACCGCTTTCATGAACCTGGAATCCGGCGTGGACGACGCCATCGCCGTGGACATCGGCGTGGCCAATTACCAGCTCAATACCCGCGGCAGCGATGTGTTCACCATGCTGGAAAAGCCCCTCTCCACCGAGCAGTACGGCATCGGCTTCAAGAAGGGCAATACCGAGCTGGCCGATCAGGTGAAGGCCACGCTGGATGAAATGTGGGAAGACGGCACCTTCATGGAGATCGCCACCAATGCCGCTGAGGCATATGACGCTCCCGAACTGGTTGACATGATCTGCTACGGCGAGTAAAATAACAGATATCTTCCGAGAGGAACGGCGGGAACATCCCGCCGTTCCTCTCGTGAACGCAGCAAGGAGAGAGAGCATGGATTTGGGTAATATCGTCCAACAGCTGGCAGGCGGGCTTTGGGCCGCTGTGCAGCTGTTCGTCCTGACGCTGGTGTTTTCCCTGCCGTTGGGCATGGTGGTGTGCTTTGGACGCCGTTCAGAGTGGGCGCCGTTCCGCCGCTGCGGAAAAGTGGAGGCCGGGCAGGAAGCGGGCCGGTGGGTCACCGCCCTGCGCCGTTTCCGGCCCGTACAACTGGTTTTCAAGTTTTTTATCTCCATCTTACGGGGCACTCCGCTGATGCTGCAGCTGATGGTGGTCTACTTTGGCCCATACTATCTCTTCGGGCTGAACCTCTCCGGCTACTCCCGGCTCCTGGCCGCAGTAATTGCCTTTACCATCAACTACGCCGCCTATTTTGCGGAAATCTACCGCTCCGGCATCCAGTCCATCCCTGTGGGCCAGAACGAAGCGGCCCAGGTGCTGGGCTACAGCCGCAGCCAGACCTTCCTGAAGATCATCCTGCCCCAGATGGTCAAGCGGGTCCTCCCCTCTGTGACCAACGAGGTCATCACGCTGGTGAAGGACACCTCATTGGCCTTTGTCATTGCCTATCAGGAGCTCTTTACCATCGCCAAGCAGATTGCAGCCGCCAAAACCACGGTGATGCCCCTGTTTGTCGCCGGTATCTTCTACTTCATTTTCAATGGCGTGGTGGCCTGGATCATGGAGCGCATCGAGCGCACCCTTTCCTATTACAACTGAGGAGTATCTGATATGAATGTAATGGAGTTAAAAAGCGTCCAGAAGACCTTTGACGGCCAGCTGGAAGTGCTCAGAGACATCAGTATCAGCGTGGAAAAGGGTGAAGTGGTGGCCATCATCGGCCCCTCCGGTTCAGGGAAATCCACCCTGCTGCGCTGTGCAACGCTGCTGACGCAGATGGACAGCGGCGAGCTCTCCTACCTGGGGGAAAAAGCCGCCTGGAACGACGAAAACGGCAAATCCGTATATGCCAGGGACCTGAAAAAAATTCGCAGCTACTTTGGCCTGGTATTCCAGAACTTCAACCTCTTCCCCCACTACTCTGTACTGAAAAACCTGATGGACGCCCCGATCTCGGTGGGCGGCCGGAATAAGGCGGAGGTAGAGCAGGAAGCAAGGGAGCTCCTGCAGAAGATGGGCCTGGGGGACAAGGCCGGGGCCTATCCCTGCCAGCTTTCCGGCGGACAGCAGCAGCGCGTGGCCATTGCCCGGGCCCTGGCCATGAATCCGGAGATTCTCTTTTTCGATGAGCCCACCTCAGCCCTGGACCCGGAGCTGACCGGCGAGATTCTGAAGGTCATCCGCCAGCTGGCCGAGGAGAATATGACCATGGTGATCGTCACCCACGAGATGGCCTTTGCCAGGGATGTGGCCGACCGGGTCATCTTCATGGACGGCGGAGTGATCGTGGAACAGGGCGACCCAAGAGAGGTTATCGGGAACCCCAGGGAGGAACGCACCCGCCAGTTTCTCTCCCGGTTTGCCAACTGAATCCAAAAAGAGCAGTCCAGAATTGGACTGCTCTTTTTTGTCTACACACGCTTTTTGGGGATCAGCAGCAGCCGGTCACAGGGGATGGCCGTTCCCTCCTCCAGTTCATTGGCGCTGAGAATATTGGCGCAGGTGGTGCGGTAGCGCTTGGCAAGATCCCACAGGGATTCCGACGGAGCAAGGCAGCGCAGCACGATGGAGGGCCGGTTGGTATCCTCCTGCGCGGCCTCCAGATCCACGTCTGCAGACATGACACAACTGTAGGATTTCTGCACAGCTGCCTCCGCGGAAAAATCCACCGGGAAGCGGATTTCGATCCCGCCTGAGGAGAGGCTGCCCATGGCGTCCTCCGGGCAGGCCGCCCGGGCCGTGATCTGGCAGTTCTCCGGGAACTCCATCTGACAGTTGACCTCCATCCGCCGCTCCGAGACCAGCGGGACCCCGCCCTCATCCAAATAGAGGGCATGGATGGACGCTGTGGTCCGCAGTGTGACGATCTCCCCCTCCCTGGAGTGGGTGACAGCGCCGCAGGAGACGGAGATGGCAAGAATGGTCTTGGCCACCACGCCGATCTCCAAAACCTCCCGGACGGTCTGCCGCCGGGAGACCGTGTCTATGTAGTCGGAGAGCTCCATGGGCGCGGCGTCATAGGTCATGGCATGGGCCGTGCTGTACAGGTCTGAAAGCAGCGTCAGCGTCTGCTCCTCGCGGAGCTGTGCCTGGGCGTGGAGGTAGAGCGTCACCGTCACGGTGTGGCCATCCTCCCCGATCTTGAATTCAGCGCCGGTCAGCTGCAGTGAAACGCTGCAAAGGGAGTCCTCGGCCGGAGCCTCCAGCTCAATGATCTGGGAGAAGGGCAGTTCGCCTCCCGCGGAATAGTACTGCTTTTCCGCCGCGGAGCAAAGCAGGGAAATGGTAAAGAGGCCTTTGATGATCAGCTTATTCCCAACGATCTTCGTCTCGCTGATCGAGTCTCTGACACTGGAGAGCAAAATCTCCTCAGCCGGGTTTTTTCCCGGTGAGATGTTCAGCTCATCGGAAAAGGTGAATTCTTTCTCCGCGATGGCGGTTACCGTATTCACCTTGGCCTCCTCTAACCGCTTCTCAATGCCCAGATCCGGCTCCGCTTCCACATCACTGCAATAGGGGCGCTCTGCCCTCCTGAAGCAGCACACACGGCTGGACAGCAGACACCTGGTGAACACTTTGCGGGGATTGGTCATGCGGGTCTCAATGGACTCAATCTCCGTCTTGACACTCAGATGCTCTCCTATCCCTTCTCCCTCCGTGGTAAAGGGCAGTGCAAATTCCAGGGACCGGATGCCCCCATCGTCTTCCGGAGTGTAAAGGACTGTTACTTTCACCGTTCCGGTAATCAGGATTTTGCCGTCTCGCAGCTCGCGGCTGTGCAGAAAAACCTTCCCGGCCGTGTCGATGATGCGGGCAATGTCCGGGCAGTAGTCCGGAACAATCGTCTCCAGGGTTTCCTCTTGCGTCAATGTCAAATCCGCCCCTGCTTCCCAGCAGTTCAGGCAAGCTTTTTTCAATTCCATATTTGTCCTCCTCAGCCGCTAATTCCTATCGAAAAGATATGAGCGGCTGGACAGGATTATTCGTGGATCTTAAAAATACGGCGCAGAATTCCGGACAGAGATTTGGGCGATTTCCAAACGACGATTTTCATGCAGTTCCTCCTTATCTTCTTCTCATACAGCCAATTCCGCAGGCAATCAGGAGCAGGGCAACGATAAACATCAGACAGCCCACCGGGAAAACAGCGGCAATCAATATTCCCAACCCCAGTGCCAGGGCGCAAAGCCCCAAAAAACAAATGCCGCCGCCATACATTTCCGCCCCCACACTCCTCTCTCGTTTGTTATCAGTATATACAGCGGAGACGCAAAAGGTACGAAAGGGCCCGCGGAAAAATTCCGCGGGCCCTCCTGCTATTTTTCCCACTCTTTCAGGGGCTTGAGTTCTTCATATAGCCGCAGGTAACTCTCATGCCGGCTTTTGGGAACCTTCCCCTCCCGGACCGCCTCCAGCACGGCGCAGCCCTTCTCCTTCGTATGGCTGCACCCGGTAAAGCGGCAGTGTTCCAGATAAGGGGCAAACTCCGGGAAGGTATTGGGCAGTTCCTGCTTCAGCTCCAGATTCAGCTCGTCGCTGTCAAAGGAGGAGAAGCCCGGGGAATCCACCACATCCGCCCCACACCCCAGATGGTAGAGCTCCACATGGCGGGTGGTGTGGCGGCCGCGGCCCAAGGCCTGGCTGACCTCCCCCACCTGAAGATGGAACTCCGGATCCAGTGCGTTTAAAATGCTGGATTTTCCTACGCCGGAGTTGCCTGTAAAGGCAGATAGCTTTCCATCGATTGCTTCTGTGAGCTGGTTGATTCCTTCCCCGCTCTCCGCACTGACCCGCAGCACCGGAAGGCCGGCGCTGCGGTAGATCTCATAGAGGTCGTCTGCCGGGTCCAGGTCGGTCTTGTTGATGCACACCAAGACCTCGCAGCCCTTCAGCACCGCAATGGCCGAGACCCGGTCGATCAGGTAGGGGTCCGTCTGGGGAATGGCATGGGAGGCGATGATGACCAACTGGTCGATATTGGCCACGGCCGGCCGGGCAAACTGGTTTTTGCGCGGTTCGATCCGCTCCACGTAGCCCTGGCCGCCCGGCAGCTCCTGCACCTCCACCCAGTCGCCAACCAGTGGGCTCAGGCCTTCCTTGCGGAACTTGCCCCGGGCCCTGCACTGGAGCAGCTGAGTCCCTGTATTTACATAATAAAAGCCGCTCAGGGCCTTTTGAATGCGCCCTCTGCTCAATTGAACGTAATCTCCCTGCTGTCGGACAGGACACCGTCAAAGTAGATGTCTACTGTGCTGGTCCCGCTGCCCTGAAGTTCATACGTATAGGTGCCCATGGAACAGCTCACCACCTTGTTGCAGACCTCCTGCCCGTCCTGCTCAATGACGATGGTGACCGTATCCCGGTCCTGAGGCAGGTTGATGGAAATCTGCTGGGAGGTGACTGTCTCGCCCCGGCTGATCTCAAAATTGATGGTGGTGCCTGGGTCCACGCTGGACAGGGCCTCCACATCCTGGTAGACCACATACCCTTTGGGAAGATCGCTCTCCACCTCGTCCACCCTGCCGCATTTCAATCCCAGCTGATCCAGAAGCTCTTTGGCCTTGTCAATGTGGCTGTTCAGGAAGGAGGGCACAGTGACCGGCTGGACCTCGGCGCCCTTGCTGATGGTCAGGGTAATCACATCGCCCTCGTGGAGCACCGTATCCTTCACCGGGTCCGTGGAGATCACATAACCAGGCGCATAGATGTCAGAAAACTCTTCAATGGGCTCTGCAACGCTCACTTCAATGCCCAAATTGCTCTTTTGCAGCTTGATGGTGGCCGCCCGGTATTCGTTGTTGACCAGATCGGGCATCACGGCGGTATTTTCACCCTCACTGACATAGACGCTGATCGGGATCAGCTCTCCGTCCGTGGACTTTTTGATGCTCTCGGCGGTGGGGTCCTGGGAGATGATCTCACCTGCTTCATATTCGCTGCTGTTTTTATAGCCCTTGACCTGGATTTCAAAGATATCCTTGACACTCTCCAGCTCGGACGCCTGCTCCACCGTGTAGCCCAGGAGGGCGGGAACCGTGTAGTCCACTGTAACCGGGCCGCTGAAGGAGTTCAAGATGAAACGGAACAGCAGCACAATCAGCACCAGGGCAGCGGCAAACGCCCCCACAATGATTCCGATCCGCTTGCCGTCTCCCCTTTTGTGCTGCTCCTGGCGAATGGGCGCAGGGGAATGGCGCTCCTGCCGCCGGGCGGCATCGGTGACCGGGCGGATGTACCGGGTGGGCTCGTCGGGTTCCTCGGGCTGTAAGTCCCTAAGGTTATACTCCAAGTCCACCTCCGGATTCTTGCGGAACGCATCTAAGTCAGCCACCATAGCGTCAGCGGTGGGATAGCGCTTCTGGATGTCGGGCGCCATGGCCCGCATGCAGATCAGTTCCAGCTGTTCCGGGATATCCGGGTTGATCTCCCGGGGTGGAAGCGGGATGGAGGAGAGATGCTGAATGGCAACGGAGACAGCGGAATCGCCTTCAAATGGCAGCCGCCCCGTCAGCATCTCGTAAAACACCACGCCAGCGGAGTAAATGTCGGACCGGGCGTCCGTGCGGTCGCCCCGGGCCTGCTCCGGCGAAATGTAGTGCACCGATCCCAGCGCCTCCTGGGTCAGGGTCTGCGCCGAATTTTCCAGGCAGGCAATACCGAAATCCGTCACCTTGACGCTGCCGTCCCGCAGCACCATGATATTCTGTGGCTTGATGTCCCGGTGGACAATCCCACGGCTGTGGGCGTGGCTCAGGCCTTTCATGATCTGGATCATAAAGTGCAGCGACTCCCGCCAGTTCAGCTGACCGCGCCGCTCCATGTACTGCTTGAGCGTAATTCCGTCAATCAGCTCCATGACAATGTATTCCACATCACCGCCCCGGGAGACGTCGTAGACAGAGACAATATTGGGATGGGAAAGCATGGCAACGGCCTGGGATTCGTCGTGGAATCTGCGGCGGAAGTCCGCGTCCCCGGTCAGATCACTTTTCAGGATTTTCACCGCAACCAGGCGGTTCAGGCGATGGCATTTTGCCTTATAGACAACAGCCATACCGCCGGTGCCGATCCGCTCCAAAATCTCATAGCGGTTATCCAGCATCTGTCCGATATACTGATCCATTCCAGTTCCTACCTTTCTCAGTTGTTCTGCATCAGGACAATGGTCACGTTGTCCGGCGCACCCTGGCTCTTGGAGATTTCCAGCAGCCGGTTCAGACACGAGTCCACATCCTCACTGTGAATGACTTCAAAAAGCATCTCCTGGTCGGTGACCGTGTCCACCAGACCATCGGAACAGAGCAGCACAAAGTCATTTTTTTCCAAGGGGCAGATGAAGCCGTCGCAGATGGTGGTCATATCCGGCCCCAGCGCCCGGGTAATCAGGTTTTTGTTGGGGTGGCGGCGGGCCTCCTCCTCGGTGATGTCCCCGCGCTCCACCATGTTCTCCACCAGGGAATGGTCCCGGGTGATGCGCTGGATGCCGTCCTCGGTGATGTGATAGGCCCGGCTGTCTCCCACGTTGCTGACCACCACCCCGCCCGGATAGGCGATGGCGGAGACCAGCGTGGTGCCCATGCTGCGGTATTCCTCCGACTGCTGGGCCGCCCGGCGCACCTCGTCGTTTGCCAGGGAGACGGCATAGGAGGATGCCTCCCGCAGCTGCTCCGGCGTCATGTCCTCACGCAGCACCTTCTTCAGCTCCGCCACGTATGTAGACACGGCGATGCTGCTGGCCAGCCGTCCGCCGTTGGTTCCGCCCATTCCGTCGCAGACCACGCAGACGGTGGTGGGCTCCTCCGCAATGGCATAGGCGTCCTGGTTTTCCTTTCGGACCAGGCCCACATCTGTAATGCCCCAAACTTTCATTGTTGATGCTCCTCCTCCATGGCCTTTCTACGGAGCTGCCCGCAAGAAGCGTCGATGTCGCCGCCCAAACTGCGCCGCACGGTTGCCGTGATTCCATGGGACTCCAGCCGCTTTTGAAACGCGGCAATCCTCCGGCTGGGCTTCAAAGGGCTTTCCACCACGTCGTTGAGCGGGATCAGGTTCACATGTCCCGGCATGCCGCGGATTTTTTTTGCAATCAGGTCCGCCTGATAGTCGTTGTCGTTGACGCCGTCGATCATGGCGTATTCAAAAGAAATACGCCGGCCCGTCTTTTTGAAATAGCGGTGGCAGGCATCAAAGAGCCGGTCCACATCGTACGCCCGGTTCACCGGCATGATCCGGGAGCGGGTCTCGCTGTCCGGCGCGTGCAGGGAAACCGATAACGTCAATTGTAATCCCAAATCCGATAATCTGTCAATGCCGGGGATGATCCCGCAGGTGGACAGGGAGATGTGGCGCATCCCGATGTTCAGGCCATCCGGGTGATTGACCAGCTCCAAAAACCGCAGCACATGGTCTAAGTTGTCCAGCGGCTCGCCAATGCCCATCAGCACAATGTTGGACACACTCAAACCCGAGTCCTTTTGGGTGAAAATCACCTGGTCCAAGAGTTCGGATGGTGTTAAGTCTCTTACCTTGCCAGCAATTGTGGAGGCGCAGAAAGCGCAGCCCATCCGGCAGCCGACCTGGGAGGAGATGCAGACGGTGTTCCCATGATGATACTGCATGAGGACGGACTCGATGCAGTTGCCGTCCCCTAATTCCCAGAGGTATTTGATGGTGCCGTCCTGAGCTGAAACCTGCTTCCGGGCCACCTGGGGCACAGTGAGCAAATACTCCTCCTTCAGCTTTTCCCGCAGCGCTTTGGAGAGATTGGTCATCTCATCAAAGGAGGTGACGCCCCGGTGGAGCCAGGTGAACACCTGCTTTCCCCGGAAGGCAGGCTCTCCCCGCTGCCGAAGCGAATCGGTCAGCTCATCGAGCGTCATGGATTTGATGTCAATCATGGTCAGTCCTTCTCATACGGCAGATGTAAAACCCGTCGGTCCCGTGGCGCTGGGGCCATAGGGTCAGTTCTCCTGTCTCCGCCCGGCCCAGCGGCAGGGAAAACGGCTCTTTGGAAAACTGGGGATGGGCGCTCAAAAAGACGTCCGTCACCCCTTCGTTTTCTTCCGGGAGGATGGTGCAGGTAGAGTAGACCAGAGTGCCGCCCACCTTCACGTACCGGGCGGCGTTTTCCAAGATGGCGCGCTGGATCTGGGGCAGTCCGGAGAGGTCCGCCGGGTTTTTATAGCGGATGTCCGGCTTTTTGCGAATGATCCCCAGTCCGGAGCAGGGCGCGTCCACCATAACGACGTCCGCAGCTTCCAGCCAGTCCTCCCTGAACACACGTCCGTCCTGCAGCATGGGCTCCATATTCTCAATACCCAGGCGCTTTGCCCCGGCCTCCATCAGTTTCAGCTTGTGGGCATGGATGTCGCAGGAGAAGATGCGCCCCTTCCCTTCCATCAAAGCCGCTGCGGCAAAGGACTTTCCGCCGGGTGCGGCGCACACGTCGATCACTGTCCCATGGGGCTGGGCCGCCAGAACCGCCAATTTGGCACCGGCGTCCTGAACCCAGAATCCCCCGTCGGCAAAGGCGGCCAGAGACGCCAGGTTCCCTGTCCCGGAGAGGATGAGGCAGTGGGAGAGCCAGGGGTGATGTTCCGCCTCCACGCCTTCCGCCTTCAGAGCGTCCATCAGCTCCTCTGCGGAGGTCTTCAGCGTATTGGCCTGGACGGTCAGCGGAGCGGGACGGTTATTTTCCTTTAAAAAGTCTTCCGCCTCCTCCGCTCCCAAGAGCGCGATCAGTCGCTCCACCAGCCATTTGGGGTGGCTGTAGCAGACGCTCAGCCGCTCTTCCTGGGATTCGGGCAGCTCCAGAGGCTTGTCCTTTTCCCGGGAAATCTTCCGCAGCACAGCGTTGACCAGGCCGGCTGCCCGGGCTTTTCCGTGGGCCTTTGATAGCTCCACGGATTCATTGACCGCGGCGCTGTCCGGAATCCGGTCCAGGAAGAGGATCTGATAGGCCCCGATGCGGAGGATGTCCAAAAGAATAGGCTCCAACTGTTCCGGCCTTTGGGAGCAGTATTGGCCCAGATACCTGTCCAGGAGGATCCGGTTCTGCATCACACCGTAGACAATGTGGGTGGCCAGCTTGGCGTCAGGGCCATTGAGCCGGTCTTTGCCGATGGCGCTCTTCAGCGCACCGTCAGCCCATGCGCCGCCCTGGCGGCAGGCGGTCAGCACCTGAAGCGCCGTCTCACGGGCAGAGGCCCTCATCGGCTGCCTCCTCCCCTCCGGTTGCCTCCGCTGCGGCTGAGGAAGATCAGCAGATAGCGCAGCAGCTGCAGCAGCGACATCAGCAGCGCGGCCACATACGTGAGGGCCGCGGCCCGAAGGACCTTCTTCGCTCCGCCAATCTCCTCTTCATCCAGAAGGCGCTCTCCCTCGATGGTCTCTATGGCCCGGCGGGAGGCGTTGAACTCCACGGGCAGCGTAACCAGCTGGAAGAGCGTGGTCAGGGAGAAGAGGACAATGCCGACAAGGAAAAAGGGCTGGCTGTAGAGGAAAATCCCCAGAAACAACAGGACGAAAGAAAACTGGGAGCCGATCCTGGTGGCCGGGACAATGGCCTGGCGCAGCCGGACCGGGGCGTACCCCTCCGCATACTGCACCGCATGGCCGGCCTCGTGGGCGGCAACGCCCACCGCCGCAATGGTCGGGGCGTTGAACACAGATTCCGAGAGATAGATGGTGTTGTCCCTGGGATCATAGTGATCCGTCAGCTCGCCCCGGACGCAGCGCACCGGCACATCCATCACCCCGTGGGAGCGAAGCACCCGCTGCGCGGCTTCCGCGCCGGTGAGGCGGCGGCTGTTGTTGCGGGCACTGTAGCGCCGGAAGGAGCCGGAAACCTGGGCCTGGGCCCAGAGGGACAGGATCAGCACAGGAATCAGCAAAACCCAATAGACGTTCTGGGCAAAGAAATAGGCATAGTCGTGATACATAAACCCTCACTCAAACATTGAGAGGATGTCCTCTCAGATAGTCGGCGGCAGACATCCGCTTGCCGCCCTCAGCCTGCAGCTCCTGGATCAAAAGGCTTTTCCCATCTCCGCAGGCAATTTCAATCCCCTGCTTCCCGGCGGACAGCACTGTGCCGGGAGCGGCGGAGGTATTGCCGCCTGCCGCCGCATGAAACAGCTTAAATTTCGTCTCCCCGATCTGGGCCACCGCGCAGGGCCAGGGAATCAGTCCCCGGATCTGGTTGATGATCTGCCCGCTCCCCCGGCTCCAGTCCACGGGAGAGAGCTCCCGGGAGAGCATGGGTGCGTAGGTAAAAGCGGAGTGATCCTGGGGCGTGCGCCGGGCTGTGCCGCTTTTCAGGGCAGAAACCGCACTGGAGAGGGCTTCCGCCCCTAATTCCGCCAGCCGTGCGGTCAGCTCCTGGGCGTTTTCCTCAGGCCCAATGGGCGTGGTAACCTGGGAGATCACATCACCGGCGTCCAACTCCTTGGCCATATACATGATGGACACGCCGGTCTCTGCCTCTCCGTTCAGGATGGCCCAGTTGATGGGAGCCGCGCCCCGGTACTTGGGCAGCAGCGAGGAGTGGACGTTGATGGAACCGTAGGGCGGCACGTTCAGGATGTCCTCCGGCAAAATCCTGCCGTAGGCTGCCACCACAATGAGTTCAGGCTGCAGCTCCCGCACAGTCTTCAGCGCCGTGCCGTCCTTCATCTTAAGAGGCTGATAAACCGGGAGGTTCTGGGAAACCGCATACTCCTTCACTGGTGAAAAGGTCATTTTCATACCCCGGTTTTTGGGCTTATCCGGCTGGGTGAACACGCCGCAGAGCTCGTGTCCATCCTCCACCAGACGGCGCAGGGACGCCACCGCAAACTCCGGGGTTCCCATGAACAGAATTCTCATTCGTCTGCTTCCTCTTCTTCCAGATACTCCTGCAGCTCCTCCTCCGTCAGGAAGTGGTCCACATGCTCCGTAAACAGATGGCCGTCCAGGTGCTCCAGCTCATGGCAAAATGCCCGGGCGGTCAGCCCCTCCCCCTCCGTTTCAAACGGGGCGCCGTTCCTGTCGCAGGCGCGTACCCGGACCACGTTGGGCCGGGTCACGATCCCCCACTTGCCGGGGACGCTGAGGCAGCCCTCCAAGCCGGTCTGCTCACCGCTGCTAAAGACGATCTCCGGGTTGATCAGCTCAATGACCTCCCCTTCGTCGTCAATCACGATGCAGACCCGGCGCAGCACGCCTACCTGCGGGGCGGCCAGGCCCGCGCCGTTGGCGTCGCGCAGCGTTTCCGCCATATCATCCAACAGGGTATGCAGCCTCTGGTTGAAGTCTGTCACCGGGCGGCAGACCTTATTCAGACACTCATCGCCCTTTTCCACAATCTTTCTCAAAGCCATACTGATTCCCTTTCCTTATTCCAATGCGTTACAGTCCACAAACACGCTGATGCCGCGGTTTTGCCGGTCCAACGCAAATTTTTTCAATGTGTAAGACAGGAGCGCGCGGGTGGCCTTATCATTTTTCCCCACCCACAGGATTCGATACCGGTAGCGGTTGTCCACCTTCACCACCGGAGCCGGAGCCGGCCCCAGGACCTCCGGGTCGCTGCTGCGAATGGGCTCCTGCTGCGACTCAAGCTTCAGCTCCTCCCGCAGCCGGACCGCCGCGCGGAGAACCGCTGTTTCATCCGTTCCAGAGATGGTGCAGGTAAAGAGGTCCGCGAAAGGCGGATATCGGCGGATTCTCCGCATGCGGATTTCGCTTTCAAAAAAGCGGTCGTAATCCTGCTCCGCCGCGCTGACAATGACCTCATTGCCCGGCGTGTAGGTCTGGATGACCGCCCGGCCGGTCTTTTCCCCCCGACCGGCCCGGCCCACCACCTGGGTCAGCAGGCTGAAGGTCCGCTCTGCCGCGTGGTAGTTGTCCACATAGAGGGAAAGGTCGGCGGCCAGCACGCCCACCAGTGTCACATTCTCAAAATCAAGGCCCTTGGCCACCATCTGGGTGCCAAGGAGAATGGGGATTTTTTCCCGCTCAAAGCGGGAGAGCAGCGTTTCGTGCTCTCCGGAGGCTGTGTCGGCGTCCATGCGCAAAAGCCCGACGCCGGGAAAGAGGGCGCGAAGCTCCTCCTCCACCTTCTGTGTCCCCACGCCCACCCGCTTCATGATGCCGCCGCACATGGGGCACGTCTCATTGGCTTTTTCTGAGTGGCCGCAATAGTGGCACATCAGCCTTCCATTGGCGGAGTGGTAGGTCAGCGCCGTGCTGCACCGGGGGCACTCCGGAACAAAGCCGCATTCCCCGCAAAGGAGCATGCGGCTGTTTCCCCGGCGATTGAGAAATAGGATGCTCTGCTCGCCCCGCTGAAGGTTCTGCTCAATCTCCCGGCGGAGAAGCGCGCTGATGACTCCGGAGTTTCCAGAGCGCACCTCGTCCTTCAAATCGGCCAGCATCACACGGGGCAGGCTCTTTTCGTTGTACCTGCGGCGCAGGAAAAAATGGTGGTACACGCCCTCCCTGGCCCAGTGGGCGGACTCCACCGACGGGGTGGCCGAGCCCAGCAGCAGCAGCGCCCCGTCCTGGGCACAGCGGAATTTTGCCACATCCCGGGTATGATAGCGGGGTGGGTTTTCAGACTGGTAGCTGCTCTCCTGCTCCTCGTCCATCACAATGAGGCCCAGGTTCCGCAGCGGCGCAAAGATGGCCGAGCGGGTGCCAAGCACCACCCGCACCTCTCCCCGCCGGATGCGTTTCCACTGATCGTACCGCTCACTGAGGCGCAGAGCACTGTGGAGCATGGCGACTTCCGCTCCAAAATAGGAGGAGAACCGCTCCATCATCTGAGGAGTCAGGATGATCTCCGGCACCAGGACAATGGCGTTTTTCCCGCTGCGCAGGGCCTCTTGGACCAGCCGGATGTAAACTTGGGTTTTCCCGCTTCCGGTGACACCGTGCAGCAGCGCGGCCTCCGCCCTGCCGCCCTCCATCAGGGAAAGAAGGCCGCGATAGGCCTCTTCCTGCTCCTCATTGAGGACAATGGGCGCGGCTTCGCCGCTTTGCGCAATTTCCGGCACCCGCAGCGTCTCCTCCTGGGAAAAACGCACCACGCCCGCCTTTTCCAGGGCCCGGAGCGTCTGGGAGGAGGCGCCGGTAAAATAACACAGCTCAGAGGCGGAGATGCGGCCCGCAGAACACAGCAGCCGGATTGCCTCATAGCGCACAGGCGCGGCCCGCCGGCGGGACTCCGCTATCTCCATGGCCTCCTCGGCACTGAGCGCAAGCTCCACCATCCGGCGGGTCTTATCCCCGATCTTTCGCTGGGCGCGGGATTCGCAAACAACCACGCCCTTCCCGGTAAGTGTTTTCAGGGCGCTCACGCAGCCCTCTCCGCAGACCTCCTTCATCTCGCTCAGTTCTGCGGAGCCGCCCTTTGCAAAGAGCAGCTGCAGCATTTCGGCGCAGGCCGGGATCTCCTGTACGGCAGCGTAGGCGGCGGTATATTCAATCCCCGGTGCAAGGCGGTAAACCTCCCGGAATTGATACCAAAGGCCCGCGGGCAAAATGGTCTTCACCGCGTCGTACAAGGTGCAGAAATACCGCTGGCGCATCCACAGCGCCAGATCGATCTCCTGCCGGTCCAGCACGCTTTCCCGATCCAGCACGCTCAAAATCTGCTTGAGGCCGGGGAATTTCTCCCCTTCCCCGATGGCCAGGACCACCCCTTCTGAACGGCGGTTGCCCCGCCCGAAAGGGACGCTGACACGGACGCCCACCGAGACCTCCATCCCCTCCGGGATCAGATAATCATAGGGCTTGTCGATGGCGTAGGGCGCGGCGGCAACCGCCAATTTTGCGATATTTGCGGTCTCCATCTCAGCCCTCCGAACGAATCAGTCCTCGTTGATCTGCGTGTCGATCTTGTTGGCGTCCATCTTGCCTTCGGCGACCTCGTGAAGCGCCATGGTCACAGGCTTTTCCTTCAGGTGCTCCCCGGTCTGCTCCGCGGCGGCCGCCAGCTGACGGGCGCGGCGGGCCACCACATTGACCAGCATGTACCGGTTGGGGATATAGGCGTTCAGCTTGTTCATTGCGGGATAAAGCATCATATCAATCATCTTCCATTCTGCCAGTTGCTGGCTGTTATTTTCCTGCTGTCAGTTTTCCCAAAAAGGGCTCGTTTCAGCCGTCTATCATTTCCATCCGCTCTCTTGGGCGGCAGTGCTCCGCGATCAAAATCGCCTCCAGTTCCCGGACCGCGCCGTCCACAGTATCATTGATGACGAAATAGTCATACGTATGCGCCATTTGGAATTCCACCTTTGCCCTGACCAGGCGCTTCTGGATTTTCTCCGGGCTGTCAGTCCCCCGGCCGGCCAGACGCCGCTCCAGTTCATCCCAGGAGGGCGGGGCGATAAAAATCCGCACGGTCTCCGGGCGGAGCGTGTGGACCTGGGTGGCACCCTGCACCTCGATGTCAAGGATCACATCCCGGCCGCGGGCCATATTATCATCCACAAACTGCTTGGGGGTCCCATAGAAGTTGCCCACATACTCCGCATATTCCAGCAGCTCATGCCGGGCGATCATCTCACGGAACTGGTCCACGTTGATGAAGTGATAGTGGACGCCGTTCTGCTCGCCCGGACGCGGGTTGCGCGTGGTGGCGGACACGGAAAAAGCCAAATCCGTGTGCCTTGCCAGCAGCGCGTTCAGCACCGTGCTTTTCCCCACCCCAGACGGGCCGGATATGATAAAGGTTCTTCCACTGCGCATTGAATCACCACTCCTATTCCGCTGCATCGCGCAGCAAATCAATCAGCCCTCATCGTTGAGGATGTCCAGCCGCCCGGAAAGCTTCTCCAGCGCTATCGCGGAGAGGATCACGTGGTCGCTGTCCATGATAAAAATCGAGGCAGTTTTCCGCCCATAGGTGGCATCGATCAGCATTCCCCGCTCCCGGGACTCCTGGATCATCCGCTTGATGGGGGCCGATTCCGGGCCCACCACCGCCACCAGGCGCTCTGCGGAAATGAGATTGCCAAAGCCGATATTGATCAGTTTCATGATGTTCCCTACTCGATGTTCTGCACCTGTTCGCGGATCTTTTCCACTTCCGCCTTCAGGGAAACCACCACCTGGGCGATGGTGATGTCGTTGCACTTGGATCCGATGGTATTGGACTCCCGGTTGACCTCCTGGATCAAGAAGTCCATCTTCCGGCCCATGGGTTCATTGGAAAGCAGCATGCCCCGCAGCTGGGACACATGGCTGCGCAGCCGGACGGTCTCCTCGTCCACCGCGATCTTGTCCGCGTAGATCGCGGCCTCAGTGAGGATGCGCTGCTCATCGATATTGGTGTTTTGAAGGACCTCCTGCATCCGGGCGGTCAGCTTCTGGCGGTACTCGGCCACTGTCTGGGGAGAGCGCTCCTCCACCTGGGCCGTCAGCGCCTCGATGTTTGCAAGCCGCCCGCCGATATCTGCGGCCAGTTTTTCACCTTCTGTAGCCCGCATGGCATTGTAGGACCCCAGCGCCTCATCCAGCACAGCGCAAAGGTCCTCCGTGACCGTTTCCATATCCTCGTCGGCCTTTGTGACGCTCAGCACATCCGGAAACTTTGCCAAAACCGCGCTTGAGAGTTCTCCTTCTAAGTGAAACGTGTCCTGAAGCTCTTTCAATGCGCGGAAGTACCCGGCCGCCAGGCCCTGATTCACGGAGACCACCGCCGTATCCGCGGCGGTTGCGTCCACGGAGATGTAGACATCCACCTTGCCGCGGGAGATGGCCTTTTGCACCCGGGACCGGATGGCGTCCTCGGCGAATGTATAGATACGGGGCATTTTCACCGTGCAGTCCAGATACCTGTTGTTGACGGAACGCACCTCCACCGTGATGTCCCGCTGATTCCATGTCTGCCTGGCCCGTCCATAACCAGTCATGCTTTTGATCAATCTCATTCCCTCCCTTTATATACAGCAGAACCGAATTCCGCCATAGCCGCATCCATTGCAAAGCAGATACGCACAGCAGAGCCGGCTGCACAGGTCGTTGCCCACGCAGCTCTCCGTGGAAAAAGAGCCACCCTGATGGTAGGCGGTCTGGCCGCCGTTTTCCATATAGTTCAGCGCATTGCGGTACTCCTGGTTGCCCGGATCCATCTGGCAGGCCGTCTGAAAATACCGCTTTGCCTCGTCCAGCCATCCACGGCGCAGGCAGATGGTGCCCTTGAGGAAGTTCCACTCGCCGTTGTGGTCGTCGATGGCGTTGAGGAGCCCTTCCGCCCGGCTGAAATCGCCCTGGTTGATGGCAATGCGCACCTGCTGGAAAATAGAAGCGCCCTGATAGGCCTGTCCCGCGGTGGAGCCTCCATACCCGCCATATCCATATCCGCCGTACCCGCCGCCATATCCATAGGAGGAAGCGCTGCTGCCGCGGCCGCTGCGTTCCTTGGTGATCTGCTCATAGGCGCCGTTGATCTCCTTCATTTTCTCCTGAGCAAGATCGGCCAGCGGGCTTTCATGGTAATTGTCCGGATGGTATTTGCGGGCAAGGGCCAGATATGCTTTTTTGATCTCCGCATCTGTGGCGTCACGGGAAACATTCAGTACTTTGTACGGGTCGTTCATGGTGTCTCCTTTTTTCTCTTTTTTCGGAAAGATCCGTCCAGCACCGCGCCGCCCACATAAAAGAGGCTGCGGGTAACCGTGCTTTCGATAATCGCCGACCAGCATCCGAAGTCCCAAAGCGCCGAGGCGGAGGCCATCAGCCGGATGGAGTGGTCCAGCGTTATGGAAAAATCGCGGCGGCTGTCCGGATCAAGAGTCCCCTCCGTCAGGCCGTAGCGGTAAATCAGCGGGTTATAGCTGCCGTCCTGGAAATCCCGCTTCAAATCATCGGCCGCGTCAATGAGATAGATCCAGCGCCCCAGGTGATAGAGCATTTCCCGCAAAACGCGCCTGCGCTCCTCCTCCGGAACTTCCCCCGCCGCACCGGAGAGCAGCACGGCAAAGGCATCCGCCGCCCGGTCCATGGACGAACAGTGCTCCCGCTCCAAATCCGATAGAATTTGAAGCTGTTCCCGGGTGGATCGGTCGAATTCCGGCCGGAGCTTTTTGGCCTTGCGGTAGGCGCGGCGCAGCAGCAAGGAGAGCAGCCGGTATTTTAACCCCTTGAAAAAGCCATGGTCCGCCACACCGTCGCGCAGCTGCCACCAGGTCAAGATCACGCTTTCGTCCGCCGCCAGCTCCAGTGCCGGCGTTCTCTCCAGCACGAAGCGCTTTTTGCAGGGGCTGGCGACGCATCTGCACGCCTGGCAGGAGGGCTCCTGTCCATCCGAGAGCAGCATCGCCAAAAAGGTGAAGTCATAGTTGAGGATGAAACGGGAGGCAATCCCGTATCGCCTGCCAAGCGTGTGGCACAGGCCGCAGTATACGGAGCGGAACCGCAGCTTTTCCTCTTCCGGCAGCTCGCCCAGCGCCGGCAGCACATAGCCGAACATCAGAAGAGACGGACGATCTCAAAGGTAAGCTCTCCGCTCTTGCGGACACGTCGGTCATAGAGCACCGCCGGCAGCACGCCAAGGAAGAAGGCCGCAATGGCGACGGCATAGCGCAGAGCCTCCGCACCCAGGGCCTCCGATGCAAAATAGCCTGCCAAAAACAGCACCAGCGGGAGCATATAGACCAAAAGTGCAATCCGCAGCGTCTTTTTGGTGCTGCTCTGCACCACGACCTTGTCCCCCACCCCGGCCCCGATCAGGTTCCGGGCAACGGCACGCACCACCATGCCGGATACGCCGCAGCCGGCGCATTCCTCACAGTCGTGCCCGCAGGCGGATTTTCTGGGGACGGCGATCTGGGCGTGTGTGCTGTCGATGATTTTTTCGATTGTCGCAACCTGCGTCATACTGAAACTCCTACTCTGGATTGGTATCTTCCGGGTGATCCGCCTGGCTGATGGTCACTTGGATCTGGTACGTGCCCAACACGCCCACGTCCCGGTCCGTATCCACGTACACGGTGGCGGGCACTGTATAGCTGCCGTCCGCCGTACTGACGTCAGTGAGGTCACCCACCACCCGTACCTTGTCCGGCGTGATTGTTGCCAGATCCCCGGTGGTGCCCCGCAGCGTGACCGCCATCTCTCCGGTGAGAATGGAGGCGATCCGGTCTTCCGGCCCGTTTTCCACACCGATGTTGGTGGTGGTCACGGTGAAATTGGAAATGTCCTTAAAGGAAACCACCACCGTGGCGGTGGAAACCCCGCTGAGATTTGCGCAGCCGTCCGGCAGCGTGATGGTGTAGTGGTACGTGGCGGAGTTGTCCAACTCCGCAAGAGAGATGGAACCAAGCAGCAAAGAGTCCACGCTCTCTAAGATGGACGGGTTTCCGGATACGGTGATGGACTCCGGCGTAATGCTGTAGTTCACATTGCTCAGGCTGGAGCCTGGCGACTCCTCAAAGCTGACGTTCAGCGGCAGCTCCTTGATGACCTGGATGGGCATGGTCACCTGGATGAAATCGCTCATGGCATGGATGTCCTCATCCTCTACCAACTGGTCGTTGTAGTCATAGAGGGCAAAGGACAAATTTTTCACCACAGTCTCCGTGGCGTTGTCGATGTCCAGAACCACCTTTGCATAGCTGATGCGTTCAATGTCCGCCTGCTGGCCGCGGATTTCGAGGGTTTCCGGGGCAAATGACACCTCTCCGGCCAGATACCCCTCGGCCAGGTTGCCGGTCCTCTCGCAGCGGATCTCCACAGATTTCTTGTAGAGCTCTCCGATGTTGACTGTGATGGAGGTGGTGCTGGCATACTCAACGGTGATCTCGTTGCTGGAAATTCCCTCCGGATAGATCACGCGGTACCCAAGGGACTGTTTTCCCACTGCGGTCACACTGGAGAGGTCCACCCGGATCCTGATCTTTTCCGTATCCAGCCGGGCGATCACCGTGCGCTCGGCCCGGAGCCGCAGCGTAACCGTCGTATCGGTGGAACCGGTCAGGAGCATCAGCCCCCGGTCGGCCAGAATGGTGTTCTCCCCCACGAACTCCACCGGGATGTCGTTTGCGTAGGTGGTGGCTTTGGTTCCGTTTGCACTGTCCACATAGAGCCAGACGCCAAATGCGATCAGGACAGAGACCACGATCAAAAACGCTTTGCTCTTCTTATTCTCCATCATCGCTGCCACCATCCTTCCTGCGGAACAGGCGAATCCTGCGCTTGTCCGTATCGGCGCTTTCCTGCGGAAGCAGCTCGTTCCGCAGGAGGTTTTCCAGCGTTTCCGGCATCAGGTGCCGTTTCAGCATGCCGCCGATGGCCACGGAAATGGACCCGGTCTCCTCGGAGACAATCACCACCACCGCATCGGAGTTTTCGCTCATTCCAATGCCTGCCCTGTGGCGCATGCCCAAATCGCGACTCAGATTGACGTTTTTGGAGAGCGGCAGCATGCAGCCGGCGCCCAACACCCGGCCCTGCCGGATGATGACGGCGCCGTCATGCATGGGTGCCTTGACAAAAAAGATATTCTTCAAAAGCTCGTTGGATACAGTCGCATCCAGCACCGTACCGCTGCGGACCAGGTCATCCAAGAGGATTTCCCGCTCGAAGACAATCAATACGCCGGTGCGGCTTTTGGACATCTCCGTACAGGCCAGCACGGTCTGCCCGATGGCATGCTCCATGGTGCCTGCCTTCTGCTCCTTGGAAAAAAGGCCAAATCCGGCAAAGCGGCTGCTGCCCACCTGCTCCAGGATACGCCGGATCTCCGGCTGGAACAGGATGATCAGGGCCAGAATGCCCCACTCCACCATTCGGCTCAAAATGAAGTTGATGCCGTTCAGCTTAAAGATGGTAGAGAGCCACAGCGCCATCAAAAATACCAGCAGTCCCTTGAGTAAACTGGCGGCCTTTGTGCTCTTGACCAGCTTCAAAAGCTGGTAGACCAGGTACGCCATAATGGTAATGTCCAGGATATCCGCAATCTTGATCGTCATCAGGAATCTGACGACGACAGCGAGCAAATTTGTGATCATTTCCATGTCGGCATCCTCTCAGGCAATTAGTAACACTTATTATATAAAAAATACGGGCTAATTGCAAGGATTACCAGTCTGAAAATTGTGAACTTTGGTTCATATTTCTACTTTTTTTCTACAAATGCCACAAAAGAAATCAAATCGTGCGCAAAAGTTGCAGGAATCTGCTGATTTCCTGTCTGGAGTTAAATGCGGAAAAACTTAAGCGGACGGTACCGCTGTGCAGCGTGCCCGCCGTCTGATGGGCAAGCGGAGCGCAGTGGAAGCCCGCACGGACTGCCACGCCTCCATTTGCCAAGGCCTCTCCCACCGCCTCCACGTCCCGGTTGGCCATCAGGAAGGAGAGGACTCCCACCTGATTGCGCAGATCAGGTTCGGCAAATACACGGATTCCCGGAACCTGGCGCATTGCCACCGCCGCGGCCTGAGCCAGCTCCCGCTCATGCTGGCAGATGACCTCCGGCGACCTGGAGCGCACAAAGCGCACTCCTTCCAGGAGCCCTGCGATCCCGGGCATATTATGGGTTCCGGCCTCCAGCCGGTCCGGCAGGAAGTCAGGCATCTCCTGCTGCACCGAAAGGCTGCCGGTACCACCCTCCATGAGAGGGGTCGCGCTGTGGTTGCAGAGCAGGACGCCGGTTCCCTGAGGCCCATAGAGCCCCTTGTGCCCCGGCATGGCGATGAAGGCTGCCTGAAGGGACATAAGGTCCAGCGGCAGCACGCCGGCGCTCTGGGAAGCGTCCACAATCAGGGGGACATTGCGGCTTCGGCAAAGAGCAGCGATCCCCTCCAGTGGAAGGACGCAGCCGAAGACGTTGGAGACATGGTTGCAGATCACCACGTCCACATCGGAAGAAATGGCCCGCTCAAATGCGCTCAGCGCCTCCTCCTGCCGGAAGAGGGGGCTGGCCGCCACCGTGACGCGAACATCTGGAATCGCGCTCAGAGGGCGGGTGACCGCGTTGTGCTCATAGCCGGAGATCACCACATGGCTGCCCGGCTTCACCAGTGTCTTGATCGCGATATTCAGGCCATGGGTGGCATTTGAGGTAAAAATAACCTGTTCCGGAGATTCCGCGTGGAACAGCTCCGCAAGCTCGCTGCGGCAGTCAAATGCAGTTTCCGCCGCTGTCTGGGCGGCGGGGTAGTTCCCCCTTCCAGGGGAGCTCATTGTCGCCATGGCCCGGGCCATGGCGTCCCGGACCGCAGCGGGCTTCTGGAATGTGGTGGCTGCGCTGTCTAAATAAATCATAGCCTTACCTCGGCTCTAACTCGTGATATTCTCCCTGCTGGAATAAGAAGACTTGAATCGGGTTCAGACCCGCCTCGTGCAGCGCACGCAGCGCAGGTGCCAGATGCTCCGTGCGGACACGCAGGGCATAGCTGCATCCCCGGTCGGTCAGGCCCACAGGCGCCCGAAAAATCTGGGCGCGGATGCCGATCCGTTCCAGCACCCTGCTCATCCGCTGGGCATAGGTGATGGAGCGGGCGATGATCAGGTAGTATTCCATAACTCATTCCCCCTCTCAACTCAGTGTATGCCCAAAGGAAAAGAGCGTGCCGGAACCGGCACGCTCTCACTTCTTTTTTTCCAGCAGCACAATGGCGTGGGCCGCCATACCGGAGCCATCTCCCGTAAAGCCCAGTCCCTCCTCCGTCGTGGCCTTGACGTTGATCTGCCCAAGCTCCACGCCCAAGGCATCCGCGATGTTCTCCACCATGGCCTGGCGGTAGGGGGCGATCTTCGGCGCCTGGGCCAGCAGCGTCACATCCGCGTTGACCAAAGCGTACCCCGCCTCCCGGAGCTTTTGCCCCACCCGGATCAGCAGCAGCAGGCTGGAAGCTCCGGCGTACTGGGGATCCGTGTCTGGAAAATGCGATCCAATATCCCCCAGCCCCGCGGCGCCCAACAGCGCATCCATCAGGGCGTGGAGCAGCACATCCGCGTCGGAGTGGCCCATAAGCCCTTTCTCGTAGGGGACATCCACCCCGCCCAAGATCAGGTTCCGGCCCGCTTCCAGCCGGTGGACATCATATCCCTGCCCAATCCGCAAACCGGTCATCACGATTCCTCCCGCTCCTGTAAAATTGCCTCTGCAATGGTCAAATCCACCGGGGTGGTGATCTTGAGGTTTTCCGGATCGCCCTCCGTAAGAAAAACCTGCTTTCCCATGCGCTCCACCGCAGAGCAGTCGTCGGTGAGTTCCGCGCCGGACTGGAGGGCCGACTGGAGCGCGGCCCGCAGCAGATCCGCATCAAAGGCCTGGGGCGTCTGCACCGCATAGAGAGTCTCCCGCCGGGGCGTATCCACCACAACGCCCTCCTGCGCCACTTTGATGGTGTCTTTTACGGCCACGGCAGGGGCGGCGGCGGCAGTGACGGCGGCCTTGCGCACCACCTCGGCGATCAGCTCCGGCGTCACCAGGGGCCGGTCCCCGTCCTGCACGGCGATGAGTCCGGCCTGGGAATCCGCCTCCAACGCCGCCAGGTAGACGGACTCCTCCCTGCTCGCTCCGCCCCGCACCACCTTGACCGGCTTGGATATCCCAAAGGTTTTGCAGAGGTCGGAAACGGTCAGGATGTCCTCTTCCCGGGCGGCAATGAGGATTTCGTCCACATGCGACACCTGATCGATGGCCAAAAGGGTCCTGGCCAGCACCGGGATTCCGTCTATGGGCATAAACAGTTTGTTGCCGCCGCCCATCCGAGAAGAGGCGCCGGCAGCGGCAACAATCATGGTGCAGAAGGGGCGCTGTGCGTCCCTGAATTTTTTAAAAAACGATTTCATCACTATGGCTCCTCAGTCGTCATCGCATGGTTGATCCGGTCTTCTACCTCCTGATAGGCACACCCTTCGGTCAACACGATCTCCGAAATCAGGATCTGCTTTGCGCTGTGCAGCATCTTCCGCTCGCCGGTGGAAAGCCTGTGGGCACTCTCCCGCTGCATCAGCCCCTTGATCACCCTGGCCACCTCATAGAGGTCTCCGGACTTCAGGCGTTCCATATTCTCCCGATACCGGTGGTTCCAGTTGGAGGGCTCCTTCACCACCAGGGCGGGAATGGCGCGCAAAAGCGCCTCCGCCTCGGCCCGTCCCACAACGGCGCGGATTCCAATGGCAGGGCTGTTGGAGACAGGGATTTTCAGGAGCAGCCCGCTCACAGGCATCTCGAAGACATAGTACTCCCGGATCGTCCCGTTGATCCGTTCGTGCACAATGTCGCTGATGACGCCGGCTCCGTGCATGGGGTGAACCACATAATCCCCTACGCAAAACATATATGCGCTCCTTCCTTGCCCCATTCCCTCCATTTTATACTTCTATCTCACATTATACAGGCAATTTCAGCCATTTACAAGAGATTTCCTCTTTTTTCCCATCAAATAAGGGAAGGCGGACAGACCGCCTTCCCTTATTTTGATCAATCAGCGCTTGTTGCTTGCGCGCCAGATGTGCATGGCCCCTGCCTGGGCGATCAGCTCGTCCCGGAACTCCGGGTGCGCGATGCTGATGATGGCTTCCGCCCGCTCCCAAGTGGACAGGCCCTTCAGGCAGACCTTGCCGTATTCCGTCACCAGATAATGGACATTGGTCCGGGTATCCGTGACAACGGAGCCGGTAGAGAGGGTGGGACGGATGCGGGAGACCAGCTTGCCCGTCTTCTTGTCCGTAAAGGTGGAGGAGCAGCAGATGAAGCTCTTGCCGCCCTTGGAGAGGTAGGCGCCCAGGACAAAGTCCAGCTGCCCGCCCGCTCCGCTGATGTGCTTGACTCCGGCGGATTCCGCGTTGACCTGGCCGAAGAGGTCAACATCCACCGCGTTGTTGATGGAGATGAAATTGTCCAGCTCGGAAATGGAGCGGATGTCGTTGGTATAGCTGACCGGCGCGCTCATCAGCTCGGGGTTTTCGTGGAGGTAGTCGTAGAGCTTCTGGGTTCCGGCGCCGAATCCGTACGTCTGGCGGCCCCTGTCGATGTTTTTTCTGGAGCCGTTGATCTTGCCGGCCTTGGCAATATCCACAAAGGCATCCACATACATCTCCGTATGTACGCCAAGGTCCTTCAGGTCGGACTCCGCGATCATGCTGCCCACCGTGTTGGGCATGCCGCCGATTCCCAGCTGGAGGCAGGCGCCGTTGGGAATCTCCTCCACGATCAGCTTGGCCACAGCGGCGTCCACCTCCGTGGGGGCTCCTCCTCCGGGCAGGATGCCCATTGGGTCGTTGTTGCCCTCCACGATCATGTCCACGTCACTGATGTGGACGCACTCCTCCATTCCGCCGCAGCAGCGGGGCATGTTCTGATTGACTTCCACGATCACCACTTTGGAGGTCTCACAGACCGCCTTCATGTGGGAGGCGTTGGGGCCGAAATTGAAGTACCCGTGAGCATCCATCGGCGCAACCTGGAACATGGCCACGTCGTCATGGACGATGTGCTCCCGGTAATACCGGGGCAGCTCGGAGTAACGGATGGGGGCGTAGAAGGCGATCCCCTCAGCGATCATCTTGCGCTCGATGCCGCTCATATGCCAGGAATTCCAGGTAAAGTGCTCCGCCGCGCCGGGCACCTCGGCAATGGCCGGCTTCCATAGGCAGATGCCGCCGCGGACCTTGACGTCCGTCAGCTCCTCAGCGCGCTTTGCCAGCGCCTGGTCCAGCACCCGGGGATGGCCGGTGCACCAGCCGTAGTCCACCCAGTCGCCGGATTTGACGACCTGCACCGCCTGATCGGCCGTGGTCAGTTTTCTTGCATATTCTTCCGCATAGCTCATGTGAAACTGCTCCTCCCTGTCTGTTCAATCCCTGATCGGGTCAGGGTATTTTCTTCCCTTGCCATGATTGACAATATAATAACATAGCCCGATTGGAAATGCAATTCAGAATCCGTGCACATGAAAAAAAGAGGCAGATGATACGCATCTGCCTCTTTTGGTAGTTTACTTTATTCCGCCTCGTTCTCCTCGTCAGCGGGAGCGGACTGGGGCTCCAGCAGGGCGCGGATGGACAGGGAGATTTTCTGCTTCTCCTCATCCACAGCGGTGATCTTGGCGTCCACCACCTGGCCCTCGCTCAGCACATCGCCGGGCTTGTCGATGCGGCGGTCGGCGATCTGGGAGATGTGGATCAGGCCGTCCACACCGGGAACCACCTCGGCAAAGGCGCCGAAGGTCATCAGCTTGACGATCTTGACGGAAGCCACATCGCCCACCTGGTAGGTATCCATGAACTGCTTCCAGGGATCCAGAGTGCGGTCCTTGACGCCCAGGGAAATCTTCTTCTTTTCCGCGTCAAAGGAAATGACATAGACTTCCAAGGTGTCGCCGACGGAAACCACCTCGGCGGGGTTCTTAATGCGGCTCCAGCTCAGTTCGGAGATATGGACCATGCCGTCCACGCCGCCGATGTCCACAAAGACGCCGTAAGAGGTCATGGACTTGACGGTGCCGGTGTAGTGCTTGCCCACCTCGATGGACTCCCACACAGCGGCGGCAGCGGCCTGGCGGGCCTCCTGCTGGACGGCGCGGATGGAACCGACCACACGGCGGCGGGCGCGGTTCACCTCAGTGATGCGCAGCTGCACCTTCTGCTTGAGCATGGCGGACAGCTCCGCCCCGCGGGGAAGGCCGCTCTGGGAAGCGGGGACGAATACACGGACGCCCTTGACGGAAACCACGATGCCGCCCTTGTTCTCCTCGGTGACAACGCCTTCCAGAATCGTCTTCTCGTCCACGGCCTTTTCGATGTTCTCCCACACCTTGACCGTGTCCAGACGCTTTTTGGAGAGCTCGGCATATCCCTCGATGTCATTGACACGCACGATGTACGTCTCAATTTCATCGCCGATATGTACGATGTCCTCAGGCTTGGCATTGGGATCGTCAGACAGTTCGCTCAGCTTGATATAAGCAGCCTGCTTAGCACCCACGTCCACCTGCACCTCAGTGGGAGTGATGGCCGTGACAATGCCGGTTACCTTCTCTCCTGTATTTAAAGTTTTAAAAGACTGATTCAGTAATTCCTCGAAGGATTCCTCTTTCCCCTCAGCCGCTTTGATTTCTTCACTCATGGTTGCATATACCTCCTTAATGATGCCCGCAGGCGTGGATGCGCCGGCCGTAAGACCCGCAACAGAGCAACCATGGAAAAAATCCGGCGAGAGCTCGTCCGCCTTTTCGACTTGAATCACGGAACGACATCTCTCTTGGCAAATTTCTGTCAGATGCTTGGTGTTGGCACTTTTGCGGTCGCCGACTACCACCATCGCGTCAACCATGGCGGAGATTTCCGCCGCTTCCGACTGACGTCTATGCGTAGCATTGCATATTGTATCAAATATTTTTAAATTTGTACACTGGTTTTTTAAGATTTTCGCGGAAGTTTCAAAAAGTTCACGGATACATGTGGTTTGTGCAACAACGGTAACCGGTTTCTCACAAGGGCTATTTTGCCCGGAAATCCACTTACTTAGCGCATCAGAAGTGTCAAAAATCAAGGGCGCGCTGCACCAGCTGGCAATGCCCCGAACCTCCGGGTGTCCCGGATCCCCGATGATCACGGTTTGACGGCCCTCCCGCTCCGCCTGGGCCACCAGGTTCTGAATCCGCATCACATTGGGGCAGGTGGCGTTGACGCACCGGACGCCCCGTCCCTCCAGCATGAGCAGAATCTCCTTGGACTCGCCATGGGAGCGGATTACAGCCACATCTCCTGAGGACAGCTCCTCCGGGCTTTCCGCCTTGCGGACGCCCCGGCGCTCCAGTTCCTCCACCACGCTGGCATTGTGGATGATGTCCCCCAGCATCCAGCAGCCGCCGCATTCCTCTGCCGTCTGAGCGGCCAGGCGCACCGCGCGCTCCACACCGTAGCAAAAGCCGGCGGACTTGGCAAGTATCACATTCATTCCGATTTCCCCAAGGCATAGGACCGACGCAGCACCTCATCGGCAATGGCCTGCACCTCTTCCGCCGTCCCGTGCCGTCCTGTATAGGAGGGCTGATAGGGCTGGCCGATGATGATGCGGCTTCTGCGGAAGATCCGCTTTTTCCCATCCACGAAAACGGGCACCAGGACGGCCCCGGTGCGGATGCCGATCATGGCCACGCCGCCTTTGGCCGGGACGTCACCCTCCCGCTCCACCCGGGTCCCCTCCGGGAAGATCAGCAAATTGTCCCCGCATTTGATGCTCTGGATGGCGGTTTTCACCGCGTTCAGATCGGAATTCCCACGGGCCACGGGAAAGGCTCCCAACTTGGTGACAACCCAGCTGAGCACAGGGATGCGGAACAGCGAGTCCTTTGCCATGATGTGCAGCCGGTAGTCGATGGGCAGGGAGACCACAAGCAGCACCGGGTCCCAGTTGCTGGAGTGGTTCGGGCACAGCAGGGCCCCGTGGGGTGGGAGGTTCTCCAGTCCCTCCACGGAAACCGGCTGAAAAAAGCGGAAAATGGGGCCGAACACCCGCCAGACAAACCGAAAGAACCTGTTCATCGTCCAATCCGCTCCTCAATCAGCCGGAGCAATGCGTCCCGGCTCTCGTCAAAAGTGAGGTGGGTGGTGTCCACCGTGACCGCGTCCTCCGCCGCCCGCAGCGGAGCCGCCGCCCGGTGGGAGTCGTTGTAATCCCGCTCCTCAATTTCACGCAGCACCTTTTCGTAGGGCTCCGGCGTTCCCCGCTGCTCAAGCTCCAAACAGCGCCGGCGGGCCCTGGCTTCCGGCGCTGCGGTCAGGAAGATTTTGACGTCCGCATCCGGCAGCACCACGGTGCCGATGTCCCGCCCGTCCATGATCACATCGTAGCGCCGGGCCATATCACGCTGCATCTCCATCAAAAAAGCCCGGACAGCGGGATGTGCCGAGACCGCCGAGGCACAGAGGGAAATTTCCGGCAGGCGGATGCGCTCCGTCACGTCCTCACCGTTGAGGATCATGTGCTGAAGGCCGTCCGGGCTGTAGGTCATATCCAGGTGGATATCCGGGAACAGCGCTTTCACCGCTGCTTCCTCCCCCGGGTCCACGCCTCGGCAGCGGGCAAAGTACCCTACCGTTCGGTAGATGGCACCGGTATCCACATATAAAAAGCCCAGCTTCTGGGCAAGGGCCTTTGCCAGCGTGCTTTTTCCGGCGCCGGAGGGCCCGTCGATGGCAATGGCGCTGCGTATCTCTTTCATGCTATCCCTCACAATTCGCGGCGGCCTCTCCGGCGGCCTTGCCGGTGGCCCAGGCGATCTGCAGATTGAATCCGCCGGTATAGGCGTCTACATCGATCATCTCACCCGCAAAGTATAATTCCTTTACAATCTTTGATTCCATGGTCTTTGGGTCGATCTCCCCCACCTTGACTCCCCCTGATGTCACAATGGCGTCCGCAACCGGCCGCAACCCGGAAACCACTATGGGAAAATGCTTCAAAAGCTGCAAAAGCCCCCTTCTCTGCTCCCGGGTGATCTCATGCACCTTCTGATGGGCGGGAATCTCAGAAAGCTTCACCATGATGGGAATCATCTTCTGCGGCAGCAAGTCCCCCAGGGCGTTGCAGAAATCGCTGTTGCAGTGCTTTTCAAAGTCCGACAGCAGCCGCCTGTCCAGCTGCTGCTCATCGAGGGCGGGCTTCAGGTCGATCTCCAGGTGGTAGGCCTTTTTCCCCCAATGGCGCATGTGGGCGGATGCGGACAGGACAAGAGGGCCGCTTACCCCAAAGTGGGTAAACAGCATCTCGCCGAAATCCGTATAAATCTTCTTGTTGTTTTCAAAGACACTCAGTTCCACGTTGCGCAGGCTCAGCCCCTGGAGCTCGGCGCACAGGTTCCCCGCCTCCTGGAGCGGCACCAGGGAGCCCTGCAGGGGCGTGATGGTGTGCCCGGCCTCCGCCGCCATGCGGAACCCGTCCCCTGTACTGCCGGTGGCGGGGTACGAGACGCCTCCAGTGGCCAGGACCACGGCGTCCCCGGGATAGTCCTGCTGTCCACCCCGGACGCCGCGCACGGCTCCGTCTGAAAGGAGCAGCGACGAAGCCCGGTCCCGGACCACCTCCACATGGAGCGCCTTCATGCGGCGCTCCAGTGCGGCGCTGATGTCGAAGGACCGGTCAGAAACCGGAAACACCCGGTTTCCCCGCTCCACTTTCAGCGCCACGCCCAGGCTCTCGAAAAAGTCCATGGCGTCGTGCCCGTCAAAGCGGCTGAACGCGCTGTACAAAAACTTTCCGTTGCGGGGCACGTTGGCCAGCAGCTCCTGCAAACCGGCGCAATTGGTCACATTGCAGCGCCCTTTTCCGGTGATGTTCAGCTTCTTGCCCAATCGCTCATTGGGCTCCAGCACTGTGACAGCGGCACCGGAGCGGGCCGCGCAGATGGCGGCCATCATGCCGGCGGCACCGCCGCCCACCACCACAATCTTTTTATTCATCGTCCATCTTTCCGAACACGCTGTAAGCATCCCAGATGCCCTCCAACTCCGCAAAGGTCTTGGAGATATCCCGGTTCATCTGGACTCCGATGTCCACGATCAGCGCGTTGAGCAGCGACAGCGGCGCAGCCATGGAGTCGATGAAGGAGATCATCTCGCTGCGGACCAGCAGCGCCGCACCGGCCATCTGATAGAGGGGGGAGAGCTCACTGTCCGTGATGGCGACCACGTCCGCACCCCGGTCGGCGGCAAACTTGATGGTGTTCAACGTGACTTTGGAGTAGCGGGGAAAGCTGATGCCGATGATCACATCTCCCGGCCCGATTCGGAACAGCTGCTCAAAAATTTCTCCGGCCGCATTGCTCTGCACCAGTGTCACATTCTCAAAGAGTAGATGGAGATAGAAGTTCAAATAACCCGCCAGGAACGAGGAAGAGCGGACGCCTAAGATATAGATGTGGCGGGCATGGGTAAGCTTATCCACCACGCGGGCCAGTTCGTTGCGGTCCACCTCTTCAATGGCCATACGGATGGTCTCCATATCGGACTGCATGACGGCGCTCAGCACATCCTGGCCCGTCAGCTGGTCGTTGGAGGCCTTGATGCGCTGCAGCGAGGTCAACTTGCTGCGGATCATCTCCTGCAATGCCCGCTGCATGCTTGGATAACCGTCATAACCCAATTCGGATGCAAAACGCACCACAGTGGATTCACTGACATGCACCATCTTGCCCAACTTGCTGGCTGTCATGAAGGCGGCTGTGTCGTAGTTTTCCAAAATATAGTTTGCAATCAGTTTCTGTCCCTTGGAAAAGGTGCTCATATTGCTCTCAATGGTATGTAGGACGCTTTTTGCCATGGGAATCCTCACCTGCCTCTTATCGTACAAATCATTCTCAGGTATACTGCGGCCATGCCCTCCACAGTCACAGTATACAAAAGTAGTATACCACAAGGTTTTCTCTTTTTAAACTCAATTTTGCAAGTTTCTTAAATTTTCATGCACGGTCCAGAAGTTTTGCAAGTTCTGATTCAGTCAGATACCGCCAATGGCCAACAGGGAGTTCGCCCAGCTCCAGCGTGTGTTCCCGGATACGGCGGAGCCGCTTTACCATCAGGCCGCAGCTGCCGCACATTTTCCGGATCTGCCTGTTTTTCCCCTCGTGTATGGTGATGAGCAGGTCTGCTGTCCGGCCGCTTCGGCGCAAAATCTCCACCTGTGCCGGGCGGATGGCCTCCCCTTCCACCTCCCTCAGCGCGGAAAGGCGGCGGTCAGCGCCGGAGGGCTCCCCATACACGGAAACAAAATAAGTCTTTTCAATCTCGTGGCTGGGATGCAGCAATTTCTGCATCAGTTCCCCGTCGTTGGTCAGCAGCAGCAGTCCCTCCGAATCCATATCCAGCCGGCCCACAGGGAAAACCCGCACACCGCCCAATCCCTTGAGCAGGTCCGTCACCACAGGGCGGCCTTTTTCATCCGACAAAGTGGTCACATACCCCCTGGGCTTATTCAGCATAATGTAGACAGCAGGCACATTTTTCGAAATGGGCCTGCCGTCCACGGTGATTTCAGCACGATCCGGATCGGCTTTCTCCCCCAGATGGGCCACATGCCCATCCACGAAAACCCGGCCGCTCTCCAGCAGCTGTTCCGCCGCCCGCCGGGAACACAGCCCCGAGGCGGCGATGATCTTTTGAACTCTCTCTTCCAAATGTCCCTCCTATGGCAAAAAGGAGAATATCCGGTGCAGGAAGCTGACCGGCTCCGGGAAATCCAGCTCCACGTCCTGCCCGCAGACCAGCTCCACGCAGCCAACCTCCTGCTCACCCAAGTAAAAGCGGATTTCGCCTAAGGGGGTGCCTGCATAGACGGGGGCGGATACCTCCTCCGGGAAGTCCGTCTCGGTGCGCAGCTTCTCCCCCTGCGCCAGCGGGTAGGAAAACGTATCCGCCGCTAACAGCGGCACACGGGGCCGGGTCCCGCCACTTACGCTGACCACTCCCATGTGCTCCCCTGCCAACACCTGTGTGGAGGCGGGATAGGTGGAAAATCCATAGTCATAGAGTGCGGCGTGGTCCGCCCAGTCGTTGCCGTCCTGGAGCGTCACGGCCACCAGCATCTGGCCGTGACGCTGTACGCAGCTGACCAGAGTACGGCCCGCGGCCTTGGTGTAACCGGTTTTCAAACCGAGACAGCCATCTATCATATTGAGCAGTTTATTGTGGTTGCTCATCAGCCGCCCGCCGATCGAAATGCTTTTGGTGGAGGCGATCCGGACAAAGGTCTGGTTCTTCATAGCCGCCGCTGCCAAAAGCGCCATATCCCGGGCTGTGGAGTAATGCTTCTCATCGTCCAGCCCGTTGGGATTGGCAAAGGAAGTTGAGGTCATACCCAGCTCCTCCGCCTTATCGTTCATCATTTTGATGAAGTCATTGCCGCCCACCGCGTCAGCCACAGCCAGTGCCGCGTCGTTTCCCGAGCACAGCATCAATCCATAGAGCAGCGTCTCCAGCGTCAGCGTCTCCCCTTCCTTCAAATACATGGAAGAGCCCTCCGCCAGCGTGTAGGCGCGCTTGACCGTCACCACCTGATCCAACTCCCCGTTCTCAATGGCAACCAAGGCGGTCATGATCTTGGTGGTGCTGGCGATCAGCATCTGCTTGTCTGCATTGTGCTCATACAAAACACGTCCGCTCCCGGCGTCCAGCAGGATGGAGGAAGTGGCAGAAGTGCTGAGCGCACTGGCCCGGCAAGTTATAATACTTAACAAAAAAACAGCAAATAGAAAAGAAAAAACGCGTCGAATGGTCGGCATGTTACACTCACCTGCTTCATAGGATGAGTGTAGTATACCCCTTTAGTCGATCTCTTTTTCCTTCTTTTTGTCGAAATATTTTTCGACCCGGTCCAAAACGTCGGGAACCATCTCCACAATTCGGTCCACCGTGCCCACCGGAGGAACCGCCACAGGCAGCACGCGGGTGGTTCCATCTTTAATGACCAGGAAGGCCACCGGGTCGATTTTGACGCCCGCGCCGCTGCCGCCGCCGAAGTTTTCCTTGGGCTGGCTCTTGCCATAGTCTCCGCCGCCGCTGCCAAAGCCAAAGGTCACCTTGGAAATGGGGATCAGCGTCACGCCGTCGGGCGTGGAGATGGGCTCGCCTACGATGGTATTGGTGTCCACCATCTGGCTCACTTTCTCCATGGTGGAGTTCATCAGGTCGCTCAAAGGACTTTTTTTCTCATCCATTTTAGTCGCATCCTTTCTATGCCGCTTGTTCTATTTTATCCGATTTGTGTGTCTTTTTAAAATGCAAAAACCACTTCAGGGCCGGAAGCCCGGCGCCAAGCCCGATCAAAAATACGTCTCCCAACAGGATGGACACGCCGACCCTTCCACGAATTACCGTCTTTGCGCTGTCAAAATCAAGCCCCAGGTGTATCCGCGGGTCCGGGATCACCAGCAGCTGCTCCAGCCAGGGCATCACCGCCCACATCCCGGCGTTGGCGTAGCCGTAGATCTGGGCCAGGTTGGCCGGGTCCTCCGCGGCGCCCAGGGTGATGGAGAGTGTCAGGGGATGGATCCGTACGCTGCGCCTGGTACGGCGCAGTGTGCGCTGCAAAACCGGCTTAAAATAGGCTGCGGCCTCCTTCAGCTCTGAGAGCGTGGGCTTTGGCAGCTTGCCGGCCAGCCGTTCCACATCTTTTGCCGTAACCTCTTTTTTCTCCTTGGGCTTTTTTTGCTTTTTCTCTTTTTTCGGCTGGGCCGGGTCTATGTGAATCCGGATGAGGCCCACCTGGATATCCAGTGTCACCCGCTCTTCAAATGCTATGGTGACGCCGATACGGATCAGGCAGATCAACAGGAACAGCGCCAGCAGCCCGCCTAAGATGTAAATCCAGATCAAGCGGTCACCTCCACAATTACTCCTCCTGCTCCGGATCGACCACCGCTCCGGTCTCGGAAAGACGCATCTGCCCCTCCATGGACAGTCCCGGCATTTCAGGCAGCTCCTCCAGGGAATTGAGATGGAACACCCTCAGGAAGTTTTTTGTCGTGCGGTAGAGGTGAGGCCGGCCGGGGACCTGCAGCCTGCCGCACTCCTCAATCAGTTTGCGCTCCAGCAAGAGGCCAATGGTATAGGAGCTGTCCACACCGCGGATTTGATCCACATAGGCCCGGGTGGTGGGCTGATAGTAGGCGATGATGGTCAAAACCTCCAGCGCGGGCTGGCTCAGCTTGGCGGGTTTTCGGATTTCAAAGGCTTTGCGGATCAGATCCGCGTAGTCCGGGGCCGAACAGAGCTGATAACTGTCCTCCAGGCGCAGCATGCGAATCCCCCTGCGCTCAAAGGCATAGTAATCCCCCAACTTTTGCAGAACCATCTCCACCGTGGGGCGGTCCATCTCCAACGCCAGACAGATCCGGTCAATGTGGACCGGTTCTCCCGACGCAAATAGGATGCCCTCAATGGCGGATTCTATCTCTTTCATTTCCATGTTTTTCATCCTCTTCCATCCTGCGCGGCCAGATCGTCCTTCTCCGGTACGACGGTGCAGTCCTGCTCAGAGCCGGCCAGCCGGATCACCTTTGAGCGGCACAGCTCCAGCACCGCCAAAAAGGTGGCCACCACTTCACTTCTGCTCTTGTTCCCGCGAAACAGCAGCAAAAACCGGGTAACACCGCTCATCTTCAGCCGGTTCAGAATCTCCCTGGCCTTGGATTCCACGGGATAGGGCTCATGGCGCACAATCGAACTGAACGCCGCAGCGGGCAGAGGCGCATTTCGCTCCGAGCGGTTCAAAATCTCCTGCATGGCAAGGACCAGGTCCGCCTGCTCCTGAGCGTACTCATAGATTTTCCCCCGCTCCACAGGTTCCGGATTCCGGGTCAGAATGTTTCGTCCAAATTCCCCCATGGGCCCAAGGCGCTCCGCAACCGCCTTCACCTTCAGGTAGTTGTCGTTGCGCTGGCGTTCTTCCAGGGATTTGATCAGCGCATCCATCTCACTCTGGGCCTCCTCGTCCTCGATGGAGAGCAGCATCCGGGTCTTGATGAACATCAGATGGGACGCCATGGTGACAAATTCGCTGGCCACCTCCAGATCCATACTCTGCCGCGCCTCCAGGTACGCCAAGTACTGATCCAGGATCAGGGAGATGGAGATGTCCTGTATCTCAATTTTATTTTTGCCCAATAAGTAGAGGATCAAGTCCAGCGGGCCTTCAAAATCCTGCATGGATTCCTCGCTTTTTGCCCGCACGATTTTTTCCAGCTTATAAATCGGATTATCCAACACGTCACCTCAGAAGAGCAGTCTCACAAAGAGCTGGTAGACTGAAAAAATCGCATTTGAAATCAGGCCCCCGCCGATGTTGGTAAAGGATAGCAGGATCAGCACCAGCATCCCATAGCGCTCATACCGCATCAGGGTAAAATAGGCCTGGTCCGGCAGCAGCGCGCCCAACACCTTGGAGCCATCCAGGGGCGGAATGGGAATCAGGTTGAAGATCCCCAGGCCAATGGACAAAACCGCCGTGCTCATCAGGAATTCGAACAGCGTGTCCCAAAGCCCGGAATAGGGTGCGCAGTAATAGATGGCACTGGCGCCAAGCATCAGGGAAAACGCCAGCGCAAAATTGGACACCGGTCCCGCCAGAGCTGTGATGGCCATTCCCTGCTTTGGCTTTCGAAAATAGCGGGGGTCCACCGGCACCGCCTTTGCCCAGCCAAAACCGCAGACGAACATCATCAGCAATCCAAACCAATCGATGTGGCGCAGCGGGTTCAGGGAAAGCCGGTGCATGGACTTGGCCGTGGGGTCGCCAAGGGCATAGGCGGCCAGGCCGTGGCACGTCTCATGGACGGTGAGGCAGAGGAAAATGGAGACAATACGCAGCAAAATCTCCTGTAAACTACCCAAATCAATGGATTGGATCAAATTTTCGATATAGTGCAACCGGCACAGCTCCTTCAAAGGTTAAAATTACCCAAATTATAAAAATCAGTATAGCAGAAAAAGTACCCTCTGACAAGATAAAAGAGCCTTTCCGATGCCTTCCTGTGGCCCCAGCTTGACCTCCCCCGCAGATCACAGCAGAAATCTTATCCAGTGGGATTTCCTCTCACCCTACTTTTCATCTTTTTCTATCGGAAGATGACCGGCATTCTCCAGGGAAGGGCAGGCGTCCGCCGCAGACCGCCTGCCGGCTTTGATGGGCGGTTTGCAAGGAATCACGCAAAAATAGAAAGAGGGAGCCTGAATCAGGCTCCCTCTTAAATTTCTTTCTTCTTACTTTACCAGAGAAGCGATCTCAGCGGCAAAGTTCTCTTCCTTCTTCTCGATGCCCTCGCCGGTTTCAAAGCGGACCGCATCCTTGAAGGTTACGCTGCCGCCCAGGGCCTTGGAGGCAGACGCCATATACTTCTCTACGCTGGTGGTGTTGTCCTTGACGAACTCCTGCTGCAGCAGGCAGTTTTCCGCGTAGAACTTGTTCAGCTTGCCCATGACGATCTTCTCTCTGACCTGCTCAGGCTTGGAAGCCATCTTGGGGTCATTCTCCATCTGGACCATCATGATCTTCTTCTCCTCATCCAGGATATCCTGGGTGACCTGGGACTTGTCCCAGAAACGGGGATTCAGCGCGGCGACCTGCATGGCGACGTCCTTGCCGATCTCGGTGGCGTCAATGCCGCCCTCCACGCTCAGATTCACCAGCACGCCGATCTTGCCGCCGGCATGGACATAGGGGACAGAGACGCCGTCGGCATAGCGGGCAAAGCGGCGGACCTTGATGTTCTCGCCGATCACAAGCACCATCTCCTGCTGCTGCTGGGTAACGGTCAGATCGGTGCCCTCATATTTGCACTCCATCAGAGCGTCCAGATCAGCGGGGTTCTGCTTGGCCACAGTGGCGGCCACGCCCTTGACAAACTCCACGAACTTTTCATTCTTGGCCACAAAGTCGGTCTCGGCGTTGACCTCGACCATCACGCCGACACCATCGACCACAGTGGCATAGGACATACCCTCGGCAGCAATGCGGCCGGCCTTCTTGGCAGAGGCGGCCATACCCTTTTCACGCAGCCATTCAACTGCCTTTTCAATATCACCCTCGGAAGCAGTCAGGGCCTTTTTGCAGTCCATCATGCCGACGCCGGTCATCTCACGCAGGTTCTTTACATCTGCAGCGGTAAAAGCCATCTTGTATTCCTCCAAAATTTAGTGTAACAGGGAATCCCTGATAATCTTACTCAGCCTTTTCGGCGGCAGCCTCAGCGGTCTCCTCGCCCTGCTTGCCCTCGACCACGGCATTGGCCATGACGGAGGCGATCAGTTTGATGGCGCGGATGGCGTCGTCGTTGCCGGGGATCACATAGTCGATTTCATCGGGATCGCAGTTGGTATCCGCAATGGCCACGACGGGAATGCCCAGCTTGTGGGCCTCGGCGATGGCGTTGCGCTCCTTGCGGGTGTCCACGATGAACAGAGCGCCAGGCAGCTTCTTCATCTCCTTGACACCGCCCAGGTACTTCTCCAACTTCTCGATCTCACCCAGATGCTTCATGACCTCTTTCTTGGGCAGCATGTCAAAGGTGCCGTCCTCCTGCATGGTCTTGAGCTGATTGAGGCGGTCCACACGGGTGCGCATGGTCTTGAAGTTGGTCATCATGCCGCCCAGCCAACGGGCGTTGACATAGAACTGGCCGCAGCGGGTGGCCTCTTCGCGGATGGCTTCCTGAGCCTGCTTCTTGGTACCGACGAACAGCAGCGTGTCGCCGTTTTCGGAGAGCTGGCGGACAAAGTTATAGGCCTCCTCCAGCTTCTTCACGGTCTTCTGCAGGTCAACGATATAGATTCCGTTGCGCTCCGTGTAGATATAGGGAGCCATCTTGGGGTTCCAGCGGCGGGTCTGATGACCGAAGTGGACGCCTGCTTCCAGCAGGGCTTTCATGGATACGACGTTTGCCATTTGAGTGTTCCTCCAATATCAATTTAGTTTTACCTCCAGCTCTTCATCCCCCCTGCCAACCAATTTGGCACAGACAGGGAGTCAGAGACTGTGCGGAATGCTGAAATATAATACCATAGTATGCCCGGATTTGCAAGGACTTTTTCATAAAATACCCAGAAAAAAGCTCAGAAAACCGGGGAAATCCACCGGCTTTCCGAGCTTTTTGTCAAAAACGCCTTCTCCTTTTCCGCTCCATGGCAGGATCGCGGCGCTGGAAGGGTTTGTCGATCAGGATGATGTCGTCCCCTATCCTCTGGATGCAGTCCCAGGGGATGTAGTACTCCTCTCCCCTTCCGAACAGTCCGAAGAACCGGCAGGGCCCGTAGACCACAATCGCCACCACCTGTCCCTCCGGCACCTTGACATCCACGTCCGCCACACAGCCAAGACGGCAGCCGTCACAGATATTGATGACTTCTTTGCACCGCAAATCACGAATCCTGCACTGCATCTACTCTCACCTCAGTTCTGATCTTATGCGCGGACGCGGATGTCCTATGCCGTATAATTCCGCAGCTCCAAGGCAATACTGAAGCGTACAGTTTAGAGATTGCGGGAGGCGCTTGGATGCAGGGTAAAGTCGAAATCTGCGGCGTCAACACTTCCAAGCTGAAGGTGTTGAAAAACGAGGAGACCATGGAGCTTTTACGGCGTACCAAGCAGGGGGACAAAGCCGCCCGGGAGGAGTTGATCGCAGGCAACCTCCGCCTCGTCCTGTCCGTGATCCAGAAGTTTTTGAGCCGGGGCGAAAATGTGGACGATCTGTTCCAGGTGGGGTGTGTGGGGCTCATCAAGGCCATCGACAATTTCGATATCACGCAGCCCGTCCGCTTCTCCACGTACGGCGTGCCCATGATCATCGGGGAAATCCGCCGCTACCTCAGGGACAACAGCGCCATCCGGGTGTCGCGCAGCATGCGGGACACCGCTTACCGGGTCCTTCAGGCAAAGGACAAGCTGATTGCACAAACGCAGAAAGAGCCCACTGTGGAGCAGATCGCCAAAGAGTTGGGCATCCCGCGGGAAGAGGTGATCTTTGCCATGGACGCCATCGTGGACCCGGTCTCCCTCTATGAGCCCATCTACTCCGACGGCGGGGACACCATCTGCGTCATGGACCAGGTCAGCGACACCCGGAACACGGACGATTCCTGGATCGAACAGATCGCTCTGAAAGAGGCCATGAAGCAGTTGGGTGAGCGGGAAAAGCACATCCTCTCCCTCCGCTTTTACGAGGGGAAAACCCAGATGGAGGTCTCCAGCGAGGTGGGCATCTCCCAGGCCCAGGTCTCCAGGCTGGAGAAAAACGCCATCAACACCATCAAAAAAAGCCTTTGAAGCGGCCGGCCGGTTTTTTTACCGGCCGGCCTTTTTCGATCCGATTACGGCCGTTCCAGGTAGGCCATCATCTCGTCCATGCGACGCAGGGCGGTCTCCCTGCCGATCTCATAGAGCGCCTTCAGCTTCTCCGTGTCCCGCTCCACCCGGGATACCGCCACCGGGTCTTTCGGCCGGATGACGAAGACCCTTCCCGCGCGTTCCAGCTGGTTGATCTTCACCTGGAGCTCATTGTAATGGACCGGCACCTGGTTCAGCCGCCAGAGCAGCATGGGGTAGTCCCGGTACATCCGCTCATAGGCCATTTTTGCGGCCCGCCGCACCGGCCTTTTCCGGTACCCCTTCTGCCGGGTCAGTACCAGGACGACTTTTTCGTACCCCTCCTGAAGCGCCCATTCCACCGGGATGGGCATGGCAACGCCGCCATCCAGGCAGCGCTTTCCATCCACTTCCACGATTGGGGCCAGAAGCGGCAGGCTGGCAGAGGCGCGGGCGGCCAGCAGGATGTCCTCGCTGACTCCTTTCTCATGTATCACCATCTCCCCTGTCCGCACATCGGTGGAGACAGCCGCGAATCGCTGGGTGGACTGTTCAAACGCCTTCCGGTCCAGAGGCACCAGCGTGTCCGACACCTCGCCGAATAAAAAGTCGAAGTTGAAGACCGAATGCCTCCTGACCAGGTTGCCCAGGCCCATATAGCGCTTGTCGTTGGCAAAGTCCAGGTTGATCTTTGCCGTGCGGCCGATCTGGCCGGACAGGTAGTTGATCCCGCACAGGGCTCCGGCGGAAACCCCAGCCACACAGGGGAAGACTACCCCTCGTTCCAGAAATACGTCCAGGACACCCGCGGTAAACTGGCAGCGCAGGGAGCCCCCCTCCAGAATCAATGCTGATTTCTCGTTCAAACAGGTCTCTCCTTTGTATGGACTGATCCTTATATTCCCTGAATTACAGCTGATTCTTACGAAACGTCAGGCAGGCGTGCATGCACGCCTGCCTGCATGTTATTTCTTAAAGCTGTCTTTCAAAGACACACTGCGGTTGAAGACCAGATGGCCGGGCTTAGAATCCTTGTTGTCCAGGCAGAAATAGCCCTGACGCATGAACTGGAAGCTGGCCGGTGCAGCCGCCTTCGCCATATTGGCCTCCACCTTGCAGCCCTGGAGCACCTCCAAAGACTGGGGATTGATATAGTCCAGGAAGTTCTTGTCCGCCCCGTCGGGGTCAGGGTCGGTGAAGAGGTTATCGTAGAGGCGCACCTCCGCGTCCAGAGCGGCGGCCGCGTCCACCCAGTGGATAGTGGCGCCCTTCACCTTGCGTCCGTCGGCGGGGTCTCCGCCGCGGCTGTTGGGATCGTACTCGCAGAGCACCTCGGTCACATTGCCGTCCCCGTCCTTGACGCAGCCCGTGCAGGTGACTAAATACGCGCCCTTCAGCCGCACCTCGTTGCCGGGATAGAGGCGCTTGTACTTGGGCACCGGTGTCTCCAGGAAATCATCGGCCTCAATAAAGAGATTGCGGGAGAAGGTGATTTCCCGAGTCCCGGCGGACTCGTCCACCGGGTTATTTTCCACCGTAAAGGTCTCGGATTGTCCCTCGGGGTAGTTGACCACGGTCAGGCGGATGGGCCGCAGCACCGCCATGGTGCGCTTTGCGGTCTCGTTCAGATCCTCACGCAGGCAGTGCTCCAAAAATGCGTACTCCACCGTGGAATCCGCTTTGGCGACGCCGATGCGCTCACAGAAGTTCCGGATGGAGCGGGGCGTATAGCCCCGGCGGCGCAGGCCGCACAGCGTGGGCATGCGGGGGTCGTCCCAGCCGCTGACATATCCCTCTTCCACCAGGAGGCGCAGCTTTCGCTTGCTCATGACCGTGTGATTGATCCCCAGCCGGGCAAACTCGATCTGCCGGGGATGGGAGGGCACGTCGGTGTGCTCGATCACCCAGTTGTAGAGCGGCCTGTGGGCCTCATACTCCAAAGAGCACAGGGAGTGGGTAATCCCCTCCAGCGCGTCCTGGATGGGGTGGGCAAAATCATACATGGGGAAAATGCACCACTTGGTGCCCTGGCGGTGGTGCTCAATATAACGGATGCGGTAGAGCACCGGGTCGCGCATATTGAAGTTTCCGGAGGCAAGGTCGATCTTCGCCCGCAGCGTCTTGGACCCTTCGGGAAACTCCCCGTTTTTCATCCGTTCAAAAAGGTCCAGGCTCTCCTCAATGGGGCGGTCCCGGTAGGGGGACTGGGCACTCACGCCGATGTCGCCCCGCATGGCCTTGAACTCCTCGGGTGAGAGCTCGCACACATAGGCCAGCCCCTTTTTGATCAGGCCCACGGCCAGCTCATAGGTCTTTTCAAAGTAGTCCGAACCGTAGAACATACGGTCGCCCCAGTCGAAGCCCAGCCAGTGGATATCCTCCTGGATGGCCTCCACATACTCGTTGTCCTCTTTGGCGGGGTTGGTGTCGTCAAAGCGCAGGTTGCACATGCCGCCGAATTTTTCGGCCATCCCGAAATCGATGGTCAGCGCCTTGCAGTGCCCGATGTGCAGATAGCCGTTGGGCTCCGGCGGAAAGCGGGTATGAACCGTCATGCCTTGGAACTGGCCGCCCTCCGCAATATCCTCTTCAATAAAAGCCTGAATAAAGTTCTTGCTTTCCGGCGCCTCTGTCAGTTTGATTTCCTCGGCCATGTCTTGTTCATCCTTTCTCCATTTCTGCGGTAAAACATAAAGCTTATTATACAGACACCGGCCTCAAAAATCAAGGAAAAAGCGGGATTTAGAGCCAGTCTTCCACCACATCCCACAGCGTGGCCGGCGTAACGGTGCCCGCCTGGAGCAGGCAGAGCAGCTCCTCAATCCTGCTTTGGGACGCGGTGATGCCCGCAATGGCGGCGCAATCGCCTCCCTCCCACTCAATTTTAACGCCATAGTGCTCTGTTTCGCGCTCCGTCTCCTCCACCAGCAGATAGTAATCCAGCTGCATTCCGTCAAGCGGTATACATCCGATCAGCTGATCGCGCATAAAAACGCTCCTTTCTTCCGACCTTTTGTACACTGTATGGTGGTTTATATCCACTCAAATTGTACCAGTCCCGTCAAGAGAAAGCCTGTCGAAATTTGGCGTTTTTTCTGCAAATTATTCTGTGGATGAGTCCATGGCGCGTAAAAATTCTTCCCTGCTCATCAGGAGGTTCAGCGCCTCCAGTAATCCGTTGGCCGTCAGGTGCTCCGGCAGTTCCAGCCGCTTTAAAAGCGCCAGCCGCTTTTCCCGGCTGTCCGTCCCGCCCGCAAGGCCCGCCGCATAGAGATCGGCCTTGGTGATCGGCGGCCCCTTCGGCTCCTCCCCGCCCTCTTCAAAGGTGGCGCCGGAGCGGCGCAGGGCGTCTAACAGCACCCGGGGCTCCATGCCCTCCACGCCAAGCTTTCCCTCTTTGCCGCCCCGGCGCTTGCGCCGTTCCTTGCCGGGGACATCCGGGATGTAGGCCTGTTTCACCCGGTCCCTGGGCAGTGCGCCTTTGAGATAGTTGCGGATGACAAACCCCGCCCCGTCGCTGTCGGTGAGGAGCACGAGCCCCCGGCTCTGGGCCAGGCGGCGCAGGAAGGCCAGCTTCTCCCGGTCGTTGAACACGGAAAACCCGCCAGTCTCCAGTATGACGGCGTCCACCACCTGGCTGAGTGCATTTTTATCGTAGCGGCCTTCCACCACAATCACTTCCCTGATTTTTGGTTTCATGCCCGCTTTGTCCCCAGCCGCGTCAAAAGGAGCTTCAGCTCCCCTTCGCTGTCGATGCCCTTTTCGCTCTTCATCCGCCTGTCCAACTTCTGGCACATCTTCACCGCGTCGTCGCACCAGGCAGCGGTGGTCTTCCCCGCCACGTTCATCAAAAGCTTGGCCGGATAGTCCGAGCGCATGCCCCACAGCTCCATCAGCCAGTACTTGTCCTTTCCGTTGTCCAGAGCGATGCGCGCCGTGTAGATCTTGCGGATTTCCTTCCCAATGGCCGCCAGGATCAGGATGGGCTCCTCCTGCTCTTTCAAAAGATCGCCAAGGATGACGGCGGCCCGGTCGTACTGGTTGGCGGTGATGGCGTTGGTCATGTCGAATACCCGGGCATCCAGCACCGGGTCCGCCACGGCGTTGATGTCCGCTATGGTGACCTGCTTTCCCCTGGCGTAGGCGCCGATCTTCTCGATCTCAGGCACCAGCCCGGTCATCAGCCCCCCGCAGGTGAAGATCAGATGCTCGGCGGCCTGCTTGTCGATCTCCTTCCCCAGGGCCTTGAAGCGCCTGCCGATCCAGTTCAGCAGATCCCCGGTGCCCTGGGCGGGAAACTCCACCACCTGGACATGCTCCTCCATGGCCTTTAAAAGCTTTTTCATCACCTTGTTGGGCTTGTAAAAAATCAGATCGTAGACAAACACCAGACAGCAGTACGGGGGAAAATCGCTCAGCAGCTCGATGAGCTTTCCCCGCTGCTCCTCCCCCAATTTGAAGAGGTCGCAGTCCGTCACCACCACCAGCGTCCGCTCCGACAGCATGGGAAGCGCCTCCACTGCCTCCGCCAGAGCCTGGATGCTCAGGGCCTTTCCATCGAGGCGGTGATAGTTGAATTCCTCAAATCCGGCGGGGACCAGCTTCTTCTTCACCTCGCCCAAGTAATACTCCCGGAGATAGGTCTCCTCCCCGTGAAATACATAGACTTGGCCAAGAGTACCCGCAGATAGGTCGTTTTTCAGTTTTTGATAGCTGTCGTTCTTTTTGACTGCCATATGCTCTCCTCAATTTACCGATATATGTATGGTTCCCTGGAGGTCTGTCCGATAGACCTCCACATTTTCCAGCACCAGACGCCGCAGCGCCTCCTCAGCCGGGTGGCCGTAGCTGTTCTCCCCTGCGCTGATGACGGCCGCCTCCGGCATGACCGCCTGCAAAAGTTCCGTGGAGGTGGAGTGCCGCGAGCCGTGGTGCCCGGCCAACAGGACCTCCACATCCGGAAGAGAGACCGATTCGATCAGTTTGCGCTCCGTGGCGCTGTCCATATCGCCGGTGGCCAGGAAGTCAAACTCCCCGCAGGAGCACAGCGCCGTCAGCCCCTCTTCGTTGCTGCTTCCGCTTCCCACCGGCGGATAAACCGTAAGCTCCGCCTCGCCCAAGGCATAGCTCCTCTCCTCCGAAATCCGTTCCACCTGGACGCCATGTATCTGCGCAAGCTCCCGCAGCTCTTCACCGTATGCACTTTCCATTTCCGGCACCAGCATCGTCCCCACCTCCACCCGGGCAAGGAGGCTTTCCACTCCGTTGGTGTGATCCGTGTCGTAGTGGGACAGCACCAAATAGTCCAATTTGCGCTCCCCAATGGTATTCAGATAGTCTGCGGCCGTTCCGCCCGCGTCCCGGAATGTGTTGCCGGAACCGCAGTCCACCAGCGCGGTCCGGCCCTGGGAGGCCATCAGCACGCCTTGACCCTGGCCCACATCCAATACGAAGAGGTCCAGCTTCCCGCCGGTCATCTGCTTTTCCGCCAGGTGGACGGTCAAAATCAGTGTCAGCACGCATCCGGCGGCGGCAACGAGGTGCCTGCGCCTGGGCGCTCCGGATACCGCGCAGATGCCAAAGGCGGCATAGGCATAGGCCAGCCAGTATTTGAGATATCCATTGCAGAAGTAAAGCGCATGGTAGGGAATCGAGGAGAGCTGGTGGGCCACGCCCAGTACATACCAGCCAATTCCCGCCGATGCGAAAGACAAAACCTGGCCCAGCGGGAGCCAGATGTAACTGACCAGCACGGCGATCAGCCCGAAGAGGAACTGGCCGCTCACCGCCTCCAGGCACAGGAGGTTGGACAGTGGAGCAACCACCACGAAAAAGTCAAAATAATAGGCGGAGAGCGGAATGGTGAAGACCAGGGCACCAGCCGTTACGGCAAAGCTGCCCGCAATAAACCGGGCCACCCCTCCATGTTCGCCTTTGGGCCACACCTTAGGCGTCAGCCACACGATTCCCGCCGCGGCGGAAAAGCTCAGCTGAAGGCTGATGCTGGCGCAGGCAAAGGGATTTTGCAAAAGGATCAGAAGAAGTGCCGTAGCCAGCGATGTGGGCGGGTCCCCATCCCGCCGGAACAGCGGCGCCGACAGGAGACATGCGTTCATCACCACGGCCCGCACCACCGAAGGCGTACAGCCCACCATCAGCATATAGAGCACCAGCACGGACATGCCCACCGCCGCTTTCAGCCGGCGGCGGTGTTTCCCTGTGAGCGCCGCCACCAAAGTCAGAAGAATCGTGCAGTGCATGCCGGAGACCGCCGTCACGTGATAGAGGCCGCTCTCTTCCAAATCGGAGGAGACGTGTTTGGGCATATCTCCCCGGTCTCCGGTGAGAAGCGCCCGCATCATGGCCCGGCTGTCTCCTGTGAACAGCAGGTCGATCTGATCTTGGAAGCTCTTTTTCAAATACAGCGGAAGATAGCGGGCCGAGCCCCGCCCCGGTTCCACGGCGGCTTCTCCCCTGCTGTAGGCCAGCAGCCAGATTTCCCGGGAGGTAAAGGCCGTGGTCTCGCTTCCTCGGATGTTGGAGGCGTCCGTCAGATAGACGTCGTCGGTCACAACATCACCGGGAGACAGGGACAGGAGGTCCTTATCCCCGTAGTAAACCGCTTTGCCGAAAGGGCCCAGCCGCACCGTCACCTTTGCGCCGAAGGTGGAGGGCTCCGGCCAGGAACAGACCTCCATGCTCAGATTACGGCGCGGCAGCTCCGTTAATTGCAGATAGGGCTCCTGGATCACCTTGGCATAGCTCCAGCTGTAGACAAGGCCAATCCCTACGCCAAGCAAAATCAGCAACGCCCGCGTCCGCCGGGAACGTGGCAGAAAGAAGGCCGCGATGCCAAGCGCCAGCGCCCCAAGCCCTGCCGCCAGCACATAACTGCCGGGCAGGAGGTACTGAACCGCAAACACACCAGCGGCAAAGGAAAACCCAAAAGTGGCAAGCTTTCTCATTTCCGCTTTGGCTGCGCGGGGTCGTCGGTCCGTCCAAGGAGATAGTCCGTGCTGACGTGATAGTAGTCGGCCAGCTTGTCCACTATCCAGACCGGCGTCTCCCGCTCCCCGCTCTCATAGCGCCGGTAGACGCTGCGGTGCATATTCAGATAGTCCGCCAGCTCCTGCTGCGTCTTATCGTGGTCTTCCCTTAAATCCCGCAGCCGTTTGATCTCCATACGCATCACCTTTAAAATGTTACCAATCGGTAACATTCCCTCCATGCTATTGTGCCCATCCGGAGCCATTCCAATGCAAAAGAAATGGAGCCTGCGCTCCATTTCTTTTTCTGCTCTTAGCCCGGAGGCCAGGTCATATCGCGGCCGCTGAGCACGTGGAAATGCAGATGGGGCACACTTTGGCCCGCCTGCTCGCCGATGTTGGACACCACGCGGTAGCTCTTGATGCCTAATTCCGCGGTGAGTTTGGCGATCACCTCAAAGATGTGGGCCACCACGGCGCTGTTTTCTGCGCAGATGCCGGCCACGGAGGCGATGTGGGTCTTGGGGATCACCAGGAAGTGGGTGGGCGCCTGGGGATCAATGTCGTTGAAGGCATAGCAGACCTCATCCTCGTAGACCTTGCTGCTGGGGATTTCCCCTGCGGCGATTTTGCAGAACAAGCAATCGGACATATGGACTCCCTCCTTTTATATTGAGATGGAAGATATCAGATAAATTGATTCCGGGCGGGATCGTAGGAATAGTCGATGGCGGCAAGCGCTGCGGTGATGGAGGACTGATCCTCGTCCAGCGCGGCGCACAGCTCCTCCAGGCTGTCGTAGTAGTCCCGCAGCTTGGCGTTGACGAAGCTCAAAAGAATGGCAGGGTCTTTTGGGATCATACGGTTACAGCCCCAGCTTGGCGGATACAAAGTCATCCACCTGTGCCAGCGCATCGTCCAGCTTCAAAAGATCGCTGCCGCCGCCCATGGCGCTGTCGGGCTTGCCGCCGCCCTTACCGCCGCAGACCGCGCACACCTGCTTGACCAAATCCCCGGCCTTGATCCCCTTGGCCACAGCCTCCTTACCGCAGACCGCGAGGAAGGTGATCTTATCCCCGTTGACAGAGGAGAGCACCGCCACCACGCCGGGCTCCTTGTCCCGCAGGAAGTCCCCCATCTGGCGCAGGGCGTTTGCGTCCGCGCCGGGGCGGTTTGCGGTCAGCACCTTCAGCGGGCCCACATTCTTGGCGGACATCAGGAACTGGCGGGCCTCGCCCAAAGAGGCCTCGGCCTTGAATTTGTCCAGGCTGTGGCGCAGCTCTTTCATTTCCGTCATCTGCTGCTCCGCCTTGGCGGCCAGTTCGCCGGGATTGGTCTTCAGAATCTCCGCCGCATGGAACAGCATCTCCTGGTTTTTGTTCATCACCTCCAGGGAAAGCTTGCCCACCGTGGCCTCGATGCGCCGCACCCCGGAGGCCACTGAGCCTTCAGACTTGATGCGGAAAGGTCCGGCTTTGGCGGTGTTGTTCAGATGGGTGCCGCCGCAGAACTCCATGGAGAAATCGCCCATCTCCACCACGCGGACGATGTCGCCGTACTTCTCGCCGAACATGGCCACGGCACCCTTCTTTTTGGCCTCCTCAATAGGAAGCACCTCCGTCACCACGTCGTAGCCCTCCAGGATGGCGTCGTTGACCAGGCGGTCGATCTCGGCCAGCTGCGCCGGGGTGATGGCCTCAAAATGCGTGAAGTCAAAGCGCAGCCGGTCCGGTTCCACCAGGGAACCAGCCTGGTGCACGTGGTCACCCAACACCTTTTTCAGTGCAGCATCCAAAAGATGGGTGGCGCTGTGGGCACGCATGACGGCCTTACGGCGCTCCGCGTCGACGGAGCACTCCACACTGTCACCCACCCTCAGCGTGCCGAATTCCATCACGCCCGTGTGGAGGAACTTGCCTGCCTTGTCCTTTTGTACGTTGTTGACCCGGAACAATGTTTCCCCGCCCAGGCGGATGACGCCGTGGTCGGCCACCTGGCCGCCCATTTCCGCATAGAAGGGCGTCCTGTCCAGGACGACCATGCCTTCCACGCCCTTGACCATCTCCTCCCGCAGTTCGCCCTCGGCCACCATGGCCAGGATCTTCCCGGTGTCTTCCATGCGGTCATAGCCGGTGAACTCCGTGGGGGTCGTGTCCAGTCCCAGGTCGATTCCGGCCCAGGCCAGGTCTCCCAGCGCCTCCCGGGCCTTCCGGGCACGGACGCGCTGCTCCTCCATCAGGGCGTCAAAGGCGGACTTGTCCACCTGCATGCCCTCTTCCTCCGCCATCTCCACCGTCAGGTCAATGGGGAAGCCGAAGGTGTCGTAGAGCTTGAAGGCGTCGGCGCCGGAGAAGACCTTCTCCCCCTGCTCCTTGTGGGCCGCAAGCATCTCCTCATAAATCCGCATACCGCCGTCGATGGTCTTGGCGAAGTTCTCCTCCTCGGTGCGGACCACCTTGGTGATATAACCCTGCTTTTCCCGCAGGTCCGGATAGGCGCACTCGTTTTCATGGACTACGGTGTCCACCACCTCATACAAAAAAGCGTGGTTGACGCCTAAGAGCTTCCCGTGGCGGGCGGCACGGCGCAGCAGACGGCGCAGCACATAGCCACGGCCCTCGTTGGAGGGCAGCACACCGTCGCAGATCATCATTACGGCGGAGCGGATGTGGTCGGTGATCACACGGAGGGACACGTCGGTCCTGTGGCTCTCGCCGTAGTGGGCACCGGTGATCTCGCTGACCTTGTTGGTGATATTCATCACCGTGTCCACATCGAAGAGGGAGTTTACGTTCTGCACCACGCAGGCCAGGCGCTCCAATCCCATACCCGTATCGATGTTCTTGTTCTCCATCTCCTCGTAGTGGCCCTCGCCGTCGCCCACGAACTGAGAGAACACGTTGTTCCAGACCTCGATATAGCGGTCGCACTCGCAGCCCACGGTACAGCCCGGCTTGCCGCAGCCGTGCTCCGGCCCGCGGTCGTAATATACCTCAGAGCAGGGGCCGCAGGGGCCGGCGCCGTGCTCCCAGAAGTTGTCCTCTTTTCCAAAGCGGAAAATCTTCTCTTTCGGGATGCCGATGTCCTTGTTCCAGATTTCAAACGCCTCGTCGTCGTCCAGATAGATGGAGGGGTACAGGCGGTCCTCCTCCAGCCCCACCACCTTGGTGAGAAACTCCCAGCAGTAGGGAATGGCCTCCTTCTTGAAATAGTCGCCAAAGGAGAAGTTGCCAAGCATCTCAAAATAGGTGCCGTGGCGGTCGGTCTTGCCGATATTTTCGATGTCTCCGGTTCGGATGCACTTCTGGCAGGTGCAGACCCGGTTGCAGGGCGGCTCCTCCTCCCGGGTGAACCAGGTCTTCATAGGCGCCATGCCGGAGTTGATGAGCAGCAGGCTGGCGTCGTTGTGGGGGATCAGGGAAAAGCTGGGCAGCCGGAGATGGCCCTTGCTCTCAAAGTAGCTGAGAAACATCTCCCGCAGTTCATTGAGCCCATAGTAGGGATGTGACATATGGTTCTTCCTCCTGTTATCTTCCAGTTCCTGTGAATTTCAGTGGTTCAGTCAAATAAAAAAGTCTCCGCCCCCGGCATAGGGGCGAAGACTTTGCTTCACGGTACCACCCTAATTATTCCCGCCAGCGCGGGACATCTTAAGTGTCCGGTAACGGGGACAGGCCGTTCCGCTCCTCGCGGACTGCTCAAAAGCGGCTGCCGCGCGTCGTGGGCAAGGGGCTCCCACCGCTCCCCTCTCGCTTGGCCTCGTTCGCACAGCTGACTTTTTCACTGCGTTTGACTGATTACTTGATTATTATACCCGTTTTCATTGGATTGTCAACGCTTTTCTTCCGTTTACTGGATATTTGCGCCAAAGAAGGAAAGCAGATGCAGCAAGGGCTTCCACAGCCCCGGATGATGCCGAAGCAGGAACTCCTCCACCTGGGCTTTTGTCAGCCCGTCTCCCCATAGCAGCACATGGGTGCCCACGGCATCCTTTCCCACCGCGGTCTCCGCCGCAGCCGCAATGCCCACGGCGACCTCCTTCGCTACGGAGGCAACGCCGCAGGTCCAGACCCCTATGGCGCAGGAACCCATGGCCACCACGCCCACCGACAGCGCGCCAAAGGACACCCCGCCCGCCGCAAGCGCACCCACGGCGGCAAGGCCCACCGAGAAGGCGCCCAGGCCGAATAGCCCCACCGAAAATGCACCGATGGCCACCACGCCCACCGCGGCGTTCCCAATGGCGATGACGCCCCGGGCCACGTCGTCCCGGCCCATCATCCTGCGGCATAGCCGGATGGACACCAGGGGCAGGCCGAAGACCTTTGCAGCGCTGGTGTAGCGGTAGCCGCGAAACATCCGGTGAAGCTCAGCCACCTGGCGCTCCATGCGTGCCTGGGCCGCCGCGTCCCCCGTGTCCTCTTCCCGATGGGGCCACTCCTCATCCTGGGCGTTTTTTACCAAATAGTCCACACTGACGCTGAAGAGCTCCGAGAGGGCGATCAGCTTTCCCAGCTCCGGCACAGCCGTCCCGGACTCCCACTTGCTCACCGACTGGCGGGTGACGCCCAAGCGGTCAGCCAGCTGCTCCTGCGAAAGCCCCCTGCGTTTTCTCTGCAAGGCCAGTTTCTCTGAAAATTCCATTGGTTCCTCCCACTGTTCAAGATGGCTCCACCATATCTCCCCATTGGGAAAAAGGCAAGAACGCGGCGGGTGGAACTTTGTCAACCCATGGTTGCACCCCTTGCGGCGCAGTCTTACCAGACCCCCATCAGATGCTGGACCCCAAGGCTGACGCCGGCGATGGCCACCCAGCAGCAAAAGCCCATGAAGATGGGCTTCCCGCCGGTTTTGACCAGCTTTACCAGGTCCGTGTTCAAACCGATGGCCGCCATGGCCATCACGATGAAAAACTTGCTGGCGTTTTTCAGGAAGCCCACCACGGCCGCCGGAATGGGCAGCAGCGTGGTGACGATGGATGCGATCAGGAAGAGCAGCACAAACCAGGGAAAAATCTTCTTGATATCCACCTTGGCGCCCTCCTGCTGCCCGGCCTGACGGGTGCGCCGGAAGGCCAGCACCAGCGTAATGGGGATGATGGCCAGGGTACGGGTCATCTTCACAATGGCGGCGGTGTCCAGCGTGTTGCTGCCGTGGATACCGTCCCAGGCAGCGGCGGCGGCAGTAACAGAGGAGGTGTCGTTCACCGCCGTACCGGCAAAGAGGCCGAAGCCCTCGTTGGAGAGGCCCAGTATCCCTCCCAATGTGGGGAAGATCAGCGCCGCGATGACATTGAACAGGAAAATTACCGAGATGGCCTGGGCGATCTCCTCATCGTCCGCCCCGATCACCGGTGCGGTGGCGGCAATGGCGCTGCCGCCGCAGATGGAGGACCCCACGCCGATCAATGTGGAGATGTTGCCATCCATGTGGAGCACACGGAACAGGACATAGGCGACGATCAGCGACGTTGCGATGGTGGAGACGATGATGGGCAGGGACTGCCCGCCCACCTTCAGCACATTCCCCAGGTTCATGCCGAAGCCCAGAAGCACCACCGCCAGCTGCAGAATCTTCTTGGAGGTATAGGTAATGCCGGATTTTGCCTTGCCCTGGTCCTTCCAGAACAGGGCCACAACCATGCCGATCAAAATGGCAAACACCGGGCCTCCCACTACCTCCAGCTGCTTGCCAAGCAGCCAGGCCGGCACGGCGATCACAAGGCACACCAAAAGACCCACAGCGTTTTTCTTGATAAAGTTCATTTCTCTTCCCCTTTTTATGTACTCTTCCAATCAATGGAAAACAGGGCCATCAGCCCTGTTTTCATGCCTGTCAATCAGCCTTCTTCCGCGATCCTGCGGCCCATCAGCACGCCCATCACGGAGGCCATCATCAGTCCCCGGGTCCAGCCGGAGGAATCCCCCAGGCAGTGGAGCCCCTTCACATTGGTGTTAAAATCCGTGTCCATCTTCACCCGGTTGGAGTAGAACTTCAGCTCCGGAGAGTAGAGCAGCGTTTCGGTGGCGGCAAAGCCGGGCACCACGTGGTCTACGGCCTGGATGAAGTTGATGATGTTCATCATGGAGCGGTATGGCAGCGCGGCGGTGATGTCGCCGGCTACGGCGTCGGGCAGCGTGGGACGGACGTTGGACTGGGCCAGCTCCTTCTCCCAGGTGCGCTTGCCGTCCAGGATATCACCAAACCGCTGCACCAGGATATGGCCCGCGCCCAACATGTTGGTCAGCTCTCCCACCTTCTGTGCGTAAGAGATGGGCTGGTTGAAGGGATGGGAAAAGTTGTGGGAGCAGAGGATGGCCAGGTTGGTGTTGTTGGACTTGAGGTCCTTATAGCTGTGGCCGTTGACCACGGCCAGGTCGTTGTCGTAGTTCTCCTGGGCCACGAATCCGCCCGGGTTCTGGCAGAAGGTGCGGACCTTGTTCTTAAAGGGCTTGGGGTACCCCACCAGCTTTGACTCATAGAGCACCCGGTTGACGGTCTCCATCACCTCGTTGCGCACCTCCACCCGGACGCCGATGTCCACGGTGCCGGGCTGGTGGGCGATGTTGTGCTCCGCGCAGATGCTCTCCAGCCAGTCGGCTCCCCGGCGGCCGGTGGCCACGATGGTGTGCTTGGCATAAATCTCCATCTCCTGCTCCCGGTTGGAGATGATGATGCCCTTGCAGGTGTCCCCATCCAGGATAATGTTGCTGCACTCGTAGCCAAAGAGCATCTCCACGCCCTTTTCCTGAAGAAACTGTTCAATGGCCAGATAGAGCCCCTGGGCCTTTTCCGTGCCCAGGTGGCGGATGGGGCAGTCCACAAGCTTGAGCCCTGCCTGGATGGCGCGCTTGCGGATTTCCTTGACCTCCTCCGTGTTGCCGATGCCCTCCACGTGAGTGTCCGCACCAAACTCCAAATAGATCTGGTCGGTATAGTTGATGGTCTCCTGGGCCAGATCCGGCCCGATCAGATTGGGCAGGTCTCCGCCCACCTCGTAGCTCAGCGACAGCTTCCCATCGGAAAAGGCGCCGGCGCCGGAAAACCCGGTGGTGATATGGCAGTAGGGCTTGCAGTTCATGCAGTGCCCGGTCTTGTCCTTGGGGCAGTGGCGGCGCTCCACGCTCTGTCCCTTCTCCACCATCACAATCTTCTGCTTCGCGCCCTTTTTGATCATTTCCAGCGCGGTAAAGATGCCGGCGGGGCCGGCTCCCACAATGACAATGTCAGCGTTCATATTGTCCTCCTATGTTCATTCGGTATCCCGGTTTTGCTCACTCTCCGGCTCCACTCCTTCCCAGAACCCCTCAAAAAGGGAAGGCTTCAGCCCGGGGCGCTGGGACAGGTCCCGGCGCGCTTCTATCATCATACGAAAGATTTCCTCCTGTGTAAAGGGGCTGATCTCCTGGGCCTGCTCCACCTTCAGCTGGGGATAGGCCTTCATCAGCCGGTCCGTCATGGTGGGGGAAATCCGGTCCACGATCATCTCTTCATAGATCGCAGCGCGCACATGGGGTTCAATTTCCTCAAAACAGGTAAAGTACGCGTCTATGTAGTCCATGAACTGCTTCATCTTCTCCGGATCGTCCAAAAGGGCCGTCAGCTTTCCTCCGGTTTCGCCCTTCTCCTCGCGGCGGAGGGCCTCCCGCACCTTACCAACCGCCCGTTTGACCAGGTCCGTGGAGAGGTTCCCGACGATCCCGCTGGCCGCCGCCACCGCCACAAAGGTGAGAAACTCATTGAAAGGCGTCAGCGCGTAGTGCTTGGTGATCGCACCCTCCGCTGCGAAATCCTCTTCATACTTCAGGCGGTATTGATAGCCGTAATCCACAGCCTCCCGGGCCCGGTCCACGATGAGGTGGTAACGGCGGGAGGACACGCGATATCCGCACTTCGGGCAGCAAAGCCAATCCGTCTCTTTGGATTCATAAATGTTGGCGCAGTGGAAGCAGATTCTTCTGCGCTCTTCTCCCAGGCGCATGTTACCGCCTCATTTCTCTCTCTTCTTTGGGGGACAGCTCCACCGCATGGCGCACGATGGAATGGCTCGGAACCGCTGCGGGCAGCTTCATGCGAAACTCCATCTGCGGAGTGCGGGGCTCGTATAATGGATTTCCCTCTTCATCTTCCATCACAGGAACTATCATAGAAAAAGGCTTTACATCAGGGCCCACGATCTCCACTGTGTCGCCGGCGGAGAATTTGTTGCGCAGGGATAGGACCGCGCTGCCTGAGGAGTCGCAGTCCACCACAATGGCGCAGACCTGCCACTCCCGGATGTAGCGGGAATCCGCATAATACTGACCGGGCTCGCCGTAAAAAAAGCCTGTGGAGTAGTGGCGGTGGCTGACGTGCTCCACCTCGTCCCGCCAGACCGGGTCAGGTGCTTCCCCACGGGATGCCGCGTCAATGCAGTGGCGGTAGGCGCCGGTGACGATGGCCGCATAGTAGGCGGATTTTGCCCGCCCTTCGATCTTCAGGCTGTCGATGGGCACAGCCATCAGATCCTCCAAATGGTCGATCATGCACATATCCCGGGAATTCATAATATATGTGCCCTTTTCATCTTCAAACACCGGAAAATACTCCCCGGGCCGCTTTTCTTCCATCAGCGCATACTGATAGCGGCAGGGCTGGGCGCACATTCCACGGTTGGAATCCCGCCCCGTCATATAGTTGGAGAGCAGGCATCGGCCTGAATAGCTGACGCACATGGCCCCATGGACAAAGGTTTCAATCTCCAGCCCGGCCGGGGTCTTCTCCCGAATGGTCCTGATCTCCTCCAGGCTCAGCTCTCTGGCCAGGATGACACGGCTGGCACCCAAATCGTACCAGGCCCGGGCGCACTCGTAGTTCGCAATGCTGGCCTGGGTGCTGATGTGGCGTTGGCAGTGGGGCGCGTAGCGCTCAGCCAGGCGGAACACACCAAGGTCCGCCAGGATCAGTGCGTCCACACCCGCCTCCTCCAGCCGCTCCAGGTGGGCGGGCAGGTGCTCCACCTCGCCGCTGCGGGGCATGGTGTTCACCGTGCAGTGGACGCGTACGCCGTGGTCATGGGCATAGCGCACCGCCCGGGGCAGCTCCTCCGCCGAAAAATTTCCGGTGAAGGAGCGCATGCCGAAAGCAGTGCCTGCCAGATACACCGCGTCGGCCCCGTAGAGCACAGCCATCCGCAGCTTTTCCATATCTCCCGCCGGTGAGAGCAGCTCCGGCTTTTTCTTATCCGCCATACTGATCGCTGCTGGTAAATGCCTGATGCTCATTCAGCGTGGCAAAGAAGTGGTGCTTCCCATCCTTGCCCAAGGCATAGTAATAGTAGTCCGTGCTCTCCGGATTTACCGCCGCCTCCAGGGCAGTGAGGCCCGGGTTGGCGATGGCCGTGGGCGGCAAGCCCTGATACTTGTAGAGGTTATAAGGCGTATCCGCCTTCAGATCCTCCTTGGTCAAAGCCCCGGTGTGGTCCGGCAGGCCGTAGAGCAGCGACGCGTCGATATTCAGCATACGATAGGTGCCATGGCTTCCCGAATCAGAGAGGCGGTTGTAGATGACCGAGGCGATCTTGCCCTGATCCGTACCGTCCGTCTCCTTTTCAATGAGGGAGGCGATGATGACGATCTGCTGCATGGTGTAGCCGGAATCCTCCAATTGCTTGCGCATCTGCTCATCGAACTTTGTGTTGAAGTTTTTGATGAGGCGGCCCAATGCGTTGGCCGGGTTTTCATTGAGGTAGAAGTCATAGGTGTCCGGGAAGAGGTACCCCTCCAGCCGGCTGATGTCGCCCAAATTCTGGTTGTTGATGAAGTCATAGTCAAACGCGTAGTTCTGTGCCGCGTCCGTCAGCGCGTCCACCGTGTTTACGCCGTTGTCGGCCAGCAGCTGGATGATCTGCCGGACCGTATATCCCTCGGGAATGGTGACGCGCACCGTGTCCGTGTTCAAACTGCCGGAGCCGTTCTTCATAGACACGATCAAAGCCCGGTAATCCATGTCGCTGTTGAGTTCATAGGAGCCGATGCCGATGCTGTCCTCGGCGCCGGCCACCTTGGCAAAGAGCTTGAAGAACCATTTATACTGGATCAGGCCCTCGTCTTTCAGCTTATTTGCCACAGATCCCAGCGTATCGTCCGCCGTCACTTCAATGGTGGTGGTCACCGGGTCCTTGTTGAACGAACACAGGTCATTGGCCAAAAGCCATCCCACACCGGCCAAAATGGCGGAGGAGAGCACCACGACCAGAAGATACAGAACGACATTTGCCGCCCGCGTTCCCCTCCGGCGGGGATGCTGCCGTTCCTGGCGATAGGATTCCGACTGGGAGCGGACCTGCTTGGCGTCCCAGCCTGTTGTATCGTTTTGTTTGCCCATATATTCAGCGCCTTTCTCCGCCGCCGCGGCTCCGGCGGCAAAAATCTTTTGTTGGTCAAGTTCCCAACCGTCACCCTACGCATAAGATGGTCTATAGAAAACAAGGTGAGGTGACAAAACAATGTGGTTCAATAACTCCAACAACTGCTCCTGCATCTGGCTGATTGTGATCATCATCCTGATTTGCTGCTGTTGCTGTGGAAACAGCGGTACCGGCGCCGTCGGCTGTGGCTGCGGCTGCGGCAACAACTGCGGAAACGATTGCTGCAATCCCTGCTGCTGACACTTGTGCAAAAAAGGGCGCGCCGCGTCCTTTTTTGCTGTGACTCTTTGGGACAGCCCTCAAAGAAACCGCTGAACCTCCCGGTAAACCTCATCCTGGATGTCCTCCGCGCTGCGGACCCTGCCGCCGGAGGCGCACTGGATCACCCTCCAGCCCAAATCCCGGGCGATCTGGCGGGCGTTTTCCCGGCAGGCGCGCAGGTAGGCTTCGTTATTTTCATGGATATCGGCCTGGGTCCCGGTCTGCTGCTCTCTATGGCGCATCATCTGCCCGCTCAGTTCCGTGGGCAGGTCCAGATACACCACCAGCGCAGGTTCAGGCAGCCCAAGCAGCCTGTACTCAAAGTCAAAGAGCCACTTGAGATAGGCCTCCCGCTCCGCTTGGGGGAGCTTGGACGCCTGGTGCACAGCATTGGAGGTCGTATAGCGGTTGGCGATGACCAGGCCTCCGCCTTCATAGAAAGGACCCCAGTCCTGCTTATAGGAGGCATAGCGGTCTATGGCGTAAAAAGTGGAGGCCGCATAGGCATTCACATCCCCCGGATTTTTTCCCAGGGCGCCGCTGAGATACTCCTCCACCATGGCCGCGGAAGGGGCCCCGTAACGTGGAAAGTCAATCTCCCAAAACGGCACATCCTGCCGCTCCAGCCGCCGGCACAGCAGCTTGGCCTGGGTCGCCTTTCCGGAGCCGTCCGTCCCCTCAAATACAATCAGCTTCCCACTCATCCCTTTTTCTTCCCTTTCTGGCCGTAAACATGCACCAAAAACAGGGGCAGCTTCATCATGCGCCCAATGCGGCGCGGCTCCTTGAGCAGCCGGTAAAACCACTCCAGCCCCATGCGGCTCCATACGGCGGGTGCGCGCTGTACCACACCGGCAAACACGTCCAGGCTGCCGCCCAGCCCGCAGAGCAGATGGGCGCCGGTGGACGGCCCGTACCGCTTCATCCAGAGCTCCTGCTTGGGAGCGCCCAGGCACACAAAGACCACGTCCGCACCGCTGTTGGCGATCTCCTCCACCACAGGTTCGTCCTCCTTGAAATAGCCGTCGTGGGTACCGGCGATCACCAGTCCGGGGTAGGTCTCCTTCAGCTTTCCGGCAGCCAGCTCCGCAATGCCGGGCTTGGCGCCCAACAGGTAGAGGGACTTTCCCTCGGCGGCCATCCGCTCCATCAGGTGTGCCGCAAACTCAATGCCGGGCGTTTTCTCCTTCAGGGGTGTCCCCAAAATCCGGGCGCCTTTGACCACGCCCACGCCGTCGGGCAGCACCAGGTCAGCCCCGTTCACCGCTTCGTTTGCAGTGGGATTTTCCCGGCAGACCTCCACAATCTCAGGGTTCGGTGTCACCACATAGTGGCACCCTTCCTCTGCGATCAGCTTCATCCCCTGTTCCACCGCCTCTGCCATGGTCAGGTTGTCAAATCCAACGCCCAATACATCTACGCGCACGGAAACACCTCTTCAACACAAACTGCTTTTGATTTTACCACAGAAACTTCTCTTTGTCCAACCCAAACAAAAAGCGGGTATGCAGGCGCATACCCGCTTTCCTCTAAGATTCCGCCGACAGGTCCTCTTCCTTCTTCTTGAGGGAAATCGGCGGCAGCTGGGCCAGCACCACCGCCACCATCATCAAAAAGCAGCCTGCATATTCCCTGATGCTCATCTGATCCCTGAGAATCAGTGCGCCGGACACGGCGGCAAACACGGACTCCAGACTCAGCAGCAGCGCGGTCACCGTGGGATTGGAGTCACGCTGCGCAAGAATTTGAAGGGTATAGGCCACGCCGCTGGGGAAGATACCCATGTAGAGGATGGGCCAGAAGCAGATGCGCAGCCCCTCTATGGTCCCCGCATCCGGCGTTTCAAAAATCAACATGCCCAGCAGCGCCCACATGGTGGATACAATTAGCTGGACCAATGAGAGCTCCAGGGAATTCACCCGGCCGTCATAGTGGTCCACCACCAAAATATGCACAGAAAAAAAGATGGCGCATAAGATCACAAACGTATCGCTGAGCGAGATGGAGAAAGACTCTGTCATGCAGAGAAAATAGAGCCCAAACACGGCGGAAACCATGCCCAGCCAGACCAGGGGCGTCACTTTTTTATGGAGGAACAGCCCTAAAATCGGAACCACCACAATGTACAGCGCGGTGATGAACCCGGCCTTCCCGGCACTGGTGCCGCCCAAGCCCGCCTGCTGCAAAATGGTGGAGGTGCCAAGCAGCGTTCCGCAGAGCGTCCCCGCGGTCAAAAGCGCCTTCCAGTCCCGGGGCTGCCGCTCGTCGCCACGCCTTCTCTGCCGGGCTTCAACGAGCGCTACTATCCCCCCCATTACCAGCGTTGCGATTAAGAACCGGGATGCGGTGAAGGTGAACGGTGAGACGTACCTTGCGCAGATGCTCTGGGCCACAAAAGCGGTTCCCCAGATGAACGCCGCCAGCACAGCGCAGGAGTTCTGGCGGAGATGGTTTGTCCTCATATTTGCTTGCTCCTCATAAAATAAAATGTTACAATACGAAAAATGCTATCACAGAGGTGCGAAAATGGCAATACTTCCCCCAAAATTTTATAGCGGCGACACAGTGGAGACGGCCCGGGCGCTCCTTGGAAAATACCTGGTGCGCGTCTGGGATGACGAGCCGTTGGTCTGCCGCATCACTGAGACCGAGGCCTATGTGGGGCGAATGGACAAGGCCTGCCACGCCTATGGCTATCGCCGCACCCCCAGGACGGAGACGCTGTTCGGCCCTCCCGGCCATGCCTATATTTACCTCATCTACGGAATGTACCACTGCCTGAACTTTGTCACAGAGCCGGAGGGTGAGCCCGCCGCCGTGCTGATCCGGGGCCTCGTCCCGGTCTGGGGAGAGGAGACAATCCGGCGGCTCCGGTTCGGCGCCAAAGGGGCAGAGCAGCTCAGCGCGTACCAGAGAAAGAATTTTTTGAACGGCCCGGGCAAGGTCTGTAAAGGTTTATCACTGACCAGATTGGAAAATGGGCTGGACCTCACCGCCCCTCCCCTGTTTGTCTGCGACCGTGCGGAAGACGCCGGCGTCCCGGGCGATACGCCCCTTTCCCGCCAAATCCACGTCAGCAAACGGATCGGCATCGACTACGCCGAGGAGGCCGCGGACTTCCCGTGGCGGTTCTATCTGGAGGAAAAGGAGTGAATCTGAATGTTTTTCTTTGATTTGGATGGCACGCTGGTGGATTCCAACGGGATCTGGAAGGACGTGGACCGCACGTTCCTTGCAAAGCGGGGCCTTCCCTATACCCACGCGTATTATGAGGGCGTGGCCCACACCATCTTTCCTCTGGCCGCCAAATTCACCAAGGAGTACTGCCGCCTGGAGGAGTCCTGCGAGGAGATCATGGCGGAGTGGATGGAGCTGGCCAAGGATGCCTATGCCCACCATGTCCCCATCAAGCCCGGTGTCCGGGCCTATCTGAAGAAGTGCCGGGCGGAGGGGCGCAGGATGGCCGTCATCACCTCCAGCGTCCCCCAGCACTGCCGGGCGGTGCTGGCCCAGCATAAGCTGGAACCCTATTTCGAGGAGATTTTCTTTGCCCACGACTTGGGCCTCGAAAAAAAGGACCCGGAGATTTTCCTGCTGGCCGCCCAAAAATCCGGCGTGGAGCCGGAGCGCTGCACCGTGTTCGACGACTCACTCCAGGCCTGCAAGGGTGCCAGGGCAGCCAGGATGCGGGTGGTGGGCGTCTACGACCCCTTCTTTGCAGCCGATGAGAAGGCCATGCGGGAATTCTGCGACGTGTATCTCAAGAGCTTTGAGGAACTGCTCTGAGCATTCCGCTGACAAGTGAGAATCCCGTTCCGGATAAACCGGAACGGGGTTCTCTTTTCCTATATTCTGCCGTTATTATCTGAGTAAGTTGCTTTGATACCGCACCTGGGTTGATTACTCGCTGGCCTTTTTCCGCATCAGCAGCACAAGGCCGCCCAGCGAACCCAGCATGGCGCCGAAAAGCAGCAGGCTGCTGTCTCCCGTCTTGGGGGCGTCGGCCAGAGGGGCCTCTTCCTCCGGGATTTCAACGGCCTCCTCGGGTTCAGTCTCAGGCTCGATCTCAGGCAGGTCGCCCATGGGGACATCCTCGTCCACGATGGTCTCCGGGACAGAGGGCGTTCCGCCGGAAGGCTCGTCGCTGGGGTCGTCAGAGTTTTCTTCGTTGCCGCCGGGAGTCGGCTTCTCGTCGGGGACCTCATCGCCCCGCAGCGCCACATAGAGGTAGGAGCTCTCCGCCAGAGTGGAGTTGGCCGCGAAGGCCGCGTCGGCCTTTGCCAAACTCTCCTGGCCTGCGTAATCGAAAGTAGCGTTGGCGTCGTCGTACTGGCTGAAACGCAGGGTATCGTCGCTGGTCTGGATGCGGAAGGTCCCGGTCCGGCCGGTGGACACCGCCGCGCAGATGTAGCCGGCGGGAAGGGTGACGCTTTGGCCCGCCATGTTCACCGTGTTCTCGGCGTTGGAGGCGATCATGGTGCATGCATCGGCGTCATTTTTTTCGTAATAGTCACTCTGGCCCAGCGCCTCCTTGGAGAAGGACAGCAGGCCCTCTTCCACCAGAAATCTGGCCTGGATCATGGGCGCCACGCCGGAGACGTCGGAGCTGAGTTCCGCGCCAAGGTCAATGGCCCATTTGCCGCCGTTGGAGAGGGCCACCACGGAGCAGGTGCTGTCGATGGAGATCTCGCAGGGGCCGTAGAAATCGGTGATGCCGCGGCTTTCGGTGCACTCGCCGTAGGAGGAGCCGGGGCACCAGCTGCCGTAGGCGCCGCTGCCGATGGCGGACGCGCCGTTCTTGTTGATCTCACCCTTGCTCTCCAGCACGCCGCCTAAGGCGTAGACGGAGGAATTTTTCTCAATCGTGATCCGCACGTTGCCGAACCGGTATCCGGCGCCGATGGCCGCCGCGCCCTGGCCGGCAATGGCCTCCACCGTGCTGTTCACGATGGTGACGGCGGAGTCGGTGCCGGCGTTGCCGCCGCCCAAATCGTCTGTGCTGGTGGTGCCGATGGCGGGGCCCAAGGCGCCGCCCCTGGCGCTGACGGTGGAATCGGTGATGACAATCTCCACATCGCCGGTGGCGTTGGTGTTGTAGCGACCCAGCCCGATGCCAGCGCCGCCGCAGCCGCCGCCCAAGATGCCGGAGAGGCTGGAGCGGTCAATGGTGATGGTGCCGCAGTCGGACCAGCAGGCGGAGCCGATGGCCGCGCACTTGTTGCCGCCCACCGCGCTGAGGATAGTGGTATCGGTGATGGAGATGTCGCCGCAAAGGCCCGTGCCGTCGGAGCCGTCGCTGTTGTATTCGTTGGGGCCCTTTCCGCCGCCGCCGATGGCGGGGCCGCCCTCGGGGCTGTTCTTGTTGGAGTTGGTCTGGTTCTCGTAGCCTGCCCAGCCGCCCTGGACACGGACATTGCCGACATGGGACAGTTCGATGGAGCCGCTGTTTCCGGTGGCGCTGCCGATGCCGGCGGCATGGCCGCCGTACCCCTGGGCAGTCAGGGCGCTCAGGGAATCCACGGAAATGTCGCCGCTGGAACCATTGGCAGCGGTGCCGCCGATGCCAGCGCCGGAGCCGTTTCCATCGCTGCCATTGCTGCCGATGGCGGTCAGGCTGCCGTCGCCAGTGATGATAAGGGCGGAGCTTGCGGGCACCGCGATGCCGGCGCCGCCGTTGCCGCCGGTGAGGGATACGTCACCCACCACGGTGAGCTCCACGCGGCACTGCTCGCCGATCTCAATGGCGGAAAGTCCGCTCTCCAGTTCGCCGATGGTCACATTGTCCAGGGTCAGGGAGACCTCCAGGGCCTCGCCGCTCCCGCTCACGATCTGCACATTGTTCCCACCAAAGCCGGTGCCGGAGACCGTGTAGTCGCCGGAGGTGCTGATCACCACCGCGTCGGTGTCATACTCCACCTCACCGCTCTCGTCCTGCACCAAAAGCCGGTCGGGCTCTTCCTTCGGAGCCGCAAACAGGTAAACCGCTTCCTTCATACCGAGTTCAATTTCTTCCTCAGAGGACTCAGGCTCCTCGCCCTCCCCGTCCTGGGCGTCGCCCAAACCGGTTTCGACATCTTCCACTTCCTCTTCGGAAGGAGTATTGAGCCCGGTCTCCACTTCTTCAGAGGGCTCGGCTTCCTCATCCTCTTCGGCGGGATCGGTGCCGTCTTCCGGGTTGACGGCGTTCTCCGTCCGCTCACCGGCCATGTCCTGATCCGCGCTCTCCTCGGCAAAAGCCGTCAGGGAGATGGCGGACGCCATCACGGCCAGGGACAACAGGATTGCAAACAGCTTCTTAAAAGTATGGTTCATCACTTGACTCTCCTTACTTGTCATTGTCTTGTCGTTGGCATTATCTTACATGGCGTCGGGTACAGGAGCGGATACATTTTTCACAATTTCTTTCAATTCATAAAAATAATTGGAAATTTAAAACCGGAGGGAACTGCCGCAGTTTCCTCCGGTTTTTCCGTATTTACAGCTTTTTCATATGTACGCCGGCGGATTTGAGCATCAGCTTCTTGGTGCCGATCCCGTCAAAGGCCACCTCCACCAAGGCATCGCCGCCCATGGGACGGACGGAGACCACCATGCCGGTTCCAAAGGCGCTGTGCTCCACCATGTCGCCCTTGACCAGTTCCAGCAGCGGCGCGGAGGCCGATATCTTCCGTGCTGCGGAAGGGGCCGCCCGGCGGGGCGCTCCCCTCTCCGGGGCTGCGGCGGGGCTCCCGGCGGCCGCGGCGCCGCGGCGGGGGCTCCAGCCCTCCTGCTCCCGGAAGAAAGGATCGTCGTCTCCCCAGGCGCTGCGGCGCTGCTCCGGCTTGCTGAGCCACTCCATGTTCTCCGCCGGAATCTCCTCCAGGAACCGGGAGGGCAGGTTGCTGCTGGTGCGGCCGTACAGCATCCGCTGCCGGGCGTTGACCAGCGTCAGCTGCTCCTTGGCCCGGGTCATGGCCACGTAGCACAGCCGCCGTTCCTCCTCCATTTCCTCCTCTTCCCCGATGGCGCGGTTGCCCGGGAAAATGCCGTCCTCCATGCCCACCACGTAAACCGACGGGAATTCCAGTCCCTTGGCGCTGTGAATGGTCATCAGCGTCACGGCGTCATCCCCCTCGTTCACCGAGTCCAGATCGGTATACAGGGCGATCTCATTGAGGAAGCCGGACAGCGTGGGATCCTCCGGCTGGTTCTCCAAAAAGCCCACAATGCTGGACTGGAGCTCCTGGACGTTTTCCAGCCGGCCACGGCTCTCCATATCGTCCTTTTCCATCAATGCGGCGGTATAGCCCGTCTGGGCACAGACCTGCTCATAAAACTCCGGAAGTTCCATGGACGCGGCCTGGGCGCGGAGCGAGGCGATCAGCTCGGCAAACTTCCCAAGCTTTCCCGCGGCGCTTTTGAGCTCCGGATAGGAAGCCGCCCTGGCAAGAACCCCAAACATGGATGTCCCCTGGCTTCTGGCCAGGGACTGCACCTTCTCCACCGTGGCGGCTCCGATGGACCGTGCGGGCACATTGATGATGCGGGTGAGGCGCAGATCGTCGTCCGGATTGTTGATGACGCACAGATACGCCAGCATGTCCTTGATCTCAGCGCGGTCAAAGAACTTCATGCCGCCCACCACCTTGTAGGCGATGCCGTTGCGGCGCAGCGCCTGCTCCAGCGCGTTGGATTGGGCGTTCATGCGGTAGAGCACTGCGCAGTCCCGGAAGCTGCGGCCCCGGCGGCACTCGGAGAGGATGGAGGAGACCACATAATTTGCCTCGTCCGTCTCGTTGAAGGTGGTTTTCACAGTCACCAGGCTGCCACCGCCGTTCTCCGTCCAGAGCGTCTTGCCCTTTCGGCCGTGGTTATTTCGGATCACCGCGTTGGCGGCGTCCAGAATGTTTTGGGTGGAGCGGTAATTCTGCTCCAGCCGGATCACCCGCGCGTTTTTGTATTGCTTTTCAAAGCTGAGGATGTTCTCAATATTGGCACCACGGAAGCGGTAAATGGACTGGTCGTCGTCGCCCACCACACAGATGTTCTTGTACCCTCCCGCCAGCAGGGACGTCAGCAGGTACTGCAGGTGGTTGGTATCCTGGTACTCGTCCACCAGCACATAGCGGAACTTGCGCTGATAGAATGTCCGCGTCTCCTCGCTGCGCTGCAAAAGCTCCACCGTGTGGTAGATGATGTCGTCAAAATCCATGGCGTTGGCCGTGCGCAACCGCTCCTGATAGGCGGCGTAAACCTTGGCAATGCGCTTTAAGCGCCAGTCGTTGGTGGCTTCCATGCGCTGGGCAAACTCCTGGGGGCTTTCGTACTTGTCTTTGGAGCTGCTGATGATGGACAGCACGTCCCGGGGCGGAAAGGATTTCTCCTCCAGCCCCAGCTCCTTCAGCGCGTCCTTGATGACCCGCTTGCTGTCGTCGGTATCGTAGATGGTGAAGTCCTTGCTGAAGCCCACCTTGTCCGCATCCCGCCGCAGGATCTTCACGCAGGCGGAGTGGAAGGTGGAGGCCCAGATGTCGTTGGCCGCCGGGCCCAGCCGGGCCGCCAGGCGCTCTTTCAGCTCTCCCGCAGCCTTGTTGGTAAAGGTGATGGCCAGCACCGACCATGGCACCGCGCTCTCCACGGCGCAAAGCCTTTTGGCCCGGCGCTGCTCCTCCTCCGTGGGATTTTCGGGATAGTGCTCCAAGAACTCCAGGTCCTCCTCCGACGCCCACTCCGGCACCTCATCGCAGTCGCTGCCCCGGCCATAGGTCAAAAGGTTATACACCCGCTGGATCAGCACGGTGGTCTTCCCGCTCCCTGCGCCCGCCAGCAGCAGCAGCGGCCCTTCCGTCGCCATGGCCGCCCGGCGCTGCTCCGGGTTCAGGCGCCGGAAATCCCGTTCAATGACCCGCTTGCGGGCCGCTACATATCGTTCATTATTCATAGTTCCACCCATTCTTAAAATCTTTGTCCATTTTAGTATAGAACCCTCCTTTGGTCAAGGTAAAATGAACGCAAAGAAAAGGTTGACATCCGTCTACCTTTCTGCTACCCTGAAGGTAGACAAAAGTTTACCAATCAGGGGAGGATACACGCATGAAGATCAATCTGTCCGACGGGGAATGGAAAGTGATGAACCGTCTGTGGGAGCATGCGCCCCGCACCATTACGGAGCTGGTGGGCGCGCTGCGGGAGGAGACCGGCTGGTCCAAGCATACGGTCATCACCATGCTGGGCCGGATGGAATCCAAGGGCGCCGTCCACTATGCGGAGGGAGCCCGGGCCAAGCAGTATTACCCCTCCATCCGCCGGGAGGACGCCATTTTGACGGAGACGGAGAGCTTTCTCCACAAGGTGGGCGGATTCGGCTCCCTGGTCAATGCCATGGTGTCTACCAACGCCCTCACGGAAAAAGACCTTGCGGAGCTTTCCGAGCTGCTGCGGCAAACGAAGGAGGAGTCGTTATGAAAGAAATCCTGATCACCTCTTCCCTGCTGATCCTTGCGCTGCTAACGCTGCGCCGGGTGTTCCGCCACAAGATCAGCCGCCGGGTCCAATACGCCCTGTGGCTCGTGGTGGCGCTGCGCCTGCTGGTGCCGGTGAGCCTGCCGGACATGGGTTTCAGCGCCCTCAGCGTCACTCAAAACGTCCAGGAGACGGTCTCCGCCCAATTGGAAAGCCGGACGGTTTACGTCCTGCCCGTGGACCGCGCCCCGGCGGAGGAGTACCCCTTTTCCCAGCAGGTGCAGCCCGGCCAGGTGGTGCCGGACGGCGCCTCCTTCGGCTATCCCGTCCTCTCCCGGGACGGGCAGACCGTCACCCGCTACGCCGACCGTCTGACGGCCACGGAGGTGCTCTCTCTGGTCTGGAAGGCAGGAATCCTTCTGACCGGCATCTGGTTCCTTGTGGGGAACCTGCTCTTTTACCGCCGCCTGCGCAAAACCCGCCGCCCCTTTGAGACAAAAGAGGCCGCGCTGCCCTGCTACCTGGTGGAAGATGGCCTCTCCTCGCCCTGCCTCTTCGGCCTCCTCCGTCCTGCCGTCTACCTGACGCCCTCGGCCTGCTCCTCGGAAGAGCGGCTGCGCCACGTGCTGGCCCATGAAACGGCCCACTATCGCCACGGGGACCACATCTGGTCGCTGCTGCGGTGCCTGTGCCTTGCGGTCTACTGGTTCAACCCGCTGGTCTGGGCCGCTGCGGCCGCCTCCCGCACGGACTGCGAACTGGCCTGCGATGAATCCGCCCTGCAGCACCTGGGGGAGGCGCAGCGGATTCCCTACGGCCAGACGCTGCTGTCCCTCATTCCGGTAAAAGCAGTCCCCACCGGGCTTTTGCGCACGGCAACCACCATGACCTCCGGAAAGCATCAGCTCAAAGACCGCATCCAGCGCATCGCCCAAAAGCGACAGACCGTGGCGGCGGCACTGTTCGCCGTGGTGGTCCTGGTGGCCGCCGTCTGCGCCTTCACCTTCACCGGCGGTGACGCGGAAAAGCCCTGGGACCCCATCGGTGAGGAGGAGCTGCATTACTTTAATGAGGAGTACTTCAACGGGGAGGACTATAACCTCCGCAACCAGTTCCTCTCCTCCCTCTATGACGCGCCGGAAGAGATCGACCTCTTTGAGCTCTTTTACTGCGGCAGCGGCCTGACAGAGGAAATGACAGCGCCTGAGCTCCAGTCGGTGATTGATGTGGGCTATGGCGGCTACCCGCCTGATACCGACTACACCAAGCTCTCTGCCTCAAACATGAATCAGGTCTTGGAAGACTACCTGGGCCTTACTTTGGACGAAACCCGGCAGATTGGGCTGGAGCAGTTCACCTATCTTGCTGAGTACGATGCATACTATTGCTTCCATGGCGACACCAACTACCGGGGCAGCGTCACCTTTTCTTCCGGCAGCCGCCGGGGGGACCTGATCCGCCTGATCTACGACGACTGGTTTATGGGCGATGGCTATAAGGTGCTCACACTGCGAAAGACAGGCGGCGGCTATCACTTCGTCTCCAACCAGCGCTACCTGCCCCCTCCCGCCGGTGAGCTGGATCAGGTGCTCTCCCTTGAACGCGCGGCCCCCCATCCCTTGGAGGCCGTCCCCACTGAGGAGCACGTCTCCGACCTTCTGGAGATTTTGCAGTCCTGCCCCATAGAGCAGGGCAATTTGGAAGGGCGCACCGCTGCCTTCTACCGCGCCGCGGATGAAACCATTTACGCCGCGCTCATCCAGAGCGAAGCGGACCTCTGGACGGCGGAGTGCTTTTTAACCGTAGAGTACGACGCCACCGCCGACCGCCTTTCCATCCGGCCCTTCTCCAACCTCTTGGGATACGACGGCTTTGTGGTGGAGTATCCCATTGCCATGGGTACCTCGGTGACCGCCTATTACACCTTGGACGATGCGGGTCAGCTTCAGCTGCTGTTTGAAACCACCGGCGGCTGCTCCACATACGACATGGACCTGGACGGCCAGCAGGAGCTCCTTTATGAGCCCCTGGGGGCGGAACCGGAGGAGCGGGGCCTCTACCTCCTCTTCCAGGGCCAGGGCGAACTGAAAGAAGCCCATCTGGACTCCCTGTTACAGGACGCCTACCCCAACTGGAGTTACTGGGAGTTCGGTTCCTTTGACAGCGGGAGCTTTCTGCTGCCTTTAAACGGCTACGATGAGCAGAACAACTGGACCACGAGCCAGCGCTTCCTCCGGTTTACCGGCGGCACCCTGGAATCCTACCGGGACAACCGCTCCACCAAGGACCATGTGATGGAGGGCATCGACGCGGCGGAGGACGTGCTGGCCGCCGCCAAGGAGGAAGTGGAGGGCTTCTATCGCGAAGCCAGGGACTATGACCGGGAATACGACCCCCATTACGATGACTGGCGCATCGAGAGCCTGACCTTCACCGGCTCCTATGAGATTCACGGCGTTCCGGTGGAGCTTTACAACCTCAACTATGAGTTCCACTCCTCCTCGCCGGAGTCCGTGGCGCTGGCCGGCGGCATGTATCTGAAGGAGGACGGATGGCTCTGCCCCTCCTATCCCTACTGCACCCATCTTCTCTTTCTTAAGAATGACGACGGCAGCCGCTCGTATGTGGGTGCCCGGATGATCAACGACTGCGGGCCCGACTCAGACCTCTTTTGGGAGGACTTCCAGCCCCTGCTTTTTGAAAGCGACGTGTTTTTTGACCCGGAGGACGCCTTCCGCGCGGCGGTGATGGAGCATGTCGGCGCTTCCCTTGGAGAGGGTGCGCTCTACGCCGCCGAGGCCCACGCCGTGCTCTCCATCGCCGACCCCGGCGAACCTCTCTCCACCTACTACGGCGTGGCCCTCTATCAGGAGTCCGGCTACACCGGCGGCGTCGACCTCACCGTGCTGCGCCAGTGCTTTTTCCCATGCTCCGTGACTCTGGAACAGCGGGGAGAGCTCTTCTATATCCAGGACTTCTGGGCCCCGGCGGGCAGCATCGTCGTTCCCTCCCCTCCCTCCGCCTCCCGTCCCGCAGACGCAGAATGGCTCCCGCAGGTGGAAGCCCAATTCCCCTCCGACGCCGCAAAACTGGTCCGAACTACCATGGACTCCTATGAGGAGGGGCTGTCCCTTGCCTGCGCCCGGGAAACCGCCTCCTACTGGGAGGGCGCCTATTCCTCATACCTGGGCAGTCAAAGCGCCGACGTGGTGGCGAACTTCCTGCTCAAGATCAGCAATTCCCCCGCGGACATCTCTTTCCAGTATGACGTCCGGGCGGAGAGTGCTCTGAACAGACTCTTCGACCAGTATCTCCGCACGCCCTACGACCTGAGCATTTCCCTCTCCGGCCTTGGGGAAGCCGAGCAGGCGGATCTCGTCCACCTTTTGGCCCTGGAGGCCCAGTATAACCAGTGGCAGTATGAGGCCCGGGAGCTTCCGGCGGCTTTCCCCTCCACATCGGAGGGCCGCCGGGCTGAGGAATTTTACAACCAGGTGGAATCGGCTATCCACGAGCTGGACGGCACTGAGACCAAGACGGTCCGGGAGGATACTTACGGCCTGACCCTTGCCTATCCGGCGGGCTGGGACTCGTTCGGCACGGTGCGCACCAGCGCGGAAGAGGGCGGAGAGACAGTCTTTTCCCTCCGGGAGAATGGGGCCTTTCAAAAGACCGGAGACGGCCTGGTGTGGACGATCACAATCTCGCCCAGAGATGAATTTGAAGCTGAGCTGGGCACCGACTTCTCCCAGTTCGTGGGCCCGGCCGGCGGCGTCATCGGCACCGATCAGACCTATGTCTACGTGTTGTCAGAGCCAACGGATGTACAGTACCTGGAGCACAACTTCTTGAGCCGGCGCCACTACGGCTGCCTGCGGGTCTGCTCCCAGACGGTGCTGGAGGATTTTTTGAGCCGCAACGGCATTGACGCCAACCCCCAGTGCCCCCTGCTCAACTGCTACATGGCGGAATAACAAAAAAGGACGCCCCACGGGGCGTCCTTTTTCACTGGCCTAACAGGGCCATGTTTTTTTCTTCGATGAAGTTGGGCACGCTGTAGGAGATCAATACGGCGTCAATGCCGTTTTCCTGTGCGTACTGCGCCACGGAGCCCTTATAATAGCGCAGGTCCAGCAGATGCACCTGCTCAAAATTTTGAACAAGAAACGGGGTCAGGGAGTCGGCGTAGGAGTCCCGGATGATCAGAAGGCGTCCGCCCTCTTGCACGGCCGGATTTTCCACGATGCAAAGGGGCTGGTTGCCGCCCAGGAAGAAGGAGTACTTGTCCTTCCCCTCCAGCTTGCTCCAGTCGTACAGCGCACCTGCCTCCGGCTTGCCGGTGCGGTAGGAGGTCACCTTCAGCCCTTCCTCCTCCACGGCGATTTCCATGGTGTCGGGCTTTAGCCAGTGGATGCCCGAGGTGGAGTAAAGCGTGCCGGAAAAGCTGTCGCTGACCTGGCGAACCCCGCCCATGGGCTCCGGATCCAGGCCCAAGGCCCGGGCTGCGGCGGTATAGCCGTAGTAAGCGCCCAAGGTAGTCCAGTGGTGGTCTGTCCGGTAAAAGACGGGCTCCTCCGCGTGGTCGTTCAGCACGGAGTCATAGTCCACCAGAGGCACGCCTATGGACCGGGCCTGCTCCAAAACCAGCCGCTGGTCATAGGAGGCGGCCCCTTCCGGCAAACGGTCCCTCCAAACCTCCGCCGCCGATGGGATCAGCCCCAGGTACACAGGAAGCTCCGTCTTTTCCGCCAGGGCCTTCACATAGCCCAGGTTCTTCTCCACCAGGGCCGCGTCCGGCTCAGCCACCCTGGCGATCAGCGTGTCGCCGCATAGATAGACCCCGCCAAACTCCCGCTTGCCGATGGCCTGCTCGCTGCGGGCCTTCACCCCGGTCCACTCATCCCGCATGGGAAACTGGTCGGCAATGTAGGTCTCCACATCCTCCATGAAGCTGCCGTCCAGCACGGCTCCCACGGAAAAGCGCGGCGCCTGCTGAAGGGTGCGGTTTTCCACCTCCGACTTCTCCCGGTCCGGGAGGATCAGGTGGAGGGCAAAGAATCCTCCGATAAAGAGGCAGAACAAAATACAGATGAACTGCGCGTATCGCTTTTGCACGTTTCCCCTCCTCTCAAAACCGGAAATACAAAAAGGGATTGTAGCTGCCGTCCACCAGATAGGCGGTGCAGAGCACCAGTGCCCCCACCATCAGCACCGGGAAGAGGGCCTGCCGCAGCCGCGCCGAAAGCGCGCCCCACACCCGCTTGCCAAGGAGCGTGGAGGCCAAGGCCAGGACAATCAGAGTCAGCGCGTAACTGCGCAGCGCATAGATGTCCGCCGCGCTCCACAGCGCACCGTTTCCAAAGCAGGTGGAGAGGTAGGCAAGGCAGCGGCCCATGTCCTCGATGGCGAAAATCCCCCAGCCCACCGCCACCACCACCAGGGTGTAAAGGTGCTTCACCCAGGCGGGCGTCTTGAAAAGGATGCCCTTGAGGAGGAACTTCTCCAAAATGAGCCAGACGGCAAAGTACAGCCCCCACAGGATGAAGTTCCACCCTGCGCCGTGCCAGAAGCCGGTGAGAAACCACACGATCACAATATTGCGCAGCGTCCTGGCGGTCCCGCCCCGGTTGCCTCCGAGGGGGATATAGACGTATTCCCGGAACCAGGAGGTCAAGGACATGTGCCACCGGCGCCAGAACTCCGTCACAGACGAGGAGAGGTACGGGTGGTCGAAGTTCTGCTCAAAGTGAAAGCCGAACATCCTGCCAAGTCCAATCGCCATGTCGGAGTATCCGGAAAAGTCAAAGTAGATCTGGAATGAGTAGGCCGCAAGGCCCAGCCAGCCGCCGGCCACCGTCATGGTGCCCGAGAGCTGGGCCGCAAGGGACGTTTCCCACAGCGCGCCGATGGAGTTTGCAAGCAGCACCTTCTTGGCAAGGCCGATCACAAAGAGCTGTACGCCGGAGGCAAACTCCTCCGGACCGTGGGAGCGTTCGTTCAGTTCCCGTGCCACAGTCTTATACTTGACGATGGGGCCCGCGATCAGCTGGGGGAACATGGTGACAAAGGTTCCAAAGGTCAAAAGGTTCCGCTGCACCGGGGCATCCCTGCGGTACACATCGATGGTGTAGCTCATGGTCTGGAAGGTAAAAAACGAGATGCCGATGGGCAGGCTCAGCCCTAATTGGGGGATCTGAACGCCGGGAATCAGGGACAGATTGGCGGCGAAAAAGTCATAGTACTTGAAAAAGCCCAGCAGCAGCAGGTTGAACACCACGGACTGCGCCACAAACCGCCTTGCCTTTTTGTCGTTGTCCCGGTATTTTTCCACCAGCAGGCCGTGGGAATAGTCGATGAGGATGGACACGACCATAATCGTGATGTACACCGGCTCGCCCCAGCCATAGAAGAACAGGCTGACGATCAGCAGCACCACATTGCGCCAATGGAGCGGCGCCGCAAAATACATAACCAGCACCACAGGCAGATAGAAGAATAAAAATGTCAAACTGCTGAAAACCAAAAGTCTCTCTCCTTACAGTGAGGTTGCCGCGGCTTAATCGCCGCGGCAACCGGTCATGTCCATTCACAGCTGATGCAATCCACAGACGCTGTCAGCAGGCAAATCAACTCAATTCACGGCCCGCCGCCATTTGCGGGACGATACAGATTGTATCACAATTTCTTCTGGAAACAAGCCCTTATTCGGCAAAGAGCGCCTTCCACTGATCCACCACTTCCTGCTCACTGTCCGCATAGGCAATCAGCGCCACATAGGGCCCCTCGGTCAGCACCTGGGCGTTGCTCCAGGCCTCCATGGACTCCGGGTACCAGGCTCCGCCCTCCGCCTGTTCATCCGCACGCTTCTGGAAGATTTCAGCCACCTTTTCGGCGTCCCCCTCCGTCTCGCATTGGACGAAGGCGAACTCCGCCACCACAGAGGACATCATGGGCATTTTCATCACCTTTTGAACCAGCGTATACTCTCCGAGCCCGGGATAATAGGTCTCCTGCAGCTCATCGGTCACATCCACCAAATAACTGCCCTCCCAGCCGTAGCGCTCCGCCAGGGAGTTGTAAAAATCTGTGAGATTCACGTCCTTGGGCGTGTCCGCGCCTTTGCAGCCGTTCAGCAGAATCAACACCAACGCGGTGCTCAGCAGCAGTATCATCCTTTTTTTCATATATGGACTCCTTTGTTGATTTATTTCTTTCCTGTACTCAAGACGGTACAGCGGGGGAAAAAGTTTCCATAGTTTTCCCCTGAAGCTTCCATTTCATACATGCTTGCTTTTTCCCGCGCCGGGCGCTATAATTTGTTCGCTTTCTACATTTCGTCAAAGGGGATTTTTATGTACAGCTTTGCCAACGATTACAGCGAAGGGGCCCATCCCCTTGTATTACAGGCTCTGTGCGAGACAAACTCAGAGCAGACCTGCGGCTACGGCTTGGACGGCTACTGCTCTGCGGCGGCGGATACCATCCGCTCCCTCTGCTCCGCCCCGGAGGCGGACGTCCACTTTGTGGTGGGCGGCACCCAGGCCAACCTTCTGACCATCCACGCCTTCCTGCGCTCCTATGAGGCGGTGCTCGCCGCCCACACGGGCCATGTCAACGTCCATGAGACCGGCGCCATCGAACTCACGGGCCACAAGGTGGTGGCGCTCCCCTCTGCCGATGGAAAGGTCACGCCGGACATGGTGGAACAGGCTGTGGCAGTCCATTTTTCAGAGCACATGGTGCATCCCCGCCTAATCTACATTTCCAACACTACGGAAGTTGGAACCCTTTACAGCAAGTCGGAACTGGCAGCTCTGCGCAGATGCTGCGATGACCTTGGGCTCTTCCTCTACCTGGACGGCGCCCGTCTGGGCTCTGCTCTCACCGCGCCGGGAAACGACCTGACCTGGTCCGATCTTTCCCGCTATACCGACGCCTTTACCATCGGCGGGACCAAAAACGGCGCCCTGTTCGGTGAGGCGGTGGTGCTGGTACAGGAGGGCGTCAAGGACCATTTTAGGTACTATATGAAACAGCGGGGTGCCATGCTGGCCAAGGGCCGCCTTCTTGGGGTCCAGTTCCAGGCTCTTTTGAAGGACGGCCTCTATCTTCGGCTTGCGCGCCGGGCCAACGAGCAGGCCGCCCGGCTGAGGGAGGGCATCTCCGCCTTGGGGTATGAACTGTCCTACCATTCCCCCTCCAATCAGATTTTCCCCGTCTTCCCCAACCACGTGGCCGAACGACTTGCCTCCTCCTATGACTTCACAGTGGACGCACCGGTCGGGCCCGACCGGACCCGGGTGCGGCTGGTCACCAGCTGGGCCACCGAGGCCCGGGACGTGGACCGCTTTTTAGAGGACCTGGCCCGGATGCAATAGCAAAAACCGCCCATATGTATGGGCGGTTTTTTTTTGTGGGTTTTTCCCAACCGCGTTGTATAATAGAGTAGAGATGAGAGAAAGGAGGCTGGATATGGAGGATGCATCCATTTTGGAGCTGCTGCGCGCCCGTCAAAGCGAGGGCCTGGAGCAGCTGCTAAGCCGCTACAGCGGCTTGATGCACTATGTGATCGGCGGTATCCTCCGCCATCCTCAGGAGGTGGAGGACTGCTACAATGAGGTGTGCCTGTGCCTCTGGCAGAAGGTGGACGCCTATGACCCGGAAAAAGCATCCCTTTCCACCTATCTGACCGCCGTGTCAAGGAACATGGCTCTGAACCGCCTCAAATCCTTACAGCGGCGCAGTGCCCACGAAACGGAGGAGGAGCCTTCCTCCGCCAGCACGCCCGAGGATGTGCTGGTGCGCAAGGAGCAGCTGGAGCAGCTCAAGGCCCTCATTGGCCGCATGGATCACAAAGACCGGCAGCTCTTTTATCGAAAATACTACTACATGCAGCCCATGGCCCAGATCGCCGCCGAAATGGGCCTATCTCTCCGTGCGGCGGAGGGGCGGCTCTACCGGCTGCGTAAGCGGCTTCAGGAGGGACTGGGAGGTGAAGACTATGAATGAATGGGAGAAGTTTGACCGTTCCCTGTCCGAGTCCCTGGAGAACCTGCCGCCTCCGGAGGAAACCGTGCAGGAGATCACCCCCTGGCGCAGCGCCATCGACCGTATTGTGGCAGGGCTGCTGCTCACCTCCATCACGCTGAATTTCTTTAAGCTGCAATATATCCTGCCGGCCGTCGGTGCCATGCAGCTCTATCTTGGGTTCCGCACGCTGCGGGGCAACAACAAGTGGTTTCGAATTTCTTCTTATCTGGCGCTTTGTAAAGTTATTTTGGTTTACGCCGGGAGCGTGCTCTGCGCCACGCCATACGCCGCTTCCAACCTGGTTGGGACAGTCCATGGGGCGGCAGGAGCCGCTGCCACCTTCCTGTTGTTCTTCTGCTTCCGCCGAGCCCTGCGGGAGGCGTTCCACGCGGTTGGAAAAGAACCGGAGGACGACCCGCTCTTGGGTGCCATGATCTGGTACGCCATCATACTCATTTTGGCCATCTGGCTGCCCAATATCGGCCTATTGGGCGGCGCCATAGTCCTTGTGGCCTATGTGCTCATCATCCGCCAGCTCAGCCGCGTCTCCGACGAGCTGGACGTCTGCGGCTATTCGGTGCAGGCCTCCCCCGTGCGCCTGAGCACCGGCCTTTTGCAGCGCTGGTACTACCTGAGCCTCTTGATCCTCGTAGTGGGCTGCACCTTGTATTTTAACCATGTGCCGGTGGAAAAGCAGCCCTTTACCGCTCCAACGGACGCGGAGGAAAACCTGCTTCAGATCGGCTTCCCCTCAGACCTTTTGGAGCGTTTAGACGCCGAGGAACGGCAGCGGCTCGATGGCGCCGACTGGTGTTTTGCAGCCCGGGATCAGGAAGACGGCGGCGACCGGGAAAAGACTAAGCTGCGCTTTGACACGGTGATCGTACGGACCGGTGACCTGACCTATCGCATTTACTCCTTTTTTACCTTGGAGGAGGCGACCCTCCGTTCCAGCTGGCAGAATATCGCGAATTTGAATCCGGATTATCAGCCGGATATCCACCCCTCCTCCTACCCTTCGGACTTCTCCTGCCGGATTCTCTGGACCTCCGGCGGAGAGCCCTATTACGGAGACGTAAAGGTGGACAGCCGAACTTACTACGATTTCTTCGGCGGTTCCCACGCCCTGCCCACGGCCCGTTTCAGCTATCCCTTCTTCTCAGAAGACCGCTGCGGCTATATGGCCTATAACCTGACCGTTCCTGCTGAATGGACCGTCTTCTGGACCGGATTTTGCTATGACATGCCGGTGTACACCAACCTGTTCCCCTACAGCGCCGACCCGGCCAGCCACTGGAACAGCGACTGGTACGGCGGCAGCTACACCGACGTACGCCTGAACGAGTCGGAACCCGCTTAGGCAGTTGTATGAAAGACCCCGCCCTTTCCAAAAGGGCGGGATTTTTTTACTTTTTTCTGAATTTCTCTTGACACGAACGCTTGTTCGATTTATAGTATAGATAGAACAAATATTCGATGTGGAGGATTTGACTTATGAGTGGCTGGACCTTTCTTTTCATCCTGATCGGCGCTGCTTTCCTGACGGTGCAGCTGTTCCGCCTGATTGACCTCATTGAGCGGCCCACCCGCCGCCGTGTGCGCCGCCGCGCCGCCTGAGTCCATGGAACTGCTGGAGAAGCTGACCATCCTCTCCGATGCGGCCAAATACGACGCAGCCTGTACCTCCAGCGGCAGCAGGCGCGGCTTCCGGCAGGGCTATATTGGCAGCACCTCATCCTCTGTGGCGGGCTGCTGCCACAGCTTTTCCGCCGACGGCAGGTGCGTGACGCTGCTGAAGGTGCTGATGACCAACTGCTGCGTCTATGACTGCAAGTACTGCGTCAACCGCCGCAGCAACGACGTCCGCCGCACCGCGTTTACGCCGGAGGAGCTGGCGGAGCTGACCATCGGCTTTTACCGCCGGAACTACATCGAAGGGCTCTTTCTCTCCTCCGGCGTACTCCGTTCTCCGGACTACACTACAGAGCTGATGATCCGGTCGTTGACCATCCTGCGCCAGCAGTACCGGTTCAACGGCTATGTCCACGCCAAGGCCATTCCAGGCACCTCCCCGGAGTTGGTGAATCAGCTGGGCCTTTTGGCGGACCGGCTCTCCGTCAACATCGAACTGCCCTCAGAGTCGGGCTTGAAGGCCCTGGCGCCGGATAAGACAAAGCAGGCCATCTTCACCCCCATGCGCCAGATTCAGCAGAAAAACCAGGAAAACCGGGAGGAGCTGGTCAAATACCGCCACGCGCCGAAGTTTGCCCCCGCCGGACAGAGCACCCAGCTGATCGTCGGCGCCACCGCCGATTCGGACCTGCACATCCTCTCCCTGACCCAGGGGCTGTACGACAAATACCAGCTCAAACGTGTGTTCTACTCCGCATATGTACCGGTGGTGGAAAACGCCCTGCTGCCCTCCAAGGAGACCAAGCCCCCCCTGCTGCGGGAGCACAGGCTCTATCAGGCCGACTGGCTGCTGCGGTTTTACGGGTTCCGGGCGGAAGAACTGCTGGACCAGGAGCACCCGGATTTCAACCCTCTGGTGGATCCCAAATGCAGCTGGGCCCTCGCCCATCTGGACTTTTTCCCGGTGGAAGTCAACACCGCCGACTATGAAACGCTGCTGCGCATCCCCGGCGTGGGCGTCCGCAGCGCCAAGCGCATCCTGGTCTCCCGCCGGGCCGGTCCGCTGCATCACGAGGATCTGAGGAAGTTAGGCGTGGTGATGAAACGGGCCCAGTACTTCCTGACCGCAGGCGGAAAGATGGCGGAGGGCCTCCGCTTCTCGCCGGACAGTCTGCTGCGGGGCCTGATTGCGGCGGAGCGACCCTCCCTGCCTCTTCCTCAGGCGGAGCAGCTGTCCCTCTTTGACGCCGGATGAATCAAGATAAGGATTGATACAATGCCTGAACTGGTCTATCTATATGACGGCAGCTTTGAGGGGTTTCTCTGCTGCGTCTTTGAAAGCTATACAAGAAAAGAAGTCCTCACCGCTATCTGCAGCGATGAGGACTTTGCACCTGTGCTGTTTGCCACCAGGACCGTGGAGACCGACCGGGCCCACGCACTGCGGGTCTACCGCAGCCTGATCAAGATTTCTCCCCAGGCTGGGAATTTGGTCCGCAGGGGGTTCCTGACCTGCCTCCCGGACCGGGAATACCGCCTGTACCTGCTGATCCGAAAGCTCTATCGGGTAGGGGCTCCGCTGCTCCGCCGGTTTTCCGACGAGGTCTGTTACCCCATCTTCACCGCTGTCCGCCATCTGGAGGGTGAGGCCCAGCTCCTGCGGGGCTTTGTCCGGTTCTCCGAATTTTCCGGCGTTCTGGGCGCTGAAATCGAACCGAAAAACCGGGTGCTCCCCATTCTGCGGGGCCACTTCTGCGGCCGCTATCAAAATGAGACCTTCTTCATCTACGACCGGACCCATCACGAGGTGCTGCTCTATGCCGACCGGAGATCGGAAATCCGTCCCCTAAATGATTTCCAGATGGCGCCGCCGGACGAAGAGGAGGCGTCCTTCCGCACCCTCTGGAAGCGCTTCTATGACACCATTGCCATCAAAGAGCGCTTCAACCCCAAATGCCGCATGACGCAGATGCCCAAGCGCTATTGGAACACCATGACGGAATTTCAGCCGCCCTCTTACTTTAAGGCGAAAAGTTCTCCCGCAGCCGTTGCAGGCCCCGCCGCTCCAGGCGGGATACCTGCACCTGAGAGACCCCAAGCACCCGGGCGGTCTGTTCCTGAGTAAAGCCCTTGAAAAAGCGGAGCAAAATGGTCATCCGCTCCTTTTCCGGCAGGCGGTCTATGGCCTCCCGGAGGGCGATTTTTTCCACCAGCCCCTCCTCCGGCGCCTCTCCACCCAGCACACCTTCCAGCGTCAGCCCTTCAGCCAGTTCCTGCTGCAGCGATTCTGGCGCCTCGGTGGCCAGGTCGATCTGAGCGATCTCCTCCACCCGCATCCCGGTGGCCTCCGCCAACTCCGAAAGGACCGGCTCCCGGCCCAGCTCCCGCCGCAGCCGCTCCCGCTCCCTGTAAAGCATTTGGCCTTGCTCCCGTATACTGCGGCATACTTTTACCGCCCCATCATCCCGTAAAAACCGACGGATTTCCCCGGCGATTTTCGGAACGGCATAGGTGGAAAAACAGGTGCCGTACTGGAAGTCAAATCCGCGGACCGCCTTCAAAAACCCGAGGCAGCCCAATTGGTAGAGGTCGTCCGATTCCACGCCGCGGCCGTAATACCTCCGCACAATGCTCCAGATCAGACCCGCGTTTTCATTCAGCATCCGTTCGCAGGCGTCCTGGTCTCCCTGCTGGGCAGCTTCCAGAAGCTCCTGTGCGCTCATAGATGGGCCCGCACCGCGATCTTCCTGCGCATGACCACAGTGGTCCCCTTTCCCGGCTTGGAGCGAACCGTCAGATGATCCATAAAGCTCTCCATGATGGTGAAGCCCATGCCGCTGCGCTCCTCCCCGCCGGTGGTGAACATAGGCTGGCGGGCCTGCTCCACATCTGGAATGCCGCGGCCCCAGTCCCGTACCAGGATTTCCAGGATGTTGCCCTCAAATATCCTGGCCCGAACCAGCACCTTCCCCAGGGAATCCGGATAGGCGTGGATGGTGGCGTTGGTCACTGCCTCGCTCACTGCAGTTTTGATGTCGCCCAATTCGTCCAGCGTGGGGTCCATCTGCGTGGCAAAGCTTGCCACAGCCACACGGGCGAAGCCCTCGTTGCTGCTGCGGCTCAAGAATTCCATGGATATGTAATTGATTGCTTTCATTGTCTTTCCTCCTGTCGAATGGTCACAATGCGGCTGATCCCCGCAGCATCCAGCACCCGCATCGCCTGGGACGGCACGTTGCACAGCACCAGGTTTCCGCCGAACAGCTGCATTTTGTGGTGCGCCCGCAACACCAGCGCAATGCCTGAGCTGTCCATAAATGTGATGCCGGAAAAATCCAAAACAAGCCGAAGGGGCAGCGCCGCATCCAGCGCCAGATCCAGCTCCCGCATGGCCTCCTTGGCGCCGCTGTGATCCAGTTCTCCCCTGCATTCCAGCAGGAGGTTCCGGTCAACCGTTGTTGCATTGATTTTCATGGAAACGCTCCTTTTTGGTAAATTATTCCCCGATTTCGATGATAGCATGTCCCCCTTCCGGTTTTTTGTCGAAACCTCTAAGCATCGGATCGGGAAATCAAAAAATGCCTGATTTTTTGCCGCAGTGCATCTGATCCGCAGCCCTCACCGCGTTGGAGCAATTTGACTCTCCGGGCGGGATATGGTAGAATTACACTGCAAAGATAAAAACACAGTCCGGTTGGTAGTCCGGGCGTCCTTTGGGATCAGTAACCTGCCTCCTTGGTTGTCCCTTCTTTGTGTCAGCATGTAAGGAGGAAATTGCCATGGAAGCAAACGGTTCCAGTCTCACGGTGTTTTTTGACCCTCCATTCTGGGTGGGCGTCTTTGAGCGCTGGTCGGAGGGCAGATGGGAAGCCTGCAAAATCGTCTTTGGCGCGGAGCCAAAGGAGGGCGAGCTTTACGAGTTTTTGCTCAGGCACTACGACCATCTCCGCTTCAGCCCATCCGTGGAGGGCTTCGGCGGGAGAAGAAAAGCCGCCAACCCCAAGCGGGCCAGGCGGCAGGTGGAAAAGCTGCTCTCCTCCTCCGGCGTGGGCACCAAAGCCCAGCAGGCCCTGCAGCGCCAGCGGGAACAGTGCAAATTAGAGCGCACGGACCGCATTCGCGCCCGTCAGCAGGCGGAAAAAGACCGCCGGTTTGACCTGCGCCAGGAAAAACGCAGGGAAAAACACAGAGGACACTGACCTTCATATGGCAGAGGAAGGGCCCGCGGAGAGAGTGTCTCTCCGCGGGCCCTTCCCTTTGTGGGATATAAAAAGAGAGGATGATAAGTCATCCTCTCTTTTTTCAGGCTGCCGGCGGCAATCTATCACCGCATTCCGATCGCCGCCGTTCGGCCATTGGCTTTTGTCATGGCAGTTTATCCGTGCAAAGCACGGTTTGTCAGTTCTTCATTGCCGCCTCGGACTCCTCTAACTTGGCAATCAGTTCCCGGTACTTCACCGCCTTTTCCCGTTCGGCGTTGACCACGGCCTCCGGCGCGTTGGCTACAAACTTTTCGTTTTTCAGCTTGCCCTCCACCGATGCCAGGCCCTTTTGCGCCTTTTCCTTTTCTTTGGCAATCCGCTCCAGTTCCTTTTCAAAATCCACCAGTTCCCGCAGGGGGATATACACAGTGGCCTTGTGGGTCACAATGGTCACCAGACCGTCCAGGTCCGCCGGCGCCTCGCCCACAATCTTCACCCCGGAGGCAAAGGCCAGCCGGGTGATGAAGTGGACGCCCTGCTCGTAGATGGCCGGCTCCTCCGTGGACAGGATCAGCTCAGCCTTTTTGGAGGGCGGCACATTCATTTCCGCCCGGCGGGCGCGGATCGCCTTGATGGTGTCCATCACCGCCTCCATGGCGGCCTCTTCTGCCGGGAAGTCCAGCGCCTGCCGGTACTCGGGCCATTGGGAAGTCATCAGGAACGCGCCTTCCTCTCCCTCCAGGCGGGGCAGCGCCTGCCAGATTTCCTCCGTAATGAAGGGCATGAAGGGGTGCAGCAGTTTGAGGACCTGGGTGAGCACGTAGCACAGCACCTGCTCCGCCGCCAGCTTACTCTGGGCATCCTCGCCGTTCAAACGGGTCTTGGTCAGCTCAATATACCAGTCGCAGTAGGTGTCCCAGATGAAATCGTAGACCTTGGCGGAGGCCACGCCGATCTCATAGCTGTCCAGGTTTTCAGTGACTTCCTTCACCAGGGTGTTCAGCTTGCTCAGAACCCACTTGTCCTCCAATTCCAGCTGCTCCGGCAGGCGGCAGTGTTCAATGCTCAGATTCATCATCACAAAGCGGGAGGCATTCCAGATCTTGTTGGCAAAGTTGCGCATGGCCTCGCACTTTTCCGTGTAGAACCGGGTGTCGTTGCCCGGGGAGTTGCCGGTGATCAGGTTAAAGCGCAGGGCATCGGCGCCGTATTGTTCCGCCATTTCCAGCGGATCGATGCCGTTGCCCAGGGACTTGGACATCTTGCGGCCCTTGTCGTCCCGGACCAAACCATGGATCAGCACGGTGTGGAAGGGAATCTCCTTCATCTGCTCGCATCCGGAGAAGATCATCCGGGCCACCCAGAAGAAGATGATGTCATACCCCGTCACCATGACGGAGGTGGGGTAGAAGTACTTGAGGTCCTCTGTCTTCTCCGGCCAGCCCAGGGTGGAGAAGGGCCACAGGGCGGAGGAGAACCAGGTGTCCAGCACGTCCGGGTCTCTTGTCAGGTGGGTGCAGCCGCATTTCTCGCACTGCACCGGGTCTTCCCGGCTGACGTTGATGTGGCCGCATTCGTCGCAGTACCAGGCGGGGATCTGATGGCCCCACCAGAGCTGGCGGGAGATGCACCAGTCGTGGACATTTTCCATCCAGTTGGTATAGGTCTTGGAGAAGCGCTCCGGGACAAACTTCACCTCGCCGTCCCGGACTACCCGCAGGGCCTCCTGGGCCAAGGGCTCCATCTTCACGAACCACTGGGCGGAGATCAGCGGCTCCACGTCGTTGTGGCAGCGGTAGCAGGTGCCCACATTGTGGCTGTAAGGCTCGGTCTTCACCAGATAGCCCTGGTCCTCCAGGTCCTTTATGATCTGCCGGCGGCACTCATAGCGGTCCATCCCACTGTAGGGGCCGCCGTTTTCATTGATGAATCCGTCGTCGTTGATGACGCGGATGACCTCCAGGTTGTGGCGCAGCCCCACCTCAAAGTCGTTGGGATCATGGGCCGGGGTCATCTTCACGGCGCCGGTGCCAAAGCCCAGTTCCACATAATCGTCGGCCACAATGGGAATCTCCCGGTTCATAATGGGCAGGATGCAGGTCTTGCCCACCAGGTCCTTGAACCGCTCATCCTCCGGGTTTACGGCCACGCCGGTATCGCCCATCATGGTTTCGGGACGGGTGGTGGCCACCACCAAATCGCCGGAGCCGTCGCTCAGCGGATAGCGGATATACCAGAGGTGGCCCGGCTTGTCCACATACTCCACCTCCGCGTCGGAAAGCGCGGTGGTGCAGTGGGGGCACCAGTTGATGATCCGGCTGCCCTTGTAGATATACCCCTTTTCGTAGAGGCCGCAGAAGGTCTCCCGGACCGCCTTGGAGCAGCCCTCGTCCATGGTGAAGCGGGAGCGGCTCCAGTCGCAGGAGACGCCCAACTTCTGCTGCTGGCGCACAATGCGGCCGCCGTACTTCTCCTTCCACTGCCAGACCCGCTCCAGGAATTTCTCACGGCCCAGGTCATAGCGGGTCTTCCCCTCGCTTTTGCGCAGTTCCTCCTCCACCTTGATCTGGGTGGCGATGCCGGCGTGGTCAGTGCCCGGCAGCCACAGGGCGGAGTAGCCCTGCATCCGCTTAAAGCGGGTCAGGATATCCTGAAGGGTGGAATCCAGGGCATGGCCCATATGCAGCTGCCCGGTGACGTTGGGCGGCGGCATCACAATGGAAAATGGCTTCTTCTTGGGATCCGGCTCGGCCCGGAAGCATCCGCCGTCCATCCACATCTGGTAGATGCGGGACTCCACCTGTTGGGGCTCATACACTTTTGGCAGTTCTTTTTTCATACGTCTGATCTCCTATATCTGTAGTGATTATAAGTCAAAGTCCACTCTCCCGCATGGGAGCTTTTCCTGCAAAAATGCCCGCAGGGCCTCCGGGTCAGGGATATCCCGCTTCGGCAGCAGGAGCCCGTGCTTATCGCTGAAGAAAAGGGCCACCAGCTCACGGCTCTCGCCCCAGGTTTTGATGACCCGATAGGGCAGCTTCGAGGTCTCCAGTTCATCCCGAATGGTGATTTCCTCCTCCCCAAAGAGGAAGGTGTTGGTCCGCACCTCCTTGGGCATCACCCGTTTGGCGCTCCAGGCAGTGAGGCGATAATAAAAAATCCCAGCGCAAAGGAACAGCGCCCCGACAAGCAGTTCCACCCCCACCAGTACGGAAGGTCTTCCCTCTGCATAGGTCAAAAGGCAGCCGCTGAGCAGGCCCAAAAATCCGAACAGGCAGTAAAATCCACGCATCAGCAGCGTCTTGCGCCGGCCAAGTGTTTTGGCATAAATCCGCTGAAAGGCAATCAAGTCCCGGAGCGTATACTGGGTGACAACTTCCATCTCTTCCTCCTTAAAAAAGAACGCCCTGAGCCAAGTTTGGCTCAGGGCGGATCAATCATCCGTGGTACCACCTGAATTCGGGAAATTCCCGCACTTTTCCGGCTAATCTGCCGCTTCCCGATAACGGGGGAATCCGTTGGCGCCTACTCATCCTGTTCAGCCCAAAGCTCCGGGACGACTTCCCTGCCGCGTCACGGGGACTCGCACCAGCCGTCCCCTCTCTTTGCTTCCGCCCTACAGGTACTGCTTCCCTTCATCGCAGTTCATATCGTGAATCAGTATAATATAGCGCCGGAATTTTGTCAAGTATGACGAATTGCGTCCATTTTATTTTCAGCTCATGCGGAGTATCTCTTTCTTCAGCCGCTGTATGATCCGCTTTTCCAGCCGGGAGATGTAGGACTGGGAGATTCCCAAACGGCTTGCCACCTCTTTTTGAGTCTGCTCCTGGTGGCCTTCCAGCCCAAAGCGGAGTACGATGATCTCCTTTTCCCGCTGGGGCAGAGTGCTGATCGCGCTGTGGAGCAGCTTGCGGTCCACCACCTCTTCGATGGGGCGCATCACCGTGTCCTCCTCCGTGCCCAGCACGTCAGAGAGCAGCAGCTCGTTCCCGTCCCAGTCTGTGTTCAGCGGCTCGTCAAAGGAGATTTCCGACCGGCGGGACGCATTTTTGCGCAGGTACATGAGAATTTCATTTTCAATGCACCGGGAGGCATAGGTGGCCAGCTTGATGTTCTTCCCCGGCTGATAAGTGGACACCGCCTTGATAAGCCCGATGGTCCCAATGGAGATCAGGTCCTCAATGCCGATGCCGGTATTTTCAAACCGGCGGGCGATGTAGACCACCAGACGCAAATTGTGCTCAATCAGTGTCTGGCGCGCGTCCTCCTCCCCGATCCGCTCCAGCAGCTTTGCCTCTGCCTCCCGGGAAAGAGGCGGCGGCAGCGTATCGCTGCCCCCGATGTACATGATTTTTCCCGGCCGCAGCAGCCCCAACCGGGTCAGAAGACGGCTGAGCCCCTGCCTCCATTTTTCCAGCACGTTGTTTCGCTCCCTTCTTTACCTCTCCGCCCCAGAGGGCATGATACCCGCCGCCGTCGCTGACCTCCGAGGGAGAAAGCGCCACCAGCAGGTCAGGATACCGCACTCCGTTTACGCTGACGCAGTCGCACCGCACCGCCAGCAAAAGCCCACTGCTGACTCCTACGCTGCGGTAAGGAATCAGACGAAAGCGTTTGTCGTTCAGCTGTTCCATGGCCTGCACCGGCTCCGCCAGGCTCTCCGCCGTCAGAGCCTCCCTCCATTCAGGGGGCCACAGCTCCTTCAGCCGCTCCGCCCAGGCGACCAGCATCTGCCGCCCGGAGATGGGGTCGCGCAGCGTATTCCCCGAATCGCACAGGGCGGTCAGGGAGACCCGCCTTCCCGCCAGCTCCACGCTGACGCCCACCAAGTCCCCTCCGTGCTTTGCACCGGAGCGGAAAATCACTGACAGCACCACATAGGCTGCCGCGGAGGCAATGAGCAGTATCTTCCCGTCCACCTGGGTGTAAAATACCCCGCTGACCATGGGCGTGCGCCCGGCCAGCAGCCCAAGCGCCAGCACACAGCCCGCAAAAGCGCAGGAAACGCCGAAAAAAAGAAGCGTCAGCCGCAGCAGCGCCCGCTCCCCGCCGTAGGCGATCAATGCCACCAGCGCCCCGGCCGCCGCCTTGATGGGAAGCGCCGTCAAAAAGGCGCACCCTGGCAAAAACACCGCCACCGCATACGCTCCTCCCGCCGCGGCGGCCAGGAGAAAGCGCCCCCTGCGCAGCTGGATGCCGGCCAGATGGGCCGCGCACAGCAGCATCAGATAGTCCGTCAGCATGTTGAATAAGAACACGCTGTCTATGTACACGACCGTCATGGCAAACCTCCCCCCACAGGATGGTCCCATTATAGAACGAGCTGTGCGTAAAAGAGGTCGCAAAAAAGGAGAGCGCCCCGCAGGACGCTCTCCTTTTTATATGATGTAGGGCACAATCATGGAGGCAATCAGGGAAAGCGCCATGATCACAGCCAGAATCAGCGCAAAGACTCTTGCCTTTTTGTTCATTTTCCACCCTCCTCCGTCAGGATTTTCCGGATACTCTTTTCCACCTTGCTGCGGGGCAGCATCAGCTCATGCCCGCAGCCGAGGCAGCGCAGCTTGATGTCCATCCCCACCCGGAGCACCTCCCAGGTTTTGCTGCCGCAGGGATGTTCTTTTTTCAGTTCCACCTTGTCGTGCAGGTGCAGTTCCAAAATACCGCCTCCTTCTCGATCAATCCCTCCCGCCGCAGTGCATATATTGGATAAATACAGCCGCACTGGGCGGCGGATGGGATGGTTGACTATGCCAGAAAATAAATTGTTTTTGCCAGAGGGGTCCCGCTCGACCGGGCCCTATTCGTTGGATGATTTAAAAGCAGCTGAGGAGTCCGGCGCCATTTTGGAGGGCATCGTCCTGCGCTGTGACACTCAGCATAACCTGCATGTTTCCTTAGGGGGATACACCGGCCTCATCTCCCGGGACCAGGCCGTGCTGCCCTCCATCAACGGCTCCGACCGGGAGATCGCCGTGCTGTCCCGGGTGGGAAAACCAGTCTGTTTCACGGTTTCCTCCATCCGCTCCGATGAAAAGGGCGCGCCGGTGGTCCGTCTTTCACGCCGCCAGGCCCAGGAGCGGGCCATGGCGTATCTCTTGGAGGCCCTGGAGCCCGGCATGGTGATCGACGCCAGGGTTACACACCTGGAAAGCTTCGGCGCTTTCGTGGACATCGGCTGTGGGATCGTCTCGCTTTTGCCCATTGAAAACATCTCTGTCTCCCGCATCGCCCACCCCGCCGAGCGCTTCCGCTCAGGCCAGCGGATCCGGGCGGTGATCTCCGCCGTGGACCGGGAGAACAAGCGCTTCCAGCTCACCCACAAGGAGCTGCTGGGCACCTGGATGGAAAACGCCAGCCGCTACAATTCCGGCGAAACCGTCCGCGGGATTATCCGCAGCGTCAAGGACTACGGTATCTTTGTGGAGCTCCAGCCCAACCTTTCCGGCCTTGCGGACCTGAAAGAGGGCTTTTCTCCAGGCGACTGCGTGTCCGTGTTCATCAAGAGCCTGCAGCCGGAGCGCATGAAGATCAAGCTCCAGATCATCGAAAAGCTCCCGCCCTTCCTGCCTCAGCTCCCCTATCAGATCACCGACGGCCAAATTGCCCTGTGGCGCTACTCCCCGCCGGGGTTTCAGCATGACCCCATTGAGACCGACTTTACCGCTTCCCTTTGATCTCCTCCCAATAGCGCCGGGCGGCCTGCTCCGTCTTGTTGTCCGCGTACTCATAGTACCGGGCGCCCCGGATGGCGTCGGGCAGATACTGCTGCTCCACCCAGTGGTTGGGGTAGTTATGGGGGTATTTGTAGTTTTGCCTGTTGTCAAAGCCAGTGGTGTCCGCATGGACATTTTGCAGCTGGCGGGGAATCTCGCCGGTCTTTCCGTGGGCCACGTCCTCCATGGCGGCGATGATGGCGTTGTGGGCGGAGTTGGATTTGGGCGCAGTAGCCAAAAGAACGGCTGCCTCCGCCAAAGGAAGCCTTGCCTCCGGAAGCCCCAGCTGCACCGCCGCATCCACGCAGGCCTTTGTAATGACGATGGCCTGGGGATAGGCAAGGCCGATGTCCTCCGCCGCGATGACCAAAAGCCGCCGGCAGGGCGAGAGCAGGTCTCCCGCCTCCAGGAGCCTGGCCAGATAGTGAACCGCGGCGTCCGGGTCCGATCCGCGGATGGACTTTTGCAGCGCGGAGAGGATGTCATAGTGGGCGTCCCCATCCTTATCGTAGCGCATGGCGCTGCGCTGCGCGACCTGTAAGGCATCTTCGCTTGTCAGTTTCAGCTTCCCGTTCTCCGGAATCGCCGACTGGCACAGCAGCTCCACCGCATTGATGGCCTTGCGCACATCGCCGCCGCAGGCGGTGGCGATCTGGAGAGGGACCTCTTTCTCCCAGTTGATCTCCAGCCCCAGTCGATGCCCCTCGATCTCCAGGCCCCTCAGGACAGCCCGCTCCACTTCCTCCGGCGGGACCTGCTTGAATTCAAACACGGTGCTGCGGGATAAAAGCGCACTGTAGATGTAAAAATATGGGTTCTCTGTGGTGGAGGCGATCAGGGTGATCTTCCCGTTCTCCATGAATTCCAGCAGGCTCTGCTGCTGCTTTTTATTAAAGTACTGGATCTCGTCCAGATAGAGCAGCACCCCGCCGGGGGCCATCAGCGTCCCCACATCGGCGATGATCCCCTTGATGTCCTGCAAGGACGCGGTGGTGGCGTTGAGCCGGTACAGCGTGCGGTTGGTCCGCTGGGCAATCAGGTTCGCCACAGTGGTCTTGCCCGTACCGGAAGGGCCGTAGAATACCATGTTGGCATTGGTCCCGCTCTCAATGATCCGGCGCAGCACAGCTCCGGGAGCGAGGAGATGGGTTTGCCCCACCACTTCGTCCAGTGTCCGGGGACGGATTTCATCCGCAAGGGGCCGGTTCATGGCCTTCCCTCCTCTCCAATTCCATATCCGCTACATTGTAACACAGCTGTCCTGATTTTGCATCCCTTTTTTCCCTCGCCAACCGTCGAATCCTGTGGTATAATAGCATCAATCGTTTTACCCGGCTGCCGGGAAACTCTACAAATGAGGTGATTGCATTGCGAGCATCTGTCAAACGAATCATTGAGGAGCTGAAGGCCCTTTATCCGGACGCCCTCTGCTCTTTGGATTATCAAAAGGACTATGAGCTTCTCTTCTCCGTGCGCCTGGCCGCCCAGTGCACCGACGCCCGGGTCAACCAGGTTACTCCGGCGCTTTTTGCCCGCTTCCCCACGTTAGAGAGCTTTGCCGAGGCCGACCCGGCGGAGGTGGGAGAATACATACGCTCCTGCGGCTTTTTCAACACCAAGTCCAAGGATCTGGTGGAGTGTGCCAAGGTGTTGGTGAACAAGTTTGGCGGGAAGGTGCCCGGCACCATGGAGGAATTGACCAGCCTGCCGGGGATCGGCCGTAAAACCGCCAATTTGATCTTGGGCGATATCTACCACCAGCCCGCCTATGTGTGCGACACCCACTGCATCCGCATCACCGGGCGGCTGGGCCTGACGGACGGCAGCAAAGACCCCCTCTCCGTGGAGCGCCAGCTGCGTGCCTGCCTGCCGCCGGAGGAGTCCTCGGACTTCTGCCACCGCATGGTCCTCCACGGCCGCGCCGTGTGCACCGCCAGAAACCCCAAGTGCGAAAGCTGCACCCTCAGCCGCGACTGCGCCTATGCCAAGGCAAAGAAATAAGCCGCTGCTCTTTTCCGTAAATTTGGTTCAAACAGGAAGTGTCTGCCGCTACGGCAGACACTTTTTTTCGTTTCCAGCATAGACTGTAATTACAGAGAGGAGTGTTTCCATGGACAACAAGGAACTGGTTGAAAAGCTCAAGGGCAACCAGGCCGCGCTGCAGGCGCTGATGCGCTCGCGGGACGGCCAGGCACTGATGCAGCGGCTGACCCAGTCAGACGGAGGCGCGGCGCTGCAAAAGGCCGCCATGTCTGCCGCAAAAGGCAATACCTCCGACATGGTGCGGATGGTCAATCAAGTGATGCAAAGTCCGGAAGGCGCAGATCTGATCCGCAGGATCAACGAGTCTATTCCCAAGTAAAGGCGGGGTTGTGTGGCTGAATTTGAAGATAAACTGAATGCGCTGCTGAATGATCCCTCCAGCATGGCCCAGATCATGCAGCTGGCCCAGTCCTTTTCCGCCCAAAACGGGAATTCGGCCGCACCGCCGCCTCCGCCGCCCCCCGCACCTGCTGCCTCCGCAGCACCGCCCGCGGCCGATTCCTCGCCCCTGAGCGGACTATTGGGCGGACTGGACCCAAACCTCATCGGGAAACTGCTTCCCCTGCTACAAAATGCCGGAGGTAACAGCGAATCCGCCCAGCTGCTGTACGCGCTGCGCCCTTTCCTGAAACCGGAGCGGCAGGACAAAGTGGACCGGGCATTGCAGTTGGCGCGGATGATCCACCTGGCAAAGCAGTTCTTTACCAACTGGGAGGCTTAGAGGATGTATAACCGCTATATTCGAAACGATCAGGGCAGTTATACCCGCGTGCAGGAGGAGGAACCCGCCTCCCGCCAGCCCTCCCCTCCCGGCCGGGGCGAATCACCCCACCAGGAGCCGCCGCATCAAGGGCCACGGGAACAGGCGCATCAGGAGCGGCAGGAACATCATGAACCGCCGCCCCACGAAGAAGCGCCGCCCCACCAGGAGCCGCCCCCTCACAGCGGGAGGGACCCCCGCTCCGGCTTCATCACCGGAGCGCTGCGCAAGCTCCTGGACCAGCTGCACCTGGACAATGTGGACACCGGGGATTTGCTGTTGCTGCTGATCCTTTTTTTTCTATTTGAAGAAGGCGCGGAAGAAGAGCTCCTGATTGCACTGGGGCTAATGCTGATCCTGTAAAAAAAGCAGCCGCTTTTTGTAAGCGGCTGCTTTTTTCTCATGCGTTGGGCGAGTGGAGCACCGTCCCGTCGGGCAGGGTGAATTGTTCCTCGGTAATGTTGGCACTATCCGCCGTGGGAGAGCCCATCCGGTAGATCGTGGCACCGTCCTGAAGCCATTCCGAGGCGATCAGAAGCCCGGTGTTCACCTCCACCCAATAGCGGAGCACATATCCGTTTTCATCCGGTACAGTCTCCACATAGATGCAGTAAATGTCTGAAAGGTTCCGGTAATCGGCGGCCGCGATCTCCTCCACACGCAGAGACAGGATGTCCTCATAGGTGGGGATGTGCTGCTCGTTGTCCGAGGAGATGTCTCCCGCTTTTCCGGTAAAATAGGAGAGCGAACTGTCGTACCAGACGTAGGTGGTCTCTCCATCGGTGATGGAGTGGCGGGTGGTGCCGCTGGGCAGGACCGCGTCCACACGGGTCCACCCTCTGCTGAGCGTCACCGTCAGCTCTGTCCTGCTGCTGCCCCCGCTCCAGATGGTCTCCGTGGTGATGGAGCGTGTATAGTCGGTGGGCCGCTCCAACGTTGCAATCACATCCTGCACCGTCTCCGGCGTCACCTCCACACGGATCAGGGTGTCCTCCTCCCCGGACGGGTCCTCCGCGGCAGAGGAGGACGCCCCGGCCTCAGGCAGCTGAAGATGGGGCGTGTTGGGCAGGCTGTTGCGAATCAGCAGCCCGCAGACCAGAAGGACAAGCAGCGCGACTGCCGCAAACAGCGGCAGGTCTTTTTTCCGGTTCACAAGTCCCTCCTTTTCGCTCCTCAGCGGTAGTCCTCCGGACGGGTCTGGCTTTTTCCAAAATACCAGAGGATCGCGTCGGCAATCCTGCGGCAGGCAAATCCGTCGCCATAGGGGTTGACGGCCCTGGCCATCCTGGCATAGGCCTCCTTGCTGCGGATGAGCTCCTCCGCCATTTGGACGATCTTCTCCCGGTCCACCCCGGCCAGCTTCACCGTCCCAGCGGCCACGGCCTCCGGCCGCTCAGTCTCCCTGCGCAGCACCAGCACGGGCTTGCCCAGGGCCGGCGCCTCCTCCTGCAGTCCACCGGAATCCGTCAGCACCAGGTAGGACCGGGCCATCAGGTTGTGCATCTCGTCGGCGGGCAGCGGGTCGATGAGGTGGGTGCGGGGCGCTCCCCGCAGGTATTCGTCCACCGCCTGGCGCACCACCGGACTGAGGTGCACCGGATAGACCAACTCCACGTCCTCGTTCTCCTCAGCAATCTGACGCAGGGCCAGCATGATGTTGCGCATGGGCTCACCGTAGTTTTCCCGGCGGTGGCAGGTGACCAGCAGAAGTTTCTTCTTCCCGTAGGGCAGATGGTTCAGCTCTTCGGTGGAAAAGCGGTATCCCTCCCGGACGGTGGTCTTCAGGGCGTCGATCACCGTATTGCCGGTGATGAAGATACCCGATTCCCCCACCGCCTCTTTCAGCAGGTTTTTCTTGTTGTTCACTGTGGGACAGAAATAGAGGTCCGCGATGGAAGTCACCAGTTTGCGGTTCATTTCCTCTGGAAAGGGAGAATACTTGTCATAGGTTCGCAGTCCGGCCTCCACATGGCCCACAGGCACTTGGTGATAAAAGGCGGAGAGGGCTCCGGCGAAGGTGGTGGACGTGTCGCCGTGGACCAGGATCATATCCGGTTTCAGGGCATCGATGGCCTCGTCCATTCCCAGAAGGCATTTGCTGGTAATGGTGGACAATGTCTGGCGGGGCGTCATAATGTCCAGGTCCCAGTCGGGCTTGAGGTCAAAGACCTCCAATACGCTGTCCAGCATCTGGCGGTGCTGTGCCGTCACGCAGCAAAGGCTTTCGATCTCAGGACGGCTGGCCAGTTCCCTGACCAGCGGCGCCATCTTGATTGCCTCCGGCCGGGTGCCGAACACGCTCATCACACGCAGCATCACTCATCCTCCTCTTTTGCGGAAGCTCCGTCCTTCTCCTCGTGTTTGCGGCCGTGCTCCTTCAGCTCTTCCATCTCATCGTGAAGTTCCTCCTTGATCTCCTTGGGGAACATCACACGGGCGGCAGCCGCGCCCACAATGCACAGCGCCACCAAAAACACCATGGCCTTGAGCTCGCCGCTGGTGCTCAGCACCACGGCAGAAAGGCCCAGAATACCGGAGATCACATACAGCGTGGCCACCGCCTGCTTCTGGTTCAGCCCCATATCGATGAGGCGGTGGTGCACATGGCTGCGGTCCGCCTGCATGGGGCTCTGCCCATGGGCGATGCGGCGGATGAAGGCAAAGGCCGTGTCGAAAATGGGCAGCCCCAGGATAAGGAACGGCACGGCAAAGGAGATGATTGCGTAAAATTTAAAGAGCCCCTGGATGGACATGGTGGCCAAAAGATACCCTAAGAACGTGGCGCCGGTATCGCCCATAAACATCTTGGCCGGGTTCATGTTGAAGGGCATGAAGCCAAGGCAGGCGCCCACCAGCGCGGCCATGATGATGGCGACCTGCATGTCCGAAAGCATCAGGGCAATCACCAGCAAAGTGGTGGCGCTAATGGCGGAAACGCCGATGGCCAGGCCGTCCAGCCCGTCGATGAGGTTGACGGAGTTGGTGATGGCCACGATCCAGAGCACGGTGATGGGGATGGAAAAGCCCCCCATCTGCCAATAGGCATTGTCGCTGAACAGATTGGGATTGGATACCGCCCGGATCACCACGCCGTGGTACACCGGGATCAGGGCGGCGAAAATCTGCACCAGGAATTTAAACTTGGCGGGCAGCGGGGTGATGTCGTCCACCACGCCCAGCACCACAATTACCACCGACCCTATGAGGATTCCCTGCATCTGTCGGGTGATATCGGCAAAGAGCAGGGCGCTGACCACAAAGCCGATGAAAATGGCCAGGCCGCCCAGCCGCGGGATCGGGACCTTGTGCATACGCCGGTTGTCCTTGGGCACGTCGATGGCCCCCACCCGGTAGGCAAACTTCTTCACCAGGGGGGACATCAAAAAGCTGACTACCAGCGCCACCAGCAGCGCCAGGATGACGTATGCCATGAGTTTGTTCTCAACCATTTCCCACGCCCTCTTACCGCGCGACAAAGCCGACTTTGCGGTACACTTTGGAGAGGGTCCTGTCGGCGATGCGTCCTGCCTTCTCCGCGCCGGCGCGATAGACGCTCTCCAGGTAGGCTTTGTCGTCCATCAGGCGCTGGCTCTCCTCCCGGATGGGGCGCAGCAGCTCCACCACGGCCTCGCCCACAGCGGGCTTGAAGATGCCGTAGCCCTGTCCCGCAAACTCCTCCTCCGCCTGCTCCAGCGTCTTGCCGGTGGCGGCGCAGTAGATGGTCAGCAGATTGGAGATGCCGGGCTTGGCATCCTTGTCATATTTTACCGCGGTCTCGCTGTCGGTGACAGCCCGCTTGAATTTGCGCATGACCTCCTCCGGCTTGTCCATGAGGTAAACGCAGCCGTCGGGGTCGGATTTGCTCATTTTGCTGCTGGGATCGCCCAGGCTCATGATCCGGGCGCCTAACTTGGGGATGAAGGGCTCCGGAAGGGTAAAGGTCTCGCTGTACACGCCGTTGAAGCGCTGGGCAATGTCCCGGCACAGCTCCACATGCTGCTTCTGGTCCTCGCCCACGGGCACCAGGTCCGCCTGATAGAGCAGGATGTCCGCCGCCATCAGAACAGGATAGGTGAACAGCCCGGCGGTGATGTTGTCCGCGTGCTGCTTGGATTTCATCTTAAACTGGGTCATCCGGGAGAGCTCGCCGAACTGGGTGTAGCAGCCCAGCACCCAGCTCAGCTCCGCGTGCTGGGGCACGTGGCTCTGGATGAACATGATGTTCTTCTCCGGGTCCAGGCCGCAGGCGATGTACTGGGCCAGCTGGGCCACGCTCCGCCGCCGCAGCTCCGCCGGCACCTGGCGCACGGTGATGGCGTGCATATCCACGATGCAGTACACGCACTCGTACTCCTCCTGCAGCGCCACCCAGTTTTTGATCGCCCCCATATATGAGCCCAGGGTCAGTTCCCCGCTGGGCTGAATTCCGCTGAAAATCCGCTTTTTTCTCATTTCGCCGTCCATAACTGCAAGCACCTCGTTTTGATTGATCGCCGGCAGGCTGTCCATCCTTCCGGCCCTGCGCCAAATCAGCGGCGCATCCATAAAATGAATCCAAAGTAGTATAGCACAATATAGGGAAAAGCGCAATCTATTCCGGCAGAAGTCCCTGTTTCAAATGCCGCGGATAAATCCGGCAGCCAAGTTCACCGGATTGCGTTGAGTTGGGCATAGTGATATGATAAGATGAAATTGGAAAAGCGGTCAAGGGAGCGCTGAGCAGTATTTTTTGATTGAGGTGGAGCGGCATGAAAAAATGGATTCTCTTACTGCCATGCACACTATTTCCCTATTCTCTGCTGATCGGGCTGGTGTGCTTCCTCAAAGGCCTGGGAAACGTGGGTGAAGTGTTTGGATTCTTGCCCCATCTCTTTCTCTTATCCTTTGCCTGCAGCATTGCCTTTCTCATTCTGAGTATCTCGAGGAAATGGGATTCGGAACAGATATGCTTTTGCAATATGGTGGTTAAGGCAGCGCAAATCCCGGCCTATGGCCTCATATTCGTTCTGGGTCTTTTGTCCTTCAGCACACTCTTTACCATGGGGCTTTCTGTTTTTTTTGCTCCTATTCGACCTCCTGTCCATCCTTCTGACAGGATTGATCGGGGTTGCCGGTGCGGCAAGATGCCGTGCGGACGGAACGATTTCCAAACGGCTTGCCATTTGGAGCGGTCTGCTTCAGTTTATATTCTGCATCGATGTCATCAGCGCCGTGGTTCTTTTTATAAGGGCCAAATCAGGCAGTCGCCGCGCCGGTAAGCGGCAATCCGTCTGATTGATTTGGAATCGTGAGCGGAGGGAAGGCATGTATTCGTTTTTGCTTGGACTGATCCTGGGGGGATTCCTCATCGCCAGTCTGGCCGCTTTTGTCCGTGTGAGTTCCCACACTTACCGGGCCATGCAGAACCAGGAGCCGGTGGATGAAAAAGGCGCTGCGGCGCGGCTGCTTGCCTCCTACGCCGCCGCGGTGATTACGCTGGGATGCGTCGAAGCGCTTTCAAAGGAGGCGCTCAGCCTTTCAATCTTTGGTCTGTCGCTGCTCCATGCATTTTTTCAGCTTCTGATCTTTCTGATACTAAGCGGCGTCTTTCTATACCGTGTGCACCGCTATTGCAGAAATTCATGATTCCGGGAAGAAACGATTTCCCGGCGGGAGGTCAATCAAAAGGAGCAGGCTTTCGCCTGCTCCTTTTCACAGTTCTATCGGATGCTCTCATCGGGCGCCCCGCACTCCAAATAAAGGGCGGTCAGCTTCACCGTCTCCACCATGCCGTCCACGTGGGTCCGCTCCATGCCGTGGGAAGCGTGGACTCCGGGGCCGATGAGGGCTGCCTTCATGTCGCCGCCAGCCTGCAGGGCAACCGCCACGTCGGAGGTATAGTGGGGGTAGACGTCCACGGCGTAGTCCACATTGTTCTCCTTGGCCAGCCGGATCAGGCGGGAAACCAGATCATAGTCATAGGGCCCGGCGGAGTCCTTTGCGCAGATGGACACCTGGTACTCGCTGCAGGTGAGGTCCAGGCCCACACAGCCCATATCCACCGCCAGGAGCTCGTCCAGGTCGGCCGGTATGGTGGCCGCTCCGTGGCTCACCTCCTCATAGACGGTGAAGTGAATCTCCGTATCATACCGGGGCCGCATTCCGCTCGCCGACATGAGCTTTAAGAGGGTCAGAAGACAGGCCACCGATCCCTTATCGTCGATGAAACGGGACTTCAAAAAGCCGCTCTGCGTCACGGTGGTCTTGGGGTCCATGCAGATGTAGTCCCCCACCTCAATCCCCAGCGCCTGTACGTCGGCGCTGGTCCGCACCTTTTCGTCCAACCGCACGTACATGTTCTGCTCGTCCCGGGGCCGGGTCAGCGCGTCGTCAAACACGTGGGACGCGGGGGAAAGGGAGAGGATGGTCCCGGTATACACCCGGCCATCCCTTGTGTAGATCCGGCAGTACTCTCCGTCCAGGGTGGGAAGCTGAGGCCCGCCTATTTTTGTGAGCATCAGTTCTCCCCGTTCGGTGACGGCCCGGCACATGAGGCCCAGTGTGTCGATGTGGGCGCACAGGCCGATCCGTTTTCCCTGCTCACGTCCGGGCACAAGGATGATCAGGCCGCCCTTGTTGGTGCGGCGGGTCTCATAGCCCAGGCCCTGGGCGATCTCTTCCGCCTTCGCCGTCACCTGGTGGGTAAAGCCGCTTGGCGAGTCAATGGTGAGCAGTGTTTTCGCCGTATTCAGCAAAAAGTCCCTGTGGTCATTCAGTTCCATAGAGGTGATTTCCTTTCCGCAGCATTTTTTCAGCTTATTTTTAGTATTATACGCCCTTTGGAAAAAATCGGCAAGCCGATCGGGCGATCCTGTGCGGAGGCTTTGAAAAAGTGCCGCGCATACTGGATTTTCCCGCACCTGAGGCCAACCTTTTCTTGACATTCTACTCAGCAAAAGCGATAATGTAAACTGTTCAAATTTATACTGAAATTCCAATTATGGAGGGAACCGTTCATGCCAATCGATAAAGCCTTTTTCGACGAGATGGAGGCCCGCATTCCCAAGGGAAAGGTCCGCACCCGCTTCGCCCCCTCTCCCACCGGATACATGCACGTGGGCAACCTGCGCACCGCGCTCTACACCTGGCTCATCGCCCGCAGCCACGGCGGCACCTTTATCCTCCGCATTGAGGACACAGACCAGGGCCGCCTGGTGGAGGGCGCTGTGGATGTGATCTACAAGACAATGGCCGAGTGCGGGCTGGACCACGATGAAGGCCCCGATGTGGGCGGACCCGTGGGCCCCTATATCCAAACGGAGCGCCGGGACCTCTATGGGAAGTATGCCGAGCTGCTGATCGAAAAAGGCGCTGCCTACCGCTGCTTCTGCAACAAGGAGGACGCGGCGGAAGTGGACGTGGCCGACGGCGTCTCCATCCACAAATACGACGGCCGCTGCTCCCGACTGAGCGAGGCGGAGATTCAGGCCAACCTGGACGCGGGCAAACCCTATGTCATCCGCCAAAAAATTCCAAGAGGCGGCACTACCACCTTCCACGATGCCATTTTCGGCGACATCACCGTGGACAACGAGACGCTGGACGACCAGGTGCTCATCAAGTCCGACGGATTGCCCACCTACAATTTCGCCAACGTGATCGACGACCACCTGATGGGTATCACCCACGTGGTCCGGGGCAGCGAATACCTTTCCTCCGCACCGAAATACAACCTGCTCTATGAGGCGTTCGGCTGGGAGATTCCAACTTATGTCCACTGCTCCCCCGTGATGCGGGACGCCCAGAACAAGATGAGCAAGCGGCACGGCGACCCCTCCTATGAGGACCTGATCGCCCGGGGCTATCTGACGGAGGCGGTGCTCAACTATGTGGCCCTTCTGGGCTGGTCTCCCAAGGGGGAGTTAGCGGAGCAAGAGGTCTTCTCCCTCCAGGAGCTGGTGCAGGCATTCGACATCTCCGGAATCTCCAAATCCCCTGCAATCTTTGATATTGTAAAGTTAGATCACTTTAATGCAATTTACCTCCGCAGCCTCTCTCCCGAGGATTTTGCAAAAGTGGCGGAGCCCTACATCCGCCAGAGCGTGAAAAATCCTGCGCTGTCGGTTCCGGAGATCGCCGCCCTGCTCCAGGCCCGGTGCGAGCGGCTCAGCGATATTCCGGAAAAGGTGGACTTCTTCGACGCGCTTCCCGCCTACGGAAAAGAGTTTTATGTCAACAAGAAATCCAAGACCGACGAATCCGTCTCCGCGCGGATGTTAGAGGCGGCCATTCCGGTGCTGGAGGCTCTGCCCCAGTGGACCTCCGAGGCCATCCACGATGCCCTGATCGGCCTTGCCGCTCAGCTGGAGGTGAAAAACGCCACGCTGATGTGGCCCGTGCGCATTGCCGCCGCCGGCAAGCTGGTCACTCCTGGCGGAGCCGTGGAAATCTGCCACATCTTAGGGAAGGAAGAGACCCTGCGCCGCCTGAACGCCGGGCTCTCCAAACTGCAATGATTGCAGAGCAGTGGGCATTGCTGCGCCAGCAATGGAGAAGCGGATTTTCCTCCGCCCTGGCGCGCACCGCCATCGCCTTCTTGATCCTGACGGTCATCGGCTTTGGTGTCAGCTTGGCTTTTCCGGAGCTTTTGAACCGGGTGATGGACTTCTTTATGGGGTATCTGATGGACGGCGATGTAGTGAATGAAACTGGCACAATTTCCGCCGGCGCCCTCCTTCGAAATAACCTGACCGCCTGCTTCTATGCCATCAGCTACGGCCTGATCCCCTTCCTCTATCTGCCGGCGGCCACGCTTGGGATCAATGCGACGCTGATCGGCGCCATGGCGGCCTACTACGCCGTCAGCGGCCTTTCGCCGCTGCTGTTCCTGGCCGCGCTTTTGCCCCACGGCATCTTTGAGCTGCCTGCTCTGGTGATCTCCTTTACCGCGGGGCTGGAGTTATGCCGCCAGATCACCGGGCGGTGCCTCGGCCGGGAGGGCATCCCTCCCATGCTCCAGTGCCTTTCCGACGCCGCACGGCTCTACCTCTTCCCTGTGCTGCCGCTGCTGGCCGTTGCCGCGTTGATGGAGGCGTATGTCACCCCCTGGCTGACCTCGTTCTTTCTTCCAATTTGATGCCGCTTGCGGCAAAAGGAGTTTTTCTATGATTCAGGACCCTGTCAATGTACCAAAGCTGTTCGGTTCCATGGTGTTCAATGAGGACGTGATGAAGCAGCGCCTCTCCCCCACCGTCTACTCCTCCTGGAAGCAATGCATTGCCGATGGCACCCCGCTGGACCGCTCCATCGCCCACGACATCGCCAATGCCATGAAGGACTGGGCCGTGGAAAAGGGGGCCACCCACTTCACCCACTGGTTCCAGCCCATGACCGGCTATACCGCGGAAAAGCACGACAGCTTTATCACGCCGACGGAGGACGGGCATGTCATCATGGAGTTCTCCGGCAAGGAGCTGGTGCGGGGCGAGTCCGACGCCTCCAGCTTCCCCTCCGGCGGGCTGCGGGCCACCTTTGAGGCCAGGGGCTACACCGCCTGGGACCCCACCTCTTTCGCCTTCATCAAAGACGGCACGCTGTACATCCCCACGGTGTTCTGCTCCTACTCCGGCCAGGCGCTGGACAAGAAAACGCCTCTGCTGCGCTCCATGGAGTTGGTGAGCCGCCAGTCGGTGCGGATCCTCCGCCTCTTCGGCAACGATGCGGTCAAGAAGGTCACCGCCCAGGTGGGCGCGGAGCAGGAGTATTTTCTGGTGGACGAATCGGTCTACTATAAGCGGGATGATCTGAAGCTCTGCGGCCGGACGCTGTTCGGTGCAAAGCCGCCCAAGGGCCAGGAATTGGATGACCACTACTATGGCGTGATCCGCCCCCGGGTGGCGGCCTACATGAAGGACCTGGACACGGAGCTTTGGAAGTTGGGCGTGCTCAGCAAGACCAAGCACAACGAGGTGGCGCCGGCCCAGCACGAGATGGCCCCCATCTACAACAACGCCAACGCGGCCTGCGACCACAACCAGTTGGCCATGGAACTGATGAAGACCGTGGCGGAGCGCCACGGCCTGGTTTGCCTGCTCCACGAAAAGCCCTTTGCCGGCGTCAACGGCTCCGGCAAGCACGACAACTGGTCGCTGACCACCGACACCGGGGAGAATCTCTTCAAGCCCGGCAAGACCCCCAGCCAGAACGCCCAGTTCCTGCTGTTCTTAGCCGCCTTCATCAAGGGCGTGGACGACTATCAGGAGATGCTGCGCTCCACGGTGGCCTCCGCCGGAAATGACCACCGCCTGGGCGGCAACGAGGCGCCTCCCGCCATCGTCTCCATCTTCCTGGGCGACGAGCTGATGGAAATCATCGACTCCATCGTGGCCGGCTCCGCCTATGTGGACAAGAAGAAAAAGAACCTCCAGATCGGCGTGGATGTGCTGCCCAATATCCCGCAGGACACCACCGACCGGAACCGGACCTCCCCCCTTGCCTTTACGGGCAACAAGTTTGAGTTCCGCATGCTGGGCTCCACCCAGTCCATTGCCGGTCCAAACATCGTCATCAACACCATCATGGCCGAGGAGCTGCGCCAGTTTGCCGACCAGCTGGAGAGCTCCAAGGACTTCCAGGCGGACCTTCAGAAGCTTCTGCGCAAGACCTTCAAGGAGCACCAGCGCATCATCTTCAGCGGCAACGGCTACGATGAGTCCTGGACCCGGGAGGCGGAGCGGCGTGGCCTTGCCAACCTGGTCAGCACCGCCGACTGCCTGCCGGCCTATGTCTCCAAAAAGAATGTGGAACTGTTCACCAAAAACGGCATCTTCACCGAAGATGAGATGGCCGCCCGCAACGCCATCCACCTGGAGAGCTACTGCAAGGTCATCCACATCGAGGCGCTGACGCTGATCGAGATGGTGAAGCGGAACATCCTCCCCGCTGTCAGCCGCTATTCCGACGCGCTCTCCACCTCACTGCTGCACCGCAAAGAGGCGGTCCCCTCCGCCTCCTTTCAGGTGGAGGAAACCCTGATCTCCAAACTCTCCCGCCAAAACAGCGCCCTCCTGGATCTCATACTCCAACTGGAAAAGGCTGTGGAGCAGGCCCCGGGCGAAGACGCAGGGTACGAGCAGGCCAATTACTACCATGACTCCGTGCTGTCGCTGCTGAACGAGGCCCGCACGGTCATCGATGATCTGGAAACCATGACCGCCAAGGAATACTGGCCCTATCCCACCTACAGCGATATCCTCTTCTCCGTGTAAACAGCAAGGAGCCGTCCTTTTGGACGGCTCCTTGTTTCTTTTTCTACTGACAGCTTTCCTGAACCCGCTCTTTCTCCTGACGCCTGCACCAGAGGTAGTGGGACATCATGAACAGCAAAAACACCCCGCTTAAATAGCCAAACATCGGATAGAGTACGCTGATCAGCTCGCCGAACCCGACCAGGCTGCCAAGCGCCGCGGCGCCCCCCAAAAGTGCGGTTGCTTTCCCGCGGTTTTCTTCCACCTTTGGGAACTTCTGCCCCAGCAGGGTGGTCACGGCCACCAGGCTGGAAAGAGAAGTGCCGAACATCGCCGCCAGCAGCAGCGCCCCGTAGACATAGGCCAGTGCGGGGTTCACCGCAGAAGCCAGTGCAAGCATGGGCAGCTCCTGGGCGATTGCCTGGGGGCAGGCCCGAAGCGCCAGGATCACGCTCAGGGCAATGAGCAGAAGCATGCTGCAGCCCAGGGCCACGCCTCTCCACACGGTTTTCTTCTGATCCGCATACTTTCCCAGGGGAGCCAGGACGCCGACTGCGCCCATTGCGTTGTAGGAGGCAAATGTGGCGGCGGCTGTGGGCCAGTATTTCATCAAAAAGCTGCCCTCTGAAACAGGGGCAAAGGCCGCCTGGGTAATTGGAAAGCGGATCAGCTCCGAGATGGCCACCAGTACCGTGGCCAGCACCAAAACCGGCACTAAGACGGAAAAGGCGGATACCAGCCCCTGCAGCCCCCGCTGCGCCATCAGCACCACCGCCGCGGTCATCAGGATTCCCCCCAGCCAGGAAGGAATGGTAAAGAGCTGCTGCATCAGTGCGCCGGCTCCGGCGGACATGATGGCTATAACGCCGCATAGCGATACGCACATAAAAATGGACAGCAGCTTTCGCAGCCAGGGCCATTCCTGCCGGACCACCAAACGATCCACATCTTCGATTTCTGTCATTTGGGCCAGGCGCAGCAGCATCGTGCCAAACGCTGCCAAAAGTGCCACGGCCAGCAGCAGTCCCAGCCCCGCCATTTTGCCGAAACTCCCAAAAAACTGCCAGAGCTCCTGTCCCGACACATACCCGGCCCCTAAGAAACAGCCCGCATACGTCACCGCCAGCCTGGCAGCGGTTAACTTCTTCATAGTCCAATTCTCACCTTCCATATGGATAGCATCCACCGCAGAATCAAAGGAAGTCGTTTCCGACGCATATTGCCGCCTGGGCGGCAAACTTCCGCCCAGGCCGCTCAATCACATCCTCCGGCTATTATAGCACAAGCGGCAAAGCCGTCAAGGTTGTGCTTGCATTTATACCGGATTTTGCTTATAATGATTTTTATTGTTAGCTGCACCGCCGCTGCAAACCCTGGCAGGGATGGCAGAGGCTGGGTGCCTTAAATTGAAGCATAGAGGGGTTGAGCACATGAGTAAAGTCTATATTCCGGAGGGGTACCAATCTCCGCTCTCCAACTACGAGATGCAGCGTGCCATCGAATTTATCAAGTCCAATTTTCAGGCGAACCTGAGCAATGCGCTGAATCTGAGACGGGTCAGCGCGCCGCTGTTTGTGGATGAGAACTCCGGTTTGAACGACAACCTGAACGGTTTTGAGCGCCCTGTGGGGTTTGATATCCCGGACGTGGGCGCCAACGGACAGGTGGTGCACTCTCTGGCCAAGTGGAAGCGCCTTGCGCTCAAGCGCTACGAATTCCATGTGGGCAAGGGCCTCTACACCGATATGAACGCCATCCGCCGGGACGAAGAGGTGGACAACATCCACTCCATCTATGTGGACCAGTGGGACTGGGAGAAGATCATCTCCCGGGAAAACCGGACGATGGAGTACCTGAAGGAGACGGTCCGGAGCATTGTTGGCGCCGTGTGCGAGACCTCCGAGGCGCTGGATGTGGCCTTTCCCAGCCTGCATGTGAAGCTGGACCGGGATGTGTTTTTCATCACCTCCCAGGAGTTGGAGGACCTGTATCCCGATCTGGACGCCCACCAGCGTGAAAATGAGATCTGCCGCCAGCACCACACCGTGTTCCTGATGCAGATTGGCGGCAAGCTGCGCAGCGGCAAGCCCCACGACGGCCGCGCCCCCGACTATGACGACTGGAAGCTCAACGGCGACATCCTCTTCTGGAACGACGTGCTGGGCCGCTCCTTTGAAATCTCCTCCATGGGCATCCGCGTGGACGAGGCCTCCCTGGACGAGCAGCTGAACCTGGCCGGCTGCAACGAGCGCCGGAAGCTCCCCTTCCATAAGATGCTGTTGGACGGCCAGCTACCCCTGACCATGGGCGGCGGCATTGGCCAGTCCCGCCTGTGTATGCTGATGATCGGCACCTGCCACATCGGCGAGGTGCAGGTCAGCCTGTGGGATCACGATACCCAGGAGACCTGCGAAAAAGCCGGGATCATGCTGCTGTAACAGCAATATCCGGTTCCCAGCCTTTTAAATTGAAAATCAGCAGCCGCATGTTGCGGCTGCTGATTTCTTTGACTCTACGCAGCGTTTGTTTCTTTTTTGAGGCAGATTTGCTACAATGAGCGGCAAAGAGGAGGGTACTATGAATACGAAGAACACAGGGCTGCTGATCAGCAATGCAAGGAAAGAAAAAGGGCTCACGCAAAAAGAGCTTGCGGAAACGCTGCATGTCTCAGACCGCACAGTGAGCAAATGGGAGCGGGGCGCGGGATTCCCGGACGTGACGCTGCTGGAGCCGCTCTCCGACGCCCTTGAGATTCCCGTCCAGAGCCTTCTGAGCGGCGAACGCGAAATCGGCGACTACACGGCACAGGACGACCGCGCCGTGCGGGATGCCATCAAGGCCGTCTACGCCCAATATAAAAGGAAGGCCCGAAAAAATAGAGGCAGAACAGTCGCGTCTATCTTCCTGACCGTGTTCCTTGGCCTCTTCCTCTTTGCTATTTTAGACCACACTGGTGCATTCCTCAGGGACGTCCGATTCGAAATCCCCGCGGCCATATACGAGGGCGGAGAGAAGGTTGGGGAAACCCTTATTCAAATAGATGGCTCGCTGCAGCAGATCGGCAGGCGGAACTTCCAGGGCGTCTTTTCCATGGACTGTGCTGAGAAAACCGGACGGAAGGACGTCAGCGCATACATCACCTGGGACCGGGAGGGGTTTCAGGTGATCAGCTACTATAGCCCCGGCATTGCGCGGGTTCCCGCGGGAATCGGGCGTCATCTATATATATCGCCGGACATGCAGCAGTTTGCGCTGACGCTGGAGGACGGAAGGGTCGTCGCCACCAACGACTGCATTGCAAGCCTCCAGGAGATAGCGGGCTGCAGGTATGCGCTGTCCTATGAAAGCGGCTATCCCTATTTTTCTTACGTGGATCATTGAACTCACTGTTCAGGCAAAAGAGGACACAGGATGAAATCCATCCTGTGTCCTCTTTGTTCTCAGTGAAGTCAATTTTACCCGCAGTGGAGGGACAGCTCCCGCAGGAGCGTTTCCCTCCCCTCCCCTTTTTCTGCGGAAAAAGCCACCATTGGCTCCCCTTCCGCGATCTGAAGCGTATCGCGGATCAGTTGGAGGTTGGCTTCCACCTCGCTCTTTTTCAGCTTATCCACCTTATTGGCCACCACAATCATGGGACAGCGGCTCTGGCGGAACCAGTCGCACATGACGCAGTCGTCTGCTGTGGGCTTATGCCTGGCGTCCACAATCAGCACGCCCAGGGTGATCAATTCCCCCTCGTCCTGGAAGTAAGACTCCATCAGCTGGCCCCAGCGCTCCTTCTCCGCCTTGCTGACCTTGGCATATCCATATCCCGGCAAATCCACCAGGTACGCTTGCCGGTCTATGCGGAAATAGTTGATCTGGCTGGTCTTTCCCGGCGCGGAGCCCACGCGGGCAAAGTTTTTCCGACCAAGCAGCCGGTTGATGACGGAAGACTTCCCCACGTTGGACCGGCCTGCAAAGACGATCTGCGGCGCGCCGTCACGGACGAACTGGCTTGGGCTGGCAGCCGAACGCACAAACTCGGCGTTTCCAAAATTCAGTGCCATGTTTCTCCTTTACTGGCGCAGGGCATCGCCTGGCGCATTCTCATGGTGTGCCGGTGCAAAGGCCGCCACCGGGTCTTCCCGGCACTGGCCGGCCTTTTCCGGATAACAGATCGCCTCTGCCAACACCGCATCCACGGTCTCCACCGGTACAAAGCGAAGCCCCTTGCGGACCGTCTGGTCGATCTCCTCCAAGTCCCGCAGGTTTTCCTTGGGTAGGATGACGGTTTTGATACCGCTGCGCAGGGCGGCCATCGTCTTCTCCTTCAGCCCGCCAATGGGCAGGACCCGTCCCCGCAGGGTGATCTCTCCCGTCATGGCCAGCTCGGCGCGTATCTTCCGGCCGGTCAGGGCGGAGAGCATGGCGGTTGCTATGGCAATGCCCGCCGAGGGGCCATCCTTCGGCACCGCGCCCTCCGGGAAGTGGACATGGATGTCCCGGGTCTTGTAGAAATCCCCCTGGATGCCCAGCTCGGAGGCCCGGCTGCGCAGGCAGCTGAGGGCCGTCTGCGCGGATTCCTTCATCACATCTCCAAGGTTGCCGGTCAGTTCCAGCTTTCCGCTGCCCTCCATCACATTGACTTCCACTTCCAGGATTTCACCGCCCACTTCCGTCCAGGCCAGGCCGTTGACCACGCCCACCTCTTCTTTATCCGTGTGCAGGGACGGGCTGTAAGGCCGGACGCCCAAGACCTCCTGGAGGTTATCTTCTGTAACGGTAAACCGCTTTACATCTCCTGAAACCAAGTGGATGGCCGCCTTTCGGCACACCTTGGCCAACTGGCGCTCCAGCACACGGACGCCGGATTCGCGGGTATAGCCGGTGATGATGGCGCGGATGGCTTCGTCACTGATGCGCAATGCGCTTTTGGAGACACCGTGCTCCTTCATCTGCTTGGGCAGCAGGTGGCGTCTTACGATCTGGAGCTTTTCCTCGTCGGTATAGCTGGACAGCTCGATCACTTCCATCCGGTCCAGAAGCGGACGGGGAATGGTCTCGGTGGTATTGGCCGTGGTGACAAACATCACCTGGGACAAGTCCACCGGAATCTCCAGGAAATGGTCCCGGAAGGCGTAGTTCTGCTCGCTGTCCAACACCTCCAGGAGAGCGGCGGCGGGGTCTCCCCGGTAGTCGCTGCCCATTTTATCAATCTCATCCAACAGCAGCAATGGGTTCATGCTTCCGCTGCGGCTGATGGCTTCGATGATGCGGCCAGGCATGGAACCTATGTAGGTCTTGCGGTGGCCGCGGATATCCGCTTCATCCCGGACCCCGCCCAGAGACAATCTGGCTAACTTCCGGTTCAGCGCCTTTGCAACAGAGATGGCAATGGAGGTCTTGCCCACGCCGGGAGGGCCCACCAGACAGAGGATCTGGCCCCGTCCATCAGGGTTCAGTTGACGAACGGCAATGGTCTCCAGGATGCGCTCCTTCACCTTTTCCAAGCCGTAGTGGTCCCGCTCCAGAATTTTCCGTGCGGCGTCCACATCCACCCGCTCCTTGGTGGTCTTGTTCCAGGGCATTTCAAGGCAGACGTCCAGGTAGTTCCGGGAAACGGCGGCCTCTGCGCTGCCAAAAGGCTGCTTCGCGATGCGGTCCACCTCTTTGAGCAGCTTCTCCTCAGTCTCCTTGCCCAGGTGCAGCGCGCGGATGCGGCCGCGGTAATCCTGGAGCTCATCGTCGGAGTCGTCGGCCTCCCCCAACTCGTTCTGCATGACCCGGATCTGGGTGCGGAGAATCTGGTCCCTCTGGGACTGGGCCAGCTGATCCCGGATTTTCTCCTGCATCTCATGCTCAAAGTTCAGCACATTGATTTCCCGGCTGAGCAGCGCGTTGAGCTTTTTCAGCCTCAGGAAGGGGTGCAGCTCCTCCAAAATCTCCTGCTTGTCCAGGTAGCGGATGCTGATATTCTGGGCAATATAGTCGGCGAGATAGCCCGGCTCGCGGCAGTCCAGGACCGCCGTGGGCACCTCGTCGGGCAGGCTTGGGATCAGATCCGCGTATTCGGCAAACAAACCGTAGGTCTGCCGGATCAGCGCTTCGGTGCGGGGCGTACTGCGGGAGACGGCGGGAGTCTCTTCAATCTGCTCCACATTGGCCTGCAAAAATGGCTCCGTCTGCCACAGCCGGCGCATCCGGGCGCGGTACATGCCCTCCACCATGACGCGGACGGCGTTTTCGGAGATCCGCAGGATCTGCCGGATATGGGAAACTGTGCCGACCTCATACAGGTCGGACTCCGCGGGCAGAGCCGTCCCGATCTCTCGCTGCGTCACCAGGAAAATCTCCTGGTCCTGCTCCATGGCGCGCTCAAGGGCGCGGATGGAGATCGGCCGCTCCACATCGAAGTTGATGGTCATGTGGGGAAAGACAGTCAGTCCCCGCAGGGCCAGCACAGGGATGTTCATAGGTTCCATGGCGGAAAAATTTCCTTTCACTTCAGAATGGAAAAGGGGCGTCGCAAGCGGCGCCTCTTCTCTCAGGAAGCAGAAGCCTTTTTGGGATTTCCGGAAACGGGCTTCCCGGAATTGAGCTTCACTGCATAATTCACTTTGTCCGGGTTCCGGATAACCTCTGGTTTCCCGGTCCCCTCCACGCACTCGCGTGTGATGGTCACCTTTTCGATGGTGGGGTCGGAGGGCACATCGTACATCAGCTGCGTCAGCATCCCCTCCATCACGGCCCGCAGTCCGCGGGCGCCGATGGAACGCTCGATGGCCTTGTCGGCAATGGCCTCCAAAGCGTCCTTCTGGAAGACCAAATCCACCTCGTCGTAGCTCAGAAGCTTCTGGTACTGCTTAACCAGCGCGTTTTTCGGCTCCGTGAGAATGCGGACCAGCGCCTCCCGATCCAGTGCCTCCAGGGGGGCAATCACGGGAAGGCGGCCCACCAGCTCCGGGATCAGGCCGAATTTCAGGATGTCGTGGGGCTGCACCTCTTTGAGGATCTTACCCACGTCCTTCTCCTTCTTGCTCTCCACCACAGCGCCGAATCCAATGCCCTTTTTATCCAGGCGGCGCTCGATGATCTTTTCCAGACCGTCAAAGGCTCCGCCGCAGATGAACAGAATGTTCTTGGTGTTGACCTGGATGAACTCCTGATGGGGATGCTTGCGCCCGCCCTGAGGCGGCACATTGGCAACCGTGCCCTCCACGATCTTCAGCAGCGCCTGCTGCACTCCCTCGCCGGAAACGTCCCGGGTGATGGAGGTATTTTCGCTCTTGCGGGCGATCTTGTCGATCTCATCCACATAGATGATGCCGTGCTCCGCCCGCTCCACATCGAAGTCAGCGGCCTGCAGAAGACGCAGGAGGATGTTCTCCACATCGTCGCCCACATAGCCGGCTTCCGTCAGCGTGGTGGCATCGGCAATGGCAAAGGGCACCCGCAGGATGCGGGCCAGGGTCTGGGCAAAGAGTGTCTTGCCGCTGCCGGTGGGGCCGATCATCAGGATGTTGCTCTTTTGCAGCTCCACATCCTCGTCCCCGCCGAAGAAAATCCGCTTATAGTGGTTGTAAACCGAAACAGATAAAGCGATTTTGGCAGATTCCTGTCCGATCACATACTCGTCCAGCACCGCCTTAATCTCCTGGGGGGTGGGCAGCTGGTCGGGGATATCGTCCAGATCCGCATTGGGCCCATCGTCATAGCCGTCATTTAAAATATTCATACAGAGCTGGACGCACTCGTCGCAGATGCGTACGCCCGGGCCCTGGATCATCCGATGCACCTGCTGCTCATGCTTGCCGCAGAAGGAACATCGGATGGGCTTCTTGCCTTCGTCGCTCATAGATTTCTCCTTGTTATTTCTTGTAGATGATCCGATCCACCAGGCCGAATTCCTTGGCCTCTTCCGCGCTCATAAAGTTGTCGCGCTCGCAGGCGGCGGTCACTTCCTCCACCGTACGGCCCGTATTTTCGGCCAGGATGTGGTTCATCTTCTTCTTAATGGTTTCCAAACGCTTGAGGTGGATGGCCATATCGGTGATCTGGCCCTGGGTGCCGGCGGAGGGCTGGTGGATCATGATCTCCGCGTTGGGCAGCACCAAGCGTTTGCCCTTGGCGCCGGAAGAGAGCAAAAACGCCCCCATGCTGGCGGCCATACCCACGCAGATGGTGGATACGTCACACTTGACATACTGCATGGTGTCATAAATCGCCATACCGTCTGTAACAGAACCGCCGGGGCTGTTGATATAGAGGCTGATGTCCTTATCGGGGTCCTGGGCCTCCAGATACAGCAGCTGCGCCACGACCAGGCTGGCTGTAGTGGCATTGACCTCTTCTCCCAAGAAGATGATGCGGTCGTTCAGCAGGCGGGAAAAGATGTCGTAAGACCGCTCACCGCGGTTGGTCTGTTCTACTACGTAAGGTACTAAACTCATGTTTTGAAAACCTCCGTTCATTTGTGGCCTATAAACCATTCTCTCATGATACCACAGGCACCATGAGAGAATGTGTCGAATCTGTTAAAAATGTACGCCTTATTTCTGCTCTTCGGCCTGCTCCGGTTCCTTGTCTTCCTTCTTGGCGCTCTTTTTGGCGCTCTTCTTGGCCGCCTTCTCCTCGCCCTCTTCAGAGCTATCGTCCTTCTTCTTGGCCGCCTTCTTTTTCTTCTCCTCGACAGGTTCGGCGGTGGCGCTGTCGCGGACCACGGCAATGGCCTTCTCGTTGAGCACCTGGGCCTCGATCTGCTCGCGGGGCAGGTACTTCTTCACCGTCTCCACGTCCATGCCGTACTTCTCAGAGAGGTTCTTATACTCGGCCTCCACGTCCTCGTCCGTGGCCTCTAACTTCTCCTCGTTGATGATGGCTGCAACGGCCAGATCCAGGCGAACCTGGCGCTGGGCGGGCTCACGGGCGTCGTCCTTGAGCTTCTGCTCCTCGGAGCCCGTCATCTTCAGATACTGCTCGTAGGGAATGCCCTGGGCCTGAATCTGGGACTTGAAGTTCTCCACGAACTTCTCCACCTGGCTGTCCACCATGGCGTCGGGAACATCGCACTCGATGCCGTCGGCCACCTTGGACATCAAAGCGTCCTCAAAGGAGCGCATGGCCGCCTCTTCCCGCTCGGCGGCGATCTTCTTCTTCAAATCGGCCTTCAGCTCTTTCAGGGTGTCGAACTCAGACACATCCTTGGCAAATTCATCGTCCAGGGTGGGGGCTTCCTTTACCTTGACCTCGTTGACCTTGACCTTGAAGACCACGGCCTTGCCGGCCAGGTCCTTCTGATAATCCTCAGGGAAGGTGACGTTGATCTCCTTCTCCTCCCCCACGTTCATGCCCACAATCTGCTCTTCAAAGCCGGGGATGAAGCTGCCGGAGCCGATCTCCAGGGGATAGTTCTCGCCCTTGCCGCCGTCGAAGGCAACGCCGTTGTCAAAGCCTTCAAAATCGATGACTGCGGTGTCGCCGTTTTCCACGGGGCGCTCCACGCTCACCAGGCGGGTGTTGCGGTCGGAGAGCTCCTTGATGCGGCTGTCCACATCGGCGGCGGTGACCTTCACCTCAGCCTTGGGCGCGGAGAGGCCCTTGTACTGGCCCAGCTTGACCTCGGGATAAACGGGGACAGTGGCCTTGAAGGTGAAGCCGTCCTTTGTGACCTCGCCCTCCAGCTCCACAGTGGGATACCCCACAACGCTCAGCTTTTCCGCTTCCACCGCAGATTCATAGGCGTCGGGAAGCGCGATATCGACTGCGTCAGAATAAAAGACCTCGGCGCCGTACATCCCCTCAATGATCTTGCGGGTTGCCTTGCCCGGACGGAAGCCGGGGACGCTGATCTTTTTGCGGGCCTTCAGATAGGCCTTGTTGACAGCAGCTTCAAAATCGTCTGCGCTTACCTCGACGGTCAGCGCGACCATACTCTTTTCCAGTTTTTCACAGCTTTTCACACTCATATTTCTTTTCCTCCGTTCATCACCGGTTTCAGGCCGGTGCGAATACCTATTTTAACAGAAAAAAAACGAAATTTCCATAGTTTTTTCCGTTAATCGCAAATTTTTTTTGGAATAAACCCAAGATAGTCGGCCGCCACCAGGAAAAAGTCTGTTCCAAACCGGGAACCCTGGATGGCAAGGCGGTGGCTGGCGCCGTGGAGGTGGCCGTAATAGCACTCCGCCACCTGATACTCCTGAAGCGTTTTCAGGATTTCCGGGCACTGGTATCCCTGGTACAGGGGCGGATAGTGCAAAAAGCAGAGCTTTTTCCGATCCCCGGCCGCCTGAAGAGAGGTTTCCAGCCTCCCCACCTCCCGGTTGAGCACTTTGGCGTCCTGGGCCTTTTGATCCTCCTCGAAAAACCAGCCCCGCGTGCCGCACAGGGCGTAGTCCCCGTAGAAGAAGCAGTTGTTATGCAGGATCTCCAGGCTGGTGATGCCCTCGCGTTCAAAAAAAGACTTCATTTTGGAGGCTGTGTTCCACCAATAGTCGTGGTTCCCCTTGAGCAGCAGCTTCTTCCCCGGGAAGCTGTCAATCAGGCGAAAGTCCTCCGCCGCCTCCTCCAGGGAGATGCCCCAGGAGGTGTCGCCGCAGAGAACGGTCACATCGTCGGGCCCCAGCTGGGAAAAGGCCTGCTGGATGCGTTCCACATAATTGGCCCATCCGCCCCCAAAGACCTCCATGGATTTGTTGACCGCAAGAGACAGGTGCAAGTCGCCGATGGCGTAAAGCGCCATGAAACGCCTCCTTTCTGTTGTTCTCCTCTTCAAAGGCAAGCCGCTTTTAGGCAGTCCCCTCCGCCGCAAGTGCGGAGTTAAAGTCCTGCAACAGCTTTGGGCCGGCCTTCTCAGAATCCGGAACCACTCTCAGCTTAAAAAAGAGAGGACTACGCCGTCCATGCCGTCTTTCTCCGTGAAGCGGTCAAAGCGGCGCTCCTTCCCCTTCAGTTCCGCAAGGCGGCTGGGCGCAGGTACGCCGGTGGCCGATTGAAGCTGGCCGATCAGCTCCACGCCCCTACTCTCCGGCGTCTCGCCGATGGCGGAGAGCACGTGGTTGCAGAACTTATAGGGCGAGGCGGTGGAGACGAAGACCGTCACCGTCTCATCGCCAGTGGCCCGGCGGTACTGGTCCATCACCTGGGCGGCCACGGCGGTGTGGGTGTCGATGAGATAGTGGTGATCCCGGTAGTACCGGGCGATGGTGGCGGCGGTGTCCTCCTCGCCGCAGAAACCGCCCCAGAAGAGGGACTGGAGCTTCTCCCGGACCGCGCCGCTCACCTCGTAGCGGCCGCTTTGCGCAAGTTGGACCATGTACTCCTTCACCGGAGCGTCGTCCTGGCCGGAGAGGTCAAAGAGCAGGCGCTCCAAGTTGCTGGAGATCAGGATATCCATGGAGGGGCTCATGGTGTTGTGGAAGGGCCGGTTGCGGTCGTAGACGCCGGTGCGCAGGAAATCCGTGAGCACGTCGTTGCAGTTGGAGGCGCAGATCAGCCGGCCCACCGGCAAGCCCATGCGCTGTGCATAATAGGCGGCCAAAATATCGCCGAAATTCCCGGTGGGAACGCAGAAGTTCACCTTGTCCCCCATGGCCAGTTTCCCATCCCGGACCAGGTCGCAGTAAGCGGAGATGTAATAGATCACCTGGGGCAGGATGCGGCCCCAGTTGATGGAGTTGGCCGAGGAGAGAAAGTAGCCCCTGCCCTCCAGCGTCTCCCGCATGGCCGCATCGGAGAAGATACGCTTGACGCCGGTCTGGGCGTCGTCAAAATTGCCCACCACGGCGCACACGCCCACGTTGTCTCCCGCCTGAGTGACCATCTGGAGCTCCTGAATGGCGGAGACGCCGTCCTTGGGGTAGAACACCAGAATTTTGGTCTGGGGCACGTCAGCAAAGCCCTCCATGGCCGCCTTGCCCGTATCGCCGGAGGTGGCCACCAGGATGCATACGGTCTTCTCCTCCCCGGTCTTGCGAAGGGCCGCGGAGAGCAGCTGGGGCAGCATCTGAAGCGCCATGTCCTTGAAGGCGGAGGTGGGCCCGTGCCAGAGCTCCAGGCAGTGGGTGCGCCCGTCCACCGTGCGGACAGGCGCCACGGCGGGAGAATCGTATTTGTCAGGGCCGTAGGCATTTTCAGCAAAGGCCGTCAGCTCCTGGAGAGAGTAGTCCTCCAGATAAAGCCCCATCACTGCCGCCGCCCGGTCCTGGTAGCGCATGGGCAGCAGCTTTTTCAAAAATGCTTCGTCAATCTGCGGGATTTCACAGGGCGTCAGCAGCCCACCGTCCCGGCTCAGCCCCATCTTGATGGCTTCCGCCGCGCTGATGCGCAGCTGGTTGTCGCGGGTGGAATAGTACTTCATGTTCAAAACTCCTCTTTTTGGAAAAGTCAGTCGCAGGTAAACGCGTCTTCTATGTATTGGAAGCCGGTGACTCCCCCTTTGCCGTCGGTATAGACCTCGGCCACGTCAAAGCGCACCGGAAGGTCCAGCTCATTATTGCTCACATAGCAGGCGGCGGCGGTGCGCAGCTTCCGCTGCTTGCGTCCATCCACAGCCTCCCGGGGCAGGCCGCGGGAAAGGTTGCTGCGCAGCTTGACCTCCACAATGCACAGCACGCCCGCCTTCTCCGCCACGATGTCGATCTCCCCAAACCGGCAGCGCCACTGGCTGGCCCGGAGGGTATAGCCTTTTTTTCGGAGATAGCGTGCGGTCACAGCCTCACCGAAATCGCCCAGTCCCTTCATCGCCGCCTCTCCCACTTTTTTAAAAAGCTCAGGCGGTGCACCGGCGAGGGGCCGTGTTGATCCAGCATCTCGTAGTGAAGCTTTGTCCCGTAGCCCTTGTGGCGTGCAAACTGGTACTGGGGATACTCCCGGTCCAGCACGTCGGTCAAAAACCGGTCCCGGCTCACCTTGGCCAGAATAGAGGCGGCCGCGATGGAAGCGCTGCGGCTGTCGCCTTTGACGATCAGCCGGTGGGGCGTAGTCAGTGCGCAGAGGCTGCCGTGATCCCGGTTCCCATCCACCAGGGCAAGCTCCGCCGGGACGGCCAGGGCGTCTATCGCCAGCTGCATGGCCTTGATGCGGGCGTTGAGGATGTCGATGCGGTCGATCTCCTCCGCCTCCACAAAAGCCACCGACCAGGCCAGAGCCCGCTCCTGGATGACCGGGAACAGAGCCTCCCGCCTGCGCTCCGTCAGCTTTTTGGAGTCATCCAGCCCTTCGATCTCCGCGTACGGCGGCAATATCACGGCAGCAGCGTATACCGGCCCTGCCAGGGGCCCCGCTCCCGCTTCATCCACACCGCAGACGGAGCGGACGCCGCTGTTCCATTGTTCTTCTTCAAATTCCCAAGCGTTCATTTCCATCTCCAATGAAATTTACGTCGCCGGGTGCGCACAGTGCTCATTCTTTGATCTCCTCCGGCGCCTCCATTGTAAAGGCTCCTAACTTGCCCCCTCTGAATTCATCCAGCAGGATTTTTGCCATGCGCTCCGTGTCGATCTCTCCGCCGGAGATGAGAAAGCCCCGCTTTCTTCCGGCGGAGCGGAGCAGCCGGTAGCCATAGGCCACATCGTTTTCCTCCGCTTCCCGCTCCGGAAGGTCGGACAGCTTATACCCCGTACGCAGCGCGTCCGGGTAATGGGCGCCAAGATAGGCCATCAGATGGCAGCCCAGCGTTTCAATGTCCAGTATCTCATCTTTTACCGCGCCCGTGTAGGCCAGGTGCAGCCCCACGCTCTGATCCTCGAACTTGGGCCAGAGGATACCCGGGGTGTCCAGCAGCTCCAGCTGACGGTCCACCGGCACCCACTGCTTTCCGCGGGTGACGCCGGGCCGGTCCTCAGCCTTGGCCGTCTTCCGTCCCGCGACCTGGTTGATGAAGGTGGATTTGCCCACATTGGGGATGCCCAGGATCATCACCCGCACCACCCGGCCCACCTGGCCCTTTTCCGCATAGGTGCGCAGCTTGTCCGCCAAAAGCTCCCGGATGGCGGCGGCAAATTTCCCGGTTCCGACGCCCTGCTTTGCGTTGGATTCCAGAACCGCATACCCCTTGGAGCGGAAGTAAGCGGCCCAGCGGCGGGTGAGGGCCGGGTCGGCCTGATCCACACGGTTCAAAACCACCAGACGGGGCTTTCCCGCCGTCAGTTCATCCACGTCCGGGTTCCGGCTGGAGATGGGGATCCGCGCATCCAATATCTCGCAGACCGCATCCACATGCCTGATCTGCTCCGCGATCATGCGCCGGGTCTTGGTCATGTGCCCGGGATACCACTGGATATTCATTTTGTTTTCCATACGCTGTCCCCCTTTCTGAAATAGTTCCCTATTCCAACAGGCCAATGCGGGAAAACTCCCGTTTTCCGCTGACCGAATCCACGCCGGGATAGAGCAGCAACACCGCTTTGCCGATCAGATACCGGGTGTCCACTGTGCCCAGGCGGCTGCTTCGGCTGTCGCTGCTGTGGTTTCGGTTGTCACCCATGAGAAAGACCGATCCCTCCGGCACCCAGAGCGGGAACTGCGTGCCCTCGTCGGTCAGTGTGAGCTCGTTGATGTAATCCTCCTCCAGCGGCATGTCGTCCACATAGACGGTGCCTGTGGAAAAATCAATGTCCACCTTCTGCCCGCCCACCGCGATGACCCGTTTGACGATGGGATCGGCGGTGAGGCTCTCCTTGCGGGCGATGACGATATCCCCCTGCCGGTAATCGTGGTACAGAAGGGAGTTTACCACCAAAAGCCGGTCCCCATGCTGGAGAGTCGGCACCATGGATAGGCCGTCCACCCCAATCAGCCGGATGGCAAACGTAAATAAAAGCACCACCACAAGAACGGAGCACACCAGCGCCTGAAACCATTCGAAGAGGCTCCAGCTCTCCTTTTCGCCCTTTTCCGTGCCCGGATCGGTTTGGATCTCTCTTTCATCCATGGAAGCATCTCCTAAGCAGCAATAAACCGCCATGATAATCTATTGGATTAGTATAGCAAAAAGATCCTGAAACAACAAGGGATTTTCCCGGGAAATGAGATTTTTTTGACTTTCCGGCCGCCGTTCAGGCAAACCTCTATTTCACACGGCAAAAGAAAAGAGAGGCCGAAGCCTCTCTTTTTTTAGGGCAGATTAAAGCTTTTCCTTGACCTTGGCGCTCTTGCCCACGCGATTGCGCAGATAGTAGAGCTTTGCGCGGCGGACGCTGCCGTGACGCACAGTCTCAATCTCAGCAATGGAGGGAGAGTGCAGGGGGAAAATCTTCTCCACGCCGATGCCATAAGACACGCGGCGAACGGTGATGGTCTCTTCAATGCCACCGTGCTTCTTGGCGATAACGGTTCCCTCGAAGACCTGGATTCTCTCGCGGGAGCCTTCCTTGATCTTCACGTGGACGCGGACCGTGTCGCCCACATCCGGGGAAGACACTTCAGCGGCAAGCTGCTGCTTGTTCAATTCTTTAATCAGATCCATGGGTACTTTCCTCCTATTATTAGGTGTTCATGCCGCTTTTCTCCGGCGCATCGGCGCCCATTCGGCGCGCGCACGGCAGAGGAACGCCCTTTTTAACTTAGTTAGAATACCATAGGAATCCGCGCAATGCAAGGCTTTTTACAGATAAATTTGAAAATTCTGTATAAAATGCGCCTTTTGCGCGGTCTCCCATACTGTCTACAGGCGGCCGCTGCCCCAGCCCCGCACTCAGCGGAAGCTGACCCCCTTCTGATCCAGCAGTTCCAAACGGCGCACCCGGACAAAGTCCGGCGCCCATTCCGGCAGCTCTTTGCGGATTGCCTCTCCCAACAACGCTGGGTTCAGCCCCGGGTTCTGGGCCTGGACCACAGCCATGGCCTCGACGGCCTGCTCCCGCTCCGTGAACGTCAGCTCATGAATCATGGGCCGGATGTCCACATCCGCCAGGGTGCGGTGTTTGGTCTTCTTCTGGATCACAATGGACTCCCTGGAGAAAAGGCCGCCCAACCGCTCCACGGTGCCGGAAGGTACGCCGTCATCATAAAGGAATTCCACCTTCGCCCGAATGCTGACAAGCTCTTTGACCGGGCGCACCGCCGGATAGCACTCCAGCACCCGCAGCCCCTCGGGAAACCCCGGGTTCAGCAGCTCCGGCACGCCGGCGCCGTCCGTCTCCTGCTCCACGGTAAAATCCAGCAGCTCGCACTGGCTGCTCTGCCCCACGGGCAGGGGCAGCACAATGGACAAAATGGGATGGGGGTGGAACCCCCGGGAATGGCTGATCTCCAATCCAGTGCGGGGAAAGACCCGCTGAAAGGTGCGCATCAGGTCCAGATGGGAAATGTAACTGGCCTGTGCCTCTTTTACAAACAGAAGACGCAGCTTAGACATCGCACTTCCCTCCTACCAGGCGGTTTGCGCCGCAGCCGCTGCACTGGGTGCGGCAGTCCGGCGTGGTCTCGGAGCGGTAGGCCCGCTCCCGCTCCCGCCAGAGGAAGTCCTTTGAGACACCGCTGGAGATCATATCCCAGGGCATCAGCTCGTCCTTCTCCCTGACGCGGTTGGCGTAAAAATGGGGGTCCAGGCCGCACTCGTCAAAGGCCTCCAGCCAGCGGTCCAGGGAAAAGTACTCCTCCCAGGCGTCCAGGCGGGCGCCCTTGCGCCAGACAGACTCCAGGACAGCGCACATGCGCCGGTCGCCCCGGGCCAGCACAGCCTCCATAAAGCTGGTTTCGGAATCGTGCCAGTTGTAGGTCACCGTCTTGGTGCGGATGGCCTCCCGCAGCAGCTTGACCCGCCGCTCATATTCCTCCTTGGAAATCTGGGGCTCCCACTGGAAGGCGCTGTGGGGCTTGGGCACGAACCAGGAGGTGGAGACGGTGATCCGGATGCCCCGGGCCTTGTTGGAGGCATACTCCCGCCAGGTGTGCATCACATGGGCCGCGATCTCCGCAATGCCCAGCACATCCTCGTCGGTCTCCGTGGGCAGTCCCAGCATAAAGTATAGCTTCACCGCGCTGAAGCCGCCCTCAAACGCAGTGCGGCAGCTTTGCAGCAAGTCTTCTTCTGTCAGATTCTTGTTGATGGCATCCCGCAGCCGCTGGGTGCCAGCCTCCGGCGCAAAGGTCAAGCCCGCCTTGCGTCCCTTTTGCAGACGCTGCATCAGCGCCATGGAGAAGTTGTCCGCCCGCAGTGATGGGAGCGAGAGATGGATGTGGCGCTTGTCGCAGAATTCCTCCAAATCGTCGCACAAATCCACCAGGGGCGGGTAGTCGCTGGTGGAGAGGCTGGAGAGCGTCATCTCCTCATAGCCGGAGTCGCTGAGCGCCTCCATGGCGTAGGCTGCGCAGAGGTCCTTGCTGCGGTTTCGCACCGGGCGGTACACATACCCGGCCTGGCAGAACCTGCATCCCCGGATGCACCCGCGGAAAAGTTCCAGCGTGGTGCGGTCCTGGACAATCTCCGTGGAGGGCACCACGGTGTGGGTGGGATAGTAGGCCTTGTCCATGTCCTCCACAATCCGCTTGGTCACCTGACGGGGCGCCCCGTCCCTGGGCAGGATTTCCGCCACAGTGCCGTCTTCGTGATAGCGGATTTCATAGAGGCTCGGCACATAGAGGCCCGGCACCCGGGCGGCCTCCACCAGCAGACGGCGCTTGTCCCAGCCCTCCTGTTTGGCCCTTCGGTACAGCTCAATGAGCTCCACCGTCACATCCTCCCCCTCGCCCAGGGAGACGATGTCGATGAAATCCGCCACCGGTTCCGCGTTGTACATGGCGGTTCCGCCGGCGATCACCAGCGGGGACAGGGCCTTCCGGTCCGCCGCGCGCACCGGCACGCCGGCCAGGTCAAGCATATTCAAAATACCAGGAAAGGCCATCTCATAGCCCACGGAAAACCCGATGATGTCAAAATCCCGGATGGGGTCGCCGGACTCCAGCCCATAGAGCGGGATGCCCGCTTTGCGCATCTCCTCCTCCATGTCCCCCCAGGGAGCGAACACCCGCTCGCACCAGACTCCGTCCATGTTGTTCATAATGCCGTATAAGATCCGCATCCCTAAATTGGACATACCGATCTCATAGGTGTCGGGGAAGCAGAATGCAAAGCGGACGTCCACCTCCGCCTTGTCCTTCTTCACCGCGTTATACTCGCCGCCCACATAGCGCGCAGGCTTCTGCACCCGGGGCAGGATGCGTTCCAGTCTCTTGTCCACAATCGATCTCCCAGTCTGGCGCAGTGCGCCATGTTTTCTTCTGATTTAATTCATTTTACCGTGTATGTCTTTTTTTTACAAGACCCAATTCCCGGAACAAAGGGCCCGCCTAAAAAGGCGGGCCCTTCCTCAGATGGACAGTCGCTCCTGAAATCTTTTGAGCTTCTCGAAGTCATGGACCAGGAAGCCGCTGCGCTTCTTTTCCACAATAGATTCTTTTTTCAGCTCACTGAACACCCGGTTAAAGGTGGTCACATGGATCAGAAGATAATCGGCGATCTCCTGCTGGGTCAGCCTGCAGGGGATAAAATATTTGCCTGCTTCCTCTGGGGCGCTTTGGCAGCACAGCTGCATGAGCCAGCCCGCCACCCGTTGTTCCGCGTCCAGGCAGGCGGTCAGCTCCATCCGTTGAAATAGGAGGGAAAGCTGAGCGGAGTGCAGCTGATGGTACTGCTTCAGAAGAGCCCTGTCCCGCCGTAAAAGCTCAAAAAACTCCCTTTGGGTGAAGGCGTAGGCAATTGTGTTTTTGCAGGCCTCTATGTACATCTGACCGCATCCGGACAGTGACGCCGCCGTCCGGCGCTCCAATAGGGTCCGGTCCCCATAATAGCAAAAATCCAACCCTGTGGCGCTGAGCGGACGGTGCACGGAGAGTTTTAAAAGGCCGGTCTGCACGTAAAACACCCCCGGCTCCTCCGGAGCCTCCCGGTCAAAGGGGATGCGCTCGTTTTGAAATATCTTCAGGCATTTGCCCTGATCCAGATACTGCTCGACCCCCCACTCCAACGGCGGAAGCCTTCCAAACAGGATCTGTAAGGCAGCCATCTTCTCCATGGTGTCACCTCTTCTCTTAACAGCACTGTAACATATCTGCTCCATTTTATCAAATTTGGTTTTTCTCATCTATTATTTAGCATATGCTATAAATTAAATATTCTTTTAACCATATTATTTATCGGACAATCAGATTTTTATAGACTGATCAACGTGTTTTTATTTCGTATAAATCTATTTCTATATCCGCTTATTAAGTATTCAAAGAGAAGAAAAATAAAAAAATACAAAACCGATCTGCGTATAGCCTATCCTTTTGGTAATTTTGTATAATTATTTGAAAGAATCCAAGCGAAATATTCTCAATTTTTTGTGTTCTGCCAAGCAATTGTTGACAAAGGAGGGGGTGCCCGCTTTGTGCAAAATCACCGTTCCATCATCAGAAAGAGAGAGGTTATTCCAGCAAGGCCATATGTGTCCCTGAATCATTCTCAGAGGTTGTCCAGAACTAATATGGACAGTGAATAAGAAAAGCAAGCGCCCTTTTCATTCAAAAGGTCACTTGCTTTCTATCAGCAGACTCTTTGAGTGGCCGGACGTTCAATAGATCTTCCAGTCATTCATGATGTATTGTCTCAGCTTTGGGACGTCAATGCACAGCTTGCTTTTTGTCTTTGCCGCGACGCCGTTTTCCTGGAGCCAAGCGAATATCTTGTTGCAGGTGCTGATATGAACCAGCAGGATATCGGCGATCTCCTGCTGATTCAGAGTGCACGGGATTTCACATGTCTGCCGGTCGCAGCATCCGCCGCAGAGGCCATAGAGCCAGGTCAGAACACGCTGGCTGGAGGTCAGGTTGGCTGTCAGCAGGACACGCCGCTGCATTACGGTGTGATAAGTCGAGGCAAATTCCATGTATTCCTCGGACAGGACCGGGTCTTCTTTTAGAAATGCATAGACCTGTTCCTTTGCAAAGGCCACCAGCACTGTATTTTCAAGGGCCATGATGTCCCAGCTCTGTGAATACTCCGTATACGGGGTGATGATGTTGGAGAAACAAGTGATCTTCTCCCCCATGGTCAGAAAGCGGAAGGTGGTCCGGTCAGGCCGTGTGATCACACAGGCCCCCTTCCCCTGCCATACATAGAGAAGGAACTTGCGCTCAATGATGGACTGATCCAGCTTTTCCCCTGCAAACAGCCGGAGCTCCTCCCCCTGATGCAGGTATTGCTCCAGATGAGGGAGGGTAAAGGGGAACTCCCCCATCAATATTTTGTGCATGAGTGCTCTTTCGTCCATCCAATCACCCCATTTCCTATTTGATAGCAATTGTATAGAAAATTTTTCTTTCTGTCAACAAAGCGCCATTTTCAATATGAAGGAGTGATCCTGTATGGAACTATCCTGCTACAATTCTTATTATGAGATCAAACTTGAAACGCTGTTCGACAACTGTGAAAAAATAGAAAACTATATCGCGCCCGCGGCGCTCATGCCCGTGCTGAAGGCCAATGCCTACGGAATGGGTACATTGGAGATCGCCCAGGCTCTGGTGGGGCGTTTCAATTGCCCGGTCATTGCCTGTTCCCAAGTCTATGAGGGGCTTGTTGTGCGGGAAAACGGCATATTTACCCCGGATATTTTAATTTTGGGCCCGGTGATGGAGCACACTCTTCCCCACGTCGTCCACTGGGATTTACAGATTCCCTTGTTTACTCCCGCTGGAGTCTATGCCCTCTCCAAGGAGGCCGCCCGCCAGGGGAGGCGGGTCAAGGCGCAGATCAAGATTGAAACCGGGATGAACCGCATCGGTGTGCATCCGGGAGAGGAATTGAATTCCCTGATTCAGGCCATCCGTGCATGTCCCAACATTGAAATCACCGGCGCCTTCACCCACTTTGCCCAGGCCGAATACCGCGGAGATGAATTCACCAAGCTCCAGTTCCAGCGCTTCCAGGCCGGCGTTCAGCAGTTGAAGGAGAACGGGTTCACCCTGCAATACATCCACTGCTGCAACACCGGCTCTACAGAGTGGTTTGAGGAAGCCGTTTCCTTCTCCACCCATGTCCGGGTGGGCAGCCTGATTTTCGGCTACAGCGATATTGCCGATGGGTCCAACCCGATCGGCGTTGAGGACATGCTCTCCTGGCGCAGCTATATTTACCACATCAAGCATGTACTGCCCGGGGAGAGCGTGGGCTACGACCAGTTCTTTAAGCCGGAACGCCCCACCGACTTGGCCGTCGTGGGCGTCGGGTTTGCCGACGGCCTCTTCTGCCCCATGGTAAAGCAGCAGGGTGCGGTCCTGGTCAACGACACCAGAACCCACTTCATTGATACCTGCATGGACCAGTGCTTCATTGACATCACCGGCATCGACTGCAAGGTGGGCGACCCAGTGACCTTCTGGGGCTATTCCCCCAGCCACAAGGCCTATCTCTCCCCGGAGGAGTTTTCCAAGTACGGCCAGATCTACACCGCCTACACCTCTACCTGTCCGGACCGGATCAAGCGGATTTACATTTAAATACTATATGCAACATGCTGCTGCGCGGGTCACTCCCTGCGCAGCAGCATGCTCCATAATCCCACGATTCCCACCAGAAGGTAGGCATTCCCCCCGCTTTGGACACTCAGCCACAGGGCTCCGGAGGTCAAACCCACCAGCGTGAATATGCTCAAAGCATTCACAATCCGCCGGGCCAGCCCCGGATCGCCCCAGAGGGACAAGATCAGCTCAAGGGCCCGCCCGCCGTCCAGCACGGAGATAGGCAGCAGGTTGAAGGCGCCCAATATCACATGGGCGCCGGCATAGAGATACCCTGATGTCCAGCCCGTATGCCCCGCAGCCTGGGCGCAGGCGAAACCGCAGAGCAGATTGGCTGCGGGGCCTGCCAGTACTGCGATGATCTCCTGTCTATAGGAGAGTCCCGCTCCGCAGGCCATCCTGGCCCCCCAGGCAGCCAGGCGGAAGCGCTCCGCCCGGCTGCCGAAAGATCGAAGCGCGGCCCAGTGCCCCAGCTCATGGAGCCCGGCGGCCAACAGGATTGAGCCCAGCAGTTCCCCGCTTTGCTGAAGGGCAAAAGCTGTAACCAGCAGCAGAAATCCAGGTGAGACAACCTCAAGACAGCGTGACATAGTAGATGGGGTTCAAATATTCACTTCCATTGTGCAGTTCAAAATGCAGGTGCGGGCCGGTGGCCATTCCCGTCTCCCCCACCTCAGCGATCTTTTCTCCCCTGGTGACGGAGGCTCCGGAATTCACTACCGTTTTGCTGCAGTGCGCATATAATGTGGAGTATCCGTTTTCGTGAGCCACGGTCACGTATTTGCCCAAGGAACTGCTCTCACCGACCGCTGTGACCGTGCCGTCTGCAAAGCATCCTACCGCAGTGCCGGTATCCGCCGCGAGATCGACTCCATAGTGGAATCTCTCCTCCCCTTCGATGGGGTGTTCCCGATAACCGAAGGAGGAGGACAGGACGCCCACAATGGGTGAGCAGTAGGAGAAATCCAAAACAGCCTGCTCCATGCGGACGCCCTCAGGCAGATTGGTGCATACCAGCTGGCTCACAGTTGCCTGACCCGAGGCCTCGCCGGTAGTCTCACTGCTTTCCACAGGCTGCGCAGACTCCGGAGGCGTCTGGGTGCCGTTTTCAGTGCCCTCTTCCGTCTTTCCTGCCTCCACCCGCCAAGAAGCCGGCTGCCATCCCTGAGCGCTTTGGTTGAGCAGTGTCTGGGTATCCTCCAGGCCCAAGTCCCAGGCCGCAGTCTCCACTGCTTCCCCATCCTGGGGATGAAAAACCGCTTGGTACACTTCTTCCAGCGTACCGCTGAGCCCCTGCTCCCCGGAGATGCCGCGTCCCACCGCTGAAAAGACGGCCTTGACATCCATATTTTGCTCCATCACGCTGTTCAGGGTTTCCCGCAGCTGTACCATCCGCTGAGGCAGCACCAATTTGATGACTACCATGGAAAAAAAGATTGCGGCGCAGACTGCCAGTTGAGTCAGGTGCTGGCGCTCTTTCTTTCCCATGGATGATCCTTTTCTCTGCCGGCTGTAAGTCGCCTTTCTCTTTGAGTATCTGCTGATCTGCGTTCCGATCTTTCCCGCCGTCATGGCCCGCCTCCTCTCTTTGACTCCACCTTATGAGGCCATGATGCGGAATATGTCTTGACATTGAGGCAAACTCCACCTATAATATGTAAGGTCTCCGGGTGTAGCGCAGTTGGTAGCGCGCTTGGTTCGGGACCAAGAGGCCGTGGGTTCAAATCCCGCCACTCGGACCAGATAATGATAATCCGAACTACATTATCCAAGTGGGTAATGTGTTCGGATTTATCATTTCCATTGAAAATGTATTATAATGATCCGCCGGGGAGCATAGTAGCTTTCCGGCGGATTTTTCTTAAAAAAAAGTGGCAGATATGTTATAATAACGCCAACCTCTTTTGATTGCCTTAATATTTTTTGGGGGAACTTTGATGAAAAAACCATGGTATATTTGGCTCTCAATTCTTGGGTTTATGGGCCTATTTGTATCTATAATTATTAAAATAGTTTTTGTTATCAAGCCGTTTGATTTCAATAAATGGGTTAACTTTTGCGGAAAGTTTTTTGTTCTATTCTTGGGTGCATTCATGGTCCCGGCTGTGCTTTCTTTGCTTATTCACGGTATGGTTTCTAATGCAAATGCGCTTATCGGAGAGATTTTTCTTTTCATTGTGGCGTGTTTGTCACATATCGTCTACATAAATGGAAACAAAAAAATATTAATATGAAAGCATGAACTAAAGGCGGGAGCATCGTTAGAGATGTTCCCGCCTTTGTCATGCCTGTTTCTGCTGTTCAGCCTGTTGTTTCGCTTTCCACTGTCATCGACACGGTTTTGCCGCTTACACATAGTCCTCACCGGTGATCTCCCGGTACTCAGAAGCCGTAATAACTGCATCCACCACCGCACGGTTCAGCCCGTCCTTGCCCAATTTGCCGCAGCGATAGAGATTGCGCAGTGCGTTTGCCCTCGTATTCATTTTCCATTCCCTCCATATAAGAGCGCATATGCGTCCTCCAGATCGGTAAGCTTACCCATTTTGACTGTGCAGGTGCCGTCTGTGTGGACGGTCAGATCGCCCCGGAGGGAAAAGGCGCTGTTGTCATACTCGCCTTGATCATCCAGGATGCTCCACACGGCCCCATCGGAAAACATGCGATTGACCTGCGCAAACTCCCCGGAAAGCGTAATTGCCTTGCTTTCCCGCCCATCCCAATCCGGGTCGTGCATCAGTCCGTCTATTGTCGCCTCATATTCAGCTCCATTGATCTTCACTTTTGTCATAGAATCAGTCCCCCTTCCGCGTCATTTGGACGTAATGTTGGCGTTTGTGTACATGATGGTATATCTGGTGTAGCTTGACGTTGTACCGGTCTTGGTTTCAATGCCGGTAAAAGCGATGGTGTAGGACCTTCCCTCCTCCGCCACAAATTCGTAAGAGCAGGTGGTGCCGGTTCTTGATGCCACCGTAGCCCCGTTGAAGGTAATTTTAAAAGTAGGATACGCATACCAGGCTCCAGTATTGATTGCTGCCGAGCAATTGACAGTGATAGAAGTTCCGGGCGATATGGTAAAGTTGGTAGAGCTTGTCGTAATGCCGTTGACCTTTACCTCGCTGTATGCGGAGGTCCCGGTTACGCTCACCGTTGCATTTTCAACCAGATTGATTGTGTAATTGGTTCCGCCGCTCAGGGTCTTCCCGCGTTTGATGGTGTAGTTGGCCCCGCCCACAGGGGTCTTCCCCTGCTTCACCCTGTAGCTTGTCCCGCCCACCAGTGCTTTGCTGCTCATGTGACCACCTCAAGAATACTGCCAGGCGATTGCACCCTCGGCAGCAGGGTTTGTTGTTGAAGCGTGGAGAGAGGTATTGCGTACTTTTGCGGTAGCTGGAGATGAATCTTCGGCAGCTGTCAGCATCCCAGTCATGGTTCCGCCCGAAAAAGGCAGCTTTGTAGATAGGCTTACGTCCATCTCACTTTTCTTGTAATACCGCTCGTCGTGGCTGTGGCTTGCCGCTGCCGCCCCGATGTCCGCCGGCGCGATGGCATCGCTGCCGCCGGTCTTGTGGCTTGCCTTGTGGGCCGTGGGCGTCATGGAAGCAGGAAAATCCGTGATCTCCGACTTGGTGTGGGTGTGGCCGGTAAGGGCATAGAGCGCATCAAAATACGATTTCAATACCGCCTTCACCCGGCTCCAAAGGACCTGTTTTGGCTTGCCGCCGTCAGCGCTGTCCGCCACCAGCACGCCGTCCCCATCCACGGGCGCCGCCTTGACTGCGTCCGCCCCGGGCAGGTCCGCCTTGGCTGACACTGCGCCGTCCAGAAGGATCATATTGGCGTTGATCACCGCGATGTCCGCCGTGTTGTTGTCCTCCGGCAGCTGTAATTTCAACTTGCTTGTCTCAGTCATTCCATTCTCCTTCCCTGATTTCGCCCCAGGTGTGAGTCTTTGCCTGCCCCCAGGTCAGGGGCTTCACCTCCCCCCAGGTGCGGTACAGATACTCAAAGATAAAGTCCAGATGTGCGGGCTTGATCTCGCTGATGGCGGAGCGCAGGTCGTCGATGTTGGGCGGCACCCCCAGGCGGCTCACAAACTTGACCACAAAGTAAAACTCGCTGTTGTGCTCCACGATCTCCACCTCTCCGTTGGTGAAGCTCTCCGCCACAGAACGGATCAGCTCACAGGTGGCCGCGCCCTGGCCCCGCACCTTGCTCAGGAGGCGGCTGCGGCGGTACTCCTCCGGCCGGGACAAGTCCACCGGCACGCCGTAGGCCTCCTCCCACATCGAAAGCCCCCATCCGCTGGCCGTCCGGGGGTTCAACTGTAAGAGGAGCTCCTCCACGCTCTCCCCCGCCGCGCCGGTCATCTCGCCCATTACCCGCTGGAGCTCCCGGACCTGGGCGCTGTTTTGGTAGCATGGGGGCAGCTTGACCATCAGGTCGCTCACTGAATACGCACCTCCCCCAGCACCGGCACACTGCCCGCCGGGATGGAAACATCCTCCGTCTTGCCGTTGACCGTCAGCGCCGTGTAGTTCACCACACCGGGAATGGTCAGCAGCAGCGCCGCCACCCGGTTGTAAATCATGGTGTAGGCCCCGTCCTCCTCCGGCCGGTAATAGACCTGGCGGAACTTCTCAGAGATCAGCTCCCGCCGGTAGGCCTCCAGCTTTTCCTGAAGCTCCAACCGCACCGCTGCCGCCGTGGTGGCCGCTGTAAGCTGCACCGTTGCTGAAACGGAGACCTCCAGCTCTGCAGCGGAGGCCACGGACACCGTGCTGCCCACCACCCGCCGCGCCTCGATGTACGCCGTCGCCGCGGACACAAGCTCCGCGGACGCGGCCTTCCCGTTCGCATCCACCAGCGTCACGGATACGGTGCCCCGTCCGCCCGCCAGCTCCACCACTTTCGCCTCGCCCACGCCCGGCACCTCCATGGCCCACTGGCGCAGCTGATATCCGTTGCCGCTGGTGGGCGGACGCTTGCGCCGCTCGTCGATCCGGCGATAGAGGGCGCTGTCGTTCTCCACGTCCGTCCCGCCGGAGGCCTCTCCGTTTTCAAAGGAGCTCAGGCCCAGGGGATTGACGTACATCCGGGTGACGGCCCCCGCCTCCACGTTGTAGGCGCTGCCCGTCCCGGCGGCGCGCAGACGGCCCGTGGCCGTCCCCGTGGAGCCGATAACCACATCCTCCACCAGTGTAAACTCCAATCCGCCAGATGTCAGAAAAGCCGTCCCAGCGGGTAAAACCGTACCCGCCTCTCCCGTCAGGGAGACGTCGCAGTAGGCGTAGGTTCCCTCCTTGCGGGTGATGTTGAAATAGTTCTGCCCCACCGCGTCTAAGTAGGGGCCGCTGCTTTCATCCACAAACAGCATGGACGCCACGGCGGGCAGCGCCTTGTAGAGCTTGCTGATCTCCTCCGCCGCCGGGCCGATCATGGCGTCGGCAAAGCCGCCCTCCATGGGGGACAGGCCTGTGGCCTGGTTGATCTTTGCAAGCGCCTCCGCCTTGATCCGCTCGGTTGTCCGGTCCTCAAACATGTATGGTCTCCTTTCCGTAAACGGTGTCCACCTCCACGCACAGGCGAACCTGGCTGCCCTCCAGGGCAATCTCCGTGACTTCGGCCGCCGTGATGTAGGGGTTCACTGTCAGCGCCTCCTGGATGTAGCGCCGGGCCTCCTGCAGCTTGGTGTCCTCCTGGTAGGGCTGCCCCACCAGCGCGTCCAGCTCGCAGCCGTAGTCCCAGGAGAAAATGGGGAACTGGTAGCGGGCGGTTTTGATGGCCCGCCACACCCAGCTTTTCACCGCCTCCAGCCCGGAGGCTACCGCCGCCGCTCCTCCGGAGAAAACCGGAGCGTCCCGCTCATAGTCCCACGCCGCGTCCCGGTAAAGGGGCAGGTAGGCATCTTCCTCTGCCGCGCTGGTATCAAACATGGGAAACAATGTCACGCTTTCACCGCCTTGCAAATTAAGTAGTAGTCCTGTCCATCCAGGCTGAGCAGCACCACCCGGTCGCCCCGCCGGAGCTTGAGCGCACTGCCGTCGTCCACGCTCCAGCGGTAGTCCAGCCCCTGGGCAAGGTACAGATCCTCCGGTTCCAGCACCAGCTCGCCGCAGGAGACCTGCAGTGTCCCATTGCCGGAGTGCAGCACCTCGCCGATGGAAAATGCGGAGGGCTGCGCCGCCCGCCGCCCCAACTGCATCAGGGCGGACACGGCCGCGGTCATGGATTCGTCAAAAGACCTGCTCATTTGATCTCACTCCCCGCTGTGGTCTCGCTGCTTACGTTCCGGAAGTTCAGCGTCAGTTTCGTGGTGTATATCCCGTTTTTCCAGGTGTGGCTGTCGCTGTCGATCCAAAAAAGGCCGCTGACGCCGCTGCCCATGTCCCGCAGGATCACTGCCTCGCCGGTGATGAGCCGGGGGTCTCCCATGCACTGCACTGTCAGCTTCCGCTGCACTCCGTGATCCTCCAGCCATGCCCTGGCCCCGGTGGAGACGTCCTCGCCCGTCCGCTGCGTCAGCACATGGCTTAAGCGCCCGCTCAGAGCGATGGACGGCTCGTCCTCGATGCGGCGCACCAGCTTGCCCGTGTCCGTGTAAAGGATCACGCTGTTCTGGAGACTTCCGATGTCCCAGGTGCTGGTCACGCTCATGGTGGAGGAGATGGAGAGGCTGGCCGAGTCCGCCTTCTGACGCACGCTCAGCCGTCCGTCCCCGTCAAAGCCCACCAGATACCGCTTCCCGTTTTTCTCTCCCGCCAGGGTGTAGAGCGTGGTGAGGATTTTGTCCAACGGTACGCCCGGAAATTTCCGGGACACGGTGACGCCGCTTTTGGCGATGCTTCCTGTGGGCAGCCCATAGGTGGATGCAATGGAAGCCGCTGCCTGCTCCGGCGCGGTGTTTTGAAACTTGTACCACCCCTCATTTTGCGTCAGATACCAGCTCCGGTCCACCGCGCCAAGGTCGGCCACCGCGCTCTGGCTGTCCCTGGTGACGCTGACCAGCGGCCCAAGGAACCGGCTCTTACCGCCGCTGCGCAGCGTCACCAACGCCCCCTGCTCTAAGGGCAGCGCCCGGTCCGCCAGCAGTCCGCAGCGCACCTCCCGGCCCACCTGGTTCACATTGCCGGACCATGTCAGCGTCTGCACCAGCTCTGTCACATCCACGCTCCGCTCGCCGCTCCGGGTCAGGTACACGTGATACGCATACTCGCTCATATGACTCTCCCCGCTTCCGCCGCGCCGCCGCTCTTCAGGACGCACTTTCCCGTTGCGTCATCTGTGACGACCTCCGTCTTTGCAGCCATGGCCGCGCCGCCGGAAAGGCTCGCAGCGCCGGGCAGGGCGTTCAGCGCCGGGATGGTCAGCTGCTGGCCGGGGTATATGAGGTCTGGATTTTTAATCGACGGATTGGCCGCCGCCAGACGGCAGCAGAGGGAGCCGTCGCCGTAGAACTTTTTGGCAATGTGCCAGAGGGTGTCCCCCTTGGCCACCGCGTAGGTCCTGGCGGAGGCGGCGCCGGTCTTACTTTGGCGCGCCGGCTTGCGCACCGTCCCCGCAGCGGACAAAGCCGCCGCGGCGGGCGTCCTGGTCTGCCGGATGGCGATGTCCGCGTAGTAGTCGTTGGTACCGTCCTGCTCCCGGTATTCCAGGCTTTCAATCAGCACCAGGGCGTTGGTAGGCGTCCCGCTCACCAAAAAGCGCACCGTGGTCTTTGCGTCGATCCAGCGCTCTATCTGCATCAGGTAATGCCAGGGGTCCGCCACTGCGCCGCTCACGCAGAAAGGGTACAGCTGCGCCGGGAACAGGCAGCTTTTCAGCGTGGTGGACCCCATCCGCCGCACGCCGCCTAAGTTGACCTCCCCGGTCTGGTCCAGCGACACGGTTTCCACCGTGTTGTGATGCGTCCAGCTGTAGGTGGAGGGCGTCACCGGCAGCGTCAGCTCAATCCTCGCCGCCTCGTCCAAAAAGGTCAGTGTCCTCAACATCTCAGCTCACCCCCGCGTATAGCTTCCGCTCAATGGCATAGGCAATGGCCTCGCCGATCTCGTCCAGGTCGCCGTCGCTGCGCACGGAGAAGGAGTTGCCCGTCACCTGGACGCTGACGCCGCCACTCCGCCGGTCCAGCTCCCGGGCCTCCCGGGCCGTCAGCACCCGCTCTCCCTCATGCAGCAGCGCTGCATAGTTGTTATAGGGCACACGATGCATGCCATAGGCTTTCGCCCGGTAGCGTGCCTCGCTGAAATCGTAATCCTCCGGGTCGCCGGTGTAGGGGCCAAAGGTGGAAGCCCGCCCCTTGCTTTTCTCCTGCTGAAGCCTGTAGCTGTTGCTCCAGCCGCCAAAGGCTGCAGTCAGCTCCCGGGTGGCCGCGACGGAATCCTGCTGCGCGTCGATCATGGCGCTGTACTGGTCGCTGGATTCATAGGCGGCTGTGGCAAGGCTTTCCGCCTGGCCCTTCAGCTCTGCCATTTCGTTCACCGCCGCCTCGTCTCCCGCGTCGGAGCGTTCCTTCAGCTCCGCGTAGCGCTCCCCCATCTCCTGCAGCCGCTGAGAGGTTTTATCATCATACAGTGAGGTCTCCTGGCCTAACAGCACCGCCGACAGCGCCTCCCGCTGATACTGGTCCGACAGGTTGTCCATGGATGCCTTGTGTTCGCCGATCCTGCCGTTCAGGTCTATCAGCGCGTTGCCCAGCTCCCCGCCGTAGGCCGCGATCTGATCGGAAAGGCCAGAGGTGCGTGTGTCGTTGTAGCCCTTGCCCATGGCGTTGGCAAGCTCCTGCTCAAGGCCCTCAAGCGTGGAGGTGAGGCCCGGGAAGGTCTGCGACATTTCCTCCATGGAACCCGCATATTTCCCCTCCAGCGCTTCCAGAATAATGTCCACGGCCCGTCCGCCTTCCACGTCGCCCCTTGAAATCATGCTGTACATGGTGCCCTGGTCCACGCCGTATTTGTCGGCAAGCATCCCCACGGCCCCGATCCCCCGGTCGTTGAGGATATTCAGGTATTCCAGCGTGGTCTTTCCGCTGGACTTCATCCGCCCCAGCGCCTGAGCCACCGTGGTCATGTCCGCGGTGGACTGTCCCAGGGCCGCCCCCGCGTCGCCGATGGTGGTGAGAACCGGCAAGATGCTGTCCGCCCCGTAGCCATAGGTGGCCAGCGTCTTGCTCATGGCCGTCAGATCGTCGTAATAGAACGGCGTGTAGTTGGCCATGTCCACCAGATCGGAGAGATAGCTGTCCGCCGTGCCCTGGTCGCCGAACAGCGTGGCAAAGGAAATCTTGTCCTTTTCCCGCTGGGCTGCGGTGGCACTGCCGCTCTCCAGCGATGCGGCCTGCCGCTGCGCCGCCTCGTCGTAGAGGTTGTTGTAGTAGCTTTTGAAGGCGTCATCCTTCGCGCTTTCAATCTGTGTCCCGCCGCTGATCGCTCCCGAAAACATGCCAAAACCGGCGCCGGCCAGAGCGCCCAAAGGTCCCGCAACCGCGCCGGCCGCTGCGCCGCTGATCGCTCCGCCGATTGTCTGCGAGAGGAAGTCGGCCTCAGGGACTCCCAATGCGCTGCTGAAAAACTGGTTTGCCGCTCCGGAGACAGATCCTGCCAGCATATTGAAGATGCCCGAGGCGGCAAACCTTTTCCCCAGAGACGACCCCAGTACGCCGCTCTGGTTCTCCGCCTTCCGGGCGGAGACGGCGCTGTCCAGGGCGGCCTTGTTCATCGCCTTGTATCCGGATACGTTGGTCTGCAGCTGCACATTCACATCCGCAAGCTTCTGCTTCAGCTCCTGCTGCTCCTTGATGGCCTCATCCATGGCCCCGCGGCTGGCCTCATCCTTCAGCTTTTTGTAGCTCTTTGTGGCCTCCTTTACCTTGACATCCGCCTGGATCAGGCTGCTTTTCAGCTCAGCCGAATCCTTGACCAGCTTCTGCTGGGCCTTGCTGTAGCCCTCCACGCTTTCTTCCAGGTTTTCCATGTCCTTGTCAAAGGACTTCACGTTCCCCGCGATGCTCTTCAGAACGGGGCTTACGCCGTCCTTCAGCGATATGACGATTCCTACGTCCTCCGCCATGCAGCCACCTCCTTATTGACTTTCTATCTCAATGTGGTACGATAAAGCTGTAAAAAAATTCCGCATGTGAAAGGAAGGTGTTCCCATGGGAAAATTTAGAATCTTCTGCTGCGATCAACGCTTCCTGCTTACCGGAGGTGGCATCATGACCGCCCCGTTTCTTCTTCTTTTATTCGTGTTCACACGGGAATCGTTTTATCTCTTTCTGTTTATATATGGCTGCGTAATCCTCGCCTGCGGCATCTATGGCTACACCTTGGTGAAGGAGCTTGCCCGCCGTCAGGCCAGGCTCGAGGCCGTTGCCAGGGAATCCCTGAATGGGATGCTTACAGGCATCCAATACCAGGCGGAAAGGGTATTCGACATAGCCGTTGAACTGTCCGGCTGCGTTCCAAAGAGCCCCGATTGGTACAAACTGGCCAATGACTATCGGGAAAAGTACAAAGAATTCTGGCGTCAGGCCGACGATTTCACCGATGAACTGAACTATGATTTTGTCCGTCATTTCAAGCCCAGCCGCTACCGTATGGACGACCAGCTGGAGCTCATCAGCCGGATCGAATCCTGCGCCCCGGACGATCCCCGTCTGCCCGGCCTCTGCGCCAGGCTCCGCAAACTCTCCGCCCCTTTGGAAAATGAATGCGGATGATCCCCTTCCCCGCCTCCCGCAGGAGGCGGGGTTTTTTCAGCGCTCACTGCGCTGCTCGATCTCCCGGAGGGCCAGCGCCCAGGTCAGGTCCCGGCCGCCCGCATCCATCCCATAGTACATCTCCGGTGTCCAGTGATGGGCCTGGAATAAATAGCTCACCAGGCTCAGCTCTGGGTCGCTGCCCTCCTCTAAGCGTTTTTTACTTCTTCAATGGTCATCCGCCGGTAGCCGCACAGCTTTTCCACCGCCCGGCTCAAATCCTCGATCTCGCCCGGCAGCAGCAGCGCCTTCACCGCCTCCGCCGGTGTGGCCGCACCGTACTTTTCCTGCAGCTGGGGTGACCTCAGATCCGGCTCCTCGCATCCCGCCAGCAGGATCTGCACGTTCATGTCGTCTCCGCCGCTCTCCCGGAGCCGCTGCACCTTGCCGTAGGGCAGGCCCCGCAGCGAAAAGACCACATCCTGCCCCAGCAGTTCCGAAAGCCGCTGCACCTTGTAGCGGGCCGTGGGCAGTTGATGCGTCACATCGGGAGCCTCCGGCCGCAGAAGCAGCGCCAGAAGGTCTGTTTTCTTTTCCTCGCTCATTTACTGCACCTCGATCTCGTCTAAGTACTGGTAGCGGCTGAAGGTGAAGGCCTTGGTTACGGTGCCTACCGTGGCGGCCTTCCAATCGGCCAATGTCAAATCGTCAAAGCTGACATTGTAGAGGGCCACCCGCTCCGCACCGTAGCTGTCCGGGTCCTTCAGCTTGCTCACAATGGTGAAGCGGCGGTCCATGCCGTCCTGAATGCCGTCCTGCTTGCGGGCAAAGCCGCTGTCCACTTTGTAGAGCTCCAGGCTTCCGGTGCCGTTGGCGCTGGTGGCCTTTGCGTCCGACATGAACTGGCCGCACAGGTTCACCGTCTCCTTGTTGATGGCCACCTTGGCCTGGCAGGCGGTGCACTCGGCGATTTTCTCGCCGTCGCACCAGACCTCCCCGTATGTTCCGTTGATGGTTCGCTTTGCATTATCAATCGTCTTACTCATGGATCGCTTCCTCCTTACAGGTTGTTGAAGAGGACCTCAAAGTCCTCCATGGCGTCCGCCAGCCGGCCGCCGCACTTGAGGAACACCCAGCTGCCTGTGTCATGCTCCTTGATCTGCTGCTGTGTCAAGCCGGCAGTCTCCACCCCCTGAGACTTGAGCCACTTCTCCTGGGCCTCCACGTCGATCTGGACATAGCTCTCGCCCTTCGAGAGAACGCCCACCTGCTCCAGATAGGAGAAGTAATCCGTGATGGCCGTCACCAGCAGGCACTTGTTGTCGTAGGTGTTGGCAAACCGCCCGATGTACTCGTCCTCGATGGTGGTGCGCAGATAGTAGGTGATCAGGTCCATGCCCTCCACGATCTTAATCTTGCGCCAATCCTCCCTGCCATCTGCGGGAATGGTGGTCAAACTGTTGACCGCCCGGGCAATCTTGGCCTTCTGGCCGTCGTGGATCAGGATCAGCTTGCCCGCGTCAATGGCCGCCGCCTGTTCCGCACCCGTCCTGGCGGTGACTGCGGAGAGCTCGCCCAGGGAGGCATAGGTGGCACTGGAACCCATGGGAATGCCGGCCAGGATGCCGGCAATCCGGCTGCAGTACTGGGCTGCGGTGTACGTCTTGCTCCCGACGGCAAGACCGGTATCCTCAAAGTCGATGACGCCCATGGAGTCCGCCGCAACGCCGGGCGCCACCCACTTCACCGTCCGGTATGCCTTGCGCTGGTTCTCCACCCAGGTTTTCAGGACGGTTTCCTCCGCCTCAGTCACATCGGGCGGCGCGGCCAGATAGTCGATGCTGTAGGACTCAATGAGCTTGAGTCCCTCTTCCAGCGCTGATGTGTCCTCTGTACCTGTCCCAATCACCACGGCGATCACCTTGCTGGGGCCTCCCCGGTCGCTGCCGGTAAAGGCCCGGGCAATGTAATCCTGGTTGTCCTGGCCCAGCGTTGCCGGGATCAGGGCAGCCGTGGAAAGCGGATGCACCCCTGTTTCCTTGGTGTCGCGAACCATGACGGCCACGACCCCCTTCTTGCTGCGATTTGCCACGGTCTGAGCAGCCGCCTCAAAGCGGATGGTCAAACTGGGCAGGCCAATGCTTGCTGCCATACAATCATTCCTTTCTATCAATTATGTGTGGAGCTCATAGTGCTCCATCTTTTGCTGATCGCTCTCTTGATATCCCGGGCGCATATCCGTCCAGGAGAGTCGGATGGTGGCCTGCGCGTTGTCCGCCTCCGTCATCCCGGATACAGTGCTTGCTGTCAGGTACCGCTTCTCCACTGAAAGCGCCCCGCCGGAGAAAAGGGCCAGACAGCGGTCCAGCCGTTCGTTCAACTGCGCGCGGCTGCTGTCATGCTCATCCACCGCCGCAAAGCAAGTGATCCGTATGGTGAGGTCCGTGCGGATCAAGCCAATGTTTACATCCCGGATCTCCACAGCTCCGCATTTTAGCAGGGAGGAAGGCCGCGTAAAGTCGGAGGGCAGCTGATCCTCATATACCATCTCTCCCGGCCAGAGGGCCTCCAGCCTTCCTTTTACCGCCTGGATGACTGTATTGATCTCCATGGAACTCCCCCTTTAGTGTTCGTTGCTGAAGAGGCACAGCACCCGGTCTGCCGTCTTCAGCGCATTCTCCTGTGTCCTCGGTTTCGTCCAGTTGTAAAACTGATGCCAGTGATCTTCCCCCCGCGGCCATAGCCGGCCCAACGCCGCTTGCTTAAGGCCGGGACTCCGTGGCCGCGCTCCAGCCAGGCAGGGACCCGACTGCCACTCACGGTCTTCCCGTGGTAGGTCTCATTTTTGTGCGCATCCGTTTTCCTGTTCAAATCGCAGTACGCTGATCCAGTTCTCCGGCGCCGATAAAACTGTCCACTTCACACTCCCGATTTCCCATGGCCGCTCCGGAACTCCGGGGCGGCTCTTTACACTGGCTCTGTGAGATTCAGTTGTGTAAGTCGCCGGAAAGCAGGGTTATCCGCTTCAATCGTACCAGTAATTGTGATATCCCTCCGCTCATAGCCGTCCGGCACCAGGGCATTGACTAAGAGATCGGACTGCGCCCGGCGCGGTGTCAGCTTCTCTGGTTCTGAAACGCCGCAGCTGCGTCATAAGGCCCTCTAACCGCGCTGGTCATGTCCGCCTTGGTGCTGCTGGTACCACTGGCGCCGGCGGAGAGCCCCAAAAGTAAAGCAGGCCGTTGTCGTCCAAAAATTTAGCCATTGAAAAATCCTCCCAATAACATTTCGATTCCGCGTTGGTCATAGGTTCCACGCTTTTTCCCGCCAGCTCCGCCTCCAGTTTGGAGATGGCGCCGATGGGTGCTGGTCAGGCTTCTCCCGGTTTAGCAGCATGCTTGGTCCAACGCCCCTCCTCCAATTGGAGTGCCAATATTGGCCTGCGATGCACTCTTTGGTGCAACAGGGGCCAGAAAATTGGTGTGGGCCGGATGGAAACCTGCATCTACAGCACCTCCCTTGAGAAGGATTGGATCACGTCGAACTTCCACATCAAGCCGTCTATCCGGCTCTTTCCAAATCATCGGCAATATTTACTGGTTGCATAATGGTTACAAAACGGTTACAATTCTAATTGTCTTCGCGAGACAAATATATTTGGAGGTCTATGTTATGTGTAATTTTGATTTTAATTTTGACTGTAGTGCTCTTTTCCAGATGCTCAGTCAGTGCTTCGGCATCGGCTGCTAATCAGCCGCCTATTGAACCGTCCGGTTATGCCGGGCGGTTTTTTTGCCATTCTCGACCGTCCTCCAACATCACCTTACGCGGGCTTTGTAATAGTAAATGCAGTACCTCCACCGCACCATAGGAACGGCGTGCCTTGTCAAATTACCGCTTCAGCCAATTGCTATCCTCCGTCATAATTATTCTGCTTTTCATGCTCAGCATAACAGCGGTCAATGGCCGATGGCCTCCTGATAGTCAATCAGCCTTGGCATCGCCCTTTCCACCGCCTAAACTGGCCCCTGACCGTTAAGCTCATAAGTCCCTCCTCCGCTTCTGTCCGGCCACAATTCATATTTGCTGAACATCAGGCATACGATCGATTGGTGATGATAGTGAATAAATATTTGTCTTATCTTGCGTTTCTCCTGATCTCCCTGGCCTCCGGTGGCATCGGCAGCCTTTTCACCATGGCAGGCCTTCAGGCCTACGAGCAGCTGAACCGGCCGCCCCTGACGCCGCCTTCCATCCTGTTCCCCATTGTCTGGACCATTTTGTTCCTCCTGATGGGCGTCGGTGCGGCAAGGGTGTGGAAACGGCCGGGCAGGGATCGCGCGATCCTGGTTTACGGCGTCCAGCTTCTCTTCAATGTGCTTTGGTCCGCCTGGTTCTTTCTCCTGCAATGGAGGCTGTTTGCCTTTTTCTGGCTCCTTGCCCTGATTCTCCTGGTCGCTCTGATGATCCGGTCTTTTATTAGAATCGACGTGCTTGCTGGTGCTATCCAAATCCCTTATCTGCTCTGGTGCGCCTTTGCCGCCTACCTCAATTTCGGGTTCTGGTTCCTGAACCGCTGAATTTGAGCGATGTATGCCGCCCCAAAAACAGGGCGGTTTCCTTTTGACAGAGATATTCATGTTATTAACAAGGCGAACGCTCCAATGCATGTGGCTGTGAATACAGCCCGACTCATATCATCTGTACACTCGTGGAATGCGCTATTTAGGAAAATCATTATAAAATAAGCCACTTGAGCCCGCCCAAGTAAATGGGGCGGGCTCAAGTGGCATTTACAAAGGTAGCTTTACAAAATCATCGACCGGTGCACGGCAGGTGCCGTTTTCACAAAGATAATAAAGTACGGCTTGCACCGGCAGGGGATAGTTCAGGGTAAAGGGGGCGATTTCGGCAAGAAGTGATCCGTTTTCTTCCGATTTGAAGATTACGCTGATATCGTCCGCCGGGTTATTTCGAAGGTATTCCTTTAATTCCTCAGGTGGGTTTTTCCCCGCGCAGACTAATTCCCGATGCGGATACAGAGAATCCGCGACTGCAAGCATGGAAAACGTGTATCCGGCGGGATACTCGCGGACCTGACCGGAAATAAAGCGTAGCTGCCTGTCAGATCGTTCCTGCCACAGCATATCTCCCGTCAAAGAGGCAATGCGCCCTAAAACCACAGCAGCAACAGAATTCCCCGAAGGGACTGCGCCATCGTACAGTTCCTTCGGGCGGGCGATGAGCCTTTCCGCGTCACGCGCGCCAAGAAAATACCCGCCGTTTGCTTCATCTTCAAACAGGTCTGTCATTTGTCCTGCGCGAAGTATCGCCTGTTTTAGATAATTCACGTCTAAGGTTGTGCGGTATAGTTCTAAAAGTGCCAGCGCATAAACCGCGTAATCGTCCAGCTGCCCTGCGTGTGCGGCCTCGCCGTCCCGAAACCTGTGGAACGGCCGGTTGTGTTCGTCGGTCATACTTTCTTCAATAAAACGCTGCGCTGACATCGCCGCCGAGAAATAGCGATCGTCTTGAAGGATTGAACCCGCTTGGGCAAGCGCAATGATCGTCCATGCATTCCATGAAAGCAGAATCTTATCGTCCTTGTGAAGCGCAAATCGCTGTTTTCGGTATTCATATAGCATTTCAAACTCCGGAGCGCCCATCCGCCAGCCTTCCGCTTTCTGCCCAATCCGGTTTGGAATGCTTTTCCCTTCAAAGTTGCCTCTATCGGTAATTCCATACAGGCGGCAAAATTCCGCGCCCTTTTCCTGCCCCAAAACACTTTCGATTTCATTCGGTGTAAAGGTATAATATTTTCCCTCCTCACCGTCGCTGTCCGCGTCTTGCCCGCAATAAAAGCCACCCTCCGGATCTGTCAATTCACGCAGGATGTAGTCTCCCGTCCGCCGTGCAACTTCCGCATAGCATTCCTTCTTTGTGATCTGATATGCCTCCAGATAGGCGGGGATCAAAAGCGCATTGTCGTAGAGCATCTTCTCAAAATGCGGAATCAGCCATTTATCGTCGGTGGAATAACGGGAAAAACCGCCGCCGATATGATCGAAAATCCCTCCCCTTGCCATGGCATCAAGGGTTTTTTCCACCATTCGCAGGGCGTTCGGTTCGTTTTCACACCTATAATATCGGAGTAAAAACAAAAGATTGTGGGGTGTCGGAAACTTCGGAGCACCTCCGAACCCGCCAAAGTCGGGATCAAAGTTTTTCCGGAGAAACTCATATGACTCGCTCAGCATTGATTTCTCAGGATCAATAGAATCGCACTTTCTGTTCTTTAAGAGCTCCTCTGTGATCTGATTTCCAGCATCTATGAGTCTTTCGCGGTCGTGATCCCAAAGATATTTCGCCTGTTTTAAGACCTCGGTCAATCCCGGCTGCCCGCGCCGACCTTTTTTGGGGAAATAGGTTCCTGCGAAAAACGGCTTCTGCTCCGGCGTCATCAGAATTGTGAGCGGCCATCCACCGGATCCGGTCAGCGCCTGACAGACGTCCATATATACGGCGTCGATATCGGGGCGTTCTTCACGGTCCACCTTGATGCAGATAAAATCTTTCAAGAGTTCTGCAATTTCTGTGTCTTCAAAGGATTCGTGCGCCATCACATGACACCAGTGGCAGGTGGAGTAGCCGATACTGAGGAAGACAGGCTTGTCTTCAAGCCCTGCGGCTTCAAACGCCTCTGCACTCCACGGATACCAGTCCACGGGATTGTCCTTGTGCTGGAGCAAATACGGAGATTTTTCGTTTTGTAATCTGTTTGCCATATATTCCTCTTCTTTTATGGTTTTAAAACAACTTTGATACAGCCGTCCTCTTTATTGTCAAAAATTGAATAGGCATGAACGCCGTCTTCAAGTTTCAGTGTATGGGTAATAATATCGGTGGCATCGAATTTTCTTTCTTTGATGAGTTCCAGTATCGACTGCACATAATTTTGAGCCGGACACTGGCCCATTTTTAGCGTGACGTTGCGCGTCCAGAAGTTTCCCAGGGGAAATGTGTTGTACCGTCCTCCGTATACGCCAACCATCGATACTGTTCCGCATTTGCGCACCGCCTCCGAGGCGATCTCAATAGCAGATTTTGACCCCGCCTGCAATTTCATTGCCGCTTCCACTTTCTCCATGACAGACATTTTTCCGTCCATTCCCACGCAGTCGATCACCACATCCGCTCCGCCGTGGGTCAGTTCCTTGATCTCCAGCCCGGTATTATCATAGTCTTCGAAGTTCATGATTTCCGCACCGTAACTTGCCGCATGCTTCAGGCGGTAGGCCACGCTGTCCACGGCGATTACCCGCTTTGCCCCCAAAAAAAGGCACCATTTGATGGCTAACAGGCCTACCGGCCCGCACCCGAGTACGACTACCGTATCGCCGGGTTTTACACCACTGATCTCCACGCCCCAACGGGAGGTGGGAAGAATATCGGTCAGGAACAAGACCTGCTCATCGGTTAGTTCCTCCGGTACGACAACAGGGCCAACGTTCGCATACGGTACCCGCAAGTATTCCGCCTGTCCTCCGGCATATCCGCCGTATGCATCGGAATAACCAAACAGCCCGCCTGCTTCTCCGTTTGGGTTGGAGTTGTCGCATTGGCTGTATTGCCCATGATCACAGAAGTAGCAGTGTCCGCATGCTACCGGGAACGGCACAATCACACGGTCGCCCTTTTTCACCTTGGTGACCTCTTTGCCTGCTTCCTCTACGATTCCCATTGTTTCATGGCCCAGAATATATCCGGGCTTCAAAGCCATAACCCTGCCGTGAATCAAATGGAGATCTGAACCGCAGATCGCGGTTGAAGTCACCTTTACGATTATATCATCCTCATTTTGAATGATCGGATCCGCTACTTTTTCCATGCGGACATCCTTTACGCCTTCATATACAAGTGCTTTCATTTTTTTCCTTTCAGCATTTCCCCCAGAAGATTCAACCACTTATTCCCTGGCGCAGGCCGCCTATGCTGTTTCGAAAATTTCCGCAAACCGCGCGTGAATACGCCTGTCCTGCGCCGCTGTATACAGTCCCAGCGGAATATATTCCAGGGGAAATCGCCCCGCTTTGTGATACCGCCATAAAATACCTTGCTTTTTATGTACGGTATAGTATAGCTGTCAGGCATAACCTTATTCGTCCCGTGCATTGCGCAATTTGCCTCCGCAGACTCCCGGATATGGTGCAGTATACCATGCATTGCGTTTCGCCTGCCTGTGGGGGAACCCCTGGATCGCTGGACCTATCAAAAAATTCTGTATCGCCGTACCAAGGATAAGCCCGTACGGTCTCACCCTTTTTATCCGCAAATTACAAATGAATTGAAAAACGAGCGTATCCCCAAATATTCACCTGCCAGCCCGGCCAAACTAAAGCCGAGGTGATGGAAATGGCCGTATCTGCAAAGACAGTAATTTCCTGGGGGCTGGTGGCGATCCCGGTCGCCATGTATACAGCCACCCAGAGCAACGACATCAGCTTCAACCAGCTCCACAAGGACGACCATCAGCGCATCCGGTACAAAAAGGTCTGTGCCCACTGCGGCGAAGAGGTCAAATCAGAGGATATCGTAAAGGGCTACCAGTACGACAAGGACCACTATGTGATTGTAACCGACGAGGAGATCGAGCGCATCAAAACGGAAAAGGAAAAGTCCATCCAGATTCTCCACTTTGCCCAGCTCAACCAGATCAGCCCCATCTACTACGACAAGTGCTACCATGTGGTCCCCGAGGCGGGCGGGGATAAAGCATTCGAACTTTTGAGAGAGGCCCTGATGGAGGAGCAAAAGATCGCCATCGGGAAAACGGTCATGGGCAGTCATGAAACCCTCATGGCCATCATCCCCCGGGAGGACGGGGTGTTGATCTCCACCATGCACTTTGAGGATGAACTCAAGGATATCCCAAAAGCCTACAATAAGCCGGAGGTATCCGACGCGGAGCTGAAAATGGCACGTCAGCTCATAGCCAGCATGGACACGCCTTTTGAGCCGGAGCAATACCACGACGAATACCAGGTGAAGCTCCGCCAGCTCATTGAGGACAAAATTGCCGGAAAAGAAGTCGTGGCCGCCAGCACAAAAGATCAGGGCAATGTGATCGACCTGATGGATGCGTTGAAGGCCAGCATTGAGAAAACCGGCGGCAAGCCGAAACGCACCGCCCGGAAAAAGCAGGGCGCATGAGCCTTTTTGATAAGCGCCCCCTCCCCCCTATGCTCATCGGCGCGGAGGGAGAGGCGTTCGACAGCCCGGATTATCTTTATGAACTGAAGCTGGATGGAATCCGGTGCCTTGCCTATCTGTCCCCGTCCGGCAGCGTGGAGCTGGTCAACAAGCGCAGTGTGATCGTGACCGGGATTTACCCGGAACTGCGCAGCATCGCCATGCAGATCAAGGGGCAGTGTGTATTGGATGGCGAGATCACAGTTTTCTCCGATGGAAAGCCCGATTTCTCCGAAATCCAGCGTCGGTCCCTGATGTCGAACCCGTTCAAAATCCGTATCGCCGCCGATCAGCTGCCGGTCAACTACACGGCCTTCGATATTCTCCACTATAAGGGCGAGGATTTGATCAGCAGGCCTCTGGAGGAACGCAAGGACATCCTTTCCTCTGCGGTAACGGACAGCCCGCGCCTGGCTGTGTCACGCATCATAGAGGAACATGGCACTGCCCTCTATGGCCTGACGGTTCAGCATGGCCTGGAGGGGATCGTGGCAAAGCGTAAGGGAAGCCTCTACTTCCCGGGCAAGCGGACCAAGGACTGGATCAAATGCAAAAACCTTCAGGACGATGACTTTGTGGTCTGCGGCTACATCCGCAAAGAGAAGGGAGTTGTCAGCCTGGTCCTGGGGCAGTATCAGGACGGCAGGATGATTTACCAGGGGCATGTAACCCTGGGTGTCTCCAGCAGCGACTTCCGCCGCATTGAGGCGCTTCCGGAGCGGAAACGCCCATCTTTTGATATTCCACCCGGAAATGAATACGCTGTGTGGGTCAGGCCAAAGCTGGTCTGTACGGTGGCCTATATGGAGCGCACGGCCAGCGGGTCTATGCGGCAGCCCGTATGCAAAGGGCTCAGGGACGACAAATCGCCGGAGGAATGTCAATTTATGCAAAAGTAGCCTCCAGGGAGTTGTCCCTGGGGGTTCATCCGTCACGCCTTGGTTCCCGTACACGCCTTGTCGCTGTAACTCGGTATGCGCTGTTGCTTTCCACCGGTCACAGTACTCTCTCCTCCTTGAGAAAATAGTTTGCTTTCCATATTCCTATTTCTCCTATACCGGTATATAATGAGGAAAAGCCGGAGTTCTGTTTGGGCCAAGCTGGGAGGTGCACTATGTACAACGACAATCTGAAACAGCTACTGGATGCGTTAACGGAAACTTCTGTCTATGTGATCGAAACAGAAACCCAACAACTGCTGTATTTTAATCAGCGCTGTCGGGAAACCGGACGCGGGCGCGTCAAGCTTGGAGTGAGGTGTAGCGACATCTGGCCGGAAGTGTGCGCCAACTATTCTTTGGATAAAATGGACTCCGATCCCTCCAGCCACATCGTCTGTTACGACCCCCTGCAGAAAACTACTGTGGACGCCACAGTCAACCACATCCTCTGGGACGGGTATATTCCGGCCATAGTGGTCACCGCCACTCCCCACAAACTCAACTTTGAGGAGGAGCAGGGGGAGAAAAAAGTCAAAAAAATGTATGCCCAAAGCCTGGTGACGGTATTCAAAGAGTGTATTATTGCGAACCTGACAAAGGATTACTATGTCAATTGCCAAAAGGACTCACTGTGGACGGATATACCGGACCAAGGCAATTTTGGAGCAGAAAACCTCACCTATGCAAAAAAGACGATCCACCCGGACGACCTCTCCCAATTTCGGGCCAATTTTTCCAGGGAGGCCATGCTGCGCCTGTTTGGGGCCGGCCGCAGGCAGATCTCAAAGCGCCTCCGCCGGCTGACGGATGACGGCACCTATCATATGGTGGAGTTCACCGCCACGCAGTTAGAACAGTTCGAGGATCAGGACTGCTGGTGCGTTTTGATTTACAGGGACATCCAAGAGGAGTATCTCTTAGAACAAAAAATGAACTTGGACATCGCCCAACTGGCCATTGCGGCCAAGGTATCCTATCAGATGCTGATCTCCATCAATCTGACCCAGAATACTTACCATATGCTGGAATACGACCGCCTCCACTTCTGCAAGGCGCCTGAATCCGGGTGCTTTGATGAATTGGTGCAATCGGGAATCTCCATCGCTGCCCCGGAGTTTCAAGAGAAATATGCCGAAACGTTTTCCAGGCAGTATCTGCTGGATGCGTTTGTCCAAGGGGGGCAGTCCGTCTCCATGGAGCTGCGGCAGCTTGGGGAAGACGATCAGTATCACTGGACTTCTCTACAGGTGGTGCGTGTTCCAAGCGAAGCCACCGATGACATTCTGGTCATGGCGATGTCCAAGTGCATCGACGAGGAGCACAGGCGGCAGGAGGCCGAGCTGAAGCGTGAGCGGCAGAGCAAGCAGCTGCTGGAGGAGGCCCTGCAAAAGGCGGAGCAGGCCAGCCAGGCGAAAAGCGATTTTCTCTCCCGCATGAGCCATGACATCCGCACCCCAATGAATGCCATCATGGGGATGACTGAGCTGGCGCAGCATCACATTCGGGACGAGGACAGGCTCCAGGAGTATTTGAAAAAGATTTCAGACTCCAGCGCCCATCTCTTGGGACTCATCAATGAGGTGCTGGATGTCAGCAAAATTGAGAGCGGCACGGTAGAGTTGGAAGAGGCGGAGTTTGATCTCCGGGATCTGGTGCAGGACGCCGTGACGATGGTACAGCTGGCCTTCCAGTCCAAGGAGCAGCACCTCACCGTCCAGATCGACGAAACGCTCCACAGCCAAGTATTGGGAGATAAACAGCGGCTTTGCCAGGTGCTGGTCAATTTGTTGGACAACGCCTCCAAATACACATCCCCGCAGGGGGAGATTCGCTTCCAGTTGGAGGAGGTCAGGAAAAACTCCTTCCAGATGGGAACCTATCGGTTTATTGTGGAGGACAACGGCATCGGGATGACGCCGGAGTTCATGGAGCATATTTTTGAGCCCTTCAGCCGGGCCGACGATGCCCGAAAAACCGCTGGCACCGGCCTTGGGATGACCATTGTCCAAAACATTATCTCCCTGATGGGCGGCTCTATTGGGGTGGAGAGTGAGTATGGCAGCGGCTCCCGGTTTACCGTCACCCTTCCGCTTGCTCAGGCGGCCGCAGCCGCCGCCCAAACTGCGCAGTCCTCTCAGGAGGGGGTCTCCCTTGCAGGCGTCCGTGTTTTGCTGGCAGAGGACAATGTGCTCAACCAGCAGATTGCCATAGAGATGCTGAAGCTGCTTGGCGTGGAGGTGGAATTGGCGGAAGACGGGCTCCAAGCGGTGGAGGCGGTGCTCCACCATCCTCCCTTTTACTATGATGTCATATTTATGGACATCCGCATGCCCAACCTGAACGGCTATGAAGCCACCCGGCAGATCCGTGACAGCCATCTGGACGGTATCAATGAACTGCCCATCATCGCTTTGACCGCCGATGCGTTTGCAGAAGATGTGCGGAAGGCCCGGCGCTCGGGGCTGAACGGGCATCTGATGAAGCCTATCTCCATGGAGCAGCTGCGCAATACGCTGATCCAATGTATCCAGTGGAAGCGGCAAAACCATCCTGTCCCGCCGGCCGCAATTTAGGCCTTTCCTGCCCCGTCTTTGCCGGGGCCCAAAAAGCCGTTGACGCCTGTCAGCGGCTTTTTTCAGTTGGCCTGCGCTTCCCTTTTCCGATAAAGCCTGCTATACTGAAGCAAATGCCGAAAGGAGTCTGCTTTTGAAAAAACATGACATTATCGTGAGCAAGATCATCTATATTGCTCTGTTCGTGACCATTCAGCTTGCGGTCCTGATCTTCATGTTTATCTATTTTTGGGATAAATTTGCCTACTTCTATCTCTTCTGCATCCTCTTGTCTATTGTGGCCACGGTCCATATCCTCAACAGCGACAGCAATCCAAGCTTCAAAATCGCCTGGCTGATCCCCATATTGCTGCTTCCGATTTTCGGCGGGCTCTTGTACCTGCTCTTTGGAAAATACCGCGTCACCAAGCGGGAAAAACAGATCTCCGCCGCCATCCAGCGCCAGTGGCGCAAGGCCGGCACAGCGGTTCCCAACGCCATGGAGCAGTTAGAGCAGGCTTCCCCGGAGGCCGCGCTCCACGCCCGGTACATCCTGCGCGCCTCCGGCACACCGCCCTATGACCACACCGAGACCGAATACTTTCCCATCGGTGAGGCCATGTACGCCGCCATGCTGCGGGAGCTGGAGTCCGCTAACAAGTTCATTTTCCTTGAGTATTTCATCGTGGAACAGGGTGTTATGTGGGACGGGATTCTGGAGATTTTAGAGCGCAAGGTCAAGGAGGGTGTCGACGTCCGGGTGATGTACGACGACTTGGGCTGCCTCTTTACCCTGCCCCATGGGTATGTCAAAGCACTCCGCCAAAAGGGGATCCGCGCCTGCGTGTTCAACCCCTTCAACAGCATCCTCTCCCCCCGCTTCAACAACCGGGATCACCGGAAAATCTGCGTCATCGACGGCAACGTGGGCTTCACCGGCGGCATTAACCTGGCGGATGAGTACATCAACGAATTCCCCAAGCACGGTCACTGGAAGGACACGGCCCTCCTCCTCCGGGGTCAGGGGGTTTGGAGCCTTACCACGCTTTTTCTCTCCATCTGGGATATGACCACAGGAGATCAGGATGACTTCACCCAGTACCGGCCCACACTCTCCCCGGAAGAAATCCCCAGCGACGGATATGTCCAGCCCTATGCGGATATGCCCATGGACAGTGAATTGGTGGGTGAGAGCGTATATCTCAACATCATCTCCCGGGCCAAGGAGTATATTTACATCACCACCCCCTACCTGATCTTAGACAACGAAACCCTCTCGGCCCTGAAGTTAGCCGCCCGCAGCGGCGTGGACGTGCGGATCATCACCCCGCACATCCCGGATAAGAAGTTTGTCTTCTTCCTTACCCGCTCTTACTATGAACCGCTGCAAAAAGCGGGGGTACGGATTTACGAATACACGCCTGGATTCATGCACGCCAAGACCTTTGTATCCGACGACCAGTACGGTGTGGTGGGCACCATCAATCTCGATTACCGCAGCCTGTACCTTCATCTGGAATGCGCCTCCTGGCTCTACCGCTCCAGTGCGGTGGAGCAGATCAAGCAGGATTTTCAGCTGACACTGAATTCCTGCCAGGAGGTCGGGTCCTTTGGCCCTCTTTCCCTTCCCAAACGGCTCTTCCTCAGCGTCCTGCGGGCGTTTGCGCCCCTGGTATAACGGAATAAAAGGAGTAATGGATGAACATGAAAGAGACTCTGCGCGCTCTAACCGAGCTTCCCGCCCCTCCCGGCTTTGAAGGGCTGGTGAAATCCTATATTGAAAGCCGGCTGCAAAAGGCAGGAATCCGGGACCTGTTCACCGACAATTTGGGCAATCTCTGCGCCCGGATTCCGGGAAGGGAGGAAAGTGCCCCTGTCCTTCACCTGGATGCCCACATGGACGAACCCTGCTTCATCGTCCGCTACATCGATGAAGGCGGCCACGTGTTTGTCGCACCCTTAGGCTACATGGCGGATAACCTGCTCATGGGGCAGCGAGTCTCCATCCTGACCAAAACCGGCGCCGTCAAGGGCGGGTTCGGAGTCAACTCCTTCCACTCCTCCGGCGCCGGAGAAAAAGGCAGCATCGTATCCCAGGAGGACCTGTGGATCGACATCGGCGCCCGGGACCGGGAGGCCGCCCTGGAGAGCGGAGTCAAGCCCGGAATGCCCGTGGTATTCGACGAACCCTTTCTGGAGCTGCTCTCCGGGAATGTCATGGCCAAGGCCTTCGACAACCGGGTAGGCTGCGCGGTGGTGCTGAAGGCACTGGAGCAGCTTGCACAGCACCCGCCCCGCAGCACAATCCTTGCCTCCTTCACCGTCCAGGAGGAACTGATTCTGCGGGGAAGCAACACGGTCTACAACGGCTTCCGGAAGTTCTTCCACACCACGGCGGACGTCTGCCTGGTCTACGACATCTGCTCCTGTGGGGATGTTCCTCACGCCAAGCGGCAAAAAGCGCCTCTCGACCTGGGCAAGGGGCCAGCCATCAAGCTCTATGACAAGAGCGCCGTCAGCCATTTTGCCCATGTGGTCCCCTGGCAGGTGGTGGAGTATCTGGAGGGCGGCTGTGCGGCGCTGTCCCTCCCCTATCAGTACGACCTGCTCTCCGGGTGCACCAACGCCGACCAGTTCGCCTTAGACGGCACCGGCGTTCTCACCGGAGGAATCTCCATCCCCTGCCGCTACACCCACAGTGCGGTGGAGATCGTCAATCTCTCCGACGCGGAGCAGGCAGTGGAGTTGACCTGCTATGCCGCGGAGCACCTGTGGGAGCATTTCTCCCGTTCGTTCTGATGGTTCATCACAAAAGGCTGCCTGCCGCAAGCGGCAGGCAGCCTTTGTGATTGCTTCCCCGGCAAAAAAGTCCCGGCGTGAAAAATTCACGCCGGGACTTTTGTATGAAACGTTACTTTGCAGCCTTAGCAGCGCGGATCGCTTCCGTCAGCATGGGCGTGACCTTAAAGAGGTCGCCGCAGATGCCGTAGTCGGCAATCTCAAAGATGGGCGCGGTCTCATTCTTGTTGACCGCGATGATGCACTCGGAATCCTGCATACCGGCCTTGTGCTGGATGGCGCCGGAGATGCCCAGGGCAACATAGACCTTGGGATGGACGGTCTTGCCGGTCTGGCCCACCTGATGATCGGCGCTCAGCCAGCCGGAGTCAATGGTGGCACGGGAGCCGCCCACAACGCCACCCAACTCGGCGGCCAGTTCCTCAGCCAGCTTGATGCCGCCCTCCACATCCTTGGAGATGCCGCGGCCCACGGAGACGATGAAGTCCGCGCCGATCAGGTCAACCAGCTTCTTGGCGGCCTTGACCACCTCGACGACCTCGGTGTCGATGTCATCCTCAGTCAGCTTCACGACAGGCTTGACAATCTTGCAGGCGTCGGCCTTGGCCTGGTCAAAGGGGGCCTTCTTCATGACGCCCGGACGCACCGTGGCCATGGTGGGACGGAAACGGGGGCAGATGATGGTGGCCATCAGGTGTCCGCCGAAAGCGGGGCGGGTCATCTTCAGGTCGCGGGACACATCGTGATCCTCGCCTAAGACCTTGGCGGTCTTCATGCCGTCGATCTTCTCAGGGGCCAGGGTGGAGCTCTCTCTCAGGAAGTCCTTGTAGATGTCCATGTCCACATCCAGGTGGGTGCAGTCGGCGCAAAGGCCGGTGTGCAGACGGGCCGCGCAGCGGGGGCCCAAGTCACGGCCGATGTTGGTGGCGCCGATCAGGAATGCCTCGGGCTTCATCTCCTCGATCACGTCGCAGATCACCTTGGCATAGGCGTCGGTGGTATAGACGTTCAGCAGGGGGCTTTCACAGACGATCACCTCGTCGGCGCCGTAGCCGCCCAGCTCTTTGGCCAGGCCCTCGACGTTGTCGCCCAGCAGCAGGCCGCACAGCTTCACGCCCAGTTCGTCGGCCAGCTTACGGCCTTCGGAAATCAACTCAAAGTCAGTGGGCATCAGTTTGCCCTGGCGCTGCTCGCAGAAGACCCAGACATCCTTGAAAGCAGCAAGATCCGTATTATTAAAAGTGGCCATTGTATCTTTCTCCTTTCAATCAGATGATGTGCTTCTTGGCCAGAAGACCGGCCAGCTTGTCACAGGTTTCCTTGTCAGCGCCCTCCAGCATCACGCCGGCGCCCTTAAGAGGCGGCGTAAAGGAGGTCAGGATGTTGGTGGGGGAACCCTTCAGGCCGATGGTGGTGGGATCGATCAGGGGATCATCCTTCAGCGTTTCATAGCTGAAGACCTCCATGGGCTTGGAATAGGCCTCAAATACGCCGGAAACGCTCATATAGCGGGGCTCGTTGAGTTCCTTGATGCAGGTCAGCAGGCAGGGGGTCTTCACCTTGATGGTCATGTAGCCGTCTTCCAGCATGCGCTTGACGGTGATTGCGTTGCCGGCCTTGTGGATCTCGGCAGCGTAAGTAACCTGGGGCAGGTGCAGCTTCTCGGCGATCTGGGGGCCGACCTGGGCCGTATCGCCGTCGATGGCCTGACGGCCGCACATCACGACGTCGTCCTGCTCCAGGCCGATGCGGTTGATGGCGGAAGCCAGAATCTGAGAGGTGGCATAGGTGTCGCTGCCGCCGAACTCACGGGCGGAAACCAGAACGGCCTCATCCGCGCCGCGGGCCAGGATTTCACGCAGCATACCCTCTGCGGGCGGGGGGCCCATGGTGACCACAACCACCTTGCAGCCGGTCTCGTCCTTCAGCTTCAGGGCAGCCTCCACCGCGTTCAGGTCATCGGGGTTGGTGATGGTCTGCATGGACGCGCGGTCCAGGGTACCATCGGGGTTCACGGCAACCTTTCCGGAGGTATCGGGAACCTGCTTAACACAAACAATAATTTTCATTTTAACCGTACCTCCTATCTTAGTTCACGCCCAAGTACTTGGCGATGACCATACGCTGGACTTCAGAAGTGCCCTCGTAGATCTCAGTGATCTTGGCGTCGCGCATCATGCGCTCCACGGGATACTCACGGGTGTAGCCGTAGCCGCCGAAGAGCTGCACGGCCCGGCGGGTGACGTCGGACGCGGTCTCCGCGGCAAAGAGCTTGGCCATGGCAGCCTTCTCGCTGTAGGACTCGTGGTTCTCCTTGGCCATGGCGGCGGCATAAACCAGATGCTGGGCGGCCTGGGTGCGGCAGGCCATGTCGGCCAGCTGGAACTGGGTGTTCTGGAACTGGCTCAGGCGGCGGCCGAACTGGACACGCTCCTTGGTGTACTTGACAGCCTCGTCAATGGCGCCCTCGGCAAGGCCCAGGGCCTGGGAGGCGATGCCGATGCGGCCGCCGTCCAGGGTCTGCATGGCGATCTTAAAGCCCTTGCCCTCTTTGCCCAGCAGGTTCTCCTTGGGGACGATGCAGTCTTCAAAGATCAGGTCGCAGGTGGAGCTGCCGCGGATACCCATCTTCTTCTCGTGCTTGCCCTGGGAGAAGCCGGGGAAGTCCCTCTCCACGATGAAAGCGGAGATGCCGTGGTTGCCGGCCTTCTTATCGGTCATAGCGAACACGACAAAGGTGTCGGCCACGTTGCCGTTGGTGATGAAGCACTTGGAGCCGTTGAGCACATAGTGATCCCCTTCCAGCACAGCAGTGGTCTGCTGGCCGGAGGCATCGGTGCCGGCGCCGGGCTCGGTCAGTCCGAACGCGCCGATCTTGCGGCCGCTGAGCAGGTCGGGCAGGTACTTCTGCTTCTGCTCTTCGGTGCCGTGCTCAAAAATGGGGGCGCAGCACAAAGACGTATGTGCGGAAACGATGACGGCGGTGGTGCCGCAGACCTTGGCCAGCTCCTCCACGCACATGGCGTAGGAGAGCACGTCGCCGCCGGCGCCGCCGTACTCCTTGGGGAAGTAAATGCCCATCATGCCCAACTTGGCCATCTTTTCGACGGTCTCCATGGGGAACCGCTCTTCTTCGTCGATCTCTTCCGCCAGGGGCTTGACTTCATTCTCGGCAAATTCGCGGTACATCTTACGGAGCATCTGCTGCTCTTTAGTCAGATGAAAATCCATACCTTACACTCCTTCTTTTTTACTTTACTTGGAATAATCGTAGAAGCCCTTGCCGGTCTTCTTACCCAGCAGGCCGCCGCGCACCATCTTGCGCAGCAGCAATGCGGCGCGATACTTGGGATCGCAGGTCTCATTGTACAAGGTATCCATAATGGCAAGGCACACGTCCAGGCCGATGAAATCGCCCAGGGCCAGGGGGCCCATGGGATGGTTGGCGCCCAGCTGCATGGCCTTGTCAATGTCCTCCACGGTGGCAACGCCGGTCTCAACCAGGCCGATGGCCTCGTTGATCATGGGGATCAGGATCTTGTTGACCACAAAGCCGGGGGCCTCGGCCACTTCCACAGGCTCCTTGCCGATCTCCTTGGACAGGTTGTAGATGAATTCAAAGGTCTCCTGGGTGGTGTTGGCGCCACGGATGACCTCCACCAGCTTCATGCTGGGGACGGGGTTGAAGAAATGCATGCCGATCACGGGGTGCTTCAATCCCAGACCCATCTCCGTCACGGAGAGAGAAGAGGTGTTGGTGGCAAACACGGTTTCGCTCTTGCACATGGCGTCCAGCTCACCCAACAGTTCGCGCTTGGTGCCCATCTCCTCCTTGACGCACTCGATGACCAGGTCGGCATCCGCGGCGGCGGACTTCTCCTCCACCAAGACGCGGCTGAGCAGGTCGTTCTTGGCCTCTTCGGTCATCTTGCCCTTCTGGACACGCTTCTCCAATGATGCCGCCAACTTGTCCTTGTGGCGCTGCGCGGAAGCCACGGAGCTTGCGTACATCAGGGCGGTGTGGCCCTTGGCCGCGAACACCTGGGCAATGCCGCTGCCCATGGTGCCTGCGCCGAAAATCGCTACCTTCATTGTTGATCCTCCTGTTATTTTAATTTTTTGGTCACTTCTCTTTATTTTACAAGCGCCGGAACTCAGGCGTTTATAAACGGATCGTGCTTGCGCTTTTCCAAAAACGCGGCCATGGCGTTCTTCTGATCCTCACTCTGGAAGCAGGAGCCGAACAGCTGCTCCTCGATCTCCACCGCCTGGTCCATATCCACCTGGAGGCCGTCGTTGATGGCCTTCTTGCAGGCGCGCACGGCGATGGGGGCGTTGCCCGCGATGCGTCCGGCCAACTTCTCCGCCTGGGCCATCAGCTCCTCCGCCGGGTAAACCGCCTGGACAAGCCCGCAAGCAAGGGCCTCCGGCGCCTTGATGTTCCGGGCGCTGTAAATCAACTCCTTGGCCTTTCCCGGCCCGATTAGGCGGGCCATGCGCTGGGTGCCGCCAAAGCCAGGGGTAATGCCAAGGCCCACCTCCGGCTGGCCAAACACTGCGGCCTCAGAGGCAAGGCGGATATCGCAGCTCATGGCCAACTCACAGCCGCCGCCCAAGGCAAAGCCGTTCACCGCCGCGATGGTGGGTACACCAAGCGTCTCCAGCTTACGGAACACGTCGTTGCCCAACTTGCCAAAGGCCTGGGCCTCCTCCTTGGAAAGGGCGCTCATCTGGGCAATGTCCGCGCCGGCCACAAACGCCTTCTGCCCCGCTCCGGTGACAATCACGCAGCGCACCTGGGCGCAGTCAATGGAGTCCAGAACAGCATCCAGCTGGCGGATCACCTCATCGTTCAGGGCGTTGAGGGCCTCAGGGCGGTTGATCGTCAAAGTGCCAACGTGGTCTTTGGCAGTAAATTCAACATATGCCATACTCTCTTCCTCCTTTGATTCGCCCTCCGCGGAAGGCGCCTGAATGGCAGACTACGCCCGCACACTCACAAAAACTATTATAGTTATTTAATTAACATTTCGCAAGTACAAATCCTCCGGAAAATCGGCTTTTGCGCGAATTATACGATTCTCACAAAAATTCACGTTGTTTTTGATGATTTTGTTAATTTGTTAACGGGATAAATTTTTTCATGCATGTTTCGATCCTTCTCTCTTGGGAGAAATGGATTTACACCGTCCTGCTTCTGTGGTACAATAGCCGAAATGATCATTTCCGGAGGGATTTCCCATGCGTATGCGTAAGAAAAAGAATCTGATCCCCCGCATGGAGCGCTGCTCCGCCTGGCTGGTCTCCGATCCTGCTTCCCTGCGGGGCGGCTGGCGCTCCTTAAAGCCTGATGCCAAGGAACTGCGTCTGGAGTTGGGATGCGGAAAGGGCCGCTTTACCGTGGAGACCGCCAAGGCTGATCCGGATGTGCTCTTCATCGCGGTGGAGCGGGTCCCGGACGCCATGGTGGTGGGTATGGAGCGCGCCTGCGCGGAGGAGCTGCGCAATGTGTTCTTTGTGGACATCGACGCTGCCCAGCTGCCCGTCCTCTTTGCTCCCGGCGAGGTGGACCGGATCTATATCAACTTCTGTGACCCCTGGCCCGGCAAGGGGCACGCCAAGCGGCGGCTGACCCATGGAAACTTTTTAAAGCTCTACCGCCAGGTGCTCAAGGACGGGGGACAGATTCACTTCAAGACCGACAACTCCCCCCTGTTCGAATTCTCGGTGGAGGAGTTTCCCCAGTTCGGGTTTGAGCTCTCTCAGCTCACCCGGAACCTCCATGAAAACGGCCCCCAGGGCGTGATGACGGATTATGAAGCCAAGTTTTTCGCCGAAGGGGTGCCCATCAATCGCTGCGTAGCCACCATGGTTCCCTGGGAGGAGACCGAGTAAAAAAAGAGGCCGTCTGCGGACGGCCTCTTTTTCAATGGACGAATGAAGATATTTTACAAGGCAGCCGCTGTTTTTTGCCTTATACTACCGGAGGAAGGAGGGATGTGCCTTGGAGCAAGGGAGAAAAACCGTTCGATACGATGAATCACTGCAGATGGAGGCATACCGCTTTGCCGGGATCAAGCAGCCCTTTCCCGCCCACTTCCACGACCACTACGTGGTCGGCCTCATCGAGCAGGGAACCCGGCGCATGTGCTGCGGCAATCGGGAGTACCTTCTCTGGCCCGGCGACATGCTGCTGCTCAACCCCGGGGACACCCACACCTGTGAACAGTATGGAAAGGCCGCGCTGCTGGACTACCGCATGTTGAATATTCCCACCCCAGTGATGGAGGACATCGCCCGGGAATTGGGCTCTCCCCTGCCCTGCTTCACCCAGTGCGTGATCCAGAAATCAGATCTTGCCAGCCAGCTGCGCACACTGCATCAGATGATTTTGGATGGATCAAATGAATTTGAGAAGGAGGAGCTTTTGTTCCTTCTGATGGAGGACCTCCTGACCCGCTACAGCCGGCCCTTTGCATCCTGCCTTCCGGAGTGCCGGGAGGAGGTGGCGTCGGTCTGCGCCTTTTTGGAGGAGCACTACGCCCAGCGGATCACCCTGGATCAGCTGTGCCGCTGCGCGAACCTGAGCAAGTCCGCCCTGCTGCGGGCCTTTACCAAATACCGGGGAATCACCCCGTACCGGTACTTGGAAACGCTGCGGATCAACCGGGCCAAAGCCCTGTTGGAGCAGGGCGTCAGCCCGGTGGAGGCGGCTTTGCAAACCGGTTTTTCCGACCAGAGCCATTTCACCAACTATTTCCGGATGTTCATCGGAGTGGCGCCCGGCGTCTACCGGGATATATTTTTGAAAAAAGAGGGAGACCACCATGGACCAGAAAAGTGAAAAATGCGTGATGATTCTTGACAGGACGCTTCCCACCGGGATCATCGCGAATACCGCCGCCATCCTGGGCATCACCTTGGGCAAGCATCTGCCGGAGGTGGTGGGCAGCGACGTAAAAGACCAGAGCGGCAAGGACCATCTGGGCATCATCGAGTTCCCGGTGCCAATCCTGCAGGGCAGCCCGGAGGACATCCGTGCCATCCGAGAAGCGCTCTATCAGCCGGGCTTTGAGGATTTGACGGCAGTGGACTTTTCCGACCTTGCACAGCAGTGCAGAACCTATGACGAGTTTCAGCGGAAGATGGCGCAATCCAGCGAATCCCAGCTTCAATATTTGGGGCTCGCCATCTGCGGCCCAAAAAAGAAAATCAACAAGCTCACCGGCAGCATTCCATTGTTACGATAATGGAATGCCGCCGGTGTCTTTTCCCTCTATATATTAAATAAGGTATCCGCTCTCATTGGCGGATCAAAGTCCCCTGCTTGACAACCATGCGGACGTCCTTCAGATGCTCGATGTTCTCCAGCGGGTTGCCCGCCAGCGAAACCACATCGGCGTACTTGCCCGCCTCCAGCGTGCCGGTCTCCTCCAGGATTCCGCAGCAGTCCGCGCCGTTGCGGGTGCAGGCCTGCAATGCCTGCATGGGCGTTGCGCCGATCTCCTGGACAAAGTACTTGGCCTCCAGCCACAGCCCGCCGTGGTTCAGGTCCGTGGCCAGGGCAAACTTGACCCCTTCTTTCAGAGCCTTGCCCATGACACGGCGGGTGTTTTCCCGGGACTTCCACACCTTCTGGTGCCACCAATCCGGCAGATCGTCCCACACCCAGGACTTGTTGAGGGGGCTTTCAAAGCCCTTGACGGGATCGAAGAACAGGTGCAGGTTGGGGTCGCTGATGTAGCCGCCGTACTGAAGGAAATAGGGGATGTCGGACTCCTCCATCAAGTTGACATGCTCCAAAGAGTCGATGCCTGCCTCCAGGCCCCAGCGGATCGCCGGGCCGCCGATACAGTGGGCGGCCACTTTTTTCCCGCAGCGGTGGGCCTCCTCCACTGCCACGGCCATCTCCTCCTTGGTATAGGCCGCCACTCCGGTCAAATCCCCCTTGAGGTAATCCAGGAAGGTGTCCCCGTTGGAGATGTTGGAGGTAAAGAGCTTGATGACGTCCGCCCCGTGGAAAATGGCCTGGCGCACCCGCTTGCGGACCTCGTCCACACCGTCTGCCCCCACAAACTCCGCGATCTCCGGTGCCGTGCCGTGGGAGGGGCGGATGGGCAGGCAGCACACCAGCAGCCGGGGGCCCACAAGTTCCCCGCAGTTGATGGAATCCCGCAGGATCTTGTCGATGAATCCGCCGCCGTCCCCGAGGAGCCGCATGGTGGTCACGCCGCACATCAGGTCGCTGTGCAGTGACACATAGCCTCTCAGCGCCCGATGGGCGTCGGGCTTCGTGTGCTGCTCCCGGACGGATTCGCCCCGCTTGGAATCCTCTCCCGCATGGCAGTGGGAGTCAATGAGCCCTGGAATCAGCACCTCGTCTCCCCGGTCGATCACGGCGGCGCCGGAGGGAATCTCAATCCGTGAGGACGGCCCCACCTCTGTGATCCGGTCGCCTTCCATCACGAGGACCGGGTTTTCAATTGGGTCCGCTCCGGTCCCGTCGATCAGCAGCCTTGCTTTCAAATACGTTTTCATACAAGCTCCCTTCTCAGTTGTATGCTTTTTTCTGATTCTGCCGAATGGCAGGCAGCAGCATCAAAATCGTCATGGCATAGGGGATCATATCCACAAATTCCGTGGGCATGCCCACGCCCTGCAGCTGAATGGCCACGGCGTTGGCAATGCCGAAGAGGATGCTGGCCAGCGCCGTCAGCGGGATGTAGGCGTTGCTGAAGCCCACCGCCGCCACGGCGATAAAGCCTCGCCCGGCCGTCATATTCTCCGTGAACATGGAGAGGTTCCCGATGGACAGGAAAGCTCCCGCCAGGCCGCAGGTCACACCCACAATCATCTCCACCAGATAGCGGTACTTCACCGTGCTCAGGCCGTTGACAGAGAGGGCTTTCGGATTTTCTCCCAGCGCCCGGATTTTGTAACCCAGTGTGGTTTTATAGAGGAGGATGAACAGCACCGCAATCAGCGCCCAGGAGAGATAGACAATGATATTGTGTCCGCTGAGGGTGCGCAGGACCGGGATATCCTGGAGCAGCGGAAGGCTGATCTTGTCAAGAGAAGGGGTGGAAGGATCGTAGAACGAGCCCTTGCCCCCAAACACAGGGCCCAGCAGCCAGCCGGTGATGGCAATGGCAAACATGTTGAAGCCAAAGCCAAGAATCACCTCATGGCCCTTGAGCTGAATGAGGAACAGCCCATAGAGCAGCGACGCCAGCACCGCCGCCAGGACCGCGGTCAGCACGCCCACAAAGGCGCTGTGCAGATAGTAGCTTCCCACCACGCCAAAGAACGCGCCAATGAGCATGAACCCCTCCAGAGCGATGTTGAAGTTGCCCGCCTTGGAGCACACAGCGCCGCCCAACGCGCACAGCAGCAGTGGAGTGGCAAGGCTGAGGCCGGTCATGAGGGTGTGCTCACTGAAGATGATTTCCAGCATATCAGTCTCCCTCCCTGTTCTTCTTTTTGATCCGCAGCAGTTCATAGAGCCCCTCGGCGGTGATGCAGATCACAATGACGGCAATCAGGATGCGCACCGTATCCAGCGACACGTCCATCTCCCGGGCCATGGCGCGGGCGCCGTTTTGCACCGCACCCATGAAGAAGCCCGCCAGGGGGACGCCCACCGGATTCAGCCGCCCCATCAGGGAGATCATGATGCCGTTGGCGCCCATGTCCAGGGCAAACCCGTGGACATAGCGGCCGTGGACACCCAGGACCTCCACCGCGCCCGTCAGGCCGCCGATGGCGCCGCTGGCCAGCAGGGAATAGAACTGCACCCGCCGGACATTGACGCCGCCGTATTCGGCGAACTTGGGGTTCATCCCCACCATCTTGTGCTCATACCCCGCCTTGGAGCGGTTGGCAAAGAAATAGTAGGCAATGCACACTGCGATGGCGATGAATATGCCGACGCTCAGCTGATAGCGCTCCACGATCTTGGGCAGCGCGGCGCTGCCTAAGATCTCCGGGGTCCTAACCTGCTGGACGGCGCTGGTGATGTCCTCGCTCCGCTGGAACTTGGCCGCCAAAAACTGGCACAGCAGCACGGCGATGTAGCTGAGCATCCAGGTCATAATGACCTCGTTGACACCGTGATAGGCCTTCAAAAAGGCCGGGATCAACAGCCAGAGCACACCCACTGCCATGGCAGCCGCGAGGCACGCCGCCACATGGAGAAGGGGCGGAAGGCCCTCGGCATAGGCACCCACCAAACCGGCCGCAAGGCCGCCCAGATAGATGCAGCCCTCCAGGCCCATATTGAACAGTCCCGCCCGGACTGCCACGGCGGAGGCGATGCCCGCCAGCATATAGGGCACGGTCCAGCGCAGGGTGGTCATGAATTTGAGCTGGCCCATGAAGGCGCCCTCCAGCATGGTCGCATAGGCCGCCAGGGGGTTCTCCCCCGCAAAGAGTATGAACACGCTGCTGACCAATAGGCCGATCAGTAGGGCGATGAGAAGCCGCAGGAGCGACTGTTTCAATTCGTTTTTCATAGACGCCTCCTCAGGATGCCTGCACGCCCGCCATCAGCCGTCCGATGCGGCTGCGGGCATCCGGCAGCTCCGGATTGACTTCCCCCATGATCTCCCCTTCGTACATCACCACCACCCGGGTGCTCAGGGAGAGCACCTCGTCCAGGTCCGTGGACACCAGCAGCACTCCGTAGCCCGCTTTTGCCTTGTCCACCAACTGCTGGTGGATGAACTCGATGGAGCCGATGTCCACGCCCCGGGTGGGTTCCTCGGCCACAATGAGGTCGTGGGCCAGGGTGATTTCCCGGGCCAGGATGCACTTTTGGATGTTGCCGCCGGAGAGCTCCATGATGCAGGCGTCCGGCGAACTGGCCTTGATGTCGAAGGTCCGGATCAGGGACTCCGTCAGCTCCCGCAGCTTTTTGACGTGCAAAAAGACTTTACCGCTCCAAGGGCTGCGGCGGTGGGGCCCCATCATCATGTTTTCATGGATGCTGGAATCGGCGGACACGCCCCGGATGTAACGCTCGCCGGTGATGTGGGCAATGCCCAGGCGGCGCACGTTGTACGCCTGGCTGTGGGTGATGTCCTGCCCTTCATAGGCGATGGTTCCGTCCTTTATATTGCGCAGCAGGCCGTTGACCGCTTCCACCAGCAGCCCCTGTCCATTGCCGCCCACTCCGGCGACCCCTAAGATATCCCCCTTTCGCAGCTTCAGGCAGATGTCCTTCAGCTGTTCTCCCGAGGGCGTCACGCCGCTGGAGACATGTTCCAAGGTCAATACGCTCTCCCGCTCTTTTTCCGGGGCAAAATCACTGTTGGCAATCTTTCGCGTGGTCACGTCGATGCGCCGGCCCACCATCTTCTCCGCCAGGTCCTCCATGGAGCTCTTGGAGATTTCCACTGTATCCACCACCTTGCCCTTGCGCATCACGGTGGCACGGTCGGCTATGTGCATGACCTCCCGCAGCTTATGGGTGATGAATATGATGGACTTTCCGGCCTTTTTCAGCTCTTCAAACGCCTTGAACAGCTCCTCCGACTCCTGAGGCGTCAGCACGGCCGTCGGTTCGTCAAAAATCAGGATTTCAGCGCCGTGGAACAAGATCTTCAGGATTTCCACCCGCTGCTGCATGCTCAGCGAGCACTCGCTGATCTTTTTATCCGGATCAATGTGCAGCTTATACCGCCCCGAGATTTCCCGGGCAATCTCCACCGCCTTCTTTTTGTCCACAAACATGCCCTTTTTCGGTTCAAAGGCAAAGACCAGGTTCTCCGCCACCGTAAAGGAGGGGATCAGCATGAAGTGCTGGTGGACCATGCCGATGCCCGCCGCAATGGCATCCCTTGGGTTCTTGAACGTCTTCCGCTCCCCGTTCAGAAGGATCTCTCCCTCCTCGGGCTGCAATATCCCATAGAGGATGTTCATGAGAGTGCTTTTGCCGGTTCCGTTCTCGCCCACCAGCGCGTGGATTTCTCCCTTACGCAGCGTAAGAGAGACGTGGTCATTGGCAATGACCGGCTTTTCCGGATGGGGGAATATCTTCGTGATGCCGCGAAGTTCCAGTATGACGTCGCTCATAGCTCCTCCGTTTCTCCGCTGGTACGGAGAGGGGCGAATCCGCCCCTCTCCGCCGTGCCTTATTTGGTTTCCGTGGTCTTGGGGATCTCAATTTCGCCGTCGATGATCTTCTGCTCCACCTCTTTGATGGTGTTCAGGGTCTCTTCATCCAGCAGATCCTCGTTCAGCGCGATGACGGGAATGCCCTCCGCCAGGCCGTAATAGACCTGCTCATTGGTGAACTCGCCGTTGTAGGCCTTGGAAATGGAGTCGTAGGTGGCAAAACCGTGATCCAGCAGGCAGGAGGCGATGATGTTCTCCGGGGCCAGGTCGGACTGGTCCACGTCCACTCCGATGGCGTACTTGCCCGCTTCCTTGGCCGCCTCGAACACGCCCAGGCCGGTCTGGTTCGCCGCCTGGAAGATGACATCCACGCCGCGGCTGTAGAGGCTGCTGGCCAGCTCCTTGCCCTTGAGGGGATCGTCAAAGGTGTTGGCCCAAGAGACCACAAGCTCGCAGTCGGGGTTGATGTACTTGATGCCAGCTTCATAGCCGGCCAGGAAGGTGACGATGCCGGGGTTGATGCCGCCGCCCAGGAAGGCCACCTGGTCGGTCTCGGTCTTGAGCGCCGCGGCCACGCCGCACATGAAGGCGCCCTGCTCGGAGCGGAAGTGCAGCGGCTTTAAGTTGGGGATGTCGTTGTCCTCGCCCAGATCGATCCACAATCCGATGAACAGGGTCTCGGGATAGAGGGGAGCCAGTTCCTTGGCTGCCTCCAGGAAGTTGTCGTAGATGAAATAGACCACATCGTAGTTCTCTTCGCAGACCGCCTGCATCTGCTCTTTGTACTCGGCGATTTCCACGCACTCGACAATCTTGCAGTCGATGCCCATTTCATCGCGGAGCTTGTCAATACCCTCCAGCGTGTTCAAGTCCGCGGGGGTGGTCATCTTCCGGATGGTCAGGACCGCCACCTTGTAATCGGCGGGGTCCTTCTGGTTTTCTCCGCTCTGGCTGGCAGAGCCCGCGCTGCCTCCGGAGGTGGTTCCAGTCCCGCCGCAGCCGGTGAGGGCGCCCAGCAGCATCACCGCAGCCATTGCGGCCAGGAACAGTCTCTTGCAAAACAACTTCTTCATTTTCATACTCCTCTCAAATATTTATTTCCAATTGGCCTCAGCCACTTAGGAACGCATTTTCTCTCCGCCCAGGTAGCGGACCATGTTGTCCCACAGCCGGGGATAGTACTCCCACTCCGTCATTGCCTTCGGCGCCCAGTGGGCGGCGCAGTCCGGCGCGTAGGCCACTACCCGGCCCTTGCCCCACTGCCATACGGAGAGGATGGCATCGCCCTCTTCTTCGATCAGCACCTGGGCGCCGCTTTTCGCCTTGAGCTTGTTATAGCCCAATATGTAAGGCATCTCCGCCGGAATGCCCATCAGGATCGGATGGCTGTCCGGAACGCATCTCAGGTAGGTCCCCTCCGGCGTCTCCTGTCGGTCATCTCCATAGTAGAGCTCCACAGGCAGGATTTTCTCCAGCACGGAATTTTTGTACTTTCCCTTGCCGTCCATTCCCTGGAAGGTCATGTATCCGCCGATCATGGCAAAACCGCCTCCCTGCTCCACATACCGGCAGACCAGCTTCAGGAGGTTGGGCACCGGCTTTCCGGTGGAGAGCATATCCGGAAGCAGCAAAAACGTGTTGCTGCCCACATCGGAGAAGAGAATCACATCATAGTCCTGCAGCCCTTCCAAGGTCCGGGGAAACTCCCGGTACACCAGATGGCAGGGAATGTGGGTCACTTCATGTCCCAGGCTGCGGAGCATCTGCCCCATGGCGGGAAACGCCTCGCCGTACCGGGTGGCGGAGAAGCTGTCGTACCCCTTGTACTCCACGGTGTGCACTACGGCAGATTCTCCCACAAACAAGATTTTCATAAAAACTCCTTTTTGGTTATTCCTCTTTCCCATGGGAGCGGCGGCGGACAATCTCCGTGTCCAGCACGATCCGCTCCGCACAGTTGGGATCCTCAATGTGCCGCAGCAAAAGCCGGGCTCCCTCCTGCCCCATCAGATAGGGGTTTTGCCGGATGGTGGTCAAGGGCGGGGAGGAAATCTCCATCCATTCATAGTCGTCAAATCCGATGACGCCAACATCCTCCGGCACCCTTACGCCCCTCTGATTGAGGGCTTTGAGCACGCCCACGGCCTTTACGTCGTTGGCTACAAAAATTGCGTCTGCATGATGCTCCAACAGCTGATCCGCTCCTTCGCTTCCCGAACGGACCGTGTGCTTCTGGGAGAGGCTGACCAGCGTTTCATCCAGCGTTAAGCCACACTCTGCAAGGCCGTCACAATACCCCTGATAGCGGTCGTGGCCGGTGAAGGAATCCGGGCTGCCGCCGATATATCCAATGCGGCGCTTTCCGCTGTTGTAGAGCAGTTTCACTGCTTTGCGCGCCGCTGAAACGTTGTCTGAGCACACGCAGGGGCTGGGGATATCCGTCACCAGGCGGTCCAGCACCACAAAGGGAATACCGCTTTCCATCACGTCCGCGAAAAGGGTCTGCTTTTTCTTGTTGGGCACGATGAGGATGCCGTCCACCCACTGCTGCTTCAGGACTTCCAGATCCCGCAGCTCATCCGTACCCTCTCCCTCTTCCTCTGTATAGGTGCTGACGATCATGTTGTATCCCTTCGTCTGGAGATAGTCCTTGGCACCGCTGAGCACATCCATGAAAAACACGTTGGTGGACATGCCGGGCCGCACCCTTGGTATGATCATCGCCATGGTCTTGGACTGTTGGGTCCGCAGCATCCGCGCCGCACGGTTGGGCTTGTAGCCGATTTCCTCTATGGCCTTTTCCACCAGCTCCCGGCTCCGCTTGGACACTTGCCGGGTATTGTTGATCACATGGGACACCGTCGCCACGGACAGCCCTGTCATCTCGGCGATCTCCCGGATTCCAGCCATGGAATCCCCCCTTATTTTCATCTTTGTAAAACGTTTCCGTGTAAACGTTTTACATTGTGCTTTTATCATAAGTTTGCCTCTCCCTCTTTGTCAAGCAGTCTGTTCCTTTTTTTCCATCCTATCTCCATTTTTGTATGGTACTCATAATTTTGGCAGTTCGTTTTGTGCCAAATGACTGCGTTTTTTGACCCGTCCACAAATCGGTTCGTCATTTTGACAAGACTCATAGAATGCAACCAGTAAAAAGGATGCTGCTTCCCACGGGAAAATAAAAAAGCAGCACAGGAAATTCCTGTGCTGCTTTTTTTCAGTTCGATTGGATCAGGCAGCCTTCTTGGCAACCTCTACCAACTGGGTGAACGCGGCGGCGTCATTGACCGCCATTTCAGCCAGCATCTTGCGGTTGATCTCAATGCCGGCCAGCTTCAGGCCGTGCATGAAGGTGGAGTAGTTCATGCCGTTCATCTTGCAGGCGGCGGAGATGCGGGTGATCCACAGCTGACGGAAGTCTCTCTTCTTCAGGCGGCGGCCCACATAAGCGTAGGTCAGGGACTTCATGACGGCCTGGTTGGCCATCTTAAAGTGCTTGGACTTGGAACCCCAGTAGCCCTTAGCCAGTTTCAGCGTCTTATTTCTTCTCTTGCGCGTCATCATCGCGCCTTTTACTCTTGCCATTTCGAATAGCCTCCTTCTCTATCGCTTATTTATAGGGGATCATCTTGCGGATCGTCGCTTCGTTGGTGACATCCGCATAGCCGCCGGCACGGAGGCGTCTTCCGCGCTTGGTATCCTTCTTGGTCAGGATGTGGCTCTTATAAGCCTTGGCGCGCTTGACTTTGCCGGTTTTGGTCAGATTAAATCTCTTTTTGGAACCACTGTGGGTTTTCAGCTTGGGCATGTTTGAAATCTCCTTCCGTATGTTGGGATAAAATAAACGCGCGGCGTTACTTGCCAGCCTTGGGAGAGAGGAACATGGACATATTCCGGCCCTCTAACTTGGCAGCCTTATCCAATGTCGCTACTTCGGCACACTGTTCGGCAAATCGGGCCAAAAGCGCTCTGCCCAGATCCGTGTGGGCCATTTCACGGCCGCGGAATCTAACGGAGACCTTGACGCGGTTGCCTTCGGCGATGAACTTCTGGGCATTCTTGAGCTTCGTATTGAAGTCCCCAATGTCAATGCTCGGAGACATGCGAATTTCCTTGATCTCCACCACGTGCTGATTCTTTCTGGCCTCTTTTTCACGCTTGCCCTGCTCAAAGCGGAACTTTCCGTAGTTCATCAGCTTGCAGACAGGGGGCTGCGCCTGAGGAGAGATTTTTACCAGGTCCAACCCCTGCTCATCAGCAATTTTCAACGCCTCCGCCGAGGACATGATGCCAAGCTGTTCCCCCTCGGAGCCGATCAGGCGGATCTCCTTATCGCAGATCTCTTCATTCAGTTCATGCATTACACTACTAATGGTCGAAGCACCTCCATTCAAAAATAGCAAAACGCGGATACTTTCAGAAAGCATCCGCGCAACAACAATCCGCCCCTTTTGCGGCAGATCGATCACACTGTTAACCTCTTTGCTCATCGCTGGAGGTGAGGCGGATGTGCCTTCTTTGTTTTGCTCAGTTATTATAGCAAACAAATATGCGTCTGTCAATCAAAATTTTTGATTGTTGCCTTGATGCTAAAATCGTGGCAACTCCAAATAATAGTGGTATGTGGTGAGGCGCTGCATTGGCCGAATAGTCAGCAAACGATCTACACTTAAGAGAAACAAAGGTGATGATTTTGCAATCAGCGCCGGGGACGTTCGCTGACGCGTGCTGACATCCTCCTCTTCGATTTTTTGCATCTTCTCAATTTTTTCTCGGGCTCACTGGTATAAATCCTTCCCCACGGGTAAGAATAGCTTTGTACTCAGTGTTCCGCGAAAGGAGGTGCCCCGATGAACGAGCGTAACAACAATCAGAGCAACAATCAGAATAACAACCAGAACAACAACCAGAACCAGCAGAACAACAACAACAACCAGAACAGCAATCAGCAGAACAACCGCAACAAGTAACCAGAAGAAGGAACGGCCGACCAGCCGTTCCTTCTTTTTTGCTTGTAAGGTCCGGCAGAACATGGTATGATAGTTTAAAACTGCGTGGGCCATACGCCGCAGCGGCATTCAGGAAGATTAAAGGATGGGATCAAGGAAATGGATAAGCGCAAACTCACGGCACACTTGTTGGCCATCATCACGGTCACTGTGTGGGCCACCACATTTATAGCAAGCAAAAAACTGTTGGGCATCTTTTCGCCACTGCAAATTCTCTTTATGCGGTTCATCCTGGCCTACATCGCCCTCTGGATCATTCGTCCCCGCCGCCTGAAGCTGAGCAAAAAGGAGGAGCTCTGTTTCCTTCTGATGGGCGTGTTTGGGGGGACCCTTTACTTCTTCACGGAGAACACAGCCCTTCTCTACACCCTGGCCGCCAACGTGAGCATCATTGTGGCCACCGCGCCCATCCTCACCGCTCTGCTGGCCCACTTCTGTACCCGGGATGAAAAGCTGCGCTCCAGCTCGGTCTGGGGCTTTTTCATCGCCATCACCGGCGTGGTACTGGTGGTGTATAACGGTGCCTTTGTGCTGAAGGTCAATCCCATTGGGGACCTTCTCTCCCTTTGCGCCGCCATCTCATGGGCGGTTTACTCTATGCTTCTCAAGCGCTTTGCCAGCAAATATGACTCCTTCCTGGTGACTCGGCGCACCATGCTCTGGGGGATTCTCACCGCCCTGCCCCTGATTTTGATTGAGGGGAAGCCCCTCACTCTCTCCGCGTTGAAAGAACCCACGCCTCTCTTCTGCCTCCTCTTTCTGGGCCTGGTCGGCAGCGCAGCATGCTATGTCTTCTGGGCCACCGCAGTGGAGCGGCTTGGCGTGGTGAAGACAAACAGCTACATCTATCTGGTGCCCTTCATCACCATCGTGGCAGCTGCCCTGCTGTTGAAAGAGCCCATCTCCTTTGCGGCCATCCTTGGCGCGGGGCTGATTACCGCCGGTGTGGTCGTGGCCCAGCGTCGCCCCAAACCCGAACCGACACAAAACCCCGATCCGGAACAGGAAAAGAGCAGCGCCGAATGAATTCGGCGCTGCTCTTTGATTGCCGCAGGATCACCGGTTGTCCTTTGCAGATACCAGCTCAATGGCCTCCTTACCCGTCATGTGGTCAACGGTCAGTTCCAGCACGCCAAGGGCCGGCCACTCCCGCTGGATGACCCGTTCCCGGTTTTCCCCGCTGTCGTCCGGCGCGTATTTGAGGGCGATCCTTTCGACAGCAGCCCGCTTCTCACCATCGTCCTCCAGACTGCGTATTGTTCCAAACACAATGACGCTTCTGAAATAGGAGGTGTACTCCTCCGGAACCACCTGATCCCGGTCGATGACACAGAAGGACGCCCTGTTGTTTCTCCGGACCGCGTCCATCTTATGCCCGCTTTTGGCACAGTGGAAGTAGAGCTTCTCCCCATCCCAGACATAGCTCAGCGGCACAGCGTAGGGATACCCCCCTTCTCCGTACAGCGCTAACACCCCGGAGGTTCCTCTATTCAGGACCGCGGCACACTCTTCTCCGGACAGTGCCTGCCGCTTTCTTCTCAGCTCAGGAAACATACATCCCATCCCTTCTACGAAACAGGCTTTCTCAGCCATGTGATTTGAACGAAATCTGGACTTCATTCGCCGCCTTTTTTCAGTCAACAGCAGCGGAATCATAGCATATTGGGAACAGAAAGTCAATTAAATCCAGCGGCAAACATTCTTGTACGTATAGGTATCCGGAATGGCATTCCTTGGTTTTGGGCAAGGCTCTCCTGCTGCTCCAGGACATCCGATGTGCGAATAAAAAAGAAACGCCCGGCGTATAAAACGCCGGGCGTTTCCCTATCTTATCTCACCGGGGAATGAGCTGGAGGTTGCAGTCCACGTCGCCGGTGATTCCGGCCACCGTGCCCTTGCTGGAGTACTGCCAATAATTGGGCTGATAGTAGAAGGTCGGATAGAGCTTTTCCGACGCTGTGGTTTTATACTCGGCAAACCACATGGGATACTTGTTCAGCTGATCCATGTATTCGCCGTACTTGATGTAGCCCACATAGTTGCCCATATAGATCATAGGCTGGTAGCCGGCCTGGGCAATCCGGTCGCAAAAGGCCAGGGCGCAGGCGGAGGCTACGCCAGGGTCAGTGCCATAGACTCGGTAAGAGGAATCATGCATCTCCCAGTCGTAGGCCACAGGCCCGGTGATATTGTGCCCTTCCAACAAACTGATGACGAAGTCCGCCTCTTCAATGGCCTCCTCCACGGTGATGGCCTGGGCAAAGAAGTAGGCCCCGGTCTCAATCCCTGCCGCGTGGGCGCCCTCCAGGTTCTTTGCATAGAAGGCATCCGCGTTCAGCTTGCCGCTGGAGGTGCCCCGCAGGCCCACCCGGATCATGGCAAAATTCACGCCGTCCGCGGCGGCGGCCTCCCAGTCGATGGTGGTGTTGGGACAGGCCCGGTTCTGATAGGCGGACACGTCGATGCCAAAGCGGGCCGTGTAATTGCCCGCGCCATAGTTCAGCCGGCCGTTTTCCCAGTAAAAGCCGCTCTGATCCAGATCATTCACCTTCACCCCCTGAAGCACCGGGATCCGGTTTCCGCTATAGGAGATGGTCTCCCCGGTGACATTTCCGGTAGGCGTCAGGGCCGACCCGGCGGGAGTGTGGTTTTCCGATGGGTCCACAGGCGGATCGGGAACCTGGGGCGTTTCGTCCACCGCAACCTCGTGGCTGCTGAAATTGCGGATGCTGCCATCCACCGTGACGTTTTTCATGGTCACGGCCGTAGTGGCCCCCGGCGCCACGATCAGGTCGCCCGCAATGTGCATGTCGGCAAGAACCACATCCGGCGCGTTGACCATCAGGTTGCCGTTCACCTCCTCAGAATAGGAGCCGGGCTTCTGATAGAGGACGGAAACCATGTTGTCCAACAGGCTCACCACCTCCGCCCGGGTGATGGCGTCACGGGGCCGGAAGAGGTTCCCTTCGGTGTCGGTGAGGTAACGGGCCATGGCGGCCACATAGCCTTTTGCAAAATCGGAGATGTGCCCGGCGTCTGAATAGGCGGACTCCTCCGCCGCCTCGGGAATGCCAAAGGCGCGGGCCACCATGGTCACCGCCTCCTGGCGGCTGATGGTGTCCCAGATCAGCGCCCTGCCCTCATTGCCTAACATGACGCCGGCGGCGTTCAACTTCAGCACCTCAGACTCGCACCAGGTGCCCAGCGTGTCGGTGAAGGTCTCCGCCGCCGAGGCGGCCTGATAATGCATCACCCGGTCCAAAATAACGGAAAAAGCCCCGCGGGTGATGGAACTGTTGGGCTGGAAAGTCCCGTTTTCATACCCCTTGATGATCCCGTACTGCTCGCTCCATTTGCTGATGGCACTGTAGGCCCAGTGGCCCTCGGTATCTGTGAAGCTGGCCTGCGCGCTGCCCAAAAGCAGTGCCGCCAACAGCGCTCCCACAATCGTCACCCGTAGCGTGTTCCCCATATCCGTTCCTTTCCTTTGTACGAATTCTTTGGTATTTTGTCGAAATCCAGTATAAAAAAGTTCCGCAAATGGCAGCCATTTGCGGAACTTTTTCTGGATTCCACATGGACTCTCTTTTGGATCCGATTTTTACTCCACCGTCACGCTCTTTGCAAGGTTCCGGGGCTTGTCAATGTCGCAGCCCCTCTGAAGCGCCACATAGTAGGAGAAAAGCTGAAGCGGCAAAACACCCAAAGAGGGCTGGAGCATCCGATGGGTGTCCGGGATGCACAGGACGCTGTCCGCAGTTTTCTCCATCTTTTCCCGGAAGCTGTCCGTGGTCAGGGCCAGGACTTCGGCCCCTCTCGCCTTGACCTCCACCACATTGCTCATGGCCTTGTCGAACAGCGGCGCATAGGTCCCAAGGGCCACCACCAGGGTGCCAGGCTCGATGAGGGAGATGGTGCCGTGCTTCAGCTCGCCGGAGGCATAGGCCTCGGAGTGGATGTAGGAGATTTCCTTCAGCTTCAGCGAGCCCTCCAGCCCAAGGGCGTAGTCTAAGTTCCGGCCGATGAAAAATACAGAGGCATGGTTAAAATACCGGGAGGCAAAATACTGGACATCCTCCGTCTTCTTTAAAACCTCCTCCATCTTGGCGGGAAGGCACAGCATCTCCTCAACGATGGCACAATACTCCTCCGCCTCAATGGTGCCAAGGAGGTCGGCAAAGTAAAGTCCCACCAGGTCCAGCACCGCCAGTTGGGTGGAGTAGGCCTTGGTGGTGGCCACGGCGATCTCCGGCCCGGCCCAGGTGTAAAGCACGTCGTCTGACTCCTTGGCGATGGAGGAGCCCACCACGTTGACAATGGACAGCGTACGGGCACCCAGGCGCTTCGCCTCCCGCATGGCAGCCATGGTGTCCAGCGTCTCACCGGACTGGCTGATGACAATGACCAGGGTGTGTTCATCCACCAAGGGATCGCAGTAGCGGAACTCCGAAGCCAGCACCACTTCCACGCTCTTTCTCAAAAGCCGCTCCAGGTTGTACTTGCCCACCATACCCACATGATAGGAGGAGCCGCAGGCGATGATGTCGATTTTTTGGATGTTTCGGATGTACTCCGGCGTAATGTGAAGGTCCTCCAACACCACACGGCCGTCCTTGATGCGGGGGAACACCGCCTTGCGGAAGGCCTCGGGCTGCTCCATGATCTCCTTGAGCATGAAGTGGGGATACCCCCCCTTCTCCGCCGCGGAAATTTCCCAGTCCACATAGCTGTGCTGCTTTTCCACCGGCTCCAGCAGCGAATTGTACACCTGGATTCCATCCCGGGTCAGGACGGCGATCTCCCCGTCTTCCATGTAGCTGATGTCCCGGGTGTACTGGATCATGGCCGTCACGTCGGAGGCCACGAAGTTGAACCCGTCGCCATAGCCCAGGATCAGCGGGCTGTCCTTCCGGGCGGTAATCATGGTGTCCGGGTCCTCTTCGCAGAGGATGGCAAGCCCGTAGGACCCCTGGATCCGCCCCAATACGCGGGATACCGCCTCCAGCATGTTTCCGGACTCTTGATAAAAGTACTCCAACAGCTGGGCCACCACCTCGGAGTCCGTGTCTGATGTAAATTGGACGCCTTTTTTCTGAAGCGCCTCTTTGATCTCCATGTAGTTTTCAATGATGCCGTTGTGCACCAGGGCAAACTTGCCCGATTCGCTGACATGGGGGTGGGCGTTGACATTGGACGGCTCCCCATGGGTGGCCCAGCGGGTGTGGCCGATCCCCACCGTCCCCTCCAGATCGCTGCCGCCGTGGATCAAGTCCGAAAGCGCCTGGATGCGGCCCTTGGTCTTTTTCACCTGCAGCCCCTTCTGGGCCGAGCAGATGGCCACGCCGGCCGAGTCATAGCCGCGGTACTCCATGCGGCGCAGGCCCTGAAGTAAAATGGGCGCCACCTGCTCGTGGCCCACATATCCGATAATTCCACACATAAAATACTCCTCCTGAATGATATTTGGTCATACAGGACAAACGCGCAGTCATTTGTCGCTTCCTCACGGCCGCAGCCTCTCTGTTTTGCGGTCGCCCGCATATTTACAAGCTGCGTAACGCACCCGTGGACGGTACGAAAGAGCATCCGCCGAATCCTCGATTCACTCTTTTCCTCGTTATCCTGCCTCTAACTTCACAGGACAGGCACATGGCGCTTATGATGGGACGGGCCCATGTTCCTCCTTTCTCTTCTGCGTATGCTGCCCTCCGCCCCGACCAAGGGCAAAGGGATAATTTCCACTTTCCCCGCAGATACTGACTGTGGGAGGGATTTGCTATGTCAACCGCTTTTTTACGAACGGTGATCCTGTATCTGATGATTATGTTAGGGCTGCGCCTGACCGGAAAGCGGCAGATCGGCCAGTTGGAGCCAGCGGAACTGGCCCTGACCATGATGATCTCCGACCTGGCCACCGTACCCATGCAGGATTTCGGGATTCCCCTGCTGGCCGGCGTCATTCCCATTCTGACGCTTCTGGCGCTCTCCACCCTCTTCTCCTACTGCTCTTTGAAAAGCCTCCGCTTCCGCGCCTTTGTCTGCGGAACGCCCGCCATCTTGATTGAGGACGGCCGTATCTGCCAGGACGTGCTGCGGAAAAACCGTTTTACGCTGGACGAGCTGATGGAGGAGCTGCGGGGGCAGGGGATCAGCAATCCATCCACCGTGAAATACGCCATCCTGGAAAACTCAGGCCAGCTTTCGGTCCTCCCCTACCCGGCCAATGCTCCGGTGACGCCCCGGGATATGGGGATCACGCCGGAAAATCGGGCCACACTGCCGGTGATCTTAGTCAACGACGGCCGGGTGATGACCACAAACCTGTATGCCTGCGGAAAAAGTATCAATTGGCTGCGCAAGGAACTAAAGAAGCACAAGCTCCAGGATCCCGCCCAGGTCTTTCTCCTCACGTTGGACCAGGAGGGGACGGTCTGCTGCATTCCAAAGGAGGACAATTAAATGAAATCACTCTGGGTACCGGTTTCCCTGTTGGCGCTGATCCTGGCTCTGTCTCTTGTCAACGGCGCCCTGGTCAGCAAGGCCGTGGGCCAGTGGGACGCCCTGCTGCTTAAGGCAGAGGACAGCGCCCTTCAGGGGGATTGGGACAGCGCGCGCCGCGCGGTGGAGGACTGCTATCAGCAGTGGGGCACAAAGCAGACTTGGCTCCACATCGTGGAGCGCCACGGGGAACTGGATCAGGCTGAGACCCTCTTCCTGCGCACATCCGCCCTGGCGGCCCAGGAGGAGCTGAGCGATTTTCTCACCGAATCCCAGGACCTGCGTTCACAGCTTGCCCTGCTCGCGGAGATGGAACAGCTCAGCGCCAAAAATGTGCTCACTTATTTTCCAGCAGTTTATTGAGTTCACTCATAAAGGTATTGATGTCCTTGAACTGGCGGTATACGGAGGCAAAGCGGACGTAGGCCACCTCATCCACCGCTTTGAGCCGGTCCATGACCTGCTCGCCGATCAGCTCTGTGCTGATCTCCCGCTCCAGGGAATTTTGCAAATTCTGCTCGATCTCCTCTGCAATCTGTTCCAGCTGCGCCATGGAGACAGGCCGTTTTTCACAGGCCCGCATCATGCCGCCCAGGACCTTCCTCCGATCAAAGCTCTGCCGGCTGCCATCCTTTTTAATGACCACCATGGGCAGGCTTTCCACCGTTTCGTAAGTGGTGAAGCGCTTGACGCAGGAAAGGCACTCTCTGCGGCGGCGGATGCTGTTTCCCTCATCCGCCGGACGGGAGTCGATTACTTTGCTCTCTCCATAACCACAATAGGGACAATTCATCTTCTTCATCCTTTCGTATCTTGCATATCCTTCATTTTCTTTCTCTGTCAATGATCTCATGCCGGGATATCCACCAGATACAGCCATTGGCATTATATCACATCACTACAGAGAGTGGTATACATAAATCAAATTTTTTCTTTCCGTTCGCGGCCCGGGAATAAAAATCATCCGTGCCCCGCGTTTCGGCCTTCACAAAAGGACAGGCTGGTCCTGCCGGTCAAAGGTGAAGACCGCGTACTGCCTGCCCTGGAGTGAACGGATCCTGGCAAAGCAAAAGAGCTCTGTCAGCAAAAACGGCCTGCGGCTGTCAAAGGGGAGCGCCAGCTGCCGTCCCCCATCCCGCTCCCTCCAAAGCGCTCCCTCCACATCCCGGAGCTGGCCCTTAAAAAAGCCAGTGCGGAAAAATTCCTCCGGATGCTCCAGGGTCCTCCATCCCTCCTCCGCCCGGGGAAAAACAGCCCGGGCCTCGCAGCAGCGCAGCGGTCCCGCCGCCTCTGCCTCGCGGCAGGAAAGGTGCCGGGCCAGGTACAGGTCCTCGCCCCTGGGCTCCATCACCCCTAACATCAGTTCGCCCCGCTCCCCCACGGCATAGGCGCGATAGAGCCCATTGTCGGGGCGGAAGCAGTAGGCCTCAAAGGTCAGATACAACCCGTCCCGGCGGCAGATCAGCTTGCCGGAGAGGGTCCCGTCCAGATACAGCGGATAGGTTTCCATGGACCTCACCTCCCATACAGAACATAGCCCGGCTCTTTTTTGCATATGGTTTCGAATGCGGCCTGCCTCCGCCTCACGGCGGCGCGGCGGAGCGTGGAACGAAAAAAGAGCGCCCGTGCTATGTCTATGCACGGACGCCCTTGTCTATACGGTTACTTTATGGTGTATTCTCCCCGGACCATTAGTTTGACCGTAGCCGCCGTGGCCTTCACGCCCCGGTCTTCAATGGTCATCATATACACATGGTTCTTCACCAGTGCCCCGCCGTTATTGAGCGTGGTGGCGTCGGTGGTGTCGATGAGGCCCGGCGTGGAGGATGCGGAGCAGGTGGCTGTCCCCACCCGGAGCATGACCTCACAGCCGATGCCGCCCTTGAGCGTCTGGCCGCTGCTCAGCGTCACCAGGGTAAAGGTGGAAGCTGTACCTGACGTACCGGAGCCGCCTCCCTGGGCGGCGATCCTGCTGTCCACCTTGCTGAGGATAGCGTTGAAATATGTATCATTCAGATAGCTGAGCGTCACCAGCGGGTCCCCGGAGGAGCCCACGTCCGCAGCCACTGAGACGGTTGCCGTCAAGATCAGGCTGGCAAGGGTCATGCACACTGCGCGAAAGATCCAGTTGTTTTTCTTCATGGCGATCTCCCTTTCTTTTGTAAGGCGCCGCGAAAAAGAAATATGTATTCTTTTTCGCGGCGCTCTGCTCTATACCAGTTGGTCGTGCTGCTGCAGACCAAAACTCACTGCTATCGCCGTATCGATCTGCTCCATCACCGCATCGTCGGCCTTTCCCATCTTCTCCCGCAGCCTGCGCTTATCCAGCGTACGGACCTGTTCCAGAAGCACCACCGAATCCCGGGTCAAACCGGAACGGGCAGCAGAAAGTTCAATGTGGGTGGGCAGTCTGGCTTTCCCTGTCTGTGAGGTGATCGCAGCCGCGATCACAGTGGGGCTGTACCGGTTGCCGGTATCGTTTTGAATGATCAGAACCGGACGGACGCCTCCCTGCTCGCTGCCTACCACCGGGCTGAGGTCGGCGTAATAAATGTCGCCGCGCTTTACGCTTGTATCCACAAAGTTCACACTCCGCCGAAAGAAGTACCCGTCATTCCCCAGCAGGAATGAGGCCACTCTCATTCTCCCACGCATCCGCGGAATTTATACTTTGGCTGTTGAAAATTCCAGCGTTCCCAGACCCCGAGTCATTCTATGCGCGAGCTCCGGACAGAGTGCTTGATTCACTTGTGTTACAGCTGCAGCATCAGGTTTCGCTCGACGGCCCTGCCGCCTTCCAGATAGATCCTTGGCACCCGCCTGGATACCGCGCACAGCAGTTCATAGGTTATGGTGCCCGCCAGTTCCGCCATGCGGTCCACGGAGTTGTGCTCTCCAAAAACCTCCACCTCGTCGCCGGGGCCCACACCCGGCAGGTCCGTCAGATCGGCCATACACATGTCCATGCAGATCCGGCCCCGGATGGGTGCCTCCCCCTCCCGGGTCAGCACCTGCCAGCGGTTGGAAAGGCAGCGGGAAAACCCGTCGGCGTATCCGATGGGCAGAACGCCGATGCGGCTGGGGCCCCGTCCGGTAAAGTAGGTCCGCCCATAACTGACGGAGGTGTCGGGCTCAAACTCCTTCACCTGCCCCACAGCGGTCTTCAGCGCCATCACCGGCTTCAACCCCAAATCCCGTGAAACCTGTCCCGTACCGTAGAGCAGGATGCCGGGCCGCACCATATCCCAGGCAAATTCGGGATAGTAGGCCGTGGCCCCGCTGTTGGCGCAGTGGTGGATGGCAAAGCGCATGCAGGCCCGGCGCTCCACCTCCTCCACCATATGGCGGAAGCGCTCAAACTGAAGCTTGGTAAAGGCCCGGTGGTCGGCGCACTCCGGCTCATCGGCCACGCAAAAGTGCATAAAGATGCCCTCCCACTCCAGGCCCGGCAGCCGCACCGCCTGTAAAATCTCATCGAGGCTGCGCTCAAAGTGGGCCTCGTCGCACTGAAAGCCAAGCCGGCCCATGCCGGTATCCAGCTTCAGGTGCACCCTGAGGGTGCTGCCCGCCGCCGAAGCCTCTTTGGAATAGGCCCGGGCCATCTCCAGAGACGGCACATCCTGGGCCACGTTGTGTGCAATCAGGACGGAGGTCATTTCCGACGGGGTATACCCCAGTACAAGGATCGGCAGATGGATTTCCCCTTGGCGCAGTTCCTCCGCCTCTTCCACGTTGGATACGGCCAGATAATCCGCGCCCAGCTGCTCCAGCTTCCGGGCCACGTGCACGGCGCCATGCCCATAGGCGTCCGCCTTGACCACGCCAAGGAATTTTGCCTGGGGCCCGGCCTGGCGGCGGAGCGCCTGATAATTGTATGCCAAGTGGTCCAGATTGATCTCCGCCCACGTACGCCTGAGCGTTTTTTCCATCGTTTCCATTTCCCCTTGCTCTGATCCGGAGGGCGCCGCATCCTACGACGCTTCCTGCTGTGTCAATTCCTGCCCTATTGTATCACCAAATGTAAACTCCGTAAACTCCGCCTTTAAAATTATTTCCTCATCCACCGCAATTTCCCCGTGGACCGGTGCCCCGCTCTCCTCGCTGAGCCAGACGGTGGACACCACCTTGCCTCCGTTTTCCCCGGTCAGGTCGCAGCTGACCCGGACGCAGGGCGTTTCTCCCCAGTCCTCCCGGCTCTCCTCTATCAGCCAGCCCTCCCGGAGCGAGCGCATCAGCAGCGGAAGCGCCATTGCGGGGGAGATTTCCTCGCTGCTCAGCGTCCCGGCCGGCAGCACCATGTCCGCGTAGGTCAGCGTCAGATTCTCTCCCTCCACGGAGGCCTTCAGCCCGGCCAGGTACTCCGGCTCCACCACCTCCACCTCAGAGGTTCCTTCGCTTTCATACGCACAGCGCAGGGTGTAGGACTGGGCCTGATCTTCCGCTCCAAAGGTGATTTGCGCCTCCATGGTAAAGCTGTCCGCAGAACGGTAGCGCTCCAACAGACTCTCCTCTTCCTCCGGCGCGGCGCCGCACGCACAGAGAACCAGCAGCATTTGTGCGCAAAAAAGCAGCATCAGCCTGCGCACACGGTCTCCCCCTTCAATTTTCAGATTCGGATGCTTTGGAAGGCGGCGGGGATCCGGCCAATCATATCCTGCGGCGTCATGGCGTACTCCGTCAGCGCTTGGGCGGCCAGGTCCCCCGCCCTTCCGTGGAGCCACACCGCCGCTCCGGCGGCAGCCATGGGCCCGGCCCCCTGGGCAAGGAGGGAGACCAGCATCCCGGCCAGCACGTCTCCGCTGCCGCCCTTTGCCATGCCGGAGTTCCCGGTGGTGTTGATCAGCG